>NZ_AP018194.1:1663497-2373004 GCF_002368235.1 Scytonema sp. HK-05 | reverse complement strand
CTGGAATGTCCGTTATGCCGCAGCAGAGGCACTTCCAAAGCTAGGTCAGCAAAATTTGTCATTCATTGTGCAGGTTCTGGACGCAGTTTTGCAATCTCGTCCAGAAGAAATTGCTCAACCGAGATTCCTAGCTCATTTTATAGGTGGTGGAGAGCAAGATGTAGAAACTCTCATGCAATGGGTGGGTAGACCCAAAAGTAGACCAGAGAAGCTGACCCTTGACAAGGGCAGAAACATAATGACAGTGTTCGAGAAAGCTTGGCAAGACAGTAAATCAACGCCAGATTTGCGACAAGAACTAGCAGCACAAATTGCCGAAGTTGCTTACAAAGTCTCCTGGGAAGCACAGGACATCAGTTCACTTCGAGATCACTACAACAATCTCAAACAAGCCAAATCCACCCATGCTGATGCTGTGCATTCAGTCATCAATAATCTGGAATTTCGGGACTGGTTTTCCCTTGCAACAAAAATCATCCTCATTCACCTTGCCATTTGGCTTACCCTCATCCTTGCCTACCCCAAATTTCCTCAAGTTCTGGCAACCTTTTTCTGGAACCCTTGGATAAGGCGGATTCTAGGTTTTGGTTACATCGGCTTACTCCTAACTTGGGTTCCTTACCTGCGTCGCAGACTGTTTGAACCATTCAAACCTACCTTGCTAGCTGATGCAGGATTAGATAATTTCAATGAGCAAACTTATTTTCCCGAATCTTTTGTTAAGGTTCCGCCGGGTAGCACCCCACCCCCAGCCCCTCCCCGCAAGCGAGGAGGGGTAAAGCAAGCGGCGAGAGATTCTGCAGACAACCTAGCACCAGAGATTCAATCAGTTACCCAAGCACTACCCGATATCACGGGGCAAATCGTCTTAGAAGGCGACTCTGGTTTAGGCAAGTCAATGTTTCTACGCCATTTGGTGAAAACCTCCCAGCGAATCGTCGCCTTTCTACCCGCCCAAAAATGTGACAACGGCATCATTGACGCAATTTATGCCAAGCTGCAAGGACAGGTACAAGATGCGAAATTCCTGAGAAACCTCATTTATTATGGTGCTATAGACATCTGCATCGACGGACTCAACGAAGTCACCGCCGACACGCGGGCAAAAGTCTCGCAGTTTGCAGAAAGTTATTTCCGGGGCAACATTATTATGACGACACAGCCCTTGGATTGGATACCGCCCTCAACGGCAAAGAAATATGAATTGCAGCCGTTGGAACGTGAACAAATACAGGAGTTTTTGCTTTATCGTCAGCAGATGAACCTCACCCTGCCCTATCGGGCATCCCTCTCCTTGGTAAGGAGAGGGAAAGATTTTAGCGCAGCTAAAAGCGAGGGTGAGGTGAAAAGCGAGACGTCTGTATGGCGAAACCTCACCCTGCCCTATCGGGCATCCCTCTCCTTGGTAAGGAGAGGGAAAGATTTTAGCGCAGCTAAAAGCGAGATGTCTGTACGGCGACTTAACCCCACCCCGCCTTCTTTCCCCCTCCCTGCTAGCGGGGAGGGGTTAGGGGTGGGGTTCCGAGATTACGAACAAGCCTGCGCCCGCTACATAGCAGCAGCCTTCAACAATCAACAATCCCCAGAAGATTTAGCAGCAGCGAAGCGAATTCTTTCCAACCCAATGGATTTAACGCTGGTTGCCCTGATGCTATCACAAGGTAAACAACCAGACTTGTTTCGCCTGCAAGAACAGCAATATCAGCTGATGGCGGAAGAATACCTGCGAGAATGGAAACACGAATTTCCACTCAAGAAGTTCTCGCAAGCAGTTTACCAAATGCGACTCAACGACGAAAGCGCCATTCCTGCTGATGAATTTAGGCAAGAATTAATCAGTATGGAAGATGAAAAATATAAAATGGTCATCAGCCGTCAGTGGGAAGATGCTGAAGGAGAACCGCACAAAAGCTGGTACTTTCGCCACGACAAAATAATGGAATTCTTCCTTGTACAAAACTTTCTTGGCGAAGGTAAAGAAATTCAAGAGCGTGTTAATCAACACATAAACGACCCACGTTTTCGCGGTGTTTACTTATTGTTGGCAACCTTACTCCCCTTAGATACAGCCTTAGAACTACGAGAAAGATTAATCGAATACGCCGCTAATACCAAAGACCATACATTGAGTGATAAATATGTACAGTTATTAAAGTTACGGTTGCCACAATGGACACAAGACGGTACATTAAAGCAACTTCTACAACAACACGAACAGAAAGCTAAGTGTTTGGATTTAGCAACTAAGTTTCTGGAACTCGTAGGTGCGAAAATAAAACGAGAGAAAGAACTGCACCTCACAATCGAAACTATCGAAGGCACTCTCAGTACCTACACGCCTTTACCAGTTTTGCTAACTGTGGATACGCCAACTGACCAAGATATCATCCGACTCGTTCAATCCCAACAATTGCCAAGGGAGCAGACACAAAGGGCTGGCTTGCTGATATACAGAGTTCCACCGGATACCACCGCCAGAATGGAAACGGCTAAGGTACGGTTACGCGACCATTTTGTGCTGATTCCAATTCCTCTAGCGCAAGTGGAACAAGCGCTACCCAACCAAGACGAGTGCAGAGGTTTGCTGGAACTGTATTGCGATCGCTACCTCCAGCGTGTTGATTTCTTTGATGACAAAAACGCCATTAGCGACACATTTTCTTTCTTTGGTCGCACAGAAATACTACAGCGTTTGGCAGAAGAACTGCTGAGATATCAAGGAATTGGGCTATTTGGATTACGCAAATCAGGCAAAACCTCTGTGCTGCTTCAGTTAGGATTCTTGTTGCGACAACATCCCATCGTACATATTGACCTACAACGGTATGGCGGCTCTCGTTACGGTGCAGCTTTGTTCAACGATATCCTTCAGCTTCTTTCCACCCTAGAGACTGAGGCGAAACTCCCATCTTTTGAACCATTTCCCCTAGAGAAACCAGCCGCAGAGTTAACTGGAGAATTCATCCAAAGAGTGATTGACTTTGCCAGTGCAATCCAGCAAACTAAAAAGTATAAATTGCCCATCCTGTGCTTTTTGGATGAAGTAGAACGAATTCTTCCCAGTCCAGAAGACTCGCGGGAGAAAGCAGAAGAATTTAATGCTTGTTTTGGGGCGCTACGAGTGTTGTGTCAAGAACAGCGTCAACTGTCACTTCTCGTCGCTGATGTGCATCCAGATTGCAATCGAATCAATATGTGGAAGCAACAAGGAGTGGCAACAAATCCAGTTTTTAGCTTCTTCAAAGAAGTCTTTCTGCCTCCTTTTGCTGAAGAAGAGACGAAAGATATGCTCATTAACATCGGCAAATTGATGGGCTTAGAGTTTGATGAGCAAACCCCTAAACAAATTCATCGGCAAAGCGGTGGACACCCGTTTGTCTCTCGTCAACTTGCTCGCTTTTTAACAGAAAGAATAAAAGATAAAAATCAAGATAAAAATACAAAGCCTTCTCAAAGCAGAAATATGCTCATTGAATGGGCGACGGTAGAGCGATATTTAGAAAAGACTTTGAGTCATAAAGGCGAGTTGAAAAATTACTTAGAAAAAAGCATTTGGGAAGATTTAGAAAAACGTGACTTTGAAGTGGCGATCGCCCTGCTTCGAGCCATAGCCTGCAACGAACATTTTCGTGAGGGGATAACAGAACAAGCGTTACTCAACCAACTCAAAGATAATTTCACAACAAGTCAGTGCTTAGATGCTTGCTTGTGGCTCACAAATGTTGGATTGTTGTATCACAAGGAAGTGGAACATCAGGATTTTTACCAAATCCGGATTCCACTCTTATCGCGGTGGATCCAAATGCAGATGACTGAGGAGGAGATTGAACAATGCAAAATTTTCCAGTAGAACGCCCGTTTGATAACTTCCGAGTCGCAATCACTGATCCTTCCCACTTCTTTGGACGCAGCGAATTGCTCAATACCATGCTAAGATCGCCCTTTCAAGTACGGATTCTCCTCGCTGGGCGGCGTTTGGGTAAAACAAGTGCTTTGCGTGCTGTTGAGTGGAATTTGCTGAATCCAAATACTGGTAATCCCCGGCGAGCATTTCCTGTACTGATAAACTTACAGTTAGAACAACCCAAAGACTTAGACAATCTGCGTTATCTCCTCATAGCCAGACTCCGCGAAGCAATAGAACGCTGGCGAGAAGTTCCTCTAGCGAGTCTTAGGCAGATGTACCACCAATTTCTAACTCAAGTCAAAGGTGGCGAAGTTACTCTTAGCTTTCTCAAGCAGTTAAATATTAAATTGAATATAAATAATCCCGACTACGAACGACGCTTAGATAATGATAGCTTCCGCTTGGCGTTCCTTAAAACTATAGAGGAACTTCGCAAGTTAAATTTTCAAGGTGTCTGCTTTCTCATCGATGGCGCTGAGTTTATTGTGGATAAAAATTGGGCAAGTGATGCTTGGTCATATCTGCGAGGATTGAAAGATACCGACACTGCTATCAAGCCTTTTTTGGGTCTTTTGCTATCAGGTTATCGAGATTTGAAGGAATATCAGCAGCGCGTAGGTTCTCCATTATTAAATATAGCAGAAATCGAATGGTTAGCTCCCTTAAGTGAGGAAGATACAAAGAAATTGATAGGCGATCGCGCAGAACAGGAACAGATTTCTTTCCCCGATCAAAAAATGACCTCTATTATAGAATGGTCAGGATGCCATCCATATTTAATACAACAAACTCTCAATATTATCTTCGACCACCAAACAGACTCCTGCACGAATTTAATAAATAAATTAATCCAGTATCACGACAAAGACTTTTCCTCATGGTGGAATGAAGAACAGCACTCTGGTTGCTTTGGAGAAACTGAACGAACAGTTTATCAAGCCCTGGTTGAGAACCGCAAAGGAACTCCTAAAACTTTGGCACAATATACAGGTTTAAGTCGAGGAAATGTGGCAGATGCTTTAGAAGTCATTGCGGGGACTGGTGTGATTCGGCTGTTGGATGAGGAGTATTATGCTGTAGGTTCTCAACTCTTCAAGGAATGGGTAACACAACAGACACCTTGAGTTTATATTTATTTATTCAATTCACAAAAGTCATACATATATTATTACAGTAATCTTGTTTTCTTATTCTCGACTTTAACAAGAAACAAAACTTTTATTAAGGACTCCGCTTATGACTGCTTCTAGGGAATAGACTAATACGCTTGGTGATAAAACCAGAATCTTTATCAGGAACACAATGTAGAGACGCGCCACCTCTCGTCTCTACAAAGAACGCGAATCCCACCAAAAATCCTTAACTGAACTGTATTGGGGAATACTATAGCGCTTCTCGGTTGCGTGCAATACACAACTGTAGAGACTGTACTGTACGGTCTCTACATTATTTGTGGTGGTGTATGTGATTCAAATGAGAACCGCTATATTCCAAGCTCCTCACCTTGTTATGCCCCGACGGGTTGAGCAGACGTTGGAATCATCGATGGGTCGATCGCAACCCCCAACCCTTCTGCCACACGACGACCGTAATTCACATCTGCCCGGAAGAAATGGCAGAGTTGGCGCATTTGAATATCACGTCGTGCCTGACTCAAACTGCCTACAATGTTTTGGATCAGACGCTCCTGTTGTTCGGGTGTCATGAGCCGATAGAGATCTCCCGCTTGGGTGTAATCGTCATTTCCTGCACGGTGATCATAGCGATCTGCCTTAACATTGCCTAAGTCCACAGCTGGCTCTGCATAAGCACAATTTTGCTTCGGCGTATCCTCATAGCTGTTGGGTTCGTAGTTGGGTGCATTGCCTCCATTGTTGCCGAATGCCATAGCACCATCGCGCTGGTAGTGCATCACCGGGCACTTCGGTTGATTGACAGGTAATTGCTGATAGTTCGCACCGATACGATAGCGCTGAGCATCGGCATAGGACATGATGCGAGCTTGCAATACTTTATCGGGAGAGAAGCTGATACCAGGAACGACGTTAGAAGGAGAAAATGCCGCCTGCTCAACTTCAGCAAAGTAGTTTTGAGGATTGCGGTTGAGTTCGAGAATACCCACATCAATCAAGGGATATTCTGAATGCTTCCAAACCTTGGTCAGGTCAAAAGGATTATCTCGATGGCGCGCTGCCTGTTCCTCAGTCATCACCTGAATGCAGACTCGCCACTTAGGATAGTCTCCGCCCTCGATCGCTTCAAACAAATCGCGAGTTGCATGGTCTGGATCTTCGCCCTTAACCCGTACTGCTTCTTCCGACGTAAAGTTTTCAATGCCCTGCATGGTTTTGAAATGGAACTTGCACCACACCCGTTCGCCTTGAGCATTGATCAGGCTGAAGGTGTGACTGCCAAACCCGTCCATGTGCCGATAGGTTTTGGGAGTACCGCGATCAGAGAATAGAATCGTGACCTGATGCAGAGCCTCTGGGCTAAGTGACCAGAAATCCCACATGGCGTTGGCATCTTTGTAATTAGTTTGCGGATTGCGCTTTTGCGTGTGGATGAAATCAGGAAACTTGAGCGGATCGCGGATAAAGAAGACTGGCGTATTGTTGCCTGTTAAATCCCAGTTGCCTTCTTCTGTATAGAACTTGACTGCAAAGCCTCTGGGGTCACGCTCAGCATCGGCTGAACCTTTTTCGCCTCCCACAGTAGAGAACCGGAGAAGAACTTGGGTTTGCTTGCCAATCTCTGAAAAAACTTTGGCTTTACTATAACGAGTAATATCGTGAGTAACGGTGAACGTGCCAAATGCAGCGGCTCCTTTCGCATGGACGACGCGCTCAGGAATCCGTTCCCGGTTGAAGTGAGCTAGCTTCTCCATCAGGTGAAAATCTTGCATCAGCACAGGACCACGAGCACCTGCTGTCAACGAGTTCTGGTTATCTGCAACCGGAATTCCCTCAGCGGTTGTCAATGTTTTGGGGTCAGCCATACTGGGTGATTTCTCCATCAATTTAGTCAGAGGTTGTAATTTCTTTTCAATAAGTCGAGCTTGAATTCATAAACAACCGCCTTAGTCGTAGCCGTTATGAGTTCATGGTAATATCGTAGTCGAAATGACTTTGACATAGTAGCCTCTAACCAGAGATTGCAATAAACTGTAACATTTCATCCATTCCTGAAAAGGAACTAGCGCAACCAGTATGCCCTTGAAAACGGGATTTGGCAGAAAACACCATGAAAAGTTTAAGAAAGTGATTGTGTCTCCTTTCCAAAGTGCATCGCGAATATGCAGCAGAACTAGCCTTGCTGCTGTAAAATCAATCGAGCTAACTTTCCCTAAAAAAGGTGGCACACGTGACGGGAGACGGCTCAATGCTTAAGATTGCTGCATCTACCTGTTTCAGTATAATTTCGATAATAGAGGAATTATTTAACACAATATCTGCACTGGCTACTTTTTCTGCAATTGGCATTTGACTCATAATCCGGGCTTGCGCTTGCTCTAAAGTTAAATGATTCCGCCGCATCAATCTTTCTAATTGCTGTTGTTCAGAACAGCTGACAACCCAAATTTCTGTGACTAAATCAGTCATTCCTGCTTCAAACAGCAAAGGCACAACTAATACTAGTGTTTGTGCTGATGATACGGCAATTTCTTCGAGAAAGCGATCGCGCACGTATGGATGAATCAAACCCTCTACCCAGTTGCGTTCCTCTTGATTGTTAAAAATAATCTCTCCCAACTTCTGACGGTTGAGGTTTCCATCTGCAAGTAAAATTTGTTCTCCATAACGTTGAGCGATCGCCTGAAGAATGGGTGAACCTACAGATACTGCTTCTCTGGCATAAATATCTGCATCCAAAATAGGCAAATTGTAAGCACTAGCCAAATAATTGGCAACAGTGGTTTTGCCTGTAGCAATGCCTCCAGTTAACCCGATGATGTGTGTTGTCATGAGTTGATTAAAGCAATTAGCAATTAACCATTAGCAACTACCATTATCTGCGTGGAATTGATTTAAGTCAGTGGGTGACAATAGCATCGAACGAGTGAATGGCTCGCGGCTTGATTGCTTCAAAAACAGCTATTTAACGCATTCGATGCCAACCATCGGCGCATAGTTAAGGAAATCTTGCCAAAACTCTTGACCCTCTTGCCTCACCCCATCAGGAGAAACTATCGGTTTTTGCCACCGAACCTCTTTGAAGCCGACACTTCTCAATGCCGATTCGTAAGTGGCTTGGCTAAGGTAATAGTTATCAAAGCTGAATTTCTCTCCATCAACTTTGAATGTGTATTTTATAGGTGTGCCTTCTGTGAGCGGTTCATCCACGCTTTTGATAAATCCATATTTTTCAGTTATGGGATAGGACGCAGGAGGTTGTTCGCTATTATTGTTGAGAGTGACGAAACGACCGCCCGGTTTCAGGTTGGCGAAGATGCTCTGACACATTTTAAGCAGTTGTTCTTTGGTTTGGGCGTAATTCAGCAGATAGGCAGCCACCACTAGATCAAAACTGCCAATTTCACCAAGTTCGAGTACATCAGCGACAATATATTCAATTTCTTGGGGTTGGGAGGCTTCTTCCTGTCTTGCCAGTTCGATCATTTTGTCGGAATTGTCTACCCCTACTACCCGTGCAGCGCCCTTCTGTTTGAATTGTCTGGTGTAGAATCCTTCCCCGCAAGCCAGATCCAAGAGCGATTTTCCGTTCAGATCACCTAGCAGATTAAAGAATGTATATGCCTCAATATGCAGCCGAAACGGCAATTCTTTGGATTTTTTATACTGCTGGGCAATACTGTCATAATTGGCTGTCATTTTCGTCTCCTACTGATAACACTTTTGTCAATATACAATTGTGCTGAATCTTGAGTGATTCAGATATTAAACTAACCGTTACTTCTGACAATAGATACTTGTCTTACCAAAACTGCAATTATGCTTTTAAAGATTTAAGTAGGAAATATGACAGAAAAAGTAGTTAATCACTGCAACATATGTAATAGCGTTAAGTCAAGAGGAAAATAAATTACAAACTGCTGGCTTTCCTCAAAGTATTAAAAATTGTAAATTAGTTACTTCTATCACTTGGTAGAGTTTCTGTTCTCAATGAGGCATCTTTTAGCTAGAACAAAAAAAAGCCTCACATCTCACAAGCGCGATCGCTGTTGTAGTGCAGTGCCGAACAAAGAGCAATAAACCCTCGTCTTTGCGTCAGAGAAAATAATAATTAAGCGTGCGCTGCAACTAACATTTCCTTAACTGCCCGCACAGATGATTCCACTGCACCCTCTATCCAGGCGTATTGCGTTGAAGTATGTTCCCCCGCAAAATAGATGCGACCTTCAGGTGCAACTATATCCTTATACAATCCCGTTTGCTGATAGGGCTTCATGAAAGCGAAACCCGCTAAGCTCCAAGGGTGATTGTCCCAATACCAACTCTCCATCCGCCGCAGCACGCCTTCGTTATTAATTTGAGGATGAATCAAGCCCAGATATTGCTGGATAACCGCATGGCGTTCCTCTGGGGGCAGCTTCCCTAAATGGCGTGCCAGACTTCCCCAAGTGTAGGAAGCTAATATCACGCCAGCACCAGCTGAGACTTCCGGGTCTTTAGCAGAGGCGTTGTCATTGGGATAGTAGGTTGTACCAATGGGCAAATCGCTGTACGTCCCGCCACCGTAAATCCCGTCGTCGGTTTCCCAAAAACGGCGGTTGGCTACAGCTTGCACTTTCATTGCAGAGTTATATGACAACCCACGAATCGCTTGTTGTTTGGTTCCAGAAAAAGGTGTATCGAGCCGAGACAAAACTGGGAAGGGGATGGTACACAGGACAAAATCCCCTTCCTCCCGCTTGGTGGTGCCATTTTGCGTATAAACTGCTGCTGCCTTGTGCGCTTGGTCGTCTCGTTCTATTCGGATGACTTCACAGCCCATTCTGGGTTTCGATTTGAGGAGGTGTGCAATAGCAGCAGGTAAGCGGTCTGTACCGCCGACAATTTCATCTAAATCGTTCTTCAAGTTCTCTTCAATACGGATAATGCTGAGGGCAGAGAAGTCAACTGTGTCACCCACTAATCCTCTAGCTGCTAACATCATTTCGATCGCCTCATCCGACAATCCAGCAGCTTTACACCATTGCAGAAAGGATTGCTCATCCATAGAGCGGACGAGCGCGTTTTGGGGGTACTCAGCAAATATCTCAGCTTTTTCCGACTCGCTCAGTTCGTTGAGACGGCTTTCCACTGCAAGATTCCAAACATCATCTGGTGTTAACCCACTTTCAGAACCAGACAGACCATAAATCTCAGGCAGCTTGTCTGCTTCCTTGGCTCGTATGCGCTGACCGCGCATATAATAGTATGCCTCTGGGTTCTCCGAAACAAATGGACGAAGTTCCAACTCGCACAACTCAATGTAATGGCGCGTCAAAGTGTGCGTTTTGGGAATTCGCATTGCACCCACATCACCATACAAACCATCTTCAAAGCGTAGCGTACGAACCCGACCGCCAATATGGCTGCGATCGGCTTCCAAAATCACGCAGGTATGTCCCCGCTTTTCCAATTCATAGGCGGCGCATAAACCCGCCATCCCTGCTCCCAAAATCACAACTTTTAAGGGTCTACCTGGATTGGGAATAGACTCTAACTCGTTTAGTAGGTTAGCTCCATTGGCTGCTGCTCCTTGTGCCTGCGCCCTAGTCAAACTCCTCAACTGAGTTAAACTTGAGAAGAGTGCAGCACCACCTGTAAATGCAAGACCGCGTAAAAACCAGCGACGGTTGAATGAGAGGAATTTGTTTGGTTGACTCATAAACGCAAAATAGAAGTATTTGAATCTGATAAACACAAGTGCGGTACGAGTAGCGTGTTACTGTTTAAATAGCTCTGCTCGCAGTTGGGATACTTTGTCTGTAAAGTGCTGTAAATAATCGGAGCGCGCCGCCGAGTCCATAAAAGCCGCCATAAAGCTGTTCCGTGCCAGCTTCTCGATATCATCGGCTGTTAAGTTAAATGTGTCAGCTACCTGCAAATAGTTTTCAACAACGTCTGCATGAAACATCGGCGGATCGTCCGAGTTGACGGTGACAAAAACGCCAGCATCCATCAGTCGCTTGATTGGGTGAGCTGCCATATTTGGGAAGATTTTTAACTGAATGTTACTAACTGGGCAGACCGTCAGGGGAATTTGGATTTCCACTAAGCGCTGTAACAGTTTATCATCTTCTATAGAGCGCACACCGTGGTCGATGCGTTCAACACCCATATCGAGTGCATCCCAAACACTCTCTGGACCTGCGTCTTCACCTGCGTGAGCAACAAGCCTAAAGCCTAATTCTTTTGCCCGATCGAATGCTACCTTGTGACGGGAAGCAGGGTTAAGAGCTTCCTTACTGTCCATCCCAACACCAATGATTCCGGCTTGTTCTCGGCTTTTGTGAGCTAGTTCCACCATACTCAGGCTCGCTTCTGGATCGGTTGTCCTGTCCATGTCTGCAATAAACCACATTTCTACACCGTATCGTTCTTTGCTCTCAATGCGACCAGCAGCAATACCCGAAATCACTGTTTCCCACTCAATTCCACGGTTTCGATGAGCATCATAACTGAAAAACACTTCGCGGTAGGCAATATTTTGTCGCGCTGCGTCGGCACCAAATTCAACGGTAATGGTCTTAAAGTCTTCTGCTGTTTGTAAAGTTGAAGAGGTGAGCGATAAGATATCAATAAACTGGTTGAGGTTTTCAAATTCGTAAAACTTCTTAGCGCTTTCTTCGTCTTCAAAAGGTAACTTAATAGAGTGGCGTGCAGCTAGCTTTAATAAAGTTGCTGGTTGAATTGAACCTTCTAAATGACAGTGCAATTCAGCTTTAGGGATGCATTGGATAAACGCTTTGAGCTCTTTTGTAAGCATGAAAGACCTCTACTGATTAGAAATACTTCGGTTTAGGAGCGAGATTGTTAAATACTCCTGCAAGACATTCAAGTTGGCATCTACTTGCGGGCGTGGAATGTTATTAAGAACTCAAGCATTTAACGAGGTCGCGGAAGTCCCCACCCTCAACGTACCCTAGTGGTGTGTATGGACAGCAGGCTACGACGATTGCCGAAGCGTGACCAATAGTAGCCTACGGCTACTGAGGGAAAAGATGTATGAGGAGTAGCCAAATCAATCGGTTGGTTCTTCTTGAGATTGAATGTAGTGCTTGATTCTTTCAATCTTGTCGCCGCCAGTAGATGCAACATAATAAGAACTAGACCACAGCACGCTTGTTTTGTATATAGTTGCTAAATGTTCTGAGAATTCTTTTTGAATAATTCTGCTGGACGCTGATTTTAAACTTCCAGCAAGCGCAGAAAGATTATTGTCAGGATGAAAGTCTATTAGCAAATGAACATGATCTGACTCTCCTGAAAATTCAATTAGCTGACATTTAGTTTTGATGCATACATTTGCAAATATTTCTCGTAACCGTGACCGTATTGGGGCGGTTATTGCTTTGCGTCGATATTTGGTTACAAAAACAAAGTGTAGGTGAACAGAGAAAATAGAATGAGACCCTTTTCGCAAAGCCACTTGATATACCTCTACTTCAACGATAGCATCAGTATAACCAGTAAAAAGTAGGAGGTAAATAAAATAGTGGCGACAAGGCGAATGACTTTTCGGTTATACCCAAACAAGCAAATAGAACAGTCTTTGCGGTATCACCGGAAACTTCATAAAGACTTGTTCAACGCTGCTGTATATAACAGATTCACCCAATACCAAAAGTTCAAACATTCTGTTAGCTACATAGAGCAACAGAATAGTTTGCCTCCATTCAAAGAGGTTTGGACAGAGTACAAAGAAATTAACTCTCAAGCCTTGCAAGCTACTCTTAAAAGAGTAGATTTTGCATTTGAACGGTGGTTTAAAGCCTTAGGTAAGCGTCCAAAGTTCAAGTCAATCCGTCATTACTCAGGATGGACGTATCCAGCTAAAACTGGCTATTCTGTTGAATCAAATGGTGAAAACGGATATATTGTTTTGTCTAAAATTGGACGCATTCAGATGCGTGGCAAGGCTAAGTATTGGGGAACCCCAACTACTTGCACAATTGTTTATCGCAACGGCAAATGGTATGCATCTATTACCATTGAGGTGTTGGAACAAGTACTGAAACCCGAAATATTACCAACGAATGCAGTTGGTATTGATTTGGGTTGTAAGTCAGCTTTGTCTATTACCGACGGAGAGAATCATCAACACATCGACGCTCCCAAGTTTGTGCGTAATGCTGAACGCGAGATAAAACGAGCATCTAAACACAAAAGACGAAAACAAGCGCCAAACAGAAAAAAGAAGCTTAAAGCTTCTAGAAGATGGAAGAAAGCCCAATTTAAGGTGAGTAAGCTAACTCGTAAAGTTGCTAACCAGAGACAAAATTGGGTACATCAAGTTGCAGCAGAAATTGTAAGCGGTAATAGCTTCGTTGCAACTGAAAAGCTAGAAGTCGTCAAGATGACAAGTATTGCGAAGAAAGGTAAGCGTAAAAAACAAAAGGCTGGCTTGAATAAGTCAATACTCGATGTTGGGTTTGGAATGCTCAAAAGTACCATCAAATACAAAGTTGAACAGATTGGTGGTGTGTTCATTGAAGTTCCAACCAAAAAAGTAAAGCCCAGTCAAACTTGTCCTAAATGTGGACACCAACACAAAAAGACACTCGATGATAGAGTTCATGAGTGTCAACAATGTGGATATGTCCAAGACAGGGACATCGCTGCCGCAGAAGTTATGCTTTATTGGGCAAAAGGAATTCTACCGGGGTTTGGAACGAGCCTCGTAGACGCTGATGTCGCTAGCTCTACTTCATATACCCGCAAAACTGCGGGAAGTATGAAGCAACTGGGGCGCGTGAAGCGTCAGAAATCTACTCTTACTGGGCAGGATGTAGAAACCCGCTCTTCAACGAAGTAAGGGCGGGTAGTTCATAGCTCTCCAAACTCTTTCTGGTGTCATAGGAAGTTGAGTCAGCCTGACACCCGTTGCATGAAAAACGGCATTGGCGATCGCAGGTGCAATACAATTAATCCCAATTTCTCCTATCCCCTTAGCACCAAACGGACCATTGGGATCTGCTTTTTCTACCAAAATGATTTCTATCGGTGGTACATCCTGTGCGGTGGGAATCCGGTAGGTACGCAGTGCTGGGTTAAGAATCCGTCCGTATTCGTCCTTGCGGAGTTCTTCCCACAAGGCATATCCTAGTCCCATGACAATTGCACCAGTCGCTTGACCGTGGCAAATTCTGGGATTAATTGCAGTACCTATATCAAAGGCTTGGACGCAACGCACAACTGTAATCCGTCCAGTCTCAGTATCAACTTCGACTTCGACCCCCGCAACTGTAAAGCTCAAAGAAGACACATCTGCTGTATAATCTATCTCTACTTCTAGAGATTCCTGTTCTTTTTGAGCCAATGCCACAAGTTCTTGTAGAGAAATTTCTTGCTGTTTTGCCTTCACAGTTAACCCAGCAAGGATAATTTCTTCTGGTTGAGCATGCAAGAGTTTTGCCGCAAATTCTACCAGACGCGATCGCAATTTTTGCGCGACTTTATTGACAGCTTGACCTGATATGCTAGTGGTGGAAGAAGCGTAAGCTCCGGCATCAAATGGTGTGCGGTGCGTATCAGCAGCAAGGAATTCAATATCAGCAACCTCTGCACCAAGAACCTGGGCAGCAATTTGCCGCAGGGAAGTATCTGAACCAGTGCCAACGTCAACTGATCCAGTTCTCAGTTCATACTTTCCATTGGCTTTTAGTGATAGTTTAGCCCCAGCATGATGTATTTTGGTTAAACCACTGCCCTGCATTGCAACTGCAAACCCAACAGAGCGTCGCAGATGTCCATCTATAACTCTTGGCATTCCAGGAGCATAACCCAGCGCAGAGGTGACGACATCAAAGCATTCTTGCACTGCGTAGCTGCCAATTACGTTGATGTGATCTTCTTTTTCACTTCCTAGTTTGATTTCATCGTCTGGACGAATGATATTTTTCTGACGGATTTCAATCGGATCTATACCCAATTTCTCAGCAATTTCATCCATATGAGATTCAATGGCAAAGGAGCCTTGAGTTACACCATATCCACGAAAACCCCCACCAGGCATGATATTAGTGTAAACAGCTAGCCCCATAAATCGTTGATGCGGGCAACGGTACAAACCAAGAGGAAAGCGACCTGTGTTATAAATAACAGTTGAACCATGATTGCCATAAGCTCCGGTGTTTGCTATGACTTCCATATCCTGAGCCACCAGCGTACCATCTGCTTTCACCCCAGTTTTCAGGTGAATTGTCATCGCATGGCGGCTATTAGTTGCGGTGAATTCCTCTTCCCTTGTGAATTCCCATTGCACTGGCTTTCCGGTACGTAGCGTTGCTAAGGCGCAAAGGTCTTCTGTAAGATACTCTTGTTTGTTGCCAAATCCTCCACCAATCTGTGGTTTGTAAATCCGAATTTTTTCCTTTGGTAACTGGAAAATTTGACTAAGCTGCCTTTGACAGTGAAATGGGACTTGGGTGCTGGAGCGTATCACCAGTGTTCCGTCAACTTCAAGCCAACTGACACTAACGTGAGGCTCCAAGTGAACGTGCTGAACAGCTGGAAGATGATAAGTGTTTTCGACAATCAAATCAGCTTGTGCAAATCCCTGTTCTACGTTGCCATTCTCTAGAACAACTTTAGCTGCAATATTATGCTGGGCATCATAAATTTGGGACGACTCTTGTTCATCATGAATCACAACAGCGCTATCGTTCATTGCTGCAATTGGATCGGTGACATGGGGTAGGATTTCGTAATCTACTTCAATCAATTGACACGCGAGTTCAGCAATGCTTGAAGATTCGGCAACGACAGCGGCAACGCGATCGCCAATAAAGCGCACTTTGTTGTCCAGCAAATAGTGGTCCAAGGGGTCTGGCACTGGCTCTCCTCTACCAGCAGTGCTGTAGGGTATTCGCGGTACATCCTCATGGGTAAAAACTGCATGCACGCCACTTAAGGCTTTTGCTTTTTCTGTGTGGATACACCGGATACGGGCGTGGGGATGAGGCGATCGCAGTACCTTCAAATGCAACAACCCTTCAGGCGTCCAGTCTGCTGTGTAGGCTGGTTGACCTGTGACGATTCTTACACCGTCCTGCTTGGGAATACTCTGCCCAACTGGTCCGGAGGTAGTCGTCAACTGCAAGCGTTCTGGCGTCCGACAGCTGCCCTTACCAGTCCGCATGAGAATGCTATCGATGATTGCCTGGTAACCAGTACAGCGACATAAATTTCCTTCTAAAGCTCTGCGAATTTCTGCTTCCGTCTCTTGTAGAGACGTTGCATCCAAAAGTTCTACAATTTTCTCGGCACTCATAATCATGCCGGGGGTGCAGAACCCACACTGGAACCCTTGGCAATCTAAAAAAGCTTGCTGCATCGGTGCCATTTCACCATCCACCACAAGTCCTTCAATCGTGGTGACAGAGTGACCTTCAATTTGCATGGCTGGGTAAATACAGCTATGAATCGGCGCGCCATCTACCCAAACAGTGCAACTGCCACAATCGCCAGTTTCGCAAACACGATGCACACCAACCCTGCCTAGATTGCGTAACAAACTGAGTAAGCTTGTTCCTGGGGAACAGGTTTCGCTATAGGTCTTGCCGTTGAGTTGAAAAGTTATCGATTCTGGCATAAAATTTCTGAGAGCGATCGCTGCATTAAAACTTTCGTGACGTGTTGGCGATAAGCCGCACTTGCCCTTTCATCTTCTAGAAAACAATCAACCGGAAGCTGCTCCAAGAGTGCTTCGCAGAGTTCTTTTGGAGTGGGAGGTGCTGCAAACTCCACGACTCGTGGCGCGGGTACACTAGCACCGAGTCCAAACCGTACTTGGGCTGTTTTTGGATTATAAGCTGCTACCACTATTGACACTGCATAACCGGCAGTGGCAACGCAAATCCGCTGATAGCTAATTTGCCATTCTAAGTTAGATACAGGAATCAAGATTCTTCGCAAAAGTTCTCCGGGTTGCAGGATTGTTTGCTGCACCCCAATTTGGAAATCTCTGGCTGGAACAAAGCGAGGTGGAGAACCTGAACTCACGATTTCGTAGCTTGCCCCCAACGCAACCATAACGGGTGCAAAAGTACTTGCAGCTAAGGCTAAACAAAGGTTGCCCCCCACAGTCGCTTTATTGGTGACTTTAAATGATGCCAACTCGTCAATGGCGCGGTGAAGTGCTTTCACAGATGTCCAATTGAGAGGACAGTCCCATTGGCGCAATTTTGCCATAGGGCAAGTTGCACCGATCGCTAAACCAGATGGCATGATTTCAATTTCTGACCAGCCTAATTTCTCCAAATCTATTAGCACTTTTAAATCAGGTTCGGCCTGGGAGAAGATCCAGGTGCCGCCAGCAAGAGGTACCCATCCCTGCTGCCAGTTTTCGACTGAGAGTAAATCTGTTGGACGAATGTACGTTTCGATGTTAGGCAAATCCATAAAAATCTAAAAAACTAGCTTCTTGGGTTAGAAAAACTAGTGCTGCTCCTAGTAAACATTGTGACAAAGCAAATTGTCACTTTGGAAGTTGACTCAAAAAACACAACATTTCATTAACAAACGTTTTTGGTCGGTCTATGAAAGGCCAGTGACCTGCATCTTCAATTGCTCGCCATTCAACATCTGATGCAGTCAGCATAGAACGAGAAAGTTCTGCCGTACCGCGTGGATTTCCCAGCAAATATATCAAAGGAATTTCCAGGGTACTGAGCCTTTTAGCTAACTGAGCGCCTCTAGAAAGTTCAACTAATTCTTTGCTGTTTAAGTAGTATGTCTCTTGCTGACACAAGCAGAGGCTGGCATAATAACTACGCAGTGCAGGGTCTTCCAATCCATCAGAGTATATAGAGTTGCGGATAGTGTCGAACCCATATCTCTGGAAATCTTCTAAAGAATAGGACACAGCTTGACTACTAAAGGTACAGTCTTCGATAGAAATATTACCTTCAACGTTAATGAAACCTTGCACAAGTTCAGGGTATTTCTCAGACAATATCAAACCAATCACTCCTCCCATCGAATGACCTACTATTATTACCTGACTGATGCTTTTGAATTGCAGCCACCTTGCTAAGCTATCAGCGTGTTCTTCGAGAGATTTTGGCGTCACAGACCAAAGACTTTTTCCATAACCTTCAAGGTCTAATGCAATGTGAGACCATTGGCAAAGATGCTCATTTTGAACCAGTGATTCAAAGCAGAGACCAGATTCACCCAAACCATGAATATATAAGATAGTTCCTACAGAATTGTCAGAGTTAATCCATCTGCAGAACATATTATGTTCAAAGCTAGTGTAAAACATGGCAGTATAAGGGTAATTAACAATTGTGGCTACACGCCTACATAAACTTTTGTCAAATACATTTTTCGTTCAGTGAGGTTTTTATAAATAGGACATTTCATTCTTTCAAGAAGTAATAGATAGTTGCCAACAGTACAATTGTCATTGTTTTATTTTCCATTTATTATCACTTCTTGCTGTTCAGGGGAAAATGTCTTCAATTCGTGCTTGAGACAACGTAGCCGTGGTTTTTGGGGGTCAGTCAAATCCAGCTTGTCCCAAGGCACCCTGTACCCACCCATACCTTGACGCGCTCCCAACAGGTGCAAAATTTTGAGTCCAATTGTCCAAGCTGATAGCCGTTCTAAGATGGCAGCAGATCCAATCAGATATTCCTGGACGATCCATTCATTCCCTTGCTTTTGGGCACGTACCTCTTCAATACGTCCAACCTCTTTGCCTTCTAGATCCAGCACCGGTTTGCTAAGCAATAATTCAAGATGAATTTCACCCGAAGCCATTACTTTCCCCCTGGAATCCGTTCGATAATGTGTTCGCGTAGCCATTTTTCGTTAGCTAACACTGGCGTTGCTTCGGCATCGAGGTCAACATTTACATCAATGCCAACGTCGCGCACTTTTGAAAAGGGAATCCGAAACGACTCACTGTGCTTGGCACCCCACTTGCTTGCAAGTGCTGCTACCCAACCTTCCAAGCGTGGATGCAGCCTTCGGGCAAGGGTTGGCACACCCACTTCGATGTAAGCCAGTCGTGGTGGTTGCCCTTCGGGTAACTCCATGACAATCCCATCGACTCTGCCCATTTTGCAATTATTGCGGTCAACCAACTGGTTATCCAAAACATCTCGGATCACGTCCATTTCAACCTCCAAGAAATTCCAAAGGGATGGCAATAATTGCCAAGACAAACGAGAGGGCGATCGTGAAAATGATCACGCTATTACTAATCCAACCATTGCGATACTTGCCAACGTAGTGCTGATCATTCATCAAGACAACAAAAGGTACGATCGCCGGCGGTAAGATGAGTACTGTAATCGCCATTGTGAACAGCGTCAGTTTTAAGGGGTCGATGCCAACGACCATCAGCAATGATGCCAGAAACACAAACACCGTGTAGACGAAACTAAACCGTGCCGCTTCCTTCGGTTTGAGATTTTCGCCCCAATTCCACCCCAAAGCTTGAGCCACAATATAGGTGAAGCTAAGGCTTGCCTCCAGTGCAGCCCCAAAGCAGCCGATACCCAGCGACGCTGCGAACAGCACGAAACCCCAGTAACCGAAGGGTTGGGTCAGCATCAGCGCTGCTTGCAAGTAGTTATCAACGTGGATACCCTTGGGGTGAAGTACCATCGCTGCTACAATCAGCACACCCAGCGATACCGTGCTACCGAAGCCCATGCCTAAAGAGGCAACAGCGCGATTAGCACCGATATTCTTTTCATCCCATTGGTCTTCTACTACAGTCGATGAGTAGAAATAAAACAGGTGAGGTCCTATCGATGCGCCCACGATACTAACCGCAATGTATAAATAATTTGCGGTGTTAGAGTGTGGCAAAGTCGGCAACAAGCCAGAACCGATTTGTGTTAGTTCAGGATGAAGCTTGAAAGTTGCGAAAACAAAGGTCAGCGTGATCAGTCCAAGCAGGGAAACGCCATTAGAGATGATGCCCAAGTTGCCTTTCCAAAGTACCAACCAAATCACCATAGCAACGGGCAGAGCAAACCATTGAAAGCTAATCCCCGTTAGCAGTTGTAGTGCGATACAAACGCCACCGATTTCAACCGCCAGTCCCAGAAAATCGACCACAATTTCGCCGCATAGTGGAATGACAAAATAGTTGAACCCAAAACGCTCGCGGATCGCCGAGGCTAACGTATGTTTGCTTACGGCTGCCATCCGCCCTGACATTTCTACCAGAAAGATTACGCAAATCGCGCCTAAGAGGATTGCCCAGATCAGTTGGAAGCCAAACACAGATCCAGCTTCTGCTGCTGTAGCGATCGCGCCTGCGCCCAGAAAGCCACCGATACTCGTGACGATGCCAAGCGTAATTTGCAGAATTTTATTCATGGCTGCTCACCTGCTACCGTGGCAAACGTGCTAATTGTTTGCTTTTGGGTTGATAGCTGTCTTAGCTTTTGAGCAGTCGCAGTGCGGTCTTTTTGTTCCACCGCCCTTGACATCTGACCCACTGTGGATTCAAGACCCTGTAGATGATCCAGTATCGTGCGATGTTGCGTGGGGTCAGATGATGACTGTGCTATCTTTTCTGTTTCTTTATGAAGTTTTTCAAGCGTTGTAGAGAGTGTTTGTTTTGCGTAGATCGTCGGGACATTGCCGCGTATCCAGGCATCGCCAGTCATCTCGGCAGTTGCTGCCCATGACGTCACTGTTTGTAACTCTTTTGTAAGTTCTGAAGTGGAGGATTTGCTACTACACGCGGTCAATAGTGTCAGCAACAAAAAAGCGCCACCTATCTTGTTCAACAAAAATCTGGCAGGATTGCCCATTTGATTATCTCATAAAATAGCGTCGAGTTAAGAAATAAAAAATTAGAATTTGTTTGCTATCGTTAGAATATTAAAAATTGTAAATTATTTATTTCTATCACTAGGTAGAGTTTCTGCCCTGAGTTCGGGTGCTTTTAGTCACTCATAGTTTCTGACTAAACATAGCAATCCGTGTAGGAGTTACGAACAAAAAGATCCCCGACAACTTCGGCGAAGTCGGGGGAAGCATCATAAATTGCAATGCTTTGACATCCTCTCCCGCCTGAAGTCGGGAGATTCCCGAAACAGATGGATAGGTTCCTAATTCATCGACCCAGCTTACTATCAATTGTCCTTTCGGCTTCGCTAATTACGATCAACTTGTTTTTCCGCTTTTATCGCGCTAGTGCGTTGAAAAAGTAGTTGACACTCTCCGCCCTATAAGGACGGAGAGTGTCAAATCTGCGCTACCGCCAGCATGAAATGATAGTAGAATATTGCATCTGGGAGAAAAGTAGCGATCTGCCGTTCGCGTTCGCGGAGCGTGCGCTTTGCGCTCAGCGTGTCCGTAAGGACTCAGGGACTAACGCGAGTGCGTGCGCTTTGCGCTTAGGCAGCAGCGAAGCGATCGCCGAATTCGTGGGGATTTTGTTCAAAAAAGATTCGTTAAATGATGTTGGCTGTATTTAACGCGTTCAAGCTGTCCGTTGGCAACAAGGCATTTTGGACTACATCTTCGCCTAGCATTTCTCCCAGTCCAAAAGATACTTCATGAGTGAATCGATAGTGAAGCCCTGCGTAGATGCGGCTTAAAGAAGCTTCTAAACCGGCTTCGTAGAAACTATCATATGAGCGGACAACACCAGGTAGTTCTGACGAAGTCGTACTAAAGCTGTAATCTTCACCAAAAAAGTCTTCTAAAACTGCGACGGCAGCCCCGGCAACAATCGAGTGCCCTCCTATATACTCGGGAGTAGATGAAAGGTTGATCAGTGATATCCAGTCCGGATCGGCAACTGTGTCTGGATTGCCATCAGTGTCAGCTTCCCTAATGGCAGTAATCGGTCGCCAGAAATTATGGAAGTACTTGGAATCGATCACAGTAATGCCTGCGTCAGCCTGTGCTAAGTTTAGCAACGCAAAAAACCGAGCGTTTTCGACCAACGTATTCCCCTCTTTCAGGGCTATTTCTTCCCCAATCTTGTTCCAGAAACCCTGAATACTGAAGGAGTATGGGTGGTCAAAAGACCAAAACTTAGCAATTTCTGTTTGTTCTGGTGTGCGCGTTAAGCTATTGAGGCTGCCCAAAGACTTGACTTCATTAAGGTTCTGTGCATATAACTCACTAGTCAAATCAGGAGGACCATCCGTCCGATAGTCCAAAACTGAGGGGATGACAAAGGGAGTGACTTCGCCCCAATTTGTAAATCTTGCAGGCAGGTAGTTAGGAAAAGTTGGTCGCCACTCACCTGGTTGATCGCCTGGTATGTAGTCCTGCTGGGAATTAGACGAACCATCTTGGCTACGAGCAGCGAGGAGCTGATCGGCAACAAATTGTCCTAGAACAACGCCTTTATCCTCAGCCAAACCATCAGGAATTGCCGCCAGTGACTTACTTAGCTGCTGGTTCAACTCGACAGCTTGCTGTGGGTACAAATTGAGTAGTACACGATGTGCGGCAGCAGCAGCAGCAGCCTCTGGCGATGCCCCTTTTGCTTCTTTTGGCTCTACTTCTACCAGATAAGGCATGTAGCTTCGATCAATCGCGTTCACAGCGTCGTACACTGCCGCGTGCATAATAGCTAAATTGCGTGCTAAAACTGGCGGAAACAGCCGCTCAGTGTCGGCGGCGAGGTTCAAAGCTACTGCATTCCAAGTGATGATGACATCGCTATCTTCTGCAGAAACTTGCGTGCTAGCTAAATTGTTTTCTTCATTGCTTTCAACAACGGTGTTAGCAGGGTCAACTTGTGCAATCAGATGGTAAGAACCGGGCGCTACTACAGAGGGAACACGGAGCCTGGAATCGGCAAAATTTAGAGTAATGGTTTCCGACTCACCTGACCCCAAGCTTATATCTGGTTGAATAAAGCCTAACAGTTCATCTCTACCCTGTTGGGTACCAGAGTTCAGAGGTAGTTCAAGAACTGAGTTTGTTGATGCATACAGGTTCACACCGAAACGACCCTCGACACGCTCTTCACCTTGATTTGCGATCGTAATCTCCACTTCTCCTCTGTCGTCAGGAAGGCTTGTGATTTCCCTAATGTCACCAAACTGTATTACCAAATCCGCAAAAGATCCCGCTGTAGTCATAGAGGCTTTATTCCTTTACAAATGATGTGCTGATGTTCCCACAAAAAGCAGAAAATTTAATAGCTTTTTACAAGCATCTGATTTTTACAGACATAACTAAAATTATTTATGTCGGAAAAATTATGTCGGAAAAATTTTTCTAACTACTAGGCAAAAAATGCTTTGGTCTATGACAACCCCTAATCCTGGTCTGGTAAATGTATAGTAAGTGAATATACCACAAGGAAGCATAGGAGTGCGATCGCCCATTACAACACCTTTTAAACTATGGAGCATTTCAGCCTTTGTTGTACTAGTTCGTTCGCTATTTCTACGACATCCATTGCGCACCCCCATGACAAAGTCACACCCGCACCGCCATGTCCATAGTTATGAATGATGCTTGTGTCTTGTTCTCTTTCCAAACGGACATTCTGCCTTCTAAAAGGACGCAAACCTGCACGAACAGGCTCATTAAAATCAATTTGGGCATCTTTTAGCGCTGGCATAAACTCAACACATCGCCTCAGCATATCCCTTACTGGATCGTAATTTTCTAAGTTAATATTCAAATCCCATTTATCTGGTTCTACCAAACCTCCAAGAAGGAGGATGTTATCTCCTTTTGGCACTATGTAAATCATGTCCTCGTCGGAGGATTCTTCGTGGGATAACCAATGAGCGTTGGTGATTCGAGGTATCGTTTTGCCATCGTTGTAAACACGAATCCATGCTCCTCTAAGAGGATACATATCTTCATTAGTAAGTTCTATAGCTCCCAGACCTGCACAGTTGACAATCACGTCAACATCAAAGTCTTTTTTGAGCTTTTCTTCTTCATCTTTTAAATTGCCAGATATTTTCCTGGTTAACACCTGACCATCAGCTTGCTGAACTTCTTTAAGCAACCAGCCCATGAAAATATCCATATCAATCATGGGCGCAAGATGTGAATAAGCGTCTAGTAAACCTATCTCAGTATTGATTTGATTTTCTGTTATCAAAGCAGGAGTATGCACAAAATCATAAACTTTATCTTGCAGTTCGTTCGTTCTCGATTGAGCACTAGGATTATCCTTGACCAAATGCTTAAAATAAACCACTACAGGTCGCATAAAAACACCTGTTTCTGGCGAGGAGGCAAGATTAGCAAAATAATCGTAGGAAGCCATGCACCATTTCTTGGAGCGTGTGAGCGAGATTTGGTCGTGATCATCTTCACCTAGCGCTGGAGGCGGCCATTGCCACAAAGCTGCTGCGACAACTGAAGTTATTTCTGGAGCAAAATTAGATGCTACCAGTGTTACCTTAAATCCATTTCTTTGCAAACAAAGCGATGTCACGAGACCACTTACACCCGCACCAATAACAAGTACTCTGCCTTTATATTTTTGATGACTCTCAATTGTCATTTTTTTTCCTAAATTTATTGTCTTGCCAAAACTTCAATCATGCTTTGAAAAACTTTAGTAGTAAATCTGATATGATAATTAGTTAAGTTTTACAAATTAGGTCAAAAAATAGCGTGGAGGTAAAAAATCAAAAATTAGAAATTGTTTGCTATGGTTAGAGTATTAAAAATTCTAAATTACTTACTTCTATCACTAGGTAGAGTTTCTGCCCTCAGTTCGGGTGCTTTTAGTTACTCATAGTTTGTGAGTAAATAGGTTACGCGTGAACGAGGGCGTGAATTGCAGCGAAGATTTTGTGCAATCGCCTTCACAAATTCGTCACACTTAAGTGGTATAGCTTCAAATCTATCTACCAACCCCATGTAATTGACCTCTGGTCCGAAATAGGCGAGATACCAAGGTAAGGCGTCGGCGGCATTCCAGTTACTCAAGATTGTGTCAAAACCGCCCGCATAGCCCATGAATTCGTAGGCTTCGTTGCTGATCACATTGAGCACATTCCGAAACCTCACACTGTGCAAGCTCTTTGGGCATACCCGGTGGCACAAGCGACAATAAACGCCCACCTTCGGCGATCGCTTTGCAAGGGACACGCCGATTTTCAGTTTGCCTGTTGGACTTCTTTAGCCTCTGCTTTGAGGACGGGAGCATGTACTTAGGTCACACTGCATTAGGCGTCAAGCACTGTACATTCTGCAAACACCACCGCCAACAATAGCAACATCCAACTTGATCGCTCTTCAGTGTATTATCTGTTGTTAGTTTCCATAAATTGGTGTCGTCAGCAACAAAGCCAACGCAATTATTAAGGTTTTGTGTAACTCCTGCTACCAGTATCCTTCATCTATCTTAAATATGATTAACAGTGTATAAATAATCTCCTTTTAAACTGATTTAGAAATATAATTTTTGTTAAAAAATAGACAACAGAGTCAAAAGTATGGCAAGGCCAAATTAAGTCCTGCGGTCAAGCACAACGATATCCGGGAGCGTCCAAGGTAATGTTCACGCTCAGTACTCTCCCAGATAGTTAAGTTCTCCACGGAGTCGTAGAGAATTTTTGAGTAAAATTACTTATTGACGCAGTGGTTAATTTAACTTCTGATGAATGATCCAAGGTAACTTTTAAGCGAAACAACATCAACTTCATTAACCCTAATTATGCTCAATCAAGCAGAATTCCCACAGCAACAAACAAAGCCAACACTTGATTTGATTAATTTAACCGTATTATTTATAGCAGTATTGATTTTATCCTTCGCTGCAATCTTTATCAAATTGAGCGAAAACGAACTTGGTCCAAATGCCACAATCTTTAATCGCCTTTGGATAGCGAGTTTAACACTGTTGATGTGGAAAGGGATCAACAGGGCACGCAACACAAGACCCCACGACTCTGAAGTGCAACCAAAGTCATGGACAATTCGCGATCTAGCCCTCTTTGTGGTAGCATGTGGTATTTCTGCGCTGTGCTTACTCTCTTGGGCTTGGTCTCTGACTCAGACCAGTGTTTCCAACTCAAATTTATTACATAATCTCACCCCAGTTTTCGCTACCATAGGAGACTGCCTATTTTTGGGTCGTTACTTTGATGGCAAATTTCTGATTGGCTTAGCACTAGCATCAGGGGGAGCGATCGCCGTTGGAGTTGAAGATTTGCAAGTGTCTCCCGAACACTTCATTGGTGATGCTGTTGCTTTACTCTCTGCTGTGTTCTATGCTGGAAGCTTTCTGATTAGCGAACAGCTACTAAAGAAGTTTTCAGTGACAACTATACTCCTGTGTAATTGCGCTGTTGGCTGTTTGTTGACCCTCCCAATTGTCCTACTAAACGAAAATAAAGTTTTCCCCAATTCTGGTTTGGGATGGCTAGCAGTCATCGGTCTAGGTGTTCTCTGCCAAGTGATAGGTCAGGGAATTATAACTTATAGCCTGAAAAATTTTTCTGCAGGATTTGTTTCGCTTTTCTTGCTGTTGGAGCCAATTATAACTGCAATCTTTGCCTGGGAAATCTTTGGAGAAAGGTTAAGTATCCTCAACTGGGTAGCTTTTTTCGTGGTTTTGGCTGGCATATACCTAGCAAAATCAGGTAAAGGAGCTGAGCAGTAATGGGTCAAGAACCCACGGCAGACATGCCGTGGGCTTCAGGCTACTAAGTCCCAAAAGCCCTAGTTGACCAGACTACCATTTAGGGCAAGGGAGCGGAATTTATAGCGGTAAGAACCCGGAGTAAGGTACACAAAGAAATAATGAACCACAGATGGACACAGATGGACACAGATAAATAATTACTTCATTCAATTGAATTGCGCTATATCATCCTCAGTCTTGACCCAACATTTCTGGCTGGTCTGGCTGCTGAATCTTCAAAAGAGAATGGTGTTCATTCAGACATGATATTATTCAAGCTATGGCGATCGCTCTTAAGGCAGAACTAATTCGTAACTACTATCTACCCATTTCAGGGACGGGTAGATTTACTGATCCAACATTTTTAAGAGAACTTCTGGGCTGTCCATTTTGTCCATCACCACCTCAATGAAGGCAAGTTTGTCCCTAGATTGTTCGGCTTGTTGCAGTGCTGACTCTAACTCTGACTCGGTCTTTACCTTAATGCCCCAGCCATTGTTAGCAAAAACTTCATGGAGCTTGTGATATTTCCACGGCTGGATGTCATTGTATGGCATCTTCTCACCGTGGATATCACGCTCTATTGTGTATCCATCATTGTTGATCAGAAAAATAATTGGCTTGAGGTCGTAGCGTAATATCGTTGACAATTCTTGTGCCGTCATTTGAAACGATCCGTCACCAACTAGTAGGATAGACCGTCTTGAGGGAGCCGCACAAGCACACCCGAGCAGAGAGCCTACTGAGTAGCCAATAGAACCCCAAAGTACTTGTCCAACGAAGGTGGTTCCCTTTGGCAAAGGAACTACTGCGGCTGCAAACAAACAGGTTCCAGTCTCGGCTACCACAATGTCATTTTCTCTGAGGAAATGAGCCAGTCTGTACCAAAAACGCTGCTGTGTAATAGCTGCTGTTGAGTTGGGTTGTCCGGGAGTCATGAAGCCAGCATCCAAATTCTCCCTCTTCGGCTTTAAGTCCAGCGTTTTGGCATCGCGGTGCTTCAGGTGTTTGCTTAAAGCAGGTAGAAAATCCCCCATCGCCACGTTGTTATACAGCGCACGCTTAATTTTCAGATACTGCCCATGCACTTCAATCGTTCGACCTGGATCGAGTTTAGCGGAAAACTTCCCTGTGTTGAAATCAGTCATCAAAGCACCGATACTCAATACACAATCTGCTTCTTCAATACGTTTTCGCACATAGTCCTCAGTGGCAACACCGTTATATATACCAATGAATTGGGGATGCGTTTCCTCAAGAAGCCCCTTCCCCATGTTCATCGTGGCATAAGGGTATCCAGTGGCTTCTAGAAGCGATCGCAATTCCTCATGTAGGCGAAGGCGATCCACACCCACATCAGCGAGAATGACTGGTTTAACAGCCTTCTCCAACATCGCCACACTCGCATCAACTGCCTCAGCTAAAGTGGCAGGATCGCTCTTAAAGACAGGGGGTATGAATGAATCTGACGGTGCAGCCACTTCGTGTGATGCAACATCCATGGGTAGGGAGATGTAAACAGGTAACTTCTTGAGAAGGCAGACACCCAGAACTCTGTCAATTTCTGCTGTTGCATTCTCTTGTGTCAAATACGCTTGCGCCTCCGTTACCTTCTCATACATCCGGGCAAACATGGTAAAATTACCAGTGCCAAAAGTATGGTGGACAAGCGCCCCAGATGATTGTTTTTTAGTCGCAGGAGATCCAGTAATTGCTACAACAGGAACGTGTTCAGCGTAAGCGCCAGCAATCCCATTAATGGCGCTGAGTTCACCAACACCAAACGTCGTGACTAACGCTGCAATACCATTAATTCGACCATAGCCATCAGCAGCGTAGGCTGCGTTGAGTTCGTTGCAGGTTGTCACCAACTCAATGCCCGGCTGATTGACAATAGAGTCGAGAAATTCCATATTGTAGTCACCTGCGACACCAAAGATATGCTTGACACCAATCTGCTTCAGACGAAGCAGCAGATAGTCACCAACAGTACAGTTTGTCATTTTTTTAGCTTCAATTTATCGTCTTAGGAATACACATATTTTCTATAAAGTCCACTAGTTCAGACTTTTTTAGCAAACGCGGCATTTTGAACTGTGACTTGGAAGAACCTTGAGAAATAATTTTGTTTTTTAGTTGATTCAAAGTGTCTATTTTTGAAAACGTGATACTTTAAACAGACTAAACTTTATTAGTATTAGATGCGCTAGCTTATCTACTAAAAAGCAGATGTTGTAGAGAACATTAATTACTTACTTAGATTGATGACGGCACACCGTTGCTAGCTCATCCAGGAAGAGTTTTAGGCTCCACAGTGATGAAATGTTTGGTCGGTCAGAATATCCGCAACCGAACCAACCAACAGTAAACCAAAAAGTTTTTTCCAAAGGGCATCGCTAACTGAGAGTACAACCAGAACCACCAGCGAAGGCTATAATAAAAGCTTATTAATAACCCGACGATTCAAAAATGTGAAAGTATAGAGGTTCAACGTTATCAAGAATTTTTAATATTAAGAATTCGTCGCCCATTTTATCACTGCTTGAGTCAATCCATCTAAAGTATATTCCTCTGCTTCTACATCTACACGTCCGAATAAAGAACGACAAGTTTTAGAAGTTTGGGGACCAATGGAAGCAATACAAGCTCCCTTCAACGCATCAGCAACCAGAGATGATTGATTGTCTTGAGTATTTTCAGAAAAGATCTTTTCTGCTAGTTGATAAAAAAATTGCACAGTTTTGGAACTAGCAAAGGTAATAACATCCACATTTCCACTTTGAAGAGCTAATTCTGCTGAAGGAGGTACACTTTTGGGACAGCAAGATTGATAAGCCGCCACTTCTATAACTTCTGCTTTCTTGGTGGTTAATTCTTTCACCAAAACTTCCCGTCCGCCGCTTTCTACTCTGGGAAACAAAACCTTTTTACCTGTGAGTTCTTCGGGAAAGTTTTCCACCAACGAGTCGGCGACAAAGTTGGGAGGAATAAAATCTGGTTGCAGACAGCGTTGATTGAGACTTTTGGCTGTTTTCTCACCGACAACGGCAATTTTGATTTCAGCCAAAGCGCGAGCATCTTTACCCTGTGCGAACAGTCTTTCAAAAAAGTAATCTACGCCGTTGGTGGAAGTGAGAATTAACCAGTGAAAATTGGATAAATTGGCGATCGCATTATCCAAACCTTCCCAACTCGAAGGCGGACAAATTTCCAACGTTGGCATTTCAATGACAGTTGCGCCTGATGCAGTCAGAAGTTCCGTAAATTGGCTTGACTGTCCAGCTGCGCGTGTCACCAAAATTGTTTTATTGGATAAGGGAAGTTGGGTAGATGGGGTAGATGAGGGTTGGGTAGTGGACATGGTTTTGGGGTGCAAAGCGTTATCTACTGAGAAATCCGCTAATGATATTTTCTCAGGTTGTAGATAACTGCGTAATCCCACAACCTCGCCAATTACAATAACCACTGGCGACAACGACACACCAGATGTTTGCTCAAGTATATTGTCTAAAGTGCCTGTCCAAATTTCTTGTTGCCCAGTTCCTGCCCATCGGATAATGGCAATGGGTGTTGAGCGCGATCGCCCTTGTCGCAGCAGCCGATATAAAATCTCAGCCAGATGCTGTCCGCCCATTAAAATAACTAATGTCTCCAACCGTGACAGCGCTTCCCAATCCAAAGCATCTGGTTCGTGAGCTGTAAACACAGCAAAACAACGACTCATGACTGGATCTGTCAGAGGAATTCCTGCAAACAACGGCGCTGCTAGCGCTGAGGAAATTCCTGGTACAACTTCAAAATCGCAACCAGCAGCTTTCAACGCTTCGATTTCAGAAGTGCTGCGACCAAAAATAAATGGATCACCAGACTTCAGGCGAACAACTTGTTTTCCCTGCTGACAATACTTTACCAGTAACTTGTTAATTTCAGCTTGGGGCGTACTAGGTTGACCACCGCGTTTTCCTACATTGATCTTCAAACAATCAGGCGGTATGCATTGCAACAACTGGCCATCAACTAAGGCATCGTAAACCAAAACTTCAGCATTCGATAGAAGTTTATGAGCTTTTAGCGTCAGGTATGCTATATCTCCAGGTCCAGCACCTACGAGGTAGACTTTGCCCAATTGTTCAGCCATGATTTACGAATTATTTTTACTGATTTTTTGAAGAATACGATTAATTTGTTCTGCTTTTTCCGCTTGACGCTGTGCTTGGCATAAATCTCTAGCTTTTTCTAAATTAGAAATTGCTTCTGCTTTCTTTTCTTGGCGCATGAAAGCATTCGAGAGACGCAAATAAGCATCAACTTTTTTAGGAGCGCGATTAATCACTTCTTGAAACTGTTGGATTGCTTCTTCTAGTTTACCTTGCTGCATCAAAGTATCTCCTAGCAACAAGTGAACAACATCATTTGTAGAATTCAGAGAAATCATTTGACGAAAAGCGGCTTCTGCATCTTTATAATTTTCTTGCTTATAAAGATTCACTCCTTTTTGATAAAGATTTGACGTAATCAAAGTTTTCCAAGAAAAATAGCCAAGGATGGCAATACTAGAAATGACAGCAGTTATGGCAATAATATAACTTGGTTGAAAGTTGTCAAACATTGTGTTGAAAGTTCATTTAGAAAATGGATTGTGAAGAAGAATGTAGAACTCCGCAGCTAGGAACGTGCTTCCTTTTTTTTGGTCATGCCTTAAGTCTTTATGTTATCATGAATCTGTAAACACGGTAATAGGTCGATGCCATGTACAGAGCAGTTAAAGTTAGAATCTACCCCACTGATGAGCAAGAGTCTTATCTAGCTCAATGTTTCGGTAATACTCGATGGTTGTGGAATTATATGCTTAATGCAACAACCTCTGCGTACAAAGAAACAGGCAAGGGGCTTTCTAAAGCTGCAATGGATAAGTTGTTGCCGGGATTAAAAAAGGAGTATGAATGGTTAGGTCTTGCCTATAGTCAAGTATTGCAACGAGTAACCTTTAATCTCTCAAGCGCGTTTGTTAATTTTTTTGAGGGACGCGCTAAATATCCCAATTTCAAATCCAAGCATGGTAAACAATCTATCCAATATCCTCAAAATGTGAAACTAATACCACAGGATTCTGTGATTAAGTTTCCTGGGATTTTGGGCATAATTAAAGCCGTGTTTCACAAAGAGCTACCAAACGCAAAATTCACGACTGTAACAATATCAAAAAATGCAGATGGTAGATACTACGCTTCTATTGTGTTTAATCAAGAGGACAAACCAGTAGTTGCAGTTAATGAAGCTATTGGTGTTGACCTTGGACTCAAAAACTTTGCGGTAACTTCTGACGGGTCAAAATATGATCTCCCTAAGAAGCAACTAGCTTCTTTAGAGAAGAATAGAAAACGTAAACAAAAGAAGTTATCTAGAAAAACAGACAAAACTTCTAACAAGCGTCGTAAGGCTAAACGCTTAGTTGCAAAAATCTCTAGCAAAATAGCTAGAGTTAGAGAGGATTTTCTACACAAGCTATCTCGCAAAATAGCATACGAAAACCAAGTAATTTGTGTGGAAGACCTGGCAGTTAAGAATATGGTTAAAAATCCTAACTTGGCAAAATCTATAAGTGACCAAGGGTGGGGAATGTTTTTGACTATGCTCAAATACAAAGCAGAAAAATTTGGTCACACATACCAAGAGATAGGGCGTTTCTTCCCATCTTCTCAGCTTTGTAGCGAGACTCTACTCCCAATCCCAATGCTGCGAAATGGTTATGATTCATTGGGTATTAGATTTGTGGATTGCCCGCACTGTCAGAAGCAGCATGATAGGGACATCAACGCTGCAATAAATATCAGAAATGAAGGATTGCGATTATGGGCGTTAGGAACTAGCGCTTCTGCCCAAGGAGGGGATATAAGACCAAAGTCTTCTGGACGTAAAAAATCCACAAAGTCTGAGGCAATCCCCTGTGAGTTGGGAAGCCTACACTGCCCCCAGGGGTCAGTGTAGGTAGTTCACGATGTGCAACGGGAGGTTATTGATCGATGGCTGTAGAGCAATATCGGCAATATATTCGACATCTTCTTTCAGAACGGCAAAAGCGGGCTTCGATGCAGCAAAATGCCCAAGAGTATGAAGTGCAGACGATATTTGATGATCAGCAGGATCACTACCAACTACTTTATGTAGGCTGGCGTGGAAATAAACGTGATTTTGGCTGTATTCTGCATCTTGATATTAAAAGTGGGAAAATCTGGATTCAGCATGATGGCACGGAAGAGGGAATTGCCAATCGGTTAGTTGAAATGGGAGTGCCTAAGCAGGATATTATTCTGGCGTTTCATGAACCTTATGTGCGCCAATTTACTGGGTTTGGCACGAGCGAAGCATTATAAGACTTGGTAATTGTAGTTGGCTCATGATTCTTGGTGACAAGTTAAGCTTGTATATCTGTAGTTTCATTTTCATATATTTGACTTTTACCAAAGGTAAAATAAATTGAGATATCGAGTGCGTTAACCCAGTGTAACGCACCTTAAAACAAGTCTAAATTACGGTCAATTTTTAAGCAAAAAGACAAGCTATTGGAAAAATCAGATATTCCAGGAAAAACAGTTTCCAGATGAATTGGTAAAAGCCAGCGATCGCACTTTTGTCTTGCAAGTCCACTTGTCTACTTTGCCACCACATCCAAACCAATGCTACCAGATGAGTACTCACCAAAAAAAGAGAATTCACCTCAGCAAGGCGTAGGCTCCCAACCAAAATCATCCCTACATAGCAGACAGTTAACACCCAAAGAGCAAGATTAAAAACCGCTTGCTTACCGAGTTTGAGCGTGAAAGTTTGTATATTGTACAGCAGGTCTCCTTCCATATCGGGGATATCTTTAAAGATGGCGATCGCGAACGTGAAAACCAAAATAAACAATGTCAGCAACCACACAGCAGACGGAATTGATAGAAACGCTGAATTTTGCGTTTTACCACCAGCAGATAACACCCAATTAAAGTGCAAAAACAACCCTAAATTAACAATTGACCCGCGCACTGAAAAAATACACAGCGCTGCCCAAAAAGGAAACCGCTTCAAGCGAATTGGCGGCAAAGAATAAGCAGTGCCAATCGCCAAACTCATACCCACCATTCCCAACAAAAACGGTCCTTGAAGCCAAGCCAACAGCAACGCCAAAACTCCAGTAATAGCTACAATCAATTTACCTGTAGCTGGAGAAAACTCCCCAGAGGCAAGAGGCAAATGCGGCTTATTAATCTTGTCAATTGCCACATCCTCAAGTTGATTCAGCCCCACAATATAAACATTGCCACATAGACAGGCAATCCACGCTCCCAAAAGAGGGAGTATGGGCGTAGTGGCTTGCGCTTGTACAAGATTGGAAAATAGAGACAGGGCAATCAAATACAACCCCAATACACTCAAACTCGTGCCAATAATCGTGTGAGGACGCGAAAACTTCCAAAAACTATAAAACCAACTCGCCTGAAACCCTGGCTGTGAAACCTGACTCATTATCTCCTCTCTTTGCGCTCTCTGTTGCTTGGTACGGTAGCCTGCGGCACGCCGCTGCGCGGTCTACGTTTATTTATTTCCACACAACAACCCAAACCGAATTAACCCGCGCTCATAACCCTGACGCATCAACCCCAGAGACAGCGCTCCTTGAATTGTGGTCCAACCTGAACACAGCAAACCCCAAATCGCCTTTGGAGAAAACGCTGAATCAATGACTATATCCCAAAACGGAGCAACAGCTTTCGACCAATCAGCAGTGCGAATGTTTTGCAACCCAAGTTGACTGGCGATCGCCTCATACTGCGGCAAAGAAATCACATAAGGCAAGCAATACACTCGATAAATCTCCGCCAAGTGCTTCTCCTCATCCGCTGTAAGTGGTGAATTCTCAATTGGTCGATGACACCAAGTCACCATAATCAACGTTCCACCAGGTTTGAGTACCCGATAGCACTCTTGCATAAACTTGGTTTTATCGGGCATATGCTCACCACTTTCGAGTGACCAAACCAAGTCAAAAGAGTTGTCAGGAAAAGGCATTGCTTGAGCATCAGCGACTTGAAAATGAGTCCTAGAACTCAACCCAAACTCAGAAGCGCGTTCTGTCGCTCTTGCAGCTTGCACCGGACTCAGAGTAATTCCTGTCGCCCTAGCATTAAATTTTCCTGCCAGATACAGAGAACTACCACCAATTCCACAACCCACGTCTAGGATATTTTCAGCTTGCTGTACTCCAGACCACTTGAGCAGTTCCTCGATTAAGTCAATTTGCGCCTGACGGCGGTCTTTTTTCTCCTTGCCATCTGCACCGTAGTAGCCGTGGTGCATATGTTCGCCCCATATTTCCTCCCACAGACTGGAGGAAGCATCGTAAAACTGCTGAATTTGCTGGTAAAGTGTTGCACTCATGAAGAAAGCGGTGTAAAGAAGAAGCAAATTTTAAAAATACATACTGGTAGGCTACCATGTGTGTTTTTAATTAAATAAAGGTGTTTTTGCTTTTAGGTAAGAGAAACCTTAACCCTGTCACAAATTAATGTTAAATTTTTAACCTTAGATATGACTGTATCTCGCACAATTTGCTTAGGATTTATAGCAATGGTCGCTATAGGTACTATCCTGCTGATGATGCCTTTTTCTACCAGTAGCGGTACGTGGAATGACTTAATTGTGGCATTATTCACTTCGACATCAGCAGTTTGTGTCACAGGGTTATCGGTAGTAGATCCTGGGACCTATTTTTCTTTTTGGGGTCAATTATTTATTGCGCTATTAGTACAAATTGGTGGTTTAGGCTATATGACAACCACCACCTTTTTAATTCTGCTTATTGGTCGTAAATTTGACCTAAAACAAAAAATTGCTATTCAACAATCATTAGACCGACCAGGAATGCATGGGAGTACCCAAATTATCCGCTCGATTATTGCAACAACCTTAATATTTGAAATCACAGGAGTCTTTTTACTGTTACCAGCTTTTGTTCCCCAGTATGGATGGGATAAGGGAATTTGGTTAGCTATTTTTCATAGCATTAACTCTTGGAATAATGCAGGTTTTAGTTTGTTTAAAGATAATTTGATTGGATACCAGTCCTCGGTTTTAGTTGTTTTCACAGTGACGGTATTGATTATCTTTGGGGGAATTGGTTACCAGGTCATTTTAGAAACTTACTTTTGGTTACGCGATCGCTTGCTCAAAAAACCTGCCAAGCTAGTATTTTCCCTTGATTTTAAAGTTGCAACAAGCACAACATTAATTCTTTTAATACTTGGGACAATTGCATTTTTCTTTGTAGAGTTAAGAAATCCGGAAACATTTGGATCTCTTAATATTGGTGACAAGTTATTAGTAGCTTGGTTTCAATCAGTGACTCCTAGAACTGCTGGATTTAACACTATTGATATTGGCAAAATGACTACTGCAGGTCTATTTATTACGATTGCATTTATGTTTATAGGTGCAAGCCCAGGCGGTACAGGAGGCGGACTCAAGACGACTACTTTGAGAGTCCTCACCAGTTGCACCAAAGCAATTCTCCAGGGTAAAGAAGAAGTTTTATTATATGATCGCAAAATAGCAATAAATTTAATTTTAAAAGCTGTTGGTGCTTTGATTGGTTCAGTGGCAACCGTAATTGTATCTACTATTTTAATTGCACTGACAGAGCCAGAATTGGAATTTATTCAAATCTTGTTTGAAGTCGTGTCAGCCTTTGCCACAGTAGGTCTTTCCACTGGAATTACGGGGAGTGTGTCTGTAGCCGCAAAGCTGATATTAATTGTGACAATGTATATTGGTAGAGTTGGTATTTTGCTGCTGATGTCAGCTATACTGGGCGATCCACGTCCTACCAGCATTCACTATCCTGAAGAAAACTTACTTGTGGGATAGTCAAGAGTTAGGCAGTGGGGAAGACGAGGAAGAAATAATAACTCATTAGATGCAAGTATACCGAAATGATAAAATATAGAGATCAGGCAAAAAAATTAATTAATTAAATAAAAAATTAATTGATTCGGGAAAACCGAGTTTTTGCCTTAAATAAAACAGTGTTAATAAGGATAACAACTGTGGATTTGGCGTCATTGGGATTTTTTCGCAGTCTGCGTAAAGACAATCACCAGTTTGCTGTGATTGGGTTAGGTCGTTTTGGTCGCTCAGTCTGTTCAACACTGCATAAATTCGGCTATCAAGTGCTGGCTACGGACATCGATGAAAAGCGGGTATCCCAAGCGTTGACTGAGCAGATAACTGCTCATGCTTTGCAACTAGATTCAACGGAACCAGCTGCACTGCGAGAAGCTGGAATTTTTGAATTTGATACAGTCATTGTAGCCATAGGAAATTACGTTCAGGAAAGCATTATCACAACTCTAAATGTGAAGGAAGGTGGTGTCCCCCATGTCGTGGCAAAAGCCTCTAGTGAAGTTCATTGCAAGTTGTTGAGTAAAGTGGGAGCAGATCATGTTGTATTTCCCGAATATGAAGCAGGTAGAGCTCTTGCGCGAACACTCACAAAACCGGCAATTCTAGACCGATTTGACCTTGACCCAGATAACAGTATTGTAGAAATAATCGTGCCAGACGAATTTCACGGCAGAACAATCGCCGAACTACAACTTCGCAACCGCTATGGTTTAAATTTGCTCGCTGTCAGTCAAGATGGGAAATTCCAAATTAATCCTAACCCCAACAAGCTTCTTGAACGTGGTTCAGCCATGGTTGTGATTGGGTGCAATAAAGACATTAATCGCTTACCGATTTGAAACAGATTTAAAACAAATTTAAAACAGATTTAAAACAGATTGTAGTAGGCACTCTTATCGCCTACTACAAACCCATGATTTATTTTCCTACACTCGTTGCTTCTGGCAAAATTAACATTGCATCACCAAACGAGTAAAAGCGGTATCGAGATGCAATGGCTTCTTGATATATTTTTAACAAACGTTGCCGACCAATTAAAGCACTCACCAACATCAGCAAACTAGAACGTGGTAGATGAAAATTGGTAATCAAACCCTCTACGACGCGCCATTGATAGCCTGGGTAAATAAACAAGTTTGTTTTGCCACAAAATGGTTGCAACTCGCCTTTGGCGGCTGCTCCTTCTAATGCCCTTACTACTGTTGTACCCACAGCAATAATTCGACCACCAGATGCCTGAGTTGCACGGATTTGCTCTACCGTTGAGGAAGGTACTTCAATCCATTCTTCATGCATTTTGTGAGTTTTTATGTCCTCCACCTCCACAGGGCGAAATGTCCCCACCCCAACGTGTAATGTTACAAAAGCTTGATGAATTCCGCGATCGCGCAACCGCTCTAGTAATTCTGTTGTAAAATGAAGCCCTGCTGTGGGAGCTGCGACTGCTCCTGGAGTTTTTGCGTAAACCGTCTGATACTGTTCGTTTTGAGCATCAGACGCAGTGATGTAAGGCGGTAGAGGAACTTCTCCAAATACATCCAACAATTCCACTAAGGACATCCCATCTGGCAAATCAAATTGCAACAGACGCCCACCAGTCGCCTCATCTGTTTCTAGAACTGTAGCAGTCAAGTCAGGTGGGGATGAGGAGGATGTTGTTCCCTTCTCTCCCTCATCTCCCCCTACTCCCCTTGGTTCAAAAAGAATCTTTGCTCCCGCTTTAAAACGTTTCCCTGGCTTGACTAGGGCTAACCAACAATTATGCTGGCGTTCCTCTAACAGCAGCACCTCTATCTCCGCGCCAGTGGATTTACGACCATACAGCCGCGCTGCCATGACTTTTGTATTATTCATTACCAGCAAATCTCCTGGATACAGAAGCTCTGGCAAATCTCGGAAAATATGGTGTAGGGGTGCCGCGTCTGTACCTGTAGTAGGAGAATTTACTACCAAAAGCTTGGAACTATCCCTAGGAACCACTGGGTTTTGGGCAATGAGTTCTTGAGGTAATTCATAGTCATACCCAGATAGAGAGATCTCGAATTCCACGTCTTCCTTCTTATGGCTAAATATTGTGTTTAAATTGCTTTTTGCTCGTTGTTGCTGCATTGATATATGAACTTTATCAAATTACCAGGTTTTAGCTGCTGTTGATAGAGAACTATCGGGGATCAACGCTCAATGAGTTTCCGTGGCTTTGATCTGGATGCTGGAAAATAACACGCAAACACCTTTATAAAAATTGGGTAAACCTCCCCATCTAAAAACGGGGGCTTTTACCCTAGCGGGTACAGGGGTCTGTATACGAATAATAAGGATGTACGATTGGCTTTGATCCCAAGCACCAAGATGGAATACTTGTATTACCTGGCAAATGCCAGTCTAACTCTAAGGGTTGTTCAATTTTTGCACGCTAAACCCCAAATACCTGTTTCGTTCCTCACCGTAATTCATCAGATTGATGGTTGGGTGGTTAGGGTCAAACTAAAGCGTCACCTCTCGCCTCAAGAAGAGGGCGACATTCGGGCTTTCTTAAGTGAATTAGGAATTAGCTACGAGCCGCCGATGCGAGTCCAAATGGCACTTTGGAGTTTGGAAGCGGGACAGTGTCCAGTTGACGTCATGCGTCGCTACCAAGTCGCGATTGTCTCTCATGGTAAACCGGAAAAAGAGGAAATAGAGGCGTTCCGGCAACAGTTCGTCAGGGGATTGGGCTATTGTCCAGAAACGCTGGCGTGATACCTTCAAGTTTTAACACCTGCTATGTTAAAGATTATGGTAAGCAGTAATTGATAATTGAGGTATTTTCTCTTTATCGGTTACTGTTTACCTTGGCTCTAAATTAAATAGATATAGACGTGAATCGCTAGTGGAAGCTGTAGCGGTTCTGGTGTTGAGTGCAACACATTAAGAAATAAGAACCACAGATGCACACAGATGTAGACGCCGGAGGCGGTGAGACAGCGCTGCAGGAGGGTTTCCCGACCTAGGCGACTGCGAACCCGAAGGGCTTCCCGGAGGGTAGACAGATAAATAATTACTTCATCCAAAGGAGAAGCGGTATATATTACAGGACAAAACACCGACTCTTTTATTGGTTTAAGTATCAAAAGCCGCTTTGATGTATTCCTGTAATATCAACAGGTGTTCACCCACTGATGAACTGGCTATGGCTTCTTGGGCAATTGTCAGCCCAAGTAACTCTTGTGACGGTTGATAGCATACAATAGCGACATCAAATCGGCAAGGGTAGTCTGCCTTCTCAGGATATTTAGCTAAAAACATCAAGGCTGTATGCCAGAGTTTTGTTTGCTTCTGTTTTGTGAGGGCGTTTCTTCCCCCTGCATCCCAATTTCCTTGGCTACGAGTTTTGACTTCGACAAATGCCAAAACGGGAGATGAGGAAGCTTTCCCCAAGTCTTTTTGTCTGCTTGTGGCTTTGTCTTCTCCTGCTTCCCCATCGTATTCGGCAATGATGTCGATTTCTCCTTGTCGGTAACGCCATCGACGATGCAAAATCACCCAACCATTGGATTGTAACCATTGGGCTACCAGGTCTTCTCCTGCGATACCTATATCGGGATAATGATATGGAGGATGTGCCATTAGCAAAAAGTACGATGAGTAAGTTAAGGTATCAGATGTGCGTAAGCATACTCAATTTATTGCTTTGGGTTGTGATTTGCATCACTGTATCTCTAGGTTTTGCAGGTTTTGCGCCAGAAGCTTTAGCACTTGACTACAACAAAGAAAGTTTGATAGAAGCTGGTTTCTCAGGACGTGATTTAACAGACTCTAGCTTTTCTCATGCTAATCTCCGCAGCAGCAACTTCAGCAACGCTAATTTAAGCGGTGTCAGCTTCTTTGCTGCAAATCTGGAATCAGCAGATCTTGAGGGGGCTAATCTCACAAATGCTACTTTAGACTCGGCTCGTCTCATCAAAGCAAATTTGACAAATGCGGTGTTGGAGGGCGCTTTCGCTGCTAACGCCAAATTTGATGGTGCGATTATTGACGGAGCAGATTTTACTGATGTGCTGCTGCGTAGGGATGAGCAAGATAAATTGTGCAAGGTAGCCAAAGGTACTAACCCAACGACAGGACGTGACACCCGCGATACTTTGTTTTGTCCATAAACAGTAACAAAATTTAATTGTGGGGTTAGAAAACTTAAGCCAAAACCCTTCTAAAATCTCGTTTCCAGGTTCTACCTGGAAATGCAATTTAAGCGGCTCTGCCGCAACTAAGCAAGGCAGAGCCTTCTAATGGTATTCTAAGCCTCTGACTGGGAACAAGGCAATCTCTCAAAGCATTCTCACTTACTGACTTTCATCTTAAGTTGACACCCATGGCTGCGCCCCTACCTTGTGGTGCATACAGCCCAGAATCCCTATAGGTGAGACTGGATCAGCTGCTTAATTTGTTGCACAATGTTGGTGCGATCGTAATGGCGGATCGCCGCTGCACGAGCAGCATCACCTAAGCGCTTGCACAAATCATCATTGCGCAATAGTTCCAAGCATGCTTGGGCAAAAGCTTTGGGACGATCGCGCATCAAAAATTCCTGTCCATCCTTCATTTCCAATCCTTCTGCCCCTATGCTAGTTGCGACAATTGGTTTGCCATAAGCGGCGGCTTCTATCATTTTGACCGGAAAACGAGACGCAAGCCCCTGGCTTTAGACATGGGGATAAGTCGCCAGGGACTTTTAAGTCCCGTGAAACGATTGTCTGGCTTTAGCCACAGTGATATAATTTAATGATAAGTGAGTAAGAATAACCATCTACGTATTGAAACATCCTAGTACGGAGCAATCCCGGCAACGGACATATCCGAATTGATTCGGAACAGTTAAAGGGCAAATAATGGCAGGATGGGGAGCGTACCTTTCTGGCTTTTGTGATGGACTCGGAAAGCAAAAAAATTGAAAAGTAAGCGCAATTGCGATACCTCTGGTACTGGTAATTGTTTTGAGCGTCTAGGGTGTTTTTGATAGCACCATTGAAAGTTCGTTTGTGGACTCTTCAAGAATCCCCCGGCTTTTAGCCGTGGGGAGTATCAATCGCGTTCCTCCTCCGGAAAAGATCGGACAGCACACCACACGAGAGTTCTGATAAAGCGCATCTATATCATCTACAAATCCAGGAAACTCAACACCTGGAACTTTTTTGTTGTAGCTGCGAATATTTTGCGGATAAGGTCCTGCAATAATTAACCTAGCATCCGGTATAGCTTTATAGATATCAGTCCACACTTGTTCGATGAGAAAGTTGGCGGCGTTCATGTTGGGAAAATAGTTGTAGCCTCCTATTAACAGCAAAGTGGGTTCTTGTGCAATCGGTTGTTGTTCTGGAATCGCAATTGCGTTGGGTACAGTCACAACATTGGGCAATCCTAAGCGTTTTGTCAGATAGCGGCGATCGCCGCTTGAACACACAAACGAGCAACGCGCCTTACGAATCGCTTGCATCTCACCCCAAAAACGCGCAGGTACTTGCAAGTAATACAGCTGCGTTGCAAGCCCAGTGGGTGGCTAGCGAATTTGGCGCATAAAACTGATATGTTCAATATCATCTAAATCAAGAAAAACAGGTGGCAAAGATTGCTGTACCTGCATCACTGCACTCATTGATGACAGCCGATGCACAAATATGGCATCTGGTTTTCGACTCAAACATTCCTCAAGTGCTTGCATCTGCTGCGGCGATATGAAAAAGTCTGACTGTTTGAAAAAGTTGAAAATGCCATCCCACTGCTGTCGCCACTTGGGGAGTGAGTTCTGTTCCTCCTTGGGGCAAAGAAATAGGTTAATCTTAGTTTGCCAGTGTTCGGAAAACGTGCGTTCTGTTTGGGCGATCGCCTCCAGAGAAACCTGTGTTTCTGGTGGCACAAAAAACAGCATGTCTATTTCACCAATCTCTTTGATGGCATCAATAAACAGTGACATGCGTTTGTATACACCTTGGGTGCAAGTGCTTAAATCACTAGGAAAGTGAATAGAGACGAATAAAATTCGCATTTTGAGGTTTGCAAAGTTCAGCAAATATATGTTCATTGCACCCCAAATAAGCACCTAGATTTTAACCTTTTTTAATCTCAAAGGTTTTGTTTGCCCCTGTTTTATGCTTGATAGAGGAAGATTCGGAAGAATTGATGATACCTTAAAAGGGGACTTGTAGATATGAAGTAATTTTTCACCCTTCAGCGTTAGGAGGAGTTCGATTGTGAATAAGTCAGCACTGATTACTCTCCCCTTGCTGGCATTTTTTATCCTACTGCCAGCAAGTACATCTACGTATGCCCAAGCTTCACCCAATCATGCTGCTATGATGCCCTCATTTAACCTGAGTTCGCAAAAATGGAAAAACCGAGTGCTGCTAGTCTTTGCTCCCTCCAGCAACAACCCTGCTTATCAACAGCAGATGCAAAAATTCCAAGGGCACAAATCAGCTTTTGTTGAGCGAGATTTGATTCTCGTTGAAGTCTTGACAGATGGAAACAGTTATGCAGATTCGCAGCAAATAGATCCTTCTTCAGCTGCTAGGCTGCGCGATCGCCTTCAAGTTGGCGCTCAAGATTTCCGCGTCATTTTGGTCGGTAAAGACGGCGGCGTCAAGCGTCGTCAAACGACTCCTGTCCAAGCCAAAGCCATTTTTGAGCAAATCGATGCGATGCCTATGCGACAGCAGGAAATGCAAAAACGAGGTAGCTAGAAGTTGAGTACTGCTTGTTGTTGCAACTGCAAGTCAACGTCGAATCAGGACTCGCTAACCTACTCTGGTATGATCTGCCATTGCTTGGAAAGCGGCTATCTCATAGAACTCACATCAGCCCTCAAACAGGGGGGCGATCAGTTTGCTGAGATCACCGCACCTAACCTATAGCCATCGACAGGTCATTTTTAGTTTTACCATAGAAAATATTGTTGTTTCTCATTCCTCAAATTGCACTATTATTGTAAATAAAGAAATAAAAATTAAATTTTTAAATAGAAATGAAAAGTAGTTGTATACATTCGTAACACTTACTGATTCCTTCTCTTCGCCACTCATTTAGGGTAACTACTTTTTCATTTAATGGAAAATAAACCCTTACTTATGTGTCCTACTACCTTGCCACTATAAGATTACCTATTTATTCTTCTTTACTCCTCGTTGGCGTTCTAGCCTGCGCCATTATGCTGCGCGTCTAAAGCGTTTTTGGCGGTATGCGCCAAGGGCGCACCCTACGCGAACGTTAAAAAATTAGGTATTCTTCCAGTGGGATAGGAGTACAAGAGTGCAGTTATCAGAAAAATGATGCAAAAGGCATCAATTAAAATTTTTTGACAATTCCATCTAATGCTGTTTGAAGCAAGCACCAGAGGGAAAACATAGTTTGGTACCCTGTAGGTTTTTCAGCCAATACTTCAGCAACGCTGCATGAAGTAATAAGGCTGCATCTACTGAGTAAACAACATACTTTTGGCTGTTGCGTCTTCGTAGCTCAAGACTTCTCATAGCTTAAGTAGCCGTAAATAGCTACGGTCTGCATCTTATTATTGGATGGAATTTTATCTTTTATTTTGTTTCCAGAGATTGAGAAATTTATCATTCCGCTGACTCTTATCTAGACCCTAAGAGCCAGAGTATTCTCAGAGTACTCTCAGGTTACGACCAATGTCACGGGTCGTTCAGTACTTGCTTGTCCAACTTAATACCTTAATCTTACTATAGTGAACACCTTATCTTCCCCGGTTTTAGAAGTACTAGAACCCCAGGCTGCATCTGCACCAATCATCAAGACTGACGCGCCGCCAAAAATTTCCAAGCAAGCCACAAGGACAAGCCTTAAGGCATCTACTATCGATGGTGTGTTAGCGACTATTTTTTCCAACATCACTGGCGGCGTATTGCTGATTAACTTCTTACTCCAACTAGGTGCCACCCCAGTAGAAATTGGTTTGCTGTCGTCAATTCCCATGCTGGTAAATTTTCTCCAACCACTGGGAGCTTATATTGCCGACAGCATGAAAAGTCGCCATTGGTACATTTTAGCAATTTTTGCACCTTCGAGACTACTGTGGCTGATTTTAGTCGGGGGCATTGCGTGGTTGGGCTGGTCTAATACTGCTTCACACGAACTTGTCACTTGGACGTTGGCAATCATCCTAATCACCAATATCTTAGGAGCTTTAGGGAGTTGTGCCTGGTTTAGCTGGATGGCTGCTTTGGTTCCTCAACGCTTACGAGGTCGCTATTTTGGAATTCGCAATAGTGCCGCTAGTTTGACTAATCTTGTTTGTGTGCCACTTCTCGGTTTTGCCATCTCAGCTTGGCCCGGTGGCTCAATCCAAGGTTACGGTGTGCTGTTGTTATTAGGAGTTGTCATTGGGCTGTTGAGTTTGGCATGTCAATTTTGGATGACGGATGTCAATCCACAAATAATCGAATATAGCAAAGCAAAGCCCCAACAACAGGAAAATGCTCGTAACCACCCTGAAAAACTCAATATTTTTCAAGATATCAATTTCTTAAAGTTTCTGCTCTATTTGGGATTGTGGATGTTTGCGTTCAACCTGAGCGCGCCATTTTTCAATCTTTACATGATGGAAAATTTGGCTTTGGATGTCAGCACAGTCACACTCTATACCAGTTTGGTAGCTGGAGCGAACTTAGTCATGCTAGTGTTCTGGGGAAGGTTAGCTGACCGGATTGGTAATCGTCCCTTGCTGTTGTTAGTCGGCATTGTGATAGCAGTCACACCTTTATTCTGGCTATTTGTTGGGTCTGATTCAGTTTCCGTATGGGTATGGCTACCGCTCATACACTTGGTCTGTGGCGGTTTTGGGGCAGCGACTGACTTGTCCATCACCAATATTCAAATGTCCCTGGCATCAGCAACTCGTCCTTCTCAATATTATGCGATCGCCGCAGCTGTTGCTGGAACGTGCGGTGGTTTGGGTTCAGCAGCTGGCGGCTACATAGCTGGGTTAGATATTATTGGTGGCTTAACAGGGTTATTTGCTCTTTCAGCTATTTTGCGATTGCTTGCTCTGATACCCTTGGTATTTGTGCAAGAACAGCGCAGTCTGTCTATTGTGCAACTGATGCGGAATATCATAAGCTTCAAGCCTCAAGAAGCGTCCTTTTCAACTGTGGAAATTGCAGCTGGGGTAGATTAACCGACTATCGAAGCCCATAACCCCACGAGGTAGTTTTAAATTTTCGCTTAATTGGGCAGAAGCCTCTCACTGACCCCAATGGGGAAGTGATGAGATGAATGCCCGAACAATCAGGGTGCGTCCCCCGATCAATATCAACCTTTATGTTGATGAGACAGCGGGGACAGCGCCCTGATTGTTAATCTCCGTGGTAGTATAACAGTAGTCCAAACCGCTAGTTGGCGGACGAGAGTAGCCGTGGTCAGCGAACTTGTCAAAGCGGAAGAATAAAAGGCTAGAGACCACACTGGACTTGGAGGCGAATACTGTAGTCTCCCGTAAGACAAAGTCCTAAATCAAAAGTTATTTGCCTGCGGAAGGCTGGGCGACTGCCGGGGTCTAGGCTTGACCTAGTAAAGGTGGAAACACCAGAGACGTTGTGTAAGACCAAGTTGTACTTGTACAAGGAGGCAACGGCGAGTGACACCGGAAGCCTACACTCACCCATGAGCGGGAGTGTAGGTACTTCACTAACCTAAATGGATGCCTAAGCCAGAGAGCTACCCTCCTAGCTTAGGCATCCATTTATTAATAGATATGAATTGTTAAACAACACACATTTTCCTTGCGTGGCAAGTGTAGTAGTTTGTATATAAATCATTACTTTACTTGCTCAGGAAATTTTCTTACCAATAGAAATGTTTGGTAAAAACTTTAATATGACAACCCGATTAATTAACCTTTCTATCATATCTACCACAGCTACCGCAGCATCACTGACAGCTTTAGTAGCGATTCTACCACCAGTTCAAGCGGTCACATTCGTTACTGAGCGCGCGGTTGTGGGAAGCAATGACCAAGTAGACTGGTCAAGTTTAGGTTCAGTGAATCCTTTGAATTTTTTACCCAACACCTTCTCAACAAAATCTGAAGGAGGTTTAGGGCTAAGTGTAGAAATACCCACAATTCCTGGTTTGACTCCGCCATTTGTCTTTCAAACTCTGCCTGAACCTGGAATTCCAACTAACTTTGCTAGCGGCGATTTCGTCCTTTTCACAGGTTTTCAACCAGGAGGTTTTCCTGCAGTTGGGAATCCTGGACCTTTGAGTATTACCTTCGATACGCCTGTTTTGGGCGCTGGTACTCAGATAACTGTAGACGATACTCCAGAATTTAGGGCGTTTATCTCAGCTTTTGATCAAGACAATAACTTGTTGGGGAACTTCTCCACAATTGGGACTTCCTCCTTAGCGTTAGATAATTCGGCTCTCTTCCTTGGTGTGAGCAGTGATACTCCCAATATCTCGCGACTGGTTTTTAGCACTTCTGTGCCAAACCGTGCTGTCGGAATCAATACCCTTAGCATTGCTGCTGTCCCGGAACCAACTTTCACTTTCGGTCTATTAGCCTTTGGTTGTTTGGGCACAGGTTTAACACTTAAGCGCAAACTAAATAAAACCATTTAAAAATGTAACTTTCAGGTAGGAATGATCGAGGTGGCTGAAGCTATCTCCCTACCAATGTTCAATCTTTCTGAATTATCGGACATATTGTATCTTCAGGCTTAGTTGCTAAACTGTCCCATCCTGACAATAATCCCCTTAATTCATGCCGCAAAGTCAATAACTGTTCAATTTGTCTATCAATCTCTGATATCTTATCTTTCAGCTTCTGTTGAATGTCATCACAAGCAGGTTTCCCTCCATCATAAACTTGGAGGATTTCGCCAATTTCTTGCAAGCTTAAACCAAGGCTCTGAGCGCGTTTAATAAAATAAAGACGGGTCAGCACATCAGATGAAAACTGACGAAACCCTCCCTCAGTTCGCCCTAAGGACTGAATTAAACCTAGACTTTCGTAATAGCGAATTGTCCTAATAGGAACTCCGCTTAAAGCTGTTACCTGACCTATTAAAAGCAGTTTCTTATCTTGAGTTAACACGGTATCTCCCTGTTTATACAGTTTTTTACGACATTTCTAGCAATCCTAATTCATGCGTGAAAATTATTTTGGTACGAACCACGTAGACACGAAGTGGCGTGCCGAACGCGAGTGCGTGTCCGTGTTTGACAAGGCTAGGACACATTACACGCGGAGCGGTGAGGCAGTGCACTCAATGACAGCAAACCCAAACCCAACAAAGCACAAAATAAAGCAGCAAGAATGAAATATGAAGTATCTAATACTTAACTGTATACTTCATTATTGAGAGAATATTATCTTTTCCTTAAGTTTTAGAAAAGAAGTGGCTTTGCCACTTCTAAGTAATTCCCAGGTAGAACCTATAAAACTAGTATAACTTTTATAATAAATTTAAATAGTATAGTTATACACTTATTAAGTGTTACTGATATGTTAGTTTTGTTTACCTTCGTAATGTTGCTGAGGCTGAATCCAGCGCATGACAGACTGACTCTATTTTCCTCCAAAAGTCAAGAAGACTGGCTCTTGGATATTATTGGTCTATTTTTTTAAGAAATTCTCATTGATGTTGTTTAAATGACGAAGAAAGAACTTAGAACCAGGGGAGTCAGCCCCTGAGTCCTTACGGACACGCTCCGCGAACGGGGAAGTCAAAAGTCAAAAGTCAAAAGTCAAAAGTAAGAACCCCATAAATAAATTTAGGGGCTTGTAACAAGGACGCCGTATTTCTTGCGCCTACTCGGTGAAATACATTTTTTCTTTTTCCATAAATAAATTTAGGGGCTTGTACCTTTTTCTTTCTGGTCAGAATTGCTGCATGAATTCAGCTGGCTGGGTGAAGAGTCGGGGTTTGAACCCCACGGCAGGGGAGCATGCACGAAGGTGAATCCTAAAGCACTGCCTCCCCAATTCATTCGTGGACTCCTTGGGAACGCCTAGCCCCCAAGACTCGCTTTGCTGTCTACCCTATTGTCTGAAAGTTGGCACACAACTCAAACAGCTTATCTCATGACTCTAGTCGCGCTCAAGATAAAAAGCAAAAATTTCTGGTTATTATTCTCATTCTTTTAACTTTAATTTGACAAGAGTGTAGGAAGAAAATTTAGCTTGCTTTGTGCTATCCAAGGAAAGGTTTATTGGGTTGAAAAAATAAGAAGAATTGTTGGTATTCCTGATAAAAAGTCTCTTGACCTGTAACAGTGAATTAGATTATCTTAGCGGTCAGGTAAAATTGCTAAGGACACGAAGGAAACCCATGAACAGAAAACTTATACTTAACTTGCTGTCTAGTTCCTCTATTTTTGTATCGCTGATGTCTACTTTGGCAGCCATTCATCCCGCACACGCTGCTGCTACCCAGGGACAGGGATTAATCCACACAAATGGTCAGACGTGTATAGCTAGCCCCCATGCTGCCAACAAGTTAGTCTGCATCCGGGATTCAGAGAGGAAGCAACAATCTCCTTCTACACCTGGTGGATCAACGGTGACTACAGGGCAGGCTGCTAAGAATATTGCTTCGGTAGAATTTACTGAAGAAGAAAGTGATGCTGCGATCGCCAAGTTTGGCTGCGACTGTCCAGCTTGTATAAACTCTTTACGCCAGCTGCGTAACACTGGAAACTTGGTGTATTAAGCTGTTTCCCTTGCCGCAATAACTGTAACTTTGAAATGAAAATTTAGTATTTAGGACTTAGGACTCAGGACTTAAAACTCCCAACTCCTAACTCCTAACTTATTCCACCACTTCATTAACTGGGAACCTATCAATCAGCTGCATAGCGCGATGGGCATTGCGCTGTAAGGAGTTTGATAAATGCGGTACGTGAGGAATTTGCGATAGTAAATCTAGCGTTCGTCGTAAAATTCGCACCACATCACCTTCATCCAAACTGGTATTTTCGCAAAGTTCTACCCACTCCATACCCAGCGCCCACTGTTCTACTAGGGCAATTAACTCAAACTCCAACCATATCGGTAAAGCCACATTATAACGACGTTGGTACTGAAACATCTTGCGGCGAATTCCCCGCAATCGTGACAAACCTTCTAGCACTTCCTCACTAAGATCAAAGCGAACCATGCTATCTGGACGTGGAGTTTCTGTTACCAAAGCCGCGATCGCAGCTGCTAAATGGTGTGGATCTAGGTTATCCAATTCTCCACTGGCAAATACTAAGCCCAACCACAATTCATTCTCTCCCCGAATCGCTGCAGCAATTTGCCCTAGTCGCGTGGGAACTAAGTTATCTAGGCATTCAAAGTGCTGCAAAATTTCAATTAAATTGAGAAACTCTTCCCAATTGCGCTGCGACTGCTGCTCTACTTGTGCCTGCATCTGTTGAATTTCGGCTTCAAGTTCAGCAACCTGTGTTCTGCGTTTGAAAATATTGCTAGCGTTGCCTGATTGATGCAGGGGATGAGCTTCTAATTGCTCTTGCACAGCAACAACGCGACTGAGTTGTTCTGCGACTTCTGGAGCCATATATGCAGCTTCCGTGGGATCGGGAATCTGTTGGGCGATTGCTGCTGTTTCCTTGTTACCAGGAAGCGACTGTCCCCGTTTTAAGGGCATCTCTGGTGGTGGTAGCAGCTGCTCTGGCAGGTCAATTCGCGGCAGTTCTGCATACAAATCCATGACATCAGCGGCTGTCGTGACATACCACCGGTTATCTCGCCCTAAGCATACCAGGTAACAAGTTTGAGCAGAAGCTGGCGTTTTCCCCACTAACACCGCTGTTATGGGTGCAGGCATTGTGAAGTTTTTACTCTTGAGGCTCAAAAGCGTTCCCGACACTGCAAAGTCTAACATCATGCCCAATTCCTCTTGTCGGGCATCCTGCGCCTGCTCTTGCAGTGTTTTCAATAGCTGGCGTTCGACTCGCAGGCGTTGCCGCAATTTCTCATAAACAGCCAGTTCTCCTTCATCAATGGCAGCGATTTGCGCTTGAAGCTGGGCGAGTTGTGTTTGCAAATGGGCTACATACTCGAACTGCGGTCTTAAGTGCAAGGTTGCCAAGTACTGTCCAAAGCTGCGTTCTATCAGTTCCCTAGCTTGTTCCAAGGTGTGGGTTTGCAGTAAGTTTAGCACCATGCCGTAACTTGGTGTAAACTGGCTGACTAGAGGGTCTGCTTTGGATGTTGCCAAATACGCCGCTTCTTTCGCCCCTTCAAAGGGGGTTTGCAGCGTCACCACATGACCCCGTTCATCCATCCCCCTACGACCAGCCCTTCCCGCCATTTGCAGAAATTCGGAAGCATTTAACAGGCGATGACCGGTATCGGTACGCTTGGAAAGGGTGGAAATGACTGTTGTCCTGGCTGGCATATTAATTCCAGCTGCCAAGGTTTCCGTGGCAAACACGACTTTAATTAACCCTTGCTGAAAGAGTTCTTCGACCAGCACTTTCCACGCAGGTAAAATTCCAGCATGGTGTGCTGCTATTCCCCGGTACAAGGGTGCAATCTGTCCAGAACGTCCTGCTTCAGGATTGCGGGTTAAAAATTCATCAATTTGCCGACGCAACTGCTGCGCCTCTTCGTTATTCACCAACCGAAAATCACCAACATCCGCCACGGATTTATCACATCCCCGGCGGCTGAAGATGAAGTAAATTGCAGGGAGCATATCCCGTTCTTGTAGCTGGCTCAAAACCTGAATAATACTGGGGGCCTCGGCTTTTACATGAGCTTTGCTTTTTTCTCCTTTTTTCCTCTTTTTCAACAGACGATGGTTGATTTGGGTTTTGTCATCATTGAGCAGAGGAAATAACCCTTTGACATTGCCAAAGTGAAACTCCAAAGGCACTGGGCGATGATCGGAGTATATGAGGTCGGTAGGACCGTGAACTTGATTTAACCAGTCGGTCAGTTCATCACTATTAGCAACAGTTGCTGAGAGGGCGACAAGTTGAATTTCACGGGGACAATAGATGATCGATTCTTCCCAAACTGTTCCCCGTTGACGGTCGTTCATGTAATGGCACTCATCTAGCACCACCGCGTCAACATCTACTAATGAAATGCCGATTTGCCCTATCGGTGTGCCATAGAGCATATTACGGAAAATTTCTGTGGTCATCACCAGAATCGGTGCATCTCGGTTAATGGAGGCATCTCCAGTTAACAGTCCAACATGGTCAAAGCCAAATTTTTCGCGAAAGTCACGTAGTTTCTGATTGGAGAGCGCCTTTAGGGGAGTGGTGTAAAATACTCTCTTTCTTCGCGACAGGGCGCGATATATGGCGTATTCCCCCACTAATGTTTTGCCCGACCCGGTGGGCGCACACACCACTACGGAACTTCCAGCATTCAGCGAAGCGATCGCATCTTTCTGGAACTGATCCAGTTGAAAAGGAAATACAGAACTTGGGTCAAGTTCTGGAGACAGCGCAGGGTAATTCACTCAATCACATTTGCAACCAAAACTGATTACTATATTAGCGACTCTTTTGTCAACTTAGTTATTAGTTATTAGTTATTAGCGATTCGGGATTTGGGATTCGGTAATAATCATTACGCATCAAAAAATTTCAGCATTCATTAAACAGCTAATCCCTAGTCGCTAGTCACCAATTTCTCACTTTCCCAATTCTTGGGAGCGGGCTGTTGCTGCTTTGACTGCTTCTATTAAAGCTGAGCGAAACCCTGCTCTTTCTAGTTGAGCAATCCCAGCAATTGTCGTACCGCCTGGACTGGTGACGCGATCTTTAAGTTCTGCTGGGTGTAATTTGGTTTCATGTAAAAGCTTTGCTGTTCCTAGTACAGTTTGCAAGGCGAGTTGATTGGCTATAGCCCTAGGTAACCCTGCTGCGACTCCTCCATCAGCAAGCGCTTCCACAAGCAGTGCTACGTAAGCGGGACCTGATCCTGATAATCCTGTCACCGCATCCATTAAGCTTTCTGAAACTTCCACTACTTCTCCCACCGCTGAAAAAAGTTGCTTTGCAGTTTCCTGGTGACTTGGTTTGGTATAAGCACCTGGAGATATCGCAGTTATCCCTGCCCCTACAGTTGCTGGTGTATTGGGCATTGCCCGAATCACTGGTAAGTGTCCAAAAGTCGCCTCTAACTGACTCAAAGTCACACCTGCTAATATGGATATTATCAGTGGCTTTGAATCGATAGCGATGACATCTGCCAATTCTTGAGCGATCGCACTAAACACCTGAGGTTTCACTGCCAAAAACACGACTTCCGTTGTTGGTGTGAAAACCAGACGATTATCCGCTGTGATCCCTACACCGTATTCGTCTTCCAGAAAACTTTGGCGTGAGGTTTGCGGTTCACTAACTAGGACTTCTGATGGTTGGTAAATTTTCCGAGCAATAAGGCGGGATAAGAGCGCTTCTCCCATTACCCCGCCACCAATCAAGCCAAATTTAGTAGTCATTACTCATAAGTCATAACTCAAGAGGAGACAGCGCTATGCAGGAGGGTTTCCAACTGGGCGGCGACTGGCGTTCAAAATTCAAAAGTCAAGAGTCAATGTCTTTGGACTTTAGACTCTTGACTCTTGACTTATCACTAATTTATATTTATTGTGCCATTCTGTTACCATCATTTCCCCAGGCTGGGTTTGGTCCTGTGGAACGTGTAGGACGAACTGTAGGTTGAGGTACTTCATGAAGAACTCCTGACTGAGTGCTAACTTGCACGCAGCTTGGTGTAAACAAAAAGATGCTTTCGCCAATCCGTTCTTGGTGTCCATCAAGTGCGTAAGTGCCACCTGCTACAAAATCTACGGCACGTTGTGCTTGATCCGGATCCATTATTGTCAAATTTAATACTACTGACTTCCGCTCTCGCAATGCTTGAATTGCTTGGGGCATTTCTTCAAAGGTGCGTGGTTCTAGCACCAATACTTCAGAGATCCCATTTATTGCTCCTGGCATACCAATAACATTACTCATCGGTTTTGATCCCGTTGCACTTACATCTCCCATTGTATTCATGGGTTCGCGCCACCGTCGATTTTGAGCAGCAGCTTCTTGCTGTGCTGGTTGGGCATTTTGTTCCTGATACAGATTTTGGTAATTTTCTGTATCTGGTTCTTCTTCATAATATTCGTATTCTACTTGCTCATTTAGACCTACGAAGTCTCTCAGTTTAGAAAATATATTGTTCATGGTTTGCGCTCCTAGTGCCAATCACTTTAACCAATATGGCAAAAACTGATTCAATTAATTTTTACCCCTGCTCATACCAGACAATTCAGCTATTTTCTGGCTGTTTGTACTATCTACTACAGGTTTTCGTTTGAACAAACGCTCGTGGTAAGACCTGTATATGTTTTATAGGCAACAATGAGTCAAGATTATATCTTAACCAGTTGACTTGGGGAAGTGCTTTCCTGTGAATATTCTGTTTCCTTTTGCTTTTGTCAATACTATATCCTTTGTGACCGATTGAACCAGTATGTTAGGAAATTTTTCTCGACAAAATTTTATAAGGAGTTTAGAAGTTCAAAATTTCAGTAATTTTTGTAACTTATATTACTTTTGAACTTCTAAACTTCTCTGTTTGCCTCGCTAAACGAGCAAACGCTCTCCAAACAAGATGGTTCCTAATCTCACCATTGTTGCACCCGCTTGCACTGCCAGTTTATAATCCCCTGACATTCCCATTGAAAGGTGTTGCATTTGAATGTTAGACCAGTTTTGTTCTTGGATCTCTTTTGCGAGTTCATGGGTGCGATTGAACACATTTAGAGTCTCTGAATCATTCAATCCCAAAGGTGGAATTGTCATTAAGCCCTGAATTTGTAAATTTTTGCATTCATTTAGGGCGCTTAAGTCAGCTAAGAGTTGTGATATGCTCCAACCCGACTTGTTAGGATCGCTCAGTATTTTGACTTGCAGACAAACCTGAGGGCTCACTTGTAGCTGTTGCGCCAATTGGTTTAAGCGTTGGGCGAGCTTCAAATTATCTACAGAGTGAATCCACTGGAATTGTTCAATGACTTTTTTGGCTTTATTGCTTTGCAAATGTCCAATAAAGTGCCACGTCAAATCTGATAAGTCTTGCAACTGAGCCTGTTTGCTAGCTGCTTCTTGGATGCGACTCTCGCCAAAATCCCGAATTCCTGCAGCATAAGCGCAGCGCATGACTTCGGAGGATACTTGCTTGGTGACAGCAATTAACCGGACTGAATCTGGTAGGGAGGAACGAAGGGCGATAATACGTTCGTTAATCGAACTGCTCATTGGAAGGTGCGTTGGAAAACACTCTGAAGCTGATCGTACTCCTGAGATTGTCCTGTACGGCGCAAATTACGCAAGCGATTTTCCAGCATCATTCTAGCCTCAGTACGTCCAATAGGCTGAAACTTCATACCTTTGACGTCGCTTGCTACTAAAAAGAATAAGCGTTGGGCATACAGTGTTGTGAACAACTCTTGGTTCTCATCTACCATACAAATCCTATAGAGCAAACCCCAAGTTGGATGATTTATGTAAGTTTCCGAGTTGTCTGAGTTCATTTAATATCGAGGGATGAGTATAAATATTTTTGCAGTTGAATAGAAAAATTTTGACGATAATGGACACATTTCGCCAAAATCTTGACTGAAAATCCTAAAAAACCCCAAATCAAGAGTCATCAGTTAATAACTCTGAACTACAAACTCAGGATTCAGGACTGATGCACTGTTGACTCATAACCATTGCCAGTGCCTTAAGTTGTGCCTGCGCTTTGTGCAAAGACTCATACCATTCTCTCTCGGGATCGCTATCTGCAACAATACCTGCTCCAACCTGTCCCCAAACGGTGTTAAGTAGGGAGTAGGAAGTGGGGATTGTAGGAGAGCAAGGCGTTGCGCCCGTACGGGTGTGGGGAGTCGTGAGATGGGGAAACACAGGAGAATTCGTTATTGTCTTCCTTGTCCCCAAGTCTACCTTATCCCCCCTGTCTCCTCCTGTAGAGGGAGATAATAGCAGGGTGCGGATCAAGATATTTAAGTCTAAGTTACCCCGCCAATCTAAATAGCCGCAGGAACCATAGAACAAACTACGCCGCATCGGTTCTAGTTCTTCAATAATTTCCATGCAGCGGACTTTAGGGCAACCTGTGATCGTGCCACCAGGGAACATGGCGCGAATCAAGTCAACGGCGTTGCAATCAGATTTTAAGCTACCTTTGATGTTGCTGACAAGGTGCATAACGTGGCTGTAACGCTCAATTGTTAGCAATTCGTCAACAGCAACACTTCCCCATTCGCACACTCGCCCTAAATCGTTGCGTTCCAAGTCAACTAGCATAATATGTTCAGCGCGTTCTTTGGTGCTGCACAGTAAATCTTGTGCTAGTTCTTGATCGCGGTTTGGAGTGATCCCACGCGATCGCGTCCCAGCGATCGGTCTTGTCGAGACGTGCAATTTCCCGTCTGGACATCTTTGTAATTGCACCAACCTTTCTGGAGAACAGCTCATAACCTCTCCCCAAGGGGTTTGCCAATAGCTTGCAAAAGGAGAAGGATTTATCTGCTGCAAAGCACCATAAATTTCCCAACCAGAAGCAGCAGTCTGTGCTTCAAACCGCAGTGAAAGATTCGCCTGAAAGATGTCTCCAGCCTGAATGTATTTTTTGGCACGCTTTACCCCAGTTTCATACTCCTGTTGAGAAGTCCAGAAATGGGGAGGTGGGGGGGATGAGGGGGGGAGTGGGGGAAAGATTTTCTCTTTGTCCTGTTGGTGTTGCAACTTGTTCTCCAACTCATCCAATTGTGCAAAATCACTGGCGGCTAGCCAGAGAATTTGCTCCCAGTGATCTAAGATGGTAAAACAATCGGGTTCGTACCAAAAAGCAACTGGAAACGGGAGAGTATCATATTTGGAACGCGCTAGCTGTTCAATTTCCCATGCAATGTCGTAACCTAGCCAACCCAGCCAACCACCAGTGAAGGGAAGGTGAGGAGGAATTTCTCGGGGTTCCGGCGTCCGAGCGTCTCCGTGTGTTCTCGTTTGTAGCAACTGTTCCAGAAACGGTAAAACTTGTCCAAGTGGTGGTGTCCACATTTGCACAACTCCATCGACGATCCGAGGAACGCCTGCACAGATAGAATATCGAGCTAATTGGGGACGGTCAAATGTTGCGTGGGGACTTTCTAACAAAGTGGCAATTTTAGGCAAACAGGTAGAGGTATGGCGAAATAAGGCTGCAAAAACATCAGAGCCAGTACGATTTTTTAAGGGGAGCGATCGCCAATACCAAGGCTTTGTCATAAAACCTCGTGGGAAGTATGGAAACGAGCGTGTATGCGTGACCTGAGAGGAAATACGACTCAAGCGAACGCCAGATGCTACAAGTCGGCAGAGCCGCCCACCGCACTGGCTCCTTTAGTCGCCTTGTTCCATTACCGCCTTGGGGTTACTGGATTCGGTGTACTTTTGTAATGTACTTTCAATGGGACAGTTACCATTTCAAATCGTTCACCCTGTACGCATAACGGTTTTGCTCATTCGAGCCTTCCCTTTCGGGAGTAAAGTTAGCTTCTCCCAAGGGGAGACGCTACGCGAACGACAATGTTATTGGTCGGTACTTTCCAAAAGACACTGACTTAACCCAATAAATCTGTTTAATCCTTTGGTTCTAGAGCAAGGAACTAGCACTCTCCTTGCTTGGTAGGACTTTAACTCTTGCCAATAACGTAGCACTCAAGGTACGCGCGTCTGGTCAACTATGGTCTGTAAACCTAGGCGCTTAAGCAAGCGTATCTTCAGACTCGGGTTGTTGACACTGTTTCTATGCTAAACAAACATTGGTGGACAAAAACGTGCGCTACGTCCCTTGAAACTTAATATCATAGCGGTTTTTCGTGTTCGTCAACACAAGACATAACCATTCAAACCCCTGACCGTATTTTTTCCCTCTGCGCCTTATGCAAAAAGGCTGTGCAACAGACATCTCCACAGAACACCTATGTCTTCATTGGCTTTTTGTACTTTGGAATTTACCGCTCTTATGTGTTATATTAAATAGAATTGGGCGATTAGCACAGTGGTAGCGCACTTCCTTCACACGGAAGGGGTCACTGGTTCAAATCCAGTATCGCCCATTAATTTATGTCAAATAACAAATAATTTGTTGTCATTTCCAGTATATCTTTGTCGCTACAGCGTCTTAGATAGTTGAAAACTTAGTCGGCAACCTGATGGTTAACAATCACGTTGGTTTATAAATAGCCTAATAGCGATGCCCCGAAGGGGCATCGCTTTGCGCGATCGCCTCGCCCTCGAGCGTTCCAGTTGCACGAGATCATCCTTTAAACTTTAGTCTTTTCCTTCTTTTTGTACGATTTCCTGTTTAACAGAGCAAACTTCCCAGCCTACTGGTACTTCTAAATATACCGAGTCTCAAGGGCTACCCAAAGATGGACATCTTTTTCAAGATTAAGTCCAAGGGTTTAACCTTGACTATTCTGTTCTAAATAAGATTCAAGAGTGACAAGCATGGCTTGTCCAAATCACTAGTACGTCACGGCGTAAATAGGGCAACCCTTCGGGTTCACCAGTCGCCTACGGAGGGAAACCCTCCTGCAGCGCTGGTTCACCATTTAAAATCCCTAAAAAGCCCATTCTATAATACTTTTGACTTTTGACTTTTGAATGCGTGACTTCCGCCTTGCGGTACTAGTCATTAAATTGGTTGATTAGCGTTTGTTTCTAATGATGTTCAGAAACAATGCAGGTTCGTCAACTAATATTTTCAAATAGCAACAAAATATATCTGAAAAATTAATTTTTTTCCGGAATTAGCAGATTAAGTACTTGAAATAGCGATAATCAAAATGTCTTTAGTTTGATAAATTATCTTAAATTATCTTTGAAGAATGAAAACCATTATTCTACGACGTATTTTGCTCATCCAGTTCCTAGTACTTATTGGGTTACTAGGAACTGGATGTAGTGACGAAAAAGAAGACATTAGATCGGAAAAATTGACTATAGGTGTGGTAAGTTACGGCGAAGGAGCGATTTCTCTAGACAAGTACGAGCGCTTCAAAGACTACATAGCAAAACAAACTCAGTCGATTGTAGAACTCGAACCAGCCTACAATGAATTGCAAGCTCTAGAGCAAATTCAGCACAAAAATTGGGACATTGTTTTTGCGCCTCCGGGTTTAGCAGCAATTGCCCTCGGCAAAGAACTCTACACTCCTCTGTTCTCTATGGAGGCAAGCAGTGGTAGACAACGCTCTTTGCTTATAGTCCGAGATGATAAACCAATAAAAACAATAGCAGACCTAGCTAATAAAACCGTTGCTTTAGGAGCAGCTGGTTCTGCTGCTGGCTATTATGTTCCTTTGTACGATTTGTACGGTTTAACCCTTGCTCAAATCCGTTTTGCTCCCACTCCAAAAACAGTACTACAGTGGCTCGCTGACGGTAGCGTTGATGCTGGCGCATTATCGGAAACAGATTTTGAGCTTTATCAGCGAGAGTTTAGTACAACCAAGTTTAGAATTTTACACACGAGCCGATGGATTCCTCCTGCAGTTGTTATCTTGGCACCGTCCATAGAGCGCAATCAACAGCAGCAAATTCAAAAAGCGATGAGCCAAGCGCCTGGAGATATTACAGCAGACGCTGGTTATGTCCCTCTAGCAAAAGTACCTAACTACGAGCAGTTCATTAAATTAGTGGAAAAAGTCACACCTCTTGAGGCGCAGGTCAAGAAAACACCCGCCGTCTTACTCAATCAACAATCTGCCAATCAACAGAAGGTTGGTGGACAAGCGGTTAACTAATGCCACTTGATAAATGTTCATCATTTCTTTGCGTTTTTTTTGTAAATTCTACTGATAAGTCATTAGATTCTCAAGAGGTTGGCGTGACGATGAATAAAGTCGTAAGGAAGAGATGGTCTATTTTGTAACAGTCTACTACTAAGCAAATATTGGGATTGTTATATAGTTATGATAGAAAATCTAGGCTCTATAAGCCTATTAAAGTTTTTACCTAATAAAGTTTTTACCTTAAAAACCTCAAAATTATTGATAAACGAAATAGTTAGGATAGTTAGGAGTGCAATGTTATGTCTCAGTCTTTTTTAATCAAACCAGAAATTGCCTCGGGAACGATGATTGATAATCGTTATATCATTCAACAACTGTTGGGACACGGAGGACTGGGAAGAACATACTTGGCGTTTGATACTCGTCGCTTCAATGAAGCATGCGTCCTCAAAGAATTTGCACCCACTGGATCAGGGGAGAATGCTCTAGAAAAATGTCGCAACTTGTTTAAAAGAGAGGCAAAAATTCTCCACCACTTGGAACATCCTCAGATTCCTCGTTTCTTGGCTTGCTTTGAAGGAGATGGTCGGCTGTTTTTAGTACAAGAATTTGTTGATGGTAAAACATATTCAGCCCTGTTGCGAGAACGGCAAAACCAGGGACGAGCTTTTTCGGAAGGCGAAGTTATACAGTGGCTAAAGAATCTGTTGCCTGTGTTGGAATATGTTCACCAGCACAACATTATCCATCGAGATATTTCTCCTGACAACATCATGTTGCCTGAGGGCAAAAATTTGCCGGTGCTGATTGATTTCGGTGTCGGAAAGCAGATAGCTGACCTTAACGAAGGTAGCAATGCCTACCACATGACTTTTGTTGGCAAAATGTCACTTGTGGGCAAAGTGGGATATGCTCCCCGCGAGCAAATTAGCTTAGGATTGTGTTCTCCAAGTAGCGACCTTTATGCTCTAGGTGTGACTGCAGTGGTACTGCTCACAGGTAGAGATCCATCGTTCCTCATGGATCAGTACTCTTTAGAGTGGAGATGGCATTTTTACACTAATGTCAGCAATGATTTTGCTCAAGTACTCGATAAATTGCTAGCCGATACGCCAAAGCAGCGATACCAATCCTCGAAGCAAGTTCTCGCGGAATTACAGCGTCTTGGACAGCCTCAAGTTATACCACAATCAACAATACTTGATTTACCTACGACTGTGATCGCAAATCCATCTCAGGCTGGAGCCAGAGGCTACTCACACAACCAAGATCCAGAAACAATAGTGAGTTCGCCTATAAGTTCATCTCAAAAGCAGCAAACTCCTGAAATTAAACCACAAACACAACCACAACAATCCTCACTCAATCCAGCTTTCATACAACGTTGTCAGCAAGAGCTAGCTTACTACATCGGACCTATAGCAAGTCTGGTTGTAGAAGAGACACTGGCTGAAACTCCTCACGTCTCACCCTACCAATTTGTTGAATTTTTGGCAGCAGAAATTGCCGATGCAGCAGCAGCTTTTGAATTTAGAAAACGCTTGTTTTCATGAGTCATACCAAGTTGCGTTCATACATATTAACAAGAAAGAACTCAGAACACAGTTGTCTTTTTTAGGAGAATTCTCAACCCGGAAATTGTAGTTAGCGGTATGACGTTTGTACGAACTCAATCAAGAGTAGAAGAGTTTAAGCCTCCGACCAAAATCTAGGAATTGGTGCTCAACAAAATCGCTAGGAGCACCCATCCCTAGCCAATTACAATCTGTGTTCTGTGTTCTGCGTTCTTCTTATTTAAAGCTTAATTTCCTGCTGCTCCTCCTGTATTTCCTCCGTGAGTACGTCTGATTCTTTTCATTGCCATTTCTAAACTTAACTTCATCCGTTTGAAAGCTTTGGCAAGATTACCAATTTCATCATTAGACATCTGATCAAAATCAACATCCATATGCCCCGTGCTAACTTCCTCGGCTATACGAGTTATCCGCTTGAGAGGAATAATAACTTGTCGATTCAAAAAGACGTTGACTAAAAGGATTATTGCTATAAAAACAGTAGACACAAGTCCTACTATTAATAAAGAAGATTGATGGGCTTTTTCAATGACTTTGCTTGCTGGTAATGAAATGATTTGAGCAGCGACAATTTGATTCAACTTCCACCCGAAGCCACCAACTGCGCCGAAACGGTCAATCATAGTTTTCGGCGCGGCTTCAGGAGTAGTATGACACTGAAGACACATTGGTTGGCTAATTGTTAGTGGACGTGCAATGTAAAATATGTCGCCACCAGGAAGTGAGCGAAATCCACTCACCTGTTTTAAATCTTTTTCTTTTATAAAACGCTCTAAAATGTTTGCTTCAAAACTATCAGCTTTATCCCGAAGATTTGTAGGATTTGTTGCTGCTTCTTTATAAAAGAAGTCCCGATATTCTGGTTTTTTTCGTAGAATTTCAAAAACTTCTCGTGCTGAGTATGCGGATACAACTTGGGGCAGAAACTTCTCTTCCAGTTTATCAGAGAGTTCTGGATAGATTTGGGTAAGTGTGTACTGACGTAGAGAAGTCATTGTGTCGATGAGTGTTAAAGCTCTTGAGGCAATTTCATTTGTAGCGTTCTGCCTCAGCAAAGCAGAAAGAACTAATCCACTTAAGCTTAAACCTACTACAAGAATTACGAGTAGCAAGAGTGTAAATTTTTGTTTCAATTTCAAATTTTTTAACATAACCCCAGATCATGTGAAAATAAAAGTACAAGGAGCAAATAATTGAAGTCATGCATGACCCGTTGCATGGATGGGCTGAGGGTGAATCTTACTTTACATAGGAATATAGGTAGTTACAAAATAACATGGTAGGATTCCGGATTCTATCCTAACATTTTTGAAAAAATTAGATGACTAGCAAATTATCCTTAATTATTAAATTAATCAAGGCATCTTTCTAGTCATTAGTTTGAAGAATTATGTATTCCTCAGCCTACAACCTTTGACTTTTGCTAATTAGAACTTTTTTATGTACTTTATCCCTCAGTTTGATAATTAAAACATAGCTAGTCTTAAAGTTGATTTGTTCAACCAATTTTAAGATGCTACCAACTTGCTAGTCGGCTGTTTGTTGAGTTGAGTAAGACGACTGTTGGCAGTGGGAGAATAAAATAAGGGGATAAAGTGACAAATAGCCTTGGGGACAAGGGGAAGAGAAAAAGTCATAAAGCCCACTTTCCTATCTTGTCCCTATTGCCTACTCGCCTCTGACCCAGCTTTCATACCGTGGCAAAATAAATAGCATAATTTAGCAATTAATCTAATGGTCTGGAATCCAGGACAGCCGTTATTTGGGGGACGTTACATCATCGAAAGAAAACTAGGCGAAGGTGGAATTGGTATCACCTATCTTGCCAGAAATGAACGGGATGAACTGCGGGTGATTAAAACCCTTAGAGAAGACATCCTCAATCACTCTACCTGGAAACCTCATCAAACCAAATTAAAGCAAGACTTCCGCGATGAAGCTGTTCGGCTTGCCGTGTGTCGCCATCCTCATATAGTGCAGATAGAAAACATTTTTGATGAAGGAAATTTGCCTTGCATGGTAATAGAGTACATCGAAGGTGAAGACTTAGGCAACCGCCTTCGGCGTATGGGGGTGTTATCAGAAGTTGAAGCGCTTTTGTATATCCGGCAAATTGGCGACGCTTTGAAGGTCATTCACTCTAAAGGCTTGCTGCATCGGGATATTAAACCGCGTAACATCATGATTCGCGCTGGCAAATCAGAAGCTGTGCTCATTGACTTTGGTATTGCCAGAGAATTTATCCCCAATGTTATCCAAAGACATACAGTGTATCGCACTCCTGGTTTTGCTCCCCCAGAACAGTATGACTTGGAAGCACCACGGGGAGAATACATTGATGTATATGCGCTAGCTGCTACCTTGTATACTTTAATTACCGGATTAATCCCAAGGAATGCTGATGACAGACGACGCCGCAACATTCCCCTAGAACCACCGAAACACTTCAATCCTAATATCAGCGACACAGTCAATCAAGCAATTATGAGGGGGATGGATTTGCAAGCTGATCTCCGCCCCCAGTCCGTACAGGAGTGGCTGGATTTATTGGATGGTGAGATCGATGAGGTTCCCCCCACACAGGTGATAACACCCCAATCACCACTCCCAACTCAGCACTTCCCACACCCCAACCCGCAATCACTCACACCATCTGTTGTGACTTCTCAAAGGTGGCAATGCGTACGTACCCTTAGAGGTCATTCCAGCATGGTTCTTGCCGTTGCTATTAGCTTGGATGGGCAGACTCTAGCTAGTGGTAGCAATGACAACACAATCAAACTCTGGCAATTAGAAACTGGTAAACAACTGCGTACCCTTGGTCGTTGGTTTTCTGGTCATTCCAACATTGTTTATGCCGTCGCCTTTAGCCCAGACGGAAACTTGCTTGCTAGTGCAAGCTGGGATGAAACCATCAAACTGTGGGACGTCAGTACAGGAAGAGAAATCCGCACACTAACTAGTCATGGTAACTGGATTAATTCCGTAGCCTTTAGTCCAATATCCCCAAACCCCTCGGATCAAGAACAAGAAACTGACCTGCGGAGATTGCCACCATCGAGCAAAGCTTCTGTAGGACTAGAGTGGATCTTAGCGAGTGGCAGTGCTGACAGCACAGTTAAGCTATGGCAAGTGAATACAGGCAGAGAAATTCGCACCTTCACAGGTCATTCGGACTCAGTATGGTCAGTAGCCTTTAGTCCGGATGGGCAACTTTTGGCTAGTGGAAGCGCTGACAGCACAATTAAGCTTTGGCAAGTGAATACAGGCAGAGAAATTCGCACCTTCACAGGTCATTCCTTTTTCGTTCACTCCGTAGCCTTCAGTCCTAATGGACAACTTTTGGCTAGTAGCAGTGCTGATAGGACAATCAAGCTTTGGCAAGTGACTACAGGAGAAGAAATTCGTACCTTCATAGGTCATTCCGAGGCAGTGTGTTCAGTTGCCTTTAGCCCGAATGGGCAGCTTCTTGCAAGCGGTAGTTGGGATAAAACTATCAAAATCTGGCAGATAAGTACAGGCACAGAAATCTGCACTCTTTGCGGTCATTCCAACTATGTCAGATCCGTTGCCTTTAGTCCAGATGGGCAGACTATTGTCACCGGCAGCGATGACGATACTATCAAAATTTGGCGATGCCAGCCCTAATTGAGGCAATGCATCTAATATTTATGTATTGATGATTACTTAAAAAAATATCCGCCACTCGACACATCCTTTGCGCCCTTAATGCCTCTGCGGTTCAATCCTTCTAACTCTCTAGATAGACTCAATATTTTCTAAGAATTGAAACAATAAGGACGGTCATCCTAATTTTGGCAATCTATCCTTAGCTGACATGCTTTTACTAAAGCAAGCAGATAGGAGGTTTACCTAAGTTAGGCATATTAATTTTAATTTTGAATAGCATATGGGCTTCGGTATAGGTGATTTATTTTGGGTTTTCCTCCTTCTTTCTTCCCTGCAACCGCTGTGGCAGAAACGTCAGATAGAGTACCGGCGCGTGCGTTCTCTACAGGAATTTCAGCAGCAACGTAAAAGCCGGGTGATTTTGCTCATTCACCGCCAAGAGTCTATCAGCTTTCTGGGAATTCCCGTATCACGTTACATCACCATTGAAGACTCAGAACAGATTCTGCGGGCAATTCGCCTCACTCCGCCAGATGTTCCAATTGACTTAATTTTGCATACTCCCGGTGGTTTAGTCTTAGCAACAGAACAAATAGCTAGAGCATTAATTCGCCATCCCTCCAAAGTCACTGTTTTTGTACCCCACTACGCGATGAGTGGCGGCACAATGCTTGCCCTAGCGTCCGATGAAATTGTCATGGATGCCAACGCTGTTCTTGGACCGGTTGATCCGCAACTCGGTAACTTCCCAGCAGCCAGCATCATTAAAGTTGTTGAACAGAAGCCCATTGGCGAAGTTGACGACCAGACTTTGATTATGGCAGATCTATCGCGTAAAGCGATCGACCAAGTACAGCGCTTTGTGCGGACTCTGTTGAAAGATACAGTACCCACACAAAAAGTCCAGCCAGAAAACATCGAAAATATTATCGATGCCCTAACAACTGGGCGCGTGACTCACGATTACCCAATCACCGTTGAAGAAGCAACGGAAATAGGGCTGCCCATAACAGTCGGACTGCCCCGTGTTATTTACGACCTCATGGATTTATACCCACAACCACAAGGCGGACGCCCCAGCGTACAATACATTCCCATGCCTTACGATGACCGCCGCCCAATTTTACCTACTCCCAAGGGTAGACCTTTAGAAGAACCTAGCCCAAGCCAGTTGAGTTAAGGCAGTTCATTATCTTGTTGGTGTTGGTGTAGGCGTTGCTGTCGGTGATGTTCCACGTGTGGAAGTAGGAGTCACTGTAGGTAACGCCTCTGGTGTAGAAGTAGGCGTTCTAGTTAGTTGGCTGTGATACCATATTTAATAAATTTTGTCATCTATATATAAATATATTATTTTAAAACAGCAGGTATAGGTTGGCAAGACCTAAAACCACGTAATTTAGAGATATTGTATTCAAAATCTCTACTTTACTTATTTAAAAGCCAATGGCTAACGTAAAACCTTTAACGCAACGTAACTTATGGTTTGAGCGATTGATGGCAATAATTGCCTCGGTTAATTTAGGCTTAGTTTTATTTGATTTAAGTTATGTTCCTTGGCGAAATTTTTACATACGAAATCTGCCCCAATTGACTCAGCTCTACGACCCAATTAAAGGGATTGAACCTCATCGAGAAACGGAAAACTATCTAGCAACAGTAGACGCACTGACAGAACAGGTGAGTCAAACAGGGTTGCGATCGCCTCAGGTGACAGAAAAACTAGAGGAACTCAGCCGTCTTAGTGGTGAGATGATTGACAGTAACCCGTTTGCGGCGGTTGATAAAAGTGGTACCTTGGAAAAAATCAAAAATCGGATGCGCGATCGCATAGGCGTAAAATCTTCCAAGCAAGCCTTTTCCACGTTCTGGAGTCAGGCGTATTTATCAAAACGTGGGTGGAACCAAGAAATTAATTTTTTTAACAAAACAATTCGTCCTTTAATTATCACCAACTACTACCGAAGTATTGGAGAAAATGGTGAATTCATTGATAAGTTTTGGATAATTGACTTACCATTTGTGATTTTATTTGCTGTAGAGTTACTGGCACGTAGCTTCTATATCAAACGTCAGCACCCTGGTTTTAGCTGGTCAAATGCGATTTTGTGGCGTTGGTACGACTTGTTTTTGGTGCTACCATTTTGGCGATATTTACGAGTTATACCTGTATTAATTCGCCTCGACCACGCACGTTTATTAAATCTCCATCCACTACGGCAGCAAATTCATCAAGGAATTGTCGCGAATTTTGCCGAAGAAATTACAGAAATTGTCGTAGTGCGGGTTATTAACCAGGTTCAGGGGTCTATTCAACGAGGTGAGCTAAAACATTGGCTGTCACAAAATGAAAACCTGCGTTCCTACATAGATATCAATAATATTAATGAAGTAGAAGCAATTGGATCTATTTTGGTAAAAACAATTGTTTACCAAGTGCTGCCAAAAATCCAACCCGAAATAGCTGCTATTTTGCGCCATAATATCGAAAGCGCGTTGAGAGGCGCTCCCATGTATCGCAACCTGCACTCCTTACCGGGGGTGGAGGTGATGCAAACTCAGCTGAGCGAGCAACTGGCAACCCAAATCACGGCTAATCTTTACAGTGCGATCAAGAGCGCAACAGAGGACCCAGTTGGAGCCAAACTTTCGAGTCAACTCTTGGAACGCTTTAGCGAAGCCTTGGGAACAGAAATGCAGAAAAAACACGTCCTCTCAGAAATTCAGAATTTACTTATTGACTTTTTAGAGGAAGTTAAGCTCAACTACGTCCAACGCCTGTCACAAGAGGATGTGTGGAAAGTTCTGGAACAAACCAAGCAGCTACGAAGACAGCCGTCAGTTCAGCCTGTGCAAGACAAAAACTCTGCTGCACTGGTGCGTAGAGAAGGAAGCTGATTGTTACTTTTCGAGACTAGTGATCGTTTCCTGCTGCGGGAATAAGCGAGAGCACTGTTTTGGGGATGAAAAATTGAGCCACACCCCCAAATTTTATTTGGGGGATTCTGGCGCTTAAGTTGGGATTAGCTTTTTGCTGGATTTTGTTTGCACAAAATAGCTATCTGGCTAACCTTTTCCAGCTTAAAGGAGAACCGCTCTACCGGGCAACGCCAGTTCCCTGCTGTCGGGAAACCCTCCTTCAGGACTGGCTCATCAGGACACGGGGGTTCAGACTCGCTTACTACTCTCGCGGTTTAAATCGACGCTTTCATGTCTCCAAAAAGAACAGCTCCGTCCTTGGGACAAATCCCTACATGAAAACTTTCCTGATTCTTTATCCAGAAATTATCCAGTGTACTTTCAACCGTGGATTCTGGAAAAAACATTGCAGTTTAAGCATTTGCTTCCTAGATATTGCTATCTATGTATCTCATCACTGCTATAACACGGCAATTAAAATTGCTCGTGTCAGTTTTGAGCCCCGATTTAAGAATGCGGGGCTACCAGCTATCCCGTGATTTTAAGGTGTAGAATAAAGAGTTACAACCTATTGATTAAAAATCGGTTTTTGCTTCTCGGTCCAAAAAAAATGCGCTAAACTTAGATCAAAGGCGAACTTATACAAGTTCGTCTGTAGACTTCTTGGAAGATATCTTTATCGCAGGAAGTGGGTAATAGCCCACTTTTTTTGTTGGAATAGCCGCATGACTCACCCTCTCGTCCCACAAATTATTGAATTGGCGACCCCAGTGGCAGAAGAACTGGGATTAGAAGTTGTTGGCGTGGTTTTTCACACGAACCAACGTCCGCCAATTTTACGGGTAGACATTCGCAATCCTCAACAGGACACTGGGTTGGATGACTGCGAAAGAATGAGCCGTGCTTTAGAAGCTACCTTAGATGCGACGGAAATTATTCCAGATGCTTATGTGTTGGAAGTGTCCAGTCCTGGTATTTCGCGACAACTGACAACCGACCGAGAGTTTATTTCCTTCAAGGGATTTTCTGTGATTGTCCAGACTTCGCCACCCTACGAAGGACAGCAAGAGTGGAATGGTCAGTTGATTCGCCGGGATGAGACAGCAGTTTATTTAAACCAAAAAGGTCGTGTCGTCCAAATCCCTCGCTCCTTGATTACCAGAGTGCAGCTGGATGAGCGGCGATAAAAGAGCTATCAGCTACTAACTATTAGCTTTTTGTTCTTCGTGATTTGTCCTACCCTACGGGAAATCCCCCTAGGGGTGTGTATGTCATTTGTCTTTTATGGTTCCTAATGACCCATGACTCATGACTCATGACTGCTAACAGCTAAAAGCTGATCATATTTTGCATAGCGCTATAAGGAGATTGCTTATGTCAATGGTTACTCTACCCGGATTAAAAGATTTAATCGAAAATATAAGTCGCGAGCGTAATTTACCTCGTATTGCAGTTCAATCAGCTATAAGAGAAGCACTACTTAAAGGTTACGAACGTTATCGTCGTGCCCAAAACTTAGAGCGAAAACAGTTCGATGAAGATTACTTTGACAATTTTGATGTCCAACTAGACGTTGATGATGAAGGTTTTCGCGTTGTTGCTACCAAAACAATAGTTGAAGAAGTCAGCAACTCTGACCATGAAATTGCTCTGCAACAAGTTCAGGACATGGGAGGAGACGAAGCGCAATTAGGACAGGAAGTTGTGCTGGATGTCACCCCGGATCAAGGGGAATTTGGTCGGATGGCGGCGATGCAAACCAAGCAAGTCTTGGCGCAAAAACTCCGGGATCAACAGCGCCAGATGGTGCAAGAAGAGTTCCAGGACTTAGAAGGAACAGTTTTACAAGCAAGAGTTTTGCGATTTGAAAGACAATCGGTGATTATGGCGGTCAGCAGTAGCTTTGGTCAGCCGGAAGTGGAAGCCGAATTGCCCAAGCGCGAACAATTGCCTAATGATAATTATCGGGCAAATGCTACCTTTAAGGTCTATCTCAAAAAAGTTTCTCAAGGTCAGCAACGGGGACCGCAGTTGCTGGTATCTCGAGCCGATGCTGGTTTGGTGGTTTATTTGTTCGCTAACGAAGTGCCAGAAATCGAGGATGAAGTCGTGCGGATTGTGGCTGTTGCCCGAGAGGCAAATCCCCCTTCCCGTCATGTCGGACCTCGGACTAAAATTGCTGTAGACACTCTTGATCGCGATGTAGATCCAGTTGGTGCTTGTATTGGAGCACGGGGATCGCGGATTCAAGTGGTAGTCAACGAATTGCGCGGCGAAAAAATAGATGTGATTCGCTGGTCTCCAGACCCTGCAACCTACATTGCCAATGCTCTTAGCCCCGCACGGGTAGATGAAGTTCGGCTGATGGATCCCGAAACCAGACAAACTCATGTACTGGTAGCAGAAGACCAATTGAGTCTGGCGATCGGTAAAGAAGGACAAAATGTCCGTTTAGCTGCTCGCCTGACAGGTTGGAAAATTGATATCAAAGATAAAGCTAAGTATGATTACGCAGGAGAAGATGCTAAGTTTGCAGCTGCAAGAGCAAAATATACACCAGAAGTAGATGACTTAGACGAAGAGGAATTCGATGATGAAAATCAAGAAGAATTGTTGGAGGAGGAAATTTTTGAAGACAATAATAATGACGACGAAGAGTAAAGCAATCAGCACTTCCCCAGTACTCAATCCCGAGCAAGGAGGAGCTTTTTGGCTAGAGGTGTTTTTTGCCCGTAGGAGAACCTTTGCTTGCGTAGAGTCATTTCAAGTGACTCAAAAGTAGCACTCAGGGCGACTTTTTTCAAGACGACTCAGTTATGAAACCAAATTATCGGCGTTGTATGAGCTGCCGGCAAGTAGGATTAAAACAAGAGTTCTGGCGAATTGTCCGCGTGTTTCCTTCAGGACAGGTACAATTAGATGAGGGCATGGGGCGTTCTGCCTATATTTGTCCGCAACAGAGCTGTCTAGTAGCGGCTCAAAAAAAAAATAGACTAGGGCGATCGCTACGTGCATCAGTGCCAGAAGCACTGTACCACATATTGTGGCAGCGCCTATCTCTAAGCAATAACCAAAAACAAACTTAATTTAAAATAAAACTACGTTGTAGCGGTAATTTCCAGAGGAATTGTGTTGACAGCCGAACAAATCGTGCTATGAACACACCCTCTTTTATCGCTCATGTAGTGCCAAAATAGTAAAAGGGTGTCGTTAGCATTGCTCTTGGTCATCCAAAGGGGCGAAGCAGGACTCCTAACAAGTTTGACTCGATTGTGTCGTGGAAGACTCAGAATCAGCAAAACAACAAAGTACAGAATGGCAACCTGGTAGCGCTCAAGCGCACGGCGTCAACCATCTTTTCTGGTGGGGATGCAAGCAATAACCCGAAACATCTCTCTTTCCTGAATGGAGGCACACCGGCATTCATCAGAAACGGCAACCTAACACAGTAATCGAAGGATGGAGATGTCGCCAACCAGGCAACCATCCGCTAAAACTGTAAATTAAAGGGGAAGAGTGGATGAACAACGGCAAAGTTAGAATTTACGAATTATCAAAGGAATTGAATTTGGATAACAAAGAGCTATTAGCAATTTGCGACCAGCTCAATATTGCGGTCAAAAGTCATAGCAGCACGATTACAGAATCCGAGGCAGAACGCATTCGGACTCAAGCAGAAAAAGTTGCGGCGACAAGCGTGACGTCGCAAAGGGATAATGGCGCAAACAGCCATAGACCAAATTCATCACAAGATGGTGGACGTAACCGACCAGCTGCACCTAATAAACAACAAATTTTGGAGATTCGCAAACCTAAAGTTTTGAAAAACCCCATCTCTAACGCCCCAGAGGCGTCGGTTGCTACCAATATACAAGCTGCTTCTGAAGTTAATCCTCCTTCACCCCCTAATCCCTTCGCTACCCCAGTCTCACCAATGAAGCCGACGGCACCAATTCGACCTGTACCCCGGAATCAGTCTGAGACCACACCTCAACAAAGTGCTGTGACAGACGCGGATAAAGACAAAGCACGCAGTACAAATCAGCCGGTTGAAAAAGTCGCAGCGGAAAAACCAGAAAAAGTAGCAGTACCAAAACCAAAAGCGGAAAGACCCCCAAAACCGCAACTGTCTGCCCCGCCGACAAGACCTGCTGGTGTGGACGACACGAACCCTCCAGCAGATGATCCCCAACCGACGGTCAGCGAAAAACCGGTCCTCAAACGCGATCGCGACCAAGTTAAGCCGCAAAAGGTCAACAAACCGACAACAGGGGAAGCACAGACTGCTCCATCGGCAAAACCTGAAAAACCTGTGCGTTCTAGTCCATCGCCGGGTAGACCTGAGCCAAGGGGGAATAGACCTTCTGCACCTGCAATAGTGGGAGACTCGCAACGACCCACAAGACCAGTAGTACGTTCTGGTGAACAGCCAGTAGCTGCGGGTGCATCGCTGATTGCGACTCCTCCAAAACCGATGCGGGTCGTCTCACCGACCAAACCGCAGGCAGGGCAAGAGGAGGAAGACGATGATGCAGTAACGACGACTACGACTGATGAAGTCCTTGAACTCAAGCGCCCAACACCGCCACGTCAAATTAATAAAGGCGGTAAGAAGTGGCAGGAAGAAGAAATAGATGAAATTAAAGAGTCAGCTAAGGCTAAGGTAGCCGCTAAAGGCAAACGTCTCAAGCCGATAGTTGATGAGTTTGAGGACGAAGATTTACTAGAAGAAGAGGGACTGGACATACCAGCGACCATCCAAGTCAGCCTCTCGATCGCCCGTCCGCCCAAACCCAAGGCAGCCAAGCCAACACAACCTGTAGCAGCCACAGCTGTCGCGCCAGTTGCTAAAGGTAAAAAGCCGCCTTCCTCTCGCGAGCAAAACCAAAACCGTCGCCGCGAAACGGAACAAAAGCCCGATCGTCCAGAAATACTGGAAGTCACAGGTCCGATGACAGTGCAAGAACTGGCTGAAGCCTTGGCGATGGCGGACACAGAGATTGTGAAAATCCTGTTCATGAAAGGTATGGCGGTGAGTATCACCCAAAATTTGGATATTCCCACAATTACCTTGGTAGCCAACGAGTTGGAAATACCAGTCGAAACCGTCGAACGAGAAGCAGAAGCCCGCAAAGTCACCGAAATGATAGACGTGGCAGACCTGGAATACCTCCATCGCCGTCCGCCAGTTGTGACAATTATGGGTCACGTAGACCACGGAAAAACGACGCTGCTTGACTCGATTCGCAAAACAAAAGTGGCATCTGGCGAAGCAGGTGGTATTACTCAGCACATCGGAGCTTACCACGTAGATGTGGAACACGATGGCAAGGTTCAACAAGTAGTATTCTTGGATACCCCTGGTCACGAAGCCTTTACAGCTATGCGGGCGCGTGGAGCGCGAGTGACCGACATTGCTATTTTGGTTGTCGCTGCCGATGATGGCGTCCGTCCTCAGACCGTTGAAGCGATTAGCCACGCCAAAGCGGCTGAAGTTCCTATCGTGGTTGCCATCAATAAAGTTGACAAACCAGAAGCACAGCCTGACCGTGTGAAGCAAGAATTAACGGAATACGCTCTGGTGCCAGAAGAGTGGGGTGGCGACACCATTATGGTTCCCGTTAGCGCCATTAAGGGTGAAAACCTCGATACACTCCTAGAGATGATTCTCTTGGTAGCAGAAATAGAAGAACTTTCTGCCAACCCAGACCGACTCGCGAAAGGAACCGTGATTGAAGCTCACCTGGATAAGGCAAAGGGACCAGTTGCGACCCTGCTGATTCAGAATGGTAGCCTACACGTTGGTGATTTGTTGGTAGCGGGCTCAGCGTTCGGTAAAGTCCGGGCAATGGTGGATGATAGAGGTAAAAGAGTCGACGCGGCTACTCCCTCATTCGCTGTTGAGGTGTTGGGCTTAAGTGATGTACCAGCAGCAGGCGATGAATTCGAGGTCTTCAGCAACGAAAAACAAGCACGGTCAATTGCTTCCGATCGCGCCGATAAACAGCGTCAATCCCGCCTCATGCAGGGACGCATTACCTTGACAAGTATCTCGGCTCAAGCTCAAGAAGGCGAGTTGAAAGAACTCAACCTGATCTTGAAAGGAGACGTACAAGGTTCCGTAGAAGCCATTGTGGGATCGCTGCGGCAAATTCCCCAAAACGAGGTACAAATCCGCTTGTTGATGGCAACTGCTGGTGAAATTACCCAAACCGATATCGACTTAGCTGCAGCTAGTGGAGCCGTCATTGTTGGCTTTAACACCACTTACGCTAGTGGCGCAAGACAAGCCGCCGATGAGGCTGGTGTAGATGTGCGGGAATACAACATCATCTACAAACTTATAGAAGATATCCAAGGAGCCTTGGAAGGTCTATTGGAGCCAGAGTTGGCGGAAGAACACTTGGGTCAAGCCGAAGTGCGTGCTGTCTTCCCAGTTGGTCGTGGTTCTGTTGCCGGTTGTTACGTGCAGTCTGGCAAACTCACCCGCAACTGCAAAGTGCGAGTGCGTCGTAACGGTAAGGTGATCTATGAAGGCGTCCTTGACTCGCTCAAGCGAATGAAAGAAGACGTCCGCGAAGTTAACTCAGGTTACGAATGCGGTATCGGCATTGACAAATACAATGAATGGGCTGAAGGTGACATCATCGAAGGCTTCCAGATGGTGACCAAGCGCCGTACTCTTTCATCTACTAGACAGGGAGTTAATGAAAGGTGATAGGTGACAGGTGATAGGTGACAGGTGACAGGTGATAGATAAGTTTTACTTCCCTGCACTCTGTCCCCCTCCTAATACCCTGTACCCTTTCCTGTTGGCGCTACCTTGTGCAAATATTTGCTATTGCGTTCGTTGGTTTAAAAAAATCTGATTAATAAACAAACAGTAAAAAATTTTTTGTTTAAGTCATAAAACAGTAAAAAATTTTTTGTTTAGGTAATAAAAATTAAAAATGCGTGCTGCTCATATGGCAGCAGTATCAAGACCTCAACTGTGGTGGTATCAAGAGCAAGCTTAACCATTACTCATAAGTGTTATTTAGTTGATTCCATAGGAGCTAGGTTTAGCCTAGCTTTTAGTTGATTTAAGCTTTTTTGCTACAATTTATCTGTATATTGTGAAGTATATGTGAAATTTCCGTGAGTAGGCGCAAGTTTTAGTGACTAATGAGACAGAATTTGCAGCCATAGAAGTTTACCCTGGAAAAATGAGTAGCATTTTACGCTCAAAGAGGAGCGGCTTCTTTAAAGTTTGCTTCATATATTGACCTTTGAAACTGAGGAACAAGGAACTATGGCTGGAATTAAAGCTTCTAGCGATACCCCATTTACTGGTAATACTGAAAATTGGAATAGCTTAAAGTGCGCGATCGCAGCTAGTTCCGGTTTCCAGCGCTGGCTATTAGAACGCGATGCTCAATTTCAGAAGCTTCGCCTTGACGAACAGGTACAGCGGTATTTGCGAGAAACATTAGAAACATTAGCATATTAGTTATTAGTCAGAACAAAAGACAAATCGCTTAAGTAAGACTAATAACTAAAAACCAAGCAAATCTTGTAGGTTTCCTTGTAAGCGAGCCAGTTGACGATAGGCACTTTCCAAACGTTCCCCGTCAACTTCAACTGCTGAAGTAGGGTAATTTTGCATAATTTCTATTAGTGTCATTTCCTTATCAACGTTAGCAGAAAGTACCAACAAAGGAGCGTAAAGCTTGTCGGTTTGCTTTCTGGGAAGGTGTGTGAATCACTTGACAGGAATACTAGAGAGTAGAAGACAGATAGTAATTACTAAAAATAACGCGCGACGTAGTGACAACAATCGATAGCGCATTACGTTAATTTCGGTAATAGTTTTCTTTTGTTTAGACGACATTTGACTGCAATAAGTTGCAGCTTTATATAACTTCCACAAACCCAGTTTCTTCTTAAAGAAACTGGGTTTGTTTTTCAGTTGTGTACGGATGAAGGGTCTTGAGTGTAGAAGAAAGGGTTGAGGGTACGGGATCTTGGGTTAGGGAAGCATCAAATATCCCAAAAGTGCGATTGGCTCTGCCACTGCCCCGAATCGCGATTGGGCACGAGGGCACTGCGCTCCGCGCAATCGCCTACACGCTACACCCTCAAACCCACCTCAATATGCAAACTAAATGTGAATGAGTGTAAGAAATTCTGTTTTTTACATAGGGAACCCAGATCCCAATCTACTGGTCTTCGGCTATAGTTTGCATGAGTTTTACAGCAACGCCTGCTGTTATTGACACCTTATTCAACTAACACTATTTCAGCACATCACAGATAAGATGACACATCAGGGATTTGGTACTCCACAAAAGAAAAATTTTCGCATTCAAACTGGTAGACGCCTTCTCACAATGCCTGCAGGATTAACCGCTTTGTTAGTGGTTTCTGGTGGGTTTATGCTACCAGGTTCACAGGTCAATGCTGGTGCTATCCACACCAAAGCTATTGCCCAAACTGTTACGCCGCAAGCTCCCGCAACTGCAAGCGTTATTTACGTAAATCCACAAACTGGTACAGACAGTGCTGGTGCCGGTAACGCGGAAGCAACGCCATACAAAACGATCACCTACGCTCTTAATCAGGCTCAACCGGGTACAGTTGTCCAACTGGCTCCTGGTACTTATAACCAAGAAAGTGGAGAAACCTTCCCACTTTTTATAAAACAAGGTGTGACGTTACGGGGTGACGAATCGACCAAAGGTCAGGCAGTATTGATTACAGGTAGTGGCATTTACATTAGTCCCACTTTTGCCCGCCAAAATATGACTATTCGTGCCGATAACGATACCGTTATCACAGGAGTAACAGTCACCAACCCAGAAAACCGTGGCACTGGTATATGGGTGGAATCAACTAATCCCACAATTATAAATAGTACGTTTACCAACAGTATACGAGAAGGTATTTTTGTCACGGGTAAAGGTAATCCCAAAATTGAAAATAGTGTTTTTGTTCAAAACAAAGGCAACGGGATTTCAGTAGCTAAATCTGCCCAAGGACAAATTCGGAATAATTTGTTTCAGGATACTGGTTTTGGTTTGGCAATAGGTGGTACTTCTACACCCCTAGTAGAAGGAAACCAGATCATCGAAAACCAAGATGGTCTGTTTATCTCCGAATCAGCTAAGCCTGTACTGCGTAAGAATGTCATTCAAAAGAACAAGCGCGATGGCATAGTCGTGATTACTAATGCTTCACCTGACCTTGGGACCGCTGAAAATCCCGGCGGTAACTTGATCCGCAGTAACACTCGCCACGACGTGAACAACAGCAAGGGGAATAATACTATTGTCGCTATTGGCAATGATATTGACCCGAAGCGCATACTTGGTCAAGTCGAATTTGTTGCCGCCACTGTTGAACCACCAGCAGGCGGTCCAGTTGCCTTTAAAGATGTGGCAGCAAATTATTGGGCAAAAAGCTACATCGAAGCTCTAGCCTCTAAGAATATTATTGCTGGATTTCCCGATGGGACTTTTAAACCGAATGAACCTGTCACCCGTGCCCAATTTGCTGCCATTGTGAGCAAAGCCTTTGCACCAGCAGCCCAACGCCAAGCCATTAACTTCAATGATGTCACCCGCAATTTTTGGGGTTTCCAGGTGATTCAATCTGCCTACCAAGGTGGCTTTGTTTCTGGGTATCCTGACAAAACCTTTAAACCAGAGCAACAAATTCCGCGAGTGCAGGTACTAGTCTCCTTAGCAAGCGGTTTGGGTTTATCTGCGAATACTCAGAATGTCCTTTCCGTATACAGCGATGCTTCCCAGATTCCCAACTATGCTACAAATTCAGTAGCAGCAGCCACTGCACGGCAACTCGTGGTAAATTACCCCGCAGTTGGGCAATTAAATCCCAATCGTCAGGCAACTAGGGCAGAAGTTGCTGCCTTTGTTTACCAAGCACTGGTTAGTAAAGGGACCGCCCAAGCCATTCCTTCACCGTATTTGGTAAGAATACCTTAATTAAAAAGTTAAAAGCGCCATGACTGACAAGTTGTGAGTCTGGCGCTTGGTATATTATGATTTTCACGCTCCATTGGGGTCTTTAAATTTATAGTTTGACCCCTTTTAAATGTTTGAGGCTTATAATCAGGGTCTTTATATAAGCTGACCCCGTTTGAACAATATATAGTTTCTCAGTAAATTCGCGCTCATTTCAGATTTCCTAATATTTTTTTTATTTTTTATCTCTATATATTTCATAAAATGAACAAATATTAATTTTATTAGTTATATGTACATACAAAACCAATCTTATTGACACTCCCACCGCGTTCATCGGATGGGATTCTAGGCTCAAGGTCGGAACTTGTTCAACCAGGATTGCTCCAAGCTCAATAGGGGTTCCAACTCCTAAGCGCGTTTCTTGCCTTCCGTTTAGAAGGCAAGATCCCCCTTGCCCAGAGGTAGCAATCTTTTCTTTTACGGGGTTCTTCCTGGGCAGAGGGCAGGCTTCATTGGTTATCTTAAATCGTGAACGTTAGTCGGAGGGCGTACTTTCCGCCTGCCACAGCCGCCACAAGTGCGACGCCCTTACGAAGTATATTGATTGCGGCAGCATGGTCACGTTGCAGAACACAACCACACTTGCAAGTGTGTCTTCTAGTACACCCTTGAAAAAGTTATACCTTCGCTTGATTGATTTTTGCCATCCACTTCACCCAGACTATTGTAGGACTTACGCATTGAGGGAAGAAACAGGATGTGAAGAGCATCGAAACGGCTGAATCAGATTTTAACTTACTGCTAAAAATGACGATCTTGTCTAGTTAAACCTGAGAACTTGATGGAAGCTAAACAAGGAAAGCTTTCACTCGCTCAACTGGTCTTCAGCAAATAAGGTAGGGCTACACCTCACAAGAGTCATACCCAAAATCTCCCTTAAGAAATAGCAAGAATGTGACAAGAACCACAAGAATGGACAAGACAATGACATGCCAAACCTCTACTTTATTGTGATTAGGGTGTGGAAAGACAAAGTTCCCGTTCCTAGCCTGTAAACCTGATTAGCAGTCACAGTTGCTAAAATTTCTGGCTGACAGTTGCTCGACCAGCCTTGGTCATCAAAGATGAATACTCTTTTGCGCATCAACCGACTGTGCCACCTGCTTTGGCTTCTGCTGATTCTCCCCTTAAGGAGGTTGTCGTAACATTAAAGCGCTGTTTAACAATAGACCTCTTGCACGAATAGTGTGAAGATAGAAACAACTAGATAAAAATACCTGTTAGGAAACACATAAACCGCTGGTGTGAAGATTTTTTACATCTTGGCACAGCGCTATCGTCATCGGAGAAAACGATTTGGCTGGCGATGCAATTTGTTTGCTGGTTTACTCAACGCAAGGGAGCCTTCTTTTCTTGATTCATGCAATCTTGTCTACTGGTACCCAATCATCAGAAGGCGATGCTCCGCAGGATCTGCCCTGCATGGCGATCGCGATTCGGGGCACAGGCATTGCCAATCGCGCTTTTCTCGCGCCCCTTTGGAACGAACGCAATTAAAAAACTCGGTATTATCAAATCTTGCCGTTATAATAACGCTACCTATCAAGCAATGTAATTTAGCTATTTATAAATCAAATTGAAAATACCCCTTTTTTGTGAGGAATTCAATGTCTAATGAAGTGCATGAATCTGAAGTCACGACTCGTTTAAGTGCGATTGAGGTGCAGCTACAACAATTAAATCAGCTCTTATCAAATCTCAGCTCGCGCATTGCTAAGTCAGAGGACAATTTCCTACTGGTTGCCGATATCCACAAATACAAAAAGCTGCAGGATTTGTTAGCAGCAGGAAACCTGCGAGAAGCAGACTGGGAAACGATTCGGGTCATCCAAACAATCACAAAAGAGCCGGACTTGGCAGCCATCACTCCGGATGATATGAGGGAGTTTCCCTGCGATGAACTCCGGGTGATTGACGGTTTATGGACAAAATATAGCCAGGGTCGCTTTGGTTTCAGTGTACAAATACAGACATATCAAAGTGTTGGTGGTTCGTTCGATACCACCATTAATCAAGATAATACAGTGATTGAAAAATTCGGCGAGGTTGTAGGCTGGCGGGTGGACGGGAAATGGCTAAAGTGCGATGACCTAGATTACACATTGGCTGCACCGGTTGGCTGTCATCCTTCACGGTGGTGGAATTCTCCCTTTGGTTCAAAAATGACGAATTATTTCTTTAATCGTCTGCTTGTCTGTAGTCTTTAAACTAGAGGAAACCTTGTTGCCATCCAAGCAATTGGGCAACCAAAGTTCGAGAAGAGCAAAACTTAAACATTCAGAATTCACGCATAGTTGCAAGAAGTACCCATTTTTGCCTTCACCTCAGTTAAATTCTTTTGAGGTTAAAAATATGTTTAAAAAAGCTGATGTCTTACTCGCAAGTAAATTATTATTTCCAGCGCTTCTAGCTTCTTTTTTCACCAGCGCCTGCGGTAAGAGCAAACCCACTGCCACAGCTAGCGAACCGCCACCAACTCCGGTCAAGTTGCAGTTATTGAAGTCTACCACAGTGCAAGACGTCACAGAGTTCGTGGGTAGGTTGGAAGCTCAACAGAGAGTCTCACTGCAACCGGAGATCCAAGGTCGGATAGAGTCGATTCCCGTCTCATCAGGAGATCGAGTGCAGCAAGGAACGCCAATTGTGCTGCTCCGTCCTGATCGCACCGGTCCGGAATTGAATAGCGCCATTGCTAGAGTTAACTCAGCCAAATCTGCTTATGGAACGGCACAGGCGCAAGTGAAAGCACAAGAAGCACAACGGCTGAGGGATGCGGCAAACGTAGAACTTCAAAAACTTCAGTTCCAAAGGGCGCAGCAACTGGTATCTGCTGGGGCACAAGCAAAACAGCAGTTAGACATTGCCCAGAGAGACCTAAACACGGCGATCGCAACGCTGCATGCTACTGAGGAACAGGTACAAGCTGCCAAAGCCAGCTTAAAACAAGCAGAAGCTAACGTCCGACAGGCTGAGGCAGATACAGCGGGTGCTCGCGTGTCTTTCCAATTTAAACGCGTGCTGGCACCAATTACTGGAGAGGTGGGTGACTTTCCGCTTAAGGTGGGAGACTACGTTAATACTGGTCAAACCCTAACGACTATTACCCAAAACGATAATCTTTACCTGCGAATCTCTATTCCGAACAAGTACTTTTCACAACTGCGACGCGGGCTGCCAGTCGAACTCATTGATCCCAATACCAAAAAACGCTTGATTACCGGAAATATCAATTTTATCTCCCCAGAAGTAGACACGGGTGCCCAAGCGGTCTTAACCAAAGCTCGCTTTTCCAACAAGGGGGGCAGCTTACGCGAGGGGCAGTTTGTCCGCGCACGAGTCATTTGGAGCGAACGTCCAGGTGTTTTGCTTCCCACAGTTGCTGTACCTCCTCCTGTCGGGGCGCAGGACTTTGTCTTTGTAGCTCAGAAAACAGGGTCAAAACAGACTGTGCGGCGTCAGCCAGTGAAGCTGGGACCCATCCAAGGTCAAAGCTACCAGGTAATTGATGGAGTCAAGCCAGGCGATGAAATTGCAGTGACGCGAATTCAGATTCTCAAAGATGGTTCTCCGATTCAACCTGAGTCTTAGATCACCATGCGGGGAATTCAAAATTCAAAATTCGCTCATTCAAAATTCAAAAAATTATTTAAATTTAGAATTTTGAGTTTGAGCGCAGCGAGTGGTCAATAGCTATTTATCGCACTCTCAACTTGATCCTTATCACTCCTAGGCTATGCTCCTAAGTATTGCGGATATTTTCATTAAACGACCTGTCTTCACGACAGTTTGTACTGTACTTATTCTCTTGGTCGGAGGAATCTGTATTCCCCTCCTCCCCTTAGATAAGCTACCAGAAATGGCTCTCAAGCAGGTGAGCGTCACTGCTAATTATCTCGGAACTGATGCCAAAACCGCAGAAGAAAACGTCACCACCGTGCTAGAGCGGGAAATCAACGGCACGGAGCGGGTGGTGTATATGTCCTCGCAGACGACGAATGATGGCAACACCACAATTAACGTTTCCTTTCCCACGGACACGGATAGGAATACGGCACAAGTCCTCGTGCAAAATAACGTGGCGATCGCCGAAGCCAGCTTACCTGAGGAAGTCAACCGCATTGGTGTGACAACCCAGAAGCAGTCTCCAACGATTACTCTGGCTTATGCTTTTTATTCAGAAAAAGACCAAAATGGTAAATTTATTTACGATAACGTCTTCCTAAGTAACTACGTTGACCGACAAATTTTTGATGAAATCAAACGGATCGAGGGCGTAGGTTCGATCAGAATTGTCGGGGAACGGAAATATGCTATGCGTATCTGGCTCGATCCCGATGCCTTGGCTGCCAGAAATTTGACGGCACAGGATGCGCTTAATGCCATTTCGGAACAGAATATTCAAGTTGGTGCGGGGAGAATTGGTCAGCAGCCTACCCCAACCGATCAGCAGTATGAAATTGCTCTGCGAGCCAACGGTCGGTTTACCACTCCCGCAGAAGCGGAAGACATCGTGGTGCAAACAGGCAAGGATGGCACGCTGATCAGGTTAAAAGATGTCGGTCGCGCCGAAGTTGGGGCGGAAAACTATAGCGCAACGACGCTATTTGACGGTTCACCAGCAGTCATTTTGTTAGCCTACCAACTGCCCGGCACGAATGCCTGGAATACGGCAAACGCCATCAGAGCAAAAATGGCGGAGTTGCAACCCAATTTTCCGCCAGGATTAAAGGCGACGATCGGCTTAGATAATACTTTGTTCGTAGGAGCTTCTCTCGATGAAGCCTTCAAAACCCTGACGGAGGCGATCGCGCTGGTGTTCCTCGTCATCTTCATCTTTTTACAAGACTGGCGGACGACCATCATTCCCTCGCTTGCGATCCCCGTATCGCTGATTGGAGCGATCGCAATTGCGTATGTGCTTGGGTTTACCTTAAATCAGTTAACAATATTCGGGATCATCCTGGCAACAGGTCTGGTGGTGGATGATGGGATTGTCGTGGTGGAGGCGATCGCTGCCAAACTTGAGCAGGGCATGAAACCAATGCAAGCCGCCCTAGATGCAATGCAGGAACTCACCGGGGCAATCATCGCCACATCTGTGGTACTGATGGCAGTATTTATCCCCGTGACCTTCTTTCCTGGCACAACTGGTATCGTTTACAAGCAATTCGCCCTGATTATCGCTTTCTCCATTGCCATTTCGACTTTCAACGCCCTCAGCTTCTCTCCGAGTATGTCAGCCATCATCATGCGGCGACAGCAGGAAGTCCACGGTCCCTTGGGCTTGTTTTTCCGCTGGTTTAACCGGGTGTTTGATTGGTTCAAGGGGGGATACGTCAAAATTGTGGAATTCCTGATCCGGATTCGCTGGCTGGTGATTCCAGTGTTTGTTGCGGGTTTAGTAGCAACAGGTTGGATTTACCAGACAACTCCCCAGGGATTTATCCCCGAAGAAGACCAAGGCTATTTCTTTGCGATTGTCGAAGCGCCACCAGGTGTATCTCTCAACTACAGCGTTGATCTGGTTAAGAAAATTACTGAGGAAGTGGTGCTGCCACTGCCTGAAGTTGAGCATGTTGTCGGTAACGCTGGTTTTGGTTTTGAGGGGAACGCTAGCAACAAGACACTGTTTTTCGTCAAGCTAAAAAGTTGGGAAGAGCGTCATGGTGCTGAGCATTCCGTCTTTGGCATTCTCAAAAAAATTAATAAAGGGTTGCGCGAAAAAATTCCGGGAGCAGTAGCGATCGCTGTCAATGCCCCACCCGTGGATGGTTTGGGTAGTACAGGTGGCTTCGAGATGTATATCCAAAACAGACAAGCCCTGCCCATACAAGCGCTGATCGAGAATACCCGAAACGTGATCGCAGCGGCTCAAAAGCGACCGGAACTCGGAGGTGTCTTTACCCAATTCACCTTTGATACCCCGATGATGCAAATCTCCATCGACCGCAACCAAGCCAAGGCACAAAACATCCGGGTCAGTGATATTTTCAGCACCATGCAGACCTACCTCGGTGCAAGCTATGTCAACCAATACGTGCTTGGTGGACGGCTGTATCGCGTTTACGCCCAAGCAGAGGGGACAGTGCGCTCCAATCCTGAAGACCTCGGTCGTTTATACGTACGCTCCCAGGATGGCAATCTCGTCCAACTGAGTTCTGTGGTGCAAATGGAAAGATTTACCTATCCGCCTGTCATCACTCACTTCAACGTCTATCCCTCAATCAAAATTCAAGGAGGTCCAGCACCAGGCTATAGTACCGGACAGGCAATTCAAGCAATGGAAGCGGTTGCCAACGAAGTTTTGCAACCAGGATTTGGCTTTGCCTGGACAGGAACCGCCTTTCAGGAAAGGTCCTCTGGCGGTGCTGCACCGATTATTTTTGGCTTAGCCTTTGTCATGGTCTTCTTGGTGTTAGCGGCGCAGTACGAAAGCTACATCGATCCCACGATCATCATGATTACTGTACCTCTGGCAATCTTAGGCGCACTTGGTGCAGTCGTGTTCCGCGCCAATGTTTTCCAGCAAGGTGGTGTTTGGCCGACGCTTAACAATAACATCTATGCCCAAGTCGCGCTGGTGATGCTGATTGGTCTAGCAAGTAAGAACGCGATTCTGATTGTGGAATTTGCTAACCAGTCCGCAGCGTTAGGGATGAATGCTACTAGGGCTGCAATCCGCGCTTGTGAGGAACGCTTGCGACCAATTCTCATGACTGCTTTTGCTGGTTTAGTCGGTTTCTGGCCTTTGGTGATAGCTTCTGGCGCTGGGGCAATCAGCCGTTGGTCTTTGGGAACAGCGCTGTTTGGTGGTTATCTGATTTCGACAATTTTAAGTTTGTTTTTAGTTCCAGTGCTGTATGTCGTGATTAAGAACCTAGAAGAGGGCTTCTTGAAACCGGGTAAACCTGGCAAGCCCACCTCGACACAGCATCCACAGTCTCAGCAGGACAAGGAACAAGCTCTCTCTACATTTCAAGCTAGTCCACAAGAGGAGTGAGGTGTTGAGTTCGTCACGCAGCCTGGGTTGAGCACTCAGGCTGTTCTTTTTTCATATTGGCTGAAATCGGTCATGCGACTTCGACATTATTAACATTATTAACTGTAAAGTTACCAGTTCCAGAAAAAGCCTTGAATGTAGAATAATGTCATGGGGTAGAAGAAGATTAACGTTTGTCTATAGAGGTAACACAGATGTTCAAAAAATGGAATTTAGACGATTGGATAAACCACATTTTGTTTACGATCACTGTTGCCTTTCTGTTTTACTCTTTCTTCTTGCACCACTAGTCCTCTTATCAGTTATCAGTTATGGGTAAACAACCACGTGTTGACTGTTAACTGATAACTGCTAACTGTTCACTGTTTAGTATTTACTGTTCTATGAATATCAGGTTAATCATCTTCTCAGGTGTTATGACTGGTCTAATTGGCGCAGTTATCGGTTTAGCTGCTGCTCAAATTGGTCAGCGTGGCTTTAATCAACTTAAATTTGAAGGTCAGTACTACCAAGACTTGCACAATAGATATACCTTAATTGGTGCCAGTTTGGGACTTGTTGTGGGTGTTGCACAAGAATGCGTGCGTGAGCTTAAGGCTGATAGAGAAGAGAGGTAGGAATAAGTAAAATTAGGCTGAGCCAAGAGTACTTCTCTTTTTAACTTGTGGATATGCACGAAAGTTCTCCAAAACGTCTTGTCAGTGAGCTAAATCAAAACCCGAGCCTATCTTAGGTATTGTTTTTTAAAGTCAATTATGCACTTCCTATCTGCAAGTGTCTCAGCCATTAATTTTCATTTCTTAGTTTCCAAACGCAGACCTTTGGTGGAAAAAGCTTGAATCTTTTGTTTAGAAAAATAGAAAAAGTAAGTACGAATGAAGGTTAAATACAGCTTATTTTGCTTGCTTATTATCGGCACAACCGCTCTAACTACGACTTACTGGAACTTTGGTATGATGGGGATAACAGTATTTTTATTAGCTTACTTCTCTAAAGGCATAAGATCCCATCGCGTAAGCCTGGCGGCACCGGAGGACTCAGCGGACGCTTTGCACCATCGCAAAAGCTTGTAATTGATTTTTCTGAAAGGGCTTTAGGGGCGTCGTTGTCTGCGCTGCTCCCAACGCCAAAGAAAAACCATTAAAGTGATAATTCCTATTTGAAGTGCCAAGTTAGGCAAAGCGCTGTCAACATCGCGTCCTGCAAGTAGCTGAGAAAAAAAGATGAGTGCGCCGATAAAGCCAGAAGCACCACAAGCAATGTAGATAAATTGCCGTAAGCCACGATAGGGGGCTGCTATTTCTGCCTTAAGACGGGCATATTGTTCTGATTTCATACGATTTTTGCTATTTGGTTGTGTCATGAGCTATTATCTTTTAATGTCTGCCGATGTGGCTCAGTGGTAGAGCACTCGATTCGTAATCGAGCGGTCGCGGGTTCAAATCCCGCCATCGGCTTTTGATCAGAGATTACCAGAACTTTAGCTAGCTTGCTAGAAGCTCCACATCTCACCCGCTTTGGGGAGTGTGGGATTCATGGCGGACAAGAACTGGGAGATTCTCCACTGAGGGTGTCCCAGTTCTTGTCACTCCCTCGCCCAGCGCTTAATGAGTTCACGCTCACTTACTGTAATAGACTTCTTGCATTCATTCCAAAAAAAAGAATAATTAACCACAGATGGACACAGATGGACACAGATGGAACTCACATTCCGCAATCTTGTCTAATGTTTGCCACGCATTAGGAGTGAGTGTTATATACTGCTTTATCTTTAGACTTATTTCGTCCCAGCTTTTTACGAAGTCCCACAAGTTCGATGCGAATCACATATCTTCTAACTCAATTCCTTTGGTTTCCTTAATAAAAAAGAGAACGAAAAACAACGAGATAGCCGCCGCCGTTGTATACAGACCATAAGCAGCACCTAGCCCAAAATATTGCAGTATGGGAGGAAATGTCGTGGAAACGACGAAATTCGCAACCCATTGCATTGCAGCAGCGACTGAAAGTGCAGCAGCTCGGATCTTGTTATTGAACATTTCTCCTAACAGCACCCAGACCACTGGTCCCCAGGAAAAACCGAAGCAAAACACATAGAGGTTGGCTGCGAGGAGAGCCACAATACCCGCTGAACCGCTCAAAGTAGGGTTGCCAGCAGCATCGAGTTGAGCGGTTCCAAAAAGAGAAGCCAACGTCCCCAAGGTCAAAGTCATGCCGATTGACCCTAGAATGAGCAACGGCTTGCGACCAAATTTATCCACGAAGGCGATCGCCACTAGCGTAGTAATAATGTTTACGGCTCCTGTGATCACCGTGATTGTTAGGGAATTTTGTTCTGAAAACCCGACTGCGCGCCACAAAATACTGCTGTAGTAGAAGATTACATTAATACCAACCAATTGCTGGAGTACAGATAAGCCTATTCCTATCCAAACAATACGCAGGAGTCCGCCATTTCTCCCTAAGAGGTCAGAAAACCTAGGCTCGCGCTCTCGCATAACTGTTTGCCGAATTTCTTCGATTTTTGAGCGCACGTCACCTCCCAAAATCTTGGTCAGAACGTTAGTAGCTTCTGGCTCCCGTCCTTGGGCAACCAAGTACCGGGGCGATTCGGGAATCATTAAAGCTGCCATCCCGTAAAGCACAGCTGGAGGGATTTCCGTCCAAAACATCCACCGCCAAGCGGCTATTCCAAACAAAAATGGCGACTCAGCTGAACCTGCTGATACAGCGATAAAGTAGTCGCATAGCAGTGCAATGAAAATACCAACCACAATCGCTAGTTGCTGGAGAGATCCCAACCTTCCTCGTAAATGGGTGGGAGAACACTCGGCAATGTAAGCTGGCGCGATGACGCTAGCAGCGCCGACTGCAAGCCCACCCAATACTCGCCAAAAGATAAAATCCCAGATTCCGAAAGCAATCCCAGAGCCAATGCCACTGATGGTAAATAACACCGAAGCTACCACCATTGCCTTGACTCGACCATAACGGTCTGCGATTTTCCCGGCATAAAAGGCTCCTACCGCAGACCCCAACAAAGCCAGGGACACAGCAAGACCAGTCAGTACACTGTTGGCGTTAAAGGCTTTGGACAGAGCAGCAACCGCACCGTTGATTACAGCAGTGTCAAAACCAAACAAAAAACCCCCAAGAGCGGCAGCACCAGCAATCAGGATGACATAGAAGGTGTTGGATTTACGACGAGTAGTAGTGGAGGACATGGTTATATCTGGTAGATATGGTAAGAATCTTTACTAGACTGGCTTGAGACTGAGCTAAGATTCAGGGTGGCACGAACGCGAGTGCGTGTCCCGTGCCTCATTCGGGAGGAGCTAACGAATTGCACAAAGCAGCGTCCCCGTAAGTCCTAAAGGACAGGCACTCGCTCTTTGAGCTCATCCTCAAGACGTTTTAGCTAGAGGTTAGTTGGTCAGCACACACAGCAACTCGGATGAGTTCAACTTCTCGATTTCAGATCAGATGAACAGGAATCTGCTTAAGTAGAGAATTCATCTGCCCTTTCTGCAGGAATGCTTCCATGAAATTCCCTTGCTGGATGAGGGGTAGAATCTTGGCAGCAATGCCGCCCGCTATAAGTAAGTCGGCAAGAAAAAACCAAACTATGTAAAGAAAAGTAAAATCTCTGTATTTGGCTCGTAGTAGCGCTATGGCTGACGCCACGCTGCGCGAACAGCGCTAAAGCGCTACTACAAACCAGTGATGATTATTTGCGCCGACTTACTTATACAGCTTGATATAGGGCAGGAGTTTGAGAGCCAGGTTTCCTGCTTATGTACCATAAGCCTGCACTCAACAACTCCATCGTTTTTTGGCTAGATCAGTAGCCAATATTTAATTTTCCTGCTGGAATTGTTCGGTGTAAGGAATCTAGCCCACAAAAAGTGCAAGTTAAATGCACTTGTCAGCTTGTAACGTTATAGACAATTGTCTACACGTTTAAGTGATTGGAGATGACATGGTAGGAAATAGCAAGTAAACCTATCGCTTGCTCCAATTTTTTGACTAACGGTTTGTCTTAATCAACCTATACTAACGTTTGTTTAATATAAATAAAATATAAAAACAATCGGTTTTCTATCACTCTAAAGTTAGATGTTCATAAGATATAATTTTTTTTATATCTTAAGTAGAAAAGCAAATAGAACTCTTTAAAATATAACAATAAAAATTAAGAAATGTAACGGAATCAAGCTAGATTTATTGAGTCTCGAATTTGCTGATAGCTTCACTGGATAGTCATTTCTCCAGCGATTTTGCCAAGCGAAATCAATAGTAAACCTCATCTTCAGTAACTGCCAACTAGTCATTGAAGGTGAAGTTTTCTGTTGGAGTGTAAGTGGTAATTTACTCGGTGAATGTTTAGTGGGACTTTAGAAGTTTCTGGAACCTCAAAGCCTTTGTAAATAAGGCAAAGGCGTCAACAGGGGCAAAAGTGACTCAAACGAGCGTGACAATAGACGAAATTGATATCAAAGCTTCGCCCCTTCTAAAATTGAGACGATTTTGAGCCTAGTTTTTTAAAAAGTCCTATTAGAAACAAGATAAGACTTATTAAGTCAAGGCTAAAAAAATGATAAAAACGCATAAAATAATGCAACTGATTGTGGCAAGCCTGACAATCAATTTAATTGGTATTGAGACGTTATGTGCTCAAGACATTGATGGAAGAATTGAAGTTGTAAATAACCCGATTACTGTTCATAAACAAAATACTAATTTCGTTAAATTAGCCCAAAGAGTTGACTCTAACTCTGCAACTAATGCAAACACTAAAGAGCTTGTAGCTGACAATCTTTTAGGACAAACTGATATTTCTGCCAGCCTGATGCCAGTGGCAAATTCCCCAAAGGTGTCAGAGAACGCCGTCAACAATAAGGCAATGGCTCAAATACCTTCTGTTTCTCAGTTATCAGATGTGCAACCTACTGATTGGGCATACCAAGCATTACAGTCTTTAGTTGAGCGTTATGGTGTCATTGCTGGTTATTCTGATGGCACATTCCGGGGAAACCGATCGCTCACTCGCTATGAGTTTGCTGCCGGTTTGAATGCGGCTTTAAATCGGCTCAACGAATTGATTGCAGCGGGTACTACTGATTTAGTCAGGCAAGAAGATTTGGCAACACTGCAAAAATTGCAACAGGAGTTTGCGCCAGAACTGGCAACTCTGCGCGGGCGGATAGATACCCTGGAGGCACGTACAGCAACACTGGAGGAGCAGCAGTTTTCTACCACGACCAAATTGAATGCTCAAATTATCACCGCCGTTAGCGATACCTTTGGTAACAGAGTAGGTGGCGATCGCGATCGCTCCCAAACCTATTTTGCAGATCGAGGTCGTCTCAACTTTGAAAGCAGCTTCACAGGCAAAGATTTGTTGCGAGTCCGTCTGGAGTTCGGGAACTTCTTGAATTCCAATGGCACAAGTCAGATTGCCTCAGTGACGGGCACCGGGATGACGCGACTGAACTTCGATACTGACAGCAACAACGATGTCTCTATTCCCCACGTCCGTTACTTCTTTCCCGTAAGCGATTCTGTTTCCTTTGTAGTAGGTCCCACAGGCATCGGCTACACCGACATCACAGAAACCGTAACTCCTGCCTCTATCGCAGATGACGGAAACGGGATTCCCTCACTATTTGGGGAATACAGTCCCCTCTTCCGGCGAGGCGGCGGTGGTGCAGCTGTTAATTGGAACATCAATAAAGACCTGATTTTGACTCTGGGCTATTTGGCGGATAACCCCAATCTTCCATTTGAAAAAAATGGGGTATTTGATGGCGGTTACAATGCGCTAGCGCACTTGGTGTATCACGGCAAGCAAGGGGCGGTTGGCATCGCTTACTCCCATAGCTATACCCCTGGTGGTAACGTTGGTCTTACAGGCGGCACAGGTAGCGCCTTAGCAGGCTCTCCCTTTGGGAACCGCATTGCCACTTCCGGCAACATTGTCGGTGCGCAGGGATACTATCGCTTTTCGCCGAATTTCCAAATCCATGCTTGGGGTGGATATATTTGGGCAACTGCTGAGAACTCTGGTTTGAGTGACATTTCCAATGGTACGGGTGGAACAGATTCCCTCTTGGTAAACAAGGGTGACAATGCCAATGTGTGGTTTGGGGCGATCGGCGTGTCGTTTCCGGATGTGGGAGGTAGAGGCAACCTGCCGGGAATTCTCTTTGGTGTGCCACCACGCGTGTCTAGCAGCGATGTCCGTAAAGAAGAAGACAACGCTTACCACATCGAAGCATTCTACCGCTGGCGACTGAACGACAACATTTCGGTAACTCCTGGTTTGTGGGTAATTCTTAACCCGGAAAACAACAGCAGAAATGATACGCAGTATGTGGGTGTGCTTCGCACAACATTCGATTTCTAAATCCACTTTGCAACACAAGCGACACAGGGCGATGGCAACGAAGTGCCCGCAGTCATGCGATCGCGTAAGCGCAAAGCGCACGCCAAGGGCGAACGCGCAGCGTGTCCGTTCGGCGAAGCCGTGCCGAAGGCATAGGACTCAGGGGCAGAAAAGCGCGATCGCCCTCCAACACCTTGCATTGAACACAACACTCATAGGAGGCAGGTGAACACCAAGATACCCGACAACTTTGGCGAAGTCGGGTATCTGAGCTTTTTCTTTTCACAAATCAAATAGGACTGCTATATTATTGTATAAATGCTAATCATTTTACAAAACAGATAAAAAGTTATAAAAGACATCTTTTCTTAAAAAAAACATATCTAAAATTCATCAAATTTTGTTTGTATATGCCAGATTCATTAATGTATCAGCAGGATTATTTTGTTCTTTTAGAAACGAACCAACCAGAACAAATTCTTTCTGCTCCAGAGTTGTTAGAGAAGCTCAAGGGAATTTTAGAAAAATTTCAATTTGAGGATTTGCCACTCGATTTACGCTCTTTTGATTCAACAGAGGCGCAAGCAAAATATTTAATCGACACGAGTTGCGAGTTGGATGTTGGTTCTGGGCAGTATTTGCAATGGTACGCAGTTCGTCTAGAAAAGTAAAGATGAGTCATTAGTCATTAGTAAACAACTAAAAACTAATGACCAAGAAAGAACTCAGGAATCAGAATCATTCGTCAGAATACTAAACGCGTTTTCTCGTTACGAATTAAGAACTCTGGTTCCTGAGTATTGGTAGGCGTGCCCCCGAATTGAAACGCGAGAGAAAAAGAAAGTTTTCCTTCTCAAATCAAGAGGGTTCTCCTTGTGGGGATATTCTAATTACTGAGTTCTGCGTTCTGCATTCTTCTTAATCATAACTATTTTTTATTCGTAATCAGCGCCAGTTCAATTCTTTCTGGTTCTGGCTGTGTCACTTTTACCTCTACTCCAGGACCAAAAAAACTGGTCATTTTTTCCTGCTTTTGTTGCCATACGTCAATTGGTAGTAATGGCGAATCAAATTCCAAAATTAAAGTATAAGCTCCATTGATTTCTGTTTCTCGCAACCCTGTGACAACTGGTATATCATTGTCTGTGGAACCAAGCTTTAGAAATGAAAGCGCTTTATCTAAATGCCCGTCTTGACCGTAGCAATATCGAGTAATGTCTAGGCGAATTTGATTTTGAGTAGAAGTTGCTTGCTGATTTCTCAGTGCTAACACTTGTGGCGTCGTAGGTTCACTGAAGGGTACAGGCTTAAGTTCGTTAGCTTTGAGTGCAAGTCCTCCTAGTAGAAGAGGAATTCCGTAAAAAAAACCTGCAAGATTTAGTGTGGCATAGTCAGCAGCGTAGGCAGCAAAACCGATGATAGTTAAAATACCGCCGATGGTTATACCTAGCGTTCCCAAAGAAAATTGGCGTAACATGATTTTAGTTCGTGATGAATTCCTAGTACCTTAGTTTTTCTATCATCGGTGATCACGAACAAGTTAGGGAAGATCATAGGTGATTCAAAGGCTGCTTTGCGCTACACTTCAAAAGGCGGCTTACCGTAGATTAAAGTAGAGGAGAGTTCAAGACAGGAAGATAACAATGGATGCACAAACTATAAAACAACGAGTAGCTAAAGTTCAAAGTCAACGAGAGTATTTACTGAATCTCCTAGAACAACCAAACCTGGGAACTTTGAGAATTGACGTGAATCAGGCTTTGGAAGAAATGGATGAGCTTATTGATGAGTTTAGACGCACCTTTGGACAAACAGAAATTTAGTTGAGTCTCAATAAGCAACACAATTGATACAAAACTGCGTCGGCAAACCGTTAATTTACGGCTTTACCGACGCCTCTAAACACTTCAATATTCTTTAGTCCATTGAGTTGACCTTGTTTTAGATTTCCCAAGCTACTTTGCTGTATCATTTATCCCGCGACTGAACGATTAGCTGCACCCTGTCCTAACTTTTTAACCAAAGCAATGAGTTCGGTTGTTGGTGTATCTTTTTTACAAAAAGCATCCAAGCTACCGATTTCTTTGGTTTCCTGACACTTAGTGTCTTCGACTGACGAGTAAGCAATGATTTGGGTATTTGGAGCAATTGCTTTAATATGACCAGAGGCGCTCCAACCGTCCATGACTGGCATATGTAAATCTAGTACTATCACGTCGGGGTGACAGCGTTTAACCATTTCTACGGCTTCTTGACCATTACTGGCTAAACCAACAACTTGAAGATTTTTCTGGCTAGAAAAGGCTAATTTTAGGGTTAAACGAGTCAGTTCGTGATCGTCAACCACTAGAACACGCAATGTAGAAGGCTCACAGGACAACATCAACATCCATGTAAAAGAATAACGACTTATGATAACCTTTACAGTTTATGGGAATAGATGCCTGCACTCACTCTATCCAATGGTTGAATAAATTGTATTGAACCTATGGCAACGAGTTGGATAATTTAGAAAAATGAGAGCTTTTAAGAAAACTTATAAAAAGCTAGCCGTCAAGATATAAGGAACTTTTTTTTGTATTTACTATATTTGAAGTGGCGATTCCATTCGAGGTTAAAGCCATAGACATGAGAATTTTTTGTGAACTGGCTTCTGGGCTGTCTTCACCAAGACTTCTTTGAATATAACTGCCATCTGGCTGTAACTCCCAAGCTTGGCGGTTATCTGCTAACATAATTCCTAAGATTTCTTGCAAATCCTTAGCAATATCTACATCTATGATTGGGGTAATGACTTCTACCCGACGATCCAGATTACGCCGCATCCAGTCGGCACTGCCAATATAGATTTCCTCCTGCCCATTGTTATAGAAATAAAAAATACGGGAGTGCTCTAAAAAGCGACCAACGATACTAATAACGCGAATATTTTCACTAATATCTTTGATCCCTGGGCGTAAACAGCAAATCCCACGTATGATCAGGTCAATTTGCACGCCAGCACGGGAAGCTTCATATAATTTCGAGATAATTTCCGGGTCTACCAATGAATTCATTTTGGCAACAATCCGCCCACTCATGCCATTGTGAACATTTTCAATTTCCCGGTGAATCATCGAAACAAAGCGATCGCGCATCGTCACAGGTGCAACCAAAAGTTTTCGGTATGACTTTTGCCGTGAGTATCCTGTCAAGAAATTGAAAACATCTGTAACATCGGCTCCCAAATCTTCATTGCAACTGAACAATCCCAAGTCTGTGTACAGTCGGGCTGTTTTCGGGTTATAATTACCAGTGCCAATATGCACATAGCGAAAAATGCGGTCTTGTTCGCGCCGCACCACCATAATAAGTTTGCAATGAGTCTTCAGCCCGACTAAACCATAAACTACGTGAACTCCGACGTTTTCCAGACGCTTTGCCCAGTAGATATTATTCTCTTCATCAAATCGCGCCTTAAGTTCCACCAGTACTGACACCTGCTTGCCATTTTGCGCCGCCGCAATCAAGGCATTTACGATCGGCGAGTCAAAAGAAGTCCGATAAAGAGTCATCTTGATTGCTAGCACATTCGCGTCATGGGCAGCATGGGTAATAAACCGCACCACAGATCTCGAAAAGGATTGATAGGGATGGTGTACGAATAAATCCTTTTCCCGAATGACTGTAAAAAAATCTTTTCCTTCTTCTATCTCCCGTACATCTGGGTTTATGTTTGGCTCTTTAATCCTTAGTAAGCGGGGATGTACTACAGATTGCCACGGTGGATCTTTGAGTTCTGGGACGGGCAATGACATGAAGTACATCAAATCCTTCAGTCCTATGATACCGTCTACTTCGTAAACATCATTTTCTTCTAATTCCAAATCCTCCAACAGTCGTTTTCTGATGGATTCAGGAGTTTGAGAATGTATTTCTATGCGTAAAGGAGATCCACCAACGCGCCGTTTTTGCAGTTCCTGTTCTATAGCCAACAGTAAGTCATCAGCTTCATCTTCTTCTAATTCCAGGTCAGCGTCACGGGTTATCCGGAAGGTATGGTACTCTTGTATGTTCATCCCTGGAAAGAGGGACTCTAAGTTATGGGCGATCGCCTGTTCCAAAGGTATCCCAGTCCACACTGCTGGTTTTCCGTCATCATGAATTCCCAAATCTGGCGGTAAAGCCAAAAATCGCGGCAAAACTGTGGGAACTTTGACTCTGGCAAACAATTCTTCTTCTGTTTCTGGGTTTTTGACTACAACAGCCAAATTCAGGCTGAGATTGGAAATGTAGGGAAAAGGATGCGATGGATCAACAGCAAGGGGAGTCACGACGGGAAAGACTTGCTCTTCGTAGTATTTGTCTAAATAATTTCTCTGTCTTTCGCTTAAATCTATGTAATCTAATATATGTATACCGTGCTTTGCTAGCTGAGGTCGCAAAACTTTCTCAAACTGTTCGTGTTGTTTGGCTACTAACGGACGCAGTGTTGAGCTAATTTCATCGAGTTGTTGTTGTGGCGTGCGACCATCGGAAGGTAACTGACTAACCTTCGCTTCTACCTGTTGCTTGAGTGCTGCAACACGCACCATGAAGAACTCATCCAGGTTAGAGCTAAAAATTCCCAAAAACTTGAGGCGTTCTAGGAGCGGTGTTCGTGAATCGCAGGCTTCATGCAACACCCTTCTATTAAACTCTAACCAGCTTAACTCTCGGTTGAGATAGTATTGAGGGTCATTGAGATTGATTTGATGATGTGCGTTCTTCTTTGATTTTGGCATGATGACCTGGATGCAGGCAGGTGTAGCCCGACAGAGCTGGGATAGCATACTAAACATAGTAGAGGAAAAGATGCTTTGCTTCTATCTCAAGGCAAAGAGAAAGGGAAATTTGCGGACGGATTGGGAAAGTTAGGTTGAACGATACGGACACCCGAGTCAAAACGGCTAGATGGACTCTTAGTTCAGGAACGTTCCAGCTTTATAAAATTTACCTTCAATCGCTGTATATTATCTAACGCACTATCATCAAAACCGCACAACAACTCAGTCAAGCGGTTGAAATTACCCCGAAATCGCCTTTCTAGGTAGAGGTAATACATATCCAGTAAGCCTAGAATTGTAAAAGGAGATGATTGCTAGAAGAAACAAAGGTGGATTTTTATTAGTAAAACCAAATCCCATCAAAGCAGTCCAGATACTTAATGCCAGTTGTTTTACAGCAAGCGAATTACTAGCCATACGATTAATGATGGCTTGTAGCATTTCACTTTGCTTTATAAGGTAATCTCGATTCTCTTTAATTGAGTTTTGGTTTCCTGCTGTCATAGCTCGAACTGTAAAATTTAGTTTCTTATCAATCAGAGATTACCATTGTTTTTTGTGTCAATGATAAATTTTAATATATTATATATAAAAAATATCTCGCAATCTGAAATAGCCTATCTGACAAGCTGAATAATCACAATTATTTAAATACTCGAAAGGACGCCATTCATTTTTACTAATAGATTCATGATAAGTACCGTCCTGTTGAGCGATATCTGGCTCTATACCAGTTACATCGGCATAATACATATAGCAAATTTCATTGGTTTGAGTCCCAACGATGTATTTACCAAGTGATAAAACCTTAACAGAAAAACCTGCTTCTTCATAAACTTCTCTAATTGCTGCTTCTTCTGGCGATTCACCTTCATCTAATGCGCCAGTGATAGGACAAGGAAAAAGCTTCATTTGTCCGTCAAATTCTGTGCTATCAATACAAAGAGGTAGCTGTCTAATTAAAACTTCATATATTACAGGAGAAACGTCATTTCTTCTCAACAGAAATACTGCAACTGAGTCTTTCCCCTTTCTTTCTAAATAATCAAATCCTCTGGGTGTTTTCTTGACAGTAACCCAATTGGTAGTGAAAATCGTCTCGTCAGTATCCATATACCTAACTCCTTATTTGCGAAACATTCTCTTACTTTGCCGCTACAGCAAGGTTATTCTTGAAATCATAAATCTTATTGTTATTTTTAAGTCGGAAGCATCTATGTTTCAAGCTACTCGTCGCCGTCTTGCCCTATGGTACACAGCCATAACCGCTATACTACTGCTGCTCTTTGCTAGTGGGGTATACTTGTACGTCCGCAGCACATTGGTTGAGCGGATTGATGATACCTTGAATCATGTTGTGGAAGTGGTAGAGCGATCGCTTGTCATCGAACCTGTTAAGTCAGGCTTGGGTCAACTCGGTGTAAATGTAGAAGCCAGTTTTCGTGACAATACTGACACAGCAGAAGATGACCGCATAGACCTAGAATGGTTTAGCCCTACTGGAGAATTGCTTTGGTCTACTTTTTCACAACCTCTCAATATTCCACTGCACCCCAACCAGACAGGTGAGACTGTCAAAATCGTCAGGAAAGAAGAGGAACAGAAGGAGAGAGGAACAGAAGGAGGGAAAGTACTCTCACTCCCTCACTCCCTCACTCCCTCACTCTCCCCCACTCCCCCGCTGCTACTACGACAAGTGACAGAACGAGTGCAAATTGGTCGGCAAGTATTGGGATATTTGCGTGTTAGCCATCCCTGGTTTGAAGTCACAAAACCCAGTCGCCAATTGATTTTAGATTTAGCATGGGGTACTGGATTGATGGTACTTTCTGTTGCAGCAAGTGGCTGGTTTCTTTCAGGTAAAGCAATGGAACCAGTGCGCGAGTCTTATCAACGTCTTAAACAGTTTACTGCTGATGCTTCTCATGAACTCAGAAGTCCAATTACCTTGATTCAAACTAATGTGCAAGTCGCCCTGAGTGAGTTGGAATTAGCAGAGGCAGACGGCAATATTCCTTCGCACTTTCGGCAACAATTAAAAGTGGTAGAACGGCTGACGCAACGCTTGGGCAAGTTAGTCAACGATTTGCTGTTTCTGGCAAGACAGGATAGTGGTATCAGCAAAGAAAGTTTTTCTCCTTGTCCTGTTGACGCTTTGTTAATGGAAGTGGTTGAAGAACAACAACTGTTAGCCGTAGAAAAGGGTATTATCCTCTCTCTAGATTTCATTGATCCTCCTGCTGAAGAAACTCATCCGGAATTACTTGATAACTGGTTCACAGTCGTAGGCAACTGGGATCAACTGGTGCGGCTATTTACAAATTTGATTGGCAATGCCTTGCAATACACCCCATCTGGAGGGCGCGTAGATGTGGAATTGGCACGTATCGAGGCAACAAATCGTGTTTCTGGGCTGCGTTACAACACTGCCCATTTGCTTCTTAAGGTGAGGGATACCGGAATTGGTATCCCTGCGGAGGAACTACCCCGTTTGTTTGACCGTTTTTATCGGGTAGATCCAGCGCGTACTCACACAGTTCAAACTAAAGCAACACAAAGTGCAACTGGTTCGGGATTAGGACTGGCGATCGCCCTAGCTATAGTCGAAAAACACCACGGTCAAATTCAAGTAGAAAGTACTCAAGGCATTGGGAGTACTGTCACCGTCACTTTACCCGTTACTCTTGAGTCTTAATTGAACTTTGTTCTGTATAACACCTAACAAATGTTTCTTCTGGTAGATTTAGGGCTGTTTCCTCTGGCAGATGCAGGGGAGTATCTTTACCTACTAATTTAGTGGCAATGTTTGATCAAGTGAGCAAAGCAAAAAATATATTCTAGCAGTCTGATATAACGACTTTTAAAACTTTCTTAACGAGTTCTACAAACTGCTAGTTTGCTATTTGCACTTATTCACTTTGAGCTTCAGACATTATATAAAAATCAATAAATGCTTTGAGGAGGATTAATGGAGGCAAATACTCCAAAAACTTTAGATAAAGCACAATCATCTCCTATCGATGCAAAAGATAGACCATTTTTAGAAAAGGTAATGGTCAAAGGCAAACTGGGAGATGTGTTCGACGCCAGAGACGTCACAGAAGTAGTTTACCGTGTGATGCGCGACCTGATGACCACGGAAGCTGCCGACCGAGTTGCCGAAGAACTGGCCGACAAACCAGCTGAAATAAGTGATGATAAAGCGCTGCAAAACACAATTGTAGACCTTTGGAAAGATACAAATCCGATTGTGGGCTTCTTAAGTCGGGTTCGTCCACCTTGGCAAGGTCCTGGCATTTTTAAGATTGATTCTGATCGGTTTTTATTTCGGGTAGCAAATGAAGGTGGAGTGCAGCCCAATGTAGACCGAGAAGAGGTGGTTAAGGCAGTATTCTCTGCTACGAAAGACGAATTATCTCCAGAAAGAATTGAGGAAATTGCTAGTTGGTTGCCTGATCACGTTCGCAAACTTTGGGAAGAAGCTTAACAAATTTAAGAGTTAGGAGTTAGGAGTTAGGAGTTAAATTCTAACTTGTGACTCCTGACTTTTCAGTTAATTATCTTAATTATAAAAAATATTTATTAAACAATATCTATTTATATACGACTTGTGGCAGAAATGTAGATCCAATCTGCTATTACTTTTCACGTCTATAGTTAGAGTGCGAAATTATTAGTAATTGTTATATTTTAATTGTTAAGTTTTAAAACTTTATTAAAAAGCAAGCAGAATCTGGCAACAGGCAAATCAGTCTTCATTTTGCCCAAATGAAGCTGTTGTTTATTGCAAAAGTTTTCGCGTTTAAAAATTTTTGGCTCTTAATTTAGATTATTCATCAGGAGGTCAACATGAACCTGAAATATCAAAAATTCAGTAAATCTGCTAAATTTTTAGGGGCTATTTGCGGAGGATTACTGATTGGGTTGCCTGCAATTTCTCAAGTAGCAGTTGCTCAGCAATCAGCACCTCGGCAACCCCAGCAACAAGCTAATTCCAAAACTAACCCTTGTCCCAGCATTTTCTACGAAGAACCCCACAATAGTAATGTCTTCACTCCAGCAGGATGTCCACCCAATGCTTTCACTCGACAATCAGCACAGCAAGGGGGTGTGACTCCAGGTAGTGCTTCTGTTAATCCAACACAAGAACAGATCAGGCAGGGTGTGGGCGGTGAAACACCATACAACCGTTCTGATAGTAGCTCCCAAACCTACAACTATAGCAGCCAGACACAGTCAACGAGTTCCGGACAAGACGTAAACAGTTCCGAGTCAGAAACTCGGACGTATACCAGTCAAGGACCTGCAGGTGGGTATACTGTCAGCACAAACTCACAATCTCAAAGTAACCCTAGCACTCAACAAAGACAAAGTTCTGTGATCACACCACCAGCGCCAGAACAACGCCAAGCCCCCAGCAGCATAATTGCGCTGAGAGATGGCAGAGTCACTGTCAGGCTGGTGAACGATACAGCTGCGCCTATCACTTATCAAGCCATTGGTGATACAGCACCGCGAACCTTACCAGGTAAGTCAGAAGTGCTGTTGCAACGTTTAGCTACACCAACAACCGTGACATTCCAACGGCAGGATAACGGACTATTGATGGTGAGAACACAACCTTCTTCTCAAGCTGGAGTTTTGGAAGTCAGGTTGGATGAAACAACCGATTTGCAAATGGATACAAAAGCAATGAGTATTCAACAAAACGGTCAAGTTTTCTTGAATTAGTCACCAAGTTTCCAAACTAAAATCTTGCAAGAGTTGCAACAGTGAGGAGGCGAAGCCTCCAAACTCTCGTTACCAGGTTCAACCTGGTAACGAGATATTAGAGCCTCTGGCTCTTGTTGGGTACAAGCTCTGAGCAAAGGGACATACGCTTATATCTTTAGGGACTTCCAAATAAAAAAGTATCCAGCTACCTCTTGTGAAGATAGGCGTCTTGCCTCGTATTTAGTTAGGGCGGGCAAGATGCCCACCGCACAAGATTGATAATTTATTTTTTGGAAATTCCCTACTGATAGATGCCCTTTGTGATTTCAGGTTTAAGTAAAAGGTTTAACAGAAAATTTAACAGAAGCCTGGGTAAAAGGTTTAACAGAAAATTTAACAGAAAATTTAACAGAAAATTTAAAACTTTACCAAATCTAAACACGCTATTAGATACTATTACGCAGCACCAGGCTGAAGAAAATTTTCACCTAAGTAAATAGTGCGGATATCTGTTGGTAATTTCTCTTCTAGCGCACGGTAACCTTCTTGAAGCAAATTTACTACTTCGCTTGGGGTGATGGCTTCTCCTTCGGCTTGTAAGTAGGCGGCAATTCTAGTTTCGCTCCAGTGGAAAGTTTGAGCCATCAAAACCATCAATCGTAATATAGCAGGCAGTTGGTCTAATGCCTGTTCTACATAACACCACAGTGGTGGAGAAGTCGCCTTGAGAGAATAATGAATCGCTTCCGTGGGAGGGAGTTGAATCTCGTTGATACAATAAGCTGTCATATTAATCAGCCAATTTTGAACAGTCAAACCGTCTTTCGCAAATTGAGTGCTGTTTAAATCGAGTCCACCAAGTTCGTAGTAGATATGTCGCCAGGTTAAAGCAAAAAGATAATCAGCTTGCACAGGCGATCGCGCTGAATGCCGAATCAACGTATAGACTATCGGGTTGTAGCGACAAAAAATCGCCGTGAAGTATCTACCTGCATCCGGGTTTTGCTGAAAAAGAGTCAGCAGTTCTTGGTCACTGTGATGAAACAGTGACTTAATCAGTGGGTGATGAGCTTCAGGAAAATGAGGAATTTGCACCATCCGAATCAGGCTATGTTGCTAAAATTATTTTGGCAAAGGCAATTAGGTTGCCCGTCGCATAATATCTTGCTGCTAGTCTTTTGATACTAGCGGTCATATTTTACTGCTGTTGATACACTAGAAACACAGACTTAAACTAAGTCATAATCTACAAGATTAAAGCGGGTCTCTTTATACATACATTTTCTGATGTGTTCATGGTTATAGCAGTTAGCATGTCCCAGTTCCTGCACGAGCCTTTCATCCTAGGCTCTTTTTTACCTTCCTTACCGTTAGATAGCCTTTTTTCCACCCAAGGCATCATGGTGATGCTACTAGCAGCCTATGCTGGTGCGATGTGGATGTTTCTCACTAGTGCGCCGAAAGTACACACTGTTATGGTGTCAGATTTAGAGGTTGCACGACAGTTGTATGAAGGACTGCTAGATTTGCCAGCAGCTGAAGTGCCGTTGCACTACTACTACAACTACGAGCAAACTTTAGGTGCAACGGGAGTTGATCCGCTTTACCTGTCTAGCACTCCCAGCTTTTCCAGCAGCAGAATGTCTAATGCTAGCGAAGGACTTTGGTATCAGTTAAAGAAAAATACTCAGCTGCACGTGATTACGGGGGCGAGTTTAGGTAGTAAAAGTCAGCAACGCCACGTTTGCTTTGACCGGGACTGCCTAGAAATGATTTTAATGCGCGTGGAAACGCGGGGCTTAAAATTCAAGATCCGTAACCAAAAGCCATTGAATTTTTTAGTCAAGGACTATGAAGGGCGCATCATTGAGATGGCTGAGGTAGCGAATTAGTTAGTTTTGATTATACATTGACACTCTCTGGGCTAAAGCCACAGAGATTCTAGTGGTTGTCTAAGACGGGGCTAAAGCCGCCGCCTTAGACGCTTCACCAGTTAAGGGACTGTCATCGACCCCACCCTCTGTGTCAACTGCAACCATTGCAGTTACAGCGTCCTGAAGACTCAGAGGGCATGAAAAACCTACCCATTGACCAATATTTTGGGAAGCGTTCCAATCAGCATTGCAACGATACCCATCAAAACCTTTGAACCAATCTCCATTACGCTTACCAATCACACCATTGCGATAATCCGATTTGCTCGTGTATGGAGCGGGAATTGATTGAACAGGTACGCCAGAACGAATCGCTTTGTAGCGAGTGAATATTTCTAGCTGATAAAACGCCCAAGTATCACGATTGGAAGCAGCATCAGATTTTGTTTTTTTCTTCTGTTTCATCGTCTGACGACAGCCAGACAAATCCTCAAACCGCAACCCCATTCCAAAATCCTGCGCAAATTGCACAAGTTCTTTAGAAATGACGTGATTAATATGAGTCATGATACGTCTTTCACGTTGCTCTAATCGCTTGACTTCTTTAAGCTGTTTGGCGCTTTGTAGCTTGCGGCGAGTACGTTGAAACTGTCGTCTCAACGATTTGACTCGTCCGCTTTTCCAAAACTTACCAAAACTTTTAGGAAGTGCAGCAACAGCAATATTGTTTTGTCCTCTATCTACTCCAATCCAACGTTCAACTGATATTGCATCGGGAACTTCCATCGACACACAAACAAGTGCATACCAAATTCCTTTTTTAGACTTACAAAGCTTGAGTGAGCCTAGTTTAACTCCACAAGCAATGATTTTGTCTAGAACTTCAGCATGCGACGCACAGTGGACAGATAGAGGAATACGTCCTTTTCTACCTCGTAGTAGGTTAAACGCAACACTGTACAAATCACCCTGCTTGGATATCTCAAAGTTTTGGTTATTTACCTCTAACCACATTCGCTTAAAGTGCTTTACCTTTGTCTTAGCGTTAGTATTGCGAATAGTTTGGTTAATCCAAGCTGAACCTATTTCCACGTGTTTAAAGGCAGAACTAGTTATCTTTCTACGTTCTGCCTTGTCTATCTTAAGCAAGTCATTTGCCACCTGAGTGTTGAGGACGGTAAGTCGCTCGAACTCGCTGGCTTTGACTTGGTTAAGTCGATAAAAAGGAAGTTTTAAAGTGATTGATAGTTCTGCCATAAAAACATTCTAGCTATATCTTACACAGTTGTGTAAGATATAGCTACTTTAGATGAATGCAGGATAAATCCTGCGTTGTAGCTTTCATCCCCTCCCTGAAGGGCAGGGGCTTTCAGCCTACTCTTTTGTAATTTGCAGTTGCAATTGTGGGGTGGGCTGTCCAGCCCGCCCTTAATTTCGATACAGCTGGTGAATAGGAGGTGACGCCGCGAATTTGGCATTACCGAGAATCGAAGGGTGAAAGCCCCTGCATTTATGCATGGGGATGAAACCCGATGGGGAATTTATTCCCCGTCAAGATATCTGTGCTAGAATTACGCTATAGAGTTAAGCGTAAAGATGCTGGTATTTGAGGCAAAATTGGAAGGAACAAAGGAGCAGTATGGAAAGCTGGATGAAGCTATCCGTACTGCCCGGTTTGTTCGGAACAGTTGCCTGAGATACTGGATGGACAACAAAGACATCGACAAATATGATTTGAGTGCATATTGTGCTGTGCTTGCAAAAGAATTCGAGTTTGCTGCTAACCTTAACTCTATGGCTCGTCAAGCTAGTGCACAGCGAGCTTGGGCGGCAATATCTCGGTTCTACGACAACTGCAAGAAAAATAAGCAAGGATTGAAAGGATATCCACGCTTTAAGAAAGAACAAACACACGGTTGTGTTGAATACAAGACCAGTGGCTGGAAGTTTTCTTCTGATAGACGGTATATCACTTTTTCCGATGGGTTTGAAGCGGGGACTTTCAAGATGTGGGGAACCCGCGATTTGCACGAATACCAGTTGAAGCAGTTTAAGCGGGTGCGGGTTGTCCGTCGAGCAGATGGGTACTACGCGCAGTTTTGTATCGACCAGGAACGTTTGGAGAAACGGGAAGCAACCGCCCACAATGTTGGCATTGATGTTGGCTTGAATCACTTCTACACCGATTCTGACGGTCAGACTGTTGCAAATCCGCGTCATCTCCGCAAGTCTGAAAAGTCTTTGAAGCGACTTCAACGTTGTTTGTCCAAGACTAAGAAGGGTTCTAAAAACAGAGCGAAGTTTAGAAACAAACTTGCTCGTAAACACCTCAAGGTAAGTCGCCAGCGTAAAGACTTTGCCATCAAGACGGCAAGGTGCGTAGTGATGTCTAACGACCTCGTGGCGTATGAGGACTTGAAGGTGCGAAACATGGTTCGCCAGCGCGTTGGGCGGGTTCCCCGACTTGAAGCGACTGGCGAACCCGTAAGGGTGAGGAATCGACACCTCGCCAAGTCGATATCTGATGCAGCGTGGACTCAGTTTCGGAGTTGGGTTGAGTATTTCGGCAAAGTATTTGGCGTGGTCACGGTTGCTGTCCCACCCCACTACACTTCCCAGAATTGTTCCAATTGTGGGAAGGTCGTCAAGAAGTCTCTTAGTACTAGGACGCATACTTGTCACCATTGCGGGCATACCCAAGATAGGGATTGGAACGCTGCACGAAACATACTTGAGAGAGGACTTCGTACCGTGGGGCACACGGGAACGTTAACGTCTGTGGATGAGACTGACCAATACTTGGGTGAGGAAACTCCTTCAAGCAAGTCAACTCGTGGAAACAGAAAGCCCAAGAAGTGATTCTTGGAATCCCCCGCCTTTAGGCGTGGGGAGGATGTCAAAAATTCCGTTTTCCTCTCGCTCCCAGGCAGAGCCTGGGAGTAAAGCCTGCGAGGTGCCTCTTTGTGGCTGACTGAATACAGCAGGCGGAGCCTCCCTTGGAAGGCATTCCCATGCAGAGCATGGGAACGAGCAAGAAAGTCACAGTACTAACTCTGGGGACGTGCTAACTTCAAAGCTTCGGGAGCTGATATTCCTTCACTTTGAGTACCAAAATACCACAAAGCAGCAGCAGCCTCAGCGCGGGTGAGTGGTTTCTTGGGTTGAAATAGTGTTGTATAGCCAAATACGCGACGAATATTTGATTTTTCACCATTTTGAAAATCTGCCAAAACTGCCCGTAACGCTTTCGGGTCGATTTTCCCAGCATCCTGAAAACCCCAAGTTTGCTTGACTGCTTCTAAATTGGCAGAGGGTAAAGCTTGGCGTGTGTCAAGCGGAACTTTCCAAAGAATTAACTGCTCGCGCAACAGAGGTGCATCAGGTTGAAACAAAACTGCTGTAGAATCTCCAGACAGAGAACTGGGAATTAATCCTGCTTCGGCTAATCCCTGAATTGCCGGAAAATCAGGGTCTGTTTTTGGCACATCCCGAAAAGTTGGTTGAGAACTTTCTGATGCTACACGAATTTGCTTTGCTGCATCGTTAGCGTGCATCGCATTGTTAGCTGCAACAAGCCAACGGGCAAATTGCCGACGAGTCACAACTTTAGCTGGGTCAAACTGGTTCGTTGTGCTGCCATTGCTTTTTGTCACATTTGATTCTACAGTTAAAACTCCTAAGGCTGCCAAATCTTGAACGTATTGCCGGAATCCTTGAGGTACCTTGTTGAGATCGCTGAATTCTTGAGAAGTGGTAGTGGCTGCTGTAGCGTTTTTGTTATCAGAGGTATCACTTGGTTGTGTTGCTGTTTGTGATTGTACCGGACCAACAAACGAGCGATCGCCTGGCTGCCCAACAGCAGCATCGTTATTGATTTGAGGAGTCGGAGTTGGGTTAGCTTCTGTTGTTTGGGTGTTAGGAGTTTGGGGGCTTGGAGTTGGGTTAACTTGTGCTGTTTGGGTAGATAATGGTGAATAGGAAATCAGTATTTCAGTAGATGTTTGTGGTTGGTTGGGTGCAGGGTTGGTAACTGTTTTCGGCTGAATAGAAACTTTCAACTGCATATCATTGCGCCGCGCCTCAAAAGAGCTTCCTGGCTCATCTGTAGGACTTTTCACAATCTGCCAGTTGTTTGCCTGAAATTGTTGAAGATAATAGTTTGCAATCAGATTGCTGGGGTCAGAACTCAGCCAGCGAGTGGATACATTGGAATTTTCGTTACTCGATGGTGTCACCTCTTGCAAGGTGGCGCTAGGATACAACGGGATGTCCTTGGGAAAATCACTTGGCAACTGAACTGTCGGTTGAGGGGTTTGTGGTTGTTGGCTATTGCGTACCTCTTGAGCGCCAATGGTGAGTGGGCTATCCTTCAACCTGGGATCAGCCGCCAAAGACTGCTCAATGTTTTTGGCGGCGGGACTGTTGGCACAGGCTGTTAAAGAGGTGAGTAAAACAGCCAAACTCACTAATAAAACTGGATGTTTACAGTGCACCACGCTTAATCACAATTCAAGTGTCAATTCCTACACTAGCAAAATACTTTGAAAAGAACCTAGAAATCAGGTTAAAGCTGTAACGAAAAATGTCTAAGAACTGCAAAACTGAGTAACCTTGGACGTACATTAGAACCTTGGAGAACTTTTAAACGTAGAAAGCGTCCAGTTGCCAAACGAGAAATTCCCTTGAGGCGAGCCTGAAGCCTGACTGTTAAAAACTTGATTCTATCTTTTTCATTACCAGCATATAACGGCATAAATGCCAGTTGACCATAGAGGACATCAGCACGATGAGTTTTACTAAGATTGTTTTGGTGATGTTCTGGATTGGGTAAGCCTCCATGTTCACCATAGTTCCGCCAAGGAATGTAGTTTTTCAACTTTCTTTGGCGTAGAAAGGAATCAATAGTTGAGTCCCAAGTAGAGTAGGTCGTGGCTCCCTGTTTTTCTGTCACTTCCTCTGCCAAGTCTAGCAAGCAGCGGGCAGCCTGTGGAGTCACAATGTAAGCAACTGCTGAAGTAGAAAAACCTTCAGCATAGCCATCAGATGAAACGCTGTAGACCTGCGGCGCACAAGTATACAGCCAACAAATTCCAACATCACTTTGATTGGGATTAAAGGGTAGAGGAAGCTTCGCAAAATTTCGTACTGGGACAAAATCCGCCTCAATAATCAGAGTCGGTTTATCCTCTTGGACGGCTTTTTCCCAAGCTCGTTGATGATTCATTAGGCAAAGATAACTCCGGGAAAATTTTTGATATTCTGGTTTGGTTTCTTGCCTGAGGACTTCATGCAAAAAACCTTCTTTGCTCAATGCTTCTTCAAGCTGCTGAGTTGATTCTTTGCAGGCAATAATTAAAACTTTACTAATAGAGTCTCCTAGGAGATTTTTTCTTGACTCTTGGTTAGTCAACACTGCTTCTGGTGCTTTGATTTTGAAGGGATTAAGTTTCATGGTGTTAAAAATTTCAGGACAATTTTTGCAGGCGAAACAACTCAGTTAAACTCAATTTATAATTTTATGTTAAAAAAATAAAACGATTTAAGTATTAATACTTGAGGCTACCATTCAGCTTCTCTAACGCTAAATCTTTCAACCAGTTATTCAGTTATTCGTTACCAGTAGTTTTTGTCCATTATGAGCGTGGTAGTCACAGTCAACCAGTTACCAGTGATAACTGTTCAGTGTTCACTGTTTTAAATCCACTATAAAGCTGTCATCTACACCGCTAAGCTCAAGAAAGGAAGTTATCACCAACTATTTTGAAGTGCTAAGCTGGGAGTAAGTCCCCCCTTTGCCTCACTCAAGGGCGCAATAGGATAGCGATCGCGCTTCGTTTCCAGTGCAGCCTCTAATTGGATAGTATTCAGCGGACGAAGATAAGCTAAAGGCAGGCAACACAAAGGAAAATTCCAGTGTTGGGCATTTGAAGAAACTTGGCACTTCAGCAAGGGATTGTCTCTTATCGAGGTCGTAGGCAAAGCGATAAGGCGCGACTGCGGTTTCCTTCGGATCTTGAAATTTAGTTCCTCAAGGAAATCCTGTTGTGGCTTTTGCTAAAAGTTGCCTAGCAGCTTATTTGAGTGGCGATCGCTCAAGGGCGGGCAGTGCGCTCCCAAGGGACAATCGCTTCCTGAGGCGGTAAAATGGCAGGTTGCATCGGTGGTTACTCCAACGCCAGGGTTTTTTTGCAGTTCTACCGATGATGGATGGTGATCTGGGTGGTAAATTTGGCTCTTGTGTTGCTTTAACAGTTATCAGTTATCAGTTGTCAGTTGTCAGTTGACAATTAACAATTAACAGTTCACTGTCCACTGTCCACTATCCACTGTTCACTGTTCACTGTTCACTGTTCACTGTTTTAAGGTGTCGCTGGTTTTCCAAAATTGGGACGCACAACAAGCGCGGCGGCAAAGCACAGAGTCTGATTATCGCTCGCTACGGACAAACGGGAATCTGACTAACGTTCACTCATCGCGCAAAAGACAGCCGAGACACAGACAACAGTCTGTCTACCTCTGGGGTAAGCTGGGAGCAACTCCTGGCTAAAAGCATACAAAGAGCAGTAAATTTGAGTTTGTGATGCGCTCAACTGATCTGCCAAAAGCAAACCATTTCCAGAGGATGGTGATGAGTTACACGCTCGCTTTAGGACTTTGGTAGTTAAGTTCTTTGAAAACGTTCTAGAGCCTTAGTTCGGACAGTCAATTGCCCTTCTTGAGGTTAGCATCTGGTTAGGATCAGGGTAAGAGATTGCCCGCGCTTCTATGCGAGCAATCAAATTGATCTGATCTTGGACGAGCCCTTGCAGCAGTCGTATAAAAACTTTCACTTGCGCTTGACGAAAGAGTTGATGAGAGCGAATATTGCGGCTGAGATTCAGGGCTATTGGTCTTTGCTGGAGGAATTCCTCAACAAAAAGCAAGGAAATGGCTAAAAACTAAAGATGTCATTTGAAAAACCTATGTAGGTTAGGAGTCCGAAAAATCTAAAATAGATATTAAATTGAAAAAAAACAAGGACTATTCCATCGACAACCGCCAGTCAATTTTTTACTTTCTGTAAAGCGTCGTCGGTTTGTTACCAGTGCTGAAACACGATTACATGCAAGTTTCCCAGGATCAGCCTATTTCTTCTGAGGCTCCACTACAGCTGTTACTTTTTGTCGATGGACGACCAAAGTCCAAACCACAAGTACAGCGAATTCGCTCTTACTTAAAAGAGTTGCAAGCTGACTACAACTTTGATCTTCAAATCATTGATGTCGGTCAACAACCATATTTGGCGGAACATTTTAAACTGGTAGCAACGCCAGCCTTAATCAAAATTCACCCTGAACCAAGGCAAATCCTAGCTGGTAGTAATATAACTGGTGAATTGAAAACTTGGTGGCCCCGGTGGCAAGCCGCTGTAGACGCCTACTTAGAATTACAAAGTGGTTTACAGGAAAATGATGAAAATGGTCGTGTCAGAGAACCAAAGTCCTCTATTACTTCAGTTGCTGTTTCCGCCGAACTGATACGACTCTCAGATGAAATTTTTCGCCTAAAACAGGAAAAAGAGAAACTCCAGGAGCAGATCCAGTTTAAAGACCGAGTGATTGCGATACTAGCCCATGACCTCCGTAATCCCCTGACTGCGGCTTCTATAGCTATAGATACCCTGCAATCTAACTACAATGCTCAAAAAGGTGAATTCGAGCGTTTAACACCAAAAATGACGTTGCATTTATTTAAGCACGCCCGTAACCAAGCCAAGACAATAGACCGTATGATAACTGACCTTTTGCAAGTAGGTCGTGGTAATGAAAGGGAATTTCCCATTCAACCGCAAAAGGTGGATATAGGGAAAGTTTGCCTTGAGGTTCTAGAGGAATTGCGCGATCGCTACATTGCCAAATCCCACAAGATAAAAAAAGATATCCCCAAAGACTTACCCAATGTTTACGCAGATCCAGAACGCATACGCCAAGTGCTGATAAACTTGTTAGACAATGCTATCAAATACACCCCTGAAGGTGGCGAAATCAGCGTCTGTGGACTTCACCGCACTACCCAAAAGGTTCAGTTTAGTATTGGCGATACTGGTCCTGGTATTCCTGAAGAAAACCGCTCGCGCATCTTTGAAAATCACTATCGCCTCGAACGTGATGAAGGTAAAGAAGGCTACGGCATTGGTCTGTGTTTATGCCAGCGCATTGTCCAGGCGCACTACGGTCAAATATGGGTAGATACAGCGCCCGATGGCGGAGCATGGTTCCACTTTACGTTACCAGTGTATCCAAATTAACTAGTTTTTTGATGTTAATTGTCTCGTTCCCTGGCAAAGCGGGGAATCCTATCAATCAAGTGGCTCACATTATCAGTTTCCAACCCTAATTCTTGACTTTGTTTGACGTCAATACTTTTCCTGACTTCCTGAAAGCCGCAAAGCCGCGATAATTTGAGTATTTGCTTCAGGAAAAGCATAGTGATCTAACTCATCCAAACTGACCCAACGAATTTCTTCACATTCAATTGGTTGAGGAACACCACACAGGTAGCGGCAATTATGCACTGTCAGGGTAACGCGCAAGTGGGTATAGGTGTGGTCAATTGTGATCAAATGCTTTCCCACTTCTATCTCTATTCCCAGTTCTTCATAAATTTCCCGTCGAATACACTCCTCGACAGTTTCACCAGGCTCGAGTTTACCTCCAGGAAATTCCCACAAACCCCCCATGATACCTCCGGAACGACGGCGATCAATGAGAATTTGCCCCTTGTCGTTCCAAATCACAGCAACGCCAATAATTTTATGAGGTAGGAGAGTAGTGCTTTCATTCATGGTTTGTTTTTAGAGGATGTTTTAAAAGTTTTGGGCGAATATAATTCGCTACTACACAGGCAAAGTCCGCCTGCGCGGACTAACACAAAATCAAGAATTTTAAACCCACGGAGGTGGGTTTCGTCTGTGTAGCCAAGCCACTGCGTTGGGCGGGTTCCCCGACTTGTAGCAAGTGGCGCGCGATTTCTAATCGCCGAGTTGGTATTAATTTAGACTTTACAAACAACCTGTTAGAGTAATGCGGGGACAAGCGGACAATAGGACTAATGATTAATCACTCATAGACATCTCCAAAAATATCCAATACCTGTCTATGATTAACTTTAGTCATGCAAGCGCCAAAACGCAAACTCAATCAGTGTCTACGGGAAAATAAGCCATACTTTAAGGTTTTGACTTTTGACTTCCGCTTTCGCGCAGCCTGTTGCTTTCAGGGCGAAAGCGCTACTAATTTCTACCTACCCACTTGTAACTTCTAGGGTAAGACAGTAACTTCCCAAGCGGACACGCCAACTAAACGAAAGTAAGAAACCATAGTAGTTATTGCAAGTAGAGGCCATCGTCTTATGGCACCTAAAACAACCTTCCAGTTATTCTTCTGTGTGAAGTGCTTAAGAATTAATTCTCTACAGAATTTTTTATCATATCCTATTTCAATCAGTTTCATATAAACTTCGGGCAGTTCAGCATAATGTCTTTTGAACCATTCCTTAGGTTTGGTTTGGAAGAACATAGGAGAAGCATATTCAATATAGGTTTGTTTTGTTATCTTTATACTTCCTTGAGTAGCACAAAATGCAGACCAATATATTTGTCCCTCTGCGTTCTCAGGACTAGATGGCCAGTTTTGTAGAGCTAGTTTTATTGCTTCTGTTTTATATATCATCCCACTCATCAATCCTAGAATCCAGTCTGCTGCTAAAGAGTGTTCAATAACTGCTCTACCATCTGCCCTTACTTCTTCATTTTCAATTTCAAAGACACGTTCTATAACTATCTCACCAGTTGGTATAGAACGAATGGAAAAGTTTAAAGCCAACAATGATAAATCAGGGTGGTCTTTCAGGTTTTGCACAACATAAGCAAGGGTTTTTTGTTGAATCGTATGGTCATCAGCAATTACCCAAACATATTTGCTTGTCGCTGCTTGCAGGCAATGAGAAAAATTTCTCATTAAGCCAATATTTTGGCTATTTCTGTTGTATTTTACTTTGATGTTGCTGAGAGTTTCTTGCCAGTTTTTAATGACTTCCTGAGTATTATCTGTTGAACAATTATCAGATATAAAAATTTCACACTCAGATTCAAAGCCTTTGACAACTTCAGCAAGCCAAGCTAACTGCTTATTAAGAAACTCAGAACGGTTGAACGTAGGAATAGCTATTGTTAGTAATTTATTCATTTACAAGTTAAAGATATTTGACACTAATTTGTTACTTTTTTATTCAACTTTTGAAAAAAATTTCATAGGGCAAAAAGAAACGCTGTAGAAAGCCGCTGGGTAAGCCAGGCATTTGAGAGGAGTAGGTTTCAATAGCTTGTTTTTTTCTGTCTTTAACAGAATCAATCGCTAATCTGTAAGCATCACCTATATCCTCAAAGTTTAGATCAAAAGACAGTGGGTTTTGCCAAAACATCCAAATTGGATATTGTAATAGTTCGGCCTGGATTCCCGAGGCGGCGATCGCCTCCTGAACCAACTGGTAAGTTGCTTCGTGATCCCCATGAACATCTTTTCTATGAGGAACGTAAATCTCTTCTGGCATAAAGGACTGTAGCCGTTTAACTAACTCATTAACTATGTATTGGCGTTGCTCCTGAGCCAGATTTTGCAAAGAACCATCTATTTGATTGAGAAAGTGAGTTTCCGAACTTGCAATTCCCAGAATATTTAGGGCATTCGTAGCTTCTTGCTGGCGAATATCTGTGATTGTTTCTGGTGTAATCCACTCGGGTCGGCCATACCGCCCATCCGTCAGAAAAATTACCTCTACAGGCACTCCTAGTGACCGTTTCAAGGCAATAGTACCACCACAACCTAGAGTTTCATCATCTTGATGGGGAGAAAACACCATTGCTGATTTTTTACTCACTGTTAGTGGCTGACTTTTAAAATACAAAATCCAGCGAGACAGGATGTCTGCACTGATAGAACGAAGCTTAGCTCCGAAAACCACTCTTAACTTACTAAAAATTTGTCTGTTTCCCATGTTCTTTCATGCTTGTCTTTTTTGCCCTGATTGCTGAGAATTTTCTCTACAACATTTCGATATGATTCTGTAAATTTCTCTCTCGTATGATTAACTCTCACAAATTCCCAGGCTTTTCTCGCCATGCTTTTTAGTTCTAAAGGAGAAAGACTGGCAATCATCCGGATCGAATTCTTGATCTCTTCAACAGAAGATTCTTTTAAAATCACCCCAAAATCGTCATGTACATCCACACTTGCTTCGTAGCTGACAATTGGGATTAGACCAGCATGCATGCAAGTGATCACACACCCACCACCACCTTCTGAACACGAAGGGTAAATAATTCCTACACAACTGTTTGCAATTTCTATAAACTTAGAACTGCTAATATCAACCCATCCAAAGGTGTGAATGTTAGGAGTATAATAAAGCTCATTATAAAAAGCTTTCTCAAAATCTTCTTCCTTATTTACTGGTCCACAAATAGTTAAATGGTACTCTGGCATTTGAGCAAAAGCATCTAAAACCAAGTCCAATCCTTTATGAACTAGACCGCCACTACCGAACCAGAGAAAATTCTTGCGACAAGCTTCAAAGTCTTTCTCTTCAGGCCAGGGATAAACCCCTGTAGTAGAGATTGGAACACGGTAAATCGGCTTTTTTGCGTAACTGAAAGTATTAATAGTAAATTCATTTCCTAAAACTGTCGCACAATCGGCATACTCGATTCCCAAGTTAGGTGGTTCAAACCTTCGTGGGTTTAGGGTAATTCCCCTTCTTTGTTGTAGTGCAAGAAGCCTGTTACTTTCCGCAGCATTATGGAACAGAATATGAGCTGTATCGCTGTGGAATATCTTGATGCAATCTTTATTGAGTAATGGTGAAAGCGCTTCCAGCCGATGACGGATGTCAATGAAAAAGGCGTAGTCTTTTTCAGGAACGAATTTGTGATTGTGGAATTGTATGACATCAACGCAATAGCCGAGATCTAAAAAAGTTTGCGCGATTTGCCGACATTCCCAGTGCCAAGTATGATCGTTGGGTATAGGCTCATCCGGTTTTAAAAAGAATGGCTCAATTCGGTAAGAAAGTAGTACATTCCCTCGAGAAGGCTGCTCTGGCTTTAGGGAAACTACCCTAAAACATTTCATGTATTCGATGCGTGCTCGTACCTTTTTTGACAAAAAAGAGATTAGCTTCCCCAAACCACTGATAACAGTAAATGCCATTTGAACCTCTAACAAGCATCTATTTAAACAAAGGCGACTTTGACTAGAATTTAGCTATTTGAGATGGTGATATTGTTCTAAAACAGAAAAATGAAGTCAGAGCAAAAATGCCTTTTTACCCCAGATTTACTGTCATGTTAACTTTACCAGAAACAGAATTTTAAAAGTTAAGATTTGAGCAAACATAGAATTAAGATTTGGTAAAGACAATCGAACCATTTATAAATTTTTGATGAAGCATAACTACTAATGGGCATCTGAGCAAAATAGTCAGGCTGATTCAGCGGCTGTTTTGTCATTCGGTTAACAACCTGCTTAGAGGAATCTGGCAGAATACGTAGGAGGAAATAAATAAACTATCTTGACTTATTATTTGAATTTCTTGATGTCATAATTCTGACAAAATATACTTTTTTATTCTTTTTGTAAGGATTGTTCTAAGTTACGCTTTGGTTTACATATCTTCGCATAGCGCTCTTTCGTTTTTTCTATCTAATTAGGTATTGACTTTGGAATTGAGGTGTCATTGGTTTGCTGATTAAGCAGAAATTGAGGTGGTATCAATACATCGAGCATTGAAAAGTAAAATAGAAGGCATGAGCGGTTGCAAGGCTATACTCAGGCAAATCTTTGATAGGACGCCATAGAAAATGTTTTGACAACCACTTACCAAGACAACAATCTCATCAATTTTTGCTTGTTCCTATTTAAATAAATTGCAGCCAACAATACAAAACGGTAAGTGCTAAGCCATACCATTATTCATTCCGTAACATATCACACAACTGCATTCTGGAAAAATTTTCCATAAAGTTCTAGCTTTCGTGCTTCCGCCGCGAATTTCAAGTTTTAATATTTGCTTTAACTTCCTAGTTATGATCCAAAAAACCTCTAGCTCTCTCATCGAAACTTTACGCGATCGCCGACAAAGACTAGCCAACCTCATTGATTTTCCGGCAATTCTTTGGTCAGGAAGTAGCAGCCCGCGTAACTTTCCAGCAAATGTCTTTCCGTTCCGTGCAAGCAGTCATTTCCTCTACTTCGCAGGGCTTCCACTGCCCAATGCAGCAATTCGGCTTGCAGCAGGTAAGCTAGAACTCTTCATGGATGATCCCGAACCAGAAAGTGCCCTTTGGCATGGAGAAACGCCTCATCGTGAAGAAATTGCTCAGATGATTGGAGCAGACGCTGCTAGACCAATGGCAGAATTAGAGTTGTGGACAGAAGGTGCAGCAACAATTGCCGCACAAGATGCTGCCACTTGGACACAGCAGTCGCAACTTTTGAATAGATGGGTTTTACCAAAAAGCCCGCCGCAAGGAATCGACTCGGAGTTAGCCAAGGCAATTATCTCGTTACGCCTCATCCACGACGACGGGGCATTAGCCGAACTCCGAAAAGCTGCCGGTGTCACTGTAGAAGCTCACAAAGCTGGCATGGCGGCGACAGCTTGCGCCAAAATTGAAGCAGAAGTCCGTGCGGCGATGGAACGAGTCATTATTGGCAATAATATGACCACGTCCTACACCAGTATCGTCACAGTTCACGGCGAAGTTCTGCACAATGACCAATATTACCACTCACTGCAACCAGGCGACTTGGTGCTTGCTGATGTTGGCGCTGAAACCGAGATGGGTTGGGCTGCTGATGTTACTCGCACTTGGTCAGTTACGGGTAAATTTTCATCTACCCAAAGAGATATTTATGATATTGTACTAGCGGCTCATGATGCTTGCATCGCCAAGATACGCCCTGGAGTGGAGTATGAAGATTTACATTTACTCGCCTGTACTGTGATTGCGGAAGGCTTGGTGGATTTAGGCATCTTGCAAGGAAACCCCCAAGATTTAGTGGAAATGGACGCCCACACGCTCTTTTTTCCCCACGGTATCGGTCATTTGCTGGGTTTAGATGTCCATGATATGGAAGATTTGGGAGATTTAGCAGGTTATGAAGAGGAACGCACAAGGAGTCACCGTTTTGGTTTAGGCTACTTGCGTTTAAATCGTCCCTTACGTCCGGGAATGTTAGTCACAATTGAACCGGGATTTTATCAAGTTCCAGCAATTTTAAATGATGCCAATTGGCGTTCCAAATATCAGAATGTTGTTAACTGGGAGCGCTTATCTCAATTTGCCGACGTGCGAGGAATTCGCATTGAAGATGATGTTTTAGTGACACAACAAGGGAGTGAAGTTTTAACTGCGGCATTGCCGACACAAGCCAGTGCTGTCGAGAATTTAGTGAGTGGTTAAAAAGGACAATGGTCTGTGGCTACTTTGTTGACATTTAAGCGAATGCTTAATTATAATCAGATTAAGCATTTGCTTAAGTTTTGGCAGCAATATCCTATCTACACTCTTATCACCTAACTAGAAGTTTCTAACTTTGGTTGATTTAAAGTTTCCCAGACTACAAGCCATTTTTTCTCCAACTGTGTTGCCTGGTTAATTTTTACACTACTCAAGTTCGCACCATTGAGATTGGCTCTGCTGAGATCAGCGCCTTCCAAATTAGCACCTTCCAGGTTAGCATTCTCTAGGTTGGCATCGCTGAGGTTGGCGTTCTTCAAATTGGCACCACAGAGGTTAGCCCCACAAAGGTTACTACCGCTGAGGTTCGCCTCCTTAAGCTTGGCATCGCTGAGATTGGTTTCTTTGAGAAAGGCACTACTAAGGTTCGCATTCCTGAGTTTGGTGCTATTCATATAGGCACTGCTAAGATTAGCACCCAAAAGCGTGGCATTACTAAGATTGCCACGCCATAAATAGACACTACTGAGGTTTGCACTGCTGAGGTTTGCACTCCTCAAGTCAGCATTGCTGAGGTTGGCATTACTCAGATTTGCATCTTTCAAGTCAGCATTGCTGAGGTTGGCATTACTGAGATTTGCATCTTTTAAGTCAGCATTGCTGAGGTTGGCATTTATCAAATCAGCACTGCTTAGGTTTGCATTCTTCAGGTTGGTATTGCTGAGGTTAGTATCTACTAATCGAGTACCACTGAGGTTACCATTCGATATGCTGGCACCACTGAGGTTGGCACCACTGAGGTTGCTACCACTGAGGTAGGCACAGTTAAGATCAACGCCTGCTAACTGAGCATTGCTAAGATCGGCGAGGATAAGGTTCAAACCGTTAATGTCTTGATTGTGAGATTTCAGATTAATAATTTGCTCAAGCAAATCAGATTGACAATCAAGTTCTTTTTCTGCGTCACTCAAGTCTCGTGTGTTGTTAAGAGCTTGAGAAATTGTCAATATTTTTTCAGACTCCTTCTCGACGCGCTGCTGTTCGCCCCAAGCAAAAAATAAAGTACACAAGCATAAGTACAAACCAACTACAAACCCTGGTGGTTTACCTTTTGTCAGCAGCAGCATGACGGTAAAACCTGAACCAACGCAAGCCATTGGCTTGATTAACGAAATCACTCTAGTCTTCGCTTCTCGATAGACACTAAATTTTTTACGGTTAGTTAAAGTCATGCTCAATATCTCCCTTGCCTTTGTTGGAATTACTCAAATTTGCTTAAAACTGGCTAGCTATGCAACCTACAAGCAAACGCCATAGAAGAACCTTAAATGTCAATATGCTCAAACCTGGCATACTGTGGTACACACAAGCCATTTTCAAAGCAGGCAAACATCATGGTCATAAGATGCATTTATCACGCGATGTGCTGCCCGATTAAGTTTAAAATTGTGAGAATATAATTCAGGACGAGTTTTGTTGGTTTGAGCTACCCCGAAGGAAACGACCAAGAAGAGCATTTCTGCTTTACGCGTCCTGATTTGGCTGGTAAATCTACCTGATAAATTTGTATTAATATATACTAACGTATCGTAGTAAGTATTTTTAGATTTTTTGTCTGTCAAAGTTTACTGACAGCATAATTTGTGATCAAAATCTCTTCAGAAGCCTAACTACAAGCAGTTAAGCGTGGGATGCACCAACTTTTCTGATCCTGATCTGTAGAGGGCGTTCAATTGGTAACGCCAACAATATGTTATTGAAACCTTCTTTTGAGCGCTGTAGATCAGCTTATCACTACAGGGTAACCTAAAGATTCTAAAACCTGTGATGGTTCAACTGCAATGTCTTTTACTACTTATCATTAAAGTATAATTATTTTTTCCCTATTTTAACAATTATAAAAAACTCAAATAAAGTGTAGATATTTACATAAAATAAAGAGTGTCTTTGACGAAAAGGAAAAACTTAAATATATTCACATTTCTATAATGATGAAGTTTGTAGACACACTAGTGGGTAGCTTTCTATCGGGGAAAGCGAAGTATAAAATTTTTTTCCTTGCTCTTTTCTCCTCTAGACTTTCTACACAGTATCCCTTTGCTACAGTGGAAGTTAAAAAACACTAAGCTGTATATAGCGCGTTAAAACTCTGCTGGCTAACTACCTGTCACTTAACTCATTATGTTTGAAGCACTAGCTGACCGTTTAGAATCTACCTGGAAGAAACTCCGAGGTCAGGACAAAATTTCCCAATCCAATATTCAAGAAGCTTTGCGGGAAGTCCGTCGCGCCCTGTTAGAAGCGGATGTCAATCTCCAGGTAGTTAAAGATTTTGTCACCGAAGTTGAAGCCAAGGCACAGGGATCAGAGGTCATCGCTGGCGTACAACCCGACCAACAGTTCATCAAAATTGTCTACGATGAGCTGGTAAAGGTGATGGGGGAAGAAAACGTTCCTTTAGCAGAGGTTCAGCAGCCTCCTACAGTTGTGCTAATGGCGGGGTTGCAGGGTACTGGTAAAACAACTGCGACTGCCAAGTTAGCCTTGCATCTACGTAAATTAGAACGTAGCTGCTTAATGGTGGCGACAGACGTGTATCGTCCAGCAGCGATCGACCAACTGGTGACACTAGGTAAGCAAATTGACGTGCCAGTATTTGAGCTAGGATCTGATGCTGACCCGGTTGAAATTGCGCGGCAGGGTGTGGAACGCGGCAGAGCAGAAGGAATTGATACAGTCATTATTGATACTGCGGGTCGCTTGCAAATAGACCAAGATATGATGGCGGAGTTAGCCCGCATTAAAGAAACTGTCCAACCCAATGAAACGCTGTTGGTAGTGGACGCGATGACTGGTCAAGAAGCAGCCAATTTGACCCGCACTTTCCACGAACAGATTGGCATCACTGGTGCAATTCTCACCAAGTTGGATGGCGATAGCCGAGGTGGAGCAGCACTGTCTGTGCGGCACATCTCAGGAGCACCGATCAAGTTTGTTGGTGTGGGTGAAAAGGTTGAGGCTCTGCAACCATTTTATCCTGAGCGCATGGCATCGCGCATTTTAGGAATGGGCGATGTTCTGACGTTGGTAGAAAAGGCTCAGGAAGAAATTGACCTTGCCGATGCCCAGAAAATGCAGGAGAAAATCCTGTCAGCTAAGTTCGACTTTACTGACTTTCTTAAGCAAATGCGCCTGCTTAAGAACATGGGTTCGCTGGGAGGAATCATGAAACTGATTCCAGGGATGAACAAGCTGTCAGATGAACAACTCAAGCAAGGCGAAACTCAGCTTAAGCGCTGTGAAGCGATGATTAATTCTATGACCCGCCAAGAACGCACTAACCCCGATTTGTTAGCAAGTTCTCCTAGTCGGCGGCGGCGGATTGCTAATGGATCTGGCTATAAGGAAGCAGATGTTAGTAAGCTGGTGAGTGACTTCCAAAAAATGCGTAATCTCATGCAGCAAATGGGTCAAGGAAGCTTTCCTGGTATGCCAGGAATGTTCGGTGGTATGGGTAACCCAGGGGCTGCCCTTAACCGTCCAGCTGCCCCTGGTTGGCGGGGTTATAGTGGCGGTGCTACCTCCAAAAAGAAGCCGAAGAAAGACAAAAAGAAGAAAGGCTTCGGTACGCTTTAGTCATGAGTGAGTGCTTAGTTGGAACTAAAAAATAACAACTAACACCTGACACTGTGCAAGTGCTAAAATGCTTATTTTAGCATCACTAGGTTCACCCGCCTACTTAATGGGAGGAGCCTACACAAATAGATAGACTGTTTTTAGAGGAGTAACGTTGCCCTTTAAACTGTCTTCGGGAAGCTTCTATAATGTGACTTCCCTATAAACTTACTGCAAACGGATTCCACCAAACAGGAGAATGATTACTTAACCATGATTAAACTGCGTTTGAAGCGATACGGTAAAAAGCGGGAAGCGAGTTACCGCATCATCGCTATCAACAGCCTCGCTCGCCGCGATGGTCGTCCCCTAGAAGAACTGGGTTTTTATAACCCTAGAACTGATGAAGTACGACTGGACGTTCCCGGTATCGTCAAGCGACTAGAACAGGGCGCTCAACCGACTGACACAGTGCGTCGCATCCTACAAAAAGCTAATGTCCTTGAACAGGTTAGTGCAAAAGCCTCATCATAAGGTCGGAAACATATCCGCCACAACCAGCCCAGACTACGTTGAACTAGTACGGTTTCTGATACAACCGTTTTTAGATTCTCCGGAGTCTTTAAGTATCGATTGTGAAATATCTGGCACCGGCAAACGCGCTTGGATTCGCATTGCCTTTGATAGCTCAGATAAAGGAAAAGTGTTTGGTCGGGGTGGACGCAATATTCAGGCGATTCGCACTGTGGTTGCCGCAGCAGCTACTGCAGCTGGACAATCAGTGTACTTGGACATCTATGGCAGCACTGCTACTCGGGAGGGCTTGTCTTTTGATGACGACACAGAAGAGCGATTACCGCCGCCAAAACCCAGAGAAAAACGTGGAAACGGGCACAAACCTATTGCTAGATCACGCCCCCGATAGGTTTCAATTAGATTGTTGCCAACTGAAGTATCCAAGTGTGTAGACCCCCAAAAGGGGACTTCCCGTAGGGTAGGGTAGTATAGGTATGAAGTAAAATACGGTGTATTTCAGCCTTTATGCTTCAGCCTTTACCGCTCCGAAAAACCTATACAGAACTAGTCAATTCTAGACAAAACTGTACACAGTGTCGGGGCGTGCAGTCTAAGCCTTAAATGGCTACGTTCGATTGGTCATGACACCTACAAGTGAACGCCAGCTTGTAGCCAGCGAAGTTTGTTACGGAGGGAAACCAACGCCAGTCACCGGGGCGCGGGAAACCCGCCTGCATGGCTAGCGCTCCTCCTGACAACTTCTCACTGTCGAAGATAGTTAAGGAATTAGCGAACAGGTTTATAGCTATAGTGCTGTCTTCCTAAAGCGCCATTTGAACATTGACGTAAGCGTTGCGGAACCAATACGGTTCGGCAAACGTTACCCGCATTCTTGTTGGCAGAATATGCCATTGACACACATCTATACAAAATTACCTTTATTTGTATAGATGTGTATAGAAATCAAGTTTCAGTTACTAGCCCTTGCTTTCATGGTTGATACTTCAACCTTGTAGTACCTGAAGGGGTGAAAAACGAGCAAATTTGGTACCCTGGCATGGCTTGGTTAGTGCAATTGCTGGTTGTAGCGCAATACCCTAACTTATAAATGGAATACTGCGTTCATCCGCAATCGGGCACTACATAGCAATAGCATTGTGAACACGCGATGCTAAATCAATTCTTCTCTCAAATTCATCAAAGAATCTCTGTAAGGAGGTGAAAACAGGGAGTGGCTGAAGTGCGTTTGGGTGAGAATGAGTCGATTGACTCGGCATTAAGGCGTTTTAAAAAGAAAATTCAGAAAGCTGGAATTTTATCAGAAATCAAGCGCCGGGAAAGATACGAAAAACCCAGCTTGCGTCGTAAGCGGAAAGCGGAAACGGCACGCAAAGGGGGTCGCTATTAAATCAAAGCAATGTCTTTGATTCTGGCGGTTGACCAATGCCAACTAGCTGTTAAAGTTAAGCTTAGAATTTGTTGGAAATCCAACCAAGACAAAGTAGAGAAGTGATTCTGGTCTTCTCTACTTTTCATCAACAAGTCTTAATTTAGACGCAAATGTTCTCAAGAAATAAAACAACAAAATTATTTGAATCGTCTAGTTCAAGTAAAGTGTATTGAGTATTTTTATAATTTTGGATTGTGAATTTAGAATTTATGATGGCAGGTAGCTTAACAATTGAACTGCCGGATATTCCGAGTGCGATCGCACTGGCAGGAGAGGGGGAAGAAAATCTTAAAACTCTGGCACGGCAAACAGGAGCAACTCTAGTATTGCGCGGGCAAGAGCTGTATATTTCTGGCACAGAAAAGCAAATTGACCTAGCGAGTCGATTAGTGCGATCGCTTGAAGACCTTTGGAATAAAGGCAATAGTATCTCTAGCACGGATATATTGACAGCGCGTCAAGCCTTAGACACCGATCGTGAAGGGGAACTGCAAGATTTACAGCGAGATGTGATCGCTAGAACGCGCAAAGGTGAGGAAATCCGTGCCAAAACCTTCCGCCAGCGACAGTACATCGAAGCCCTAGGCAAGCGTGATTTGACCTTTTGCACGGGTCCTGCTGGTACTGGTAAAACTTTCCTAGCAGTTGTCGTCGCTGTACAAGCACTGCTTGCCAACCAATTTGAACGGCTGATTTTAACTCGTCCTGCTGTCGAAGCTGGCGAAAGACTTGGTTTTTTGCCAGGAGACTTGCAGCAGAAAGTTAATCCTTATTTACGTCCACTCTACGACGCCATCAACGAATTCATTGATCCAGAAAAAGTCCCATCATTGATCGAAAGAGGCGTGATTGAAGTGGCTCCTTTAGCGTATATGCGGGGACGTACGCTCAACAACGCTTTCGTCATCGTCGATGAAGCTCAAAACACGACACCAGCCCAAATGAAAATGGTCTTGACTCGTTTGGGTTTCCATTCTCGTATGGTGATTACGGGTGATATGACGCAAACCGACTTACCACTCAACCAACAATCTGGATTAACAGTGGCTGTACAAATTTTAAAATACGTTGAGGGCATAGCTTTCTGCGAATTTTCCCAAAAAGATGTTGTACGCCATCCTCTCGTTCAGCGCATAGTCGCCGCCTATGAAAAGTACGAAAAATAGTCATTGCTCATGAAACAATGGCTAATAGATCTATTGCAAAAGTCTAATTTTTTTGAATGAAAACCACAGATGGACAACGGACACTTGCCTCAACGGGGGGAACCCCCGCACAGCAGTGTCCTCCAGATGGACACAGATAATTTATCTGTATTTCTCGGCTTCACTCTGTGTGGATATGCGGTTTCAAATAGTCAGAAACCCGATTTTTGCAAGAAATCTAATGACTAATAACTGATAACTAATAACTCATGACTAAAACACTTAAAGAATTTTTGGAAGCTTGTGAAACCCTGGGAACTTTGCGTTTCATAGTGACTAGCAGCGCCGCTGTTTTAGAACCACGCGGTAAGCTGGAAAAGCTGTTTTATGCAGAACTCCCGAAAGGGAAGTACGCGAATATGCACACAGAAGGTTTTGAATTTCACTTGAATATGGATAAAATTACACAGGTGAAATTTGAAACAGGCGAAGCGAAGCGAGGCAATTTTACCACTTATGCCATTCGGTTTTTAGATGACAAACACGAACCAGCTTTGAGTTTATTTCTACAATGGGGTAAACCAGGAGAATATGAACCTGGACAGGTAGAGGCATGGCATACTCTACAGGAGAAATATGGGGAAGTTTGGGAACCAGCACCAGCAGAAATTTAATGTGAAAATTGACCTTATTCAGATCCCCGACTTCTTTAAGAAGTCGGGGATCTTGTTGATCTTGTTTTTTCACAAATCATTTAGGACTGCTCTATTAGCCATTAACTATTTGACAAGAAAATTCTCCGCGTCTTCTTGGCTTTCATAACTTGGTAAACTCAAATACATCGTAATCACCTCCGCGAAGCACAGATTCGGTGTGTTTACCTTGCAAGCGCTTACCAGTAACTTGCTCTAGAACACCCCAAACAGCACCGAGCGTATAAGTACATTTACGCTCGGAACCTTGGGGTTCGCCTGCAGAACAAAAGGTTTCTGAAGTGTAAACTTTAATAACATCGCCTTCTGATACAATGCTGTGAATAATACATAAGCGAGTTCCATCTTTACCTAAAGCGAACCCAAGTTTGTAGGCAATATCCTCAAAGGACAAAGATGGCTCTGCCAAACCTAATTCTTGTGCGAGATGTCTACCACGATTACGTCCAGCTGAAATCAAGGCGATCGCAGCTGCCTTTTCACCCAAAGCATCTTCTATCCCGACAACTGCTGACTTAAAACAGACAATACTGCTGAAATCTCCAAGTGTTGGACGTAACATACATTATGCTCCAGTAAATAAAGGTCTTTTGGTGTAGCGAATTTAGATTTTGAATGCGCGGATTTTCAATGTAAAATCTCAACTCCAAAACGAGTTACCCTTTAAGCTAACAGGGGTATAATTCTGGCAACAGCACGTTTAATTTCAAGAAACAAGATACCTTGCTTAACAACAGAACTTGCTAAAACCAATAAAACTGCTTCAGCACCACAACTTACCAACACGCCATAGCCTTTCTCACCTTCTACGACAATACGATCAACATTGCCGCGAGCTAACTCACGTCCAATACGTTCGCCCAACGAAAGCATAGATGCAGACATAGCAGCAGTACGCTCTTCATCCATTCCAGTTGGTAGTACCGAAGCTAACGTCAAACCATCAGGGCTAGCAAGAATTGCCCCTTGAACTTCAGCACTACCAGAGACAAAGTTTTGCAGTTCATCTTGCAACATTGAAATGTTAATCATGACTCTTTCCTGGGGAATTGTTAACAAAATTTGGGATATAGGGTATGGAACTTTGACAATTCAAAATTATTTTTTTGAATTTTAAATGAACGAATTTTTTTACACCTTGTCTTTTTCAATCACTGTCTTTGAAAGCAATGTATAGCGCTTCTCCTTTGGATGAAGTCATTATTTATCTGTGTCCATCTGTGTCCATCTGTGGTTCTTATTTCTTGATGTACTGCACTTAACGCCAGAACCGCTATATAAGCTTTGGACGACATTTATTCAGTGGAGTTTTGGTGAAATTCGGCGATTTCTTGGATGAGAGCAATCAACGCTTGTGTCACCGAAGTTTTACACGTAGCATTGACAGTAATAATGGGCGATCGCGCCTTTTCATCCACCAGTCCCAAAGCGATCGCCACATCTTCTGCTTCCCATGCATCCGGGCAATCGGTGTGAGTCAGCCCAATCACATATGGTATCTGCACTCGTTGGTTAAGAAAGTTGAGAATACGCCGTCCAAAACGTAAATGATCCGGGCGATGTGCATCTACGAGCAGGATGTAGCCATGTGCCTTGGCAATGAGGATATCCCACATAAAGTCAAACCGTAACTGTCCGGGTGTACCATACAGATGCAGCGATTGATTTGCTGCAATATTGAGTCGCCCAAAGTCCAAAGCGACTGTGGTTTTCTCCTTCAGTTGTCCGACTTCATCTGTCGCTTTCCTATCGGTATCCACGACATCTATTTCACTGATTGTGCGAATCAAGCTTGTCTTTCCTGCACCTACGCCTCCTGTCACGACTATGCGTAGGATTTCCATTTATACCTCCCCAATCGCACTAGAACCATAGTTACAAAACGCTGCTGGGCAAATGACAAACCTAATCTCAAGAGTAAGGGATATAACTTTAATGAGTAACTTTGAGCGATCGAGTGCGGATGATTGTGTTAAATACATCAATTTTTGTCCTCTTCAGGAAATTCGACAGTCATCACTTTTGTGTGTACCAATGCAATTTTTTTTTGTATTGCATTTGTAGATTCCGCACCCTGAAATTTTTATATAGCTATACTGTTGTTTTTAATAAGTAAATAGGTAGAAATAAACAGAACTATGTTAATAAATGTAAAAGCCTCTAAAACCCGCGCCCTAGACCAATGACTAATGACTAATGACTGGGTTAACGAGTTAACTTTATTTGTACCGATCTACTTATTGGATATTTATAGCAATCCGCTTTGATTTTTGAAAAAATTTAAGTATTCTGTAGGGTGGGCAATGCTCAGCAAAACCCAGATATAATCCCGATATAGTGGGCATTGCCCACCTTACGTATATTTCAAAAATCAAATAGGAATCCTATAGTAGACAATATCACATAGAACGTGCGCCAGTGGTAATTAAGCGCCTAAACAAGCCTTCTGTCCAGCCGGTTTCTTGAAGAACAGCAGCTGACGAAACTTCCACATAAGCTTGCTCAATAAAAGCCAAGTCAATCATACAAATACGGCTGAGCGAATCTTTGAGAGCTTCAGTTTTCCCCTCTGATTGCAGGCGCTTACCGACTTCGTGGATCACCGTCGCCATTGCTGGAACAACGTGCTGAGGTCCAATCCCAATGCGGACGTGAACTAAACCAATTTTCCAACGGCGATCGGCGTAAGCTGGACCCCACTCATCAATACCTGTAAACATTTCGTGAAACCATTCAGTAAAGGTTTGGCGGAGGCGATGAATGCGAGATTCTCCAGTGTGCAAAATCGCATTCATCTCCTGATCGCGTTCCAGGTAGGCATAAAAGTGGTCAGCCATTTGTGGAGCAATTTCTAACCCCCAGTTTGCATGAGATTTCAGCACAGCTTTGTCTTCATCTGTAAAGCTAGAACGCTTTTCCAGCGCGGACATAAATGCGTGTGGTTCTAAAGCCATTATCTAAGTTCTCCTCGTATCAATAAAAACAAGCAACCTTAATTAGAAACCTAAACATTGGTGTACAGGCTCTTCTGTATTCGCAATCAAGCCAAAAGGGGTGTAATTTTCGCAACAGCCCGTTTGATTTCAAGAAACAAAATGCCTTGCTTGACAGCAGAACTTGCTAAAACCAATAAAACTGCCTCAACACCACAACCCACCAATACGCCGTAGCCTTTCTCACCTTCTACAACAATACGGTCAACACTGCCGCGAGCTAACTCGCGTCCAATGCGTTCGCCCAACGAAAGCATCGATGCAGACATGGCAGCTGTACGCTCTTCATCCATTCCAATTGGGAGTACAGAAGCTAATGCTAAACCATCAGGGCTAGCAAGAATTGCCCCTTGAACTTCAGCACTACCAGAGATAAAGTCTTGTAATTCATCTTGTAGCATTGAAACTTTGATCATGACTCTTTCCTCCAAAATTTTTGGTAAAGGTGCTCCAGTATTTTCTGTAGTTGTCACTAAATTCGATATCCAGCGATTCTCGAAAGACTGACATACAACATTCCCAAACTCCTCTTCACTAGGCAAAATGGGGGAATTTTTCGCCTCGTCGTTTGCAGCAAGGGATAAGGGGTGGTGTTCTGGTTCTTCAGTATGATCCACTAATGTGGGTAACAAAGAATCTTCTTTAATTGATAAAGTTGATACGTTTTCAGAGTGAGTGAATATTCTTTGAAATACTACTGAAAGTAGCATCAGGACTTTGCCAAAAGGCATAGCGGCTAAACAGCTTATCCAATATGGTGGTTTTTATTATTACATTAGTTTTTGTCAAAAAACTTTCTTGCCTACCTACTTTTTACATTCTTAGTTTGTTCTCAACAGGACAAAATCCCTCATCCCATCTAAAAGCCTTCTCAAGTGGGAAGCATGAAACTACAGATGTAGACGCGTGATATCTCTTGCAAAGAAGTTACGCTATACCTGCGGCTTATAGTAGCTTCCCGTAAACTCTTTCGTAAACGCACCTTTGTTGGGGGCTACGATTCAGGGTTAAGCTTTGCTCTTGAGAAAACCAACCAAATTTTGCAAAAACGAGGTACTTATCTTATGTGGTTCTAGTTGTTTAGATTTTTGGAATTGGGAGACAGAGGAATTAAGTGAGTTAAAATCCATCGGATAATCATTTAGGTTTAGTGTAGATTCCGCCAAAGGAATTTCTTCTACCAAACCCACAAGCATGAGCCGAAAAGCAGCTTGCTGGATTATCGCTATTGGTTGGTTGAGTTGAGAGGCGATCGCACTTAAAGAAACAGTACCATTAGCAAATTCCCACACTTGCCACTCCAAAGGATGCAAGTGAATCTGGGGTTTGTTATGAGTAATACTTGTAATACCAGAACTAGCATCTGGGAGGACATCGGCTAAAACTTTCCAGTCTTTTAAAGCTCTTACAGCCATCAGAGCCACTTCTATCGTTCTCAGGCTTAATCCTGTCATCTCTTGTAAAGGTACGGCTGCTTTGCTATCCAGTTTAAAGACTCCCTTTTGGATTGCAAAAAGCTCTCGAACCTGTTGTAATTGGCTGGCAAAGAGTAGGTTTAGCTGTTCAGCACTTAACACTCCATGAGTTTTTAGGAGTAACCCAAGCGGTGTTGCTAGCGATGTTTCAGGACAAAGTTGTTCAATCACTTGCTGGTTTGCCCAGCCCCTTTGTATAATTTTGTAGCTTAAACCTTGACCGTTTAAGCTATTCGTAGCAGCAACAACACGCCCTTGGCGAAACCAAATGTAGTAATAATGAGATTTAGAACCTGGAGCATGAAGGTCTGGTAAAGTACAGACTGTTAAACAACCAGATTTTCGCCCTTGGTCAATCAGTTGAAACAATTCAGCTAAGGAAAAATCCGTAAAAGAACTAGATAAGCTCATTAGTGCAAGAACTATAAAAAAATCAATTCATCCGAACTTGCACCCTGATAAATACTTTGTTTAGGAAGTTTGATATTGTGCTTTAGTCAAAAGCTACTTCATCGACTATTCATTCACTAGAAGCATAAATACAATTTTCAATTAAGAGAACGAGTAATTCTACCAATAAAAAAACTTCTCTCTGTTTATTTACGTAATATTACTTAGAAAAAAAAGATTTGTTTTTATAAAAAATACTAGTATTTTGTGTTGGCTTGTGTTTAACAAAGAGATTGGGTTAAGTATTGAGTTTATAGATGTGTATGTGAAATTTTATGAAAAAATAGCAATACAAGTTTTGATTGAATGAGTTATTACTCAAATAAAAATTCATATTTTGCAACATATATTACTAATGCTTGCTATGAAGGTGATTTGGACTTTTTGCTTGATTTGTTTATTCTTTCTGTTAAATAAGGAGGCGTTAGCTGGGGAGTTATCTGAGCATTTGCTACATTTTCCCCAATGGGAAAAATTAACTTCCGTGCGACCTGCTGTCGGAGATTTGGTTTATCCTGACTGGATAATGGGTTCTTGGCAAGTGAAAAGTACGCTCGTGGATTTAGTTGCACCCTTAGCTCCCGACATCGTGACACCTGGATTTGAGGGTAATCGTCAGTATCTCAAAGAACCTATAAGTTTTCCAGTGCGATTTGTGCGAAAAACAACGCCTGAACCTGGATTAAAAATCCTTCCCCAAACAAGTCGCAAATCAGCAGTAGTAGCGGATAGAGCTTTTAATGGCTTGAATTTGGCAAAAGCATATTTAGGCGACACTGTGTTATCCGTCAAAGTAGATCCAGATTCTCCCAATCGTCAGATTACGTTTTTACGTGGTGAGCGTCAGCTTGTTTCCATTGTCGCAGCACGCGCTACAGAAAATACACCAGATGGCAAGTTCATCACCACGGAAGTGTTTCAACAACTGTTTAAAGGTGGTGGGCGTCCTTATTTCAACACTGTAGAATCCACCACCGCCTACCGCAAACTTTTTACATCCAATCAAGCTATTGAGGCGGATCAAGTCACTGCTGTTTATCTGTCACCTCAAGATCCAGATTACTTTAAAGCTGGCTCTCGACCAGTCGCACTCTATCGCTATCGCCTGGATTTTCTTCCCATCGACGAGGTTCCAACTATTCCTTAAGAATGATTTACTCGTTGAGATGTTGAATTTTTTGTAGTATAAATGTAGTATGAAGTTCCAAGCTAACGCTCTTGAACAGAGTGCATCATGGCAAAATTTAGAGATATTCTCAAATACTACGAGCACTATCGAGCGGTCATTATTTTCAGTATTGCCGCAGCAAGCATCTTTGAAATTATTGATTTGGTTGTACCTTATGCTACCGGACAGATTTTAAACGTACTTTCTGGACAACCGGTGGATCGCCTCATGCAGAATGCGATCGCCGCAGTTGCCAACATCACCCAACTACCACAAAATCGGTTCCTATCTCTTGCAGTGCTAATGGGTTTAATCTTCTTAGTCACTGTTGTGAGAGCGCCGATTCAAATGTGGTCAACTTGGTGGTATCACTGGTATATCGCTTTGCGTAGCCGGCAAGATCACTTCAAAAAAACGGTAGCAAAAATCCTCACCCTACCGCTAGAATTTTACGACGAAAATAACCCCGGACGGATTGCCGGAAAAATTTCCAAAGGTATAGAAAACCACACTTGGACTTATCCAGAATTCGCGGGACAATTGATTCCTAAACTGTTCCGAGTGCTGGGTATTTTTGTAGTTATCTTGTTGATTGAGTGGCGCATCGCTTTACTATTTCTACTTTCGTTCGTGGTTATCCTCAGCTTCACTCTTAAAGATTTGAAGCAGTTGGTGGAACAAGAACGACGGCTAGATAAATACATGGAAAATACCCAAAGCCGCAATTCAGAAATTATCACCAACATCAAAACAGTCAAAGCTTTTGCTACAGAAGCACAAGAACTGAAACGGCAAAAACAACGGTTTAACCGCGAGTTTAAAGTTATTGTTTTCCGCATCCATCTTGGTTACGTCAAGCTGGGTACTTTAAGAACGGCTGTCATTCAGTTTTGTGTTTTTATGGTGCTAGGTTTGACGTTGGCGGCTACCGTAAAAGGACAAATTTCCCTGGGACATTTCGTAACCACTTTAACTGTTTCCAGCATGGCTTATGCCGAGTTGGAACCAATCAGCAACCTAGCAGAAATTTTTGCCCGTCGTTATGCTTCAATGTTGAGGTATCACGAATTAATGCAGCAGCCAATTGGGGTAGATGCAGCCAGTCTGGAAGAAAGTACCGAGGCTTATAATTTCACTGGGAAAGTTGAGTTTTCCCATCTGAGTTTTGGGTATGATGCTAACCGCCCAGTCCTTTCTGACATCAATCTGTTAATTGAACCATATCAAACAGTGGCACTCGTTGGGCGATCAGGTTCAGGGAAGTCTACTTTAGTGAAATTGCTGTTTCGGTATTTTGAGCCGAATCAAGGGAAGATATTGATTGATGGGCAAGATATTCGGACGTTAGACGTTGGGAATTATCGGCGGCGGTTGGCGATCGTTCACCAAGAAGTAGACGTCTTCAACGGGACTTTGTTGGATAACCTGACATACGGCGATCGACAAGCGAGTTTTCAGCAAGTTGAGGAAGCCTGTAGAATTGCCAGATTAGACGAAGTGATTCACCAGTTACCCGAAGGTTACTACACAGTTGTCGGTGAGAGAGGTGTCAGGTTATCTGGAGGACAACGACAGCGATTGGGGATTGCGAGGGCGTTATTAGTGAATCCAGATGTCTTGATTTTTGACGAAGCCACATCTAGCTTAGATTACGAGTCTGAGAGATTGATTCAGCTAGCGATGCGTTCAATTTTGGGAACCCGCACCACAATTATCATTGCCCACCGTCTGAGTACAGTACGCGAAGCAGATAAAATTGTGGTTCTGGATCAAGGCAAGATTGTGGAAGTAGGTAGCCACGATGAACTTCTGCGCCACGAGGGAATTTACCGCCGCTTGCATTCGTTGCAAGAAACAGGTGAACTCGTCAGCTAGGGTATGAGGTACAGGGTATAGGGTACTTTGTTGAACTCTCCACGCTTTGAAAAACGTGGATTCTAGACTGTTGTTGCTACGTGGGCTAAAAGCCACACTCCGCAACTTTGTCTCGTGTTTTTGTAAAACACGTTGGCTGGTTCAAACAGCCCTACCCGCCTCGACCCTTTCGGGCTGTACGGCTACTTCGGTATCTTCCAACCATGAAGATTTTACGTATTGATGGCTCTAAAAAGACTTTTCAACACAACCCCATATCTTCAATTGTCGTGGTTCAGCATGGCATCACGTTTGTTTTTTGGAGTTTTTCATCCTGTGCTACCATGACATCAATATAACTTATTAATGATGTCATGAGTAGATTTAGTGCAAGATTTTCGCTCATAAGAGTATGAAGAATTGGTAAGACTAAGCAAACAAAAAGAGAGGTCGATGAATGACTTAATTAGAGAAGCGGTAAGGCAATATCTTGAAAGAGAAACAAAGGGATAAATCCCTTTGTGTCGGGTTTCATCCCCTGGTTTAAAACACAGATGTAGTTTTCCTCCGTGCGTCAAACTACATCTTCAGGGGTTCTCACCCTCCCACTATGTCTTGATAGTTTGACTGTCCGCTGTTACCTATTCCCTTTTTTTCTAAAAAAGCTTGCATTTCTAAATGCTTGTGATAAGATAATAAATCGTTGGGTGACATGGGTCGGTGTCCGAGTGGCTAATGGAGGCGGACTGTAAATCCGCTGGCTTACGCCTACGCTAGTTCGAATCTAGCCCGGCCCACCTCAAATTCGGTACCGAGTGCTGAGTTTTGAATGACCAAAAAGCTAATATAGTGATTTAGCATTCACAACTCAGCATTTAAAAACTAACTCTGCCCGTGTAGCTCAGTGGTAGAGCACACCCTTGGTAAGGGTGAGGTCACGAGTTCAATCCTCGTCACGGGCTTTTGAAAATCAGAAAAAATCAAACATTTCAATCAACCGTTTATCAGCCCTCAGTTCTCACTGAGGGCTTTAATATCCTTTTAATTCTCCAGCGGTCAATTTAAGTTTGGTGAACTACCAGATCAACTTAATCCCAGAGAACACCACCTAACAGATCCCAGGTTTTCGGACCAACGATCCCATCTACTTTCAAGTCGTTTTCTTCTTGGAAGTTTCTCACCGCCTCATCTGTTTGATCCTGAAACTTTCCAGTAGGTGAATCAGTGTCAAGGTAGTCTAGAGCAATCAAGATATTCTGTAACAATTTTACAGCACCACCAGTATCACCCTTTCGTATAACTGGCAATTCTTTACTAGTTGTTGCTGCCATAATTCAGCTCCTCCATAAATTGTAGTTTGATAACCTAAACCAAGCTCCAGATACTTCTTAATGCAATGCACAGAACCTAAGTTTTGTGCAAAGGGGTGAAAATCAACGAGTTGATGAACCACAAAACCGAGTTCTTCGCAGATGCGTTTATTTTCCGCATCGATGGAAGCAAGATCCGCCCAATCACCATGACCATATGTCGGTAGCTAGACGTGATTTCTATTATACGTACCAATTTCAACTAAGCAGTTATTGGCTGTAGGAAAATAGTTCCAAGAAACATAGACAAATATCTCATGCTACAAGGTAACTGCAATCATAGAATTTTCAGATACTCGTCACCAAAACTTCATATCTAGTTTGCTACACTTGTATAAGCAAACATTAAGTTTGCTCCTCACACCACACCGTAGCTCTCTTGTTAGTCAATGGCAAGAGAGCTTTTTCTTCATTAGCAAAAAGTTTGCTTATGCATTGGCTGACAAAAAAGGAACACTTTCAGCCAAAGCATCATTAACAGTCATACCCTGTTTTTTTGCCCAAAATTGACTTAAAAAGTGAATTTGTCTCAAACCGACGATTAAATTTAACCCCGGTACAAACAGCCACCAAACCACCAACGGTTCTTTCATTCCTGCTTGGCGGTAGAGTTCGTTGACTGTTTTATACAACTTGAACTGAACTATGTAAATCCAAACGACACCCAGCAAGGAAAACCAGCCAAACCATCCTGGAACATCTGGATCGAATATCCGCAAGGCTTGGGGAACTGTTACCCCCAAGACAAACGGCGCTAGCGATCGCGTTCCTGACCAACCATAGCCGTTATAGCGCCGTAATTCTTCTTGGATAATCCATTTGTACCACCCGTAATACAGCATCAAAGTGGCTACAGATAAAAGAATGACTCGCCACAGAGGACGAGGTTGACCTAACGGTTGACTGGACATACTTACGCCTGAGATGTCAAAGTATTGTTCTTAACATTTCTTAATGTATAACAACTTTGACAACCTAGGTAAGATGATCTAACTACCTTGCTGCTGTGGAATCTGTGACACTTGTTCGGTAAGCTTTTCCTGATCTTTACGGCGTTTTCTAGCGTAAAGCTGAATAGTCGCCGCCATCGCTATAACCAAGCCAACAATGCCCCAAACCGTGATATCTGTGGGTAAATTATTCTTGAACACAGCCAGTAACACAATGACTATCAACATCACAGTTGGCGCTTCATTTAACGCCCGCAACTGCTGACTATTCCATTTGCACTTGTCTTCTGCCAACTGCTTCATCAGACGCTTGCAGTAATGATGATAGCCAATTAAAAGCACAACAAATCCTAGTTTGACGTGCAGCCATCCTTCTTTAAGAACGTCTGGTTCCGTAGTCAATAAACCAATTGCCATTGCTATCGTCACCAGCATCCCTGGAGTTGTGATAATACTGTACAGACGCTTTTCCATTATTTGATACTGATTTTTCAGTATTGTGCGTGCTGGTTCGGGTTCTTGGTTAGCTTCAACATGATAGATAAAAAGACGCACTAGATAGAACAAACCAGCAAACCAAACGACTATGCCAACAATGTGAAAAGCTTTAAACCAGGAATAAGCCATGAATATTTTTCTCCATTAATGCATTTTCGCCGCAAGTTAAGTAACACGACAGCGCTATAGAAATCCTATCTGATCCATGAAACTGAACTTGAGTTATTTAATGAAGCGCAAAACAGATGGTGGACAAAATGCCCACTCTACAGACACAAGAATCTTAAGAATATATAAAGGAGATTTGAATTTTGAATTCCAATTGCTATCATGCTTACCTGGCATCTTTAACACGAACAAAAGGCAAAAGGTCTTCAAGAATTGTTTCGTGGTAGTGTTCTTGGGGATAGTGCCCAACGCTGTTAAGTTTAATTAAATCTCCTTGTGCTAGCGGGCTTACAAAATCTTGCGCTATTTTTATAGGTAGCCAAGGGTCGATCATTCCCCAGAAAATTAAAATTTGTTGTTGCCATTTTTGAAAACCAGATTCGATTTCTGTCATTGCTAACGGCAACTGTAGATTACGGATAGTTGCTAGAAGACTTCTTCCAGCAGCAGAACTTTTCAAAAAGGGTTTACGATAAATATCTAAATCCTTATCTGTAATAACGTAACGAGAACCGCCTTCTAGAGTCCGATCAACAAGTAAGGGGTCTTGGGTAATCATTTCACCTGCCAAAGGTAATCCCATTTGTTGAATTTTCCAGGGTAACTTTGCTTGGCTAGAAATTGGTGTATTGAGTATGGCGATATTGGCAATTTGTTCTGGATGACGTAAGGCATATTGTAGACCCACAGAACCTAAAAAGCCTTGCACGACTAAGGAAAAACGTTCAAGTTCTATGGATTTTAGAAACTCTTCTAATGCGGTAATAAAGGCATCAGGTGTATAAGCAAAATCTCTTTTTTCTGGCTTAGAAGAAAAGCCAAACCCAATCCAATCAGGCGCAATTGCTCTTGTCCCTTGTGTTGCTAAAGCTGGCAAAATGTTCCGCCAGCTGTAACTTTGTGATGGTAGTCCATGCAGCAGTAATACAGGGAGCAAATCAGTTCTACCAATGGGTAAAGATTCACGGTAAAACCATTCTAATGAGCCAACTTGAATTTTATTTTCTGTTATTGACATCTGAATGAAAAGCTTCGCGCAAAGACGCGAAGGCGCAAAGATAAAAAGGAAGTTTGTTATTAAAAATCGTTATGAACAATCATCTCACGAATCGCGTCAGCTGTTGCAGGCGCTAGTAAAACGCCGTTGCGATAATGTCCGGTAGCAAGCAGAATGTTACTATATCCAGGCAATTTACCAATCACTGGTGCTGGGCGTCCTTCAGGGCGAGGACGTAACCCTGACCAAGTACGGATAGTCGTTGCTTTGGCTAAGTCTGGGCAAAAGGCGATCGCTTGTTGTCTAACAGACTCCAGCAGTTCTTTGTTGGGTGGTATTTCATCTTTGTTGCTAGAAAATTCAACAGTTGCACCTATCCAGTAATCCCCACCACCCACAGGGACAATATGGACATCATCACCAGTGATCACAGGTTGGAAGTCGGGATTTCCCAAAGAATACCCTAAGCGGAGGTGCAATGCTTGCCCAAGCACAGGACGGATATCAATCATTTGCTGTAATTGTGCTGTAAGCAAAGATGAACCCAGCCCAGCCGCTACTACAAACCAATCGGCGGCAATTTTTCCCTCTGTTGTCTCAAGTTGGTAGCAAAACTTTTCATCACCCCCTACCCGTTCATGGGAAGGGGACAGGGAGTGGGGTTCTGTATCCCCTCCCCTTGAAAGAGGAGGGGGTAGGGGGTGGGGTTCTATACCCAAAACCTGAACGCCAAATTTGAAAGTAACGCCGTGATGCTGTGCAGCGTCAACTAAAGCTAATGTGAGTGCTGTGGGATCAACTTGGCGATCGCACTTTGAGTAAACAGCGCCCACAATCTTATCGTTATCAACCTGAGGACAAATTTGCTTAAGTTTAGCAGTATCCCAAATTTCTAGGGGAAAACCTTGAGAGTTACGGATTTGTTGCAGCTTTTCCCATTGTGAGATTTCCCCATCTCCTTTTTCTAAAGAGGGTATTGAGGGTTCAGGGAGTAACATGAGAATTCCCTGGCGGTTGAAGAGAATTTTACGATCTGTGACGGCTTCCAGTTCCGGGATAAGAGTTTCATAACGCTGGATGCTTGTTTGTCGCATCTGCCAAGCCTTACCCTTGGTTTTTTGGCTGATGATACCCATCAAAACACCCAGTGCTGCTCCTGTCGAGGCAAGAGCTGGTGGTTGTTGGTCAACAACTGTGATTTCTAGCCCTTTTACGTTGCTGAGTTCGTAAGCAATTGTTGCCCCAACCACACCGCAACCGATGATAACTACATAACTCATTCTTTCTTTTTGCCAAGAGAGAGAAGATCGGGAGGTGGAGTGATGGGAAGCGGGGAAAGACAAATTCATCTTTTCATCTCCCTCATCTCCCTCATCCCCCTCATCTCCTCACCGTATCACGCTTCGCTTTCTTCTGACTGGCTGCTTGTTTTAGGAACCAGTTGTAGGAATTTGTCAATATCTGCGAAAGCAGCTACAGAGTTATTCAAGGCACTATTGGTGTTACCCACATCAGCAGCTTGGTCGATTTTAATCAGGTAGTCTAACAAATCACGCACTAACTCACGCCCTGCTGGTTGGTCTTTAGGGAGCAGATTGGATGTGATGTAGTTCATCGACAGCCTGGCTTCTGCCATAGGACCGTGTGTGAAATTTCTGACCTTGATCCACTGTCTGCTTTGGATCAGGTTTTGCAGTTCTTGTGAGCGATCGCGCACAGCCTGAATTTCAGGAGTATATTCCTGAATTTTCACGATTTGAGCTTGTGTGTACGTTGGAGGTGGTGTTGCGACGCTAGGACCGCCACAACTAATGAGAAATGTTGCCAACAATACCAGAATCAATGACAAAATTGAGCGTTGACGCGGCATAAGCTGAACTTATTTACTTGCCAATTATCAGTGTCATTTTAGATCGCTAGGGTATTTTCTCGTGCTTGCTAGCGAGGGATTTTGCTGAAAATCCTCTATCTTGACGTGATATTTTGCCTGGAAGGCATATTTTCAGTATCTTTTCTCGAAATTTTAAGTACAATTACTTAATATAGCCATACCAGTTTCAAAACTGCTGAATTAGGATTTTTGGACTCGTGGTAAGAACGCATTAATTCTAATGGGTTACAAGATCCCCGACAACTTTTACGAAGTCGGGGATCTAAACCCTAGGACATATCAAAATTAATGACATAAACTACTAGTTGCTAAATTAAAGAAGTGTTGATAATCTAAAACACTAATATATCAAGCCTTCTGGCGGTTTTTCTGTCGTCACATAAAGTAAGCCGAAACAATATAGGAGCATTTTTCGTGAACGCATCTGAGATGGCAACAAACCTTGAATTCGCCAGCAAGATTGCTACCGTAGTAAATTTATTCAAATTTGAGTTTCCAGATGCCAGATCGGATCTCAAACCTTGGAAAAATGACCCGCAAACCAGGGAGTTAGTCGATCCAGATTCTATAGACATAGGTTTTCACTTTCCTGGTATCAGTAAATCCTGGCAAAGCCGCAGTATATTAATTCAAATCCGTTTTTATCAAGACCCCTTAAACGGTTCACGTCGTGCAATAGGTGTGGAAGCCGCTGGGTTCAACCATCTTGGTGAACAGTGGCGACTTTCTACGGTGGAAAACTGGAATTTTGTTGGTGCATCTGAACCTTCCCCACAGATAGGGGAAAAGCTTAAACAGTTTTGTCAGCAGACACTAGAAATTTTTAACGATGATAATTCTGAATCATAATGCATCGTTTTTAGCTGTGCTGCAGCTACCGTCAACACAATACACAGATTTATAGGTACTGGAACGCTTACCAAAAATGGTGTAACGGTTATCGCGGATTTGTTCGTAAACCTGGTCGCCCATCCACTTTACCCCAGGTAAAGCACGATATGCATCCACAAATACACTCCCCAAAGGTAACAGCCGTCCAATTTCCTCAGCAGCCGCACTGCCTTGCCAGCGTCTATCTGGTGCATCTGCATCAATGAGAATCATACCAAGCTCACAATCTTGGGGTGTAATTCCCCACCGTTTGATAGTTGCCTCATCTTGCATAGGGGCATAGCGAAACAGTTGTCCTTGGTCAAGGTTCTCCAGCAATTGCACGCTGGTGACACAGAGATTACAATTCCCGTCGTAGATAACAAAGTAACTCATCGAAGTCGCAGATTATTTTGAACGCTTAGTGTGTTAACATTTTAAACATTAAACATTTTGCTTTTAAAGACAACCATCCACAGGGTGTAAAAAAAGTCAGCAAAGGTTAAAGCTTAAAAGCAATGGTTTCTGGGGTGAGAGCGATGCCAATAGAGGAAATCATAAATATTGATTTTACTCAGGAAGATGCCTGTTCACAAATTCTTCCGCGATCGCCCCTTGCGTCCAGTTACCATGCCAACTGGGATGGTATCCGCTTAGATCATCATCAACAGCCAGCTTTTGACACACCAGAACATACTCCTCAACAGCACGTCATTGGTGTCAGCCTGACAAAACAGTCTATTAACGCAGAACGGGTGTTGAATGGACACGTTCAGCATGAGTGTATCAAATATGGCGATGTTGCAGTCGTTCCAGCAAACAGTTACCACAAAAGCAGTTGGGACTTAGAAGCTGAATTTTTAATCCTGAGTTTGGAAAAAGCTTTATTTGCTCGTGCTGCCTACGATTCAGTCGATTTGCAACAGATGGAGATTATACCACATTTTGCTGCCGCAGACCCGCTGATTCAGCAAATTGGACTGGCGCTACACTCAGAACTGGAATCAGATGGCAAAGGTAGCCGTGTTTACATCGAATCTCTCGCAACCACCCTCTGCATTCATTTACTAAAGCACTATTCTGCACTTTCCCCCAAGATTGCCAGACATTCCGATTCCGAAGGGCTTTCGCGTTTGAAGTTGCAGCAAACAATTGAGTATATCAATCAAAACTTAGAAAAAGATTTAGGCTTGGCTGAAATTGCCACTGCTGTGGGAATGAGTATGTATTATTTCTCACGCCTATTTAAACAATCAACTGGTTTTTCGCCGCATCAATACGTGATGAATTGCAGAATAGAGAGAGCGAAAAGGTTATTGGCTAAAACAGAAGAAGCAATAGACCAAATCTGTGAGCAAGTAGGTTTTCAGAGTCAAAGCCACTTCACAAACGTCTTTCGTAAGCTCATAGGTACAACACCTAACGCTTATAGAAAACAGGTGAAAATTTAGCTTTAGTCAGTTTTGGGTGATGTGTTAGTGCTAGTTAAACCAGGATGAGCGTTGCATGATTCAATTGTACAGAGACTAATTAATGTGGCTTGAGCCATTAAGCCTTTGAATTGTGCATACTACGGAAATAGAGGCTCTTAAATCAGTTATCAGTTATCAGTCAGTCAGGCGTATGGTGGGGGATGCGCTCACCGCCACCAACGCCTATGCCGTAGGCACGTCTGACGACGAACGGTGCTCTTGGTGTGGTGTTTCCCCCAAGGATTTAACTCGACACTGCGGCTGGTACTGTTCACTGTTAAAGCTAATCCTATATAGGTTTCACCTTTTTACTTGTCTGTTTTAACCAAACAGGGGAAGGCTACAAGCAGACACATTTTAGTACATAATTACTAACTAAAACAGTTAGAACTTAAATACCAACTTTTGACCCAATGTTGGTATTTGAGAGAGTAAAAACCGGATTTATTAGTAGCTGCGTACTAAATCTAGTCTTCTGTATTTAGATAAAATGGGAGAATTAAAAATCTGAAATCTATATAGGATAACCTTTTTCAGCCCCTATTTACGCTTTGTAGGGATCTAATACTAGCTTGAAAATAGATTTCCAAGTTGGTATTAGGTTCGTTGAACTCACGTTATTGGTTAGCGTGCAATACGGTTCGGATAAGAAATTTACTCGTAAAGACAAGCAGAGGAGCAGAGGAGCGGAGGAGCAGGGGAGAAAAGAGTTAACGCCCATTGACTGTTCTTCTCCTCAGCCCCTCAGCCCCCCTGCTGCCTCAACGAAGAGATGTCTTAACCGAACGGTATTGGGTTAGCGTGCCTCTTTTGTTTCTTCTAATTCTAGTAATTCCCAAATCAGGATGACTAGCTCAATTACAATTCCTGAACCAGGTATGAACCAGTCAGCAATTAGGGGAATCAGAAATAACATAATTGCCATCAGCTTCTTAGCTTTCATTTTTTAACCTCACCTCAATTTCAATTAAGGTTAAGGTCGGGATATATCTCTAAGTAAATTTCCCAAGCACTCCGTGAACGCTAATAGAATTGACATAGGGTGCTTGGGAAAGAAGTTGCGCTTGGGAAAGCGAAAAACTTTTTCACAAAATTTTTTGTTTAGTATTGCAATACTTCTTAATCTATTTGCACTATGCGATAACGATAAGATTGGGATGTGTCTCCAAGTAAATTTCCCAAGCATTCCGTGAACGCTAGTAGAATTGACATAGGGTGCTTGGGAAAGAAGTTGCGCTTGGGAAAGCGAAAAACTTTTTCAAAAATTTTTGGTTTAGTATTGCGATACTTCTTATGAGACGAAATCTTAGTTACGAAGCTGGCAAAGAACATGCAAGGATATTGCTAGAATCTTTACTCAGGTCTGTGGAAGAAGGTGAAGGAGAATCAAAGGATTTAAAAGCCAATTGGCAAGAAGATACTCAGTTATGGGTAACATATTCTACTTTGAAAGGACTGGCGGAACTAACTAAAAAATACAGTAATCAAAGTTTAAACACTGAGAATATTCGGAATGCGCTCTTATGCTTACAGGTTTTGAATATTGTTGAAGATAAACGCGAAGAAATCAACTCAAAGACTAAGACGAACTCAAAAGTATGGCGTTTCGTATTAAAGTTTAACAGCATAGAAACCCAACAAAACCTTGAATGGTTATTTAAAGAGAATGGGGAATGGGATAAGCGTCGCCAAGCTCAAAAAATTAAGTCTAGTAAAGTTTCCACCTCAGAAATCCCGAAATATCAAGGTACAATTCTTGAAAAAGACGAGTTTCGGACATATCTTTCAAGCATCCTCCGAAACAAGGAGTATCAAAACTACTCACATCTTTACACGCAGACAGATGTTGTGGAAAAGCAGCAGATTCATATGCCTTTGGAGGTGCGGTCAATAAACGAAGGTAAAACTCCATACCCTGTGCTAGAAGGCATTCGTAAATACGCAAAAAACCATGTATTATTGGTAGGCAAGCCAGGTTCGGGAAAATCAACAGCATTACGACGTCTGTTATGGGAAGAAGCGGGTAATCTTGAGAGAATGGAAAATGGGGAGGAAGGTCTATCCCTCGGTGTTATTCCCGTATTAGTAGAGTTGCGTTCTTGGCAGGAAGGAAGTTCTGTTGTAGAACTAATAAAGGGGGCTTTTCTCAAAAATGAGCTGCAATTAGATGAAGAAAAAATAAGAAAACTGTTAATTGAACGCAAGTTGTTGTTACTACTTGATGGTTTGAACGAACTACCATCCGATGACTCACGGCGATTAGTGACAATTTTTCGTAATTCTTTTCCGAATACCCCGATGATTTTTACCACAAGGGATTTGGCAGTAGGGGGCGATTTAGGGATTGAAAATAAACTGGAAATGCTACCCCTAACACTTCAACAAATGCGTCAGTTTGTACAGGCATATTTACCTGAACAAGGTGAACAGATGTTACGACAGTTGGATGATAGACTCCGGGAATTAGGAGAAACGCCGTTAATTTTGAGGATGTTCTGCGAGGTCTTTGGTACTGAAAAGCAGATTCCCAAAAATCGCGGAAAATTATTTCGGACTTTTGATAAACGATTGGATGAATTGAAAAACAGAGATTCACTTTCAGTTACAGAAAACCTGCTTCAATGGAAACCAGAGTTACTGGGACATTTGGCATTTACAATGATGGAAGGAGAAAAATCACCAGACATCAGGTTGATAATTTCTCAAACCAAAGCGGAAAAAATTTTAGAAGCTTTACTTAAGAATAGGGTAACATCACCTGCTGAAAAAGCCAAAAAATGGCTTCAAGATTTGTTGAAAAATTATTTTATTCAACAAGTTGATAAAAAACAATTACAATTCCCCCATCAACTATTTCAAGAATATTATGCAGCCGAATATTTATTGGAGTTATTACCTAAATTAAGTGATGAAAAATTTAAAAAAGATTATTTGAATTTGCTAAAATGGACTGAATCAATTGCGCTTGCCTTAAATTTATTGGATGATGAAGCACAAACTCTAAGGATAGTACACTTGGCGCTGGATGTTGATTTTATGCTTGGTGCTTTCTTAGCGGGGGAAGTACAGTATAAATTTCAACAGAAAACAATTGATATTATTCTAAAAAAAAAGCCATCAAAAAGACTTGAGATGGATTTGTTAAGTAATACCCATTCCCAGTTTGCTGAAAAATATTTAAATGGTTACTTAAAAGATAAAAATTCAAGTGTTCGTGAATATGCCGTATATGCGTTGACAAAAATCGGAAGCGATACGAGTGTTAATTCTCTCATACTAGCTTTAAAAGATGAAGATTTTGAGGTTCGTCGTCAGGCTATAAAGGGGTTAAGAGATATCGGAAGTGAAGCAGCAGTTAATCCCCTCATTCATGCCTTAAAAGATGAACATAGCTTTGTTCGTAGCTCTGCCGTAGAAGCGTTAGTAATGATCAAAGGTAAAGCGAGTATTAATTTCCTTATTAATGCCTTAAAAGATGAAGATGAAGAGAAAGATTTATTTGAATATGGTTCTGGCTTATTTATGTTAAAAATAAATGTAAGGGAAGACATAAGTGAAGCTAATTTTAATCTCCTCATTCAAGCCTTAAAAGATGAACGTTCATCTGTTCGTCGTTTAGCCGTACAATTATTATCTTCTTGTAGAGATGAAGTCGTTATAAATTCTCTCATTCAAGCCTTAAAAGATGAAAATTCATCTGTTCGTTATTATGCCGCAGAAGCGTTTAGATTTATCGGAAATGAAGCGACGGTCAATCCTCTGATTCAAGCTTTAAAAGATGAAAATTCATCTGTTCGTCTTAAAGTCGTAGAAGCGTTAGGAGACATCAAAAGTGAAGTAGCTGTTAATCCTCTGATTCAAGCCTTAAAAGATGAAAATTCATCTGTTCGTCTTTATGCCGTATATGGGTTAAGAGATATCGGAAGTGAAGCTGCTGTTAATCCCCTGATTCAAGCCTTAAATGATGAATATTCATTGGTTAGCAGTTATGCCGCAAAAGCGTTAGTAGATATCGGAGGTGAAGTGGGTGTTAATGCCGTCATTCAAGCCTTAAAAGATAAATCTTCCTCTGTTCGTTGTGCAGCCGTAGAAGCCTTGGTAAAAATCACAAGTGAAACTGCTGTTAATTCTCTGATTCAAGCCTTAAAAGATGAATCTTCATCTGTTCGTGCTTCTGCCGCAGAAGCGTTAGGAAAAATCAAAAGTGAAGCTGCTGTTAATTCCCTCATTGAGTGTTTAAAAGATAATAAATATGTTGGTTATTATGCCGCAGAAGCGTTAGGAAAAATTGGAAGTAAAGCAGCAGTTAATCCCCTTATTTATGCTTTAAAAAATCAATCTTCACAAGTTCGTCGTTCTGCCGCTCAAGCGTTAGGAGAGATCGGAGATGAAGCTGCTGTTAATCCTCTCATTCGTGCTTTAAAAGATAAAGATTTATTTGTTCGTGAATATGCTGTACGTGCGTTAGAAAATATCGGAAGTGAAGCAGCAGTTAAACCCCTCATTCATACTTTAAAAGATGAATATTCACAAGTTTCGAGTGCAGCTGCACGGGCGTTACAAAAAATCGCTACTAGTTCAAATTTATCTGAAAAGTTGAAGATGCTATCATATGAAGTATACTTTGCTAATGGTGTCATTTTTAAAATTCAAGAGACTTGTAAGTTTTATAATTATGATATTTTTAATTCTGACTCCCTTCCCGCTACAAGATTACCGAGCTTTCTTCTCTTCTTTCTTCGTGTTTTTTCGCGTCTTCGCCGTTTTTTAAATAGGTCTTCTTCTGGTAGGAAGCGAGTGACTACTAGAGGTATTTTAGGAGCCCGAATAGAAAGAGAGTGAACTACCCCGCCTTCAGGCGAAGCCAAGGCGGGGTAGTTTCCACAATCTTTTGCTATACAATTCATCATTGACAAAATGACCTCGAATTTGTCCCTATAATCACCTCTAGCCCCAACCCAAGTCCAGCAACTGGAACGAATAGGCGGCGACAGCGGAGTGGATGCCGCTGCCTGCATTCAATGATGCCACTCCTCCAATGTCTATCGGTAGGCAGTGGCAGACACCGCCTATTCGAGCGCAGCGGTTTCCAGTTGCGCCCGTTAGTATTGCGGGACATCCAACCCCAAACCTGTCACGCCCTGATTTACGTCGATAATAACCCGCAACATGAAGGCAATTAAAATAAACGCCCCTAAAGATATTTAGTAAATGCCAACAAATAACCGAATCTTGGTAAAACGATAAGAATCAGGCATACTGGCGGTAACGCTAACCTTTGTTGCGTCGAGTTTCGTCATATGTCTGCACACTCATACCTTACCCGATCGCCAATCACCGAAAGTTGGTAAAACGGAAAAATTTGAGCCTGCTATCTCCAAGCGCAAGTCTCCAAATCAACGCGGATATGAGGATGTGCGTTCGCGTAGCGTGCCCAAAGGGCATTGGCACAGAGTGCCCGCCAAGGGCGAACGCGCGGAGCGCACAAGGGAGGCGATCGCGGGAATATCTCTTCCCCTGTTTGGTTAAAACAGAGAAGTAAAAAGGTGAAATCTATATAAGATAAGCTTTAACAGTGAACAGTACCAGCCGCAGTGTCGAGTTAAATCCTTGGGGGAAACACCACACCAAGAGCGTGGAAGGCGTTGGTGGCGGTGAGCGCATCCCCCACCATACGCCTGACTGACTGATAACTGATAACTGATAACTGATAACTGTTTTAAGAGCTTCTATTTCCGTAGTATGCAGAATTCTCGACTCAATGCCCTTGAGACACATGAGAAACAGGAGCTAGGAGCATCTCCCTTAGCTTTCAACCACACTCAGCTTTTTGATGACAACTATTTTTTACGACGGTACTAATCTGTCACTGTAGATCAATGTTCCTGATCTTTTTTTGGGAACGTGTATAAATGTATATACTTTACTTCTAAATCGGGAAGATATTTATCCCCTTGTTTTCATTTCCATTTTTAAGCCTGGAGAGAAAATTACTGAGACGAGTTTTTTGTACTTTCTGTAATGTTTAGAACAAGAATCTATGAAGCTCCAGGAATGAGGTAGCCACTAGGCGTTTCTATTTCTGAGATTCTTAATCAGTTGAATGAGCAGGGTAATCAATTATGAAGAAATTAGAGATAAACAACACAGCTTTTTTACTAATTCAAACAGATGCTTTATGCACATGGGTAATTCTTGTTTAGCCGACTGTAGGAACTCAGTTAGTATTACCTAATTTAAAAAAATTGTCTAGTGTCCATTAAGCTAAAACCAAAATAATAAGATAGTGAGCTTCCCACTCCCAAGTAATGAAGCAGCCAGAATTAAGGCGCTACATCAGTATAAGATTCTCGATACCTCTGCGGAAGAAGCATATGATGATCTTACCCGCTTAGCTGCACATATTTGCAGCACGCCAACGGCGCTCATCAGCTTGATTGATACTAACCGACAATGGTTCAAATCAAAAGTCGGTTTAAACGCATCAGAAACCCCTCGGGATGTAGCCTTTTGTGCCTACACAATTCTAGAGCCTCACCTGTTTATCGTTGGGGATGCTTGCCAGGATGCTCGCTTCTGTGACAACCCTCTGGTAACTTCAGAGCCTAAGATTCGGTTTTATGCTGGTATTCCGTTGATTACCCCAGAAAACCTAGCATTAGGCAGCTTATGCGTCATTGATTATGTACCACGAAATTTGAGTGCAGCACAACAAGAAGCTTTACGGATTCTAGGGCGACAGGTAATCACACAATTGGAGTTACGGCGGAATCTGACAGCTTTAGAAGAGACGATGATACAGCGCCAGCAATCAGAAGCAGCGCTTAGAGAAAGTGAAGAACGCTATCGCCGCCTGATAGAGCTTTCTCCAGAATCTATTGCTGTTTATAGTAGAGGGAAATTAGCCTACATAAATACGACTGGTGTTAAACTATTTGGTGCAGCAAATCCAGAAGAACTGATCGGTCAATCAATAGAGAATTTTATCTATTTAAATGAGCAGCAAAACCCAGAGGTGCAACTGGAACTTCTTCAGGTGAAGGCAAATCAACCTGCTGTCAACGAGGGAAAGTTGGTTCGGCTTGACGGTGAGGTTATTGATGTAGAGATCACAGGAATACCCGTCACTTATCTGAGCCAAGGGGCAACGCAAGTAATCATTCGGGACATCACTGAGCGTAAACAAGCAGAGAAGGCTCTGCTACGAGCGAAGGTGGCTGAGGTTGCCAAACTTGAGCTAGAAAAAGAAATTGCCGTTCGTCAGCAGGTAGAAGAGCAATTACTGCACGCTGCCCTTCACGATACCTTGACGGGCTTACCCAACCGAGCATTTTTTATGAACCGTCTCAAGCAGGCACTTGATGAGGCGAAATGTCAGGAGAATCATGAGCTGTTCGCAGTCCTGTTTTTGGACTTGGATCGCTTTAAAGTGATCAATGACAGCCTTGGACATCTGGTGGGCGATGAATTGTTATGTGCGATCGCCAACCAAATTAAAACCTGTCTACGTCACTCAGACACAGCGGCTCGACTTGGAGGAGACGAGTTTACAATTTTGCTAGAGAAGCTTCAGGATGTCAGTGATGTCCTTTACGTTGCTAACAGGATTCAACAGGTTCTCTCATTGCCCTTTATTCTTCAAGGGCAAGAGGTTTTTACGAGCGTAAGTATTGGCATCGCCCTAAGTACAACTGGGTATGAGCGACCAGAAGATTTGCTGCGCGACGCTGACACAGCGATGTACCATGCTAAGTCCTCGGGTAAGGCACGTTGCGAGATATTCAATCCCAAGATGTATACTCAAGCCGTAGCTAGATTGCAGTTGGACACAGATCTGCGCCACGCCCTTGACCGCCAAGAGTTTCGCGTGTATTACCAACCAATTGTGGCACTTAATAGTGGTCGGATAGCTGGGTTTGAGGCTTTAGTGCGCTGGCAGCATCCAGAACGGGGTATTATCAATCCAGCCGAGTTCATACCCATAGCAGAAGAAACAGGACTGATTGTTGCACTTGGCTATTGGGTGCTACACGAGGCTTGCCGCCAACTACAAGCTTGGCAGATGCGATTTGGTGATAACGTACCTGGGAAAATCAGTGTTAATCTCTCTGTCAAGCAGTTTTTGCAACCTAATTTGGTGCTGCAAATTGTAGACATTTTGAGGAAAACAGGTCTGAGTGCCGATCGCTTAATGCTAGAGATTACTGAAAGCGTCATCATGGAAAATGGAAATGAGGCGGCTACTGTACTCTCACAACTACAGGAACTTGGAATTGGGCTATCAATTGATGATTTTGGAACAGGCTATTCCTCATTAGGTCGTCTCCACCAGTTTCCCATTAGTGTGTTGAAGATTGACCGTTCCTTTATCAGTGGCATGGGTGCTTTGTCAGTAGATTCAGAAATTACTGAGGCGATCGTCACTCTAGCACACAAACTTGGTATAAGCGTGACAGCAGAAGGAGTTGAAACAGTAGAGCAACTGGCATTCCTTCAAGAGTTGAAATGTGAATATGCTCAGGGATATTTTTTCTCTCCACCTTTGGATAGTGAAGCTGCAGAATTGTTAATTATGGCTAACCGTCAGTGGTAAATAAGTTACCACTCTTTTGCCGTGAATATATCCTAAATAATTTCAATACTGGATACTCAAAATCTTTAGGATTGGGAATGAAACGCTGATTCCAGAAAATCTGCAACGCTTAAATGAAGTCAGATAGAGCTTGGATTCCCCCACGACTTTTTGCAAAATGACGTGATTCGCGAGCATCTTTACAGTGGTACATCCAGTGCCATAAACAACCATCACGTCTGAAGCGGAAGCAACAACAAATTGATTAATAAAAATTATAATTCTTTAAGTAAAAACTCCATCTGTCGGTAGAGGGTTTCCAAGCGCATAGGAGTATTTGTAGACTGGTCTTGTCACGCCGATCACAGAGACAGAACTATGAGCGACAATAACCTATCAACACGTTTGTACCCCACCCGCATTGACATTCCAGCCGAGGCGCGCAAGCAGATTGCTGGCATTCTCAACCAAACTCTAGCCGCAACATCGGATCTGAAAAGCCAAGCCAAGCAAGCGCACTGGAACGTTAAAGGCACCGACTTCTACCAGTTGCACGAATTGTTTGATGAAATTGCAGGTGAGTTAGAAGAGTACATTGATATGTTTGCTGAGCGCATCACCGCCTTGGGTGGTTATGCTTGTGGCACAGTTCGTATGGCTGCTGCAAATTCATTCCTGCCAGAATATCCTACTGATATTTTAATGGGTATGGAGCATGTCACAGCTTTAGCAGAGCGCTTTGCACCCTATGCTAAGCAGTTGCGGGAAGCTATTGACAAAACGACCGACCTAGGCGATGCTGACACCGCTGACCTTTACACCGAAGTGTCTCGTACCATTGACAAGCGGCTCTGGTTCCTAGAAGCCCATCTGCAAGCAGCTGTCACCCAAAATGGAAATGGTAATGCAGCCAATATTAAAACTGAAGAGCAAGCTGTTGTTAAACAAGCTGCTGTCAGATAAGTCTCTTGTTGCTAATAGCTAATAGCTATTAGTCATGTATTGTAGGCTGGGTTTCGTTCTTCAACCCAGCTTATCTGTCAAAGTCGTTTGCATTTAAATTTTTAGATTCCCGACTTCGCCGAAGTTGTCGGGAATCTGAATGTAATTTAGCAGTATCCTTTTGGTAAGTACGGCACTTTCAAGTGCGTACTTTTCATTTTATATGTACATATTTTAAGATTGAGATAGTTGAAAAGCAGGTGCAATTAGATAAATCTAAAGAAAAAGTTTGTTTAGTGATTTTGTAAACATAGCCGTTGTAACCTGGTATTCAACCATACCTAAATTGAGTATTCATTCACGAAATTTCTTAGCTTTCAAGCAACTCCAAAATTATCATTCCTGCACTATTGCTACCAAAGAGAAAGTTTGTTCTGGCTGCTGTAACCAGAATCGATGACGGGTAGCCAATAAAGGTGTTTAATGTTTTTGCTGCAAGAAACCATCAAAATGGAGGGAAAATCTATGGCTGCTAATACCAAAACTCACCTCATTCATGATAGAAATTCACGCGGTCGTACCAAGATAGGCTGGCTCGATAGTTACCACACATTTTCCTTTGGTGGTTTTCACGATCCAGACCGCATGGGATTTCGCGCTCTACGAGTGATTAACGATGACCGTGTTGTTCCCGGCGCTGGTTTTGGGACACATGGACACCGTGATATGGAAATTTTCACCTATGTATTGGAAGGAGCAATAGAACATAAAGACAGCTTGGGAACTGGTTCAGTCATACGTCCTGGTGAAGCGCAAATCATGAGCGCTGGTACTGGCATCACGCACAGCGAATACAATCATTCTGATACTGAGCCAGTCCACTTTCTGCAAATTTGGATTCTTCCTAACAAACAAGGATTGCAACCAAGGTATGACCAAAAAGCTTTTTCCCTTGAAGAAAGGCGTGGGAAACTGCGTTTAATTGGTGCCAAAGATGGGCGTGATGGTGCTATAACCATTCATCAAGATGTGGATTTATACACATCTGTTTTACAACCAGGTGACGTTATAAATTATCAGGTCCAACCTAATCGTTATGCTTGGTTGCAAATAGCTCAAGGTATCGTAACGTTGAATGGTGAAGAACTTAGAGCAGGTGATGGGGTGCAAATCAGTGGCGAAGAGCAACTTGAAATCACCACCAACATTGGTGGAGAAATCTTGCTTTTTGATTTGGCGTAAGAAACACCTGAAGAAACGAAAATCCTGCATCAATTGCTCATTCTTAATAACTTTCTAGGGACGTAGAAAATCCCAGCTTTGCTTCTAGGTTCAACCTAGAAGCAAAATTAATGTTTAGTAAAGGAAAGACATTTATGGCACCTCTTGCAGAAAAAGTTGCGATAGTCACCGGGGCATCACGGGGAATTGGACGAGCGATCGCCCTCAAATTAGCTAGTAACGGTGCGTCAGTTGTCGTTAACTATGCGGGTAATGCAGACAAGGCACAAGAAGTTGTTACAGAAATCGAAAAGCTTGGAGTACAAGCAATTGCACTCCAAGCCGATGTGAGCAAAGTTGCTGATATTCAGCGACTTTTTGAGCAGACAATTGAACGTTTTGGCAAAATCGATATTTTGGTCAATAATGCTGGTGTTACCTTCTATAAACCAATTACTGAAGTAACAGAAGAAGATTTCGACAAGATTTTTGCCATCAATGTCAAAGGGACTTATTTTGCTTGTCAACAAGCTGCACACCACTTGGCAGACGGCGGACGCATTATCAATTTTTCTTCATCAACGACAGCTATGATGCTACCTACGTATAGTGCTTATGTGGGAACTAAAGGTGCTGTCGAACAAATCACAAGGGTTCTGGCGAAAGAGTTGGGAGGACGGGGTATCACAGTCAACGTCATCTCTCCTGGTCCTACCGATACAGAACTGTTCAGACAAGGCAAAACCGAAGAACAAATAAATCGTTTCGCCCAAATGGCAGCGTTAGGACGACTGGGACAAGTGCAAGATATTGCTGACGTGGTGGCGTTTCTTGCCAGTGACGAAGCGCGTTGGATCACTGGGCAAAACATCCGCGTTAACGGCGGAACAGCTTGAGATAGCAGGGGCAATTAAATCAGTTATCAGTTATCAGTTATCAAACGGGCGCTTTGGGGGATGCGCTCACCGCCCTCCGGGTATGCCTTCGGAGACGCTGAGCGCAAAGCGCACGCTCCGCGAACGCGAACGCCACTTGCTCTACTTGGGGAAACCCCAAGACCGCAGTGGCTCACCACCAACGCATAAAGGTGCTCTTGGTGGGGGACGCGCGACCACTCGTATTTAACTGATAACTGCGGCTGGTACTGTTAATAGGCGCTTGTGAATCTGCCTGTGAGGGGAAGCTATAGTGCTTCAAAAGCCGCTAGTCTATCAATAGAAGCGTTGACAGCGACTTCAGCAACGATGACGACAAATCGAAGACAAATTCGGCTGAAGTTGCAACGGTGGCATTACAAGCGGTGATTGATCAAGTTGAAGATGTCTATTGCGCTAAGGAAGCACAACATACAATTGCTCAACTGAACACGAACCGCAAGCCAAGAGAAAAGCAAGTTGCTCTAATCCTACCCACTTCCGCTAAGTGATAGCATCCTTCCGATGATAGCAGTGCCTCAAACCCTCCGCCTCTCAAATCGCAAACTCAACAGGCTCAATGAAAAGGAGAATAACAGTTATGTCTCAAGCAGGTGTCACTGAATTTTTAGCAGATGCCAAAAAAGACCAAGAATTAAAACAAAAACTCAAAGCCGCAACCGATACCCATGAGTGGGTCAAAATTGCTCAAGACAGTGGTTATAACTTCACTGCCGAAGAATTGCAAACTGAACTCAACAGTCTGCCGGAAGAAGAGGTGGCACAAATCGTTAATCCCGGTGTTGCTCCTCGTCAGCACATTGAGCCGCAATAATCTTTTGCTTTTTGCTGTCAAAGCACTATTGAAATGATGCAAATGGCGATAGTTGCAGCCAGACGGTAAATGCTAATTGGTCATTGGTGATGGAAACACAGCGTAGTCGCCTATAGCAATCCTAAATCATAAACCCTACGGGCTGCCTTCGGCTACATGAACAACAAGATTCCCGACTTCGCCAAAGTTCTCGGGAATCTAAGCCTTTATGGGCGGTTGGGCAAGGAACAGGAACAGAGGCGATCGCGCTTTTCTCCCGCTGAGTCCTGCGGACACGCACTCGCGTTCGCGATCGCCTAACTTCTTTCCTTTTTTGGTGATTGATATTCTCCCCTGTCTGAAGACTAGGGGATTCTTAAAAGGTTGTTCCGAAGCGAGCTTTAGCTACGCTTCTCCATCCTAATTCCTGCTTCTTAGATTCTTGACTAGGCTTTGAATTTTGCAACAAACTGTACAGACATGGCGGAGCAAAAATGAAGTCGAATGACCTCGAATAGAGATTAGGAATAGGGGACTGGGGAAGAATCTTCTTAATCCCCAATCCCCAATGACCAATGACCAACCACCAATCCCTACCCACCAACCCGTTTCTTGGTTATGAATCATTGGTAATGACTCAATGGCATATTCGTTCGCGTAAATCATCAATTTTCAAGGTTTTGAAGCTTTTAGGGAATAGGAAGCCGGAAACTAGAATTTTTGATTCTTCCTCTGTTCCCGATACACGTCCTCCCCTTCCCTAGCCTTCAGATTTCTATATGCCTTGAATTCCGACAAGGGTGGGCTGCTGCTACCCACCCTAGAGCATTGCTTATTTGGTAGTACTTTACACTGCTGCTTGAGCAGATGACTTGCCAATCAGCTTTTCAGCATTTTCTTCGCTTTCGAGGATACCGAATTCAATCAACAACTCTTCTAGCTCCTCCATCTCAATGGGTGTGGGGATTGTGAGATTCTTGTTGTTGATGATCTTGTTAGCCAATGTCCGATATTCGTTACTTTGATTGCTGTCAGGTGCGTACTCGTTCACGGTCATCCGGCGTAATTCTGCGTGCTGCACAATGTTATCACGAGGCACGTAGTGAATCATTTGGGTGTTCAAGCGTTTTGCCAGGGTTTCGATCAGTTCGATTTCCCGGTCAACGTTACGGCTGTTACAAATCAAACCACCTAAGCGCACACCGCCAGTGTGAGCATATTTGAGAACACCGCGAGCAATATTGTTAGCTGCATACATCGCCATCATTTCACCGGAAGTCACGATGTAGATTTCTTGTGCTTTGCCTTCACGGATAGGCATAGCAAAACCACCGCAGACAACGTCACCCAACACGTCGTAGCTCACAAAGTCAACGTCTTGGTAAGCACCGTTTTCTTCCAAGAAGTTGATGGCAGTGATGATACCGCGACCGGCGCAACCGACACCAGGTTCAGGACCGCCAGACTCCACACAACGTACGTCCCGAAAGCCGGTGAGCATGACTTCATGGAGTTCTATATCTTCCACAGCGCCTCGTTCAGCAGCCAATTGGAGAACGCTTGTTTGAGCTTTACTATGTAGCATCAAACGGGTAGAGTCAGCTTTGGGGTCGCATCCTACAATCAAAATGCGCTGACCTATTTCTGCCATAGCAGCAAGGGTGTTTTGAGAGGTGGTAGATTTACCAATACCGCCTTTACCGTAGAAAGCTATCTGTCTGATTTTTTCGTCAGTAGTCATGGTTAGTGTTTTCCTACAATGATTTTGTTGGTGGATCTGAAGGTTTATGTGAGACGTTCACGCTTAGTGGCGTTGGCATATAGCGCCATAGGGAGGCGAACGAACCACCCCAAAAACAGTTAAAATCCAGAACATATGCAAGTGTTGGTAAGTTTGTGTTGAGCATTAGTCATTAGTCCTTTTTCCTGAACAATGACTAATAACCAATGGCTCAATTGCTTCGATTATCTGGTTCTAGAGTCAACAGCGATCGCTCCGGGCTGCGGGCACTCCGGGCGATCGCGCAGTCTGACTTTGATGTCAATTTTGAGGGTTGCCAAAAGAATCCACACTGAGGCAGATATATTTCCACTCTCGTTTGACTTCGACACAACTGACGCCAAAATTGCCAAAAAGCTCAATTTATTGAACCGCAAAGCGGCTGCTAACGCAGATAAAAAGATGAGAATGCGTAAGTCCTATTCGATTTAGATCTCGTCAAACCGCTACGAGTCGTTCGGAGATGTCTGATGAATTCTGGCGTTTTGGCGGATAGTGCAAATGTCACCAGACGCACAGTCATACGGAATTGCGTTCAAAGATATCAGCCAGTTGTTGGGACAAGGGACACAAAGGAGAGAGGGTAAGATGTATGAACGCAACTTGCTATCAGATAGATGATTTCTCCAAACGAAGTGACGCTATCTGTAGCTTGCTTCCCATAGGGTAGAGTAAGCGTGCTTGGAGTTGATGTAGGGAAACTCTATATCTATCGATAACGAAGCTTTGAAAACTTGTATCTGATCATCGCCAGTTTTTACAACAAAACCGTAATCGTAGCTCAAATCTTTAGAATGGTTGCAGCAGGAGTTCTGAATTTACGTAGAGTTTTTGCCACACAACCAACCAAAATAGCAATCCACTCTAAATTGTTGCTACCACGTTCCCAGTTTTGCTGGTATCATAACCGCCGAGAACCTCTAACTGTGAGTGAACCTGCGAATGTCCCAAGGTAGTGAGCAAATACCGCCCTTGATTATAAGCCAGCTAAGTTAGCCAACTGTTGCGGCCTCATAACCAGACGAGTTCTGATTAACTTGAAATTGTTACAAAGGTCACTATCCTGCTTCATCTGGCTTTATCCCTTAATTAAAAGCTGTAGCGAATTGAAGTGGATTGACCAAAGCAAATAAAGTATATTGAAGTTACCTCAATTTTTTCTTGAAGTCTTTTTGTGCTTTTGCTTTTTTTGATTCCTATACAAACCATAACATATATATTGATAATTGATTTACTAATAAATAATAAAGTTTCATTGAAAGCCTATTTTTATTTTTCTTTGTGAGCTTTTGCTCATAGAGTTTCTTACAAAAGCCAATTTTATAGAGATTTGATAGATATGTATATACGCGTGCTAAATAGAAATTCTCCAACAACTGTACTGCTTCGCGCCAACAATCGCGAAGCAGATAAAGGAGAATTTGTCTGACACTGTCAGCAAAGGAAGTGATTAATCACGATACCAGGTTACCTGTAAGCCTTGGTTTTGCGCCAAGTTCATATCTCTGTATGAGTTGTAGCCTGTCATTGTCATCTGTTTTCCCTCAATTTTCAAAGAAAGAAATTTTTGAAAAAAGTTTATTTTTCCAGAACTAGTGATTTGAATTTCAAAGTAAGTTCCATCAGTAGCTCTAGTTACATTTTTGTAACTAACCTTTTTATCGTTTCCGAACTTTATGGTATTTGGATTAATTAACAGAGTTTCTCCTCGACCATTAGACCACGTACCAAGGTAATCTTGGGAATATTTTGCTACTAGAAGTGTACTGGGTTGCGTGTCGTTAATTGTTAAAGGTATAGTCCTGGTGGTATCCTCAGTAGTAGGGATATTTATTAAAGCTAGATCCTGAATATTTTTTTCTAGGTTGCTAGCACTTACTGGAGTTTGGAAAAGAGTATATCCACCAACTGAACTAGCCATTAAAAGTCCTAAAGCAGTCAATCGTTTGTTGAACAATCTATACATTATTTTCTCCTTTGTCTAGTTGTCTTTTAAGAAAAATATGCTATTTTTTAGCTTGACTACTAATTTAAAAAAATAAATTTACTATTTTTCTAAATCAATATAAGGTTCAGCTTGTTTATCAAAAATGCTGATTTTTAAGAATTATCAGTGCGTTCACCCTTAACGGATGACCTGCATTTTCGTAATTAAAGTTTCTAATCGAGATTTACCGCAAGGCTCAGCGCTTTGGCAATCGTTTACCGAAACTCGACTATAAAATAGCCGTACTTTCTTGTTTAAAAAAGTTTTTTCATTCGCACACAAATCAAACGATGCACCGAGACTGTTATACTGTTTTCCTTTGTTATCTACTAAGTTGACATAGCACATGATGTCACCATTTACTATGCTTTTGACTGTGGCAATTGTAGGTCTTTGAACTGCCTTATTCTGTGCTTGTACAGTAGTGGTGCTAGCCAACAACCCAATAGTAGAGGCGGCAAAGATAGACAGAGACAAGCTGATAGTTTTGAATGACATTTTTTTACATTGCATTTTTTTGTATTCCTTTGTTGTCTTGAGTTAAGACTATTTAATTTCAATTTGTGATTCAAACTTCATCATTCGTCTTTGACTAAGTGATTAAGAATGTATTACTTGTTTATTCCTACATCACATTCATCTAAGATTCCTGAAAAGAGGTTGAACTACTTTTGCTATTAACAAGCACTCTAGTTCAAAGCCACTCACTTGAGGATTGCCTATGCTGGAAATAGTCGGGTCTAAACTGATTTGAAAAATTTCAGAAAGTTAGAGCTTACGCACTTTACAAAACAATTTATATCTTCAACTAGCGCGTGACTTCATGACTGCAGCATCTCAGACACAAGATAGGCTTAAATCTACAAAACCTACTTTCTGTCAACTCCTAAGCCCTACTGTCAATGCATATGTGGATACATTTGTACAGTACGTAAGTCCTAAACCTTTTCCTGAGCGCCGAGTACTCTGGAGAAAGTAAAGCAATGGCACGCCTCAGCACTCAGAACTATTTTGGTCAGTAATAGCAAGATTCAAACATTTTTGGCAAGAACTGAAAAGACAATAGGGGAAAATTACTTGTAAGCTTATTTTTAGCATTCCCCTTTCGATAGATTTGACTAGTGGACGGAAAAAGTATATTTAGATGGACTACTAAGTGGATCACAGGTGAGCCTTATGCTACTTAAGCAATTTCTCTATCAACGGCTCCAGTTTTGATTCGGTTGTTTGTTAATTTCTTCACAGGTGCCTGTAAGTCATGAAATCTCCTGAGCCTCAAACTCATTTTGAAGACAATCGTCCAGAAAGCCGATTAGAAGAGCCACCCCGCAGATCGCGAAGGTGGCTTTGGCTATTGTTAGCCCTAGTAGTAGCAGGCGGAGGCTATGGACTTTGGCGTTGGCTTGCTCCTCAAAAAAGCGCACCCACAGCTACTAACGCTCAACCGCCAGCACCAAGAGTCAAGATATCTACAGTACAAGCTGGTATTATTGAGGAGAGTGATCAGTACATTGCTAACTTGGAATCCCGGCGCTCAGTGACTCTTCAGCCGAGAGTTCAGGGTCAAGTAGCCCAAATATTTGTCAGGTCGGGAGATACAGTGGCTGCGGGAAATCCCATTATGCAACTCGACCCTAGAGAGCAACAAGCAGCTGTCAGTAGTGTGAACGCTGCTGCTGAGGTGTCTCAGTCAGAAGTGGAGAATGCCCGTGCTACCCTCAGATCCCTGGAAGCTCAACGGCTATCTAGTCTAGCTAATTTGAAATTGAACCAGCAGGACTACCAAAGATATACCGATTTAGCATCTCAAGGAGCTGTCTCTCGACAGACGAGTGAGCAGTATGCTAACAGGCTGGCAACATCACAAGCTGCTGTCCGTGAAGTAGAAGCCCGGATTAAAGCACAGCAAGCTAGCATTAACCAAGCTGAAAAATCCTTAAAGCAAGCACAAGCTAATACCAGTGAACGACAAGTCCAGCTTCAGTATTACAAAATTACCGCTCCCTTTGCTGGCACAGTTGGGGACATACCAATAAAAGTCGGTGATTTTGTCAATACGTCTACACAATTAGTCACCATCACTCAAAACCAACCTTTAGAAGTTAATATATTCGTGCCCATTGAGCGTGGACCTCAACTGCGTAAGGGAACACCAGTAGAGATCATGGACGCACAAGGTAAGAGCCTAGGTATGAGCCGAGTATTTTTTATTTCTCCTAATTCTAGTAATAATAATCAAGGATCTGTACTTATTAAGTCGCTCTTTGATAACTCAAAAAATCAACTACGAGCAGGTCAGTTTGCTAGTGCAAGAGTGATCTGGAGTCAACGTCCTGGAGTATTAGTGCCAACAACAGCAGTAACCCCAATAGCTGGAGAAACCTTCGTCTATGTAGCTCAAACATCACAATCTCCTAAAGGAGAATCCCAACTCGTAGCTCGGCAAAAACGCGTGAAGGTAGGCAATATCAAAGGTAATAACTACCAAGTTCTAGAAGGATTAGAGCCAGGAGACAGAATTATCGTCTCCGGACTACTCAATCTTAGGGATGGCGTTCCCATTATTCCTGAGTCTTAGTGGTTAGTGGTTAGTAGTTAGCAGTTAGTCGTTAGTAGATGTCAAAAACAACCAACAACTAACAATTAACATCCAACAACTAACAACTAACAATTCCTAATCCCAATTCCTCATTACTCCATGACTTATGTTCGTTGACTTCTTTATCAAGCGACCTGTCTTCACCAGTGTTTGCGCCATCATCATTTTGCTTGTTGGGGCAATTAGCATCCCCACACTACCCACGGCGCAGTATCCAGAAATCAGCCCAATTCAAGTTAACGTCACTGCAAACTACGTTGGTGCCAATGCTGAAGTTGTAGAAAACACTGTTACAACCGTCCTAGAGCGGCAAATTAACGGGGTCGAGGGCTTGAAGTACATGACCTCGAGCAGCAGTAACAATGGCTCCAGTACGATTACGGTCACATTTGACGCATCCCGTAACAAAGATATTGCAGCAGTCGATGTGCAAAATCGGGTGTCGCTGGCTGAACCACAGTTGCCAGAACCAGTACAGCGAACTGGGGTCACTGTAAGTAAGCAATCCTCTAACATCCTATTAGCAATTGGGTTGTACAGCGAAAAAAACGAGTATGACAACGTATTTTTAAGCAACTACGCTGACCTTTATCTAGTAGATGCCCTTAAAAGAATCGGCGGTGTGAGTGAAGCGCGCATTTTTGGTGAACGCCGCTATGCCATGCGTCTGTGGCTCGACCCCAACCGCCTCGCCAGTCGCAACCTCACCGCTCAAGATGTCATTGATGCTCTCAACGAGCAAAACATACAGGTGGGTGCTGGGCAAATCGGTCAGCAGCCATCTCCAAATGAGCAAATGTATCAAATAGACCTGCAAGCCATCAGCAGACTTACGGAACCATCCGAATTTAACGAAATGGTTATTCAAACAGGTCAGGATGGTAGGCTCGTCAAGCTCAAAGACGTGGGGCGGGCGGAACTGGGAGCAGAAAATTATAATTCCTTCCTGCGGTTCAGAGGTAAGGAAGGGGTAGGTATCGGTATATTTGCAACTCCGGGAAGTAATGCTTTGGATGTTGCCAAGGCGGTCAAAGCCGAAATGGTGCAACTCGCACAAGATTTTCCGCCAGGGTTAAAATTTCAGGTAGCGTTTGATACTACATCATTTGTGGAAGCATCCCTAAAAGAAGTGGTTAAGACGCTGTTTGAGGCACTTGTCCTGGTAGTTGTGGTAATTTTTATCTTTTTGCAGGACTGGCGTACCACCCTCATTCCGGTAATTGTCATTCCTTTGACATTAATTGGTACTTTTGCCTTTATTAAAGTTTTCGGTTTTTCAATCAACACCCTGACCTTGTTTGGTCTGACTTTAGCTACTGGGTTGGTAGTGGATGACGCAATCATCGTCGTTGAGAACATTTCTCGCCTGATCGAGGAAGAAGAAATGTCGCCTGGTCAAGCAGCCTCCGAAGCAATGCGCGAACTGTTTGGGGCGGTGATTGCCACTTCTCTAGTACTAATGGCAGTATTTGTGCCTGTTGCCTTCTTCCCAGGTTCTACTGGACAGATATATCGCCAATTTGCGCTGACAATTGCCTTTTCGATGGCAATTTCGACTTTTCTTGCCATTACCTTGACTCCTTCACTCTCAGCTTTACTACTGCGTCGGGGGCAAAAACCAAGCGGTTGGCTGGGTTGGGTGTTTGCACGGTTTAATAATTTTATTGATTGGACTCGCAAACGGTACGAGCGATCGCTTATCTTCTTAAATCGTTTCCGAGCAGTCGTGGTACTGCTGTTTATCCTGTCATTAGGGCTAACTGGCTGGCTTTACACGCAAGTCCCCACAGCATTTATCCCTGAAGAAGACCAAGGCTATTTCATCACCATCATCCAGGGACCAGAAGGTGTTTCCCTCAACTACACCAGCAAAGTTATGCGTCAGGTAGAAGAAGAAATCCTCAAATTGCCTGAAGTTGTGGGAACTTTCGCCATCGGTGGCTTTGGTTTTAGTGGCTCTACTGCCAACAACGGTGTAATTTTTACGACGCTCAAGCCTTGGGAAGAGCGTCATGAGCTAGGTCAGTCAGTACAAGGAATTCTCAAGAATTTGGGAGGAAAGCTATCAACAATTACAGAAGCGAGAGTTTTGCCAGTTAACCCGCCCGCAATTCAAGGTTTAGGCAATTTTGGCGGCTTCCAATTTCAGCTACAAGACAGACGAGGTAACAGTGGCTTGAATACCATGCTGCAAGTCATGGGTCAATTACTGGGGCGGGGAAATCAGACACCAGGATTGCAAGCTGTATTTAGTACTTTTTCAGCAAATACGCCTCAGCTTTTAATTGAAGTTGACCGTAATAAAGCCAAGGCTCTGCAAGTCGATATAGACGATATCTTTAATACCCTACAAAGTTACTTGGGTTCACGGTACGTCAACGACTTTAACTATCTCCAGCGGACTTACCGCGTTTATGTCCAAGCAGACACTCAGTTTCGTTCTAATCCTCAGGATATTGGTCGTTTGTATGTTCGTTCTCAAAACAATCAAGCCAATAATCAAGCCAATAATCAAGCCAATAATCAAATGGTTCCCCTGAGCAATTTGGTGAAAATTATCCCAACCACCGGGGCGCAAACAATTAACCACTACAACTTGTTCCGGTCAATTGAAATTAACGGTTCACCTGCTCCTGGTACTAGCTCAGGACAAGCCCTTCAAGCGATGGAGCAAGTGGCAAAGCAGGTTTTACCAGGTGGTTATGGTTATGAATGGTCGGGAATTTCAGCCGAAGAGCAAGCGTCTGGAGGTCAAGCACCACTGATTTTTGCCTTGGGACTTGTCTTTGTGTTCCTCGTGCTAGCTGCCCAGTACGAAAATTATATTGACCCGTTGATTATTATGCTGTCAGTTCCCTTAGCTATCCTAGGGGCGCTATCGGCGCAGTCGCTGCGAGGTCTAGCTAACGATGTATACTGCCAAGTAGGTCTAGTGATGCTAATTGGTTTGGCAAGTAAGAACGCCATTTTGATTGTGGAATTTGCCAACCAACTACGTGAGCAGGGGCGCTCAATTACCAAAGCAGCGATAGAAGCATCAGAACAGCGCTTGCGACCAATTCTCATGACAACATTTGCTTTTGTTTTGGGTGTTTGGCCATTGCTATTTCCCGAAGGAGCAGGCGCAGCTAGCAGAAAATCTCTCGGTACAGCTATTGTTGGCGGGACTTTAGTCTCTACTTTCTTAAGCTTGTTTGTAGTGCCAATTCTTTATATTGTGATTGCAAAAATTCGCGATCGCCTACAACGACGCCGTAAACCTCCACAGCTACAGCCAGTTGAGGATGGTAGAGTTCCTACTGAGATCCATAAGTAAATTCACTGACTAGGGTGGGTATTGCCCACCCTATTCTTTGTCCGCTATTGAAGAATGGACAGGCGAAGACACTTGTCCCAACAATCTGCCTGCTTAAATATTAGAGAAAACATCATGACACTAGTAGATACTATTACCAGAGTCACTTCTCTCAATTTCTGCGAAATTATCCCTCTGCTTGCAACAGCCACAGAAGCAGAAAATGCACCGATGGTACTGTCAGGGGTACTGGCGAGTTTGGTTGTCATTTACCTTGCCAGCACCATCGGTGCAGAAATTTGTGTCCGTATCAATTTACCTCCTGTATTAGGACAACTGCTAGGTGGTTTAGTGGTAGGTATCTCTGCCTTTCATTTGCTGGTCTTTCCTGAAGGTGGTAATATTAGTGACTCATTGATGATGAATTTTTTAGAAGTCACCACTGGATTGAGTTCAAACGACGCAGCAGCAATTTTTCAAGTAGACAGCGAAGTGATTTCGACCTTGGCAGAAATTGGTGTAGTCATTCTGCTGTTTGAAATTGGTTTAGAATCAGACTTACAAGAACTACTCAAAGTAGGTCCCCAAGCAGCAATAGTAGCAGTGCTAGGAGTCGTCACACCATTTGTTGCGGGTACTTTAGGGTTAATATTCTTGTTCGGTGTCCCTACTATTGCTGCTATTTTCGCAGGTGCAGCCTTAACTGCAACAAGTATCGGCATTACGGCGAAAGTGCTGTCAGAACTCCAATATCTCAATAGTAAAGAAGGTCAGATTATTATTGGCGCAGCAGTGCTAGACGATATTTTAGGTATTATCGTCCTTGCAGTGGTGGCTAGTCTGGCAAAGACCGGAGAGGTAGAACTGACCAATGTGCTGTATCTCATTGTTAGTGCAGTAGTTTTCTTGGTAGGAGCAGTTTTTCTCGGTCGCTTGTTCAATCCTTACTTTGTCAAAATAGTTAGTGAACTCAAAACACGCGGTCAACTTCTCATTCCAGCCCTGATTTTTGCTTTTGTTCTTGCCTATATCGCGACTATTATCAAGTTAGAAGCGATTCTGGGAGCTTTTACCGCTGGCTTAATTTTAGCCGAAACTCAAAAATGCCGAGAGCTAAAAGATCAGGTGATACCAATTGCAGATATACTGGTACCCGTTTTCTTTGTCGTTGTCAGTGCGAAAACGAACATCGGTGTTTTAAATCCATTGATCCCTGAGAATCGCGAAGGGCTGATTATGGCAAGCTTTCTGATTGTAGTCGCAATTTTGGGTAAACTGGTCAGCGGCTTTGCAGTGTTCGGTCAACCAGATACGAATCGGCTAGCAATTGGTGTCGGTATGATTCCACGAGGTGAGGTGGGACTTGTATTTGCTGGTATTGGTTCAGCAAGTGGTATTCTCTCAAGTGCCTTGGATGCTGCCATTATTGTGATGGTGATTGTCACTACCTTTTTAGCACCGCCTTTATTATCGGTTGTGTTTGGATCCAATCAGGTTGCTGCTGAAGCAAAAGTTCGAGAATCAGCCAAGGTTTCTGCTGAGGTTAAAGAGGCGAACTGAGAGGAAGACACAAAAATTTCTGTTTATCTTAATAAATAGAATCATTACAATCGCTTATTGCTGACAACAATGGTTGTGCTTCCAATTCAAGCTGCTGTGCCGCTTAGCGTAACTTTTGTAACTGACAACCTAGAAAAATGGCTAGTAGCGGTAGTACATAACACAAGGTAGGATGCTTCCAGGTTCCGATTTTCCGTAATTCAAAATAATTGCTTATCAAGTCATCAGGAGATTAAGGGATGCCTGCGATCGCCAAAAACAACGATGTGATTACGGTGATCATTATCTTCGCCGTAGAACCGGAACGCCAGCAAGAACTCATTGATACCATCATCGAATTTCTCGAAACCACGGTGAAGCACCAGCCTGGTTTTGTCTCATCCAGCATCCATAAAAGTATAGATGGGGTGCGGGTGATGAACTATGCCCAGTGGAAAACTCAGCAAGACTACCAAGCCTTTATCAACAATTCCGAGGTGCAAGCCCAGGGAGCAAAACTTTCTCAGTTCCAGATCCATGAAGCACACGTCTACGAAGTCGTTGTTTCCCTACCAGATGACGCCGAACTCAAAATTACTAAAGGCGGTAAAATTCACCTTGCCGAATTCCGAGTCAAGCCAGAAAACCAGATGCGCCTAGTGGAATTGGAAAGGGAATATCTACCTCTGGGTTTGCAAAATCCTGGGCTTTTATCTGGTAATTTCCACCGTTCCCTTGATGGTGTCCACAATGTAAATTATGGGCAATGGCGCAGCTTTGAAGATTTTGAGGAACTTCTCAAAGACCCAAAGTACAAGCCTTTGAGTGAGTATTGGCAAGGTTTGGCTGAAAACCAGTTTCATCTTTACGAGGTAGTTTACACGCAGCCTGCGGATTAATGAGCTGAGCAACGGATGATGTGGCAGATGTAGCGCATGAATTATCTGTAAGTTCCACATTCAATCTATGAGTTAGATCCGTTAAATCATCTGTTGCCTACCAATGTGCCACTTTAATGAATTGGTGTTTGCTTTTTGTGACGGAGATTTAACCTATGACTTCCAATATCAATCTTTTCACGCCTGTTCAACTTGGTCCCTACACCCTGCCGAACCGGATGGTGATGGCACCAATGACTCGTTTGCGAGCAATTGACAATGTCCCCAACTCATTGATGGCGACATACTACGCGCAACGCGCAACAGCAGGGCTAATCGTCACTGAATGCACGATGGTTTCACCCTTAAGTTTAGGCTACGTTAACTGTCCGGGTATTTACTCAGAAGAACAAGTTGCTGGATGGCGACAAGTGACCGATGCTGTACATGAGAAAGGGGGAAGAATTTTCTTGCAACTGTGGCACTCTGGGAGGGTTTCCCATCCTTCTTTATTAGATGGGGAGTTACCAGTAGCACCTTCTGCCATTGCCGCTTCTGGCACACTGCATACTCCTATAGGTAAAGTAGCAATGGAAACTCCCCGCGCCTTAGAAACCAACGAAATTCCTGAAATTGTTGAGCAGTTTCGCAAAGGTGCAGAAAATGCTCTTGCTGCGGGATTTGATGGCGTGGAACTGCATGGGGCATTTGGTTACTTAATCGACCAGTTTGTGCAAGATTGCACAAACCAGCGTACTGATAAATACGGTGGTTCGATAGAAAACCGGGCACGATTTATGCTGGAAGTTGTTCAAGCAGTCGCCAGTGTGTGGGGTGCAAATCGTGTTGGTATCAAACTTTCGCCCAGTAACACATATTACGGAATGGGCGACTCGAATCCGCAAGAGACTTTTGGTTATGCAATAAATGCTCTCAACCCCTTTGGATTGGCATATCTCCACCTGATGGAACCGGATAAAGTTGATTTAGCATCCGGTGATGTGATGAACCCGGTAACACCTTACTACCGTAAAATTTACAGGGGAAATTTGATTAGCAATGGCGGCTACGACCATCTCAAGGGTGATAGCATACTGAAAAACAGTGGTGCCGATTTAGTTTCCTTTGGCAAGTTATTTATCGCTAATCCTGACTTACCAAAACGCTTTGAATTGAATGCATCTTTGAACGCGCCAAATCCAAAAACGTTTTACGCGCCAGACGAGAAGGGATACACAGATTACCCTTTTCTTGCAGTTCAACCAACAAAATCATAGGAAGTTGCAAATGATATTTCGGTCATATACTGGATGGTTTGTTTCAGTAGCTGTCACTTTACTTGGTGTTGCGGTAAGTGCCGCGAAAGCAACTGCCCAAACCACATATCCATTTGACGTATTTTATGATACAAATGTTCTTTTGACACCCATCACGCCAGAGGTGTCAGAGGCATCTGTTTCAGGATTTAATGCTGATGCGCCATACGGTCTGACTAACTTTACAAGCATTAATAACTACAGTCAGTTTAACCCAGCTACTGGTGTGTTCACATTTGTTCCTAACGCAGCACAGTTTGGTTTACAAGGCTTACCAGTAGGCGTTGATAGATTTTTTGGCAGCGGCGATGATCAGCTGTTTGGCAGCAGTAACGCCACAGCTGTCATTAACAACGCAACCGGTACATTAGATGGTACTGGCACTATAACTATCACTGGTGGCTCGGGTAGATTCGTTGGTGCTACTGGCATACTGAATTTTTCTGAGACTGAACCACTTGATCAAGATCCAACTGCTCCCCTAAGAGGTAAAGCTTTCTTAACTGGTTCGTTCCAAACTCCTCAAAAAGTTCCAGAACCGAAAATGAACTTGGTGCTCATTGGCCTAGAAGTAACAGCTGCTGGTTTCCTACTGCGTCAACGCCGCCTTCGTTCTGCTGCTTAATCATAACGTTCAGTTAGGCATGGTTGTTTGCCGACTCATGCCTACAATTCAATCCATAAGTCATTAAATAAAAAAATAAATTTCATGCAACCAGCAAGCATCGATAACCAGCAAAAACCTCCAAAAAAACTATATTTAGACACAAATTTTCAAATTATTTGTGCAGTTTCTTTAATGGCAGTTTTGGGAGTAGCTAGCGTGTCTCCAACTTTTCCCAGGCTAGCTCATGAATTAGGCGTTAACCCGAAAAATATTGGTTTATTGATCACATTTTTTACGTTTCCGTCTCTGGTTTTAGGTCCTGTTATTGGTGTTCTAGCTGATAGATTGGGCAGAAAGAAAATTATCATTCCTTCACTGTTTTTATTTGGGATTGCTGGCACTGCTTGCGCCTTTGCCCGTGACTTTAATTTTTTGCTGTTGTTGCGTTTTCTGCAAGGAATTGGTGCTGCTTCTTTGCTGTCTCTTAGTATCACTTTAATCGGCGATTTGTACACGGGAGATAAACGTACTACCGCAATGGGTTACAATGCCAGTATCACCAGTATTGGCACAGCAAGTTATCCTCTAATTGGCGGCGCACTGGCAACGCTCGGCTGGTATTACCCTTTTATGTTACCTATCATCGCAATTCCTATCGGCTTGCTGGTATTATTTGGATTAAAAAATCCTGAGCCTCAAGGCGAACGTAATCTCAAAGAGTATTTGCTCAATGCTAGACAAGTTCTGAAAAATCGTCAGCTTTTGGGACTTTATATTGCGAGTGCTGCTAACTTCTTTCTCCTTTACGGAGCTCATGTCACTTATTTACCACACTTAATTAAAGATACATTCAAAGCACCACCATACACAATAGGGCTGTTACTTTCTAGCGTGTCTATAGCAATTATGCTATCAGCATCTCAGTTGGGAAGACTATCTAGAAAATTTCAGACTACAACTTTAATTAGAGCATCTTTTATTTTGTATGCTTTAGCTCTGTTCACTGTTCCCTTAATACAAAATATTTGGTTACTATTAATTCCAACTACAATTTTTGGTTTTGGTCTAGGAATTGGTTTTCCTAGTATCCAAACTCTTTTAACAGAGATATCACCCAAGCAATATCTCGCTACGATTCTATCTGTCAACGGAACATTTTACGGTTTAGGGCAAACGATTGGTCCGCTATTTATGGGTATAGTCTTTGGTTTTGCAGGAATCAATGGCGTGTTTTATGCAGGTGTGGTGTTTGCAATTCTGACGCTTGTGGTGTTTAGATACTGTACTTGCTTGTGATTGAGGATGCAACTGTATGGACGAATGGGACTTGATTGACGTTTTCGCAAGATGAGAACATTTTCCGCAAGAATGTAAAACCTACATTCCGCACTTCAAGTCCCCCTTCTGCCTTTACTTGATACTGACTGAGAAAAACTGACATTTTAGTCAAAATTATATTCTTAAAAATTGACATTGTTAGATATATAAGCTAAGTTCATCATATAAAGGGTTCCAGCATTGGAGGTCGAACCATGCCTGATGGGGATATATTTCACGGGCTTTCAGGACTTTATCAGAAGCCATACCGAATACTGTGCGAAGGAAAGCTTGAGCGCAACGAATGTGCCTGGATGACGATGCAACCCTTTCTGAAGGATCTCAAGAAAAAAGGTGATGCTGCTATTCTGATAGCCAAGGCTATGGGGGAACTTCTAGCCCGAGGAATTAAAGATTCTGACAAGAATCAATCTATAGATTGGGCTGATTTAAGTAAAAAACTTGATAGATTAGCACAACAAGCCAACATACCAAATCGAACTAAGTCACTTGCCCTTGAGGCTGGAAAGATTATTCTCAATCGTTTGCGTAATGGTGAGCAATTTGACACCAGCACTATTCCAGAAGTAGTGATAGAAGGATATATGCAGAAAGTGTATGTATCAGAATTTGAGGCACGAATTCCACCCATTTCTAATGACCACGCCCAAGTTGACAATTTAACTTTTACAGAGCGTAGGGAGGCACTAAGGAAAGATATCTTTGACCAGATTAACAAATGGGCAAAAAAGGCCAATGTAGATGAGGGTGTAGGCAACCTGAGACGAAATCGGCGATCGCAAGTCAAAGAGATTGACCTTGAGGAGGATTTGGTAATATGAACTACAGACCTTCGCTTCAGCAAAAACTTAACGAAAGTGATTACAGCGATTATACTTTGCACTTTCAACCTGTGTTGAATAGCAATGGATCTGTATTGTTTATTGATCACTCTCAAGATAAAAAGCTAACTATTGGTATTAATGTAGACGATACAGAATTCAAATATCGTGTTCAGGCAGAGTTTCCGGCTATTGTTGCCGATCTCATTGATCTTGCTGTTGCCATCTATACTTCAGACCGTCTTGCGCCTCAAAGTCTTACAGAGAAGCAGCGCCGCTTTCATGTGAGACTCCCAGTACGTCATCCAGAATTACTAAGTGCCGAACCATTTCTCACAAAACTAGATGACCTACTTAAATGGACAACTGATAGCGAATGGGTTTTCGACTTCCAAAAACGGATTGCACCGCAACGCCTTGTTGAACAACACCAATCTCTTCAGATATTACCCCAAGGATGTGAAGTGACGTTGTGGAGTGGTGGACTGGATGCGCTTGCAGGTTTGTACACTCGCCTTATGATGTATCCAGAAAAACAGTTCATCTTGTTTGGATCTGGCAGTAACAATAGTGTATATGCACGCCAGAAAAAAGTATATAAAGAAATTGAATCTATCTTCCCTGGTCGTTGCAATCTTTTCCGCGTCCCAATCCGATTTGATGATAGTAGTGAGCAGCAAAAAAACAAGCTTTCTCGTGTGCGGGGTGTTGTCTTCACTCTTCTAGGTTCTGCTTGTGCGTACCTTATGGGGCAACAGATTCTTTATCTGTATGAAAATGGAATGGGTGCAATCAACCTTCCATATCGTGAATCGGCTGTGGGGTTGGATCACTCTCGTTCTGTTCATCCTCTGACTTTGCTGATGGTAAGTGATGTTGTTTCTGAGCTTTTAGGAAAGGAGTTCCAGGTAAAAAACCCCTTTCTGTTTTGGACTAAAGCCGAAATGTGCAAAGCATTGGCTAAAACTGGAAGAGAGGACTTGCCACCGTTAACTATGTCTTGTGACAGTCCACATCGCCAAAAGCCAGTTCAATGTGGTTACTGCTCTTCTTGTCTTTTAAGGCGACAATCACTTGCAGCTACTAACATAAAAGATAGAACTCGCTATGTAGTGTTGCATGGAAAGCCTCCAGTTAAAGATCCGAGTTTATGCTTCCTGAATATGCAGGCACAGGTTCGCACCCTCGACTCTTTGTTTGCTGTCTCAGATGAACCCTGGAAAACTCTGACTAAAAAGTTTCCAATACTTGATGACGTAGTTGATCGAACGGCTACGGCAGAAAATTTATTACCTGCTGATATGCGAAGTCGTTTAATTCAACTTTATCAAAATTATGTTTCTGAATGGAATGCGGTGGAATCACAGATTGTAAACGGATTATTAAATAAAGGCAGCTATCAGAAAGCATTTAGTAAATACGTAGTCTCATCTCAACAAGGTTGAGGCAAAACATCATGGCTACCAACATCCTGGATAACATCGACCTGCGGACATTAGGTGAACTCCTACAACAAGCCCGTAAAAAATGCGGTATGACTCAAGCTGATGCAGCCAAGGTTATTGATGCTGCACGTACTACTATGATTGCTATAGAAAAAGGAGAACGCCGTCTCAAAGCCAATGAACTGATTAAACTTGCTCGTGCTTATGGGCGCTCTGTGAGTGAATTTGTGCGTTCGCGCCCAGCTGTGCAACCTTTTGAAGTGCAGTTCCGAGCAGTTTATCAACGCAGTCAGGAACAACAGGCAGAAATTGAACCATTCATTCTTCATTTGGAGGAATTATGTCAGAATTACCTAGAACTTGAGAAGATTATGGACGCACCACTACCGCAAAACTATCCTTTTGAGTATCAAGTAACCGATATGCCGATCAAATCGGCTGCGGAGAGTATAGCAGTTGCAGAGCGTCAACGGCTGGGTTTAGGTGATGCTCCTATTCCTCAGCTGCGGGACATCTTAGAACAAGATGTGGGGTTACGTATCTTCTATTTGCACATGCCACAAAAATACTCAGAAGTGTATAGCTATAACGAGCAAGTCGGTGGTTGTATGGCCATCAATGCTAATCATCCAGAGGAGCGAAGACGCTGGTCAATGGCGCATGGATACCTTCATTTTTTGGCACATCGGCAAAAACCTGAGTTCCACTTTGATGGTCAATATCAGCGATTTCCTGAAAGTGAGCAATTAGCGGAAACTTTCCCCAAATATTTCCTCATGCCTACCAGTGGATTGCTAAAGCGGTTTAATGATATGTACCGTACACACGGCAAATTCACCCCGACTAATTTATTTACACTAGCCCATTACTATGGAGTGTCCGTAGAAGCACTAGTTTATCGGTTAGAGGAAATGGGACTTTTACCTTCAGGAACTTGGGATAAATTGCGAGATCGAGGTTTAAAAGTCAGAAAGGTACAGGAGGAACTTGGCTTAGAACAAATCCCCCAAAGGATTGATCTAATGCCACTTCATTATCAGCATCTCGCAATTGAGGCATTAGATCAAGGTTTGATTACTGAAGGGCGTTTTGCTGAATTTCTCCATGTTGATCGCTTAGAAGCCCGTCGCATTGCTGAGGCATTAAGAGAGTATTCAAGCGGAATGACGGAGGAAGATACGGATTTTGATTTGCGTCAAATTCAAACTGCTGGGAAGTGAGGTCAATTCATGCAAATTACTCACTCTCATATTCTTCTTGATGCTTGTTGTGTTATCAACTTTTGTGCGTCGGGTCAATTTCTGGCAATTTTGAAATCTCTTCCTGCTGAAATTGTCGTTACTACAGTTGTACAAGAACGCGAATTAGAAACACTCCAACGACTTCAGGAAGAAGAAAATCATGCTGTGTTAGAGTTTGAAGAAGCTATTAAACAAGGTTTACTAAAAGTTGTGGATTTTGAGTCAGAAGAGGAGGAGGAATCTTTTGTAAATTACGCTGTTGATCTTGATGATGGCGAATCTGCAACTTGTGCGATCGCTGTTCACCGAAAATGGGCGATCGCTACTGATGACGACAAGGCGATCAAGTTTCTTCAAAAGAAATTTCCCCATCTTCAGATTTTATCAACTCCAGAAATAATTAAACACTGGTCAGAAAAACAAAGCATTGATTCTTTAGTATTAAGTAACGTCCTCAATGCAATTAGGATTAAAGGACGTTATGTACCACCAAAAAATGATCCTCTGCAAACTTGGTGGCAAAAATCCTCTAAATAAGCATAACTAATTTGCATTGAGCCGAGCTCCACGCTCAAATGGAAATAGAGTTTAGAAAAGCTTGCTATATCAATACCTTCGCCAATTTACGAGGCTTGATATAGAAAAAACCTAAGATTTTACAGGCTTCTTTTTACCTGATGGCAAAAAACTGAGTCAATAAAATCCTGTATAGTTTTTGTGGAAGTAATTTTGACTGTCCTGTACGTCTGCTTCAGGATTCTAGGTTTTGCCTAATAATTAAGCACAAGCTTGTCTTGAGCTGTTTCGGCAAAAATTATACTACGTCTTGTTTTGGCAAAGGTATTATTATATTGGTTAGCATTGGTAATCTTAATTGAAACATCAATGTATTGCATTTTGAAGTGCGGAATGTGGGGTAAAACACAATACCTCAGGATATTTGCCAATCTTTTAGACAATTCTCTAGTTACAGAGATGATCAATAATGAACCGCAGATGAACGGAGATGGACGCAGATGAAAAAAATGATGTAAGCATGAGCAAAGCTCGTCGTCTTGCAAGTGGCTGACTGAGAAATCAAGCTCTAGAGCAAGTCAATATCGTCAGCAAAAGCCTGAGTCATTAGAAAAAGCTCGTTTGTGCTTCTATATAAAATCATGGCTAACCTCAAATGGTGGAAACAACTGCACTGGCCTGAATACGGAGCAGAACTGCTCGGAACCGCAATTCTTGTTTTTGTGGGGCTGAGCGCTGTTGTATTCAATTTTGCTCAAGGCTTGCCCATGCAACAACTCATACCTGATAAGAGCATACGCTTGCTGCTTACGGGATTGATGTTTTCTGGAACTGGTTCGCTCGTTGCAATTTCGCCGCTGGGAAAACTGAGTGGCGCTCACGTTAATCCTGCTGTTTCTTTGGGGTTTTGGCTACAAGGCAAAATGCACCATCATGATATATGCGGCTACATTATTGCCCAATTTCTCGGCGCAATGAGTGGTGCAGTGTTGTTAGTATTTGTTTGGGGAAAATATGCTGCCAATGTGAATAATGGGATGGCTTTACCTGGGACAGGTTATCCATTGTGGTATGTATTTTTGGCGGAAGTGACCATGACGGCAATACTTGTGCTGGCTATTTTTATTTTTGTCAGCAGTCGTCGCTTGATGCGTTGGACACCACTGATGACGTGGCTGTTGGTAGCAACAATGGTTTGGCTGGAATCGCCGATTTCTGGCACGAGTTTAAATCCAGCACGTAGCATTGGTCCTGCTTTAGTTTCGTGGTTCTGGCAACACCAATGGCTCTACTGCATTGCACCACCGTTTGGTGCAATCCTGGCGGTGGGAGTTTTTCGCTTGGTGAGTTTCGGGGATAGCGAAATTTTGACCGCAAAACTTTTTCACGTGTCCCACTACCGTTGTATATTTAAAAACGTCAAAGTTCCCCATCGAACCGCAAGCTAACTGCATGATTGCATCTCTTTCATAGCGAGAACTTAAACGAAAACTCTGCGTCCCTTTGCGCTTACTTAGCGGTCCTCTGCGTTTAAAAACATTACGAATTAATGAAATGCCGTACTAAGGAGATCAGCAATTATGAGCAATTATGAGTTCCACGACCAACTCAGCTTGGAAGCAAAAGCCGAACAACTAGGGAAACAGGCAATGGCACTGGGTTTGATACCTAGTTTTGTTGTCCATTATTTCCCTGATAACTGGATATTCTACATTCCTAACGACAAGCAGTCTGAACCTCTGACACCAGAAGAAGCATACCTGTATTTGAAAAAATTGATTGAACAGTAGACTCGTCAAGGCTAAGTACATGATTCCATAAGTTCACGCGCGAAAACTTGAACGAAGACTCTGTACTCTGTGTACCTTTGCGTTTACCGAGCGCGCCCCTCTGCGTTTAAAAACGTTACGAATTAATCAAATGCTGTACTAAGAATAAATATGACTATACAATCTCAACAACCAAAAGTCTCCTTGCTACTTGCTGATGTGGATGGCACTCTAGTCACCCGCGAGAAAGTGTTGACAGATCGCGCCCGTGATGCTGTTCGCAAGCTTAACGAAGCAGGCATTGGCTTTGCCATCACCAGCGGTCGCCCACCTTTAGGGATGAAGATGGTCGTCGAAGCCCTCCACCTAACCACACCAATTGCTGCCTTTAATGGTGGAGTCTTCCTCAATCCGGACTTTTCCATCATCGACCAGAATGTCCTGAGCGGGGCGATCGCCAAGCAAGTCATTGAAATCATCACCGCACATAAACTCGATGTCTGGATTTATCGCGGCAATGACTGGTTTGTGCATGAACGGCATGGTTCCCACGTTGATCGCGAAGAGAAGACAGTCAAGTTTCCGCCGACTGTCGTTCCCAGCTTTGATGACCTCCTAGACAACGTCGCAAAAATCGTCGGAGTCAGCGATGACTTAGAAGCTGTCGCCAAGTGCGAAAAAGACGTGCAACAACAGTTTAGTGAACAAGTTTTGTGCAAAGCTGGTGCCAGTTCCTCTGGTGCTGAGTACGTCTCCGCAGCTCGTAGCCAACCCTACTACTTGGATGTCACCCATCCCCGCGCCAATAAAGGGACAGTGGTTGACCGGCTTTCAGAACTACTTGGGATTAAGAGTTCGGAGATTGCCACAATTGGCGATATGCCCAACGATGTGCCGATGTTTCAGCGCAGCGGCTTGAGTATTGCGATGGGTAACGCCAGCGCTGATGTGCAGCACTCCGCCAACTACGTCACAACTTCTAACGAAGACGAGGGCTTTGCTCAAGCAGTTGAGCGCTTCATTTTAAGCATTGAAAATCAAAACACAAGTCGAAAATGAAACCACTGACAAATAAAGTTGCCATTGTGACTGGAGCATCCCGGAGCATTGGACGGGCGATAGCCGAACGATTAGCTCAAGATGGCGCAACAGTTGCTATCAACTACAGAAGTGGCGCTGATGAAGCTAAAGAGGTGATTGAAAGTATCAAATCTCAAGGTGGACAAGCGATCGCTATTCAAGCAGATGTCAGCCAAGTTTCAGATATTCGTCGCTTGTTTCAAACAGTTATAGACCAATCCGGGCAGTTGGATATTTTGGTCAACAATGCCGGAATTGCACGGAGAGGATTAGTAGCAGAAGTGACAGAAGAAGATTATGAGGCAGTTTTTGGCATCAATGTCCGGGGTGTCCTCTTCTGTCTCCAAGAAGCTGCTCGGCAAATGTTGGATAACGGACGCATAGTCAATGTCTCTTCCTCAACAAGCGTGTTCCCCAGTCCAGGTCTTGCTGTGTACGCTGCTAGTAAAGCCGCAGAGAAGTTATTTACAGAAGTCCTAGCGAAAGAATTGGGAGGACGTGGGATTACAGTTAACAGCGTTCTTCCAGGACCAACGAGTCCGGGAATGTTTGACTCAGTATCGGCAGAAAATAAGCAAGCGGCGGCAATGAGTTCTCCGTTTGGTCGTTTGGGACGAGCTGAGGATATTGCTGATGTCGTTGCTTTCCTAGTGAGCGAGCAAGCACGCTGGATCACCGGACAGCACATTTTGGCAAATGGCGGAGCAACAATTTAACCTTTTGACAACAATTTGACAACAAGGAGAATGAGACATGAAACTTGAAGGCAAAGTTGCGTTGGTGACAGGTAGTAGTCAGGGAATCGGACAGGCGATCGCCATTCGTCTTGCCGAAGAAGGTGCGAATATCGTCATTGACTATCGCTCTCACCCTGAAGGTGCTGAAGAAACCAAAGCGAAAGTCGAAGCCAGCGGACGCAAAGGCTTAGTTATCAAAGCAGATTTAGGTGTCGTCAGCGATATTCGTCAGATGGTTGACGGAGGTATCCAACATTTCGGCAAAATAGATATCTTGGTAAATAACGCTGGGTTGGAAAAGAATGCCTCGTTCTGGGATGTGACAGAAGAGGACTACGACAATGTACTTAACGTTAACCTCAAAGGTGTATTTTTTGCAACTCAGGCTGTTGTCCAGCACTTCCGGGAAACTCAGCGCCCTGGAAAAATTATCAACATTAGTTCAGTGCATGAAGAATTGCCGTTCCCGCACTTTACCTCTTACTGTGCCAGCAAGGGTGGTGTAAAGATGTTGATGCGAAACTTGGCGGTGGAACTCGGACCCTTGGGGATCACGATCAATAACGTTGCACCGGGAGCAATTGAAACACCGATTAATAAGAGTTTGTTGGAAAACAAAGAAAAGCTGAATGCTGTGCTACAGAATATACCCCTCGGACGCCTGGGTCAACCAAAGGATGTTGCTTCCTTAGTCGCCTTTTTAGCTTCATCTGATGCTGATTACATCACAGGCTCAACCTTTTTTGTCGATGGCGGATTGCTGTGGAATTATCAAGAGCAGTAAATCAAACGTTAAACGTCTGCACAAATATAGTCCTTCTCATTTACATGAAGGGGATTGGGGATTGGGGATTGGGGATTGGGTTCTCACTCTGATTAATTATGGTGCGGGTTTCAACCCACCACGAAATTTTGATTCCCAGTACCCAATACCGTCGTAGCCATTCATGAGGGCAGTGCGGTGGTGAGCCAACGCGAATGACGGCTTTCCCGACAGCAGGCGACTGGCGAAAGGGTTCCCCGGCATAAAGCAACTGCCCGTCCCCCACCAACCGAGTATGTATAGTACAGGTATTCTGGGCGCGACTAGATAAAGTACAAATTTATCTGTGTCCATCTGTGTCCATCTGTGGTTCATTATTTCTTTGATGTATCTTACCCAATTGCAAACAGCTATAAAGAAAAACCATGAAATCACTAGAAGGAAAAATTGCGATCATCACTGGTGGTTCTGGTGGCATTGGTTCAACCATTTGTGAACGACTTGCTCAAGATGGCGCTAAGGTGGTTGTCCACTACGGCGGTCATCAGGATGCGGCTGACCATGTCGTTACCACAATTAAAGATAAGGGCGGCGAAGCCGTTCCTATCCAAGCAAACCTTAGCAAAGTCGAAGACGTTGTCAGCCTGTTTGACCAGACGCAGCAACATTTCGGAACGCCTGACATAGTTGTCAACAATGCTGGAACAGGTGTTGGTGGACCAATTGCTGAGACGGAAGAAGACGCCTTTGATAAGGTCTTTGGGTTGAACAGGAAAGGAACTTTTTTCTCCATGAGGGAAGCCGCCCGTCGTCTTAATAAAAACGGGCGCATTGTCAATATATCTAGTGGCTTAGTTGTACGCCCAAAGGCAGGCTTCAGCCTCTATGTTGGTAGCAAGGCGGCTGTGGAGTTGATGGGCAAAGTTCTGGCGATGGAACTTGGAGAGCGCGGCATCACAGTCAACACAGTTTCGCCAGGACCAACAGAAACAGAGATGTTTGCCCACTCTGGTGACGATCCAACAGCCGCAGCTGCACAGTCGCCCTTTAACCGTCTTGGGAAACCAGAGGATATTGCAGATGTCATCGCCTTTGTTGTTAGCGACCAATGCCGATGGATTACGGGGCATACCTTCCAAGCAGGAGGAGGATATGTATGACGCCATTTAGCGGAAAATACGCCCTTGTCACTGGCGGGAATAAAGGCATTGGTTTTGCCATTTGTCAAGGGCTGCTAGCAGCTGGGTTTGATGTGATTCTTGCAGCGCGATCGCTTGATAAAGCCAAAGCAGCAGCAGAAAAATTGCATACCAACTCAAAAGTGCATGTCGTCGAACTTGATGTCGCAGATGACCAAAGCATCGACCAAGCTGTAAAGCATTTAAGTCAGGAAATTCCTCAACTGGATGTCCTGGTAAATAACGCAGGCATTTATCCTGATGAAGGCGTGAACATTCTGACTATTTCGCGCGAATTGCTGAATCGGACAATGAACACCAACACATTTGGACCGATTCGTACAAGCCAAGCATTCCTACCCCTACTGGAAAAAGCACCCCAAGCCCGTATCATTAATGTTTCTAGTGGTTACGGACAGTTGGATGGGCTTTCTTTTGATGTTCCCAGTTATTGCTTGTCTAAACTTAGCCTCAACGGGGCAACCATTATGCTAGCGCAAGCTTTACAAGCAAAAGGCATTGCAGTCAACGCTATAGATCCAGGCTGGGTCAAAACAGATATGGGCGGTACTTCCGCACCCCGTTCCCCGCAACAGGGCGCTGACACTGTGATCTGGCTTGCAACCGAAGCTTCACCAAACTTAAGTGGGAAGTTGTTCCGCGATCGCCGAGAAATTTCTTACTAAAGCATTAATTTGAATTTCATTTCTACATAGGAGTCAAAAATGGCACATAAATTAGATGGAAAAGTTGCGCTAATTACTGGCGCTTCATCGGGCATTGGTCAGGCAACCGCCCTAGCCCTAGCAGCGGAGGGAGCAAAGGTGGCATTGGCAGCAAGACGCGCTGATCGACTGCAGAAGTTGGAAAAACAGATTACAGATGGTGGTGGAAAGGCGCTTTCCCTCGTTACAGATATTGCCGATGAAGCCCAAGTGGCTGAAATGGTTCACAAGACTAACAGCAATTTCGGCAGTGTGGATATCTTGGTCAATAACGCTGGTGTGATGCTTGTTGGTCCAGTTGAAGGTGCAGATACTTCAGATTGGCGACGTATGATTAATATCAACTTACTGGGTTTGATGTATGCTACCCATGCTGCCCTACCTTTAATGAAAGCTCAAGGCGGAGGACATATTGTGAATATTTCCTCTGTAGCTGGTCGCGTTGCTGTACCTAATTATGCAGTATATAATGCCACTAAATTTGGAGTTTGTGCTTTCAGTGAAGCTTTACGGAAGGAGGTTTATAAAGACAAAATCCGTGTCACTGTGATTGAGCCAGGTGGGGTGGCAACAGAATTAGCTGACCAAATTACCAACCCAGAGTTTAAGCAGCTGACAGACCAGTTTTATGAGTCATTAACGGTACTCGAAAGTGAGGATATTGCTGCTGCGATTGCCTATGCCGTAACTCAGCCGCCTCGTGTTAATGTCAATGAAATTTTAATCCGTCCAACTGAGCAAGAATTGTAGCTTTTTGTCCAATTTCCATTAGGAGACTCTAAGACATGAAAATTGGCACGATTGGTACAGGAAATATGGCAAGGTCTTTGGGGATCTTGTGGGCAGAACAGGGTCACGAAGTTTTTTTCGGTTCCCGCGACTCCTATAAGGGTAAATCTGTAGCCGAATTTGCGGGACACCGAGCCAAAGGCGGAACCAATGATGAAGCAGTTGCATTTGCCGATGTCATCTTCTATTCAGTCCGTGAAATGCCTTCTAGCGTGCTGTCCTCAACCGAGGTTCTATCAGGCAAGGTTTTGATTGACTGTAATAACCGGGAGATTCCTGAAGGTTTTGCTTTTGAACCTATTTTCGATGAATCACTCGCCGAAAAACTGGCAGCAAATGTGCCGAATGCTCATGTGGTTAAAGCATTTAACACAATGGCGCAAGAAGTTTTTGAATTAAGCCCCGAACCACTCAAGGAATATAACGTTTCGTGTTTCATTTGTGCTGATAACGAGCAGGCTAAGAAAACAGTCATGACGCTTGCTGAAGAAATAGGTTTTTCTCCTATTGACTGCGGATCGTTACGTAGCGCTCGCATGGTTGAAGGTTTAGGGGACTTTATCCGTTTTATGATTGGTGGAATGAAACTTGGCTCATATACGACTATTTCTGTCAATAAGGTTTTAGAAGCTAAAAAACAGCGTCTTGGTGGTCGAAACGCAGGGTATCGGTAATTCTTTTTAAATCTCAAATGTGTGAGGTGGGCGCTTACTGCCCACCCTACTAGTTGTGCGAAAGTCGCATGAGACTTAAAACTTAGGAGAAAAACTGATGTATTTTGCCAGCAACAGCAAGTGGTATTAGGTAAGGTGTGCGCTGCCTCTACGTTACCCTGAAGTAAAACTATGACCTGGAGTGAAACCATGACTGCTGAAGAAGCAAGATTACAACAAGATCGCGATCGCATTGCCTACTGGAAACGCTGGGGTTCGTACCTCAGCGAACGGCAATGGGGAACAGTCCGCGAAGATTACAGCCCTGACGGTAGTGCTTGGGACTACTTCCCGCACGACCACGCCCGTTCCCGCGCTTATCGTTGGGGTGAAGATGGAATCGCTGGTATTTCTGATAACCATCAAAGATTATGTTTTGCGATCGCTTTGTGGAATGGTCAAGACCCAATTCTCAAAGAACGAATTTTTGGCTTAACAGGAAATGAAGGCAATCACGGGGAAGATGTCAAAGAATACTATTTCTATCTCGACAACACCCCGACCCACTCTTACATGAAATGTCTTTATAAATACCCACAAGCTGCTTTCCCATATACTCAACTTGTACAAGAAAACCGCTCCAGAGGTCGTAAAGAATTCGAGTTTGAATTGCTCGATACAGGTGTTTTTGCTGAAGACCGCTACTTTGATGTATTCGTTGAATACGCCAAAAATACACCGGAAGATATTCTCATTCAAATTAGTGTAGTCAACCGAGGACCAGAGGAAAAAACACTATATCTGTTACCAACGCTATGGTTTCGCAATACTTGGTCTTGGTATCCCAATCAAGAAAAGCCTTTTGTCAAAGTGTTAAAATCTGATGCTCACCTCAGTGTGATAGAAGCTTTTGAATCAACTTTAGGAAACAGATGGCTGTACTGTAACGAAGCGACACAATTGCTGTTTACAGAAAACGAGACAAATTGTGAAAGATTATTTGGTGTTAATAATGCTTGTGCCTACGCCAAAGACGGGATTAACGATTATCTGATTCAGGGTCGTAAAGATGCAGTTAATCCTAATCAAATTGGTACGAAGATGTCAGCACATTATATCTTGACGATCGCACCAGGGGAAACCAAAACTGTGCGGTTGCGACTTTCTAATGATCCAGAACTGGCAGAACCATTTGGGGCTAATTTTGATACGATTTTGGGCGATCGCCTTCGAGAAGCCGATGAATTTTATGAGCGCATTTCTCCGTTTCCTGCAACCGAGGACGAACGCAATGTGCAGCGACAAGCATTTGCAGGGCTATTGTGGAGTAAACAATTTTACTACTACGTGGTAGAAGATTGGTTAAAAGGCGATCCCTCAGGTCCACCGCCGCCAGAGTCGCGTCAAAAGGGCAGAAACTCCGAATGGCTACACGTTTTTAATGATGATGTGATCTCAATGCCCGATAAATGGGAGTACCCTTGGTTTGCTGCTTGGGATTTGGCGTTTCATTTGATACCCTTAGCCATGATTGACCCAGACTTTGCCAAGCGGCAACTTAGCCGCCTGACGCGAGAATGGTATATGCACCCCAACGGTCAACTTCCCGCTTATGAATGGGCGTTGAGTGATGTCAACCCTCCAGTTCAGGCTTGGGCAGCTTGGCGCATCTACGAAATGGAGCAAAAGATGTACGGACGTGCTGATAAGCAATTTTTAGAGCGCGTGTTTCAAAAGTTACTCGTCAACTTTACTTGGTGGGTAAATCGCAAAGATATCGAGGGCAAGAATATCTTTCAGGGCGGTTTTTTGGGGTTAGATAACATCGGCGTGTTTGATCGCAGTTCTGAACTTCCCACAGGTGGCTACTTAGAACAAGCTGATGGTACCAGTTGGATGGGTATGTTCTCCGTGGATATGCTGACAATCGCCTTAGAACTGGCAAAAGATGAGCCAGTTTATGAAGACATTGCCAGCAAATTTTTTGAGCATTTTCTCCGCATTGCGAGTGCGATGGATGGCATTGGCAACAATGATATAGCACTGTGGGATGAAGCCGATGGCTTTTACTACGATGCGCTGCATTTTCCTGATGGTCATCATTGCCCGATGAAAGTGCGATCAGTCGTGGGGTTGGTTCCCTTGTTTGCCGTAGGAACGCTAGAACCAGAAATTTTAGAAAAACTGCCTTCCTTCAAACGAAGAACAGAATGGTTTATCAAAAACCGACCTGACTTGACTTCAGGTATCGCCTGTATGCAAAGCTTAGGGGCAGGTCACCGCAAATTGCTGGCAATCACCAATACAGATAAGTTGCACCGCATTCTGGAAAAAATGTTAGATGAAGCAGAATTTTTGAGTCCTTATGGCATCCGCTCTGTTTCCAAATATCACCAGGAGCATCCTTATATCCTAACGGTAAATGGTCATGAGTACCGAGTGGATTACGAACCAGCCGAATCCTGCACTGATTTGTTTGGTGGTAACTCTAACTGGCGTGGTCCGATTTGGTTTCCGATGAATTATTTGATTATTGAATCACTCCAAAGGTTCCATCACTACATGGGCGACTCATTCAAGGTGGAATGTCCAACAGGTTCTGGTAATCAGATGACCTTAAACGAAGTGGCAATTGAATTGTCTAACAGGCTAGGTCAGATTTTTGTGAGAAATTCCTCTGGACACAGACCTGTTTATGGTGGTACCGAGGTATTTCAAACTAATCCGCATTGGCGTGACTTAATTCTTTTCCACGAATACTTTCATGGAGACAACGGCGCGGGTTTAGGTGCTAGTCATCAAACTGGTTGGACGGGTCTCGTCGCAGAAATGATTCAGCGATGCACAGAACATGGCAAAGAATTATGAAATCAGCGATTAAAGGTGCAAAAATGTGCCTGTCTCTTGATATTGTTGGTTACAGTCATCCCACTTATATCTAAGACGCTTGTCCTAAGGAGAAATTCGAGCATCTGTTGTGTTTAGTTGTGTTTAATTGATAGCAAACCGTAAACAGGCATTCGGCGCAAGCCGTCTTCAAGAGAAGGACGCGAAGAAAAAAGGGAAAAAGTTAATGAAAGTTGGAAAATCATATACAAGATTACTTGTCAAGGACTGGAAGGCTTGTTTCTTGTTTTACAAAGATGTCATCGAATTTGACGTTACTGTAGAAAATGAAGAAGACGGATATGCTGAGTTTCAAGCCGGAGATATGAGACTAAGTCTATTCCGGCGGCAAGAAATGGCACAATTGATTCACAACTCAGAAAAGCCTGCTCATGCTGAATGTCAAGATACTGTGGCGTTGATTTTTACTGTGCATGATTTAGAGGAGGAATATCAGCGATTAAGACATAAAGGGGTGCAATTTACTGCAGCACCTATGAATAATCCCTACTTTGGAATCAAAACAGCTTATCTTCGAGATCCAGACGGAACTCTAATTGGTTTATACGAGTTTCTTGTGTGATATAAAAAAAACCAGCAATTAAACAAGGGACACGGCTAAAACCTAATTAAAGTTGCTCAACTAAAAACCGTACGTTTTAAAGGAAACTTTGATATTCGCTACCGCAAAGAATTGGTAATTAGTGTTTCTCGAAACGACATCAAAGCAGTACATCGTAAAGATGGCTATGACTACAAGTTTGCGCAAGTTTAGATCAGAAAAATGAAGGAGGTCACCGAAGCGCTATGGCTAAACCTGTAATCATTACGGTTGACGATGACCCAGAAGTTTTGCAAGCTGTGGCGCGGGATCTACGGCAAGAATATGGCGATCGCTTCCGAATTATCCGCGCCGAATCTGGTGCGAGTGCCTTGGAAGCGTTGGAACAACTCAAACTCCGCAATCAGCCAGTGTCGCTGTTCCTTGTCGATCAACGGATGCCACAAATGTCCGGCGTGGAGTTTTTGGAACAAGCCATGTCTATGTTCCCAGAGGCAAAACGTGCTTTACTCACCGCTTATGCAGATACCGATGCCGCCATCCGCGCCATCAACAATACAAAAATTGATTACTATTTGATGAAGCCGTGGGACCCGCCAGAAGAACGCTTGTATCCTATACTGGACGATTTACTCGAAGACTGGCAAGCAAACTTCCACCCACCGTTTGAAGGGATTCGCGTCATCGGTAACCGCTGGTCACCGCACTCACACCAAGTTAAAGATTTCCTAGCGCGAAATCAAGTGCCTTACCAGTGGATGGATATTGAATTATCAGAAGAAGGACAAAAACTCACGGAATATGCTAGCGGTGATAAAGTAAACCTGCCAGTCGTCCTCTTTGCTGATGGTTCTCATCTTATACAGCCAACCAACTTGCAAATTGCTGAGAAAATTGGGCTGCAAACTCAAGCAGGAAAACCGTTTTATGATTTGATTATCGTTGGTGGCGGTCCTGGTGGTTTAGCAGCTGCGGTGTATGGCGCATCAGAAGGGCTACGCACGGTGATGATAGAACGTGAAGCCCCAGGCGGACAAGCTGGGACAAGCTCGCGTATCGAAAATTACCTTGGTTTTCCCACAGGCTTGAGTGGTGGCGATTTGGCACGGCGTGCTGTGACTCAAGCAAGACGGTTTGGCGTTGAAATTCTCACCCCACAAGAAGTTACGGGTATCCGCTTAGAAGACCAGTATCGAATTGTGCAACTGGGAGACGGTGGCGAAATCAGTTGCCACGCCATGATCTTAGCGCTGGGTGTGTCGTGGCGGCGGTTAGATGTGCCTGGACTTGACCGTTTGACTGGTGCAGGAGTCTACTATGGTGCCGCACAGGCTGAAGCGATGAGTTGCCAAGGAGAAGAAGTTTATATCATTGGTGGGGCAAACTCAGCCGGACAAGCTGCAATGTACTTTTCGAGATACGCCCACACAGTGACGATGTTAGTGCGTGGCGACTCCCTAACTAAGAGTATGTCTCAGTATCTGATTGAGCAAATTGCAGAAACACCAAATATCATTGTCAAGACACATAGTAGTGTGATAGAGGCAAAAGGAGAAACAAGTTTAGAAGCACTTACTATTCACAATTCTTTGACAGGTGAAACGCAAACCGTTCCTGGAACATCACTATTCATTTTTATTGGTGCCGTTCCCCGCACTGAATGGTTAGATGGTGTCATTGCACGAGACGATCGCGGCTATATCATAACAGGTCCAGATTTGCAAAAAGATGGGCAACGCATCAAGGGATGGACGCTAGAACGCGATCCCTATTTGTTAGAAACGAACGTCCCTGGCGTTTTCGCTGTGGGTGATGTGCGTCATGGTTCCGTGAAGCGAGTTGCTTCTGGCGTTGGTGAAGGTTCAATTTGCGTTCAGTTCGTTCATCGATACCTTAGCAACGTGTTGTGATCCTTGAAATGAGTTCACAAGTTGTCTGCCAGATACAGCAATTCTGGCGTTGCATTTACCACATCGTAGGGGTACAGCACTGCTGTGCCCCTACAACCGCCGTGTATTGCAATGAACTGAAAACCTTAATACTGGGAATCTCTTGGATTTGATGTCAACATTGATTTACAACTCAAAGGTGACAGCCATGCAAGAAATAACTCTCGCTGAAGCATCTAAAAATCTGCCTGAATTAATTGAAGCCGCCATCAGTGGCGAAGAAATTGTGATTACAAAAGACAATCAACCTGTTGTCAAATTAACTCCTATATCGCCAGTGAAGCGTCGCCGTGCTGGGAGTGCTAAAGGCTTGATTACAATATCCGATGATTTCGACGAACCGTTAGAAGATTTCAAGGACTATATGTAATGAGGCTGTTGATAGACACTCATATCTTTCTTTGGTACATTCTGGACATTCAGAAACTTAGTCCTACAGTACGAGCATTAATTGACGATGAAGATAACAAAATTCTGCTTAGTACTGCTAGTGTGTGGGAGATGGCAATTAAACAAAGCACAGGCAAGCTCAATTTTCATCTGCCATTTAGGATATTCATAGAGCAGCAACTCAGCCAAAATAACTTCTCTTTGCTAAACATCAACCTCGACCACCTTGCTGTTGTTGCTACTCTACCTTTTCACCATCGTGACCCATTTGACAGACTTTTAATTGCACAGTCTATCGTAGAAAAAATACCTATTTTAAGTGTTGATTCAGCTTTTGATGCCTATCCTATCGAAGGGCTATGGTAGGTAACAATTATTTATTTAATATAAGGAGTTGCCATGCTGCACGACTCAAATCAAACGATGCTGTTTCCTAAATTGCCAGACGAAGCTTTGGAGGAGATGAAGCAGTTTGGTACTGAAATAGAACTTAATGCAGGTGATGTGTTGTTTAGTGAAGGTGACTCAAAATATCACTTTTTTGTTGTCTTAGAAGGCGAAATTGAAGTCACTAAGCAAGTTGGCGTTGAAACAAAAGTGCTGGCTGTTCATCGTCGTGGTGAGTTTATGGGCGAACTTTCGATGCTGACAGGTACGGGTGCGATCGCCTCAGGGCGTGCGATCGCACCCAGTCGCGTTTTGCAAATCGACGTTGAAACATTTAGACATATCCTCACTGAATGTTCGCCTATTGCTGAGGTGATTCTCAGCGCAATGGCAGGACGCACCAAAGATGTGGAAGTGCAACTGCGGCAGCAAGAGAAGATGGCAGCCTTAGGTAAAATGTCAGCAGGTTTGGCACACGAACTGAATAATCCAGGGGCGGCGGCGCGACGGGCGGCTTCGCAGTTGCGCGAGAATTTTCAAAACTTGCAAACTCAAGCTTTAGCGCTCAATTTACTATCCAAAGAGCAACTAAAATTCATTACAGAGATTCAACATCAAGCAACATTACACGCCTGTCGCTTGTCCAAACTCGACCCCATTACCCAAAGCGATCAAGAAGACGAAGTGACAGACTGGTTAGAAGACCATGATATCAGTAATAGTTGGAAACTTGCCCCCACATTAGTTAACGCTGGACTAGACACTTCAAAGCTTGATACTCTTGCTGACAACATCCCCGTTGACTGTCTAAGTCATGTCCTCACATGGCTTGACGCAACACTTTCATCCTTTGCGCTGATCCACGAAATTGAGCAAAGTACCGTCCGTATTTCTGAGTTGGTAAAAGCAATTAAAGGTTATTCCTACATGGATCAAGCCCCTCTGCAAGAAATAGATGTGCATGAGGGAATTGAAAATACTTTGCTCATTCTTCATCATCGTCTCAAAAAAGGAGTCATCGTTAACCGAGAGTATGACCGCACTTTGCCAAAAATTTGTGCTTATGCCAGTGAACTTAATCAAGTGTGGACAAATTTAATTGACAATGGCATAGATGCAATGAATGGCAAAGGTGATTTGACGATTCGTACTTATAGAGAAAATAATTGTCTGGTTGTGGAAATTGGCGATACTGGGCTAGGTATTCCACCAGCAATTCAATCCCGCGTTTTTGAACCATTTTTCACAACTAAAGGAGTAGGGAAAGGCACGGGCTTAGGTTTAGAAATTGCCTATCGCATTATTGTTAACAAACATCACGGTGATATTCAGTTTGAATCTCAACCTGGTGAGACACGCTTTCGAGTGCATTTGCCTATTCAAGTTGTGAGTCCTTCATGTCAAGAAGCTTGTGAGTAGAATTTTCACGCCTGATTGGATGCAAGCTATGACTGAGATTTTCCAAACACAGCGTTTGATTATTCGTGAGTGGATACCTGAAGCTGATGCTGCACAAGCCTTTGAAATCTACGGCGACTCAGAGGTGGTGCGCTTTCTGAGTGGCATTCCCGAGGAGAGTGTGGAAAACGTCCGGGTGAGACTGCAACGAGTGACTGAACGCTATAGCCAACTTAATAATGGTTCTGGCTTGTGGGCAATTGTTGAAAAGCAAACTGGAGAAATTCTAGGAACCGTCTTGCTGAAACAACTACCTGACAATGAGGGCAAACCAACCCAAGATTATGAGGTGGGTTGGCACTTAAAAAAAGCGGTTTGGGGCAAGGGTTATGCGACAGAAGCCGGACGAGGTGCTATTGAGTATGGGTTCAATACCACATTTTGTGGTTTTATACACAATACTAACATCCTATTTGTTCACTAATATAATTTATTACCTATAGCAGGTGTACGCATTTAGGATGCTATTATACGCATAAATTGGTAGAAGTTAATTGTTGATTATTAAGTATTGACCCAGTAATAAAGTCAAAATATTATGACATTGTGTCAAACTTACTTATAAATAAAGTTAAAAAAGATACTTTAAAGAATAAAAGTATATCTGCTTGATCGTTGTTTTTAGCAATGAATAGCCTTAGGCACTTACCAGTCATCAAATCAAAGCCCTTTCTTACCACAAATAACCTCTTATGCCGATAGAGCAACCATAAAGGCTGGAGATTTTATTTTTTGGATCTCCCTTATTTATAGATACGATCGGGATTCATGGATCTATAAATTATCTATTAACTGGCTTTTATAATGCCAGTAGTGCTGCAATAAACGCAAAAATTATGCCAAGAAATTCAAAATATTTGAATAATACATAGTATAAAAAATTACTATGTATTATTTATTATTTTTTGAAGAAAGAAATATAGATAATTACTGTTATATTTTTGTTATTCAACGTTTGATAATCATTAAATAAAGCTTGGAAAAAATCGAAGTATTCAGGGAGGATGATTTTACCATCAATTGAAAAAATTTATAAAAATAGGGTTTGAAATGCGCTTACCCTGCCCTCAATGCAACTTGAATAACATAGCTGTTTAATTAAAGATTACAGGTAACTGGTCACTACAGCTATAGGAAATAGAATATATCTATCAATACTTCTCGGTTAAGACCAAAATCGAGGTAAATTACTTTTGTCCCCCAATAGGCGATTGCGCGGAGCGCAGTGTCCTTTCGGCAATCGTTAAATCAGTGTATCTCAAGAATTCTGCTTTATATCTCCAGTAATCGAATCAGCTGAAGTATTTAGGGCTATAGAAACTGCTATACCCTCGGATGCCATTGAACAAGCAATTGGCGAGACAAACAGCCAACAAGAGCGTCAAAGAAAACTCCCATCCCACTTGGTGGTAAGTCTTGTAATCCCTATGAGTTTGTGGTCATCAGTAACGATTACGAACAGTCCTCAAAAATAGGAGTGAATGGTTTGAGCAGGAAGTGGATTGAGCTAGCTCACTATTGGCAAGTGCCAAGCAGTTCATCGATAAGTGAAGCTAGACAGCGTATTGGGTGTCGAGTCATGAGTCAGTTATTTGAGATTGTAGTGCGTCCTTTGGCTACACCTCAAACACTAGGAGCTTTTTTGGGTGAATTGCGAGTTATGGCAGTAGATGGGACAGTTTTGGATGTGCCAGATAGTGAAGCTAATGCCAGAGCCTTTGGTTATCCTGGGACACGTCCTGGCACTAAAGCTGCTTTCCCCAAAGTCCGGTTAGTACTGCTGGTTGAAGCTGGCACTCATTTAATAGTGGATGCAATAATCCCAGAGTTGTCAAAAAATCTCGCTCAAAGTTCTTATTCAAAAAACCACTTCATAAAGGAACTGGAACTCAACGTGAGCATATTAACTTCTCCATTCTCAACACTGCTTAGAGCTTAACCAAGAAGTATTGATATATCTATACCTAAGAAACGTTTTTTGAAACCCTCGCATAACTACCTGAATTTGGTAAATAGCAAATGATATTTGTACGAATTTTGTATCTCTTAACTTGGATTACTTTTTTCTTCTTAGCGACAAGACGTGGACTACTAGACAAAGTTAGTCCTTATCCTCTTGCCACTTTATTAGGTGCATTTTCCTGGAATGTGGTATACGCCCTATCTTATGATCCTTCCATTAATCTTCTTGACTGGATTACATTTTGGTTTTTTTGTATTGGAGATGGCATTATCATGGTGCTATTATTCAAATATTATCAAGACAAAAATAAAAAGCCTTTTTATATTTGGTTCTTTACGACTTTCTCTTACCTTATCTGGTTAGAGTATTTACTACGTAAAGTATTAATAATATATTCAAATCTTTCTCATGAAAAGATTTTTGGTTACACGATATGCATTTATTACGTTATTTATGAATTAGCTTTCACTTACCAAACTCTGATTAAGAAGGATATAAGAGGTCAGTCCATATACACTGCTTTGATGCGCGTTTTAGGTGTAGCGTTATACACAGTCTTAGCAATCTATGCATACAAATTGGATATATCTATTTATGGGGTTTTTGCCTTCTTCTGTTTCTGTGCTCAAATTATGCACATAGCTTCAATTTATAGCAGATGCAAAGAAGAAGGAATTCATCCTTGGTCGAGAATATAAATTAAGATAACTGCGGAGTAATAACTAAAATGAGAAGTTCATTCGATATAGCTATCATTGCTGTAGGTTGCCGTTTTCCAGGTAATGTCAACTCGGTAAAAGATTTTTGGGAACTCTTGATTAAAAAAGTTGATGCGATCGCAGATATTCCCGCAAATCGATGGAGTAAGGAAGATTTTTATGACCGTGATTTTCAAAAAAGAGGAAAGATAAACTCTTTACAAGGAGGATTTATCAAAGATATTGATATGTTTGATGCCAGTTTTTTTGGTATCTCTCCTCGTGAAGCAGAAACTATGGACCCCCAACAACGTATCCTTTTAGAAGTCACTTATGAAGCAATAGAAGATGGAGGGCTAAAATTAGAGGACTTAAATGGAAGCAAAGCTGGTGTTTTCATTGGAATTTCCACTCATGATTATGGTGATATTCAACAAGCTTATAGTGAGCGCGTAAATATAGGTTCAAATACCAATACCGGAGCTGCTTTCAGCATAGCTTCTAATCGTATCTCATATGTACTAAATCTAAAAGGACCAAGCCTTTCGGTAGATACTGCTTGTTCTTCTTCGCTAATGGCTGTCCATCTTGCCTGTCAAAGTCTACTTAACCAAGAAGCCGACATAGCCTTTGCTGGCGGAGTTAATTTAATGATCAAACCCGAGATGCATATAGGGTTTAGTAAAGGTGGGTTCTTGTCCTCTGACAGTCGTTGCAAATCTTTTGATTCTAGAGCGAATGGCTATGTAAGGAGTGAAGGAACAGGAATCATTATTCTTAAGCCATTATCTCAAGCACTTGAAGATGGAGATAAAATTTATGCAGTGATCAAGGGGAGTTCAACAAATCAAGATGGTCATACACCAAATATGACTATGCCAAGTATGGACTCGCAAATTTCAATGCTACGAGAGGCATATAAGATTTCTGGTGTTTCTCCTAATCGTGTCCATTATATTGAAGCCCATGGAACGGGAACTGCTGTTGGAGATCCAATCGAAGCAAAAGCGATTGGGGAAGTTGTAGGAGAGGGAAGACATTTAGAGAATGTGTGCTACATCGGTTCAGTTAAATCTAATATAGGTCATTTAGAGGCTGCTTCAGGAATAGCTGGAATTATCAAGCTGGCTTTAGTGTTAAAGAATGGAATCATTCCTGCAAATCTTCATTTCCAAAACCCTAATCCAGAAATTCCGTTTAAGAATTTAAAATTGCAAGTGCCAACTGATTGCATATATCTGAATGAGCCTGTTTTGTATGGGGGTGTTAACTCTTTTGGATTTGGAGGAAGCAATGTACACATTGTTCTTCAGAGTCCTCCTGAACTTCAAGTACCCGTTTCTCAAAAAACGTCTTTTGATGGCAATAACGAGCAGTTATTTATTTGGACAACAAAAGATGGTGATGCTCTCAGAGAGTTAGCTCTCTCCTATGAAAAGTTTATTTCCGAGCGTGATATCAGCTTAAACGATCTCTCATTTTCTCTGCTTAAAAAGCGTTCTTTCTACAATAATAGGCTAGCTGTAGTTGCCAAAGATAAAGAACAGTTACATCAAGCCTTGCAAGATTTTATTAGCGGAACATCTTCACAAAGAGTAATTTTTGGGAGGATTTCTTCTCAAGAAAGCAGAATAGCTTTTGTTTATTCAGGTATGGGAACTCAATGGTGGTTAATGGGAAGAGGACTTTTTAATAACGAGCCTTTATTTAGAGAAGAACTCATCAAGATTGATAGTCTTCTCCAAAAATTAGGGTGGTTATCAAACGACCCAGATCATCACAAAAGCTTTTTAGAATATGGTCCTCTACTAAATGAGTTATTAGCAAATGAGGAACACTCCAGAATTAATTGGACTGAGATTGCTCAACCAGCTATTACTGCTGTTCAAATTGCACTTACAAACTACTGGAAAGCATTGGGAGTTAGCCCTGATGCTATTGTTGGACATAGCGTTGGTGAAGTGGCAGCAGCTTATGCTGCTGGAATAGTAGATTTAGAACAAGCTATGTCCATTGTTATTGCCAGAAGCCAGTCTTTAGCTACAGCTCGTGGACTTGGTAAAATGCTTGCTGTAGGACAATCAGAAGCGCAAGTTTTAGAGTATATAAATTCTTTTGAAGGCGTTGATATTGCTGCCGTCAATGGGCCCTCTTCAGTGACTTTATCTGGAGATGAAATTTCCTTACAAGCTATCGCAGATCAACTACAACAGAAGGATATTTTTCACAGATTTCTAATTGTAGAAGTTCCTTTTCATAGTCACTATTTAGATCCTTTAAAGGACATATTCTATCAAGCTTTGGGTCTTGTTCTATCTTCTGAAGAACATACTCCTCTTTTTTCAACTGTAACCGGGGCTCAGATAAGAGGAAAAGAATTAAATGAAGATTACTGGTTTAGAAACTTACGGCAACCAGTTTTATTTTATCAGGCTATTAAAGCTTTACTTTCTACTGGCATAACAACCTTTATTGAAATTGGTCCTCATCCTGCCCTATCGTCAAGCATAAATGAAATCATGCAGGAGTTGAATATTAAAGGACTTGTTTTACCTTCTCTTCGGCGAAATAAAGAAGATAAAATGGTTCTGCTTACTTCATTAGCTCAGTTAGTTATAGATGGATTTAATAATGTTAACCTAAGTTTGCTTGTACCTCCAGAGAGCAGCTTTGTAAGTCTTCCATTTTATCCTTGGCAAAAATTAAGGTTTTGGCAAGAAAGTATTTCATCAAGAGAAGTTCGTATAGGAAAGCAAGTTCATCCTTTCCTCGAAAGTTGCACCATATCACCAAAAGAAGAAGAAAATCGACTATGGAAAGTAAATCTTGACCCAAGGGTACATACTTATATTTCAGAACATCGTGTTCAAGGACCAATTGTCTTTCCAGGAGCTGGTCATATGGAGCTAGCATTAGCTGCTGCAAAATTTTCTTTTCCCGATCGCTCTTTTTATCTGGAAGAGCTTGAGTTTCAAAATCCTTTGTTTTTACCAGATGAAGGGAATGCTCCTCAAATTTTATTAGAAATAATTTCTTATGAAGGAAACTTCTCGATTTATTCAAAAAATGAAGGAGATCAGGGAGACTGGACTTTACACTCTAAGGGAAAAATTAACTATCTAGATGATAATACTGACGCCCATAAAGATAGTACACTAACGCTTGCTTCGCTGCGCAAGAAACTTACTTCGCATTTTTCTATGCAAACAATTTATACCTACCTTGATAACAGAGGATTGGTTCTTGGAACAACGTTCCGATGTGTTGAGGATGTATATACAAATGGCACAGAAAATTTAGCGAAAATTACAGTTGCTGAAAATGTTGGAGATGATTTTGACTGTTACTTCGTCCATCCCACTCTCCTTGACAATGCATTCCAAGTTATTTTAGCAGGTCTGTACACCATCAAAAAGGAAGAAATGGGGATATACATACCCTATAAAGTTCAGCGAGTCGAGTTCTACAAAAAAGCTGAACCTCAAGTTTATGTTTACAATACCCTGCGCTACTTATCAGAAAATTCCATCTTAATGGATATTATTATATTTAATAAGGATGATGAGGTCATCGCAAAACTAATAGGATTGGAAGCACGTTTTCTTAAAGGAAGCCGTCAAGAAACAAAAGAAAATCACAGCAGATTTTTCTACAATTATGAGTGGCTATCGCTAGATTACAAGATATCTAATATTTCTTTACAGGAAAATAATTTTCAGAGAATATTCCTCACCGGAAATCCCAATAACTTAATTAGAAAATCACTAGAGACTGTCTTAAGACAAAGAGGGTTTTCTACTACATTTATTGACCTGAATAACGAGGCAGATATGCAGTTATTCTTGTCTTCAATGAGTTCTACAGATACATCTGTATCTATTGTTTACATACCGCGAAAAAGGCAGAATAATATTAAAGAATTAAACTTAGAGGAGCAAGTAGAAGCATGTCAATCATTCACTCAAGCTGTAATAACTCTAAATAAGCTCAAATTGAAATCTCCTTTCTGGCTTCTTACACAAGGCGTTTACGGCGACTCCGTAGATTTAGAACAAGCAGCTCTCATTGGTCTGGCTCGTACAACAATGAACGAGTATCCACTTATGCCAATAAAAATAGTTGATTTCAGCGGTGAATCAACTCTCGAAGAGATTGAAACATTTACAGAAATTGTTACTAGCTCACAAATCCCTGAAGAGATTTCCATTAGAGGAACTACAGTCTTTAAGAATACTCTCACACGCGTCGATCAAGCCAACCTCATCCAATCGATTAATCAATCAGTTCCAGCTTCAGGTTCATGCTATGGAGTTACTTCTACAAACTACAAAGTCATTGATAATCTAATTCTCCAGGAATTTCATGAAAAAGAAGAATTAGAGAATAGTGAGATCAAAATCGATGTAAAAGCTGCTGGATTAAATTTTCGCGATGTGATGCTAGCATCTGGTCTTTTATCAGATGAAGCCATTCAAGGAGGGTTGTATGGCAAAAATTTTGGTCTTGAGTGTGCAGGAATAGTTACTGCAATTGATCCAAATATTAAAGAGTTTAAGATAGGAGATGAGGTTGTAGCGTTTGCTCAAAATTCGTTATCAGGTAAAGTCATTACCAATGAAAATTATTGTGTGCAAAAGCCCCACAATATTTCTTTTGAAGAGGCTGTTAGTATTCCTATGGCTTACTTAACAGCTTATGTATCTCTTTACTATCATGCACGAATCGAAGAAGGAGAAAAAGTTTTAATCCATGCTGGCGCTGGTGGTGTTGGCATTGCTGCAATACGCCTTGCATTGCTTGCTAATGCAGAAGTCTTTGCAACGGTTGGAACTCAGGAGAAGGAGGAATTTCTTAGGTTATTAGGAGTAAAATATATTTACAATTCTCGATCTCTTGACTATTGTAAAGATATTTTAGAGATCACAAATGGTCAAGGAGTTGATGTTGTATTAAATTCTCTTTCAGGACAAGCAATCGTACAAAATATTAAATGCTTACGCCCTTTTGGGAGATTTATTGAGATAGGAAAAACAGATATATACAAAGATACACGGTTGAATTTAAAGTCTTTTGGTAAAAATTTGACTTATACCGTGCTCGATATAGATCGAATGCTTGTGCAAAAACCAAAGCTTTGTAACAAGTTGTTTAAAGAAATCATCGGGATGGTTCAAGAAGGCTTGCTTCCTCCTCATCCATTGCATATATTTCCAATTACAGAAGTTAAGCAAGCTTTCAGTTTCATGTCTCGTGCACACCATATTGGTAAAGTGGTTCTTTCTATGAAAGAAACGAGCATAAACATATCTCCTCCTTCCTCATTAACTTTACCAAGGAATGCAACGTATATAATCGCAGGAGGAAATAGTGGTTTTGGGCTATTAGTGTCTTCATGGATGGTTAAATGTGGTGCTCGTAATTTAGTTCTTCTAAGTAGGTCTGGTATTCAAACTGAAGAAGCTTTAACTACAGTTCAGAAAATGCGCGAGCAAGGAGCAAACATCCAAATTATTAATGCAGATATCACTTTGCCCAATGAAACTCAAAAAGTGATTGATGATATAAACAACAACATGCCACCTCTAAAAGGTATTATTCATGCAGCAGGTGTATTGGATGATAAGCCGCTTTCTCATATTGATGAAGTCTCTTTTTCAAAAGTTTTAAGTCCAAAATTCATTGGAACCCTTAATCTTCATCTTGCAACTAAGTCATTAAATCTTGATTTCTTTATATGTTTTTCATCTGTAGCTTCTGTTTTTGGTAGTGTAGGACAAGGCAACTATGCAGCAGCAAATAGCTTTTTAGATAGTTTCTCCTATTATAGGAATAGGCTGGGATTGTTTACTTCAACAATTAATTGGGGACCTCTTGCTGAAACAGGAATGGCTGTTCGCAATGAAAAAACAAAGGGTATCCTTGAAAGCCAAGGATGGACATTACTTCCTTCAAGGAAAGTTTTGAAAGTTCTTGAGGAAGCTATTCTTTTCAAAATTCCGCGTCTGATTGTAGCCGATTTAAATTGGAATAAAGCAGTTAGCTTTTTCCCAGCTTGGCAATCTTCTGGTCGGTTTGCTGAAGTTATTACAAAAAAAGAAAAGACTGAAATTTCTCGAGAAAATATGAGTTTTCTTGAAATTCTAACAGATTTACCAGAAGAACAGCAATTAGAATTTCTTCAAAGTGAGCTAAAGAGCTATATATCAAAAATTTTAGGTATGGATAGAGGAAAAATAGATGAGACAATACCTATCACAAATTTTGGTTTAGATTCTTTAATGTCAATGCAGTTAGTTAACTGGATTGCTACTAACTTAAATACAGATTACCCTATGATGAAAGTGATGCAAGGTCCGACTATCATAGAATTAACAAGGCAGCTTTTAGAGAGTATAAAAAATAATAAAAATAATCAAGTCTTGGGTACAGTTATTGCTTCTCAAAACTATGACGCCTGGATTAGGCGACCTAAAGTTAAAGAAAATGCTCAATTAAGGTTGGTTTGTTTCAACTATGGTGGAGGAGGCGCAACTGTTTTTCTGCCATGGGAAAAATATTTGCCTGACGACATTGAACTATGTGCTATTCAACTACCAGGTAGAGAAGAAAGAGCACATGAAAAACCTATAGATGATGAAGATATTTTACTAGAGAATTTGACAAATGTTTTAATGTCTATAAGTGATAAGCCTCTTGCTTTCTATGGGCATTGCATAGGAGCGAATCTAGCTTATTTATTAGTCAGTTTAGAAAGAAAATTGCAACCTCAACATCTTTTTTTAGCTGCTTGTTTACCGCCTCATCTTCCAAATTTTTCTCAGCGTAAAATATTTGGGGGTTTTAGTGACAGAAAATATCGATGGGAGGATATTGAAGATAATATAGCTTTTGCTTATATGCGAGAAATAGGATATACTGAGGAGCTTCTACAAAACCAAATAGCCATGACTCATCTGCTTCCGTCTATAAAAGCAGAGTTTGCCTTACAGTTAAATCATCACTATTCCCCATTTCCTCCTTTAAATTGCCCAATAACTGCATTTGGCGGTGATAAAGACCCCTTATGTACATTAGAACAACTACGAGAATGGGATCGGTATACTAATGATTGTTTTAACATCGAAGAGCTTTCTGGAGGTCATCTTTTCCTTAATGAAGATACTGAAAGACTTTTACAGCACATACTCTTTTATTTGGCGCGGATTTAGCGAAGACACTGTTGGCAAAATATTGCTTAATATTTAACAAATGGAAAAGCCCATTTTTGGATTGAAAATGGGATTGAAGTGTCTCCTGGACTGGACAACGAGTAGAAGTTCCGAAATTTCACCGGGAAAGGCAGAGGGCAGGAGGCAGAAGGCAGAAGGAATGAAGGAATGTCTCCTGCCCTCTGCCCACGACTCTTGGGAGTAAGGGTATGAAGCCCCTCCCAAATGCAACGATATTGGGAGCCTCCAATTGTCCGGGGTCACAATCCCCAACTAAAAAGGTCCATAAATGCCCTCTGCCCTCAGCATAGATGCCTTCTTGAAATCACTCATCAGCTTGTTAGCCTTAACTGAACCGTATTGGTCTATATCTTTGTCTACACCTGTGTCCATACCACAGTCAGAAGTAGCCGCACCAGCAAAAGAACCAGTGTCGGTTTGCAGACAAAGTGAAAATTTGTCCCGGACTAATTGAAAATATGTTTGTGTAACCCTGATTCTTTCGTAGCACCAGGCGATACGCCTCTGGCGATTGCGCAAAGCGCAGACGCCACTTACAGAATCCTTGCTCCCAAGCCTTGTACTATATTGATTTGAAGCGTTTTATCCTCATTTGGGGGAAAATTTCAATTAGTCCGCGAATAAGGTCGGGAAATTTTCATCTAGTCCGCGACTAATTTTCAATTAGTCTGCGACAGGGAGGGACAAAAACCTGATTCTTCCGTTGAGATTTTTTCAAATCTTCAACTTGCACCTTGAAAGGGTTGGTCGTAGTGATCAGCCCTTTCAAGGTGTTGTGTGATGGGCTGGTTTGTAGTTTGGTTAACTCACATCTTGCACCAAGAAAGATTTATGTAATTTTAACACACAGTACTAACCCTAAAATCCTTATTTTCACGATAAAAATCAAGAAAAAAGCTGTAGCTTTATTGCGCTACTTTTGACTAAAGCCAGGGTTATACGGATAGGTGCAAGATCTGAGTTAAGAGAGGTGAAAAACTGAGGGTGGAGAATAGAAATGTTATTAGGGCAGGTATTTGAGCGTTTTGTAAAAGAGAGTCCTGTATCCGTGATGGTTCGTGGGCTTTTAGAGAAAGCTCTATGTCCCCAAATCCTGGATGAACTATTTGAACGTAGTGCAAAAACCCAGTATACTCGCGAGTTATTATTCTCCACAGTCGTCAATTTAATGAGTCTTGTTGTCGGCGGAATCCACCCATCAGTACATGCAGCCCACGCCCGCATCCTCTGAAGAAGTAGGTGTTTCGGTTACCTCGGCCTACAACAAAATTAATGGCATCGAACCGAGTATCTGTGGGGAACTAGTACAGCAGGGCGTAAGTAAACGAACCATTATTGTGGGAGACTAAGAAAGTAGAGTCAAAGCTGTTTAGGCTTAAAACAAGGGAAAGAGAGTGTGGCACAATGAGCTCCAAAAGTATTAAATTTGAGCGATTGTGAGCGGAACGAACTGCAACAGTCGATAAACCGACACAATACGCGGTTTATTTAAGCCGTGCTGTACTAGTCATTTATACTGTAGTAAAGCCTGAAAATCGCGCTTCAATTCGGGTGACTCAACGGCTTGGCATGATACCAATGGGTCGCACTCACAAATATTACGGTGTCGAACTGGAGTTATTTAAAAAGGAGTTTATATGAGAACAATACCAATCCAATTACCGGAAACATCTAATTACCGGAAACTGTATTTTCTGCCCTCGGCAAAAATCCCGAAGAATTTGAAGAAATGCGAATTGCGGCAGCAGTAAAATGGTATGAATTAGGCGAAATTTCTCAAGGGAAAGCGGCAGAAATTGCTGGACTTACTCGGGCAGAGTTTATTAATGCTTTGTCTCGTTACCAAGTAGATTTTATGCAATATACTACTGAGGAATTAGCCGAGGAAATAGGGAATGTCGATTAATTGCATCATCATTAACTCCTCACCTCTTATTGTTCTCTTTAAAAGTCAGCAAGTAGAATTACTACACTTTAACTATTAAATCAGTGAACAGTACCAGCCGCAGTGACGCCTGCAGGCTGGTGGGGGATTTAAACCCGCCACCAACGCTCTCTGGTGCTCTTGGTGTGGTGTTTCCCCCAACGATAAAACTGATACTGCGGGTACTTGGTAACTGATAACTGGTAACTGTTAATTTAATACTCACAAATTCAAGGTGTAACTATGCTTAATATCGAAACTTTACGCCAAGTTCCACTATTCGCAAATTTACCTATAGAACGGTTGCAATGGCTACTTGAACAAGGTGTCGAGGTATGGCGAGAACCCGGAGAAATTCATCGCCATGAAGGTGAACCTGCTGAGCATGTTTTTATACTACTTGAAGGTCAAGTTCGGATTACACAAAAAGTCGGCAATCAAGAGATTTTGCTGGCGATGTACGAACCAAAAACGCTGTTTGGTGAATTGCCTGTGTTAATGGGTCAGACACATTTCTGGGCTACTGGTCGTGCTGTGACTCGTAGCCATATTTTGGAATTGCCAAACCAGGTGTTTTGGGAATTGCTTTCGAGTTGTACTTGCGTGATGACAGAAATTCTCCGCACAATGGCAGAACGGTTGCAAGCGGTACAAACGATATCACAACACAGAGAAAAACTAGTAGCATTAGGCACTTTGGCAGCAGGATTGGCACACGAGTTGAATAACCCGGCTTCTGCATGTCGTAGAGCCGTGGGACAATTACGCCAAACGAGGCAAGTGTTGCAGCCTTTAACAGTAAAACTGAATCAAAAAGAAATGACCTGCGACCAAAAAGCATTTGTTGCCAAATTGCAGCAAGATGCGATCGCCACTGCTAGAACAGCAACCAGACTCGATCCATTAACGCAAAGCGATCGCGAGGATGAGGTGATGCAATGGCTAGAAGCACACAACGTTGGCAATAGTTGGAAACTTGCTCCCACGCTAGTTACAGCAGGGCTTGATATTCAATGGCTGGAAAATGTTAAGAAAAATGTAGGTGAATTATTGCTGAGTAACGTCCTAACTTGGACAGAGATAACGTTACAAGAATGGGGTTTATTAGATGAACTTGAGCATTCTACGACGCGAATTTCTACCTTAGTTGATGCAGTCAAAGATTATTCCTACATGGATCGGGCACCCCTACAGGAAATAGACGTACATGAAGGTATAGAAAGTACTCTCACAATTTTAAATCACAAGTTAAAGCACAGTAATGTAGTGCTCACGCGGGAGTATGACTGTGAAGTGCCGCTAATTAGTGCTTATGGCAGAGAACTCAATCAAGTTTGGACGAATTTGATTGATAATGCGATCGATGCTGTCAACGGGCAAGGTGGTCAAATCTGGATTCGCACTAATTGTGAAAGTGACTTTTTGCTCGTGGAGATTGCTGACAATGGTCCGGGAATTCCCCCAGAAGTTCAGTCTCACATTTTCGAGCCATTTTTTACAACTAAAGGAGTCGGTCAGGGGACTGGGTTAGGTTTGCACATTGTCTACCAGATTGTTGTGGGACAGCATCAAGGTGATATTCGGCTGTTGTCTCAGCCAGGGGACACCAGATTTCAGGTACGGTTGCCGATGAATTTGTCGTAATTTGCTGATTTTACCTAAAGTTTATCAAGCGTTATACGCGCGTTGCATTCATACGTATAACCCTTCGGGTATCTCCTGCGGAGAGGCTGCGCCAACGCCAGTTGCTGTGAGTTCGGGAAACCCTCCTGCAGCACTGGTCTCACCTCACCCCGCCCTTACGGGCACCCCTCTCCTTACGCGGCGGAGTTGCGCCAGCCCGTGCCTACATTCCCGAACTACTTACCGACGTGGTGGCGGGTAAACTGGACTCTTCCCCCGTCTTGGATCTCACCGTTGACCTCAATGGCGTTCCCTCTGGCTACGCAGCGATGGACAGCAGGGAAGCGATTAAGGTGATGGTGCAGCCCTAATATGAACTACGCACATCCGCCGGAGGCGCAGATGTGCGTTTCTGACGCTTCGTTTGAGCAGATTGACAGCGATGAAACAAGTGACAACACGGATATCAGATAAAGAATTTGAACATCTACAAGAATTTTGTCGAATAACAGAAAGAACCCAATCAGACGTTCTTCGTGAACTAATACGGAGATTGTCAATTAAGGGGGCATTGAACCCCCTTAATTGACCAGCTATCCTTCCCCACCCCGCCTTACGGCGCTCGGGTGGGGAAGGATAGCTGTTTTGTTCAATTTTGGATGGGTGCTGAGTTGCCTTAAATGTCACAATTAAGGCAGACATTAGGATAATCCTATGAGCACAAACTGTACGCATCTCAATCAGATCCACGACGTTACACCCAGCGCCAAGGGCTGCGAAGAATGTCTCAAAATGGGCGATAGGTGGGTGCATTTGCGCCAGTGCCTCATTTGCGGTCACGTTGGTTGCTGTGATTCGTCAAAAAACAAACACGCTACTAAGCATTTCCACGGTACAGGGCATCCGGTTGTGAAGTCCTTGGAACCAGGTGAGGACTGGAAGTGGTGCTACATCGATAAGACTTTCGTGTAGAAGCATGATTGAATTGGTTAACCTGAGTTCGGTATCCAATTAAGCCATTACAACTTCTTGGAATTTAGCTCTTACTGTAGCGGCTTTAGGAAGTTTTGCGATCGCCGTTCGCGGAGCGTGCGCTTTGCGCTCAGGCGGGGCTTTGCCCATCGCTTGGCATCGCTTTGCGCTATTTCAAAACGCTATAAGTCTTGCGGGTAGCCTAAGCCAACGCGTAGGGTGCGCTTTGTGTTTAGGCGGTACAGAGTGCGATCGCACAGAGTGCCTGCTGAGTCCCTCGCGGTGCGGCACGGCTGAGTGCTCCGCACACGCTGCGCGAACGCCGTTAGCGCAAGCTCCTCCGGAGGAGGCACGGACACGCTACGCGTATGCCTGTACCGTGCGGCACGGACACGCTACGCTCCGATGATTTCAAAAGCTTTGACCGGAAAACGAGACGCAAGCCCCTGGCTTTAGACATGGGGATAAGTCGCCAGGGACTTTTAAGTCCCGTGAAACGATTGTCTGGCTTTAGCCACAGTGATATAATTTAATGATAAGTGAGTAAGAATAACCATCTACGTATTGAAACATCCTAGTACGGAGCAATCCCGGCAACGGACATATCCGAATTGATTCGGAACAGTTAAAGGGCAAATAATGGCAGGATGGGGAGCGTACCTTTCTGGCTTTTGTGATGGACTCGGAAAGCAAAAAAATTGAAAAGTAAGCGCAATTGCGATACCTCTGGTACTGGTAATTGTTTTGAGCGTCTAGGGTGTTTTTGATAGCACCATTGAAAGTTCGTTTGTGGACTCTTCAAGAATCCCCCGGCTTTTAGCCGTGGGGAGTATCAAGATTTAGCACTCACTGAAAATCGGAGGTCGAGCTAATCAATCTTGTCCACTTAGAGTGAGTACAAAGTTGAAGGTGAAGTCAAATACTTCCAACCTTGTCCACATATCTATACAAAGTTTACTTTGTATAGATATCTTTGGTGTTAAACTGCCATTAGTTTTGGGTTGGGCTGTAGCTTAACTCCACCTACAAGTTCCGTGATCACACGCTCCGACCTTCATGAAAAATCTAGCTCTATTATCTGTCACAGTCCTTGCTGCCACATCTGGATTGATTTTCGGGACAATGCAAGCAGCTTCTGCTTTAAATTGGAACTGGAATTATTCTGGTACTGGCATAACGGCGAGTGGCACTTTCACCACTAATGACACCCCTGATGATTTGGGTTTTTACCAGATTTCTGAAATTACTGGTACACGAAATGTTAAGAAGAATGCAGAACGCAGAACCGCAGCGCGCGAATATCCCCACGGATGGAATCCGGGGGATTTGAGAATGGAAAAATTTTCTTTTTCTCTCGCATTTAAATTCGGGGGCAGCCATACCAATACTCAAAAACCAGAACTCTTGACTCATAACGAGAAAACGCGTTTCATATTCTGATCTCTGAGTTCTGTACCTATCGTTCTTTTTTGGTGAAACAATTACTGGTCTGCAACCTGCTGGGACTTCAATACCGGGAAACGAACCTTTTAATGTTGACAATTTAATTAGTCTTAATACTCAGCAGTTAACGGGTGATGGTTTTGGGTATTCCACCGAGCAGGGAAACTATTCTAGTCCGTTTTTCGCTAGTTTTTTGCCGACACCGGGTTATTTAGAGGTTTTTTCTGCCCAGCCATTTGTACCTGGTGAAAGAAAATTTGGGACCGGAAGATAGTGAGTTACCTATTAGTTTTTCTGCAACCATAATCACTGTCCCTGAACCTACCTCCATCCTTAGCTTACTCATCCTTGGCAGTATCGGCGCAAAGAAGGCACTCAAGCGTAAGAAGCGGTCGCAGGATGATTTTTAGTCAAAAGTAGTTTCGGTCAGATTACCCACTTTCGGGGAAGTGGCGCGGCTAGCACACGTCCTACCTGATTTAAGCAAAGTCGCTTACCGTATTTCTGTGCCTTGTGGCAGTTGGTTACGAATATCGCTCAGAATTGGTTGAAAAACAGATGCTGGGTGTGCTGGTGTACTTTGCATTTTAGTTAGGCTCAGACTAAAAGTTACTAGTGAAGGTCTCTTCATTGACTCACTCCTCTTGTTGTGATACATGATGCGTGACAAGCAATCTCTTCCCTATCTAACTTCATCAAAATGGGACTTGTGCTTTGTTTGAGAGCAATTTGAAACCAACTTAAAAACAAATTGATACAAAACTGAGCGCCTCGTTTCTGTAACTCCAGCTTTGCGACGCAAGCTCAAATTGGCGTTTGGGCAACAGTTCAAATCAACAGAGGATTTTTTGCATACGTGGCGTCAGCAAGCCGATATTCTGGGCAAGCCTCCAACAGAAGCAGGAGTCCTGTTTCATCTCTCCTTCTGCTATGGTTGCTTGAAACAACCTCAACTAGCGATTGACTATTGCGATCAAGCTTTCACTATTGCCGATGAAACGAAACACCAAGAGGCAAAAGGGTTAGCACTGGCACATTTGGCAAATGTTTATTGGCATCAAAACAAATCTTTTCTAGCCTTATGGTTTGTGATCCAGAGTTTACTTATTCTACCTCCGTGGGCTAGTGCCAATGGTCGCTCTATCTTGAAGGTAATGCTTACAGAAATCATTCCATTGGTTAGCAAACTTAACTATAATATAAAACTTTAAGGCTTTCATCGAAATTTTCAGCAAAAGTTTGCCGGACGCTGGTTGGCTGCTTTTGTCATTCTTGTCAACACCCCTGGCTCGCGGCTCGGGGCTTCTAGCCTCAAATCTTAGGATTAGTTGACCAGACGCGCGTACCTTGAGTACTACGTTATTGGTAAGTGTTTAAGTTCCTACCTTGGGATGCGTATCCCTCAACGGGACGTTAGGCATAGCTAGTTCCAAGCTCTAGAATCAATCATATTAAACAAGTTTAGAGGGTTAAGCTAGTGTATGAATGGAAAGTACCGACCAATAACATTGTCGTTCGCGCAGCGTCTCCCCTTGGGAGAAGCTAACTTTACTCCCTTTTGGGAAGGCTCCACGGAGCAAAACCGTTATGCGTACAGGGTGAAAAATATCAGTTCGTAATTGCCCGAACGAAAGTACAACGCATTCATTACACGGTATTGAGTAGCCCCAAGGCGGTAATGGTTCAAAAATGTAAAGCTGTCCTACAAGGACGGGGTTTCTACCCAAATTTTCGATGAAAAATTCCCATAAGTAAATGTAGTTAGATTTGATAGAATTAGCAATAGCCGTATAGGTATACGGGCAATACCTCAATGAAGCGTGACAGGACGGGAAAATTTATCCATAGCTGGGAAAAAGAACCGAAGCAAGCAGTCAACCTATCCCTAACTAAGACAGCTTGGCAGATTCTAAAGCAGCAGGCGCGTGAACGTGGTATTTCCCGTTCTGAGTTGGTAGAACGCTATGCTCGTAGCTTGCAATCTGATTTGTCTTTCAACAACCTTAGTAGCAACGTCAAGCTCGACGCTTCCTATCAAGCAGCGGAAACACAACAAAGAGCTGATAACGACTTAGAAGGACTTGTGGCAGAACGAACGTCCGAACTGTCTCAAGCCAATGCACAACTGCAAGCGCAAATTTTTGAACTGCAACGAACCATTGAAGCTTTGCAGTCGCGCAAGCAAGATTTCACTCCACCTCAGCCAGCCCAAGCAGCACTACAAGGTAATCCCGAAGTTATTCACATTCTCGAAAGTATCACCGATGGTTTCATTGCCTACGATCGCCACTGGCGCTACACCTACGTTAATGAAGCCGCCGTACGGTTACTAAAGAAGAGCAGAAACGAACTCATTGGTAAGCGCGTCTGGGATGTGTTTCCTCTTTTATGCGGCACCAACATTGAACGCATAATGCACAAAGCGGTAGATGAACAAACTGCTCTTGTCTTCGAGGATTATTACGCTCCTTTGGACACTTGGGGGGAAGTTCATGCCTACCCGTCTGCTGAAGGGCTTTCTCTGTTCGTTCGGGACATCACCGAGCGCAAGAAATTGGAACAACTACTCCAAGAGAACGCACAAGCTCAAGGTAATCAACGCCAATGGCTGGAGGCGGTACTCAATCTGCTGCCCATTCCACTGGTATTTATTGAACCCCAAACGGCTCGCTTCACCTTCTCCAATCAGGCAGCAAATGAGATGGCAGGAGGTAAAATTCTTGACGATCGCCCTGCTGGTGTGTATGATGCAGAGTTTTCCTGCACCCATGCCACAGGGCAACTCATCCCGCCCGAGCAACTTCCAGCAGTCCGGGTGGCACGAGGCGAAAAAATTCATGGGGCGGAGTTGAATTGGCATACTCCAACAGGTGTTTACTCGCTGCTCGTTGATGCAGATACCTTACCCGCAATGCATGGGCAACCAGCAACTTGCGTGATGGTGTTTCAAGATATTGGCTCCCGCAAACAGGTAGAGTTGCAACTTCACCAAAGCCAGCGATTCATCCAACAGGTTGCTGATGCCACGCCTGGTGTGTTGTACATCTATGATTTAATCGAGCAGCGCAATGTCTATGTAAATCGTCAGATTGGCGAGCTCCTGGGTTATACCCCAGAACAAATTCAGGCAATGGGAAGCGAACTGTTTCCTCAACTCATGCATCCTGACGATTTTGCCACTCTTCCTAACCACTTGGAACGCTTTGATCACGCTCAAGATGGTGAAATTATTGAGCGAGAGTATCGGATGCAGCATGCCAATGGAGAATGGCGTTGGCTTTGGAGTCGGGATCTCATTTTCATGCGTACACACGATGGGTTACCCCAGCAAGTGATTGGCATCTCACATGATATTAGCGAACGCAAACAAGCAGAAGAAGCTCTGCGGCAACAAGCAGAGGCATTAGAGAACCAGCAGAAATGGTTGGAAGCGGTGCTTGATTTAATGCCGACACCTATGGTGTTTATCGAACCAGGAACAGCAAAGGTAACTTTTGCCAATCGAATTGCCAATGAATTGGCAGGTGGTGACTTACCCAAAAACAAATCCCTTGAAGAATATGCCGAGGCATACTACTGCACAGATGCAGCAGGTCAGCGCATTCCGACTGAGCGAATGCCTGCGGTTCTCCTAGCAAGAGGAGAAAAATTAGAAAACTATGAGATGAACTGGCATACACCTGGTGGTATTCGCTCAACTCTGTGCTGGGGAGAAACATTACCACCCATGTACGGACATTCAGCCGTTTGCATTGGAATGTTTCAAGATGTCACTAGGTTGAAGCAAATTGAGGAGAACCTGCGACAAACCGAGGAACGGCTACACCTTGCCTTGTCTGGAACAGGCACGATCGCTTGGGATATGGATTTGAGGGCAAATCATGTCCTGTGTTCTCCCAATGCCCTTGAGGTTTGGGGGATTCAAGAGGGGACGGGAGAAGACTTTTTTGCTGTCGTCCACTCTGAAGATCGGCAAAATGTCGTCTTTGCTTATAAGCGGGCGCTCAACGGACAAGAAGACTACGCTCAGGAATACCGCGTTATTGGTTCAGATGGAATGGCAAGATGGCTCCGCAGCCAGGGACGAGTATACAAAGATGCTGATGGTCAAGCAGTACGCATGGTAGGGGTATCGATTGATATTACCGAGCGTAAACAAACAGAACAAGCACTCGCAGCAAATGCTCAAAGATTAAGTCTGGCTTTGGCAGCTGCAAAAATGGGAGATTGGAGTTGGGATGCAGCAACAGATATTGTCACATTGTCTCAACGAGCAGCCGAAATTTTTGGCATTCCGTCTGGTCCTTATATGACTTGGACGCATATGCGCGACCTACTTCATAAGGAAGACCGAGAGTCGGCTCGTCTAGCGGTCGAGCAAGCAATCCGCTACGAGCGTGATTATGACATTGAATACCGGGTGATTCATCCCAATGGAGCCGAACGATGGGTTGCTTCAAAAGGACGTGCTCAGTATAGCGTTTCAGGAGATGTCCTGAGTATGTTAGGAGTTGTGCAGGATGTGACTGATCGCAAACAGATGGAAGCGGAACTCCGTCGTCGAGAGCAAAGGTTTAAGACTTTAGCTGAAAATTCCCCAGATATCATCAGTCGAATCGATTCAGAATTTCGCCATCTTTATGTCAGTCCTGCCATTGAACAGATAACTGGCATTCCAGCAGAAGAATTCATTGGGAAAACCAATATTGACGTAGGTATGCCACCAGAGAATTGTAGGCTCTGGCATGAGAACTGGCAACAGATATTCACCACTGGGCAAAGCCGTTCGATAGAGTTTAACTTTCAGGCGCTGAATGGTACCCGTTGGTATCAATCGCGTTTTGTACCTGAGTTGGCGGCTGATGGGACGGTCGAATCTATCATTGGCTATGCCCGTGATGTTACTGAGTTCAAGCGAGTTGAGCAACAAGAGCGTTTTCTCGCTCAAGCATCGCAAACGTTTGCAGCGGCAAGTTTAGATTTGCAAACGGTTTTGAACACTATCAGCCAACTTGTTAGCGAATATACAGGTGATGTTTGCGTCCTGAGTCTCCTCTCTGAAGATGGGCAGTGGCTTAACCCTGTCTCTGTTTACCATGTTGATCCACAGGTAAGACAGTTTGTGAATGAACTGTTAAGCAGTTATCCTCGCCGTGCTAATGAAGGGATTGGGGGGCGAGTGATGCAGACTGGAGTTGCCCTTTTAATGCCAGTGACATCACAGGAGGAGTTACGTCCGGTTATTATACCAGAGTATCAGCGCTACTTGGAGCGCTTTAAAGTTTACAGCACCTTGCTTGTGCCACTGAAGGTACGAGGACAAGCGATTGGAGTGTTGAGCCTGACTCGCAATTATCCCGGAGAACCTCACAATACCAATGACCAAACTTTATTTCAAAATTTAGCAGACCGGGCGGCTATGGCGATCGCCAATGCTCAACTCTATCAAGAAGCTCAACTCTCACGCCAGCAAGCAGAGCAAACTGCTGACCGTAATGCACGTCTTTTATCAGTCACAGCAGCACTTTCTGAGTCCCTCACTCCCACTGAAGTTGCAAAAGTGATTGTTGAGCAAAGTACCGCCGTTTTGAATGCTTGCTCTGCTATGATGGCAATTCTGAATAAAAATGGTACGGAGCTTGAAATCGTGTATTCTGTTGGGTACTCACAAGATTTAGGGGAATGGCGTTGCTTTCCAATCACGACACAAGTACCACTGGCAGAAGCTGTAAGAACTGGAGAACCCATTTGGGAAGAATCGACCGAAGCACGAGTGGCTCGTTATCCTCACTTGAGTGAATACTATGCCCAGTGTGATTACGCTAGTTGGGTTTCATTACCTTTAATTGTTGAAGGGCGAGCAGTTGGAGGAATATCTCTCAATTTTGCTCAATTCTCACCTTTAAGCGACGATGACCGGGCTTTCATGGTTGCGTTAGCTCAACAGTGCGCTCAGGCTATAGCCCGTGCCCAATTATATGAAGCTGAGCAACAGGCACGAGCCGCAGCCGTTCGGGAAGCGGCGCGTAGCGCAGCAGCTAACCGGACAAAAGATGAGTTTCTCGCTGTTCTCTCACATGAACTGAGAACACCCATGAACCCAATTTTAGGTTGGACGAAATTGTTGCGAGGGGGCAAACTGGATGCTAGCAAGACAGCAGTCGCTCTAGAAACTATTGAACGTAATGCCAAGCTACAAGTCCAACTGATTGAAGATTTACTCAATATTTCTCGGATTTTGCAAGGCAAGCTTAGTTTAAATACTTGCGCTATTGATTTAGAATCGACGATTGAAGCAGCGCTCAAAACGGTAGATTTGGCAGCCCAAGCTAAAACGATTCAAATTCAAACTCATTTTGAATCGGATGTGGGTCATGTTTTAGGCGATGCCACTCGTTTACAGCAAGTCGTTTGGAATTTGCTCTCCAACGCTATTAAATTTACTCCGAATGGTGGGCGTGTAGAAATCCATCTCAAGGAAGTTGAAAAGCAAGCACAAATTATTGTTAGTGATACAGGCAAAGGTATAAAGCCTGATTTTTTGCCCTACGTCTTCGATTACTTCCGTCAAGCAGATAGCAGTATCACTCGAAATTTTGGTGGTTTGGGGTTGGGGCTTGCGATCGCACGGCACATTGTTGATCTACATGGGGGAACAATCCAAGCTGACAGTTTAGGAGAAGGACAGGGAGCGACGTTTACCGTTATGCTTCCCCTTATGCCGACAACGGCTTCAGCAACTCAAGAGGAGGCATTTATGCAAGACGCACTCACTTTGCAAGGAATTCAAATTCTGGCTGTTGATGATGATGCAGACAATTTAGAATTAGTCACTTTCGTTTTAGAGCAAGCTGGTGCTAGTGTTATGTCTGTGTCTTCTGCAACCGAAGTGCTGCAAAGGCTGAAGCAAAACCAGTTCCATATTTTGTTAGCAGATATTGGAATGCCTCAAATGGACGGCTATACATTGTTGCACCAAGTGAGAGCTATGCCACCAGAACAAGGGGGGTTAATTCCAGCGATCGCTCTGACTGCTTATGCAGGAGAAATCAATCAGCAACAGGCACTTGCGGCTGGATTTCAGTTACATATTGCCAAGCCAATTGATCCAGAAGTCTTAATTGAGGCGATCGCCCAAATTGTGTCAGCTCATTCTACTATACTGTCGGATGAGCGCAAATGATTCATGAGACGACGGGGACTGTACATAAGGAAATCTTTATCCGCTCTCGGTTGCTATCCTATGGGGTTGCGATTCTGGCAGCGACAGTAGCCCTCCTGTTAACACAACTGCTTCTGCCGCTGCTAAATCCGCTGATATTTCCACTGTTTTTTGGGGCTGTTGCAGTCAGTGCTTGGTATGGCGGAATGGGACCAGGATTGCTGGCGATCGCTTTGGGAGTTGGCTACAGCCTCTACTTCCTTATTGAGCCGATCCACTCATTTGCCATCACTAGTGCGAATCGCTTGGTGCAATTGATTGCGTTCTCACTGGTATCATTTTTAATCGCATTACTCTGCACACAGTTGCAGATTGCCAACCGGAAAACCAAGGCAAGCTTGCGGGCAGTGCGGCAAGCCAATCGGCAGGTAACACGTACTTTACAAAGCATAAGTGATGCGTTTGTTGCTCTCGACCGTGACTGGCGGATCATTTACCAGAATGCAGAAGCCGAGCGACTTAATGGCAAACCTCAGACAGAAGTCATTGGAAAGACCCATTGGGAGGAGTGGTCTGCGTTGGTAGGGACGAACGTAGAGCGCCAGTATCGGCGGGCAATGGCAGAACAGATTCCCGTCCACTTTGAGCATCACTATTACCAACCACCCACATCCGATATGTGGCTTGAGATTCACGCCTATCCTCATGAGGATGGTCTGGACATTTTCTTCCGGGATATCAGTGATCGCAAACAGGCTGAAGTTGCATTGCGCGAACGGGAAGCACGACTGAGGCTAGCCCTTCGAGCCGCAAAAATGGGCACTTGGGAGGTAGACCTCCGCACAGGAGCAGTGCAGTTCGATCAAGCGCTCAATCAAATTTTTGGACTGTCGAGCACTCCTCAGAATCGAGACGAGTGGCGCGAGTGCTTATATCCAGAGGATCGTGAGCAAGTGGAACAGGTCTTTCAAAAAGCGGTGGCTGGTAAAGGTGAATACGATGTAGAGTACCGTATCGTTTGGTCGGATGGCTCACTGCACTGGGTTATTTCCAGAGGTGATATCATCCGTGACGAAGCCGGACAGCCAATCCGTGCGATTGGTGTCACTGCCGACATTAGCGAGCCCAAACAAGCGCAACAGGAACTCCAAAAAACCTTACAAACCCTGAGCACCCTCATTAAAGCTTCCCCACTGCCTATAGTTGTCATTAAACCCGACATGACGGTACAGCTTTGGAATCCGGCGACAGAGCGGCTATTTGGTTGGAGTGAAACCGAGGTGTTGGGTCAACTCATTCCGATTGTTCCAGAAGAGAAACGGGAAGAATGCCGTCAGGTCAGAGCTGCGGTGGCGAAGGGAGAAATTTTTGCTGGCGTGGAAACCTATCGCTGTAAGCGTGATGGTTCAACGGTAATCGTCAGCATTTCGGCGGCTCCCCTTTACGATGAATCTGGCAGCGTCAATGCGATCGTGCTAATTTTTCAGGACATCACTGAACAACAGCAGGCAGAGTCAGCGTTGCGGGAGAGCGAAGAACGCGCGCAGCTCGCGATTAAGGTGGGTCGGCTTGGGACTTGGCGTTACGACCCCGACACAAATCTCGTCGAGCTGGACGAGCGGATGCGCGAGATTTGGGGTGAGCCGGATGATGCATTCAAGATTCCCCTTCCTAGGGTGATGGAGCGGATACACCCGGAAGACCGGACACGCGTAGCGAGTGCTGTTAGCAGTGCGCTTGACCCCAAATTGTCGGGCACTTACGAGATTGATTATCGTATCGTGTGCTCCGATGGAACCGAACGCTGGGTGTCAGCCAACGGGCAGGCACAATTCGAGGGAGAGGGCATAGCCCGACGACCGATTGGGTTCACTGGAACCGCACTCGACATCAGTGATCGCAAACAAACCGAAGCAACCCTGCGGCAAAGTGAAGAACGCTATCGGTATTTAGCAGAATCGATTCCACAACTGGTGTGGACTGCCAACACAGATGGAATGCTCATCGATATCAATCAACGTTGGTCAGATTTTACTGGATTAACCCTTACCCAAGCTCAAACCGCAGGCTGGGAAGCCATCGTCCATCCTGATGATCTACCCACTCTCAGCCAGAATTGGGCAGCAGCTCAACAAGCGGGTACCAGCTATCGAGCAGAAGGTCGGATGCGACGAGCAGATGGAGCATATCGCTGGCATTTGCATCAAGCCGTACCGCTGAAAAATGAGCAGGGTCAGGTGATTAAGTGGTTTGGTACAGCAACAGATATCGAAAATCAAAAACAACTCGACCAACAGCGCCAGCGGCTACTAGAGCAAGAGCAAGTCGCCCGTGCCGAAGCTGAAACCGCCAACCGCATAAAAGATGAGTTTTTAGCAGTGCTGTCTCACGAGTTGCGATCGCCCCTCAATCCTATCCTCGGTTGGTCTAAGTTGCTCCTCACCGGCAAGTTAGATGCTACAAAAACGACTCAGGCGCTACAAACAATTGAACGCAATGCCAAACTTCAAGCGCAACTGATTGAAGATTTGTTAGATGTCTCTCGCATTCTGCGTGGCAAACTCAGCTTCAATATGGGTTCTGTTAATTTGGCATCAACGATTTCGGCAGCTATTGAAACAGTGCAGTTGGCAGCACAAGCCAAGTCAATTCAAATTCAGACAGTGCTTGACCCAGATATCGGGCAGGTTTTAGGTGATTCTGCTCGGTTACAGCAAGTGATTTGGAATCTGCTCACCAACGCCGTCAAATTCACACTTTCAGGCGGACGGGTCGAAATTCGCCTCCAGCGCGTTGGCTCACTCGCTCAAATTACTGTCAGCGATACAGGCAAAGGCATTGAGCCTGACTTTTTGCCACACGTGTTTGAGTATTTCCGCCAGGAAGATGGCGCGACAACACGCAAGTTTGGTGGACTCGGGTTAGGGTTGGCGATCGTCCGTCATTTAGTCGAACTGCATGGTGGTACTGTTCGCGCGGAAAGTGCTGGTATTGGGCAAGGAGCAACTTTCACTGTCAGCTTACCGCTTTTAAAGCCGGAACTAAGTATAAAGAACGAAGATAAAGCCTCATATCCCACGCTTGACAAATTACCTCTCACTGGTCTCAAGATTCTTGTTGTCGATGATGAGGTGGACACAAGAGAGTTAATTGCCTTCATTTTGGAGCAGGCTGGAGGAAGCGTCATAACAGCGGTTTCTGCGATGGAAGCACTCCAAGTCATAGCACAGACCAAGCTTGATGTCCTAGTAAGCGACATTGGGATGCCCGACATGGACGGCTATATGCTCATGCGACAAATTCGGGCAATGCAAAGCGAGAGAAATAGTCAGATAAGAGCTATTGCTCTGACTGCTTATGCAGGAGAAATCGATCAGCAGCAGGCACTAGCCGCTGGATTTCAGTTACATATTCCCAAACCAATTGATCCAGAAGTCTTGATTGAGGCGATCGCTCAAATGTCAACTCATTCTAAGTAGGTTGGCGTTAAAAATTGTCGTTATCACAAGCCAGAAGGCAAAATATCATAAGATTCGCTTGCACTTTAACATCTTATGTTATCTGATACTTCTATGCCGGTTTCTTCAACACTAGCTCATCGCCTTCAAGCCATGCCGAAAGTAGAAATTCACGTGCATCTTGAAGGTGCAACTGATGCAGAAACTATTTATGAAATGGCTAAGCGGAATCAGGTAGAATTACCTGTCACCTCACTTGATGAATGGAAAAATTTCTACCAGTTTCGTGATTTTAATCATTTTATTCACGTTTATACTACTGCAAGCGAGTGTATACAAACACCTGACGATTATATCTTGATGATAGAGCGATTCATCAAGCATCAATCAGAGCAAAACATTCGCTACAGCGAAGTTTTTCTGAGTGTTTCGCTACATTCTCAAAAATTAACTGATGATGAATTACTTGCTGCCCTAGCTGCCGGAATTGCAGCAGGTGAAGCTAAATACAACAGCCGTGTGAGGTTTATTGCTGATATCTCACGGGAATACCCAGACACACAAACCAAAGTTTTAGAGTTTGCCCTTAAAGGTCAGGAAAAAGGAATTTTCATTGGTCTTGGTTTGGGTGGGGTAGAACCAGGAAACCCACCAGAGGGTTTTGCTGAAACTTATCAGGAAGCCAAAAAACAAGGACTTCGAGTGGTCGCCCATGCTGGCGAAGCTGACGGACCGCAAAGTATTCGTGGTGCGATAGAGAGTTTACACGCAGAACGCATTGGACACGGGATTAGATGTTTAGAAGATCCAGAACTCGTAGAGAAACTACGTCGCAGTCAAATACCACTTGAAGTCTCACCACAAAGTAACTACTGCTTAGGCATCGTACCGCCTGATCAACCGCATCCAATTCGTCAGATGATTGATGCAGGACTATACTGCACGCTCAATTCCGACGATCCACCGATGTTTTCCACCAACTTAAATAAGGAGTATCTGACGCTTGCAGCTCAAGGCTTTTCCTGGGAAGAACTTTGGCAGTTAAATCTTAATACACTTGAAGCCAGTTTTTTAAGCGAAGCGGAAAAAGTCGTGTATCGTGCTCAGTGGCAAGCGTTTTTACTATAGTAATAAACAAGAACCCCGACTTCTTAGAGAAGTCGGGGTTCTGTGTCTTCTACACCGTTGACAGCTTAACTCAAGTAACTTTCCAATAAAGATACAATAGCCTCAGGATGAATCTTTTTATATTCTTTTGTCCCAATTTGCAAAATATAATTGGGTGCGCTTTTACAACATTTGAAACAGCCAGTTTGCTCAATGATAACTTGGTCAGACAAACCATGCTCATACAACATCTTTTCTAATTCTGACAATAGCGCTTTTCCACCCCGCTTTATGCAACCAGACTTTTGACAGACTAAAATCTTGGCTTTGGGAAGAGACTTTCGTTGTTGAAGAGGAATTTCTTGATTTGGACAAACACCAATTGGTGTCACCCCAAAAGCTTTTAGTTTGATTTCGCCTGTGTGTGTGTCTAGCTTACTAATACCAAATACACGAATTTGCTCACCAGGAACTAGGGAAAGACTGAGAAATTGACGCAACTCCTTAGGGATTTTAATTTGCACATTCTCGGATTCTAATGCTAGTTGCAGGTATTTAAATTTCCCTGGGCTATCACCTAGAAAGCCAAGAAACTGTCCCTCAAGGTTAAATTCAGATAATTTTAAGTAATGATGACTCATATTATTTAAAATCGTATTTTTTTGTATTTATTCATGTGAAACGTCCTTTGTAATGAGTTATTTGCATTTTCAAAGGACAGTCACTGAAACTCAAATTCAAAATTCAAAATTATCAATTAAAAAGTTTTATTTTGAACTTTGAATTTTGAATTCCCCCTAAAGGGCAGGGTAAGCGTTGAGTTACGAGAGACGTTTAGCTTCGTAAGTTTGGGGTAACTGTAACGGATCTGGCAAATTGGTAAATGCTAATTCCCAACCATTTGCTAAAGTAAAAATCTTGCCTTCTGCTCCTTCCGTTTGTTTAACAACTTCTTCTTCAAGGTCTTTTTTAGCAACGTAGGCAATCAAAGCTCCAGCAGCATTATGACGTAGCATGACTTTCATCTCTAGTTTTCCCGCTTCCTAGTGGTGATATTAATGTATTGGTGAAATGTGTTAATTTCTGTTCAGGAAAAGAAGTTTGCTAGGCTTCCTCAACAACTTCTTGTTCCTTCTCAACAAGTTCTAATTCTTTTTTAAGACAACCGATGACAAATCCTCTATCCAAAAAATGCACAGCATAGATATAGGACCTTTGTAAATAGCTGCCAATACTAGCGACGTAGCCGATATCTCCCTTTTTCGCCAAAATGACCCCAATTTCTTGACCGGGAAAAGTACCATCGTTCTTGATCATTTTGCGAAGTCGGACTTTATCACCAATGTTAAAGGCAGGTGGCTGCTCTAGCTCTAATTCATCTGACCGCATGAGAATACCTCTGTTGTTCTTGTACCAAATTCAATAGTTCCTGCACGCTTAAGCTACGTTTTTTCTGTACCGACTCTTGTCGTACCGCCTCCAAGACAGATTGAGTTTCTTGCGAGTTCAAAAAAATGCCGTGCTGCTGTAGCACACTAGACAACAAATGCCTACCAGAATGCTTACCCACAACCAAACGCCGCTCCCACCCAACCTCTTCTGGAGCAAACGGTTCGTAAGTCATGGGATTTTGCAGTACGCCGTGAGCATGAATACCTGCTTCGTGAGCAAAGGTATTTTCACCAACAATTGCTTTCCAGGGCGGTACATTGCTTCCTGATGCTGCTGCGACAAGTCGAGACAATTCTAATAAACGAGGAGTGTCAAGACCGACATTAACGCCATAGATACGTTTGAGAGCCATGACAACTTCTTCTAAAGCTGCATTTCCAGCTCTTTCACCCAACCCATTCACCGTTGTATTCACCGATAAAGCTCCACCTTTGATCCCAGCAAGGGCATTGGCAGTTGCTAGACCAAAATCATTGTGGGTGTGGACTTCTACGGGAATAAACAAAGCCGTCACCAGTCGTCTTACTTTCGCATATGTGGTGAATGGGTCAAGAATGCCTACTGTGTCACAGAAGCGAAACCGCGATGCACCCCATTCTTGGGCATATTGTGCTACGTCTAGGAGGAAGCTTTCATCAGCTCTGGAAGAATCTTCTCCTCCTACAGCTACCCAAAGACCTTTATCAACGGCGAAGCTAATACTGTCTTTGAGTTGTTGCAAAGTTATCCGCCATTGACCGTGAAATTTGGCACTAATTTGGATTCCAGAAACGGGAATAGCAATATGCACTCGCTTCAAACCACAAGCCATAGAAGCCTGGATATCAGAAATCACCGCGCGGTTCCAGCCAAGCAGTTTGGCTTGCAAATCCATCTCAGCAATTGCCGAGATTGCTCGTGTTTCTTGCTCACCCATCGCCGGAATACCGACTTCTATTTCATGAACGCCGATCGCATCGAGAAACTTGGCGATCGCAACTTTCTCTTCTAAATTGAAAGCAACTCCTGCTGCTTGTTCGCCATCGCGCAATGTTGTGTCATTTATTAAGACTTGATTCATCTTGTAAAAACCTCTTGGATAATGATGAATGATGAGGAAGAAAGAACTCAGAACTCCTACGGTAAAAACTCAAAATGGTTTTTTGGCGATTGGGTGTTGAGCCAGAATGCACAGCAACTATAGTTGTTATCATCCGGCTTAAGTACAACTACCCTGCAGGAAGCTGCCTTTGGGGCGTCTACATCTGCGTCCAATCATTTGTCCATTGCGGTTCGTTAATTCTTTGATGTATTGCACCCAATTGAAAACCGTTATAAATTTACAGGTCGATGAATCACATTTTCGTTGTCAAATTCCTAGAAGGAATTCGTAAGGTATATTCACTTATTGTGATTTTTGTGTTCTGAGTTCTCATTAAAAATATTACTATTCATAATTCACCATTCCTAATTTATAATTGATAATTCTTGTCCTATCTGTATGGCATAAAACAAGAATTTGGTATCAACTACAAATTATTATCCTCAGGTGGAAATTCTGTATCAGAAAATAACCTTTGGCTGAAATATGTATTAGCCATTCCCGAAAATAACAAGATGCTTAATCCGGCAATTAAAGTAGAAATCATTGTCATATCCTCCCTAAAGTTTTTCGTTTTTTTTACTTTCACTGTAGTTAATATCACTACTGTGATGGACGAATACCCTAATTTATCCTTCATTGAATTGACACATTTCTAGCAAGAGCAAGATACTTGCTATGATTGCTATTTTTCATTTTGGATTGCTTAAAATTGCTCTTCCAGCCAATCAAAAATGCGTTCTAACTGTTGTATGTCCACTAAACCATATTGCCAAAGAAGCATTGCTAAGGGACTATTATCTAACTCGTGTTTGCGCAGTGCTACAGCAATATCCACGGTTGAAAGTGCGAACTCAGATTGTAAAAAATCAATGAATTTTATATCACTGTGACAATTCGCCATCATACAATTTTTCACAAAAAGAAGGTTTAAGGATAAAGAATAGACTTCTTACATTCATTCCTGAATAAATAATTAACTGCACGACGCCCAAGTAGATGGATGCAGATGAAATCTATTTATGCAAGAGATCTAATGTAGATGTCCTCCAGAGAGCGTTCTGTTGGATAGGATAAAAATCTTTATATTTCACCTTCTTCTTTTCACACTTCACACCTGTTTTTATAGTTGTTATTTCAGATTCGCGGGAATTGAGTAAGTCAAAAATTTAAAGCTGCCAACATCTTTCTAGCCAATCAATTAATTCTTGGCGACTTGCCATAAATTGCAGTACGGTACTACGGACAAGAATCGCTGTTAAACAACTATTCACTTGCACCCGCAAAGAACCATCAGAGAGACACCAACAGGGAATCATTAACTCTTGCAAGCGGTGATAAATTGAAAAGCGATCGCTTATAGGAATTTGCAAAATATGCTCGCCTGTAGCTTGAAAATTACGGGATTGCAACATAGTTAACGTTCCTTTGTCACCAGTTCTTTTTCCTTTGTTTGGCTTGTAAGAATTTGCAGCTTTTGTTCGAGTTGCTCAATACGTTCTTGCAAACAGCGAAACACTTCAGCTTCTAAATCAGGTAGTTTTCCATGTTCTAAAGGAGAAACTTGTTCGCCCTGTTTGCTCGAAATAATCCGCCCTGGGATTCCCACAACAGTGCAATAGTCGGGGACATTGCGCAAAACAATCGAACCTGCGCCGATACGGACGCGATCGCCAATCTGAATATTGCCTAAGACTTTCGCACCTGCTCCCACAACGACATTTTTGCCCAAGGTAGGATGGCGCTTACCACTTTCTTTTCCAGTTCCGCCAAGAGTGACATCCTGGTAAATCAGTGTGTAGTCTCCCACAATAGCGGTTTCGCCAATCACAACGCCCATACCGTGGTCGATAAATACGCCTTTGCCAATCTCTGCACCTGGATGAATTTCAATTCCTGTAAGAAACCGTCCTAAGTGAGAAATGAAGCGGGGGATAAAAGCCACTCCACGGCGGTGCAGCCAATGGGCAATGCGATGCAAACACAGTGCGTGCAATCCAGGGTAACAAAACAGAACCTCCAGCCAATGACATGCTGCGGGATCTCGTTCAAATATGATGCGAAAATCAGTCAATACTGGCTCCAAAGAAATGCCAGAAAGCATTGCAAAAAACAGGTTGGAATAATCACCCAACATTTTTGCAATCTTTGAATTCCTCATGTGGTCGAATGGCTGTTGCATCGGTACTGGTTTTTTCAAAATAGCCGTGTGCTACGTTCTCTGCTTATATCAGGTGTTTGCAAAGACGGCTTACATCCGACGCCGATTGGATTTATTGGATTGATTAAGGTTGTACTCACCAGCCTTAAACCTTGATTTAATGGAAATTTCAAATTTCTATTAGGGTAGGGGTACTAGTATTTTCAGGATCGGGGTACTGGAATTTATGGGGGAGGGGGATAAGTATTTCTGTACTCAATATGAATTCACTTGCCTGTAAGAGTTTGATGCGATTTAGGCAATAAATTTTTGCATAAATTAACAACTGTTCACTTGTACTCAAACAACAGGCGAACGAGATGAAAAGTAAAAATTCTGTATATCGAGTTACTATTTATTATTGTATTCCTACAATTGAGAAAAGACAAGCCGAGCTATTTTGCCTAACAGTTTTTGTCTGTAAGTATAGATACTATTTTGTATATTTATAATTGTAGTTTACTTAACTGTCATACCTTATTTTATCCTTGGCGACAGGCATCTTGACCATGAGATATGCATAATATGCAAATATAATATGCATATTATGCATATTATATTTTTTGTAAAAGTCTGTATTTGATATTTCTAACCCCAGAGAAACACAAATAAACACTAGTTATTTATCTGTGTCCATCTGTGTCCATCTGTGGTTTAAATTTCATAGCAATTGGCTTTTGCAACAGACACCCATAAACCAATACGCTTGGTAATAAGATAGTTTGCAGCGCCTCATAACCTATGTAGAGACGTAGCATGCACTTTCATTAGACGCATAGAATTGTCATCGCAGAAGCGAACTCTTAATGGTATATATTCAGACTTCTATTCTCATAGTTTTTACAAAACTTTGGCACCTTAACCCGCAACTGCAATTGCTATTTTGCCCACTGCTCGCTCGCTTTCGCTATATGCATGAGCAGCAGCTAGTTCTTGTAACGGAAAAGTGCGGTCAATCACAGAACGAATTTTACCAGCCTCAATCAACTCTTTCAGGTAAAGCAAGTCCTGACTCCTAGGTGTTTCTAAGATAAATTTAGCTTTTTTACCAGGAATAAACGCTGTCAAAACACTTTGCACAATGGTTTCCGGCGTAGGGAGCGTATTTACATAAATTCCCTTGGCTTTTAAAACTTGTTTACAACTAGAAAACGACTGCTTAGCAACCGCATCCAAAATAATGTCGTACTGCGCCGTGCCTTGGGTAAAATCTTGTTGGCTGTAGTCAATGACGCGGTCTGCTCCTAAAGATTTCACCAAATCTATGTTTTTTGTACTGCAAACTGCCGTGACTTCTGCTCCCAAAGCCTTAGCAATTTGCACAGCAAAAGTGCCTACACCGCCAGAAGCGCCATTGATAAGCACGGTTTGTCCTACTTGGATGTGGGCTAAGTCTTGCAAGGCTTGCAGGGCTGTGAGGGCTGCTACGGGTACAGACGCTGCTTCTTCATAAGTCATGTTCGTTGGTTTCAGGGCGACAGATTTTTCTGGGACGGCTGCAAGTTCTGCATAAGCTCCTCCCAATAAACCAACGTTTCCGTAAATTGCATCTCCTGGCTTGAAGCGCGTCACTTGTGAGCCTACCTCTACCACATCTCCCGACAAATCAAACCCCAAAATCATCGGGAATTTGTTACCCGTGATCAATTTCAACATTCCCTTGCGAATTTTCCAATCAACCGGATTAACGCAAGTCGCCCGAACTTTGACGAGTAACTGATCGGGCTTTATTTTCGGCGGCTCTACCTCTTGGTACTGCAACACTTCAGGGGAGCCATACTCACGGATAACAACTGCTTTCATCGAAAATTTGGGTAGAAACCCCGTCCTAGAAGAACGGCTTTATATTTTTCTTGCGAACCATTACCGCCTTGGGGTTACTTGAATCGGTGTACTTTTGTAATGTACTTTCAATGGGACAATTACCATTTCAAATCGTTCACCCTGTACGCATAACGGTGTTGCTCCGTAGAGCCTTCCCCTTCGGGAGTAATGTTAGCTTCTCCCAAGGGGAGACGCTCTTGCAACGACAATGTTAACGGTCGGTACTGTATCAAAGACACTGGCTTAACCCTATACACCTGTTTAATCTTTGATTTCTAGAGCTTGGAACTAGCGGGAGCATTCCAAGGTAGGAACTTTAACACTTACCGTTAACGTAGTAACCGAAGTTACTGAGTCTGGTCAACTAATCCTAAGGTTTGAGGCGATGATCGCCCCTAGCCTTTAGGCAGGGGTGTTGACGGTCTTCCTCTTAGTACCCTGATTCTTGCTGAATTAGGAAAAGATTTTTCCAGTGTATAGTACGCTGCTGTAGTTTTTCATCTGCTGTTGTAGGCCACGGTCGTGCGATTGGCTTTGCCACTGCCCCTTGGGCAATCGCCGTAAAATGAATGGATAACTGTTAACTAATAACTGTTAACTAATAATTGATGGTTAAGCCACTGCGTTACACTGCTGCGCGCGAGGATAAACTTTCCTGCGCCTCCAGAACCAATAATCACGATTTTCGTCACTTGATACCAAATCTACGTTAAAAAACATCTTTTTCCACCTGCCAAAACTCAGTTAATTGAGATAAAATTCTATTAATCATCCATAAAAAACAATGTTAATCCTTGTTTGTGCCTATGTTTCAGCGCAAATGGATGAGAAAATTTTATGAACTGATACTAGTGAACACAGCAAAAATTAAAAAAGTTTGAATTGCATTTTTTCCTTTGAAAAAATGATATTGTGTATACAGAATTGAATTTCGCAAATTTCTGGAGTCAGTCTCCGTAACTTACTCCAGATTTCCAAAGTCAAAATCTCCCTTGAGGCAGTACTCGGAGTCTTGCTAAATCAGCCTTTGAGTACAAGTCGGAAAAGCTAAAAAAAAGCTAAAATTTTGCTCAAATCCTTACTGGGATTGAGTTTCCTCTGAGTACACGAATACTTGTCCCTATTTCCATAAATACTCGAACCCCAACCCAAAAATTCTAGTACCCCTACCCAGAAAAAATCTTTTTGAGTCCTCAAATGCCGAAAGGGTGAGGGTTTTCGGTTTTGAGTACAAATCTAATCAATCCAATAAATTCTATCCAGGACACAAACGCTGCCCTCGTTTGAGACGACTGATATAAAACATATATCGCCAACACTTCAAGCGCAAACAAAAACAGCGCTACGAGTGAGTGGAGGGATGAGATAGCACCATGCCCCTGTGAACAGAAGTCGCGGCTTGACCCGCAAGTTCTCCCCAAGTCAAAGAGCGTTGACACACACCAGCTAAGCAAACTTGGGTTGACAGCGTAAGTACAAGACGCGGCTTCCATTCCTGACAAAACACAGACAAAACAGAGTAGCTATAGCATCTTCCATAGTGGCAGCGTTAGTACCCGATATGCATGCGAGATTCAATGACATCACCCTCTACAGGACGCATTACCCCATCAGTTGGTTCCCCAACTTCTACCAAAGCAAAATCCAGTGGTTGCGGCACCGGATGCAGCGATAGCAGCACCACTGTGGAAATGGATGAAAAACTTAAAGAACGTATTGCCAATCATCCCTGCTATAGCGAAGAAGCTCATCACCACTTCGCAAGGTTGCACGTTGCAGTCGCCCCTGCTTGCAACATACAATGCAATTACTGTAACCGTAAATACGACTGTGCTAACGAGAGCCGTCCTGGAGTGGTAAGCGAGTTGCTAACTCCAGAAGAAGCAGCGCACAAAGCTTTAGTGATTGCAGGTAAGATTCCTCAATTGACGGTGTTGGGAATTGCAGGTCCTGGCGATCCACTGGCGAATCCAGAACAAACTTTCCGCACTTTTGAGTTGATTGCCGAGAAAGCGCCAGATATCAAGCTTTGTCTGTCAACTAACGGTTTAATGCTCCCCGAGTATGTTGACCGCATTAAACAACTGAATATCGACCACGTTACAATTACCATTAATATGGTAGATCCAGAAATTGGGGCAAAGATTTATCCTTGGGTTCACTACAAGCGCAAGCGTTACAGAGGCATCGAAGGGGTAAAAATTCTGCACGAAAAGCAGATGGAAGGATTGCAAGCCCTCAAAGAAGCCGATATTTTGTGCAAAGTCAACTCGGTGATGATTCCGGGAATTAATGATGAGCACCTCACAGAAGTGAATAAGGTCATTCGCTCCAAAGGCGCATTCATTCACAACATTATGCCGCTGATTTCCGCACCAGAACACGGCACTCACTTCGGTTTGACCGGTCAGCGCGGTCCTACACCAAAAGAACTGCAGGCAGTGCAAGATAACTGTGGTGGTAATATGAAGATGATGCGTCATTGCCGTCAGTGCCGTGCGGATGCAGTAGGTCTTTTAGGTGAAGACCGCAGCCAGGAATTTACGAAAGCCAAAATCATGGAAATGGCTCCTGAATATGACCTTCAAAAACGCCAAGAAGTTCATGCAGGTATTGAGAAGTTCCAAGAAGAACTGAAACTAGCCAAACAAAAAGCTCTGACTGCTGTAGAGTCTGTAGAAAATAGTCCAAAAATCCTAGTTGCAGTGGCGACTAAGGGCAGCGGATTGGTTAATCAGCACTTTGGTCATGCCAAAGAATTCCAGATTTACGAAGTGCATGGCAATCAAACTCGCTTTATCGGTCATCGCAAAGTTGACCACTATTGCCAAGGCGGATACGGAGAGAAAGCCACTCTAGAAAATATCATCCAAACGATCGCTGATTGCAAAGCAGTCTTAGTTTCCAAGATTGGCGACAGTCCAAAGGAAAAATTGCATCAACTCGGAATTGAGGTGGTTGAAGGCTACGACGTCATTGAAAAGATGGCTTTGGAATTTTACAAGCAATACGTACAGGAACAACACAAGTAATTTAAAAGTAAAAAGTCAAAAGTCAAAAGAATATTTGTAACTTTTTACTTTTAACTTTTTACTTTTTTCTCCCAATTACCGTTACCGAGTACCCAATTCCCAATCCACAATCTCCAAATTTAGTAAAGGGAATAGTCATGGCTTACAAAATTACCAGCAAGTGCATTTCCTGCAACCTATGTCTTTCCGCGTGTCCTACTGGCGCAATCAAAATAGTGAACGGACAGCACTGGATTGACCCCAACCTCTGCACAAACTGCAATGGAACTGCTTACAGCGTCCCTCAGTGTGTGGCTACTTGTCCCACCTACGATGGTTCTGTCATAGAGCGTAAGGATTACTGGGAGTCCTGGTTTCACACTTACAATAAAGTAGTAACAAAATTAACAAAAAAACAAGATTATTGGGATAACTGGTTTAACGTTTATTCCCAAAAGTTCGCAGAGCAATTACAAAAGGTTTCAATTCCTGATGGAATTGAACGTTAATCAACAGTCCTTGATAAAAAACATTCCTCTCATTCTTAGTTGTTATCACGTAAAATTGGAAGCAATGCAAAAAGACTGCATTTATCTCGATAATAATGCCACCACCAAGGTAGATCCAGAAGTTATAGAGGCAATGCTGCCGTACTTGAGGGATTACTACGGAAACCCTTCCAGCATGCACACCTTTGGTGGACAAGTCGGCAAAGCGGTTAGACAAGCACGAGAACAAGTCGCCGCCCTCCTCGGTGCCGATGAATCAGAAATTATCTTCAACAGTTGTGGAACCGAAGGAGATAACGCCGCCATTCGAGCAGCACTGTTGGCGCAACCAGAAAAGCGACACATCATCACCACACAAGTGGAACACCCAGCGGTGCTGAATGTCTGCAAACAATTGGAAACCCAGGGCTATTCTGTAACTTATTTGTCGGTGAATCGTCAGGGACAGTTGGACCTCAATGAACTCGAAGCCTCGCTGACGGGTAACACCGCGCTGGTGACGATTATGTACGCCAATAACGAAACCGGAACCGTTTTCCCAATAGAGCAGATTGGGCTGCGGGCGAAAGAGCGTGGCGCACTCTTCCATGTCGATGCGGTGCAAGCCGTAGGGAAAATCCCCTTAAACATGAAGACAAGCACCATTGATATGCTCACCATGTCTGGTCATAAGATTCATGCACCGAAAGGCATTGGCGCATTATACGTGCGGCGCGGAGTTCGGTTCCGTCCCCTGCTGATTGGCGGAGGACAAGAGCGTGGAAGAAGAGCGGGAACAGAAAATGTTCCAGGAATAGTTGCATTAGGCAAAGCAGCTGAATTAGAATTATTTCATATAGAAGAAGCGACAACCAGAGAAAAGCGGTTGCGCGATCGCCTCGAGCAAACTTTAATCGCCACAATTCCTGAGTGCGAAGTCAACGGTGATCCAACCCAGAGATTACCAAACACCACCAACATTGGCTTCAAGTACATTGAAGGTGAAGCAATTCTCCTCCACCTCAACAAACACAACATTTGTGCTTCATCTGGTTCTGCTTGCAGTTCTGGCTCTCTAGAACCCTCTCATGTTTTGCGAGCGATGGGTTTACCCTACACCATCTTGCATGGTTCCATCCGCTTCAGCCTTTGCCGTTACACCACAGAAGCCGAAATTGATGCAGTTTTATCGGTGATGCCTAGTGTTGTAGAACGTCTACGCGCCCTCTCGCCCTTCAAGAGTGATCAAGCGAATTGGCTGCAACAACAAGAGCAAGCACTACTCACTAAGTCCTGAGTCACAATTTCCTAGTTTGGTTTATTCAACTCAGCACTGTCAAAGCATTTATCACGCTATCACTTGTAATTAGTAAAGGCTATGTGGGACTATACAGATAAAGTCATGGATCTCTTCTACAATCCCAAGAATCAAGGGGTTTTGGAAGACAACAGCGAACCTGGAATCAAAATTACTGTTGGTGAAGTAGGTAGCATTGCTTGCGGAGATGCCCTGAGACTACACCTGAAAGTTGAGGAAGAAAGCGACAAAATCGTCGATGCTCGCTATCAAACCTTTGGCTGCACGAGCGCGATCGCATCTTCAGAAGCTCTGGTGGATTTAATCAAGGGTTTAACCCTAGACGAAGCCCTCAATGTCACTAACAAAGATATTGCCAACTACCTTGGGGGATTACCGTCTGCAAAGATGCATTGCTCGGTGATGGGACAAGAAGCGCTAGAATCAGCTATCTATAACTACCGAGGCATTGCTCACGATGTCCATGAAGACGATGATGAAGGAGCGCTGATTTGCACCTGTTTTGGCATCAGCGATACAAAAATTCGGCGTGTGATTGTAGAAAATAATCTTAGCACTGCCGAAGAAGTCACAAATTATGTGAAAGCCGGTGGCGGATGCGGATCTTGTCTGGCAACGATTGATGATATAATTGCATCTGTGCATAAAGAATCTGCAGCCCCTGTCAGGACTTCCTTGAAACAGAATACGGTTAGCCAGCAAGCTGAAAAACTGCTGACGCCCGTGCAAAAGATTGCACTGATTCAAAAAGTTCTAGATGAAGAAGTCAGACCCGTTTTAATCGCCGACGGGGGTGATGTGGAACTGTATGACATACAAGGCAATTCTGTGAAAGTTCTGCTGCAAGGTGCGTGTGGTTCTTGTTCTAGCAGCACAGCAACACTCAAGGTTGCGATTGAAGCAAGACTGCGCGATCGCGTAAGCAAAGACCTTGTCGTAGAAGCGGTTGAGCCTTTGCTTTAGAAGTCTCATAAATACACCGTAATATGCATTAGCCTGAAACACCAAGTAGGATGTGACTCATATAATTGTCAATGATCAATGCTTAAGTCCTGCTTACAACAAACAGCAAGGCGCTGTACTGAGAACACATAAGTGGTACTAAGCGCACGAGCGTGCCAATTTCGGTATCCAACTCGCTTCAAAGGAAAAGGATATGAGCACATTATTCGACAAACTTGGCGGACAGCAGGGTATTGATAAAATCGTCGATGATTTCTACAAACGCATCATGGCTGATAGTACCCTCAATCACTTTTTCGCTAATACAGATATGGACAAGCAGCGTCGTCATCAAGCTGCTTTATTCTCCCAGATTTTTGATGGTCCGAACCAATACAGCGGTCGTCAAATGGAAAAAGTACACACGGGTATGAATCTACAGCCACAACACTTCGATGCTATTGCAAAGCACCTTACTGAGTCACTCGCTCAGGGTGGAGTGTCGTCAGAGGACACAAACGCTGCACTTGCTCGCGTCTCAAGTTTGAAGGACTCTATTTTGAACAAGTGAGACCAGTCTTACAGCTAGTTTCTCCACCCAGACAACTGCGTGCTCCCAAAGCATCAGGAACTGCGCTAATACACCAAGAATGATGTAGAACCTACGCATTGATTGTTGACGAATAACCACCTCAAGTCCTACTTGGTGTTTCAGGCTAATGCACATTATGGGGTGCTTGTAAAGTGCCCAAATCCTAAGAAATTTAACGAGGAAAATGATGTTCTTGATTCTAAATGTTTACGGTGTAGAGCGATCGCCCCCGGCGGGCAGATAGTGCCAACGCCAAAACGCGACGTTCTACACGCGGTTCCAGCTGTAACCCAACAGGTGTGAACGCATCACACAAAAAGACAGACCCATCAACCAACCAATTGCAGGAGAAAAACCCATCATGTCCGTTGACGAAAGAATTAGACAGATAGCATTCTACGGCAAAGGCGGTATCGGTAAATCTACCACTTCCCAAAATACCCTTGCCGCTATGGCAGAAATGGGTCAGCGTATCTTGATTGTGGGATGCGACCCAAAAGCTGACTCCACCCGTTTGATGCTGCACAGCAAAGCTCAAACCACCGTGTTGCACTTGGCTGCTGAACGCGGTGCTGTAGAAGACCTCGAACTCGAAGAAGTGATGCTCACCGGTTTCCGTGGTGTCCGTTGCGTGGAGTCTGGTGGTCCAGAACCCGGTGTAGGTTGCGCCGGTCGTGGTATCATCACCGCCATCAACTTCTTGGAAGAAAACGGTGCATACCAAGATGTTGACTTCGTTAGCTACGACGTATTAGGTGACGTTGTTTGCGGTGGTTTCGCTATGCCTATTCGTGAAGGCAAAGCACAAGAAATCTACATCGTGACCTCTGGTGAGATGATGGCGATGTATGCAGCGAACAACATCGCTCGCGGTATTCTCAAGTATGCTCACACTGGTGGTGTGCGCTTGGGTGGTTTGATTTGTAACAGCCGTAAAGTTGACCGGGAAATCGAACTGATCGAAACCCTGGCAGAACGGTTGAACACCCAGATGATTCACTTCGTACCTCGCGACAACATCGTTCAGCACGCAGAATTGCGCCGCATGACCGTCAACGAGTACGCACCTGACAGCAACCAAGGTAATGAATACCGCGCATTAGCTAAGAAAATCATCAACAACGACAAACTCACCATTCCTACACCTATCGAAATGGACGAGCTAGAAGCATTGTTGATCGAATTCGGTATCCTCGAAAGCGACGAAGAAGCAGAAAAGCTCATTGCCGCAGAAGCAGCAGCTAAAGCAGCAGCTGGCGCTAAATAAAGCCTTAGCAAAAGGAAAAAGGGAAAGGAAAAAATTGCATAATTTCCCTTTGACCTTCTCCCAACATTCCTTTTATACCCCAAGGGGACTGGTGAGTCCCCAAACCCCAAAGGGGACAACGGGCAGTTAAACAGCCCTCCCCTACTCCCCCCATCTCCATTCCTTAGGTGCAACAGAGGCAAAAATGACTCCTCCAGAAAACAACAACATCATCGAAGAAAGAAAAGAACTAATTAAAGAAGTTCTAGAAGCTTACCCAGAAAAAGCTAAGAAAAAACGCGAAAAGCACTTAAACGTATACGAAGAAGGTAAGAGCGACTGCGGAGTTAAATCTAACATTAAATCCCTTCCCGGTGTCATGACCGCTCGTGGTTGTGCTTATGCTGGTTCTAAGGGTGTGGTCTGGGGTCCCATCAAAGACATGATCCACATCAGCCACGGTCCTGTGGGTTGCGGTTACTGGTCTTGGTCTGGTCGTCGTAACTACTACATCGGCACCACAGGTGTTGACACCTTTGGTACCATGCACTTCACCTCTGACTTCCAAGAACGCGATATCGTCTTCGGCGGTGACAAAAAACTCTTCAAGCTAATCCAAGAACTCGACGAACTCTTCCCCCTCAACCGTGGTGTCTCAATTCAATCTGAATGTCCCATTGGTCTAATTGGGGATGACATCGAAGCAGTAGCTAAGAAATCATCAAAAGAGATTGACAAGCCAGTTGTCCCCGTACGTTGCGAAGGCTTCCGGGGTGTTTCCCAGTCCCTTGGACACCACATTGCGAACGACATGGTTCGTGACTGGGTGTTCACCAGATCTGACAAGGAAAGAAAAGAAGGCAAGCTGCAATTTGAGTCTACTCCCTATGATGTAGCAATTATCGGTGACTACAACATCGGTGGTGATGCTTGGGCTAGCCGTATCCTGCTAGAAGAACTCGGCTTGCGCGTAGTCGCCCAGTGGTCAGGTGATGGCACCATCAACGAGATGATGCAGACACCGAACGTGAAGATGAACCTCATCCACTGCTACCGGTCGATGAACTACATCAGCCGTCACATGGAAGAAACTTACGGTATACCCTGGTTGGAATACAACTTCTTTGGTCCTACCAAGATTGCTGAATCCTTACGGGAAATCGCTTCTAAATTTGACGAGAAGATCCAAGAAAACGCTGAGAAGATCATCGCCAAGTACCAGCCGGTGATGGATGAAATCATCGCTAAGTATCGCCCAGGCTTGGAAGGCAAGACTGTCGCCATGATGGTTGGTGGTCTGCGTCCTCGCCACGTCGTTCCCGCGTTCCAAGATTTGGGAATGAAGATGGTTGGTACTGGTTATGAGTTCGCTCACAACGACGACTACAAGCGCACTACCGACTACATCGAAAACGGCACCATCGTTTATGATGACGTGACCGCATATGAGTTCGAGGAGTTTGTGAAAGCACTCAAGCCCGACCTCATCGCTTCTGGTGTGAAAGAGAAGTATGTCTTCCAAAAGATGGGTCTTCCTTTCCGTCAAATGCACTCTTGGGATTACTCCGGACTTGATCATCGCCCTTCAAAGTCAGGTAAGGCAAGGTTTTTTAGCAGTCACAGAAAAAAGAGCTTATTTCTAGCCTAAATGCAAGTTTTAGGGTTATGTAGGAACAATCTGTTTTTATGCTTTAGACAATATAACTCTTATATAGTCGGGTTTTTAAAATTTCCTTGCATTTTGCTCAAAGAAAAACTGCTAAATAAAAGACTATTTTTAATGACGATTTTTTAGATTAAATGGCGTGATCAGATTTGTTGGATAAGAAGGTAGGGTCATGTGATGGGGTTTGAAGCGGTTATATCTCATCAGAATTGATAAACTAGTAGCTATGGAACCGGAGGTCAATAACTTATGCTTAAAGACTCCCCAATTATCAGCGCATCTCCTGAAATTATGGGCGGTACTCCAGTTTTTGCTGGAACTAGGGTTCCCGTGCAGACGCTTCTGGATTATCTTAAAGCAGGCGAATCGATCAACGACTTTTTGGATGGATTTCCGACTGTGAGCAGAGAGCAAGTTATCGCCTTGCTTGAGGAGGCTGGAAAGCAGCTTGTTGGCACGATGGCATAGCATGAAACTCTTGTTGGATGAGTGTATTGACCGCAAACTAGCCAGAGAGTTTATCGGCTATGAGGTGCAAACGGTTCCTCAGATGGGATGGGCGGGGGTAAAGAATGGTCAACTTCTTGCCCTTGCAGAAGCAGAGTTTGATGTTTTCATCACTGTTGCTCGCAACTTGTCATTTCAACAAAATCTACCACAGTTCAATATTGCGGTAATTGTTTTACAAGCACAATCCAACCGTTTGATAGATCTAAAGCCTTTAATACCGAAGGTTTTAGCCACTTTAGCCACGGCAGTTAAAGGACAAGCCACGCTAGTCGGTGTGTAAAAATAGAGGAGAGAGCAGTAGGCGTAGCCCGTCGTAAACATCGCCCCAACTCAACAACAGGCGACTGCATATTCATATTAGCTGAAGTTAAGCGATCGCCTCTAACTCACCGAATGCTTTTAGCTTCATCTTTTTTCAATGAAAACACCAATAACTTCCATTAGCGATGCCTTCGGGGGGCTACGCCAACGCGCTTCAAACTTAGCTAAGGCAAGCTTTTTAAGCAAATGGAGAAAAAAGAGACTATTTCTAGCCTAAATGCAAGTTTTAGGGTTATGTAGGAACAATCTGTTTTTATGCTTAAGACAGTATAACTCTTATGGAGTCTGGTTTTTGAATTTGAATTGCATATTGCTCCAAGAAAAACTGTTAAATTAAAAACTATTTTAAATGACTATTTTTTAGATGAAATAGTGCCACAGCTACCCCCGTCGTAGACTTTGCTTTTGTTGGACAAGATGATGGGGGATGACGGGTGCAATGAGCAAAAGAGAGAATAATTCATCTGGGGTATGTCAAACCTACATTTGCTTTAACGGCTAAGTTATGAGGTTGCAAATAGCTTTGAACTGTTGTCCATAACCTTTGTCCCGTCCGCACAAACGTAGTATTCGACTGCCGCCATTACTATGCAGGATCGTTTACCCTTAGATTTAGAATAACTAATTTTTCTCCAGCACAAACCTATGAGCGTTGTAATTCCTGATGACATTCTCCTATCGACCAAGATGACTGAGGATGAATTAAAGCTGGAAATTGCCATCATGTTGTACAATCAAGAAAAAATTAGTGGTGGCAAAGCCCGCGCTTGGACTGGGTTAACAGTGATTGAGTTTCAACGCGAATTGACAAAACGGGGACTTTGTATCAACTACGATGTAGAAGATTTGCAAGCAGATATTAAAACCTTGCAATCAATGGGCTTGCTGTGATTGTTGTTAGTGATACTTCCCCCATCACAAATCTCGCAGCCATTGGTCAGCTAGACCTGTTGCAGCAACTCTATGGAAGCATTGTTATTCCTCTAGCAGTCTATAACGAAATGGTAGCAGTAGGAAAGGTTGTTCCTGGCGCAGTTGAAGTACAAACTCTATCATGGATTCAAACTCAGACAGTTGCCGATGCTCAAAAAGTGATGGACATTCAAACAAACCAAGGCAATATTGATTTGGGCGAAGCTGAAGCAATTATTTTGGCACTGGAACTAAGAGCAGATTTACTCTTGATGGATGAGCGTCGTGGTAGAGCATTGGCTATGAATTATGGACTCAGTGTTACTGGGCTACTGGGTGTTTTATTGCAAGCTAAACGTAATAGCTTTATTCCATCTGTTAAGTCTGTGTTAAATCAGTTGATTGAACAGGCAGATTTTCGAGTGAGTAGCCAGTTATATGAAGCAATCCTACAAGCTGCTGATGAGGCAGTTTAAATTCACTGTTTTGGGAGCGATCGCACTTCAACATCATATAATGCAAGCTTTTTTGGTGATGGGATAATAAAGAGCTTATTTCTAGCCTAAACGCAAGTTTTAGGGTTATCTAAGAACAATCTGTTTTGATACTTCAGACAATATAACTCTGATTCAGTCTGGTTTTGAGTTTTTGCTGGTATTTTGCTCAAAGAAAAACTGTAGAATCAAAGAATACGTTACACTTTGTAGCATAACAAAAGTATCAAATTCCGTTCCGCGTGCAGCCGCTTGTTAGGTATTCTAGCAGCATTGAATTAACACTTTTCTCCATTTTACATTCCATAGTATTTTGCACTAAAGCCTACCGTTAAAGGAGCTTCATCATATAAACAAGAAACACTTATTTTTAGCTTTTTTCTATGATCATAATAAGCGTGGAAGTGTGTTTGCTTTCGTACAAGTTCTAGTTCAGACGGATTTATACTAAGCGATCCAAGTATTGGTACTGAGTCAAACTCTTGTGTTTGTAAATGAGGTGCTGTTTTCTTCAGATCAATTTCAACATAATTGATGAAATTACCCTCAGCTTCAAGGAGCATATGACAATCATCATTATCAATAATTATATTGCCGACTTCATTCGGTCCTTGCGCCACAGCAGCTGAGGCGGAGGCAATGCTCATACCTATATATTGGAATTGTCTGTGAAATGGCTGACTAAATACAGGAAGATTTATTATCGCTGCTTTGTTCAAAGCTTGCCCCAACGTAGCACCAGTAAGATTGCTTTCAAGAGCATTTTTATTAAACACAACCTCAATACTACGCACAAGTTTTTCAAAAGCATCTTCATACCGAGACTCTTCGGTAAAATCAGCATACAACTTACCAAGTAAAAAACCCGGTAATTCGCATTTCCGATACATAATCGGAAGAACTTTAACTCTTTTCCCCATAATCTCTTGGTTCATAGCTACATCCACTTCTCGCTGTACCCAAGACGAAGCAATTGAATTTGGAGATAAAATAACAGCAACATAGTCTACTTTATCCAAACCACTTCTAATTTTTCCTATTAAAGATTCTCCAACTTTTATTTCAGCTTCATCAAGCCAAATTTTAACGCCGTGGTTGTCCAAATCTCTTGCAAGTTTCCTAACAAAAGGTTTGTCTTCCTTGTTGTGGCTAAGAAATACACTTACTATCATTTATGTGCATACTCCATTTAGATACTTACCTAGTTATTAGACTGAAACTTTCCCTCTAATTACCTGATTTGGATAGTTATCTGAAATTTTTCCATTTAAGACTTAGATTATAATACTATACATAAATTTTCCTTATAATTACTTAATGGGGGGTGGTTATCCAAAGTTTTTCCACCTAATATCCCTATTTGGACATTAAATGGAAATTGTTCATACATTTACCCTAATTGAGTCTGTATGCACCATTTTGATCTATATCCTCTGCGGATAGCCAGAATTTTTTGGCATATTATCCTAATCAGTGCCACATCTTTTACTGTATGGGAATTCTGTATAAGGCTTACCATTATCTCATAACCCTTCACGACTTCACTCTCGTTACGAGCGCGACTAATATACGTATGGCTACCAAGAAGTTGTTCGTGAAACGTCACAACTGAAATTGCAAAATCCGATAGCGGATATTGAGCCATGTGGGTTGAAAGATTGACGTAATCTTGACCAGTCTGTCGTTGGATAATGCTTAAATGATCTGTATCCAACAAATATTTCATGGCTCATCCTGAATTTCGATTATTGGCTCATCGCCTTGACGAATCGCACGTCCATAAGCGAGTACCTCTTCAAACGCAGGCTCGTCTTTGAAGGAAGCAGTAATTTGTTGGAGCCAATTTGTTGGTTGAGAAGCCGCTACTTGTTTTTGCAACTCCGTCACAGCCGCCTCGACAGCTGCGAGACGTTCTTCCACAGAAGTATTAGTTGACATTTGAGGTTCTCCCTAACTGCCTTTGCGCCTATCTGAAGAATAACGAGTCAGAGTAAGGGGTGGCAACTCTCAAAGAAGGTAATAAAGATGATTTAATTGCTTTTATGAGCGATCGCCCCAACTGAATTGATAATTTTGAATGTTTGAGAAGCGAGTGACGTGTTCTGAGTTGGGATACAAATCTATAATTTTAGGAATAATCTCGTCAGACAGGTTTTCGTCTAAAAGCAGTTTCACAGGGACACGACAAATAATTTTTTCTCACGATCAGCAGCGAAAGCAAGGCAAGCCTTAATATCCTCAGAAGTGAGTTCAGAAAAGTCTTCGAGAATCTCCGCCTCAGTCATACCACCTGCGAGATATTCCAAGACATCGTATACAGTTATTCGCATACCTCGGATACAAGGTTTTCCGCTACGTTTGCCAGGTTCAATCGTGATAATGTTGTGGTAGTCCATAAGCTATTTGTAAGTTATCCATCCATATTATAAGAAAGCTGAAAATTCAGGGAAATGCATAAGCATGGATTGTTGTAGACATCCCCTCAACTTTGCCGAAAGCCAGTGTATATTTAAGGATCTGTGTGAAAGGTGTAGACGTAGTCTGTCGTAGATATCCCCCCAAGACAAACAGCAATTGCATCCTTTGTGTGATAGTAAGTGAAGTCAAACCATTTCCTCTAACTCAGGAATGTGTTCAGTTTCATAATTTTCAATTAAGACACCGATGACTTCCATTAGAGACGCCAGCGGATGGCTTTCATCTTCACCTACTTGATCGATAAGGCGATCAAGCATTTCGACCAAGCGATTATATTCCTCTTCGGTGTGAGGAACAAAGACATTTTCGGCAATGGATGACCAAGCAGTGATGGTTTGATCGAGGTTAAAACTTTGCATTATTCTTTCCACTTTCCTTCATCGTATTCTGAATGGGTTAATACAGCTCGAATATATATTTTTTGGCGATTGTAGTGAATTGCGGCAATCAGTCGAACTTTGTTACCACCAATATTAAACACAGTCAATTTACCGACTTGATCTGCGGATGGAAACATTTCACGGAGTTCGACAAACGAGGCAAACTGATTTTGCTTTACCAATCGATACCACTGAGCCAAAGCATTCGTTGTATCTGGATGGAGTTTGGCAAATTCATTCAGCCGTTTACGAGTAATCACATGCATGTCAAAACCCCTGATGTCTTAATAATTCTGTCATGCATTCAACTCACTTTTCATCGCTAATCTTGTATTTTAATCGCTTCTCATATATAGCAATTTTAAATTTATACTTGACAAAAAGCCATGGTATGTTTATGAAAACGTAAGTAAAATGGCCAAGAAGTAGCCCGTCGTAGACATCGCACTTTTGTGTCTACATCAATTACCCCTACTTTCTACCTCATCAAAACAGGAACCGCTATATTTATAGGGATTCACTTTTTACTTTTTAAGGTTCAGTCTGGGAAAGCCAGACCAGTCATTGGGTCACGAATATACAGCCCTAGTGTGAGACTACGTATCACTTCATCCCAAACGGGTGTTAGCTGCTCTGCTTGATCTGCCCAATAATCAAATGTAATCAAGCACTGAACATTCGACCCCAAACCAATGCAAGTCCGCGAAAAAGCTTCGCGTGGTTCTGTTTGCGTGTCGATAAATTTAATCTCTGTCCACACAATCCTGGCGGTTTGGCGCTTGATGGTAAAGATTTCTCCCGATTCAATGACGTTGCGGCTGTCGTCTTGTATGATTTTCTTCAAAGTGGGTTTTAGCGGAAACTGGCTCCAGTCATTAGGTGGCAGACGATTGAAAGAGACTTCCAAACAGCAATCATCGTTGGGCGGTTTTCTATCGAGGAACTTGAACGATTTTTCTTGTGGCTCAAAAACCCAATCCTGAGGAACATTGAAGCGAACAGACCCCCGATCTGCTACAAAAATTTTGTAGCCTGATGGAGATTCCCAGCGATGGTCAGGTTTTAGTTCAAGCGTTTCTTTAATCCACTGGAGATTGCTTTTCTTACGCTTTGCCATAGTGTTTTTGCAAATCTGCTGATGAGTGCGTTCGCGTAGCGTGCCCCTTGGGCGATCGCCCATTTTGTTAATGGTATCAAATCCCTGGTAGGGTTCGTTCCATTTGTTCGCGTATGCTAAGTTCGATATCCATCTCGTAGAATAACAAATAAAAGCAGTGCAATTTACCCCTCTTTAGGAAACCTTAAATGGTACAAATCCCTGCTAAACTTGTAACTTTACAAGAATTCCTAAAGCTGCCGGACACAGAACCTGCCAGTGAATATATTGATGGGCGTATTATCCAAAAACCAATACCACAAGGAGAACATAGCGTCATTCAAACTGAGTTAGCACCTGCAATCAACTTTGTCGTAAAATCCAAACAGATTGCACGAGCTTTCTCAGAACTTCGCTGTACCTTTGGTGGACGCTCAATTGTACCTGACATTTCAGTGTTTTTATGGGGAAGAATCCCACGCAAGGAAAATGGTGGGGTTGCTAACATCTTCTCAATTGCCCCAGATTGGACAATCGAAATCCTATCTCCTGACCAAAGTCAAACTAAAGTTACCAAAAATATTCTGCATTGTCTCAAGCATGGAACTCAGATGGGATGGCTCATTGATCCAGAAGAACAATCTGTGTTTGTTTACCCGCCAGATCAAAGCGCCACTTTTTACGATGAACCAGGAACACGTTTGCCAGTACCAGAATTTGCTAAAGATTTCAACCTTACTGTAGAAGGCTTGTTTGGTTGGTTGCTTGAGTAAGTTATGCTCTTACCCTGCTAAAATCTAAACGACAATATTTTCCAAATTCGTCTTGCTGAAAAAGTGAACGTCTCTGCCAACATCATCCGCTATAATTCTGTGCGGCATTTTTTGCACTGCAACAATGGGCTTTTTCGAGTATTCATCGTTTTATCACAAGTTGTTTTGAAACAGTTCTAGAACATGTTGCCAAGCATCAGGAGCAGCTTCGGGACTGTAACTTGGGTGCTGCTTGAAGAATGGGTATTGGTCTACAAATAATCCGTGGAAGAATCCGTGTCCTGCGTCGTATCGGAACACACGATGATTGATTTTATGTTTCTTTAATTCTACCTCAATTTGCTCGTTTTCCTCCTGCGAAACAAATGCATCTCTTGTAGCAAAAAACGCATAAATAGTACCTTTAATTTGAGGGGTGCGATTAATAGTTGGAGTGTCTTCACCATAGCTAGAAGTGGTAATCCCACCACCGTAGAACGAAGCTGTTGCTTTGATATCGGGTAAGGTTGCAGCCATGTAAGCAACATGACCACCAAAACAGAAACCAATAGCGCCGATCGCATTATCTTTTACATTGGGTAAAGTTTTTAGGTAGGCGATCGTAGCTTGAATATCGCTTAATATTTCTTGATACTTTACTTGTTGATAGTATTGCAAGCCAAGCCGATAGCTTTCTTGGCTATACCCAACATCTTCTTGGCTATAGTCAACCTCAAAACCGGGAGCAATACGTTGATACATGGCGGGCGCTATTGCTACATAACCTTGTTTAGCTATTAGTTCGGTGACATCTCGAATCTGACTGTTGACTCCAAAAATTTCGTGAAAAACTATAACCGCGCCAAAGATTCCCTTATGTGCAGGTTGAGCTAAGTAAGCATCGATTTCTAAGCCGTTGTTAGGTACTTTGACAGAGTAAGTGTTAATTTCAATGTTTGTTATTTCTACCATCTTTATTTCAGCTTATCTTGGTGTTATCCTACTGTAGAAAAAGTGCTACTTAGGACTCTAGAAAAAAGTTGCGGGATTTTAGTAAATTATTGCGATTGGATTTGGAGGAGTTGTTTGGGTGTAACGCCAACAATCCGCTTGAAATATCGAGTAAAGTGGCTTTGATCGCAAAAACCTAGCCTAGCAGCAATGTCTGCAATGCTGAGTTCGCTATGTTGCAACAGATATTTGGCTTTATCGATCCGACATTGCAAAATGTATTGGTGGGGCGTTACACCCATACTTTGCTTGAACAGACGCAAGAAGTGATATTGACTCATCTGGGCGATCGCAGCAATCTCACTTAGCTTTACATCCTGATGCAGATGTTCATTGATATACTCGGTTACCTGTTGCAGCGTATATTTGGATAATCCATCAGCATAGCTAGAGAGCTTAGGTTGCGTGGTGCAATACTTCCTTAACAGATGAATGGCTAATGTCGTTTTGAGACTATCAATCAGCAAATAACCACCGATTTTGCCAGACTCTAACTCTTCTCTCAAGGCACAGAGGATACCTTGTATCAATACATCTTGCCTAGTCATAAAATGAGGGATGAGTTCAATGCGATCGCAATTAACCAAATCTTGACCGACTTGTTTGAGGAGTGCAGACTCAATTGCCAAAATCATAAACTGGACTGAGGTATTCCAATTACAACGATGAGAAATACCCGCAGGGATGATAGCAATGTCTCCCAAATTGCGCGTCTCTCTTGTCAGCTTTCCATCCAACCATCTTTCTCCTGATGAGCAGACGCCTGATGAGCAGGAAAGCCCAGAAGCAATGACGTGCATTGTGTGTTGATGCTCAGCTACGTCAAACTTTGGCTGTTGATGGAGTTCAAGATGGATACTGTCCCAACAGCGGCTTGAGAGAACAGCGGGTTTAGGCACAAACGCATCTGATGCATTCTCTTGGCGGTAATCAAGAACTTTGATCGTTTGCCCTTGCATTCTCATATGAGTGCTTATACAGCTTGGGGATTCTTCTATTCTGACTGTTTTTCGACACGCATGAGCGATCGCCTCCGGCACTGCGCTCCGCGCAATCGCCTAAAAAGCACTGCGCTACTTTGCAATCGCAGCAGAGACAAGCTAAAATCTGCGCTATTACTCAAAATTTTGTCAAGCGGAAATAATTGCGATCGCCCAGGGCATAGCGATATCTCTGACTGTTAACGGCAAAGTTGAGCGGCAGCAAATAACCTCGAATACTCCATCAGGGGCTTTCGTCCATCCGCTGCATTGTCTTGTTAACCCGCCTCAAGTGACAGATGTAGAGTGCGTGTACCATGATAGTAACAGACAAGCTATTAATAAATCTAAAGAAGATGGGACTCCAAATCTCGATCTCTGACTCTATTGTGCAAGCTCTTCGTTTACCGGAGCAGCGTATTGAGCAAGAACTGCGCCGAGAATTAGCTATTGCTCTCTACACACAAGACATTCTTGCGTTTGGCAAAGCACGAGAACTTGCTGAGATGGATAAATATGAATTTGGACAATTGCTTGCTCGTCGCGGAGTAGTGCGGCACTATAGTTTTGAAGAATTGAATGACGACTTAACTTATGCCCGTGGTGAGTAACACTTCACCAATTCTGAATTTGGCGATTATTGATCAGCTTATCCTTTTGCAGCAGCAGTTTGGTGAAATTCTGATTCCAAGTGCTGTACTAGATGAGTTGAAAATTAGTGAAGAACGACCTGGTTCTCAAGCAATTCGTGAGGCGATTTCAGTCGGATGGATTCAAAGCCGAGAGGTGACTAATGAACCACTTGCCCAACTCTTGAAGCAAACATTGGACAAAGGAGAATCTGAAGCGATCGCTCGCACTCTATAAGAGTTTAATCCTAGCTATAATCACCTTGAGAAAAATAACTAAAATCTAGTTCGATTCATAATGAGCGATTTTTTTATCGGTGGAACTGTTGATAATCCACTGTACAGGCATTTGAGAGATGATTTTGTACAGTCGGCATGTGCATGTGATGCGAGGAGTTTCACTAATAAACTTTGGGAAAGCACTTCCTCTTATTTGGGTCCAGATCTTCAAAATAATGCTACAAAGCAGTTTCACCAATGTTTTTGGGAAATGTACCTTACAGCAGCATTACTTGAACAGGGTTTTCCAGTTCTTGAGCGAGAGAGTAGAAGATGTAAAAGCAAAGGCCCAGATGTTCAGGTTGGAAATCTTGATGCCTGGTTTGAGGCTATTGCAGTAACAGCTGGCAGTGGTCCAGATGCCATTCAAGAACTTGAGTTGGAATCAAACATTGCTATAGATGTACCGCAAGACCAAATTAAGTTGCGATTAATGGCCGCAATTGAGGAAAAGCACTCGAAATATCAGACTTATAGAAAAAATGGAATTGTAAAACAAGGTGAACCCTTCATCATTGCAGTCAACGCAGCTTTGATTCCACACGTTCAAGTTGTTGAATTAACAGTTCCCTGGATTGTCAAGTCGCTCTTTCCTATAGGTCACGAAGTGCTTCAATTTAATCTAAGTATGAGAAATGTAGTAAACCAGTATCATGACTATCAAGAGTATGTAATCAAAAAAAACGGAACTCAAATTCCAACAACCTTTTTTGAAGAGCCGGGGTCGGAAGGAATTAGCGCTGTTTTATACAGCACTGCTCATGTTTTTGCCTATAGGAAACTCGGAGCCGATTTCAAGTTAATTCACAATCCACAAGCAGATGCACCCATACCTAAGCGATTCCTAAAAGTTGGTACTGAATACTGGCTAGAAGGAGATAAGTTATTTTGGAAAGAATACTCCGAATGATCCTTGCTCAGTTGGACATCACATTGAATCGTTCGGTGCAATATTTGAATTTATGCTTCTAAGTCACCCTACTGCAAACTCTGTATACTGCCGTACATGAGGTGCATGATATGCTATCACTATGTCCTGCTTAGGAACTCCCTCCCTCACGAGTTGATCCGCAATTGCATCCTCCGTTCCGTCATGCTGCACCCAAATTTTCCCATCCTTGATATCTACATGCAGCACACAGCCGTAAATCCGGGTACTGCTATCCTTCCATCCCAGATGCACAAGCTGATAGTGGTCTTGTGTCGTATCAAAAATGGTTTGACTTTCTATTGGATCACTCCCAGAGCGCAACTTTGCCCGCGCTGTCAATAATTCCTGAATGAGTTTGCGATACAAATTTAGCTTATCCATTCTGCAATCTCCTGTTTTTCTGTGTCGTACACCAAAAGGGGAATTTGGTTACGGCGAATGACCGTTTGAATAAATGGATATCTGAAAAATCGCTTATAAACGTCGAGCGGAACTGCCAAATACAGCTGCCGCTCTGGATCATCATCTTCCAACGCAATGCAGTAGTTAATAAATTGTCCAATTGCAGTATGGAACTCAGAAATCGTTGAGGCTGCCAAAAATGTTTTGATCTCAACTGCAATCTTTTGATCATCCTTTGTCGCTGCTAGCAACAGTTCTGCACCCAAGTCGATTTGACACTCCCTGCCCTAAAAGGACAGGGATTCTTTCATCGCGGGGAGCGCAACCGCTTTACCCTCAGAAAGCATCTTGACCGTGTGCCCCACGGCTGCAAGCCCTCTATTGAGAACTACTTGAGCGGCTGCTACGTCTCTATTGGTCGTGTAGCCGCAATGTTCGCATGAGTGAATACGTTCAGACAAGTCTTTTTTGCCCGTCTCGATCAGACAGTTGGGACAAATCTGGCTTGTCTTTTTGCTATCAACTTTGAGGAAGAATACACCGCGCTTGTGACAACACTGCTCTAGTATTTGGAAGAATTGACCCCATCCAGCATCTAAACAGTGCTTACCTAAAAACCCTCGTGCTAGTCCTTTAAGGTTCAAGTCTTCTGCAAAAATCATACCTGCCCAGTCACACAGATTATGGGCGTATAGCCAGTGATAATATGCCCTTACGTTGGCAATTCGCTCATGCAATTTACTAACTAGAAGTTGCGCTTTTTTACGGTTATTTGACCCTTTAACCTTCCTTGATACACTCCGTTGCAGCAATTTAAGCTTGCGTTCGAGCTTCTTGAAAGGTCGTGGATTAGAGAACAATTTACCGTTAGAAACCGCAGCAAAGTGACTTATTCCTACGTCAATCCCAATTGCTTCGCCATGAGGCATTACATCAGGGACTTGAACATCCCACTGCAACGTCAGCATAGCGTACCAACCGCTAGCACGGCGAACTATCCGTACTTGTTTGAGATTAGCGCCACCCGGAATTTCACGGGATTGACGGAATTTAACCCATCCAATTATGGGCAACTTGATACCGTTACCAACAATTGCATCTTTGCTCAGTTGGGGAAAAACAAACGAACGCATAGTCCCCGGCTTTTTGAATCGAGGGAATCCATGATTCTGTTCCCACATACTGACAAACGCCTGTTCAAGTCGTCTCAAAGCTTGTTGCAAAACTTGAGACTGTACCCGCTGCAAGTTTGGGCTAGTTTTTCTATAAGCCGTTAACGCCTTGCACTGATTGGCATAAGTTGGGCGTTTACTGTCTGCTGGGATGATGTATTCAGACTTGAGTGAACAAGCATTAATCTGACAACTACGCGATTTAAACCAATCTTTGCGTTCAGCTAAAGCATAATTATAAACACGGCGAGTTTGTTCAAGCCAGTCTGCAAAAATGACTACTTGCTTTGAAGTTGGTTTGAGCTTGAACTCGTAGGTCAGACTAAACACTTGTATCACCTCCCGTTTTCATCATACACTTTTTAAGAAACTATAATACGCTTCTTAAAAAATATTTCGACAATAAAAAGCCGTCCTAAAAGGACGGGGCTTTAAACCCAGTTTTTCGGTAAAAATCAACAAACCCCAAATCAATGTGGTACGGATCATGAGTAATTATCCACCCTTCGTTCTCAAGGGCAGTCCTGACTAGTTGATGAAACCTATCTCTTGCGGACATCGTGGACAGCTAGCCAAAAGGATTAATCAAGTGTTTGGCTAAATTCTATCGTGCATCACACTCAAGCAGCACTAGGCATCGCAGCATGACATCACGTCACAACAAAATCTGTGACAAATCAGTATACCAAGGAAGCGATCGCCTGTAGCTCCAGACAATGCGTATAGCAGTAGAGTGCGTTGTCACAAAGCGCAACGCACCCTACATGATCGATACGATGGCACGAAGTGCCCGCCCAAAGGGCGATCGCTATTCATCCAAGGTGGTTAAGCGAGCAAGTCATAGCGATCGTAATCACTACGCGACTAGCTCGCGGGCATTAATGCAAGATATCTCAGGTTATCCGCTAAATTTCTAACTTTTGAACATATGGCATCTCGAACTTCTGGATGATACTAAACGTTTTTGATTTGTGAGACCTTACATAGATAAGCATAAAGACTCAACTTTAAGAAGCACAAGAAAAAACAATGCCGGATGAAACATTCAGGAAAAACGTTCCAGAAATTGACCCAACGGAGATTGAAGATTCTCGAACTGCGATCGCCGACGAACATCACTCGTTCCTGGAAAAGGTCATGGTAAAAAGCGGATTTGGGGATCTGTATGACGCAAGAGACTTTACTGAAGTTGTGTTTCGCGTCATGCGCGACTTAATGACAAGGGAAGCCATTGAGCGCGTCGAGTCAGAACTGCATCAAGAGGCTGTGCCTACGAAGGAGAAAGCACTTCAGATGGAAGTGGCTGATCTGTGGAAAGACACCAATCCAATTGTGGGATTTTTAAGTCGAATACGTCAACCTTTAAGAGGTCCGGCTCCGATTGGAATTGATTCCAATCTATTTCTCACCCGAGTTGCCAATGAAGGAGCACTGCCACCGACAATCCAGGCAGAGCAGGGAGTTAAAGCGGTATTTGCTGCCACCAAAGACCAACTTTCCGAAGAGCGGATTCAGGAAATTGCTGGCTGGCTCCCTGACCGTATCCGTGAGCTTTGGGAGCAAGCTTAATTAGAAGCCTGAAAAAGTCAAGTCTGTTTGCGGGTGATAATCACAAACAGGCTTTCTATTATGTTTATTGATTTACAACCATCAATCTAGAGGAAGGCGATGCTCCTCCGGAGGAGCCGCCCAAAGGGCGATCGCCCAAACTCTTCAGGTGTAAGTAAATAACCTCTAATACTGCAACAACTGGTAGGGTGCATTGCCCTGAACGCCAACGCACCAGATCAATTTTCTTAGCAAATTTAACTACGCTTATAAACTAACTCCATCTTCAACTTTTCAATCTCAAGTTTCAACTTTTCATTCTCCATCTTCAGCTTGGCATTTTCCTCCCTAATAACCTCAATTTCATTTCTCTTCGTTAAAGCCTGATTCATCGCCAACTTTCGCATATCTAGTGAGAACCAACGCTGATAAGTTTGAGTATGAACTTGCACACTATGCCCCAAATTATCCGCCGCAGCTTTTATAGGTATTCCCAGAATATGCGCCCTAATTGCCCATGCATGACGTAAATCATACGGCTTAAAATCCAATCCTATTTTCCGGAACCACCAACTAACTCGTTGTGTTAATGCAGTTATCTCTGCATGATTGCTTTTATCTTTTTTACTAATTGCTGTTGCTAGCATTTCTAAATATTTCGGATTTCTTAAATCAAATTCTTCAATCCATTGCTTATATAATGGTAATGCTTGTCTTTCTCCAGTTTTACACTCTTTATGGACTTTCCATGTCAGATCTGCATTTTCTTCGCTTAACCACCAATCGATATCAGGACTAATAAAAAGCTCCCGTGGTCGTAAACCAAAAGTTGCCAACATTCCATAAGTCCATCGCCAAAGCTGCCAACTATCTTTAACATCTGGATTAACTTGATTACCTCTGTTATTTAGGTAATCAGCAAACTTGAGAATTCCTGCAGATATTTCCACATCGGTCGGTATCTTCCGGGAACTATTTTCAGGCATTTTAGAGTATTTAGATAAATCAATCTCAATTTTGAAGGTTATGCAAAATGCCGAAATAGCTCTTGCAGCATTATATTTAGCCCATTCTTTATCAATTTTTTCAATAGAATTAATCAGATTTTCCGGAGTTGCCAAATCTTTAGAATTAGTGAACCGCTTGGTTCGAGAAAAGTAATAAAAAAAAGTATGCTCGCTTTTTGTCGTACGTTTATGAGTTTTAAAATACTCATTTTCAAATTCTTCAAGTAACTGTCCTATTGTTTTAAAGTCTTTTCTAGTTGCTTCATTACCTAAATATTTATCATTCCATTCAAAGGTTTTACGAGCGATTAACTTTCCTAATTCATATGCTTCTTCCTCTGCCGTCTTTAATCCATCCAAGTTAGCAGGAATATTCAAACTGAGATTATATTGCTTTCTTCCAGTTCCGTTTGTGTCCTTATCTCCGGGTTTAATGGGTAACGTCGCTCGTAATTGCAGACTTCCATTCGATTCTCTAATTGTCACCTTTGTCTTTGCAGACTTCAAACGCTGATTAACTTTCTCTAATTCTAGTAGTACTTTTGTTCTCATATACTCTCTTTGCTGCTGTGCTTGCTGACTTGAGCCAAGAAAACTCCCATCGGTAGATGAAATTGGCTCCAAGCCTTCAAAAGCTTGCTGATACTTGTCTTTATCCTGGTTATGCATTGTTGTGTTTTTAGCCTATATTTAGCCTAAAAATAAATGTGTTATCAGCGAACAATGCTTAAAACTGACACTGTTTACTGTAAACATTAGGCTATTTGAAGCTATTGAATCATAAAAAGGATTACTCCGGTCCTTATCACGGTTATGACGGCTTTGCCATCTTTGCCCGCGACATGGATCTCGCGCTCAACAGCCCCACTTGGGGATTAATCGGCGCTCCCTGGAATCAAAACGCTAAAGCTAAGGCTAAAGCTGTCGCCTAGGGAAATGGGAGAAAAAAAGATGTGGGGATAACCTGGGGTTTTTACCCCAGGGGGGAGTAGAAAGTAGGGAATGTAACACTCACCACTTCCCACTCCCCACTCCCAACTCTTATTACGCACTCTCCATTGCCTCGAATCTTTATTCCTCGACCAGTAACTCATTACAGCAACCTAAGGATAGGAAAATGCCTCAGAATCCGGAAAAGATTCAAGATCACGTCGAACTATTCCACCAACCGGAATACCAGCAGCTATTTGAGAACAAAAAGCAATTTGAAAACGGACACGACCCTGAAGAAGTAAAAAGGGTTGCAGAATGGACGAAGACTTGGGAGTATCGTGAAAAGAACTTCGCCCGTGAAGCATTGACCGTCAACCCTGCTAAAGGCTGCCAACCATTAGGAGCAATCTTCGCTGCTGTTGGTTTTGAAGGCACTCTACCTTTTGTCCAAGGTTCCCAAGGTTGCGTTGCTTACTTCCGTACCCACCTAACCCGTCACTACAAAGAACCGTTTTCTGGCGTATCTTCTTCGATGACTGAAGACGCAGCGGTGTTCGGTGGACTGCAAAACATGATCGACGGCTTGGCGAATTCCTACCAACTCTACAAGCCCAAGATGATTGCTGTCTGCACCACCTGTATGGCAGAGGTTATCGGTGATGACTTGCAGGCTTTCATCAACAATGCCAAGAATGCAGGTTCAGTTCCTCAAGATTTCCCAGTCCCCTTTGCTCACACTCCTAGCTTTGTTGGTTCCCACATCACAGGCTACGACAACATGATGAAGGGTATTCTTTCTAACCTCACAGCAGGTAAGAAGAAGGAAACCAGCAATGGCAAAATCAACTTTATCCCTGGTTTTGACACCTATGTTGGTAACAACCGGGAAATCAAGCGGATTTGTAATCTGATGGGTATCGATTACACCGTGCTGGCAGATAACAGCGACTATCTGGATTCACCCAACACAGGTGAATTTGATATGTACCCAGGTGGTACTCCCCTAGAAGAAGCAGCAGATTCAATTAATGCTAAAGCTACAATTGCTCTGCAAGCACACTCTACCCCCAAAACCCGCGAATACATTGAAAAAGAATGGAAGCAACAGACCGTAGTTTCTCGTCCTTGGGGTATTAAGGGTACTGATGAGTTCTTGATGAAACTCAGTGAACTGACTGGTAAACCCATTCCTAAAGAACTGGAAATCGAACGCGGTCGCGCAGTTGATGCGATGACTGACTCCCATGCATGGGTTCACGGCAAGCGCTTCGCTATCTACGGTGAGCCTGATCTCGTGTACTGTGTGGTAAGCTTCATGCTGGAAATGGGTGCTGAACCTGTGCATATCCTGGTTCATAACAGCAATGAACACTTTGAGAAAGAACTGAAAGAGTTGCTGGATTCTAGCCCCAATGGTAAGAGTGCTACCATCTGGCCTGGTAAAGACCTGTGGCATATGCGTTCTTTGCTTTTCACCGAACCCGTAGACTTGCTCATCGGTAACACCTACGGTAAGTACCTGTGGCGCGACACCAAGACTCCCCTCGTGAGAATTGGCTATCCGATCATGGACCGCCATCACTTGCACCGCTACGCCACTATCGGCTATGAAGGCGCGATCAACTTGCTCAACTGGATCGTGAATACCCTCTTCGAGGAAATCGATCGCAACACCAACATTCCTGCTAAGACCGATATCTCCTACGACTTGATTCGTTAGGAATTGCATTAACTCGCGTCGTGCCAATAAAGGAAAAGGAAAAGGCAAAAGAAAAATTGAACATTTCTTAATGAATGCCTTTTTCCTTTTACCTTTTTCTTTTTACCTTTTTCCTAAGGATTGTATTATGAAATCGGTAACTCACACTCACACTCATACTCACGGAAACTATTATCCACCTAAGTATAAAAAATCTGGTTTTGATATTCTAAATCCATTGCGCCGTCGCGTGGATGAAATTCAAGTTAAAAATGCTCGCTTCGCTCATTTAATTTGCCAAGTCATTCCTTGTTGTTGCCCCTTTGAGCGAAAGATTCATTTGTTTGGACATACCCTTCACATTCCTGCACTGTGCAAACTTAATCCCCTGTATGACAATTTTGTTGGATTACGTTTCCGTGCCTTATCTTACTTAAGCGATGAGTGTGGAGAGGATGTCACAAAATATATTTGCTAGTTATTAGTCATTAGTCATTGGTCATTAGTCATTAGTCATTAGTCATTGGTTAATCACAAAGCAACGAACAAAAACAAATGACAAAGGATGAAAGACACATAACAAACGACAAAGGAAAAATCAGATGAAAATCACCCAAGGCAAAATCAACGAGCTGCTCACTGAGCCTGGATGCGAACACAATAAAGACAAGCATGGAGACAAGAAAAACAAGTCTTGCACGCAATTACCCAAGCCTGGTGCTGCTCAGGGTGGTTGTGCCTTTGATGGTGCAATGATTTCCCTAGTCCCAATTACCGATGCTGCTCATTTAGTCCACGGACCGATCGCCTGCTCTGGTAACTCCTGGGGAAGTCGTGGTAGTCTCTCCTCTGGTCCTATGCTGTACAAAACGGGCTTTACCACCGATTTGAGTGAGAATGATGTCATCTTCGGCGGGGAAAAAAAGCTCTACAAAGCCATCCAGGACATACACAAGCGTTACCAACCAGCTGCCATCTTTGTTTACTCCACGTGTGTCACCGCCTTGATTGGTGAGGATATAGATGCAGTCTGCGAAGCCGCTGCCAAGAAATTAGGAACTCCTGTTATCCCCGTAAATGCACCGGGGTTCATCGGTAGTAAAAATCTCGGCAACCGCCTTGCTGGTGAAGCTTTGCTGGAACACGTTGTCGGAACAGCCGAACCTGAATTTACCACACCTTATGACATCAACCTGATCGGTGAATACAACATCGCCGGTGAAATGTGGGGAGTGCTCCCACTGTTGGAGAAATTAGGTATTCGAGTCTTGGCAAAAATTACAGGTGATGCTCGCTACGAAGAAATTTGCTACGCCCACCGTGCCAAGCTCAATGTGATGATCTGCTCGAAAGCGCTAGTCAACATGGGCAGAAAGATGGAAGAGCGCTACGGCATCCCCTACATTGAAGAGTCTTTCTACGGCATAGAAGACATGAACCGCTGTCTGCGGAACATTGCCGCGAAATTGGGCGATCCTGATTTGCAAGAACGTACAGAAAAGCTCATTGCTGAAGAAACCGCCGCCCTGGATCTGGGACTGGCTCCCTATCGCGATCGCCTCAAAGGAAAGCGTGTTGTCCTTTATACTGGAGGCGTCAAGAGTTGGTCAATTATTTCTGCGGCTCGTGACTTGGGGATGGAAGTTGTTGCAACCAGCGCCAGAAAGAGTACTGAGGAGGATAAAGCCCGAATCAAAAGGTTGCTAGGTAAAGATGGCGTCATTCTCGAACAAGAAAGTCCCAAAGAAATCTTGCGAATCATTGACGAATCTAAGGCAGATATGTTGATTGCTGGTGGTCGCAATCAATACACCGCTCTTAAAGCTCGGATTCCTTTCTTAGACATCAACCAAGAACGCCATCATCCGTATGCAGGCTATGTGGGGATGTTAGAGATGGCACGAGAAGTGTATGAAGCCCTTTATAGCCCTGTGTGGGAGCAAGTACGTAAGCCAGCCCCGTGGGAAGCAAAGGCAGATGAGGGAGATAAGGTAGCAATATCCTCCTCATCCTCCTCATCCCCATCTCTTCTACAGGAGGTGAGGTGATGGCGATTGTCAGCGTCACAAACTCATCAGTTGCAGTTAATCCCCTCAAGCAAAGCCAAGCCTTGGGTGCAGCCTTAGCCTTTTTGGGATTGAAAGGCATAATTCCCTTAATGCACGGTTCTCAAGGCTGTACTGCCTTTGCCAAAGTAGTTCTGGTGCGGCATTTCCGTGAAGCGATTCCCCTTTCCACCACAGCGATGACTGAAGTATCAACTATTTTGGGTGGCGAGGAAAATGTTGAACAGGCAATCCTAACGCTGGTGCAAAAGTCTAAGCCAGAAATTATTGGTTTGTGTACCACTGGACTGACGGAAACCAGAGGGGATGATATGCCGGGCTTTCTCAAGGAAATCCGCAAACGTCACCCAGAACTAGATCACCTGCCAATTGTGTTAGTCTCTACACCTGATTTTAAGGGTGCATTGCAAGATGGCTTTGCTGCCGCTGTCGAAAGCATAGTTAAGGAAATTCCGCAAGCAGGCGAAACCAAAGCGCAGCAAATCACGATTTTGGCAAGTTCTGCCTTCACTCCAGGGGATGTGCAGGAAATCAAAGAAATTGTCACCGCCTTTGGACTAAAGCCAATCTTTGTGCCCGATCTTTCCGCTTCACTAGATGGTCACTTAGAGGATTCCTACAGCCCCATAACAGCATCTGGCACGAGTTTGACACAACTGCGGGAAATCGGTAGTTCTTCGTTCACTCTGGCACTCGGTGAAAGTATGCGGGGTGCGGCGCAAATTTTGGAACAGCAGTTTGGCATACCTTACGAGGTGTTTGGTGAACTGACGGGATTAGAAGCGGTGGACTCTTTCCTACAAGCATTGGCAGACATCAGCGGTATGAGTGTACCAGAGAAATATCGTCGCCAACGCCGCCAGTTACAAGATGCCATGTTGGATACTCACTTTTACTTTGGTTGTAAGCGAGTGTCTTTAGCACTGGAACCGGACTTGCTTTGGTCAACAGTTCGTTTTCTGCAATCAATGGGGTCTCAGATTCATGCAGCAGTAACGACAACACGTTCTTCTGTGCTGGAAAAACTCCCCGTTAAAAGTGTCACTATCGGTGATTTGGAAGATTTTGAGCAACTGGCACCTGGATCTGACTTGTTGATTGGTAATTCTCATACAGTGGCGATCGCCAAACGCTTAGGAATTCCTGTTTACCGCCAAGGCATTCCCATTTTTGACCGCTTGGGAAATGGTCAGTTTACCAAAGTTGGCTACCGAGGCACGATACAGCTTTTGTTTGACATTGGGAACCTCTTTTTAGAGGAAGAAGAAGGGAAAGCTAAGCATTTCATGAACCACAAATACGCAGAAAACCCCGACAAAGAATGAGAAGTCGGTGTCAGTTTTAGCATTCATGAAATTTAGAAAATATGAGTTATGAATTATGAGTTGTCGTAAATGTTTATTTACTACTCATTACTCATCACTCATAAATTGAGTAGAGGAGAATAAGGATGAAAATTGCCTTCACAACAAGCGACCGACTTCATATTAATGCTCACTTCGGCTGGGCGAAAGAAATTGATGTTTATGAGATTTCTGATTCTGGATATCAGTTTCTAGAAACTCTCACCTTTGATGGTGATCTCAAACAAGATGGTAATGAGGATAAAGTCACACCGAAACTTGATGCACTGGCTGACTGCACGATTGTTTATGTTGCGGCAATTGGAGGTAGTGCAGCTGCTCGGTTAATCAAGAAAGGTGTCACTCCAGTCAAGGCGAAATCAGAAGAAGAAGAGATTGCTGAGATTCTCAATAAGTTAGTGCAAACTCTCAAAGGAAGCCCTCCGCCTTGGCTGCGTAAAGCTTTACAACAAAAACCCCAAAGCTTTGAAGATGAATTGGAAGAGGAAGCAACCGTATGACGACAACTAATAGTGTTAACGGAACAACTCCAACAGAAATCTTAAACTCGCCTTTTCTCAAGGCGATCGTGCAACAATTCCGGGGTCAAGATAGTTATGGAACTTACCGTAATTGGTCGGATGAGTTGCTGCTTAAACCATTTATTGTGAGTAAACAAAAGAAACGCGAAATTTCTCTTGAGGGTGAAGTCGATCCAATGACTCAGGCACGCATTATGGTGTTTTATCGCGCTGTTGCTGCTTGTATTGAAAAAGAAACAGGTCTTTTATCTCAAGTTGTCATTGATTTGAGTCATGAAGGATTTGGTTGGGCGCTCGTCTTTTCCGGCCGTCTTTTGTTAGTAACAAAGACCTTACGCGATGCACATCGCTTTGGCTTTGATTCCTTGGAGAAATTAGCAGAAGAGGGAGAAAAGTTCGTACAAAAGGGAATTGATTTGGCTAAGCGCTTTCCCGAAGTCAGCAAAGTTTAAAAAAGAAGAGCTAAGTACAGCTTTGCATTAATTCGTAGCGTTTTAAAACGCAGAGGGACGCGGTGAACCAGCGCTGCAGGAGGGTTTACCGACAGCAGGCGACTGGTGAACCCGTTCGCCGTCAGGCGTGGCGTCAGCCATAGGGAGTCAGCGCAGAGTAACGCAGAGCCTTTCTGAAATTAATTCGTTACGAAGTTGTGAAATTCTGTACTAAGAGCAAAGAGTGAAGATTAAATTTAGAAAAAATTACTTTTTCTATCTTTTATCTTCTATCTTCTTTATTCTTTCTTTTACATCAGGAGGTGTTTATGGCACAAGCTGAAGACATATCTACTGTTGAGGAACTTAAAAATAAGATAAAACGCCTCAATAGTAAAGCTGGTCAAATGAAAATGGACTTGCATGATTTGGCAGAGGGATTACCAACAAATTATCAACAGCTTATGGATGCTGCCTCTGAAACTTATGAAATTTATCGTCAATTAGATGAACTTAAGCAACAGCTAAAAAAACTGGAGCAGGCAAAATGAACTGGGATTATAATAAATTCAAAAATCTCGTAGATGCAGAGGAGTATTTTGATTTTTTTGAACTCCCCTATGACCAAAATGTTGTACACGTCAACCGTCTGCATATTTTAAAAAAGTTTTCTCAACTTATCAAAGAAATTGATGAAAATGATACTGACCTCAGTCTCTCAGATAAGTTAAGTAAATATCGTGAGGCTTTTTCTAAAGCCTATGAGGTATTTCTTGAATCAACACCCCAAGAACAAAAGCTGTTCAAAGTGTTTAATGAGAAGCCTAAAAATGTAGTCACGCTGACAGAAATCACATCGGATTAGGAGGTAAAAAGTGGTAAACCTAACGCCTACCGAATTGGAACGTTACCGTCGCCAAATGATGCTTCCTAATTTTGGCGAAGTAGCACAGAAGCGCCTCAAGTCAGCGACGGTTGTGGTTACAGGAGTAGGAGGCTTGGGCGGTACGGCGGCGCTATACCTTGCGGTAGCTGGCGTTGGGCGGCTGATTCTGGTTCGGGGTGGTGATCTGCGGCTTGATGATATGAATCGTCAGATTCTGATGACGCACGATTGGGTAGGCAAACCCAGAGTATTCAAAGCACAAGAAACTCTGAAAGCCATCAATCCTGATGTCGAGGTGGAAGCAGTTCATGAATATGTCACCCCGGAAAATGTAGACTCCTTGGTGCAATCAGCTGATATGGCTCTTGACTGCGCTCATAACTTTACGGAGCGCGATTTGTTAAATGAAGCTTGCGTGCGGTGGCGTAAGCCTATGGTGGAAGCAGCAATGGACGGGATGGAGGCTTACTTAACCACGATTATTCCTGGTGTGACGCCTTGTTTATCTTGTCTGTTTCCTGAGAAGCCTGATTGGGATACGCGTGGCTTTGCAGTTCTGGGTGCTGTTTCTGGAACACTGGCTTGTCTAGCCGCGTTGGAGGCTATCAAGCTGATCACTGGGTTGAGTCAACCTCTGTTGTCAGAACTTTTGACAATTGACTTAACCCGGATGGAATTTGTCAAGCGCCGTTCTTACCGCGATCGCTCGTGTCCTGTATGCGGTAACAGTGCGCCTTGGAGATACTCGCAATCCAATCCTATGGAAACCACCAGTCATTGCAAGTAAATATTAGTCATGTTGGTGTCTTCATTCATTGCTTTAGGATTTGCCATAGCGTTGTCTCAAGTCAGTGCAAAAATCGCAAATCAAATTTGGCAGTTCCTGGCTATATTGATTGCTTTGTTCTGCCTAGGTTTAAGCTTCATTTTTTCACCTGTGCCAATTGAAGTGCTGATTGTGATTGCTTTACTCATCACCACTAGACAAATTCACACTTTGAATCACAACAACTAATTCCCACTCATTAGGAGGTTTGATGACGGTTACTTTGACGGAAAAAGCAGAATTTCGCCTGCGCGCGTTTCTGCGGGATTCTACTCCCGAAACCAATACGCCAACTAAAGGTATCCGCATCTCTGTCAAAGATGGTGGTTGCAGTGGCTATGAGTATGCAATGGAAGTCACAAGCTCGCCGCAACCAGATGATTTAGTCAGCCAGCAAGGCAAGGTGCAAGTTTACGTTGATGCCAAAAGTGCGCCGTTATTGGAAGGGGTAATTGTCGATTTTGTAGAAGGCGTCATGGACGGCGGGTTTAGGTTCATCAACCCCAAGGCTACTGATACCTGCGGTTGTGGAAAGTCATTTAGAACGGCTGACTGTTCCTCTGAAGGTGTACCTTGCAGCTAATAGACCTATGATTGAAAATCAGTTTCAGATCCTTATGCTGTATGGTCTGAAATCTAATTTCTGGAGATGTCTAATAGCCAATTAGCTCGTTCCCCTGGAAAGCAATTCAAAATTCAAAATTAGAATTCAAGAATTTTTTGAATTTTGAATTTTGACTTTTGGATTGTTAAAGCCCTTGAAGTCATAAAACCTAACTGAACTGTACCGCGTGTGAAAAGAATCAGAAAATGACTACATACCAAGTTCGATTAATCAGCAAGAAAGAAGGTCTGGATACCACAATTGAAGTTGATGAGGAGACAACTATCCTCGATGCAGCTGAAGAAAAGGGTATTGATTTGCCCTTTTCTTGTCACGCAGGTGCTTGTTCTAGCTGCGTTGGTAAAGTTGTTGAAGGTGAAATCGACCAATCTGAGCAAAGCTTTTTGGATGACGAGCAAATGTCGAAGGGTTTCGCTCTACTTTGCGTGACTTATCCACGTTCTAATTGCACGATTAAGACTCATCAAGAACCATACTTGGTCTAGTTTCTATCTTGTTGCAGTGTTTTCATCTGTAAGGCAATAAATTCCTGACTCATGTAAAGACGTAGCATGCTATAGCAATCCTAATTCATAAGCCCTACGGGCACGCTACGCGTATGCCTGCGGCACGCTCTGCGCTTACGTGAACAACAAGATTCCCGACTTCTTAAACAAGTCGGGAATCTGATCAAATGAATTTTAAAAATTCAAATAACATTGCTATACATCTCTACAAAAAACTTCTTGCAAAAATCCAAATTATGAATTTTTAACCCACGAGATTTACACAGATAACTTATCTGTGTCCATCTGTGTCCATCTGTGGTTTTTTTATAAAAAAATGACTTTTTTAAATATGTAAAATAAAAAATAATTAATGTTTTATAAATTCCGTATCACAGGTTCCTCATTAGCCTTGCTGAAGATAGGAGAGCGAGGAATCGTCAAGTTCTGCAACATTAAGGACGAAAAATTTCTCAAAGAACTGATATCAATGGGAGTAATACCAGGAGCTTCCATAACTTTAGAACAGCAGTTTCCTTGTTTTGTCATCAGAGTAGGAGAAAACAGATTGACACTGCAAAAGGAAATTGCTCGAAGAATTTATGTCCGCATTGATGATCAGTAAACCAATGAGGAAATTGTAGAACCATGATTGAGAATACCGCTGTACGCCACCATCAAAACTTTTTACAAGTCATTCAGAGTTACTATCAACTCACAAAGCCTAGGATTATCCCGCTGCTCCTCATGACGACTGCTGCTAGTATGTGGATTGCATCCGAGGGAAACGTCAACCCAGTATTGCTGCTTGTGACTCTCTGTGGCGGGACTTTCGCCGCTGCTAGCGCCCAGACAATTAACTGTATCTATGACCGGGACATTGATGACCAAATGGAACGCACGCGTCATCGACCTTTGGTTTCCGGTCGCATACAGCCATCTCATGCTTTGATATTTGCGATCGCACTTGCTTGTCTTTCCTTCAGCCTACTTGCTGTGTTCGTCAACTTGCTAAGTGCTTTATTAACAATGTCCGGTATTATCTTTTATATAGGCGTCTACACTCACTTACTCAAACGCCATAATTCTGCAAACATCGTCATTGGTGGTGCTGCTGGAGCAATTCCGACCTTAGTAGGTTGGGCGGCGGTAACAGATACTTTAAGCTGGGCAGCATGGTTACTATTTGCGATCATATTCTTGTGGACACCTCCCCATTTCTGGGCTTTAGCATTGATGATCCGTGACGAGTATGCCAAAGTTAGTGTACCGATGCTTCCTGTTGTCGCTGGTAATGTTGCTGCGACTCGTCAGATTTGGGTGTACTCTTTGCTTCTTATCCCCACTACATTTTTACTCGTCTATCCGCTTGCTGTTACTGGTGCTGTTTACGCCTGTATCGCCCTTGTACTAGGGGCTATTTTCATCAAAAAAGCTTGGGCGCTTTTGCACAATCCAGATGATAAACAACTAGCGCGTTCTCTATTTCTCTACTCAATTTTTTATATGATGTTGCTATGCGTTGGAATGGTGATTGATAGCTTGCCGTTAACTCATCGGCTAATCGGAGCAATTTTAGATTTGAGATTTTAGATGGGAGATAACACAAAAAAAAGGTAGAAGGAAAAAGGCATAGTATATTTTACTTTTTCCCTTTTCCCTTACACCTTTACCTAATTGCTGATCTCACATCCAAAGTCCAAACCGAGTCATTTTTCGTTCAAGATAAGGAGTTGCAGGAAAAAGCCAGCCACTTTCTCAAGCAACAGCAATTATCATGTTAATACTAGCTTGTTATAAGGATTACCGTCCTCAGTAAATTTACCACTGTGATAACATCTACCGTAGCTTTACTAAGATGCAAAATCTATTACAGTGGTTTTCTTTGGGGTGGGTATTGCTCGCGAAAATCTCAAATGTCCACCAAATTGGCTTTTATAAGCAACAAATACCCTATGATTTGTGATTTAATCATAGAAGAAGCAATGTAATTTTTTTCTAAATATTAATCAATATAGCAATTCTAAATCATAAGTTCTACAGGCTGCCTTCGGCTAAGTGAACAACAAGATTCCCGACTTCTTAAAGAAGTCGGGAATCTGAACACGCGCGATTTTCATAAATCAAATAGGATTTTTATATTTTATATATGGGTTAGTTGTTAAAAACTCCAATTGTAATTGTATATACTATGTCAGAAGTCAATAATTATCAATCTGAAGGTAAAGATTTTGAGCGCAAGTGGTCGGATTATTATAACGCTGTTGTGGGTCGTCCAGCACGAGACACCCTACTTGAAGCTTTAGCGCGTTTTGACGCTGAAAGTCTTAACCAACAAGAAACAGGTGTCCAACAGCCACGGTTTGCAGTTGACTTAGGCTGCGGGGAAGGGCGAGATACAGTAGAACTGTTGCGTCGGGGTTGGCGGGTTTTGGCTATTGATGGTGAAGCTGAAGCTTTAGCCCGTTTATTAAATCGTTCAGATATTAATCGCCAACTTCTAGAAACTCGCGTTGTTCTCTTTAAAGACCTAGTGCTACCCGAATCAGTAGATTTAGTAAACGCCAGCTTTTCATTACCATTTTGTCCGCCAAACTCTTTCCCTAGTTTATGGGAAAAAATTATTTCATCATTGCGTTCTGGTGGTCGTTTCTGTGGACAATTGTTTGGGGAACGCGATTCTTGGGCAATTTATGCTTCCATGAATCACCATACGCGCCAACAGATAGAAATGTTGCTGCAACCTTTTGAAATAGAAATGTTACAGGAAGAAGACCATCCGGGAAAAACAGCTATAGGGGAAGACAAGCACTGGCATATTTTTCATGTTGTTGCTCGCAAAAAGTAAGATTTTTATGAGAAAAAACCTTTGCGAGCCAAATGAGTAAACACTCGCTACCAATTCTTCATCAAAACCTCCGAGATACCCCGTCCGTCTATACGGCGCTTAGGGATAGGAGGGGTGGTTGAGTGGGGTTCGATACCCGCGAAACCACCAACCCCGTTGAACGTGCAATCAGACGACATTTGCTGATTGCTCTTTGACCTAACCGTTTCCAGTTAGCGTCCGATATTGAAAGCTGCTTGTTGGTGTATCCAGAACAGTAACCAAGTTGGTTTTTATATGCCACTAGGTCTGCTTTGCGAATCTCGAACGGTGTTGTTGAACCGCCATAACGCTCTCTAACTCCTCCCTTTGCTGGAACAGCATCGTGCAAACGTCTTCTGGTAATTCTTGGTCTTGAAATCACCTTAAAGATTGCAGGCGTAATTGATACCGAACCCACCCAGATACAGCCACGGGTGTTAACGGTATGAAAGGGTTTGTACTGCACAAATGTGGCGCAAGCTAGGGCGATAGCATCGACCGCATGGGTTTCGGGTGATTGACACTCCTTGTTTTTCTTGTCCTTGAACAAGCCAAGGTGCTGACGAATTTGGGATGTGCCATTCCCATCTTTTTGCCAACCTTCCCGCATAATGATATGGGCAAACTGTTGCAGTTTTTCTAGCATCCATTTTTGTCCAACCATTACCGCAGAAAAGCCTTTTCCTGACTTAGCCCCCTTCCTGCCACTGGTTAAATCTACATCCGCTCTAACTTGCTCATAAACAATAGTTGAGACGGGGAATATTTTGCACAGTTCGGCTGTTACCCTTAATTCCAACTGCCGATTTGAACGGATGCTTGGAGCAAGCTTAGATTGACGCCGATTCTCAAACCGTTTTTGCCTGTGATTTCGTAGCTTTTAGGCAATTTTGCGGTTGATCCTTCTGCCTCTACGACCTCTTCTCAAAAGTCTGCGATAGTCCATTTTGCTGTTGACTCCGGGCATTGCCGAACCCTGTTTGGGAATAAATCCCGTAAGAACAAGATGAAACATTCCCAAAGTGTACTTCTGAGATTGAACAGCTACGCCCGAATAGCGTTTACCGGGGTCAATTCCGATGTTGATTGGTTGTGTTTCGTAGCCCGATGGTAGCTCAACTAGCTGAACGTAAAATACGCCCAAATCTGACCATTTTGGAACTGCCTTCCCTTGCTCCATCCAACGACGGGCGCGAGATGCAGTTGTTGGCATTAACGGCTTGCCCTCCTTATCTACTACTGGTACTCGAATGTTTGAATTTGACATGGTATAACCCATAAATGTTTTAGTCCCTTCGCTCAACTACATCAGCGTATCTTGGCTTTACCCAACGTTCTAACCACTAGAACCTAGAGAGGTACAAACTAGGGAAGTATTTGTACGTCCGTAACTGATGTGGTCTCGTGAGCTATTCAACAGTTGCCTTGCGCTCAAGTGGTCTTAGCAATCCCCACCGCGAGGGCTTGCCAGCCTGGGGTAGTTGAATAAATAGACAGTAGCCAATACGGTTGGTGATAACATAGTTTGCACTGTCTTCTGACCTATGTGGAGAATGTAGAGACGTAGCATGCTACGTCTCTACAAGCATGGAATTGTCACAAATAACCCTTAACTTAACGGTATTGAGACAGTACGCACCGTATCGTTATAGTAATGGTTAACGTCCCGAGCCAGGAACTGTTGTGCCAGAAGTACCGGAACCGGAAGTGCCAGAAGTGCCAGAAGTACCAGAAGTACCGGAAGTGCCAGAAGTGCCAGAAGTACCAGAAGTACCGGAAGTGCCAGAAGTGCCAGAAGTGCCAGAACCAGAATGTCCAGAGCCAGAATGTCCACCGCTTGAACCGGTAGTTCCCGAGCCTTTTGCCATGTTCTGTGCCATTTGTAGGTGATCGGCGACGATTGGAGCAAACTGAGTTGCAAACGCTCTCAGATCAGGATCTTGTCCCTGTTTGAGGTAATTTTGGTAATTAGCCAGAGTTTTGGCATGAGCTTGAGCCTGCCCTTGCATATATGCTCGGTCAAACTCTGTACCTTTTAGGTTGCTCAGTTTCGTCAATAAAGCTCTGTTTTCCTTGCCGATGTCTTTTGGTGGTGTAAAACCCTTTTGCTGGGCTATGGGCGTCAGTTGTTGGCTCGAAGTTGTATGTTCTTGAATCATGCGCTCTGCAAAGCTTCTCACTTCTTCGTTTTGAGACCGTTTAAGTGCCAGTTGACTTGTTTGGATCTCTGTCTGGTCACTTTGCGCTGCCTTGGTGATAAATTGTTTATCCACAGCAGTGAGCGAACGATTAGAACTCGTGCCGCCAGGAGAAGACGTAGCACCACCAGAAGGCGTGGTACCACCAGAAGGACTCGTTGTCCCTGGCGTATTCTGGGAAAGGATGGACTGACTAGAACTATTGGAAGAACTAGAGTTGATGTTGGCTTGTACGATTCCTGGGAAAACGATTAAGCTACTTACGCCAGCCACTCCTACCAAGCTGCTAATAAATTTTTTCATCAACTGTGTGTGTGTGTGATTGTCCATATTCATTAATACCTGTGTGTTTAAATCTTTGAAAAATGGTGATGATTTCTACTCCTGAGCACTCCTGGAGGAGATTCAGAGCAAGGTATGTTCCAAAAATCAGTTTTATAGGAACTTTGACGATGCTTTGCTTCTAACGGTATTCCTCGCACAAAAACAGGTATAGAGAGCATTCAGGTCAAGCCTCCTTGCCGTTGAGTCGTTAAGGCAGGCTTGAGCTTAATTTGCTTCTTATGAAAAGGTAACTACTGTAGCTTTTTCAAACTTCTACCTCAGGAATATCCTCCGCTTCCATCTGTAGAGGTACTTTATGGCTATTGCAAAGTGCGGTGATCAGCAATCAAGGTAAATGCTAGCTAAACCAAATTCACAACGCTTGTAACTATCTCCTAGCTCTTTTCGTTTCTTTGCTAACAGACAAGAATTAAAAGCATAAATAATTACTTTCACTTACCGAAGTTATTTTTTTATGAAAGAATATAAAAAATATTAAAATTAATAGTTAAAAATTATAAATATGGTAATATTATAGTTAAGCAAAATTATTGCTGCAAAAAGCAATAATAGATTTGTGTAAGACATACAGGTCTTAATCCTGCCATACCAGAAAATTTGGGATAAAGCAAGATATCTCAACAGCAAGAATGAGTGAAAAGAGCGTAAGTCTTTTCCCAAAAACAAGCCGGATTTCTGTATGTAAGAGTGTATGTAAGAAATAGATTAGACCTCTTACAAAAGTCAATTTTTTTGTATATGAAACCACAGAGAAACCTTGCCCTCGAGCGAAGCGAAGGGACAGATATACACAGATGAATTATCTGCGTCGTGCATCTCTTGTACGTCTGCGGTTCCAAATAGCCCATGACCGGATTTTTGCAAGAAATCTATTCAAGATTGCCTGAAATAAAGGTCTATTTTCCGTAACCGCTTCTTGAAACGGCGAATGCAATTCTGCTCTTTATGGTACTGATTTAAAAGTAGCTATAGAGGCTTGTGATTGCGTAGACGAAATTGAGGCTGAAGTAGTTTTCATCATGCACAAAAACCAGAGAAAACAGCAATAAAGGGTACTCATATAGGTTAACAGGCTAACCAGAAAAGCGAAGCTACAAGATAAAAACCTGATTTCCATAAGAAAACGGGTTTATAAAAGCAAATTTATGGAATCCTTATGAAGGAACATTTAAGTGAGACAACAACCCAATGGCTTATCGCAAAAGCGTACAATATTCAAAATTTAAATTGCCGGGGTGAGAATGGCGATACAGCATTGATGAAAGCCACAAGAGAAGGCGTCTACTCAGTCGTTCAAGAACTGATTGACGTAGGTGTTGATATTAATGCTAGAAACAATGACGGTAATAATGCTTTGTGGTTTGCTTGTTTTGGCAACCACTACGATTTAATTGATTTGTTGATAAGGGCAAACATTAATATTGATAACCAAAATGATAACGGCGCAACTGTTTTAATGTACGCAGCATCAGCTGGGAAACTAGAAGTTGTCAAGCTGCTATTAAAGCATCATCCTAACCTAGAGTTGAAGAACTTAGACGATTTTACAGCTATAGATTTTGCCAGCACCATAGAAGTTTTAAGAATACTTAAAGATGCAACCAAGCCAAAAAGTAGGTAAAACTTACCACGACTCTACAAAGCATTCTTACCTATCAGTGATGCTCGATCCTAATTATGTGGATGCATCTACCCAACCATCACCGTTTAAATTCTATCCAAAGTTTTATAGGAGATTGAAATTAAATGTCAAGAATCCTATTCATTCATTTCTTTGGCTAACCAGTGCTATTACTTTTGAAAAATATTATCAAGATGAACCATATAAGCTGCGAGTCAATCCATCCGCTGGCGCTCTCTATCCTACTGAAGTTTATGTACAAATTCGAGGGATAGAGGGGATAGTAGATGGTATCTATCATCTAGAAGTTGCAAATAATTGTCTAACACTCATTTATGAATTGATTGATGATGGATTAGAGAGTTACATATTAGCTAATAATCGTATCATCGGATTCATTTTTTTAATCAGTTGCGTTTATTATAGGTCTAGTTGGAAATATAAAGAAAGGAGTGTGAGGTATTGCTGTTTAGATAGCGGGCACCATCTAGGCGCTATTGCAGCCTCAACTTATCTACACAATAGAAATCTACAATTATTGTTTGATTTTGATAAACTCGCTCTCAATGCTGATTTAGGCTTTGAGAATAAAGAGTTTATTACTGCTTGTGCCATCTCTGGTGAGTTCCAAGAAAAGAAAGTCAGACGTTTAAGGCTGAAAGTACCTTTCGTTTGCGGAACTGATTATTTTGAAGCTAATCAATTTATTGAAGATGGCTATCAAGCAACTGCTACTTCTGGGAGTTCCCAAAAACAACTAGAGTATCCGCAGTTTGACTTTGACAAGGAAAGATTTTACCAAACTGTTTGGAACAGACGCTCAATCAGGCGTTTTCAGAAAAAGTCTATCTCTGCGAAAGATTTCTGGAATATCTTACAGGAAGTACAAAAACCGATACCAACAGAAAATTTCGAGGACATAGAAATTTACTCTGTTATTCACCGAGTTGAGGGAATATTGCCTGGCTTATATCAAGGAAAGCGTCTGGTTAAAGCAGGAAATTTCAATGACAAGGTGGGTTACTTGTGTGTGAATCAAGCCCTTGCTAGAGATAGTGCTGTAACTTTATTTTTTGTTTCTAACTACAGCAATTATCAAACGGCGATGCAAGTTGCTGGTTTTTTGGGACAGAGAGTGTATTTATTCAGCAACTATTGGGATATTCAGTGTAGCGGTATTGGTGCTTTCTATGATGACGAAACTCAGGAATTTTTAGAAACAAAGAAAGACGTACTCTATGCAATGGTCATTGGAAAATAGTTAGAGTAATCGAGAGACAAGGAGATGAAGAGCAAACATTTTTTTCACGAAGAGGATTCACGCCCTGTTCAAGCTACATCAGCAGATATTATCCTGCGGCAGCAACTCGAGTATTCTATTAGTAGATACTTTTACGAAGGGTGCGATCGCACTATCCAAGATTTATTGTCTAATTGTCGGTGGTACGTAACCACGCACGCCAGTACTTTAACCTTGGTTATTGAATGTCCAGACCAAGTGACAAACTGGCGTATGTTACAGAAACTTGTGACGATGGCTGCATTGCTACATACACTTGTCAGCAGTGCAAAAATTCGTCTCTGTCCTCCCAAAGGTCAAGGAATGCCTTTTGAAATGAGAGTTGATGAGCTCTCAGTTTACCAAGATCTGGCTTAAGTTTGCAATACAGCCTGCGTTCTTAATTTGCGGGATCTACTCAACATATTCTTGGCGTACAATCAACTGCTTAAAACACACTTGTCTTTATTATTAATAACTACATTTGGTTGGATGCTGAGATTTTGACTGACTTCGCCTGAGTCAGGAACTTAGCTCATGCTAACTCAGTCAATAACTTTGACTTACTATGTTACGTATTTCTCCATTTGGTTAAAGGTAGTTCAAAATTGCAGTGAAGACTCATTTACATCAAACAAAGTAAGTTTGAACGCAAGAGCGAGTAAAAAAAGACGAGATAACAGTTTCATTTTTCGTGTCAAGTGTTTCTCCTTGGCTGCATCTACCTCTTTATTCGTCTTGCCTTTTTCTGGACGCGACAAATCGCTTCTGGTAGAATAATGGCTACTTTGTTAGTACTATCTGCAATATCATGACGCAACTTTGCACAAAATTTACTGAATACCAACCAAAAGATGTGAAAACATTAAAGCCATACCTTCTGTAGTTACAGATATTTTTAAGCAGATGAACAGAAAATTTGTCTTCACCTTGCTTTCTAGTCCAGTACTGTTTGCTTCTATGCTGTCTTTGGCAATGATGAGCCAACCAGCTAGAGCAAATCAAACAGTGAATCCAGCCACCAACAATCTCTCCTGCACAAGTTCCCCTCACAAACCAACTCCTCGTCTAACATGTTCGCGGGTTAACAACGCTTCTGGTTCCTCTGTTGTAGAATTTGCAGCACCACAACAAGGCAATCAAAATCTCATCGCCGAAGAACTGCAATTCACTGATGAAGAAAGCGAAGCAGCCATAGCCAAATATGGCTGTGATTGCGTAGCCTGCATCAATGGTATTCGTCAAATGCGAGGTCTTGCTCCTGTAGCAGGATAGTGAACAAGCGAGGAAAATTACTATAGAAAGAGCCAGAAATTATGTTTTCTGGCTCTTTGTTGTGTGCAAAAAAACAATCAAACGAGTTTTAAGTTCAGCAAAAACCTACAGCTTACCAAGGCTATGCAGCCCCAAGATAACGCCGACTCCTAAAATATGACCAAAATTGACAATTTATAGTAAAAGGCAACTAACTGTGATACTCCTGCTGATACGCTCTTAAGAGGTAAAGAAGCAATCATCGTGAAGATAATTTAAACTCAAGGTGATGTAGATTCATAGTTCCTACCTCTGTTATGTCCTCTACTATTGATTCCTTGCCACCAAATCTTGCTAAAATTGTCCAACGCTTCCAACGAGCCTCTGACCCAAAGCGACGTTACGAACAGCTCATTTGGTATGGTCAGCGGCTCAAGGAGTTTCCAGAAGCTGACAAAGTAGCAGAAAACAAAGTTTCTGGCTGCGCTTCCCAAGTTTATGTCACAGCGACTCTAGAAGACGGTAAAGTCATATTCCAGGGGGACTCGGATTCTCAATTAACCAAAGGATTAGTCGGGCTTTTGGTCGAAGGGTTAAATGGACTAACCTCTGATGAAATTGTGCAATTGACTCCAGATTTTATTCAAGAAACAGGTTTAAATGTCAGCCTGACGCCCTCGCGAGCTAATGGATTCTACAACATTTTTAAAACCATGCAAAAAAAAGCGTTGGAATCTCAGTTAATCGCTAATGGCTAACATATAGTTAATAGTCAATAGTCAATAGTCAATAGTAGAAAACTATGGATGATAGACTATGGACTCCGGACTATTGACTCACTAGAAAACTGAAATAGCCAAACCTCATAAGAAAATGTTTTGTCATGTCAACCAATTTATTATCTGCATCTCCCTATAGTGAGATTGGTGGAGTTGTTCAAGAATATTTTTGGAACTGGGAAAACCAGCAATTGCGCGTTGTCTATGAAAGTTTAGGAAAAGGTACGCAGCTTTTGCTACTCCCAGCTTTCAGTACCGTTTCTACGCGCTCAGAAATGGGCGAAATAGGCAAATTGCTTTCTCCCAATTTTGAAGTAGTCGCAGTAGATTGGCCTGGTTTTGGGCAATCTTCACGCCTTGCAGTAAATTACGGACCAGCTTTGTATCATGACTTTCTGGAAGGTTTCGTCGCATCTGTAATAAAGACGCCAGTAGCAGTGGTTGCGGCTGGTCATAGCGCAGCTTATGTTCTGCAACTCGCAAATAAAATACCTTCCGTATTTTCCCGTATAGTATTGGTAGCTCCGACTTGGCGCGGTCCGTTACGGGTTATGGGACTGAATCAGCAAATCACTGGGACAGTTAGAGAGTTGGTGCGATCGCCTTTTGTTGGTCAAATTCTTTACAAGCTCAACACCTTACCCTCTTTCCTCAATTTTATGTATCGTCGCCACGTCTACGTAGATGCGGCAAAACTCACACCCGACTTCATCCAGCATAAATGGCGCAATACACAACAGCCAGGGGGAAGATATGCTCCGGCGGCGTTTGTCACCGGTACCCTCGATGCTGTAGACAACCAAGCTGATTTTCTAGCGCTTGCTCGGGGTTTGTCTGTACCGTTGAAAGTTGTTATTGGAGAATCCTGCCCTGCGAAATCTCGTGCTGAAATGGATGCTTTGGCAACTTTACCGGGAGTACAAACAGCAGTTCTTCCTGGTTCGTTGGGAATGCATGAGGAATACCCACAGGCTGTGGTTGAAGCGGTTCGAGATTTTTTGTTGTCTAGCGAATCATCTTTGTCGTAATGTACTAGCAGCAATTATGATATACACACCTAGAACGTGACGAACAAATTTAGTATTAATCAATACTCTCCAGCCCGGTTTGACATTACCCAAGACATCATTGGTTCTTTACTGCTGAGACTCATTAAACAGTGGTTGGAGAGCGAGCAAACCGGGCGGGCCACCAAGTGAAAAAGCACGCGCTCAATTATTGCGGATGATGGGTGGAGATGCTATTCGTGGAGGAGTTGAGCGTTATTTTGGTATTAAATTGGCATTTCAAAATTGTCACAACGTTGCTGCATTTCATCTAAATGGATTAAATTCGACTGCTTACCAAAACTTTATCTCTATCGAAAGTCAAATTCTTAACCAAACACCGGAATTAGTAGACTTTCTGTAAAACTACCCGAACAATAAAGCCGCGACACCTCCCTTTCATCTTCCCACTAAAAAGTTTTTCCTTGTCTGTCCCTATAACGGGGAGTTGGCGGGGATAGGGAAAAAGGGGGGTTTCTTGGTGAAAATTTTTCTATAATTGCCTAAAGATCCACAATATCGCTGGCGAAAACAACCCGTATAAGCAATATCCGCCATCATTATTGTGTTTATGCTCATAGAAGTTTTTATGTCAAAAAAATTACGATTAACCCTACCATTACGTACTGCTCTCGTCGCTCTTACTATTGGCTTGTTCGGGTGTCAGAATCTGGGTAGTGTAGCCAACACTTCTTCTACTGCGACTGTTTCTGAACTCAACAGTAATCTTCCTAAAGTCGTGGTAACGACAAGCGTATTATGCGACTTAACCAAACAGATTGCACAGGAGACAATTAATCTCACCTGCTTAATTCCCCCTGATACAAATCCCTACCTTTATCAACCAAAACCAGAAGATCGGCAAGCCATTGAGCAAGCTAAATTGATTCTTTTCACTGGGTACAATTTAGAACCTAGTTTGCTCAAGTTAATGAAAGGGAGCAAAAACAGTGTCCCTAAAATCGCAGTTGGTCAACGTGCTGTTCCTCAACCACTAGAGTTTAGAGCAGATGGCAACACAGTACCAGATCCTTACATTTGGCACAATGCTAACAATGGTATCAGGATGGTAGAGATCATTAGCAGTAACCTGGGTAAAGCAATACCAGAAAATGCATCGCTTTACACCAGCAACGCGCAAAAAGTCAAAAATGAACTCACCAAATTGGATGCTTGGATTAAGTCAAGAATTGGTAGCGTTCCCGCCAAACAACGCGAATTAGTCACAACCCTCGATGCAATGGGTTATTATGCCAAAGCTTACGGTCTTTCATATGCAGCTGCTTCGGAAGGTGTTAGTGAACAGTCTAAACCTACTGCGACCCGAGTAAAAGCACTGACAAGATACATCAAACAATCTGGGGTTCCAACACTTTTTTTAGAAACAACAAATAACCCTGATTTCATGAAATCTGTCGCCAAAGACACAAAAGTAAAACTGTCAGAAAGGAAGCTATTTGCTGATAACTTAGGTGCCCCAGGAAGCGAAGCGGACACATATCAAAAAATGATGGTTGCTAATACACGCACAATTGTAGAAGGGTTGGGGGGGACATATCTGATATTTGAGCCAATACTCTCGAAGTAGTCAATACCAATACTAATAACTATTGGAAAATTCGGTAATCGGTAATGGTTGATGGGATATCCCACCATTACCATGTGAATATTACGTAATAATACAAATAGTATCAGTAGTATTAGGTTAACAACATGACTTGCGAGTTGTGTGAAAGAGAAGTGGAACCATTAACTGTTCACCATCTGATTCCTAGGCAGAAAAAGGGTCATCATGGACCGAAAATAAATATCTGTTCTGCCTGCCATAAGCAGATTCACACCCTGTACGATAATACACGCTGATTCACAGGAATTGAACTCGCGGTCGAAGCTAAAAAATGAGCCGCAAATGCACAAATTCCTCTCTTGGGTGAGCAAGCAAGACCCCAATAAACGGGTGAAAGTGCATCGTAGAAGAGCTTAAAGCGGTGGTGCTGGAAGAGGTTTCGCCGGAGCTGACATTGGATCTACCCCACCTTGCCCCACTTCAAACTGACTCATCATATCGTGGTCTTCGTGAACTATGTTGTGGCAATGGAACATATACCTACCCGTATGAGGTCTAAACTTTCCAATCACCCGTACTCTCTCGTTTTCACCAACGTAGAAAACATCCTTCAAGCCACGCTCATAAGGAAAAGGTGGTTGACCATTACGGTCAAGTATTCGACCATCAATGAGGTGAAGGTGCATTGGATGAAACGAGATATTTGCGGTGTCGTTAAATGTCCATATTTCCACGTCTTCGAGTTGAGGATTTGCATCCACTCGATTTCGGTCCCATCCATTGTTGTTAATCACCCACAATTGATCAGCACTTCTCTGCTCGATGGTGAAGTCGCGAGTTCGTACAGCTGAAGATTCTGGTATAAATTCAATATTGCGTAGTGTGCTGGGAACAAAGCTGTCATCGCTCTCGGCGCGCACCACGTCAAAGCGCATAATTTTATCTGTGTGGGTGAAATTATCGTTATTAGGGAGTCCCAGATTTTGCAGTACTATCTGAGTTCCTATAGGATATTTAGAAAAATCGATAATCAACTCATAACGCTCTCCCGTTGCAATACGCATATCTTTAGTATTTACTGGTGCAGACATCAATCCACCATCAGTACCAATTACAATCAAGTCTTCACCAGTACTAAGAGCGAGTCTGTAAGAACGGGAAATGGATGCGTTTAACACCCGGAAGCGGTATTTGCGGTTAGCCACTTCCATGCGGGGCCAAGGCACACCATTGACTGTAATGACATCGCCCATTAGGCGCACATGAGCTTGGTCATCAAAAATGAGTGAATTATCAGACGCGAATTGCTTATCGTGAATGATCAAAGGGACATCATAATCTCCTTTAGGAAGTGGCAAATTAAGTTCATCGTCATCTTGAACTATGTACATTCCAGCCAAGCCCATATAAATATTTTGCGAAGTTCTACCATGAGCATGGTCGTGGTACCACAAAGTAGCGGCGTTAGTGTTGGGATAGACATAATCCTTGTAGTACCCCGTAGAAACAAAATCCCTAGCGTAGCCATCGTACTGGGGTTGCGATGGCATTCCATGTACGTGGACTGAGGTGTTTACACTAAGAGTCTTGGGAAACCACATAGATAGTCGATTGCTACGTTGTTTGATAGCAATATTATTGATAAACCGCACAACTGATTGTCGATTTTTACGCTGTTTAATTGTCGGTCCGGGAAATATACCGTTATAGCCCCAAATCTCCGTCGTTTGCCCTGGTAGAATTCCTACTTGAGCTGTCTGCATGGTGATTTGGTAGTAATCAGTTGTTGCATCGCTGCGTACAGGACTTAACACTGGTGGTGTGCGGAACCCAAGTGTAAATGGCTGAACTGGATCATTGGCTCTTTGAGCGTATCCGCGATACTGAAGTCCTACAGGAAGTACAATAGAACCTCCTGCAAGCGCTGCCATCTTTAGCGCTTGGCGTCTGCTGATTTTTTTCATGATCAAGTTTGTTGGTTAAGAACCTGTATAAATTTGACTAGTTCAAAACTATTCAGGAATTTATGTAAATATTTCAGAATAAATATAGCAAAATATAAATTTTTGTTTTCAGGTAAAACTACTAACTTGGCAAAGATTTTACAAATAACAAGTTTTGATAAAATTTCAATTTTTATCCCTGTTTTAATTTTTGCTTGTGTTTATTGGAAAAGTAGTGGGAAAAAGTATGCTGTGGTTTCAAAGCTATTTATACAACTCTTTTCTACAAATAACGCTTATTTTTTATAGGATGAAAAACGCTACTGATTGAAAAATATCTAAGAAATATAAATAATATTTTGTCAAATGTTGATTGATAATAAATAATCCTACAGCGAAGTAAATAAGTTTAATTTATTTTGATTATTAGTTGTTTAAAAAATAAAAAATCACCTTTTTTGCAACCAATGAAGCATCACCCCGCCCTTACGGGCAACCCTCTCCGAACTTCGGAGAGAGGTTTTGAACGCAACGCGCGTATTACTCGCCTCCGTAATGGCCGTCAGTCACTTTGCCCCGGAAAACAATGTACTGGTAAAGGTTGTAGAACAGCATAACGGGGATGAGGAAGCCAATGAAGATAATCATGATCACCAGCGAACTGGGATCAGCAGATGCTTCATAAATGGTGATCTGCGTGGGAATGATATAGGGGAAAACAATTAACCCTAGTCCCAGGAATGTGAGAACGAAAAGAAGAATTGTCCAGACAAAGGGCGCTCTTTCTTCTTTACGATTTAGGCTTTGGAGAAGTTGCCAAATCAGCAGAACTCCCAGTATGGGAATGACAGCAAAGATATAAACGAGGGGTGGCTGAAACAAGCGAGCCCTGACGCTTTCATAAAATATTGGTGTTGTAATTGTGATGAAAATGGCACCAATGAGCGTTGTCAAAGCCGCAATTTTGGCAGTTCTATAGTGAGTTGTTTGCAGCTCGCCTGTCGTTTTCCAAACAAGATAAGTTGAGCCAATGAGGACATATGCTTGAATTAAAGTTAGAGCCACCAGCACTGTTTGCCAGCTCAGCCAGTCCCAAGATGTCCCAATAAAGTGACCTGTCTCATCAACTGGAATCCCTTTTAACACAGCACCAAGGGCGAAACCTTGACCGAGTGCGGCGACAAAACTCCCAGCACCAAAGGCGAAATTCCAAAAGAATTTTCGGTTGGCTAGCTCTCGGAACTCAAACGCTACAGCACGAAATATGAACCCAAACACCATCGTGAGAATTGGGATGTACAGCGCGTTGAGAATTGTGCCATAAGCTAAGGGAAATGCTCCAAAAAGACCCCCAGCCATGAGAACCAGCCAGGTTTCATTGGCATCCCAAATGTTGCTCAAGCTGGTCATTAAGATGCTGCGGCGTTCTTCATCTTGTGAAGTTAGAGATAAGATGCCCACTCCTAAGTCAAATCCATCAAGCATCACATAGAGGAACAAGAACAGAGCTAAAATGACGAACCATACCTGCGGCAGAAAATACTCTAGCGTCTCCATACAACCTCTTTGGGTGATGTGCCTTTATTTGCACCTAGCACTAGTACTTCATGTCATTAATTTTGCCGGGTTGTAGAGACGTTGCATGCAACGTCTCTACAAAATTTCTGTAATTTACAAATGCATCACAATTAATCACACAGACTACTACGCTAGGATGCTTGCCAAAATGACTGACTCTTGACTTTTGTTTATTGTTGTGCTTCGAGAGGACGCTCGTCTGGAACAAACTCTCCTGGAGTCGTATCTATTGCAGGTCTATCCGGTTCCACTCCTGGTACCGGGAGTTCTAGATTGGGACCCCTACGAATAATGCGGCTGCCAAAGTACAAAACCCCAACAAACAAAATGCTGTAGACGACAGCAAAGCTAGTGAGTGAGACTAAAACATTACTTGCAGGTAGATTAGATGCCCCGTCAACGGTGCGAATTTGTCCGTAGAGAATCCACGGTTGTCGTCCAACACAACGCACAATCCAGCCTGAGTCTACGGCGATGTATCCTAGAGGAGCTGCAAAAACCCAACCACGCATCAGCCAACGCTGCTGACCAATATTTTCCGCTGAAAGTTTACCGCGCAACCACTGCAAAACGCTCAACAGCATCAATCCCGCGAAGAAAAATCCAATCGCAATCATGGTGCGGAAAGCGTAGTAAATTAAACCAATCATGTGAGGACGGTCTTCTGGTTTCCACTCACTCAATCCGCGTACTGGGTAGGTGAGATTTTTCTTGAATTCCAGAATGTATCCTAGGGCATTGGGAACGGTAATTTCCCAGTCATTTTTCTGTGCTTTGTCGTTGGGTATAGCCAGTAAGCTCCAATCTGCAGGCTGTCCTGCGGGTGTTGTCTCCCATTGCGCCTCCATTGCGGCTAGTTTTGAAGGCTGATACTGATAGACTTGTTCTCCACTTAAATGTCCGATATAAATCTGCAATGGAGCAACGGCGATCGCCGCAGCTAAAGCAATCTTCAAAGACTTAGAAAAGAAGGCTTCGTGGCGACGATTGAGAATGTACCAGGCGCTAATCCCACCAATCACAAACAACGAAGTCTCCAATGTGGCAAAGAACATATGGAGAACACTGTTCTTCATGAAGGGGTTGGCGATCGCCGCAAAGTAATCATGGACAACAAACTTGCCATTAACGAGTTCCCCACCTGCTGGGGTTTGCATCCAAGAATTGGCTGTTAAAATCCACAGCGTTGATAAGTTTGCGCCAACTGCAACAAGGATGCTGGAGAGATAGTGAATTATGGGATTGACACGCTCCCAACCAAATAGCATAATGCCAAGGAAAGCGGCTTCTAGCATAAATGCCCAAGAAGCTTCAAACCCAATGACACTACCAAAAAAGTTGCCAACTGCTTCTGAAAAGCGTGACCAATTGGTGCCAAATTGAAACTCCATTGGGATGCCCGTTGCGACACCAATCCCAAAGTTCAGGACGTAGAACTTAGACCAAAAGCGGGCATGAAGGTAGTAATCAGGGTTACGAGTCTTGAGCCACACTCCTTCAACAATAACCAGGTAAATTCCCATACCTGTGGTGAGGACGGGCCAGAGCATATGGAATAATGCAGTTAGAGCAAACTGCATACGTGATAACACAACAGAATCCGACAAAAATTCCACAGCTATCCCCCTATAATTAGGCAAAATCTACGGATAGATTCCCTTGTATAGTATTGCAACAATCCTTGACAGTGCGTTTTTTGAGAAAGTTTTAAGGTTTGACAAGACGTAGTTGACTTGTGCATCAGCGTGATATTTTCTTAAGGCTGGCGATTACCTTACTTGTCGAGATTTACGGCGGTTGGTGGTACATCGTCACACAGATGGCGATCGCTCTTACTGACATTCGGTTTTTAATTTTGACTATCACACCCTACTAGGCTTGCGGTGCGTTACTGGGCTAGGATAAAAAACAACATTGATTGGGAAAATTGGATGGAAAACCGGATACTTTCTGAAGATTTCCGAGTATATGTAGGTGAGGGAGGTGTCATCAATCATCCCGTACCGGGCTACCAAGAGCGCATTTTGCCAACGGTCAATCGCTATCGAGGCAATGATGGAGGTTATATTGCAATTTACTCCCACAATGCTAGTCAGGGCGTTTACAGCGTTGAAGAAGGCATTTATGTCATTGGACAAATTCGTTTACAAGGAAAATACATTGGCAGAATTTTTCACCCTGCGGGCTATGAGGAACAAGATATCAGTGCTGTAGAGGAGTTTAAGCGACTGGCAGACGAAAATTTCTCCGTTTGTCAGGGAGACTGTTGGGCAGGAGGTGATACAGGAGGATGGTTTGGTATTCCCCTAGAGTAATTGCTGTTGAAAAAAGCTCCTTTTACGAGGAACCTTATACCTTAATTCATATTTTGGCAAGATAACCACAAGAAGCACTAAATCCACTTCTGGGAATCGTATTTCAGATTGGGGAAATTTTCTGGAGAGAGAACTTGGCGAGCGTCCTCACTCACATTGGGATTATTCGTCAAGTAGCCTGAAATCCATTCGCATCCATAATCAATTAGTTGATCTAGCCCTAACTCTAGCTTCAAATTCCATAAAATGGCTATCTTGTCATTGCTTGCTGAGGCAAGAGTCTGACCGTCAGGACTAAAATCTAGTGCATTAACCTGGTCATTATGTCCGTGTAAAGTTTTTTTCAAAGTGCCGTCTAGATTCCAGAGTTTGACTGTCTTATCATAACTAGCTGTGGCAATCATATCACCATTTGGGCTAAAACGAACAGCAGTTACTTGGTCTGTATGTGCAAAAATCTTGGTCGGAGTAACAGTTGTGCTGTTCGTATTGTTCAAAATGTTATCTATTTGCCATAGCTTGACGGTTTTATCAGCACTCCCTGTTGCTAAGAAGTTACCATCTGGGCTGAAACAAACTACAAGAACTAAATTATCATGCTGCTTAAAGTTTCTTAGCAATTTGAAGTTGTCTTCTTCCTTTCTCCAGAGTTCAACACTTCCATCTCCTTTACCCAAAGCAAACATCTGACCATCTGGGCTAAAACAAACAGACAATACTTGATAATCATACTCTGCAATAATTCTGCACAATTTACTTTCAGAATCACAAAGTTCTAGATATCCTTTCCGGTCTTGGCTGCCGCTCCCAAGTAAAATGGTTTGGTTGTCAGAACTAAAACTCACTCCAAAAACTGTTGGCAGATAACTTTCGCCTGTATGGTTGCCTAAATTATGCGCGTGAAAATCTTGCTTATCTTTATCATCATCTAATTTCCAAACTTTAACTTCTCTATCTCCAGCAGCCGTTACAAACATTCTGCCATTGGGGCTAAAATCTAATGCGGTAATAGTTCCATTATGTCCTTTTCCCCAATTTCTTAATAACCTCCCGTCTTGACTCCAAAGTATTAATTGCCCCTGCCCACTTGTCGTGGCAATCATCGGTTGCTTAGGGTTAAACCTTACGGCATAAACTGAGCCAGTATGATGGTCGTCTAAGCCTTTGAGCTTACTGCCATTTGGTCTCCAAAGCCTGACACTTCCATCGTTACTGGCTGAAGCAAGTATCTGACCATCAGAATTGAAACAAACTGCACCCACTTTATCCCTATGCCCATTAAGGGTTGTCAATAAGGTGGCATCGTTTGTCTTCCAAATTTTGACTGTTGTATCCGTACTCACTGAAGCTAGTGTTTCTCCATCAGGGCTGAAACTGACCCCCCAAATCGCATCTCTATGGGCTTCTTCTATAGCTGTACGCCACTTACCGTTTTGATCCCAGAATCTAATTTTTCCATCATTACTTCCTGTAGCAAACATATCGCCATTTGGACTAAAATCTATGGCATTCAGTGAATTTCCCGCTGTTTGTGTCTGTTGTATTGTCGTTCCGTCTGTTTCCCAAAGGTATAACTCCCCAAACGAACCTCCAGAGGCAATAAGCTGTCCGTTGGGGCTAAAAGCGAATGTGTTTAAGGTATCACGTTCGTCGTTTTGGAGAATTACCTCTTTACCTTCTAGGTTCATAAGTCTGATAGCGTTTGCTTTTGGTTCTTGTTGAAGTTGCGATGTTCTATATATGAAGTGAGCAATCATATGACCATCAGAACTCGATTTTACTGGGGAAAAACCTGGTGGTATTCTCTGTACCAAAGCACCATCTGACTGCCAAAATCTAATTATCCTTTGGCTATCCCGCATCAGAATGAGTTGTTGGTCGGTAGTAAATTCTAATTTTAAAAGTCGTCCCTGGTTATCCAGCAAAAAAATCGCTCTATTGGAAGTAAAACTCAATTCTGCAACCATGTTTAATGGTATATCCTTGTCCTCCAAACGATTAAATTCTTTGACTTTGGAAAGGATTTGCCGCAAGACTACCTCAGTGCGAAGACGGATGTCTTCTTGTATCCACTGCGATTCGGAATTTCTAAGCTGTTGGAATATTCTGGCTGCTTTCAAAATATGTATCAATGCTCCAAGTTGATCGTCTTGAAAACGGGCTTCAGATAAAGCAGCTAACGCACTGACTTGACCTTGCAGCGCCTCGTCTCGTTGTTTTTCGTTTTCCTCAAGTCTCTTGCGCCTCCCCTCGATGCTCTTGTTGATAAACTCTGTTTCTACCTTGTTTAACCAGTTTCGACCAGACTTAATAACTAGCTTTAACCGAGAAAGGCGACCTTCTTCTTCTGTCCAAAGAAATCCTTTATCTTCTTTCCAATCATTGGCAGTAGATGTTAAACGTCTTTGCAGGTACAAGATTTCTTGGTCTTGACTTTTCCACAGAAGTAACTTGTCCCACCGCAGCACCAAAGCATCATGGGCTGGCTCCACATAAGCCTCACGTTGGGAATTAGAATCTTCAACGATTAAACGGGCTTCAGAAAACCGTTCGATGACTGTATCCACTCGCTCGTTTTCTTTTTGATCTGGATACTTCAGTTCAGATCTTGGTACTTGCCGCCGCGTTAACCCATTGCCCTGCAATGAAATCATTCGTAACATTATATTACGCACCGTGTGACGATAAGCATCATCTTGAACCAACTCTTCATACAATTGGTTAGCACGCTTGGTCAGAGAACCTACTACTCCTCCCCCAAGGCTTTCATAGTCCTCCCAAGTGATTTCTCGTTTTACGGGTTCACCGTTGCGTACACTCTCCAGATACCGCAGGGCGAAGTTTTTATACATACTCTGTAAGGCAACTGAAAGTAGTGGCAATGCTCCTGGCATTCCTGCCACTTCATGGCTTAGTTGTTTCACTAAAGTACGTTCACCATTATCCTTCTTCTCCTCAAAGAAAACTACTCTTGTTGAAGCAGGTTTCTCAATCGCTTCCTCTAGCTCTTCTCGCTCCATCATAGGCACAGTAAATCGTGCATCAACCCAATAGTTAGAAGTTTCCGTTTGGAATTGAGAGTTATCCCTAAAAGCATATTCAAATTGACTACGCAGTGTCGTTTCAAAATCTGATCTTAAAGTCAGAACGACATCAATTTTGTCTGCATTTTCTGTTATTAATTTAATCAGTTCTTTCCAAAATTTATTTTTTTGTTCCTTGTCTTTGCACTGAGTTTCAACTTCCTCGAACTGATCGATTACCAGTAAGCGTTTTTCCCCCTGGGGAATACTGTCGATTTGAATATCTTTCCGAGCCTGCTCCAAGCTGTCTCCAGGCGATAGCCCCGGACGAAACTCCACCCAGCCCTTGTGGATATTCTGAGAGTTTTCTAGCTTCGGGAACATTTTGGGAATCAACCCTGCTTTGACCAGACTTGATTTACCCGAACCGGATGCTCCCAAAACAATAGTAAGCGGAAATTTGTTTTGTTTTACGTCTTGTTTTACATAGTCAAACAACTGGTTTATTAAACGCTTTCGTCCAAAGAATATCTTACTGTCATTTGTAGAGTAGGATAGCAAACCGAGATAGGGATTATCTTTTTCATCAATCTCTGGATCTTTAGGGAGATCACTTTTGATTTCTTCCAGCTTCTTTCCGCCAAGAAGAAACACAAACTCAGCCGTTTGCTCGTGCTTTAAAGGAAAAGGAAATATACAAGGAGTTTGCAGCTTGTTAGATTCAATGGATTTGCTTTCAATTTCTTCCCGCAAATAATCAATTAATCGAATTGTGTGAATAAATCCTCTTTTGGGTTGAGTCAAATCTGCTTCACCATCAATTATTGCCTTTCTTAAGGCGATAACGAATGGAGAATTTTCACCAGATCCACGATGATCGATTTCTAATTGCTCGGATTCTCGGTTTAGAACTTCATTGGTTACTTGGTTCTCGCTAGAGGAGGTTAGGATTTGCCAAGCGTTTTTCGTAATGTATCTATCTAGAATAGAGGGAGTAACTAAATCATCACCTATTTGCCGTGTTATTCCCCGGTAAAGCGACCATTCAATGGCACCTGCAAAACAACAGTCAAGAATAATTAAACCGTGTCGGCATTGAATCTCATGCAGCGATCCAATCAATTCATCCATCTTCATGTATGTATTTCTATCTCCCTTGACTGCATCCTGAAAAAGGAGATATCCTTGGGGCTTGTCATCTAACTTCATTTGTGATGGACTGCTCGTACTATTACGATCATCTTTAGTAACTTGAGAAAAAGTAACTTGAGAAAATGGAAGCGCGATGCCATGACCTGCAAAGTAGAGAATGATGCGATCTTCCTTTCCTACAGTTTCCGTCAAATAACTTAGTAACTCGCAAAAACCCTTTTTAGTAGGGGGGTAGGTATTGCCACCAAGTCTGCTTACTTCCGGTTCCACTTCATTACTAAAATTACCTTTAGGAGCAAGCGAAAAGTAGTACTTGACTTTCTCTGTAGGTTTCAGATTTTCAATTATTCCGGCAATTTTAACAGCATCATTGACTGCTTTGCCAAGGGAACGCACTCCATTGTTGTAATTGTTAATTCCGATCGCAACAACATGGGTAGTGTCAAACCATTGAGTTGTTTGAATCTGAGGTTGCGAATTTAGTGAAACCATTACTTTTTACTCCTGAGTTTTGTTTGTACTGTTATTGCTTCGATTAACCAATTTTCTGGTTTAAAGTTACGTGAGTTCGACGGATTTTAGCGGCGCACCACCTGCGCCGCCAGTTGAACTGCTCCTAAGAAAACACAGTTTTCTTTCGCCCTTCCCGTAGGTGCGCCTTCGTTGGAGACTCACGTTAAAGTTCAGTCGAATGCCTGGCGTACTGCCTGAGTAAGGGCATTCAATCCGTCTTGATCCTTAAAGTAGACAAGATGGTTACAGGCGACTGGATCGATAAAATTGACGGCAGGATTGCGACCCTCAAAAACTTTCCGAGTGAAGATACTCTCAACCGTAACGGCAATATCATTGCTCTGCCCTTTGAACGGAAATTCAAGCCCTTTCCATACCTTATTCTCCAGTGCTTTCAGTAAGTTTTCAGCTTTTTTATTTAACTCCTGATTTAACTGTGTATTCCCCGCAATGATGGTATAAGGACACTGAGGATCTTGAGAGCGCCTGAGTTCGGGCAGAAGCTGAGAATCCTGAATATTCATCTGTTTCAATGTATTACTCATTTTATCAGTGGCTTTATTTGTCAGTAGGGACACGATTGGTCCGGCTACAAATGATTTTGGAATGAAGTTTAAGCCCGCCGACAACAGCAAAGTTGCTAGTTGATACACCGATGACCATTCAGATCCCCCATTGGGAGTACCCAACATAATCAAGTGGTTAACGACTTTGTTACCACCCTGCTGCTCAATAAAGCTGCGTGACACTAGACCACCCATCGAATGAGCAATGATGTGTAGGGTCTTATTGTGTCCATCTCCTAGCCCAACCTCTTTCAATTGCTGTTTGAGTATATTCGCTGTGTTTTGAATCTCTGTGTTCAAGTTCTCATAGTCAAATGCCAGTACCAAATCATATTTTCCTTTTTCCTTGCTTCCATCTGAATTCAATAATCCGGTAGTCTGCATACTCGGAATCATGCTTTCAGTGTCGCCCAAGATCCCATGAATAAAGACAACAATATGCTCGGCAACTGCTACAGCTTTCTTAACGGATTCTAAATCTCCTTTTGGAGTGAAAAAGACTGTACCGTCTGGATTAAATATTGCTTTCCTTAACCAAGCAGTTTGCTTTCTTTGCAACACAACTTTTAGGAAATAGAGGGATATGGCTTCGGAAATCTTGCGTTCGCCACCCTGTGTAACCTCTTTACCGTGCGCGATCAGGCGTTCAACTTTAATTTCAGTCTTGCCATCCTCTTTCGGCATTGCGTATCCTACTGGAAGCCAGAAATCGCCATCGTGGGCAATCGCTAAAATACCTTCGTTAGGTTTAAGAAAGCGATCGCTCGAAATCACAATTGGGGATTCTGGAGTGACTTTATCAATTGCTAAGTCACTTCCCGATAGCTCTAATACACTCAATTGCTGATCGGGGATTTGGCTAATGCCGCGATCGCCTCTTCGACGATCTATTAGATCGAACGCTTCAGCATCCTTCAGCAGAGGCAACTCAATAACTGTGCCATCAAGACTTCGTTCACTAGATACAGTCGATATTGGCTTAAGGCTAGCATTTGCTGAAAACCCATCAGGCACCCGAATAGAGATACCTTCGGAAAGTTTAGTCTGAGTATTTGCACTGATATCTACTGAGGGTTTAGAACGAATGAAGGTGAATCCAAACTGCTTGGTCACCCAGTCTCCAACAGGAGGTTCTTCATCTTCCCCAATATTTCGCTCACCACTAGAAGCAATTGGTAAAGACGGGAGTTTGAACTGTTCAATTGGAAATGAATGCGTACTTGCAATCAGTTTAAGCGTTTCTCCATACTCTGTTAGCTCCTTATACTTCTTGGGAATGCCAATTGGGGTATCTTCTCGTAGTTTATTTTGCCCCGAAGGTTTATACTTAGCTGTGTAAGTAACACCATCCTCAATCTCAAGCCATTGAACTTTGTTCTCACCGTCATATAGAATTTCAGGATCGGCAATTGAGTAATCACTAGAAATATCTAAGAGGGTGAAGAAGAGACGATATCCCGATTGATTTCTAATTTTTAAGTGAATTCTAGGCTTCTCTGATTGCTGATACAGAACTAGGTGTGGCTCTTTGCTGGTGACTCCTTGATAGGTTACTTCGATCTCAATCCCATCTTTTTTAATAGACGAATTGGGATTTTCTAGATCCCGAGTTGTAATCCACTTGGCAATATGCTCTACCCGGTTCGCTGCTAAACTTATCGAGAAATCATTGTCTTCTGCTGTAAATGGTTCTATCAAGAGCCGATTATCAATGCCATCTCTAATTTCAAACTGCTGATTACAGACATAAAGACGGTATTGGTGGGCTTCCTTGGGATCGTCTATCACACCTACAGCAAAGGAACGCCATTCTTCTAGCTTTTGTTTGACTTTTTCTAATAATTCTCGATTTGCGCCTTTCTCACCTTCAAAATCAAAATAAAATAGAACTTTCGGTACAGGTCGCTTGATCACAATAGCAGGAAACTGCTTACTACTATCTGATTTACCACTATCTGATGATAAGGTTTCAGTCCCAGAAACCAACTCGACAACACTTTCATTAGCGCGAACTGTTTTAATTTTGATATGAGCGATCGCTTTCACAGAGCCAGCTTTTATAGGCTTTGGTTCGCTTGCATTTTCTTCTTCTGCTGAAATCTGAAAATCTTCGTACTTACTGCCTTCTGTATAAACCGCAAGTTCCATGTCCTCCTGGATGCCTTGAAAGGCTCCTGCGTTGATAACCCACTCCTCTTGCTGTTCTCGATCACCACTCCTTGTTGCTTGAACATAGGGACGATGTTTGAGTGTAAAGGATGGATCGCGGGGTTTTATGATTGCCGGGTCACCTAAAAATGCTAAAGATTCTATTTTTAGGTTCTCTGAGCGAGTTCTGTTTGGATTTGCCGAATCTATCCCTTTAACAAACTCAAGTTGAGGGTTTTGGTAAAGCCGAACGCCTGTAACACGAGTTCGCACTTCTTGAATTAAGTTTTTATAGGACAACGTTGCATTCGGACTCTCAAGTTCCTTGATAAGGGAGTAGGTGAATAGCCCACGCTTTTGGGAATTTTCTTGTGAAGTCTCTTTTGCGGTCTCAGTGTTGAGGCAAGCAGCAATAAAGGTATGGTCTCCTTGAGGGAAGGTTTCAGAACTGAGCTTATCTTTTGGAATTTGGTCAGCAAAACAAAAGTCACTATATTCTCTAGCAGAAGCTAGGTCATCGATCTGGCGAACGCCATCTTTATCATCTAAATCTCGAGTTCCAGAACTGGAATGGCAACAGTCAAAAGCAACAAGAACGTGATCCGGGCTATTTTCTCCCTTATTAGCGACTTGAGAGATGAGATAGCGCAGTTCTTTGTCAGCAAGATCAGGCACTTTTTTTCCATTAGTCTTCGATCGGCTGTCGTAGCACACTATCGTTTCATGAGCGTCATCTAGCTCCCAATCTTTAAATTCTTCTCCCGCCTTTTCCCTTGCACCATGACCACAGAAATAAAACAGAACCACATCTTTACGAACCGCTTGGCACAGATATTGACGCAAACCATCAATGATTGCCTGTCGGGTAGCATGTTCGTTCAATAATGTGCGTAGATGTAACTGGTATCTATCAGTATGTACCCGCCTTTCTAAGTACTCTTTGATTGCAGTTATATCATTTACACAGCCCTGCAATGGAGAAACACTTACGTATTTATCAATCCCAACTAGTAATGCGTAGATATTCCGTGTCATTGTAGATTTTTCTCCTTCAAATTAAGTGAGTGTATTCTCGATGAAGTTAGAAGACTCTAGCAGGTAGAGGACACCTACAGGTAAAGGTTTTTAGCTAGAACTAACGCGTTAACACAAATAAGGTTATATGTGTAGAAAGTATTAGTTTATTTACTTAACAGAAGCTAAGCATGAATGAGCTTTTCTTCTGTATTCTTAATAGGTGAAGCAGACGTCAACTTATGCAGTCTTGAGATTGAAGCTCACGCCGACTGCGTTAAGTCGGATTAGTTGAAAACTTAGATATGAATCCCGCCTTCATGGTTCTGGCTTCGCTTGCAGGGCAAACGCATCTAAATTAGTCTTGACAAAAACGTGGTTAATGCATAAACGAAAGAATTAGAATTTATTGTTTGAGTGATTTTCTGAAGGTCAAGGCGATCGCCTAAATAATTGTCAATCAGCAGACGTTAATGCGATTAATTTAGAGTTTATTGCAGGGCAAACGCACCTTAAACTGGCACAATTAAGGTGCGTTTGCCCTGTTCTAAACGGTGATTTAGATCGGGAGAATTGTTGATACCAACTAACAAAGCGTATAAGTTACGACTCATAGTTATTTTGTTCTCCTAAAGCTATCATGTCTCTATTAACAAGCTCAGATGACGGCGTTTTTTCACTTCGTCAACAGTCGTCTTGAACTGCCAACCAACTCAGGCATCAAAATCCTTAGTTTTTCTGCCTTCTTTTTAATAGTTGTCAGTTGGTAGGACTTATGCAGTGTATCAGCGGCTTAGATCTGATGATGGGTGACGCCCACCATACAGCAAAAACCCTACCCAAGGTAAACTCAGCGTTAACTTAGCTACGGATATTGCTGTGGAGTTTGCCTATGCTTATTCTCGATGCTCCTCAAGTTCAAGTCATTGTTGGAGAAAATGCGGTTCCTATTTCTCAATTGCCAAAGGTGTGGCAAGACATTGCTGTAGGAGAAGCTGGTGTTGGACTAGCAAATCCGCAGACTTATGTTGAGATGGCGCAGCTGTTTCAATACAAATTGGAACAGGGAGACGTTGATTTATTTAACGAACGCCCGGAACTAGCTCACCTCAAACCTGCGTTTCGTGAGTTGTTCGGATTGTTGGCACGGGAGACACTTGAGTTCTACGGACAAGATTTTAAGGTTGAGAGATACCCTGATTTTGAAGCAGTTCTGCGTGAATTGGAGTCAAAGGGAGCAGATTACTCTAACGAGGTGAAGGTCGCTCGCATTGGTCTAGAATTGTTTAATGAGTTTGATTATGAACTTCCCGCCAGCTTTTACCAAGTGCATCTTGCTCCCATTGACCGAGATAGCGTTTTTGAAGAACGAGCTTTACGGTTTGACCCGCGTGATATAGAACACAAGCGCTCTTGGGATGCAGTCCTGCATGCTGGAAAAGTGTTTGCTGTGCAGATGAAGATACAAAGCATTGCTTCCAAGTACGGTTTTACCTATCAGCACGGCTGCGGTTGCGAATCTCACTTATCTTCTATTGATCAGTCACTGGGAGTATTTGATTATGAGTTAAATACCGAAAAGCGTGGTCGATGGATTCGCAGTTTCATTTGGACAGCGTGGTACGAGTACGCTTTCTTCCCCATCGTACCGAATACTAGATATTTAGTTTGATATCTGCTTGATATTATACTAGCCAGAGACTTAAGTCTCTGGCTGATAGCTTCAGTCCACTGCAGTGGACTAATACGGAGTTGCGTTCATAGGTCAATACCGTTCAGTATCTTTCGGGTGTGCCATGCTCACCAAAACCCAGATATAACCCAGAAATAGTCGGCATGGCACACCCTACGTGTATTTCTTTGAGAGATTGCCTTGTTCTCAGTCTCTTCCTTTTGAATACCATTGGGAGGCTCTGCCTCTCTTACTGGCAGGGCTACCCTTATCGCGCAGTTTCCAACATCTTATCTTGGAACATGGGGGTGCTGAGGTAACGTTCGCCAAAGGAAGGCTGAATCATCACGATTAAACTACCTGCATTTTCTAGGCGTTTCGCTACCTGTATTGCAGCATACAAAGCAGCACCAGAGGATATACCAGATAATAAACCTTCTTCCCTGGCTAGCCGCCGCCCAAAGGCGATCGCCTGCTCATCGCTGACGGTGATCACTTCATCTATGAAATCGCTGCGCAGAACTTCTGGGACAAATCCGGCACCAATACCTTGAATTTTATGCGGTCCTGGTTGCCCTCCAGAAAGCACGGGGCTGTTACTTGGTTCCACAGCGATCGCCTGAAAACTGGGTTTGCGCGCTTTGAGGACTTCTGCAACTCCGGTAATCGTTCCACCAGTACCCACACCTGCAATAAGGATATCTATTTGCCCATCAGTATCAGCCCAAATCTCCTCTGCTGTGGTTTCTCTATGAATTTTGGGATTAGCTGGGTTACGGAATTGTTGCAACAAAAAAGCACCAGGAGTCTTAGCGACGATTTCTTCGGCTTTGCGAATCGCACCCCGCATTCCCTCAAGCCCAGGTGTCAATTCCAAAGCAGCACCATATGCTCGTAGCATAGCGCGCCGTTCCAAGCTCATGGTTTCGGGCATTGTCAAAATCAAATCGTAGCCCCGCGCCGCCGCCACCATCGCCAATCCAATTCCTGTATTCCCGGATGTAGGCTCAACTAAAATGCTTTTTCCAGGCTGAATCAGCCCCTCTTCTTCAGCCGCCTTCACCATACTTGCAGCAATGCGGTCTTTCACCGAAGCTGCTGGGTTCATTCCTTCCAACTTAACGACAATCTTCCCTACACATCCCTCAGCTTGAGGAATTTTGTTTAACTGAACTAAAGGAGTCCGTCCAACCAGTTCTGTAACGTCCCGAGCAATCTGCATGAATTATATCCTAAAAAGATGCCTTTTCATCAACGGAATTATTTATAGACATTAAACTATAGCAAGTGAGTACATAAACAGAGATTTTAAAAGTCAATCAAGTTAATTAAAGTTAATTTTAAACGATTTTGAGAAAATGATTAATATTCTGTTATTTTTGAACAAAGTCCTAATTTTTATGACCTTTTTAGTATTTTCTATTACTTAACTATATATTTTTATAGTAATACATTTTTTGAGTACAAGCTTTATCCTTAAAAAAATAGCAAAAAAACTTGCCAGTACGAAAGTTTAGATAGGTTTGATGTTGAGTACACAAACACCAGAACCCCTTTTGATAAATACTAGTCCCCCAGGGTCGAAAGTCTAGCACCTGTACCCAAAAAAATTTTATAACACTTATCTAGTAAGAATTGCAAGCTTTGAGTACAACCCTAATTAATTTAATAATCTTGATCCAATCGCAATAAATTCTTCTGTGGTGAGACATCTGATATAAAACCTATAGGATTTACGCAGAGATTCCCCTCTACCCCCCAAAATTCGCAGGTGAAAGCCGAGGAATGAGGGGGGACTTCTTAGCCCAACAGACAGTTAGCAGTTGACAGTTAACAGTTAACAGTTAGCAGTAAGATCTGAATGAAATTCAAACTTGTCCAATTTCTGACAGTTTGTTTAGTTACTGTATTGGTGCTTTCTCCAGAGCTAGTGGTATTTAGCATGGTTTGGGAGCGACATATGGAACTAGTACAAACAAAGAGTTTAGCTTGTGAACTTAATCAGAGTCATACAAGTGAAGTTGGATTAACTCGTACACAAGAAGAAAAATCAGAGCAAGATACGTCTAACGTCCATTCTGCTACTAATTTTGTCGAGCAATCCCTAACGAACACCAAACAGTACACAATTTTCAAGATATTACAATGGTTCTTTTTGTTATTGCCTATTTTTCTGGGAACAGTCGTTTTCTTATATGACAGATATCTGATTTATCGCGCTGCTGTTTTTCAGCAACAAGTAGAAATGTTAGAAAGACTTTGGCAAGGCATTGAACAATAAATTATTAACCATGACTCAACAACGAGAAGACTTGTATTTCAATCTCATTGACCAACTGCTTCGTTGCCCGAATGGTCAAGAACCAGAAGTTTTAGAAGCTCAACCAGAATTGCTTGATGCTGGTTTGATACAAACAATCATGCAAGTGGCAACTGGATTTGCACACCAAGGCAATCAGGATGGTGCCCAGTTTTTAATCCATGTTGCACGTGAGTTATCTAAGGAATTGGGATTCTATCCTGATGTTTCAAATAAGGAGTAAATAATGCTACTGACTTCAACTGACGCGGGACAAATAGCGTTAGAATTTTTGATGGCTGAGTGGAATGTTTTAGAAGAAAATAGAGAATGGTTTGTCATTGTTAACTCTCGCCTGATTGGTCAAAGTTGGTACATTGTGGAACTGGGTGTTCCAGGATTTCCTGATAGGTGGTATATCCAAGTTTACGATAACGGGGCGTGCGACCCAGACTATACATTTCTTTCACCCAGCCGTGCTTCTGACGGATATCTTGACCTTAACCAATTGCCAAGCCTGGTAGCGGAAGTGTTGGTATCAGAGCGTAATGTCCGATAAAAAATGACACTCCAAAAATCTAAATGTAATCGAAGTGTGCAAACTTGCACATTATTGATAACAGTCTTTTGGGAAAAATCAAGTAACAATATTACTTAGTTTTTGCTTTTAAATAGCTAAAAACGTAGGGTGGGCATTGCTCACCCTACAAGCTGTTAATGTGTGAATTCTCCTTTAAGGAATTTCAAGTATGATTGATTTATAAAAAATAGGAAAATATGTTTTTATTCATAAATATTAACCTTAATTTTATAATAAATTAGGGATAATTGTACTAGAAGCATAATAGAATTATGCTATATTTAATAGTGTGACAATCCCTACAAAAATATCTTTTGTCATGATTAGTGAAGACATCCTAGCAAAAGAATTCATGAGGGTCGTCAATCACTATTACCCAAAAGTAGGGGAATTACTAGACGGCTGTTATGTGAAAGTTATCTCCTCTTACTGGGGACGACCTCCTAAACGCTTGCAATACATAGGAATTTATTGCTCTGAGGAAATAATGCCTTATGTGCAAGCTCACAAAGAAGTTTTAAGAGAGATAGCAGAAAATATGGGGCTAGTTCAGGTAGTCTTCCTGAATGCAACACGACTGCTGCGCGATCCAATGTCAAAAATCAAGCATATATATCCACGCCTGTGGTTGGATTTGCACTTAGTCAGAACCTAAGAATAATAGTGAACGCAACTTCCTCGCTTATTAACCCTTAATCTCAAGGGGCTTGTATGAAAAATAGATCCTTTCTTCCTCCAGATGATTTGCCTTCAACTGAAGCAACGCAAGTTGATAAAATACTGCGATCGCAGCTGGAACATTCCACTGGTAGATGCTTTTTTGAAGCGTGCGACCAAATTACACGAGCATTGTTGTCTAGCTGTCAGTGGTATGTCACAACCGATGATGGCGCTTTAATGCTGGTTATCGACTGTCCTGACATCGTCACTTACTGGCATATAGTCAGCAATATTCCACCAATTGGCAATAGGTTGGAACGCTTTGCTAGTAGCGCCAAAATCCGCGTATATCCGCCATTTGGCAAGGGGACGCCGTTTGAAATCAGCGTCAATGAAATTTCGGCTTATCGAGATTGGCTTTGACACTCCCCTGGCTGAACAAATTTCGCTACGCTCATTTGCTCGAAAAGCCAGGGGATTCTTGGTTCGTTGACTCGCCGTTAGACAGCAGGCCCCGGCCAACCGCCCAAGAGGGCAAATCTCCCCAAGCGTAAGTTCCCGTATGCCCTACGGTACTGAGACCTAGTCTCAAGATATTGATGGCTGCGTTTACGTCTCTGTCTTCCACAAATCCGCAATGTGGACAAACGTGGGTTCTAGTAGACAAGGATTTTTTCACTTTCTTGCCGCAGTTAGAGCAATTCTGACTTGTGTTGTGGGGAGGAACGGCAACCGTTGCCTTCCCATACTTGTGACCAAAATACTCCAGCCACGAGCGAAAAGTTGACCAGCCAGCATCAGTGATTGACTTAGCCAGATGTCGGTTACGTACCAAGCCCTTAACATTCAAGTCTTCATAGGCTACCAAATCGTTAGATTGGATGACGGAGTATGCCAATCTCTTGCAATACTCTTTTCGTTGCCTACTTACTCTCAAATGCTTACGAGCATACCTATTTCTGGCTTTGTGGTAGTTGGTTGATTGTGGTTTTTTGGCGCTCGATCTTGCCTTATCGTACTTCTTAGACTTTTTGCGGTTAGCCCGATTTAACTGCTTCTCAGATTTTCGATAAAACTGGGGAGACTGTTCTACATTGCCAATATTATCAGCAATGAAGTACTTCAATCCCAGGTCAATACCCACTACCTGACCAGTAGGTTGCGTTTCAACCTTCAAATCAATATCAATCGCAAATTGAGCATAGTATCCGTCAGCACGACGCACCAACCGAACACGCTTAATCTGTTTGATTGCATAGTAGTTTAGGTCATACGTTCCTTTCAATTTCAGAGTCCCAATGCCTTTCTTGTCTGAGAAGGTTATGGCTTTGCGGGTAGTAGAGAGCTTCCATCCCGATGTTTTATATTCCACTGAACGACAGTGTTTTTTAAACTTCGGAAATCCTTTTTTACCCTTGACTTTCTTTTTGCAGTTATCGTAAAACCGAGCTATTGCACCCCACGCACGTTCAGCCGCAGATTGTCTAGCCATTGAATTAAGTTCATCGGCAAAAGGGAACTCAGCAGCAAGTACAGCACAATGCTTGTTTAAAACGTACTTGTCAACTTTTTTCTCCTTGTTATCCATCCAGTAACGTAAACATTTGTTCTGAATGAATTGACTAGTACGAATAGCATCATCAATTGCCCTGTATTGCTTGTCTTTCCCTTTAACTTTGAACTCGTAAATTATCATCGGCTCGACCTAACCAACTACATTTTTATGCTATCACGTAGAGTATAAGCATTGTGTGAAGATACTGAAAAGATAACATCACGGCGCTTGGTTAACCCTGCGTCATGGCTTTCATCCCCGGCGTATGATTGCACGGGGTTTTCAGCCTACCTTTTTATAAGCAATTCAACATTAAACAACTTATAGCCCTTGTACCGGAAAGGTCAATCTTCACGGAATCATCGCTACCTTAATGACCTTACGCTCCCTCATCTCACAAAACACCTGTTCTAAATCCTGCAATGGACGGTGTTCGCTGATCAGCAACTCAAAGGGAATCTTCCTACTTGTAAGCAGTGACAGCGCCGCCCGGACATATTCAGGAGTATTGTGAAACACTCCTTTAAGGGTAAGTTCGCTGTAGTGCAGTTGTTCTGTGTTAACAGTAATAGTCGTATCTCGGGGACATCCGCCAAATAGGTTAACGGTTGCACCAGGACGGGCGCAAGCAATCGCTGTTTCCCAAACACTCGGTACACCGGTTGCTTCTATCACAACATCTGCACCCCATCCTTGTGTCAGTTCTTTGACGAAACTAGGAATATCCGGCAATTGACGGTAATTAAAGGTTTTTGCCGCGCCTAATTTTTCCCCAATTTCTAGTCTTTGGTCATTCCCGCCAAACAGTAACACCTCAGCGTTGAGATCATGAGCCAATTTTGCGACAAACATCAGCCCGATCGCCCCATCTCCCAACACGACCACGCAATCACCTGCTTTGACGTTGGAACGGGCTACCCCATGCAGCACACAAGCTAGAGGTTCTGTCATTGCTGCCAATTCATACGGCAAGTCATCAGGAATTGGCAACATATTCTGTTGCACAATAGGCGCGGGAATCTTTAAATACTGGGCAAAAGTGCCGTTATTCCATGTCAAATTTGGACAAAGGGAGTATTCTTGCCGTTGACAAAAAAAACATTTCATGCATGGAGCAGAATTATTTGCCACCACCCGCTTACCCACCTGCCAAGCCGTAACACCTTCTCCTACGGCTACAATCTCTCCAGCAGCTTCATGACCAAACAAAGTTGGCGGTTTGAGCATCTTAGCATGACCGCCGCGACGCCAAACTTTCAAGTCAGTACCGCAAGTTGTCGCTGCTCCCACCTTGATAACGACTTCACCGATACCGGGGGTTGGGTCAGCGACTTGTTCTAAACTTAAATTTTCTTTGCCGTAAAGTAAGGCTGCTAACACAGCTTGTTACCAGTAATGAACTCCACCTGATTTTACCAGGTGGAGTTGGGAACTTTTTAGTCGTTCATCAGTCTTAAATTGTAGAAACTTAGGATTTGACTGCTGGTTGAGGAACAACTCCCGTGCTTCTTGCTTCTGCGTTGGGCATCCGGCTCACAGTTAACAATGGCACTTCTTGCCAGCAGGTTTTACAAAACCAGTAGAATTCACCATGACGGACATGACGCAACAGAGAACCACCGCAACAGGGACAACTGTTGGAGTTCAGACTCATATTTATGTCCTCCTTTTGAAAACTTGTTGATTATAGATGCACTAAAAAAGTTGTTGATTAAAATTGGATTCTAGCGGCATGAATGCGACCGTTTGAATTGATGCGGTCTTTGATGATTTTTCCATAAACCGCCTCGTACCCATCAACCATTTGGATAACGCTAAACTTGTTCTCTATATATTCTCGGCAAGTTTGACGATTGAGTTCCAAAGCGGCTGGAATCATTGCCGCCATTTCATCGAAACTTTGGCACACAAAACCTGAGACTCCGTGGGCAATCACCTCGGATACGGAACCTAAATTCATGGCAATGACTGGTGTACCAGTTGCCATTGATTCAATCATCACTAACCCAAAGGGTTCTTGCCAGGTTATTGGGAAGAGGGTGATAGCAGCATTGCCCAGCAGTTCAACTTTTTCGGCGTGGTTAATTTCACCTAGGTATTGAATTTGCTTACCATCAATGTGTGGGGCAATCTCTTGTTCAAAAAACTTAGAGTCTACTACATCAACTTTTCCTGCCATTTTGAGATGCCAACCAGTTTGCTTGGCAATGGCGATCGCGTGTTGCGGTCCCTTTTCCGGCGAAAAGCGTCCTAAGAATGCCAAATATGGGGCTTCTTGAGGTTGAGCGACAAAACGGTAATCTTCTGGATTAATCCCGTTGTAGACCGTGCCAACATAGTTGAGGTTTATCTCACGCTGGGCGTTACTAATGCTGACGTATGGTTGCTTTTGGTGGTAAGTGTATACGTTACGGTTGTCTGTTGTAAATCTGCCGTGCAGGGTATGCACTGTGGGTGTTGGCACAAAACTCGCCAAAGGTAACGCCGAAATTCCCAAATGGGAGTGGATAATATCGAATTCCTCTGCTAGCTGATAAACTTGGCTGAGTTCCAGCATTTCGTACACTGTATACTCTTTGACGTTTGCGTCTAAGCGCAATGCACGAGGATAAACTGCTTCTAATCTAGCCAATGTTTGCGAATCTCCAGACGCGAACAAAGTGACATCGTGACCTCGACGCACTAGTTCATCGGTCAAGCGACTCACGACTAGCTCTATTCCTCCGTATGTAGGAGGCGGAACTCGTTCCCATAAGGGGGCTACTTGAGCGATTTTCATAAGTTGTTTTGGTTCAGCAGGTGAAATAGTTCTGTCGCTAGGACTGACATTTGATGACGGTAGAGCATTTGTACCTAATCATCATGATTTTAAGTTAACCCGACTAGCTCAAGCGAGCGCAATTTCGGTTAACCGTACCCTGGCATAGCCACAGACTTATTTCACACCACATATTATAATGACTACGCAGAGAATATAGTTTTACATTACTCTTTAAGAAGATAGCAATTCATCTATCTTGGGGATCATAATAATTCAAACAATTTGTAACGAAAAATACCAAATTATCGCAATGGGATCAATTTTTGAGAGGCTTGCAGGAGGAGGAGAAAATAATTAATGACTACTGAAGAGTAACTCATATGAAAATTGCTACTTGGAATGTCAACTCGATTCGCACTCGTCTTGGACACGTTGTTGATTGGTTGAGTCAAAATCACGTTGATGTCCTGTGTATGCAAGAAACGAAAGTTGTAGATGAGAAATTTCCCTGTGCTGCCTTCGAGCAATTGGGCTACCATCTTTATTTATCAGGACAAAAAGCTTACAACGGTGTTGCCATAGCAAGCCGTGAACCACTAGAAGATGTCAGCCGTGGTTTTACGCCTATTTTGTTAGATGTGCAGCCAGATTGGGATGAGCAAAAACGGGTAATCACAGGTGTGATTCACGGTATCAGAATTGTCAATCTTTACGTACCGAATGGTTCAGCTGTGGGGAGCGAGAAATATGAATACAAGCTGGGTTGGTTAACAGTGCTGCAGGAGTATTTGCGATCGCTTCTTTTATCCTCACCTGCTATCTGTATGTGTGGAGACTTTAACATTGCTCTAGAAGATAATGATATTCATAATAGTGTGAGTACTGAAAATCACATTATGGCATCAGAAGCAGAGCGCCAAGCGTTACGAGATATTCTCTTATTAGGATTTGCTGATGCTTTTCGCAAATTTACCTCTGAAGGCGGACACTATAGTTGGTGGGACTATCGAGCCGTATCTTTTCGGCGTAACTTGGGTTGGCGTATTGACCATCACTATCTTACACCCAACTTATATGAGCGTGCTAAGAGCTGCACTATCGATGTAGCTCCCAGAAAGTTAGCTCAACCGAGCGATCATACGCCAGTGATTGTCGAATTCTAGAATTTAGTAGAGACGCGCCATGGCGCGTCTCTACATTGTAGAGTTAAAAAGCTTTGGACTATTGACTCATCCACGATCCAAAATCCAAAATCGATATGTTTCTAGTCACTGGAGCCACTGGGGGAATAGGTCGCAGAGTTGTGCGACTTTTACGGGAACAGGAAAAGCAGGTACGCGCGTTTGTCCGTCTCACCTCGCGCTACGGCGAGTTAGAACACCGAGGATCTAACATCTTTATTGGTGATTTGCGCCAAGAAAGGGATATTCAAAAAGCTTGTCAGGGCGTACAGTACATTATCAGCGCTCATGGTTCTGATGGTGATGCTCTATCTTTGGACTACCGCGCCAACATTGAACTGATAGATTCAGCAAAAGCGAATGGAGTACAACACTTTGTCTTCATTTCCGTGCTAGGAGCAGACCGGGGATACGAAGATGCTCCTGTATTCAAGGCAAAACGAGCGGTAGAGCGATACCTGCAAACTAGTGGCTTAAACTACACTATTTTACGCCCAGCTGGATTAGCATCGAACTTGCTGCCATTGGCAGAACGTTTTCGAGAAACGGGGTTGTACCTGCTGGTTGGCGATCCCAAAAACCGTACTTCTATTGTGAGTACAGATGATTTGGCAAGGATAGTGGTAGATTCTGTGACAGTAGCAGCCGCTCGCAACCAGATATTCCCAGTTGGAGGACCAGAGATTTTATCGCGAGAGGATATTCCCAAAATTTTTGGTCACATTTTTAACAAAGAGCCAGTGGTGATTAACCCGCCACTGTTTGCAGTAGATGCGCTGCGGGGTGCATTAGGTTTGTTTAATCCCGAAGCACAAAAAGCTTTGGGAACGTTTCGTACACTACTAGCGAATGAATTTTTCTGTACAAATCAGGAAATTGCCCAATTGGAGGCTATTTTCAATTTTCAGTTGGAAACATTAGAAAATTTTTTGCGACGTTACCTAGCAGTTTAAATGGGTAATGGCGACTGGGGACTGGGGACTGGGGACTGGGGAATACTCTTCCTCATCCCTAATCCCTAATCCCCAATCCCTAATCCCCAATCCCTAATCCCTAGTCCCTAATCTAAAATTTTATGAAATACTCCCTAACTGCAAATGCTGCTCAAGCACGTAAAACAAAACAGCGATTCGTAAAACCTGATGAACATTTATCCTATGAACTGGGTAAAGCGGTACAGGAATTGCCACCTTTGTATAGTAGATTGTTAGCGGGAACAGTGAGTGCGGTGGTATTGGGGACGATCGCCTGGGCAAATTTTTCGCTCATTGATGAAGTCGCGACAGCACCAGGAGAATTAATTGCTGCTACACAAGTACGACCAGTGACATCGATAGGTAACGGGACAATTGTTACAGTCAATGTCAAAGAAGGCGATCGCGTACTCAAAGGTCAACCTCTGGTTAAACGTGACCCAGACTTGCAACAAGTCGATGTTACTCGCTTAGCCACATCTGCTAAATTAATTCAGGAAGATTTACGGCGTTTGGATGCAGAACGCACGGGCGCTCAAGCTGGTGGCACACAACTTCAAGATGAACTGCTAAACTCTCGTTTACGAGACTATCAAGCGCGTCAAGCCGCAGCCCAAGCCGAATCAAATCGCCAACAAGCGCTGATTAACCAGGCGAAAGTACGCCTGACTCGCTTGCAAGAAAATTTAGTAAATGCAAGAACTAGCCTTGCCAACGCCAAAACGAACCAGCTCAACGCCCAAAATATTCGGACTAAAGTTGAAAACGGCTTAGCAATTGCTCAAAAAAGGGAACAAAGCCTAAAAACCCTCGTCACCCCCGGTGCGGTACCTCGACTCGATTACCTAGACGCCCAAGAAAGACTCAATCGTGTGACTGCGGAAATCACCAGGGCAAATGATGAGGTGACAAACTCCCAAAATAAGGTAACAGAAGCTCAAGACAAAGTCACATCCTTAGAAAAGGATATTGCTGCTCAGGCTCAAGAAATTCGCCAAGTCGAAGAAGCATATCAAGCGGCTCGCACTCAAGCACAACGTCTGGAATCAGAGCGTCAAAGTGAAATTATCACCCAGATTAACAAACGCAAAGAAGAACTGACCACCATTCAAGGTCAGCTTGAGCAAGCACGCAAACAGCAAGACAAGGAAACTATCAAAGCTCCAGTGTCAGGTACTATCTACAGAATCAAAGCAACAAAAGGACCAGTGCAAGCAGGTGAAGAGTTACTGTCCATTTTACCAGAAGGCGAAGAACTTCTCTTAGAGGTGAAAGTCCTTAACCGGGATATTGGTTTTATTCAGGAGGGAATGCAGGCAAAGGTGAAAATGGCGACCTTCCCCTTCCAAGAATTTGGGACTATTGAGGGCGAGGTGGTGCAAGTCAGTCCAAATGCTATTCTTGATAAAGAAATGGGCTTAGTTTTTCCCACCCGAATTAAGCTCAACAAACATTCAATATTGGTGCGCGGTCAAGAAGTTGGGTTTACTCCTGGAATGGCTGCTAATGGTGAGATTGTCACTCGCAAAAAGTCAATTTTGACATTCTTAATTGAGCCGATTACTCGTCGCTTTAGTGAGGCATTTTCTGTGAGGTAGGTTTGGGAGGCGCGATTGCGCTTTGTGCTGCGCCGGAGGTGATTGGGCAAGGAACAGCGCCGCGATCGCGATTCGGGACAGTGGCAAAGCCAATCGCACTTGTTTTGGTTGATTGCTTGGAGTCAGACCAGAAGGATACTATTGGCGATTATGATACGTTACAGCGCTAATCATAAGAATAAGCGCTGTAAACAGAGGCTAACCTGATAGATATTAATTAAATCCAGTAACTTTGAGTAATTTGATATTAGTTACAGGAAATTTACAAAAATTCCTTTTAAGGTTGTCATTAAAGTAAAGAAGTATTGTGTTGATAAACACAGTCTGGATTATCTTTAATCAATACCTTTTCTGCCTATAGGTAGTGAAAGATTAATCAAGAAAATGGAATTATCAAACAAAGAATAACATTAACATCAACATACCTGCCTCTCCTGCCCTTAAGCTAATTTAACAGTGCTTTTGGCAGGGGTTTTCTTTATAGAATCCATTGTAAATGTAGCTAAATTTACAAGTAAACTTAATATTCTATCTATCTAGCGATAGTAAAAACTCGTAAATTTTTCTTTGAAACTAAAAAATTAGGAATACATCAACCTTTCAATTGTCTCCTGCTATCTTTCCTATCTAGTTAGCAGGTTTTTTTATCTATAGAATCTGAACTATGCCGTAATAACGAATAAGGTCTTCTTGGTTATATACAAACTTAATATGAACCAATTGTTTTAGCAGAAGCTAGGGTAAATAGAATCAATTAACTATTTAAGACCTATTCAATAGGAGTACAAGGTGAATATCCCGAATTTTACAGAGTTTGTCTTAGGTAGCTTTGTAGCACTTTTTCCGATAGTAGATCCAATTGGAAATGTCCCTACGTTTCTCGTCTTAACATCGGCAAATTCTCCCAAAGAGCGTCATCAATTCGCAAGCAAAACTGCTCAGTATACAGTTTTAGTATTGTCACTATTTCTCTTAATTGGAGGGGGGATTTTACGCTTTTTTGGAATTTCTCTAGAGGTCGTCCGTATTGCTGGGGGAATTGTGGTGTTTCACACTGCTTGGCAAATGATGAGCGCACGACCAAGGCTAACACCAACGGAAAATCAAGCAGCCGCTGAAAAAAGCGCTCAGCACGAAGACATTTCTTTTATGCCGATGACCGTTCCCTTGTTGGCAGGACCGAGCGCTCTTGCTGTGACCTTGGGTTTATCGGCTCAAGCAGGACGCACTTTGTCTGTCCCAACCGTACTAAATTTTCTAGCAGTTTTGTTAGCGATTTTCCTATTAGGATTGCTCATTTATTTATGTTTACGAGCCTCTAATTGGTTTCTCATTTGGTTAGGAGAAACCGGTATCAAAGCATCTAGCCGAATTTTGGGATTTTTTATTATGGCAGTAGGTGTTCAGCTAATTCTCAATGGAATCGGTGATTGGCTGAGACACCTACAAATTATTACTAATTCGTAATTGAATTGGTAATTACGAATGACTCATTATGAATTAGGAATTGTCTATCGTTTCCTTAATGGCTGCAATGAAAGCGTCAATTTCAGAGTAAGTGTTGTAAAAGTACAGACTTGCTCGTGCAGTAGACTCAACGCCGAAGTACTCGTGTAAAGGCTGGGTAGCGTGTAAGCCTGCGTTGATAGCAATTCCAGCCTGATCCAGACGGGAGGATAAATCTTTGGCGGGGATACCCTCAACAGTAAACATGACTATAGCGACTTTACCCACAGCAGCATTTTCTGGTTGAGGACCGTAAATACGAATTGACTTAATTTGTTGCAGCTGTTTGACGAAATATTTAGTCAATTCTGCTTCATAAGCATAGATTTTATCCATGCCAATTTCGCTGAGGTAGTCAACGGCTGCACCAAAGGCGATGGCATCTCCAATTGACGGTGTTCCTGCTTCAAACTTATAGGGCAAATCCTTGTATGTGGCGCGATGGCGCAAAGCGCCCGCCTTCGGCGATCGCGGAAGACCTCAGCAACCATGTCACCTCCGGTTAAGAAAGGAGGCATTGACCGCAGTAACTCCAACTTACCATAAAGCAAGCCAATACCAGTAGGACCGCACATTTTGTAACCGGAACCAACAAGCCAATCACAGTCCATCTTTTGGACATCGATAGGCATATGGGGAAGACTTTGGCAGGTGTCGATTAAGACTTTAGACCCCTTTTGGCGAGCGATCGCAATAATTTCCTCTACGGGGTTAATACAACCCAAAGTGCTGGAAAGATGCAATATAGAAACCAATTTAGTTCGGTCTGAAATTAGAGTTTTGAACTGTTCCAAATTGAATTCTTCATTCTCGTTCAGTTCAACAAATTTCAGCACTGCACCTGTCTTTTGAGCAACCACCTGCCAGGGAACGATATTACTGTGGTGTTCCATTACCGAGATGATAATCTCATCCCCCGTTGTCAAGTTATTTATGCCCCAGTCATAAGCCACTAAATTAATCCCCTCAGTTGCATTGCGGGTGTAGATAATTTCTTGTGGCGAAGCAGCATTGATAAACTTCGCTAATTTTTCCCGCGCTGCTTCATACGCTTCTGTGGCTTCCTTACCAAGAACATGTGTGCTTTGATGCACGTTGGAATTATATTGCTCGTAGTAATCCCGTAGGGCATTTAGTACTACCGAGGGTTTGTGGGAACTTTCAGCGTTGTCGAAGTAAACCAAGGGTTTGCCGTTGACTTTTCGCTGCAAAATTGGGAAGTCAGCACGGACTTTCTCGGCAAGCGTTTTTTCCTGATTAACTATCATTGTTCAAACTAAGTGATGATGGTTTGCGGACTGAAGGTTAATAATGCCCTTCAATAGTTGCAACTATGTCGGTAACAAATAATCGTCCGTTAGTTTGAACAATAAGTCTTAGAAAAACAAACGCTTTCGTATTCACAAATACAATTTTTGGTTACATTTTTGTTGACTCCACACTGATAGAAGTATGTCACATCACGCTATGTTAAAGTTAACTAACTATTCCCAATACTCCTCCAGCATTTCCTTGCGTTTGTTCAGCATATTTTCAGAATCAGTACCACTATAGTCACTCATACTGTAGTTAACGTTGTTGTTCAGTGTGGTTTGGTAGCTTGAGAATTGCGACCAGAGAACAGGATTGTCAAACATCTCGTTATTCCCGATTTCAGGACTGGCGCTGAAGCTATACTGTTGCAGTGTATTGGCATAATCCAACTGGTTTTGTGGGGTGGAGAGAAGTTGCGTGCGGGGGTTCCCCCCGTTGAGCAAACTTCGGGGCATCTGGTCCCCCCACTGTATTTCAGAGGCAGGTGAGACAGCACAAGAGCCATCTTGATACTCTGTAATGCTGAAGCTAGAAGTTGCAATACGGCTCTGTGTTATGGAGTCCTTGAAACTTAAACCTGGGAGGCTAAAGCTTGGGGTTGTTGTACTGTGTACTGCTGTCTCTGGAACAATCTGACGCACTTGAGCATCAGTGAGATTGCGATTAGCACTGAGCATGAGAGCAACGACACCAGCAACATGGGGAGTCGCCATTGATGTGCCACTATAGGAAGCATACTGATTACCCGGAACTGTAGAGTAAACATCAACTCCTGGAGCTGTAACGTAAGTAAGTGAATTCACTCCTGCGCGGTTGGAGAAGTCAGCCATGTTGTTATTTTTATCAACTGCTCCAACTGCAATTCCTGATTTGTCTGCATATCGGGCTGGGTAGCCTGGTTGAAAGCCACTATCATTGCCAGCTGCCATAACGACAATAACTCCTTTATTGCTGGCATATTGAAGAGCTGTTTGCATCGAATCGTCCCCAGAACCACCACCTAGGCTGAGGTTAATCACATTCGCTCCATGATCTACAGCATAATAAATGCCTTTAGTAATGGAAGTGTAGGAGCCTGCACCTTCATCATTAAGAACTTTAACTGGCATAATTTTGGCATCATAGGCAATGCCAGTAACACCAAAGCCATTGTTCTCTCCAGCAATCGTGCCAGCAACATGGGTGCCATGACCTTTTCTATCTAAGACATCATTGTTGTTATCAACAAAGTTCCAGCCGTGAACGTCATCAACAAAACCATCGCCATCATCATCCTTGCCATTGCCAGCAATTTCCTTTGGATTTGTCCAGATATTATCCTTCAAGTCATCGTGGTTGAAGTCAACGCCAACATCCAGAACAGCGACAACCACACCCTGACCTGTGTATCCTTTTGCCCAGACTTCTGGAGCTTTCACAAGGTCGGCTCCCCAATTATTACCACCAAGATCAGGAACATCAGCAAAGGGACTTTGACCAACAGCTTTACCCACTGCGGCGGCTGCATTTATCAAGCCATAACCAGAGGAGAAATCGTAGCCATTATCATTGAATAATTGCTCTTCAGGATTTGGCTGCTTGTTATCGCTAGTTGAGTAAAAACTACTGTGACCGCCAAAGTTGACACTATAGTCATTATTGGGATGAAAGGAATCTACTGAGGAGGTAGACGTGATATTTAGCCCTTGATTAGAAAAAGAATTGTTAGTATTTATATCGCTGGGCATCAGTATTATCTCCTCAAATATATATCTCTTTTTTTGACAGCATGACCTGCAAAAGCCTTATGATTAATAGGGCTTTTGCCTGAAAGAGACTTTACCTAAGATAATAATTACTATTTAATAAAAATAAAAAATGCTAATTATTTTACAAATAATATAGTGGTTTGTATTTACATTGAATACAGTTCTTGTGAGGCAGACATTCTGTCCGCTCATAATTAGGGACGAGAGTCTCACCCGGCATCCGGCAAAAGCCATTTGTCCTTAGTCATTTGTTTACAAATAACAAATAACTAAGGACGACCAAAAGGAGTGTCTCACAACTTAACTATGACTGCTATAATATTAATTGATTGTAGAATCCCAATAACTAAAGCTTAAGTCAATGTCACTCCAACTTAATTCTAAAACACCAGGTTTTGAAGCGTTGGTGTCTACTCCCCAAGGATTAAAAAGAGTGAATTTTTGGGTGGAGGAATTGTAATCTATCAGCGCGTAAGCATGACCAGACACGATATTTGATGCTACTCCAGTTGGTTTTGTACCAAACCCAATCAATTGTCCAGAATTGAAGGCATCAACTAGAGAGCTAAAGTTAAGACCATTACCAAGAGAAGTATTTTTTCCTGTAATTTGTGCTAGTGCATCGCTGATATACCCACCTTTTCCAATACCAGTGTAGGTGTTGGTATTATCTTGATAAATCCAACCAGACTCGTTGAGTTGGGCGTAAGCTTTCTCGGCAAAAGCAACCCATAACTCATTAGAAGAGCTATTGTGGTCACTACCTTGATTGGCGTAAGGTAAATACCCTGATGAATTCGTTGGTAAATATCTGTCTACCGTTACATAGTCAGCAACTCCATTGTGCCAGAAGCGCAGGGTGAAAGTATTATCGCCGTTGTCAATGAACATACTCTCAATTGTGCTAGGAGAACGACCGGCTGTTTCAGCTAAACCTGCAAGGAAATAACAGTTATTTGTCTGTCCTTGTTTCACATCTTGGTAACTAATACCATTTTGGAACAGAGAACCATTCGCGTATTGATAAGTGTATGAAGTTTGTGGGCGATCGCCACCCAGAAACCACTTATTAATTAGGTTCTCCATCTGAATGTCACTGCTACCTGCATTCAAGTTGCCTAGTGTGTTGCCTTGATACTTCTGGTTAGCAGTGTCACCATTGACAACCTTGTTAGACAAAACTCGCACATACTCCGGCATTTGTAAGTAAGAGGCATTACTTACTAACGTGCGGAGGTCTGTAAATTCAGTGGCATTTACTGTACCACCGTTCTCTGCGTTACGCAGGATAGCTATCATGTCGTTGCGGTCTAATACACCATCAGTAAAGCGGTTCTTAGACTCTACGCGTAGAACACCATCTTGAACATTCAGGTCAAACCAGTCTTGAGTAGGAACAACGTTAGAGCCTTGAGTAAGAACAACGTTAAAGCTTGTTTGTACAGTATCTGTACTGGCACCAGATTTGTCATAAGCCTTTGCCGACAACTGATAGTTGCCACCAGCTAGACCAGTAAGAGCATAGTTAAAGCTACAATAACGATTATCGTTGCTATCGGCGGTGAATTGTACAGTATCAGAGATGCCTTGCGAGTTTCCGCCGTCTTTTTGCAACCAAAAATCCACTCGTGCTATATCGTTTGCACCATCGCCATCAAATGCCCTGGTATTGATTAGGTTGACTGTTTCCCCTGCTTGGTAGCTGCTTTTATCAGTGCTAAATTGTAATGATTGCGGTGCTTCGTTTTTAGAAATTTTAAGATTATAGGAAGTTCTCCCACCACTCACACGGTAGACCTGGATAGAATAAGTGCCTGCATCCAAAGTCTTGTCGATAGATTCAGCAGTATCACGATAATTATGGGAACCCGCTATCACTGAACGATTGCTGTCTAGCAATTGCAGATCTGCATCTGCTGACAGACCATCAAGAGCAAAGTTCAAACTACTACGACCACTTAGAGTAAAGCTGTAGTCATCGATGCGATTGTTATGACCTAGCGATCCATTAAAAACTTGACTTTTAGAAGTAGTATTTGTATTAGCTGATGGGCTTAGATTAATACTGTTATAGTCAATTGGCATAATTATTTATGTCTGCTTTTCTTGACGCTATTTGGCAGGCACACCATTTAAAACCCTTGCCAAACAAAGGTTTTAGATGAAGATATCAAAATTAAATGGTTGAATGTCTGTTGTTCTATACTCCTACTTCTGAGCCCAAAGCAGCCAGGTTGAAAACACGTAACTTTTATTACTAGTAAAGATAGGTAATCTGGTAATACTACTTTCTTTGTATGAATAAGTGAATGTACTAGATTTTTAAGAAAAAAGACTTTAAAGCGGCAACGAAAAGCATAAGCCTTTTTTCTCTGTTGGAGGTATGTTCAGGATGATAAACTACGCACTTTTACAAGAAATCTAAGCAAGAGAATTTATTCGTAGGGATTTAGCTTTATTCTTTATTCTTCAGGCAGGTAACACTTTCAAAATGTGCAATCCTAACAGGTTAGAGAAAAGCAGCAGTTTATTTATAGTCCAATACCGTTCAGTTAAGGATTTTTTGTGAGCGCGTTCTTATACCAATTCTCCATGAAGATGCACTTAATATTTATTAAACAACCGCCAAGACGCCAAGCACGCCAAGAGTGAAAGAGCTAGTATTAAGTGCAAGTTTACAGAGAATTGGTATTAGACAATTCCTCCCAGTCCCCAGTCCCCTTCACTTAGAGTGGTATTAAACTAGTGAAGAATAAACAGTCCGAAAGGCATATCGTGAGGGATAAAAAAGTGCCACTAACGCCTTGCACGCTCTTGGTAGGGTTTCCGGACGCAGGCGACTGGCGCTGTGGTGTTTCGCGATCGCTCCGGGCGCGGGCACTCCGTGCCCGGAGCCATGAAACGGATAACTGTTAAACAAAAATATAATATAAGGTAGATCTATTATAATGTCGTCGTTATTTTAACCGAATACTATTATTTTCCAAAAGGGGATGGACAAAGAAATGACCCTAGTTGTTGCAGCACTATATAAATTTGTTAAATTGCCAGATTTTGCCGAGAAACAACACTCTCTGCTGTCTTTCTGCGAATCGCATGGCGTTAAGGGGACAATTCTATTAGCACCAGAAGGTATTAACGGTACAATAGCGGCTTCACGTCAAGCGGTTGACTCTGTTCTCTCTTTTTTGCGCTCCGATCCCCGCTTAGCAGACTTGGAACACAAAGAGTCTTATGCTGACTACTCACCGTTTGAGCGGATGAAAGTGCGCTTGAAAAAAGAAATTGTGACTATCGGAAGGACTGGAGTTGACCCCAACGAACAGGTGGGTACCTATGTTAGCCCGAAGGATTGGAATGAGCTGATTTGCGATCCTGAAGTGACGGTGATTGACACCCGCAATGATTATGAGGTGAGGATCGGAAGCTTTAAAGGAGCGCAAAATCCTCATACGGAATCATTCCGTGAATTTCCCGAGTATGTTCACAAACACCTTGACCCCAACAAACACAAAAAGGTTGCCCTGTTTTGTACTGGGGGAATTCGTTGCGAAAAAGCCTCTTCTTTCATGCTGTCCCAAGGGTTTGAAGAGGTTTATCACCTCAAAGGTGGGATTCTCAAATATTTAGAGGAAGTTCCTGAGTCTGAGAGTTTGTGGGATGGCGAATGTTTTGTGTTTGACCAACGCATCGCTGTCAGTCACGGTTTAGAAACGGGTAGTTATGATATGTGCGCAAGTTGCGGGCGTCCCATCTCTGAAGCTGATAAATCATCTGCCAAGTATCAGGAAGGAGTTTGTTGTCCCTATTGTTTTGATACCCTATCGGAGGAGAAAAAGACACGTCAGCAGGAGAAAAAACGACAGTTGGAGTTGGCTAGGAAGCGGAATGGACAAGATTTCTCGGTGACTTCGACACAATGAAGGGTGGGGTATACGAACAAAGGCTGCGGAGGCAGCCTCTTGGAGGTTCGCCTAGGGACGCTTTAGCGCTAAGGTCAAGCCATCCGCAATTGGTACCAAACTCATGGTGATTCGTGGATCTTGATGCAGTTTCTGATTAAAAGCGCGGATGCTATTGGTTATCTTGTCTTGCTCTTGGGGATCTGCAACTCGTCCTGACTGTAGGACATTATCAATCGCAATCAACCCACCTGGACGTAGAAGTTGTAGAGAACGCTCGTAGTAGTTATCGTAGTTGTTTTTATCAGCATCGATGAAGGCAAAATCAAAGGTGCCTGCTTCTCCTTGTGCTATGAGTTTATCTAGAGTGTCGAGTGCTGGGGCAATGTGTAGCTCGATTTTATCTGCCACTCCGGCTTGCTGCCAGTAGCGGCGGGCGATCGCCGTATACTCTTCACTGAGATCACAGGCAACAACCTTACCCTCTGGTGGTAACGCCAATGCCACCACTAGGGAACTATAACCTGTGAATACACCTATATCTAGAGTTTTCTTTGCACCCATCAACTGCACCAGCAGTGACATAAATTGCCCCTGTTCTGGAGTAATCTGCATTCTGCTCCTCGGATGCTGTGCTGTTTCTTGTCTCAATTGCGCTAAAATCTCAGGTTCTCGTAATGAAACCGATTGCAAGTATTCATAAATACTTTTTTCAAGTCCTGACGTTTTATATGCCATGTTTTGCTGCTAATGGCTAATTGTATTTTTATCATTATAAAATATGTGAAGGTACTGCAAACATTGCGTGACGGCAGGCTAAACCCTGCAACGGAAACGCTTTCATCCCCGGTCGCCCATCACGTTTGGACGGTACTACGTACCTGTTCCTCTGCGGCTTTCAGCCAGCCATCCTTATAAGTCTTAAATCAGACATGATATTACATCTAACTGTCCTTGTGATTTCTGCTCCCGCTGCACGAGCGTCTTTATAAAAGTACTTTCTTATTTACAAAAATAAATAGGCATCTCTATTAAGTACAAAAAGCCCAAATTATCAACGATAATATCAAAAATTCATGACTTATTGAAGTGCATAACTCATAGTCTCTTTCTTGAGTTCTATTTTATAAGTTCTCTAAAATTAGTAAACTAACATACAATCTAAAATTATACTTTACTGTAGCGTCAGGCAGGGGGAATCATGAGCCGTCCTATAATTCTTGGTATTGTTGGTGACAGCGCAGCTGGGAAAACAACACTGACTAAGGGGATTGCTCAGGTTCTTGGTCCGGAGAATGTTACGGTTATTTGTACGGATGATTACCATAAGTACGACCGAAAGCAGCGTGCTGAGATTGGTATCACTGCTCTTCATCCTGACTGCAACTATTTAGATATTATGCAGCACCACCTGTCGCAACTGAGGACAGGGCAGCCAATCCTCAAACCTGTTTACAGCCACAAAACTGGTACTTTTGAGCCACCACTTTATATCAAGCCAAGTAAATTTGTCATAGTTGAGGGATTGCTGGGTTATTCCACCCGTGGCGCGCGTGACTCCTACGATGTGAAAGTTTACCTTGCTCCCCCTGAATCTTTACGCGCTCAATGGAAAGTTAAGCGGGATACGCAAAAGCGAGGGTATACAGAAGAACAAGTACTTGAGGAACTCAGAAAACGCGAACCAGATTCTGAACAATTTATCCGTCCACAACGACAATGGTCAGATATAGTCGTGAGTTTTTACCCTCCCAATGACGATTTGGACCAAACCAATGGACACCTAAATGTGCGTCTAGTGTTACGTCCTACGATTCCTCATCCAGATTTTAGCCAGATTCTCAACTACGGCGATGGCAGTTTTGAGTCAGCAATCCGCTTAGAATTAGACCGGGATATGGGCAAACCAGTCGATGTTCTGGAAGTTGATGGTCATGCCACTTTGGAAGAGGTTAATAAGTTAGAGCATATTATTTGTGCTGATATGCCCTACCTGAAGAATATATGCGATCGCGAAAGCAACCCAGAGTTGGGCAAAATTGCTGGTACAACTGGGGAAACACTTCAAAGTTACCCCCTCGCTCTCACCCAGCTATTGATTACGTACCATATGCTCAAGGCAACACAAACTTATCAGTATGAAGTCAGGGAAAGTACGGTAAAATAGCTCAAAATTAAATATTTGGTCAAATATCTAGAGGTTTTCAGAATTACAGGGGATAACTTAGGAATAAGTGCATATATCACCATTTATCTCCTGTATTTGTCTATGACTTATTGCCTCAGAATTGCCGACATACCTGTGACTGAACGTCCGCGTGAGCGGTTGTTAACGTATGGTCCTAAAATTTTAGCCACAGCCGAGTTAATAGCAATTCTGCTAGGCACCGGTCAAGGACACGGAAAACTTTCTGCGGTGGGTCTGGGACAATATATTTTACAGGAACTGAGCAAACACCAGCGAGACCCGTTGGCAGTTCTGCGAGATGTCAGCGCCGCCGAGTTGATGCAAATTCCTGGTATTGGTCCAGCAAAAGCAACGACTATCTTGGCGGCGATTGAATTAGGGAAACGAGCATTTCAATCCCGTCCAGGAGAACGCACGTTAATTGATAGTCCAGCGGCGGCGGCGGCAGCTCTTAGTCAAGATTTAATGTGGCAAAATCAAGAACGTTTTGCGGTGTTATTGTTAGATTCAAAAAATCGCCTGCTGGGAACGCAAGTGATTACCATTGGCACAGCAACGGAAACTTTAGCCCCTCCCCGCGAAATTTTTCGAGAAGTCATTCGTCAAGGAGCAACGAAGGTTATAGTGGCACATAACCATCCGTCTGGACATGTAGAACCTAGTCAAGAAGATATCGAATTGACGCGACAGTTGTTACTTGGAGCGCAGTATTTGGGCATTCCTCTTTTAGACCATCTAATTTTAGGCGATGGCAATCATCAGAGCATACGGGAGATAACAACATTGTGGGAGGATTGTCCGCAGGGAGATTAAGCCTCTTGCTAAGAGGATGTTTTAGAAGTGGTTAGTTATCAAAAACTTTTCGATCCCCCTAAATCCCCCGTCATAAGGGGGACTTTGAGATTATTTTCCCCCCTTAAAAAGGGGGGCTAGGGGGGATCTCAATACAACTCGGTACTTTACAAACATCCTTTAAAGTCAATTAGATGAAAATGAAACCACAGATGAACGTACTGAGATCAAGCCTCGAGTTGCAACAGTGACATTGCGTCGCCGTCCAAACCCTCGTTACCAGGTTCAACCTGGTAACGAGATATTAGAGCCTCTGGCTCTTGTTGAGAATGGTGAGTCCAGCCCTGCAGGCGGGTTTCCCGCCGTAGGGGACTGGCGAACCCGAAGGGTGCAAGATCTCAGCGTAGATAAATCATCTGTGTAGCCTACGGCACGGCTTACGCCTACATCTGTGGTTTTAAATATCCTTATCTAAAAAATCAACTAGTTTACTGAGTAATAATATACGTGATTTACTTTTTAGTAGTTAATTATTATTCCACCAATCTCATTACTAAATTAATGAGTTCTCTGCCTGCTGATAAAAATATTGACTACAAAACAATTATTGTCAACAACTCTCCTGATGATGATTCTATTTATGCTCTAAAAAATCAAGATATTCTCATTTTAAACGCTCTCGATAATTTAGGATTTGGTGGTGGTTGCAACTTAGGAATAAATTGGATTTATACCCAAGAACCTCAAGCAATTGTTTGGATTATTAATCCAGATGCTTATTTAGAAAAAAATATTTTGGCTCAAGTCGAGTTGTTTTTTGAGGCACATCGAGAAATTTCTATTCTCGGCACAATAGTTCATACTCCTACGGGCGAAGTTTGGTTTGCAGGCGGTCGCTTTATTCCGGCAACAGGAGCAATTCTCACTCAAGATTTATTGAGCAATACAGATGCAGATTATGTTGCTTGCGATTGGATTACAGGTTGTAGCTTTATCATTAATCTTCGTAAGTTTGATAAATGTCCTCAGTTTGACCCTGCTTACTTTCTTTACTATGAAGATTTTGACTTTTGCCGACGCTATGCTAATCAAGGACATCTGATTGCAGTTACTAAGCAGTTTGGTGTCCTACATCAGCCCTCCTCAATTACTAATAGATATGTTTTTAGAAAAATCAAAAATAGTACTTATGGTTATTTATTATCTTTAGATAGATATACAAATAAAGTGGTTTTTCTATTAAGGTTAGTTCGTTTGATTCTTTATGCTTTAATTTTGATGGTTGTAAAACCTCAAGTAGCATTTGGCAAATTTGCTGGCGTGTTCATGTATTGCAGGCGATCGCCCAAGGGGCACGCTTAGGAGCCAATCGCTCTCTTAAACCTATCTCTGGTGATGTTAGGCTAAGATTATATCGTAAAATCAAAAACTCACTGGCTCGTGCTATGGTTGTACAGATTCCGCCCTCTCTTCACTCGATTGAGGAGTATTTTGCACTTGAGGAAACCGCCGACTACCGCAGCGAATACCGTGATGGAGAAATTGTTCCTATGACAGGGGGTTCGATTAACCATAATCAAATCGTTGTTAATTTAATAATTGCTCTTACCCTTGCACTCAGGGAGCAAGATTACCACGTTTACGCTAACGATTTGCGTCTGTGGATTCCTCGCTTTCGCCAATACACTTATCCAGATGTTTTGATTATCAAAGGTGAACCAGTATTTGAGTCAGGACGTACTGATACTGTTCTGAATCCCAATATTATCTTTGAAGTTCTCTCTAAATCTACCAGTAGCCGCGATAGGGGTGATAAATTTACATACTATCGCTCTATTCCTCAATTTCAAGAATACGTTTTGATTGACCAATATCAAATCCATATTGAGCAGTTTAGTAAAACTCCAGAAGGTAACTGGCTATTTAGCGAATCTGACGCTGAAGATGGAGTTTTGACTCTAGTTTCAGCTAATTGCCAAATCCCGCACCGTCAAATTTATGAGCGGGTTAAGTTTGATAGAAATGAGTAAAATATTATTTAATTTATCCATTCTTTTTTCCCAACCCACAGGCATAAGCAACTATGCAAAAAATCTTTTTCCTTATTTAAAAACTCTTAAACCCACCTTATTAACGGCACAAAACTACCCTGATTTTAACTGTTATCCAATTCCTAATAATCTTACGCCTGCTCAGGGAACAAAAGGACATTTTGACCGTCTTGTCTGGACACAATTTCAACTGCCAAAAATCTATAAAAATCTGAAATCTCAACTTATATTTTCTCCTGTTCCGGAAGCCCCACTTTCTGCCAATTGCCGTTATATTGTGATGGTTCACGATTTGATACCATTGCGCTTTCCCAAACTCTTGTCACCACTGACGCATTTCTCGCGCTACTACGTTCCCCAAGTTCTTGCGCAAGCGCAACACATTATTTGCAACTCCCATGCTACGGCAAAGGACATTATCGACTTTTATCAGATTCGGGCAAGCAAAATCACTCCTATTCCTCTTGCATACGACGCCAATCATTTTCGTCCGCTTTATTTAGAAAATGGCGGGCAAGATGCCCACCCCACAACAGTTTCTCCATACTTTCTCTACATTGGACGACAGGATTCCTACAAAAACCTACATCGACTCATTACGGCTTTTGCAGCATTATCTAATAATTTATCTAATAATAAAGACTACGAATTGTGGTTAGCAGGACCACAAGATAAACGCTTCACTCCTAACTTACAAACGCAAGTTGAAGAACTAGGTATAACCGATAAAGTTAAATTCCTTAACTATGTTCCTTACAGTGAATTGCCGAAAATAATTTGTGGTGCTATAGCCCTCGTCTTTCCCAGTCTTTGGGAGGGTTTTGGTTTCCCAGTTCTCGAAGCAATGGCTTGCGGTACTCCTGTGATTACTTCTAACCTCTCATCTTTACCAGAAGTTGCTGGCGACGCTGCTGTTCTTATCAATCCTTACAGCGTTGAGGAAATCACTGAAGCGATGCGAACAATTGCAACTGATTCCGCATTGCGTCAGCAGCTTTCGACTCAAAGCATAAGCAGGGCAAGTCAGTTCAGTTGGGAAAAAACAGGGCTTGCTACTGTTGAAGTTTTATCACGCTACCTTTAAATAACATTAATAACAAATTATTAGCTAGTTAATAACAGTTAAATACAGCACTTTGCATCTAAATGGAGTACACCCCTCCCCAACCCTCCCCAAGGCATCGGGGAGGGTGCGCGACAGCGCGGGTGGGGTATCTCTGTACTTCAGTAACTTGCAATCTGCTGTAAATGTTTTTTTAAAGAGAAAATGCAACTAACAGTTGAACAACACTTAAGTAACACTTGAATAACTGATTAAAAAATGGCATTATAGTAAGTTGACAAATTTAACAAAACAGCTAGCTAATAAGCCTATTGTATAATTTAGGTCAGAGAATCATCTCTAACCGTCATTTTGATGTGCTTTTGCAACAACAGCATTGAAATGACACACAATACAGTGCGCTTCCCTAATCTATGATTCTGCTTAAAGTTCAGGATAGCTATATTTTTCTATAACAAGAGAAAACCAGGGAGAATTAGCGATATGAAGCAATCAAAGAGTAGGAGAAAACGGGGAATTATGCTGACTCCTGCAGGGCTGAAGCGGCTAGAAGCAGCAATTCTGGCTGTGGAGAAGGCGCACAACAACGGCGATCGCTTTACTTTAGACGAACTAGGCTTACGCATGAATGTTTCTAGCAAAACACTCAGCCGATTGTGGTCCTTGGATAGAGGCGTAGACCAGAAAACTGTGAGAGTGTGCTTTAGCGCTTTTAACCTGGAATTATGTAGCGAAGACTATACAATTTTAGATGAACCGAATCACACTGAAACCTCTGGCGAGCTTTTGGTGAGTTTAGAAACAGAAGAGGTAAGTTCGTCTGAGTCTTTATCAGTAGATTCATTTATTAACGAACAGCGTGACAAACTTAAACATTTTTGGTCATACCCAGATGGTCCCGTACCTCTGGATTCCCCCTTCTACGTCGAACGTCCCCCAATTGAGGAACTGGTTTATCGGGAAGTCACTCAACCAGGCTGTGTAATTCGCATTCGAGCACCTAGACAGATGGGTAAGAGTTCTCTGGTGTTGCGGCTTTGTGCTTTTGCACAAAAGCAAGGGTATCGCACAGTGAATCTGAATTGCTACCAGATAGATTCCGATGGTCTAACTGACTTAAATCAGCTTTTGCGTAATCTTTGCTGGCGAATTGCAACAGAATTAGACATTGCTCCCAACCTGAATGACATATGGGATGAGGAAGTTGGTTGTAAGTTAAATTGTAGCTTTTACTTGCAGTATTTGCTCAAGCAGATTCAAAGCCCAGTAGTTCTGGTGTTGAATGAAGTTGACTGCTTTTTTGAACATCCTCACATTGCTACTGAGTTCTTTGCTTTGTTGCGTTCTTGGTGCGAGGAAGCACGACAAAATGCCAATTGGAGCAAGTTGAGGTTAGTAGTAGTTTACTCTACAGAAGAGTATGCCACCCTAGATATCAACCGCTCCCCGTTTAATATTGGACTACCTATCCGTCTCGTGGAATTTACCCAGCAACAGGTAGAAGATTTAGCCCAGCGGCACGCGCTAGACTGGAGTAGTGGTAAGGAATCTGCCCAACTGATGTCGCTTGTAGGCGGTCATCCAGCACTCATTCGGATTGCGCTTTATTATCTTTGCTCTCAGGTCATCACTCTACAAGAGCTGATACAAGAGGCACTTACCAACGGTGGCATCTACCGCTATCATTTATGGCGACACTGGGCGAAACTGCAAGAAAAACCCAGTCTGGCAAAGATCTATACTGATGTTGTGACAGCAAAGCAAGGTATTTCTCTTGACCCGATTGAGGCATATAAACTCGAGAGTTTGGGATTGATTTGCTTTAAGGGCGATCGCATTATACCGCGTTGCGAACTCTACCGCACTTATTTTGCAAAACAACTAGCGACAATCATTTAAGAAATCATTTAATGATACGGGTTTGAACCCCTATCATTGAATGATTTTATGTTCAAAAATTACCTTATTTGCAACGACTCGCCTACTTTCAAGAAGTCGAGAGCCAGCACCTGAAGTATCTTTTGGCTTTCCGCTTCTTGGTGGTTCAAACGCTCTGTATTCTTGGATAAAAGTAGTGTTTCTCGTTTCTAGCTTTCTTAGATCTAAAGCTAATCCTACAGCTAATCCTACAGCAAGCAGGCATAGAGCAGTTTTCAATCACAAATTAGCTATTTTGGAGTGTAAATAACAGGTTGACAGCACTAATTAAAGTTACGCAATTCGTCAACTTTAATGACTGAAACGGTAACATCTCCCGCGTTATCGTTAATCTCAGTATCGAAGAAGAAAGCACACAGTTTCGACGGTTCTGACACAGCTATAGTCAGGGTATCGTCATAGCCATTTAGAGTTGACCAACCGGCTGTTACTTGCTTATTCGTTTTTAAGTTCTTGAATTTGCCCCCATAAATCCAGAGTAAAACTAAGGCTTCGTTTTCTGCGTCTTCAGAATCTTTGACATAATCGAATGCACCTTCTTTGATGCGGACAACATAGATTCCCTGTGTTAGCTCTGCTGTTACTCCTTTGTTTTGGATAGCCTCCATTTGCTCTTTTGTAAGCTGATAGCAATTTTTAGCACTGTTAACGACTAAATCGGTAATAGAGGTTTGAGTTGTCATGATTTTTTCCTCCTTGGATTCAGAAAATTGTATTGATATTGCTATCTGGAAAATAGTGTTAGTTCATTTGGCAATAGAACCACAATTATTCGTAACTTAGGGTGCCATCAATGTTGACAATGTGAGAATCTAGCTCAATCTCTGATGGATAATATGTGTCTCCTGCTGCTGTTTTGCACTCAGCAACAAGTACAAGTTGTCTGGTACTCAGCAACTGCGCTGGAGCAATATTCTTGCAGCTTTTAGAAAAATTTTTATCACTCCAGGATAATTTTCCATCCAAGTTACCAATGTATTTATCTAAGTCAATGGAGGTTTGCTGAGAATCGCCATTACTTTTTGCGCAACTTGTTGATAGGATTGAGCCATTGATTTCTATCTTATCTTTGTCGCAGCTTAGGCTAAATTCACCTGTTGCCATCGCTTGATCAACAACAAAGTTAAGTGACACAACGAAAGTAAACAAAAAGACCATAGCAACTTTGAGTAGTAGCCATTTCTTCATTTTCTATTAACCCCTTCTATTTGTAATGTAGCCAATTGTCTCGACAAAATCCTTATGTGAGCTTTGTCAATAATTAAGGATCATATATGAGTACGGCTTTTCCACTTTCTGTGAACGCCTAGACCATTCAACACAATACTTTACCCCAAGACATTAAGTCTAAACCAGAATACTATTGCAGCAACGTGTAAATCGTTGGCTTTAAGTGTCTAGCTTGACAAATCCTTTGGCGGAAATTGCTTTCACTTCATGCCACCATGATCTTACTTTTCTCATCAAAATGCAAGGACAGATAAGACAGTTAAGCAGAAATTTAAGAAACTGATTGCAATAAATAAAGGACAGTTAAGACAGTTAAGACAGTTAAGACAGTTAAGCGAAAAAATAGACAGATACAGATTTATTTAGTTCAAGAAGTGATAGAATGCATACGTCAGATCAAGATGGAGAGTTTTGCTGACTTTTATAAGGCTGAAGTGGTTGCCAAAGGCGATCGCCCTTAGGTAAGATGAGCCCCAACAAACTTCTGGCTAAAATTCCGGTGGATGCCAGTTTTGAGCAACCCAAATCTTTCGGGCTTCAACAATATAATCGTTGTTAAATTCATCAGGGCTGTCACCAGCCCTGCTGAGTTTAATCAAGCAGAATGAAAGAAAGAATTTTGAGCAAAAACCTCTATTTTATAGGGATTTTCGCGAATTTTTCTTCACAATGCCGAAGAGCTAGCCCTACTTGTTGCTGGCATCCCTATGCAGCGTTTAACCGCGCTTCAAGTGCGCTCACCTTATCTGACAAATCCTTGATCGCGTTGACAAGGGTGAAAGTCAGTTCTGAAATATCTGTCATTAAAAGAGAAGACGACTCGTTATGCCTTTGTGTTTCTAAAACCATGCTGGGGCAAACTTGTTGCAACTCCTGAGCAACAAAGCCTACATACTCCCTACCTGCGTCACTGCCTTTTGCATCAAACTCCGGCTTATAACGGAATTTCACTGGAGACAATTGTTTAATAAGTTCTAATCCGCGCTGGTAAGGCGTAACATTTGTTTTTGTTCTTGCATCTGAAAGCGCAGCAAAAGTTCCACCGCCTGTTTTAGAAGCGTTGCCATCAATACTTAAGGTTTGGTCGGGGTTGGCAGTATTGATTCCTACTCTCTTGTGAGCTGAAAAAATATTGATCGCTTCCCAAGAATTGTCATTATTACCTGGTACATAAACCGTAATAACATCACCACTGAGTGTGTTAGGACGGCTATAGCCCCAACGAATAAATTTAGATTTTTGGGAACCATTAGTTAAGTCCCAACTTGGACCATCAAAATCAATTCCAGCAGTGGCGTCAAAAGCAGCAAGCCCGGAAACTTGTAATTTTGCTTCGGGTTTCTGTGTCCCAATGCCGACGTTACCATTGGTAACTGTTAGTCTTTCCGCACCGAATTGAAACAAACCAATGCTATCATCAGAATCGTTTTCAATTCCAATCAATAACTTGGTTTTTTCGCTTGTATTTGCTGAGGTCGTGCCTTCAACATAGTAGCGAATATAAGCTTTATCGCCTGAACCGCCACCGGGATCTTTTGGAAACAAAATACCTGCTTGATCATTATTTCCAACCTCTGGCGTAATCGCTCCACCAGTAACTTGCAATTTTGCTTGTGGTGTCGTTGTCCCGATACCAACATTGCCGTCAGCAGTAACTGTTAGTAAATCACCAGTCACGTGTGTCCAAAGACGAAGTGCGCCGTTTGGGTTGTACCATGCAAACGTATCACCCTTAACAGCTGGGTTTGGGAAAGCAGTGAGGTTACGTCTGTAAAGGTAAAGACCAGATCCACTTCCTGAAAGTGTAATTTGACCTGCGCTTTGAGTAAAATCAAGCAACCCGGCTGAAATGCCTTCAGTCACATGAAGTTCGCCATTAGTTGTTTGCTGAGCCATAGTTTTTTGTTCCTTTGTTTAAGAAAGTAGGAAGTATGCAAAACTTGCATCTTTCGATATATTTTCACAATTTTAATAAAAAGGCAAGGACAGATAAGACAGTTAAGAAGACAGTTAAAAACTAATTTATAAGACAGTTAAGACAGTTAAGACAGTTAAGACAGTTAAGACAGTTAAGACAGTTAAGACAGTTAAGACAGTTAAGCGAAAAAATGGGAAGAAGTAGACATTTAAGAAATTGATTGCAAGAAATAAAAGACAGTTAAGACAGTTAAGACAGTTAAGAACTGAATTGAAATAAATAATGGACAGTTAAGACAGTTAAGACAGTTAAGACAGTTAAGCGAAAAAATGGGAAGAAGTAGACATTTAAGAAATTGATTGCAAGAAATAAAAGACAGTTAAGACAGTTAAGACAGTTACTCGCTTCTCGCTCTAAGATTACCTATCTTCTTTTTGTTCTTCCTATGCGCCTGCGGCGGACGCTGCGCTTACGTGTTCTTAGCGACGCCAGTCGCCTGGCTGTCGGAAAACCCTCCTGCATAGCGCTGGCTCGTCTTTGCGGTACCCTGCGGGAAGCCGATGCGCGTCTACGTTAAATTAGGTATTTTTTGGGCGGGAAGCGAGTAAGACAGTTAAGCGAAAAAATAGACAGATACAGATTTATTTAGTTGAAGAAGTGATAAAATCCATGCGTGAAAAAAAACAGCGATCGCTTCACATGAGAACAGCAGGCGCGATGTCTAAAAATTGCTATTTATTGTGTTATAATTGCTTTTCTCTAATCACACTTTGAGATGAGATACCAGGTTGGTGGCAGCCTCCACACTGACGATCCCACATATGTTGTCCGTCAAGCAGACGAAAAACTTTATGCCAGCTTGAAAGCTGGCGAGTTTTGTTACGTCTTAAATTCTCGCCAGATGGGCAAGTCATCGTTATTACAACGCACGAGTTATCGTCTTAGGAAAGAAGGCTATAGCTGTGCATACTTGGACGTCACCCGATTGGGTAGCGAGAATACCACACCGGAACAATGGTACAAAGGCATCATCGTCAGCCTGTTCTACGACTTAAATCTGGCAGAACACCTCAACTTTAAGCATTGGTGGGATACGCAAGCAGGCATTTCCCCAGTGCAAAAACTACACTCCTTTGTTGAAGGAGTTTTACTGCCAAATGTTCAAAGCGAATTTCTGCCAGACGGCAAAGCTGAACGCATTTTCATCTTTATTGATGAAATTGATAGTTTACTGAGTTTGAGTTTTCCTGTCAGTGACTTTTTTGCCTGGATTCGTCATTGCTATAATCAGCAGGCACACGACCCGAATTTTCAACGCTTGGGATTTGCACTGTTTGGAGTAGCCAGTCCATCTGATTTGATTGCCGACAAGCGCCGGACACCCTTTAACATTGGTACAGCGATTGAGTTATATGGGTTTCAACTGCATGAAGCCAAACCATTGCTCCGAGGGTTAGAGGAAGTTGTCAGCCAACCTGAAATTGTGCTGCGAGAGATTATTTACTGGAGTGGGGGACAACCGTTTCTGACTCAAAAACTCTGTCAGCTCATTGTCCGAACAGCTTTAGAGACATCAAGTAGAAAAATTGTCCTACCTCCAGCAACTGAAGCATTTTGGGTAGAGCAATTGGTGCTACAGCACATTATCCAACACTGGGAAGCAAAAGATGAACCGGAACACCTGCGCACGATTCGCGATCGCCTACTTTTCAACGAACAGCGGGCAGGAAGGTTGTTAGGTGTTTATCAGCAGGTGTTGCAAGCTCTTGAAACAGACACTCAAACATCTGGTGTCCCTACCGATGATAGTCGAGAACAAACAGAACTTTTACTATCGGGATTGGTTGAGAAACACAACGGCTATCTCAAAATTAAAAATCCTATCTACCGCAGTGTCTTTAATTCTGAATGGGTACTCAGGCAGTTAGACAATCTGCGCCCCTACTCCCAGGCATTCAATGCATGGGTAGCCTCTGGTTATCAAGATGAATCACGTCTGCTGCGGGGGCAAGCGTTGCAAGAGGTGTTGGAATGGAGTGGGCGCAAAAGTCTCAGCGATTTGGATTATCGATTTTTGGCAGCTAGCCAGGAACTGGAACGCCGGGAAACTGAGCAAAGACTGAAAGCAGAACGACTCAAAGAAGTTGAAGCACGACTAGCACAAGAGAAAAGAACGGCTTTATTACAAAGGTTTTTGTTAGTTGCAGTGTGTATCGGGTTGCTCGTTTCTAGCGGATTGGGACTAGGGAGTTTCATTCTGTACCGCCAAACTCTCAAAAGCGAATATCAAGCCAGAAGCAGCGAAATTCAAGCGCTTGTATCTTCTTCTGAAGGACTTTTTGCCTCAAATCGCAGATTGGATGCGCTCATAGAAGCAATCAAAGCCAAACATAGACTGCAAAAACTAGGTAAACCAAACACAAATCTTGAGCCTCAAGTGGACAATGTATTACGGCAAGCAGTTTATGGAGCAGATGAATACAACCGTTTTTCTGGTCATACAGCAGCTGTTTTGGCAGTAGATGTCAGTCCTGACAGTTCTCTGATTGCTTCAGCAAGTACAGATAAAACAATCAAGCTTTGGCGACGTGATGGGACAGAAGTTGCAACTCTCAAAGATAAAGCAACAGTTAGGGCAGTCGATTTTAGTCCTGACGGTCAGATGCTCGCCTCGGCAGGTGAAGATGGTACAGTTAAACTCTGGAAGCGAGATGGCCAGCTGCTAAGAACTCTTAAAGGTCACACTGCTTCGGTCTGGGGAGTCGCCTTTAGTCCCGATGGTCAGATGCTCGCCTCTGCCAGTTTCGACGGAACTGTGAAACTCTGGAAACTCGATGGTCAGCTGCTAAGAACGTTTCAACCTAACACTGCTTCGGTCTGGGGAGTCGCCTTTAGTCCTGATGGTAATATCGTTGCTGCCGCATGTTTAGACAATACAGTAAAACTTTGGAAACGAGACGCTACAGGCTGGCAAAATGCCCAACCTCTACAAACTCTCCAAGGTCACACCGCTTGGGTTATAGGAGTTGCTTTCAGCCCTGACGGTCAGATCATTGCTTCATCGAGTGAAGACAAAACTGTGAACCTTTGGAAGCGAGACAGCACAGATGGAAGCTACCGCCAGTATAAAACTCTTAAAGGTCACAGTGCTGGGATTTGGGGAGTTGCTTTTAGTCCGGATGGTCAAACTATTGCTTCCGCCAGTCTCGACAAAACGATTAAACTTTGGAACATTGATGGTACAGAACTGAGGACGCTTAGAGGACACAGTGCGTCAGTTTGGGGAGTGGCTTTTAGTCCCGACAGCAGCTTTATTGCTTCGGCGGGCACAGAAAACGTTGTCAGACTCTGGCAGAAAGAGAATCCATTCCAGAAGAGTATCATTGCCTATCAAGCCGGGATTTGGTCAATAGCTATCACCTCCGACAGTTCGACAATCGCCACAGCCAGCCACGAAAACACTGCTAAACTTTGGAGTCGCCAAGGCAAATTGCTCAAAACTTTCACTGAATCTGAAGGCGCAGTCTTCGAGGTTTCATTCAGTGGCGATGGTAAGTTAATTGCTCTTGGCACTTACAATGATATGGTAAAACTCAAGAAGCGAGATGGCACTTCAGTCGCTAGTTACAAAGATCCTCTCGGTAAACTCTTAGCAGCAGTCTTGAGTCCCGACGGACAAACAATCGCAATGTCAAATGTTAACAAGATTGTTCAGATATGGCATAGAAATCGTCCTTCCCCGCAGATTCTCAAAGGACATCAAGCCGAAGTTTGGCACGTCGTATTTAGTCCCGACGGTCGGCTTGTTGCCTCAGCCAGCGGCGATGGTACTGTTAAACTGTGGACGCTTGATGGCAAGTTGTTCAGAACTCTTGTAGGACACTCGGCGGCAGTATGGAGAGCTGCCTTTAGCCAAGACAGCAAAATGGTAGCTTCTGGAAGTGGCGACAAAACCGTTAAGCTGTGGACACTTGAGGGCAAGTTGCTGAAAACTCTCAAAGGTCACACAGCGGCGATTTGGGGAGTTGCGTTTAGTCCCGATGGAAAAATAGTTGCTTCTGGCAGCGTGGATGCTACCGTCAAACTTTGGAAGGTGGATGGTACAGAAGTAACCACCCTCAGAGGACATACCGCAGCGATTAGGGATGTTGCCATCAGCCGCGATGGGACAATGCTTGTCTCAGGGGGTGATGACAACACACTCATTTTGTGGAATTTGCAGCGAATTCTCAATCTAGATGCACTGGCTTATGGTTGCGCTTTGGTGCAAGATTATTTGAAAACTAATAAAGAAGTGGAGAAAGGCGTGAGCGGATCTCTAACCCAGGGCGATCGCTTTATCTGCAATTGATCAGCTTCCTACTTGCTACTTTTTACGGCGTTCCCACTGCTCCAGAGTAAATTAAGCCGCGTTGCATATCCATAGTCAAAATAGCTCCATCCCGAATCACTTGTGTCGCCTTTTTGACTCCAACGATGACTGGCACACCAAGACGTAAGCCAATCACAGCTGCATGGCTGGTGAGACTTTCTTCTTCAGTAATAATTCCGGCAGCTTTGCGAATTGCGTCAACAAAATCAGCACTTGTACCTGAGGCAACCAAAATATCTCCGTGATTAAAGTTACTGGCATCCATGCCACTGAGAGCCACTCGTGCGCGACCACTTACAGAACCTTGTCCCAGTCCAATTCCCTGACCAAGTACCGCCGTCACAACTTCAACTTTAATCAAATCTGTTGACCCGGAAACTCCCTGGAGAGTCCCAGCAGTCATCACGACCAAATCCCCCTGAGATAAGAGTTCTCTTTCTTGAGCTACATTGATAGCTGCTTGGAATGTCTGACCAGTGGAAGGTAATTCTAACATCAACAACGGTTTGACGCCCCATACAAGTTGTAACTGTCGCGCTACATTCACGTGAGGTGTCACTGCCAAAATGGGTGTTTGGGGACGAAACTTGGAGACATTGCGTGCTGTTGCTCCTGTTTGCGTCAAAGTCATAATTGCTGATGCTCCCAACTGTTCTGCAATTTGACCGACAGCTTGGCTGATGGCATTCGGAATCGAACGTTTGGTATCTCTGGCTTGATTTGGGTTTCTGTGCAGCGCCACCTCTTGTTCTATGCGTTCGGCAATTCGCGCCATTGTCGCGACAGCTTCCACTGGAAATTTGCCTACAGCAGTTTCATTCGACAGCATGACTGCATCCGTACCATCTAAAATCGCATTTGCCACATCTGACACTTCGGCGCGAGTCGGACGGGGGTTACTAACCATGCTGTCTAACATTTGGGTGGCGGTGATGATGGGAATCCCCATGCGATTAGCAGTCGCAATCAGCCGCTTTTGCAGTACCGGGACATCCTCGGCTGGGAGTTCTACACCTAAGTCGCCTCTTGCCACCATCACCCCATCACACAAAGCCAGAACAGCTTCCATTTGTTCAATGGCTTCGTGCTTTTCAATTTTGGCAATGACTGGCACTTGTTTGCCTGTAGTGGAAATGAGTTCTTTAATTTCTATCATGTCTTGGGGGTTGCGGACAAAGGAAAGTGCGACCCAGTCCACGCCCTGATCCAGACCGAACATCAGATCCTCACGGTCTTTGTCGGTCATTGCCTTAATTGACAGGTAAACTCCGGGAAAGTTCACGCCTTTGTTGTTTGAAAGCGTTCCACCGACAGTGAGGCGACAGTGCAAATCCCCTTTTTCGCGGTTAATCTCCTCTACCAGCATTTCCACGCGCCCATCATCTAGGAGGATTCTTGCCCCTACTGGGACTTCGTCTGCCAAATAATCGTAGGTGACGCAGCTGATTTCCTGTGTGCCGACAACCGGACGATTGGTTAAGGTGAAGCGATCGCCTTTTGCCAGGACTATAGATCCATTTTCAAACTTCCCCAAGCGAATTTTGGGTCCTTGCAAGTCTTGCAGGATGGCTACGGGTTTATTCAGTTCAAAGGCAGTTTGCCGAATGAGGCGAATATTACGCTGATGATCAGCATGAGTCCCGTGAGAGAAGTTTAGCCGCAGTGTTGTTGCTCCAGCTTCAATCAGAGCTTTTAGCGTTTCTGGGCTGCTGGTAGCAGGACCAATTGTGGCGACAATTTTTGTTCGGCGGATAGAATCTTTTAGTTGCATAAAAGCGGAATCTAGGGAGCTACTCAGGGAATCATCCTAATTTAGGAGACACATCTATGTCTGTTGCTGCTGAATCAATCATTAAAGCTGGTAGATCGCAGGTGTGGGGAGTGAAGGGGAGCCGGGGGAGACAAGGTAGACAATTCCCTCTAAGCTTTTGCTGATCCCCCTTGTTCGCCTTGTCCTCTTGTTATATTTTTATATTTCACTAAGGAAGCAAAAGCTTAGAGTCTGTTGAAATCATACCGTTATTGGGCGGCTGATCTGTAAAGAAGTAGATAAATCTTGCTACACATAAATTTATTATTCGTCATTATGTACCGCAAAAGTTCACTTTCCTTATAGAAAAGTGGCATTATCTAAATACTACATCTTAAGTAAAGCAACAAGGAGTTCATAATGCTGATGTCGGAGGCACAGAAGCCACTGACAGTCCCGCCAAAGGAATTTTTAGCGCCTCCGGGTGATTTTAATCCGACGCTGCTTATGTTCTTGGCAGCTGCGGGAATATTTGTTTTGTCTAACTTTGGTTACTGGGTTTGGGAATGGCCGCACTGGTTGTGCTTTAGTGCAAATACCCTGGCTTTACACATTGCAGGAACTGTAATTCACGACGCCTGCCACCAGTCTGCCCATCGTAACCGAATTATTAACGCCATTTTAGGACATGGCAGTGCCCTGATGCTGACTTTTGTCTTCCCAGTGTTTACACGCGTGCATTTGCAGCATCATGCCCATGTCAACGATCCAGAAAACGACCCGGATCATTATGTTTCCACAGGTGGTCCTTTGTGGTTGCTTCCAGTCCGCTTTTTATACCACGAGGTGTTTTTCTTTCAGCGGCGACTATGGCGTAAATATGAGCTACTGGAATGGTTTGTGAGTCGCTTGTTTGTTGTTGGAATTTTTTGTATCTCAATTCATTACCACTTTTTGGGCTACGTTCTCAATTTTTGGTTTATCCCTTCTGCCGTTGTCGGGTTAGCACTTGGTTTATTTTTTGATTATTTACCCCATCGTCCTCACCAAGAGCGCGATCGCTGGAAAAACGCTCGTGTCTACCCTAACTCAATTCTGAATTTCCTGATTATGGGGCAAAATTATCATTTAATTCATCATTTGTGGCCTTCTATTCCGTGGTATAATTACCAGCCCACATATTATTTGATGAAGCCCCTTTTAGATGAAAAAGGCTGTTATCAAACTTCAGGTTTACTGCAAAAAAAAGACTTTTGGGAGTTTGTGTATGACATTTTTTTAGGAATTCGGTTTCATCATCACAAATCACCTGAAAATTAGCAAGGGGAGCTTCAAACTCTTAGTACTGCAAAACCAATGCCCCCTAAAGCGCAATCAAATCAACACGGAAGTCATCAAAAACAGTAGTTATCCAATAATCACAAATAGTTTAGTGATTATTAAGCGAAATAAGGGTCGGGAACAGCAAGCAGGGGAAGCATATAGCAAACTTTTGCTGACCGACCAGGGGCAAAAGCCAATCGAGCAAGCTGGGTTTATTCCAGTTTGCTAGACTTGGTTGACTTTAGCAAATATCCATTTCTGGATTTCATGAGAAATGCTAGAACGTGTCATCCTACGATAAAGGCTGGGGCATATTCCAGTCAGGACGTAAGTTTTCGGCGTGACGCAAATATGTATGGTAAATTTGGACGGAGGCAGGCAGATAGGCGTGAACTAAAAACCGGATGCAGCGCTCTAAGCTACCATCAACGTGCATCTCCTGTACATCCAACATGGGGACATTGTCCCAGTGAGCGCGTGAACGTGCAATTGCAGCAGGAAAAGTAGCATTTAAATCGCGTGTGACTGAGAAAGTCACACTAATAATATCTGTTGGATGCAATTGATTCCGTTTTTCCAGTTCATCTAGTAGTTCCATCACAGCTTGTCGCATTGCTTCAACCGTATTTTCCGGAACGGTTGTTGCTCCGCGAATAGCCCACATTCGCCACTCCACAAAAAAATCCTCCTTACGTTTAGTCATGAGTCATGAGTCATTAGTCATTAGTCATGAGTTATTAGTCAAAGGACAAATGAGTCATGACTAATAACCATTTATGGTCTATACATCCATAAGGGCAAACCATTGGTAGACACTTCAAATTCGACCCAATTGATACCAGCCCCAAATCCTGAAGAAACTTGACGACTTCCTGGCAAGATGCGATTTAACAGAGGTTTGCGTTCTTCTAAGGTGTAGACAGGAGTTTTTTCGGGATCAAGACCAACTAGTTCGGCTGCCCAACGACGGGCATCTTCCTCTGTTCCCAGACGATCTACAATACCTAACTCTACAGCTTGCTGTCCAGTAAAAATTCGACCATCAGCGAAACTTCTCACAGTTTCCACCCCTAAGGAACGCGCATCAGCTACTGTCTGGACAAACTGCTGGTAACTTGTGTCAATTAATTCTTGCAAAATGTTTTGTTCTGGTTCCGTTAGTTCTCGGTCAAACGCCAAAATGTCTTTATAGGGACCAGACTTGATGACCTTGAAGGAAACACCGATTTTTTGCAACAAGCGTTCCAAGTTGTTACCACGCAAAATCACACCAATGCTACCTGTAATCGTACCAGGGTTAGCCATGATATGTTGCGCTCCCATGCCGATGTAGACTCCACCAGAAGCAGAAATATTGCCAAAACTAGCAACAATTTTTACTTTCTCACGCAACCGCTTCAAGGCGCTGTAGATTTCTTGAGAATCTCCCACTGTCCCGCCAGGACTATCAATCCTCAGCAGTAACGCTGGAAATTTTCTTTCTTCTACAGTTTTCAGCGCTTCTAATACATGCTTGCGAGTCGCACTGGCGATCGCACCTGTAATTTCAATACGAGCAATTTGTTTACGATATCTAGGCTTAAAAGGCCAAACCATGAGCAGTCAACAAACTTCCTAATAAACTTAATCATAAAACGTTACGTGCTCAAAGCACTTGCTTTCCCTATGTTAAGAAAAACGAGCTAGTTTTGTGATTATTACAATTTTAATAAAATTTTTATAATTTATGTGTATCTTTATTTGCTATGATAATTCAAGTAGAGAAAAACCTCATAGAGTCTTTTAAGGTTCACTACAAGACCATAAAGTTTTTTATCCTTGAATTTGAGTACTAGCAACCTAGCTCAAGGACTATAAATTCTACAATCAATATATATAAACATTCAATAAAAATAGCGATTAGCCAATGCTCATTCTTGAGCGAGTAGCACTAGCAGCGTTTTTAGTATTGACAATGTAAGTTGCGAATACATTGACCCGAAAGGCTATCAGAGTCAAAAGTCGAGATTTATCGTAAAATTTGATACCGATAATAAGCGTAAGTGTCAAACAGCCCCCCGACAAAACTGCACGTTAAAGAGATAACAAATAGTCCGCCAACAGGAGTGCCACTGCCAAATATGGCAAGAAACTCCATGATCAGAGTTGTGATGACCTCAGTGACGCCTTGTAAACCAGGAATATAGCCGACAAGCGATAGGACGAGTAAAACGCTGCCAAATAAAAACATGGGAGCGACGAAACTGAAAATAATCGATAATACAAGCGAGCGGAGAAAGTTCGTCATAACGGTCATGTAGATAGGCTCCGTAAGTTTATTAGGCAGACCATAGTCGCCTGCCTAGTCGTCACTTTCTACAATAAAGGCGATCGCTCTGTCTCAGGCGTTATTTCAAAAATCTTAAGTTTTTATTAAAATATATACACAATCTTTCCAAGATATGTTGCGAAATCCAAAAAGGGATTAACAGGGCGTAAGCCTTGAAAAATCAATGTTTACAGATGTAGTTGCAGCTATTGTTTCAACGGCAGCCCAGTTCAGAAAAGCTTTAATTTCTGAGATTGCCTTTAAACAAAGTTAATCTTAATTCCAAAAGTGTAACCGAGAGCGACGCCAAGACCCTAGAAATGCTATCACGCTCAAAATAACTCCTGACTCATGACTTAAACTACCGCTTCGTAATTCGCTATGATGACGGCAGTTATAGAGTTAGCTTGTCAACATTGAGTGAGACGATATCCAAATCTAGTTTAGGAGCATGGAGTCAGCGATTGCTGGCAGCTATTTTCTTGGGTGGACAAGTCATGATTCACCTACTTAAGGGAAAAATCCATCGGCGTAATACCTTAGAGCAAATGGCAGCAGTTGGACCGGACTCCTTGTTTATTGCCTTGGTAACGGCTGTTTTTGTTGGCGCAGTATTTACCATTCAGGTGGCGCGGGAATTTATTAACTTTGGCGCGGGAAACGTCGTCGGTGGAGTGCTGGCGATCGCCTTAACACGCGAACTTTCCCCCGTTTTGACAGCAGTGATTTTGGCGGGGCGAGTTGGTTCGGCATTTGCAGCGGAAATCGGTACGATGCAAGTCACCGAACAAATTGACGCCCTTTTAATGTTAAAAACTGATCCAATTGATTATTTGGTTATCCCGCGCGTACTTGCTTGCTGCTTAATGTTACCAATCTTAACGCTTTTGTCTTTGGTAACAGGTATGTTAGGGGGATTAATCGTTGCAACAAACATATATAATCTGTCGGAGACATCGTTTATAGACTCAGCCCGTAACTTTCTCGGCGGTTGGGATATTGTCAGCGCCATGATTAAGGCGTGTTGCTTTGGAATTTTAATAGCCGTAATTGGGTGCAGCTGGGGTTTGACGACAAAAGGAGGAGCAAAAGGAGTGGGACAATCTACCACAACCGCTGTTGTCACTGCCTTGTTGATTATCTTTGTGAGCAACTTTTTTCTTTCTTGGCTGATGTTCCAAGGAACTGGTGGTGGATTTATGCCAGGGTTCTAGACCAATAGCGATTAGGGATTAGGGATTAGGGATTAGGGATTAGGGATTAGGGATTAGGGATTAGGGATTAGGGATTAGGGACAACGCTTTGATTGATGGTTGCTGGTTCCTAGTCCCTAGTCTATAGCCTTCGGGTATGCAAGAAAGCACACGCACTCGTATTCAAAGAACGCCACCGGCACGAGAAAGACCCTCCTACAGCACTTGTCTCACCTAACTTCTAAAATAGAAATAATGTTTACTAACCAAGCAGGAGTTTTTCCTTTTGACGACTTCATATACCCCCAAGGCATCAACCACCGTCGAACTCAAGCCTAGTTACAATATACCTTTGGTATTAGTGATTGCCGCAATTCCAATGCTTGTGGTGCAACCTTGGGTAGCAGGCGCGATCGCACTGTTTGGCTTGTTCCTTATGTTTCAAGCTGTTACACTGCGTCTGTTATTTACTCCCACCGATTTGGATATTTACAGAGGTGAAACATTAATTCGGCGCTTTCCCTACCAGGAATGGCAAAATTGGCGCATATTCTGGAATTCGATTCCCATTCTGTTTTATTTTAAAGAAGTTAAAAGTATTCACTTTTTGCCGATTTTATTTAACCCTAACACTCTCAAAACTTGCTTGGAAGAACGCTGCCCGCGTATTTAATGCTTCACCATGACTCAGTACTGTGTACCCTATAAAGTGATGAGTGGACATGACTTCAGTTCTGAGCACTCATTACTTAAGGCTATCTCAGACTGAATTCAGACTTAATATAGATTGCTGAAAGCTATTTATTCGTGTCACAGGAATTACACTATTGTTTATGAACCCCGAGGAATCTCAAACACCACAAATAACTGATGAGTCGTTGATGCAAAAAGAACAACCAAAACTTGAGCAACCAAAAAATTCATCTGTTGAGTCAGTGGTGGAAAGAGCAGCGCCAAACTCCACAGTTGATAGACAAAATGACCAACCAACTTCTGCTGTATCTAATTTAGCTCCAGAAGAACAAAGCCTGACAGATGAATTAACACAGCAGTCAACTGCTGAAGTGGTGACGCTTTTAGAAGAGGGAACTACCGCGCTGGGGTCAGAAGTAGAATCAATATATCATCGCCAAGAAGAAGAAGCAGCGCAACGACTCGCGCAGTTACAAAGCCAAGAACAAGCGCTAAAAGAAGAAATAGCCAGCCTGCAATTATCCTATAAAAGTGTTCAGGCGCAATTGGGTGGCACTCAAATGGCGTTGGCACAACTGGTGCAAGAAACGCTCTCAGGACTAGAACAACGCAAAGCAGCGCTGCAAATTTCTGTAGAACAGCTAGAACGCCGTCAAGAACGTATTCGCAACGAAATGCGAACCACTTTTGCAGGGACTTCTCAAGACTTAGCGATTCGGGTACAGGGTTTTAAAGATTATCTCACGGGCAGTTTACAAGATTTGGCAGCCGCAGCAGAACAGTTACAACTGGTACCAAAACAGAAACCGGAACCAGAAAAGCTAGAGATCAAACAGGTTAAGCCAGCCGAAGAGCAGCTAGGAACACCACAATTTGCTCAACAGCAGTTCCAAGATACAACAAAACAAATTCGTCGTCTTATCGACCAGTATCGCACGAAACCAGATTATTACGGTCCACCGTGGCAACTGCGCCGCACCTTTGAACCAGTGCATGCAGAACGAGTCTCCAACTGGTTTTTTAGCCAAGGAGGACGAGGTGCTTTACGGACGACAGGCAGTAGGTTGCAGAATATTCTCATTGCCTCAGCAGTGATTTCGATATTACACAAGTTGTATGGCGATCGCATCCGCACTTTGGTGTTAGCCAATACGCCAGAACGTTTAGGTGAATGGCGGCGTGGGTTGCAGGACTGTTTGGGAATAGGTCGTCCAGACTTTGGACCAGACAGAGGCGTGGTATTATTTGAAACAGCGGAAGCTTTGGCACAAAAAGCAGACCGACTGGTAAAAGCCAATCAACTCCCTCTGATTTTGATTGACGATTCTGAAGAGCAAATTAGTTTGGCACTGTTGCAATTTCCCTTATGGTTAGCTTTTGCTCCTGACCCAAAAATGATGAGAAGTTATGATGATAACTACTAAGTCGTCGTTAGTGCTGAGTCACAAAGAACCAAGGACAAAAAACTCATAACTCATAACTCTTAAATATGGCTATTTGGTTAAGTTTGTGCGCGGGGGTTTTGGTTGTGGCTTATCTAGTGGGTTCTACACCCACTGGCTACACAGTAGCTAAGCTATTGAAAGGTATTGATATTCGCTCAGTTGGTTCTGGCTCAACAGGAGCAACCAATGTGCTGAGAACCTTAGGCACAGGACCAGGGGCATTTGTTTTAGTGATAGATTGCTTGAAAGGAGTTTTGGCGATCGCCCTGGTTGACTGGTTTTTCCACTTTGCTGGCAGTCAAAATTTCATTCCTCCAGAGATAAATACCGAGTTATGGCAACCTTTGATGGTCACTTTCGCCGGCTTAGCTGCCATACTTGGGCACAGTAAGTCAATTTTTTTAGGCTTCACTGGTGGGAAATCTGTGGCGACCGGTTTGGGTATTTTGTTGGCGATGAATTGGCAAGTAGGTTTGGCTACCTTTGGCGTCTTTGCCGTTATGCTGGCAATATCGCGGATTGTCTCTTTGAGTTCGATAGCTGGTGCTGTTGCCGTTTCTATTTTCATGGTACTCCTGCATCAACCGTTACCTTACATTTTGTTTGGTGTTCTTGCAGGCTTGTATGTGATTTGGCGACACAGTAGCAATATTGGGCGTATACTTGCAGGGACTGAGCCAAAATTAGGGCAGAACTTACAGGTGGAACAGCAAGAAACTGTAAACTCAGCCTCTTAGAATTAGGCTGAGTTGAACCTGACTGCGTAACGTTTTTATAAAATCATAGAAAAATTTTGGCTCAGGGATCAGGACTTTCTTAGAACTCAGCACTCGGTATCACTTGCTCTGAAATCCATTTTAGATAGGGTTCAGAACCAGCAACAATAGGTAGAGCAATAATTTCCGGTACTTGATACGAGTGCAGTTCACAAATTTTTGCTGACAAAATAGGAAATTTGCTCAAGTCTGTTTTAATCAGCAATTGCCATTCCTGCTCCTTGTGTATTTGTCCTTGCCAAGTATAAATGGAATGGATTGGCAACAGACTAACACACGCAGCAAGTTTAGCCTCTACTAGAGCATTTGCGATAGCTTGTGCCTCCTGCTCTGAAGAAGCTGTTACAAACACTACGCCGTAGTCTGTTGATTCAGCCATGACCAAAACTTTTTCGCTCCTCACAATTAAACACTAGACGACAAAGAGTAAACCTGACCATCAATCAACAGTCGAGTGATTCCCTTTGCCTGTAGATGATAACGAGCCTTGTGCAGCATTTTACTATCGGGAATTTTAATCACGCGATCGCGCTTGGTTGAGAAGCGCTTTGCCACTCGGTGGTTATCAAATACTGGGAGCGTTCTTTGCTGGGTTTCTAAGTTAGGAATTTGCCCCAAGTCGCCAAAGTCCCGCAGTGGACGAGTAATTAATTCCGACGAGCGGTCTATTACCAAATAGCAAGTTTTGGGCAAACTGGCTGCTGACAGTGGCAAAACTCGAACTAATGACTCTCCCGATCTTGGTCTTGTGACAAAAGGTCGGGCTGGTTCAAAGTCCTCTTCGTCTGAGTATTCCTCTTCGTCATCGTCTAAATCATCTTCTTCCAAATCCTCTAAATCATCTGACTCATCCAATAAGTCTTCGCCAAACATTTCTGCGATGACGTTGGCTTCTGGACGTCTATCTTCTAAAAGGGGACTAGGAATGCTTGTGATTTCTGGAGGTTTCTCTGGAGGTTTCTCTGGCGGTTTTTGTTCTAAAAGTTCCAATTGCTCAGCAACTGGTTGCTCAACTCGCTCAATTCGTCTTGGTATTGGTTTTGTTGTTGGCGCGGAGGTGCGCCGCTTCACTCGCCTGATAGCAGGAATTGGTTCATCAACTTCTATAGGCTGCGGCTCCTGTGCCACGACTGGCTCCTCCTGCGGCGGCTGAACCTCAACTACACTCGGTTCAGGAATAGGAGATGCTGGTTGTTGTGTCTGCTCTTCCTGTGGCTCAGCAGTGCTAAACACAGGCAGGTTGTCATAGTCCACCTGTGCCCTTCCTTCAGGAGTTCTTGCGGCACGCTTTAAAGAGACGAGGTATTCATACTCATCTTCTGGCAAAGTGCTTTTGAGTAAGCGGCTAATCGTCGAGTTACTCACGTCATAGCGCTCTGCCAAAGTTGAGGTCGTTTCGGCAGTTTCGCGATATAATTTCAGGATTTCGTGTTTATCTGATTCTGTTAGTTTTCTCACGGTAGACACCACAAATTTCTAAGCTCGTTTTTTTCCACTGGCACGTCGTGAACGGTTTTAATGATGCGTCGTATTCCAGGACAGCGCCCATGCCAAATAAAACTCAACTCCATACCCAAAATTCCTCTAATATCTCCCCAGTTTGATAGTTGGGAATCCAATTTGTGGCGTATTTAAACCACATATCTGCAATCTTAAGCGAAAATGCTGTTGCTGCAATCATTCGCCAAGACATAGGCACTGTTCCATCCCAAAAGGCTAACAATAGGGTTGTAGCGATCATAAACAGCAGCACATCACTGACGATAGAAAAGCAATTCAAAATTGGAGCAATACTTTCTACCCTGGTTGGCGTCTGATCCTGAACTGTTGCTTGTGGTTGATGAGATAACCATGCCAACGCACTACCAAAAGCTCCTATTGCCAACACAATGAGCCACTGCCATCTTTCTAGATTTTGTTCCCTAGAAGCCACTGCCAAAATCATGCCCATCCCCAGCAACAAATAAGTTATCACAAAAAACACATCGCCAAGGGAAACGATAAGTTCTTCTTTCAAGACTATTTTCGTATAACCGAAAAATATCCCTCGAATGAAATAACAAAGCATACCGATGTCGATTGCTAGCCAAACATCCCGAACACTAACAATTTGTCTACTGCACCAATTTCTCAAGCATAAGACATTGGCACTCAGATCAGCTATGGTTTCAAAAATATATGTACCAGTAACGTAGCAATCACCACGCCTTTCTATGCTATCTGAGCCTGGAATCCTAGCACTCAATAAAAAAAAGTACAATAGTACTAGGGGACTCCAGCCTAGGTTAGCTAAGACAATACTCTGAGTGGAAAACATAAATTTGGGACGGTGTGACCTGTTGTAAACGCTACTCATAGAACTTTACTGTATAAATGCACTCTAGCAGTTTTTTGACTCATTGACTGTTTAAGAAACAGCCGTACTCAAAGGTAACAAGTCAAATTAATATAAACGCAATAGATCATCCAACATGATGAAATACTACTAGAGCGCTAATGCCACAGTTTACTTAACGGAGATTGATTTAGCCAACTGATAAAAAGCGTTCGTTCTCATAAAGGCATATTTTGTAAGTTATGAACCACTTGACAGGTAACCACTTGACAGGAAAAGTTGGTATTGCCAAAATACGCTTGATATATGGAATGTTGGTACCTGCTGAGCCAGTGCGTGCGTGCTACATGGTAGATATTTCAATATTTTGCCGTTTCACAATCAACATGACACTGGCAATAACTCCTCACCTAGCCATTCTTTACACGGAAAATATTCAAAGTAGCTACGCAGGTTGCTCGCGCTTGCGCTTAGCGTCCGCTTTCTTTGCGTTTGCCTTAGCAAACCCATTGACAAAACAGTATAACTAACCTATACCCCATTTTCTTTCTTTTCGGTGTACATTTACGCTCCTCTTGGAACGACTTGGATCTTAGCTTTACCAATATGAAATCTGCAATAATTTTGAATTGCGTTTTGCTCATGTTCACAGATATAATATGATAGCTAGCTGCAAAGTGAGCCAGGATCTTTGTTTGGGCGCGTAGCTCAGGTGGATAGAGCATCTGCCTTCTAAGCAGAGTGCCGCAGGTTCGAGTCCTGCCGCGCCCGTTTTCACTAAAGACGAACTCTCAAGCTGCGTCATCCTATATGATGATGACATTCTCGTGAGGGTTCGTTTTGTTACATCACACGAAAAACAAAGGCGATGTTGCTGCTACAAAAGCAATAGCAGACCTAACAATGAAAGGATACTTGATTTTCACACCAGTCGTTTGTGAACATTTACCCTTTGATTGTATTGCGTATAAAGAGAAAAAATATTACAGAATACAAGCTAAATACGCAGGAGACAACAGAGTCATAAATAGGACTATTTGGGTAGACAAAAACGGTACTCATCAGAAAAAGTACGAAGCAGACGACTTTGACTTTTATGCTGTCTACCTGCCTGATATTGATAAAGTGGTCTATCCATCAATTAAGTTTAGTGGTTGCTATATAACTACCAAAATACCCAACTCAGCTACACCTTTTTACTGGTGGGAAGATTTTACAAACTTTACAGAAGAAGCGATTAAGCGAACTTACAAAGAGTTTGGAGTTGATTTAACCACTAGGAAGGTGAACTTAGATTCTAGAATTCACACAAGAATAGTCGAAAGACCTACTAAAGAAGAATTACAAAAACTTGTGTGGGAAAGACCAACAGCACAAATAGCTAAAGAGTTTGGAGTATCTGACAAGGCTGTCGAAAAATGGTGTAAGACTTATGGCATTGAAAAGCCACCCAGAGGATACTGGGTTAAAAAAGCTTATACAAAACTATCAACATAGAAGTGGTAGATGGTATACCAAAAGAAGAATTCCACCTACCACTTACTCACACATCATTTAGGAGTGCGATATTTCTTGCTCTTTTCTGAGTTTCTCTTCATGCTCCTGAACCAGCAGTGGTAATGACTAATTTATCTGGATGAATTAACTCCTGAATTGCTTGCTGCACTTGAGGCAAAGTCACAGCTTGAATGCGCGTGGGAAATTCTCGAATCTCCGCTTGAGAAAGACCGTAGACGGCATTTTCCAAAACTATGCTTGCCACATTACTAGGATTAGCTAATTCCACAGGGTAACTATTAGTTATTGAGCGTTTCGCCGTGTTCAATTCCGCCTCGGTGATTCCTTGCTCTCGCAACTGCTTGAGTAAAGCTAAAGCGCTGGTAATAGCCTTCTGAGCATCACTTGGTGCAGTCTGCATTTGAATCAAGAATGGACCGGGATTGATACCTGCAGCAAAGGCACTGTAGATACCGTAGGTTAGACCTTGGCGATCGCGCACCTCAGTACCCAAACGGCTAGACAAAGTATCGCCGCCCAAAATTTGATTCAGTACCTCTGCAGCGTAGAAACGAGGGTCTTTCCGCGAGATACCATTGTAACCAATATAGGTCACAGCCTCCGCTTTACCGGGAATGGCTGCACTTAAGCGTTTCATCGTTTGCGGTAAAGACACCTGAGGTAAGTTGAGAGTTGGGGGCTTACCTTGAGCTTGCCATTTGTCGAAAGCTTGATTGAATAGCGCTTTGACTTGATTTGGGTCAAAGTCACCAACCAGGGCGATCGTCGTTGTATCTGGTCGGTAGTGTTCTTGGTAAAAGCGAAGCACATCATCACGAGTCACGCTTTTTAAGCTTTCTTCTGTGGGGAAGCTATGAAACGGATGGTTTTCGGGGTAAATTGCCTGCTGAAATACCCGTCGTCCCAGTCCCCGAGGGTCATCGAGCTGTACTTTCAGACTGATCAACGCCCGCTGACGGCTGAGTTCTAGCTGGTTGTCAGGGAAGGTAGCATTTTGCATCACATCTGCTAGGGTTTGAATTAATATCGGCAAATTAGCAGACAGCCCATTGCCACCAATACTAACTCCTTCGCGACTAGCATTGAATCCCAAGTTGACTCCCCGGTCCTCCAACGTTTTTGCTAAAGTTAGAGCGTTTTTTGTCTGAGTCCCATTCATTAAATTGGTAGCAACAAGACTTGATAATCCTGCTTTAGGATTAGTGTCAAATTCGCTACCTGCGTCTATTTGTCCGCTTAGGTTAACGGTGGGGACGCTGTGGTCAGCCAGAAGGAAAACTTGCAATCCATTTTTGAGCGTGAATTGCTCTGGTAGGGGTTGAGTCGTCGAAGCAGTGGCTGATGTTGCAGGGGGAAGGTATTTGGCAAGTTCTGCCGGATCTACAGGCTTACCAGGGCTAAAGTTTTCTACGGTGCGACCAGAACCAGCACTGGAAGTTCCAGGCTTACCATCTGGTTGAGTCGGTTCAAAGAAGCCGATAGTTTGCTTAGCAGGATTGAGGTATGTTTTCGCCACTCGTTGCACATCTGCTGCTGAAACTTTGGCGATCGCCTTTAGATACCGCTCAACATAGCGATAATCCCCAGCCACAGTTTGGTTATACCCCAGCTGCGTTGCTTGAGAGGTGATGTCCTGGTTACTGAGTACAAAGGAAGCTTGCAGTTGCGTCTTTGCTCGATTCAATTCTGCTTCGGTGACTTGTTGCTGTTGCAATTGAGCCAAAGACTGTTGCAGCACAGAGGCAATTTTTGAGAGCTGTTGACCTGGAGCAGCTGTCGCATTAATTTCGTACCAACCAGGTTCGATGAGTTCTGCAGGACTTGCACTCACTGAGCTAGCCAAGCCAGATTCTACCAAAGCTTGGTAAAGCTGCGAGCTACGCCCGCCCGTGAGAATGGCATCCATAACATCAATTGCAGGTACGTCTGGATGATTAAGATCTGGTAGAGGATAAACAGCTTGCAAGAGTGCGGCGCTTCCTGGCTCTTTCAGGACAATAGGTGATTTTTTACCCGATGAGGGGGATGAGGAAGATGAGGAGGATGAGGGGGATGAGGGGGATGAGGGAGATGAGGAGGATGAGGAGGAGACTCTAATGCTTGAATTTTGAATTTTGAATTTTGAATTGATTTCTCCCCCTGCTCTCGATGCCCGTTTCGCCACCTTCCCGAAAGTTTGCTGAACATTTTTCAGTACGGGTTCAGTCGCAAAATCTCCTGTAATCACCAGGGTGGCATTGTTAGGGCTGTAGTAGGTCTTGTAATAGTCCCGTACCTGCTGGACTGTGAATTTCTCTACATCGGCTTTTGTGCCTCCCACAGGTAAGCCATAAGCTCGGTTCGGGAAAGCTGATCGCATAACTGCCCGGCTAAGGCGATATCCTGGAGAATTTTCGTATCCCTGTAACTCTGAGATAACTACGCGCTTCTCACTTGTCAGTTGTTCTGCTGCTACTAAAGCGCCTTCCATGCGATCGGCTTCTAGGGTGAGCAGTGCTTGCAATTTGTCGCGCTGCACAGTGCCAAAATAAGCTGTTTCGTCATAGCTAGTAAAAGCATTGAACTGACTGCCCAATGCACTAAATAGCCGACCAAACTGCACCGGACGGTCAGTGGTTCCCTTGAACATCAAATGCTCTAGCTGGTGGGAGATACCATTCTCCCCCGCTTTCTCGTTGCGCGAACCAACTCGATACCATACCTGTACACTCACCACGGGTGCGGTATGAACTTCCTTGGTTAGCACTGTTAAGCCATTTTCCAATACAGTTTTACGTACCCCCTGAGTCAGGGACAGACCGGATACAGGTGTGACTGCACCTGGTGTTGCAGCATTGCTGAAATTGCTTACTGACAGCACTCCACTTAAAACTAAGCTGAGGAAAAAGCCCGCCACAATCAATGGACGCAGCTTGGAGAAAAAAGGCATGGTAGGTTACACAATAATAAAAAAACGGTGTCAATAAATATATGCTACAAAAATGCTCTCTTGCGATTTACCAAACAAGAGAGCATCAGGTGTGGTGATAAGACGAAATTTAATATTTACTTAAAGTCAGTCTAACAAGCCAATGTTACGTCTTAGTGACAATTCTTTGTCACTCTCATGACTGAATGACTCCCATCAGGAGTGCAAGATTACCTATAGCGGTTTGCAATTGGCTAAGATACACCAAAGAAATAATGAGCCACAGATGAACACAGATAAATAATTACTTCATTCAATTAAGTTGCGCTATATTTTTTCGTTCGTGTTCTAAACTTTAAATTGCTGAATGAGCGATCGCACTCCTTGGACTCCTCTCCATGCAAAAATACACCGCACTATCCGCTCACGCCACCTCTTTGAGCGTAACCAACGGCTCTTAGTCGCCGTCTCTGGCGGACAAGATTCTCTGTGTCTGGTCAAATTACTGTTAGATTTGCAACCAAAATGGGGATGGCATCTAGGTGTTGCCCATTGCGACCATCGCTGGCGTCCTGACTCCCAGGCAAATGCTAGTCATGTAAAAAAGTTGGCGCAAAATTGGGGTGTTTCGTTTTATTTACAAACAGCGAACGAACCTTTAAAAAGCGAAGCTGCTGCACGCGACTGGCGGTATCAAGCTTTGAGTGCGATCGCCCGCGAAAACCAATTTAGTTGCATTGTTACAGGTCACACAGCGAGCGATCGCGCTGAAACCTTGCTTTACAACTTAATTCGCGGCACGGGTGCTGATGGCTTGCAAGCATTAACGTGGCAACGTCTGCTAAACGACGACATCGTGCTTATACGTCCCTTGTTAGAAATGACTCGTACACAAACAGGGGAATTTTGCCAAGACTTTCAACTACCTGTTTGGGAAGATTCGACAAATCAAGATTTGAAATTCGCTCGTAACCGGATTCGTGGAGAGATTATACCATATTTGCAAGAAAATTTCAACCCTCAAGTTGAATCAACCCTTGCCCAAACTGCGGAAATTCTGCAAGCAGAAGTGGAATATTTAGAACAAGCAGCTTATCAGTTGCGCCAAGAGGCGATGGGTGGAAAATGGAGGGATGAGGGAGGAATTCTTGAGACTCCACATTTGATAAAGCTAAACCGTCGCGTATTGCGCAAAGCACCACTGGCGCTACAACGTCGCGTCATGCGTCAGGTATTACAAGAAATACTTCACGCTTCTAGTTTCGAGCAAATTGAAAAACTGACAGCATTAATTACAGCACCAAACCGTTCGCAGACTGATCCATTTCCTGGTGGTGCGATCGCCCGCGTTGAAGGTGACTGGATCTACGTAAATTTGAAGAAGGAAGAATAGACTTCTTAGAGGTCATTTATAAAGTAATACCGTTCAGATAAGACCAGAATCCTTATCAAGAACATAATGTAGAGACGCGCTGTTTGAAGCGTCTCTACACACCTGATTTTTTACACATCAACCTTAACTGAACCGTATTGATTTATAAAGTAAATATTAAGTAGGATGTGTTACGGCTATGTAATGATTTTAAACATACTCAGATTCCCGGCTTCTTAAAGAAGTCGGGAATCTTGTTGTTAACAAATGATTTAGGATTGCTATATCAAACTTAGGAGTGTCTGACGTATTTGGGCAACAGCTTGGAGTTGATACTCGCCTGTTTCCTGCACTGAGGCTAACGATTCAGCAATTCCTTGTAGCTTTTGCCGCATTCCATCGACACAATCCTGAAGAGGTTGTAGCGCTTCATAATATAAATTCAATCGTCCTCGCGATTCTGCGGTTACTGTTTGCAAAAGAAACAAGTTTTGCTCCATAGTTTGCAGTAAATCGCGTTGAGTTTCCTGCTGTTGCCTTTGTTGGGCAATGACCTCGTGCATTTGCTCAATATTGGCACGCATTTGTTCAATTTCACGCTCTAGGTTTTCCAACTCCTGTGACTGTTGTTGTCGCTGTATTTCAATTTCTAGAAGAATTGATTTTAAATCAATATTTGTCTCCTCTTGTTCATTCACAAGAGTTTTTCCTTGTCGCCGCAGCAGTAGTGTTTGATGTTGCTTGAAAATATACTGCCGCTCAAGCAAATTACGGCGTTGTCCTACCAAAGTTTCATTAAGCATTTGGTAGAGGTCTTTTTCATCAGCCAGTTCGACTTCTAAGAAACCGCGTTCTGGTTGGGATGCTTGGTTGATTTTCTGTTGGAGTTGTTCTATATTTTTTTGTTTTTCTTTCAGTTCTTGTTCCTGCTCATGGACAAACCTAGAGTCAATGTTCAACTTCTGCTGCAAGTCTGGCACCATATCTTGCAGTTGTTCTAGAGGGATTTTTTCCAAAGCTGCCACATCAACTTTACGAGTGGGAATCACATCAACAATTGTTGCAGCAAACAAGTGGATCTTCTGGTGTAACTCTTCTTGGTGTCGCAGTTGCTCTTTTAGGGCTCGCGCATACTCTTGCTTGCGTTCAACAGTAGCTGTATTCACCTTCAATTCAGCTATTTGTTGCTCAAGAGAATTTTGAGCTTGCTGCCATTCTCTTTGGCGTTCAGATAATTCTTGCGACTGGCGCTCAACTTCTTCCTGCTGTTGGTTAACTGCAGTTTTCTGCTGTTGCAGTTGTTGCCAGTGTGGGTTTAAAATTGCCTGCTGGCTTTCGAGCATTTCAAAGGCAAAATTCAGGTGTTCGCGTACTGTTTCTGTAGGAGCAACGCTCTTTAGCAGCTGAGCAAGTAACTCGTTGAGCGCTCGACTTTGTTCTTCATCCAACACAGCAGAGTGCTGGTACTGTGCTTTGTACTCCTCGAAACGACGCTGCTCACCCCGCAAGTGATCCCATGCTCCTTCTAGTTCTTGACGGTTGCTCAAGCTTTCTGTTTGCAACTTTTCAATTTCCTCGCGCGAAGTCTCTAATTCTTGTTGTTGCGCCTCCATTTGTTGCAGTTCTTCCAAGCGAGCTTCCATATCTATTTCACGGCGATTCAACTCTTGTGCTTGAAACGTCAAAGACTGCTTCCACTGGTCAATTTCTTCTTCTTTGACCTTAAATTTTTCCAAGAGACGAGAAAAATTCTGCAAAATATTAACTAAAGGACGCCCTGCCTCCTGAATCCGTTGCACATGACGATTCGGATTCATTTCAACCAATACGAGGACTCCATCACTTAATTTGCCAGCTTCCTCAGCAGCAATCACTTCTTCCGAAACTGTACTCCAACTCTGGTCAGTTCGCTGACAAGCCAGTAGTTTTAGTTGGGTTTTGCCACCACCAAGTAAGCCGCCTTTCTGCTTTTGTACTTCTGCTAAATACAGCACACCATTATTCCTTTTGTGTACTTAATGCTCGTGTTTTAAGCTATACCTTAAAACAGTTATCAGTTATCAGTTATCAGTTATCAAGCGTATGGTGGGGATGCGCTCACCGCCACCAACGCCTTCCACACTCTTGCTGGGGGACGCGCGACCACTCGTATTTAACTGATAACTGCGTAGGTAGCTGTTCAGTGTTAAAAAATAGTTGCACTATGTTGTCTCATTTATCTTCAGTGTGAGATTAATGAACAGACACTACAGACAATATTTTTATAGACGTGATATACAAATCCGTGCAGGAGTCGTGAGAATGAAAAAACCGCTCTTGAGCCAAGGACGCCAAGAAAAACAATCATAAAATCTCACAAATGATTTAGGACTGCTATATGTCACGTTTTAATATCTATGAAACTAACTTGTCACTTATTTCTATTTTGTACTGATAGTAGTGATACTGGCTTCCGTAGTATTACTAACATTACCAAAGTATATTACCTAAATGCTAAATTCGATCTATAGCGCAATTCAATTGAATGAAGTAATTATAAATCTCGTGTCCACCCCCCTCATTCCCCCCTACAAGAGGGGGGAAGACAGAGGAAAAACTTTTATTTATTGTCCATCTGTGGTTCATTATTTCTTTGTGTACCTTACTCCGGGTTCTTACGGCTATAAGTTCGGCACTGACCCAGCAACTGACCACCCTTAGACTGGTAGTAAAAAAATATCAAGCCTTAGTATAAGCTTATTATTTAATAAATGAGTGAAGAATAGAATTATTTTATACAGTAAATACTTGTGGGGAAATCAGGAAATGTTTCCAATTAGGAACGTCTACATCAGGAGGTACATAGGCGTTTTATGAGTACAGTTCTGATTGTGGAAGACAGTATTGCACAAAGGGAGATGCTTACATACCTTCTGAAAGCGAGTGGTTTAACAGTCACCCATGCCAGTGATGGAGTAGAAGCATTGGAGGCAATTCAAACTGCTTGTCCCGATTTAGTGGTTTTGGATATCGTCATGCCTCGGATGAACGGCTACGAAGTTTGCCGTCGCTTAAAGTCTGATCCAACAACCCAAAATCTTCCGGTGGTGATGTGTTCTTCCAAAGGGGAAGAATTTGATCGCTACTGGGGTATGAAGCAAGGAGCAGATGCCTATATAGCCAAGCCCTTCCAACCAACTGAATTGGTGGAAACAGTCAAACAACTGCTGCGAGGATAAGGATGAACACAACATGGTCAATAAACCGGACTTTTTAGAAGGAAGCGGACAAGACCACTCGCGTCCTGAATTACAAGTAGAAAGTCCAGAAACAGAGTTATTTTTAAGGTTTTATATTCCCTCAAATCAGGAGTTTGCACTACTAGCCACAGGTATTCGGGAGGTTATCGAACTCAGCCCTGATAGAATTACACCGATTCCTAACGCTTCTGCTTTGCTTTTGGGTACTCTAAATCTACGAGGTCGAGTCATTTGGGTGGCTGATTTGGGTCAATTTTTGGGAGAACCAACTGCCTTGAACACGAATCGAGCTGAGATTCCTGTGATTGCGATAGAAGAGCAAGACACAATAGTCGGCTTGGCAGTTGAAGCAATTGGTGGTATGGATTGGCTTGACGTAAAACATTTGGTCGCACCTACTCGTGTCCCAGACACAATGGCTCCGTTTTTACGGGGAGAGTGGATACTAGAGGCAAAAAAAAATCAGTGTCTGCGGCTGCTTGATCAAACGGCAATTTTACGAAGTACACGGTGGGCAGGATGATACCAATTCAAAATACCCTGCGGGAAGCCCTTCGGGTTCGCAGTCGCCTAGGTCGGGAAACCCTCCTGCAGCGCTGTCTCACCGCCCAGGAGGCGTCTACAAAATTCAAAATTCATAAGGTACGGCATTAAGAAAGCCTAAGATAACCAGGGTTTGGGAGTGTGTATCTGTCGCATTCTTTTTTCAAATTGGTATGAAATGGAGGCAGGAAATGGCAGCGAGTATAAAAGATTGCGAGCAGATATATCAGCAAGCTTATAAAGCCTACGTACAAGGAAACTACGAACAAGCAGCCACTCTTATCGACCAAGTGGTGCAAGATTTACCTGATGACCCTAACATCCGTTTGCTCCGGGGTCACGTCTACTACATTTTGCAGCAGTATGAGGTGGCAAAAGCAGAATACCAAAAGGTGTTGGAGTTCACCGATGACCAAGAACTCATCAGCCTTGCCCAAAATGGTATTGACAAGATAAAAAAATACCAAGGTGAAGTAGACGCGGTCGTGGTTGAGAAGGACGATGATGAAAACAAGAATTTTTCGGACTCTTTTGAACCTCAAGCTCAGCAACAAGAATTAGAAGATTTGGCGCATTATCAAGATTTTAATAGTAACAGCTTTGATTTAAACTCCTTGGATAAGCATCAAGACGCTGACGAAGTAGAAGTACCTGTTAGCAGTGCATTTGAGCTACCAAGAAACGATAGAACTGTATCTGGTACGTCTCATTCCAAAGAAAATTTTAGCGACAACCCTTTTGCTGTTAATCAAGAAGAGGCATCAAAACTCAGTCATGCAAGTCATGGAAAAACGCAAGCAGAATTAGAGTTGCCGAATTTTTGGCTGGAACATATTTCACAACAGAATCTTCAAAAGGAAGAAAATAATACAAATTCTGCTAACACAAATTCGGAGATTAAACAGCAAAATACTAGCCCAGCATTTGCACTTGATTTACAAACAAACAGTAGCTTGGAAAACAAAAGTAGCACATTGAGCGAAAATAACTCTCCGGGGAATAATATAGAGTTTTTAGAGGACTTTGATGAATTTGACGACTTGGGGAATATACCAGGGTTTGACCTTACAGCAGATTCTCGCTTTCAAGATTCACTGATGCTGAACGCATCAGTGGAAAACAACGGTAAGTTACTCAGTACAGTGGAGACTGTACCTAGTGGGGAGAATGGCGATTTCACTTCAAAAAACAACCCTAAAGATGATGACGCCACTCTCCCCACCGTAAAGGGCATTGGCGCAGAGGGAGAGCTTCCCCATCGTCACTCGGAACTATTCACGCTCACGACTTCTCAACAAGGAGAAACAGTCTTTACCCAAGCTGATGCCTCGAAGATAAAACCCCAATCCATCAAGCAAGGTTTTCTTGCTCCATTGGAAAATGCCTCTCTACAAACCAAGCAATGGATTGTCGCTGGTACTGTAGGTGTTGTCTCAGCAGTGGTTGTCGCTGGAGTCAGCTTTGTTGCTGCTAACTTGTCGCCACCGGAACAACGGGAGTCTATGCAAAACACAGGTTGGGCGATCGCCTTAACAGCAGGAATCACTTCTTTTGCTACCACAGGTATTATGGGGAATTTAGCCCACAGGCAAATTCGCCGCACTGCACGAGATCTGCAAGCTCAATTTGATGCTGTGCGCCAAGGAAATTTCAATGTCCAAGCCACGGTATCTTCACAAGACGAATTCGGGCAGCTCGCTGCTAGCTTTAATGAAATGAGTCATGTTATATTTACGACTACAAATGAAGCGACACGTAAGGCTCAAGAACTGGAGTCAGCGAGAGTAAACCTGCAACGCCAAGTGATTCGCTTGTTAGATGATGTGGAAGGAGCCGCTCGGGGAGATTTGACGGTGCAAGCTGAGGTGAGTGCCGATGTACTCGGAGCGATCGCTGATGCTTTTAACCTAACAATCCAAAACCTCCGCGATCTTGTGCAACAAGTGAAAGTAGCAGCGCAGGAAGTCACCAGAGGGGCAACGAATTCTGAAATCTTTGCAAGGGCATTATCAAGCGATGCTCTGCGCCAAGCAGAAGAATTGGGGGTGACGCTAAATTCTGTACAGATTATGACTGACTCGATCCAACGCGTAGCAGAAGCAGCGCGGGAAGCAGAAGCTGTTACCCGTGAGGCTAGCGACATTGCCGTTCAAGGTGGAGAAGCAGTGGAAAACACAGTGGCAGGGATTTTAGAAATTCGGCAAACCGTCGCTCAAACAACCCGCAAAGTCAAGCGACTGGCGGAGTCTTCCCAAGAAATTTCCAAGATTGTGGCGCTGGTTTCTCAGATTGCTTCCAGGACGAATTTGTTAGCACTCAATGCTAGCATTGAGGCGGCACGCGCAGGAGTTGCCGGACGGGGCTTTGCAATTGTGGCGGATGAAGTGCGCCAGTTAGCAGATAAATCAGCTAAGTCATTGAAAGAAATAGAACAAATAGTGATGCAAATTCAGAGCGATACAGGCTCTGTGATGACGGCGATGGAGGAAGGTACACAACAAGTTATTAAAGGTACAAAATTGGCAGAACAAGCCAAGCGATCGCTAGAAAACATCATTCAAGTCGCCAAGCGCATTGATATTTTAGTCCGTGGCATTACCTCGGACACAGTCGAACAAACCAAAACTTCCCGCACTGTCACGATTGTTATGCAATCTGTAGAATTAACAGCGCAAAACACTTCTCTTGAAGCACAACGAGTTTCCGGTGCTTTACAAAATTTGGTGAGTGTATCTGGCGATCTCATCACCTCCGTTGAACGCTTCCGAGTCGAAACCGCTGAAAATACTAAGTAATTTAGTCATTTGTTATTTGCTAATGACTAATGACTAATGACTAATGACTAATGACTAATGACTCTTGACTAAAAACTATGTCACCAGAACAACAACGCATTTTGGGTTACTTCTTTGAGGAAGCAAAAGACCACCTGAATACGATAGAGCAGGGGTTGCTGAATCTCCAGAGTACCTTAGACGACCCGGAAATGATTAACGAAGTTTTCCGGGCGGCTCACTCTATTAAGGGAGGAGCGGCGATGCTTGGTCTGAGTAGCATTCAGCACACGGCGCACCGTTTGGAGGACTGTTTCAAAGTTCTGAAAAATCATCCGGTTAAGGTTGACCAAAAGTTAGAATCCTTGTTTCTTGGTGTATGTGATACCTTGAAAGCGCTGTTAGAGCATTTGCAGCAACCTTTTGGACTGACTGAAGAAACTGCGAATACCTTAATGTCAGAGATAGAACCAGTTTTCAAATCGTTGCACGAACATTTGGAGTTTCTTGTACATCAATGTAATACTGAGTTGCGTTCAAAAACCTCACCCCGCCCTCCGGGCACCCCTCTCGTTGGCAAGGAGAGGGGCAGGGGTGAGGTGATACCACAAGTTGATAGTGTAACGCCACCACAAGCCGCGCCAAAAAAAAGCGAGAGTTGGCAAAACTTGCAAAGTCTGCAATCTCAGGTTATCCGGACACTGCGGGAAATGTTACAACTGTTTAAACAAACCGCAACACCCGAAACTCGGCAAAAGCTTCAGGAGTGCTGTCACTTTTTAGCTGAACTCGGTGAAGAATTCAATTGGTTTAACTGGTGTCGTTTGTGTCAGACAGCAGAAAGGGCGATCGCTAATCCCAAAAACACTTATCTGAGTTTAGCCAAAATCGTCATCACAGATTTTAAAAACGCTCTGGAATTCGTCAGTGCTGGTAGGGAAGCTGAAATGACAATAAGTCAGCAGCTGCAAGCACTTGTTAGGGTAGAAGAAATTGAATTGTTAGAAATACCCCTTGATTTAGTGGATAATTTGGCAAATACTCCAGCACAACAATTAGAATTGCCACCAAGTATTTCTAGCACATTCAACAGTCTGGTTATTAATAAAGTGATTCCCCAAACAAGAAGTGATGCGCCTTCCACAGAACTTTTAGACATTGCTCCGCAAGACAGAATTACTAGTTTGTCTGAAATATCAGAGCAACTTAATAGCAATGATAACGCACCTCTGACTGATAGCAGTACAGACACCAATAGCCTAGAGGTAGGAACAGCAGACTTGAATACCTTGGCTGATTTGTTTGAAACTGAAAGTTCTGACCTATATGAATCGTGGGACAAAGAAGAAACTTTAGAAATTAACGCTGAAAAGAACTTAGTCAGAAATTCGAGTAACAGTAACACTGATGATACTGAGATAAATTTTTTATTTTATGAAGACAATTTAGAATTGGCAAGCCAAAAAACTACTTACTTAAGTAGCGATAAGACAGTTGCACCGAAAAATATAACAAAAAATACACAAAGCGATTTAGAACCGATTACTAGTGGGCGTAAAAGAATACAAGATGAGGTGGGAAGTTTATTAGAACTGGTGCTGGATGAAAATGGTTTTTTATCTACAGGTCAAATCAATCAAATACAAACAGAGACTATCCCTAATATCGAGCTTTCCAATAATCAAAAAACGAGCTTTGATGATTTCAAAAAATCAGAACTTACCCGAGATAAAAACGAAAACTTGACTTTAGAAGAGCTATTTGCCGAGACACAGGCTGATAATAGCATAGCCTTGTCTGCGAACAAGTCAGCATCTGCGGATTTATTCGCCGCAATGCCTGAGACAGAAGATTTGAGCAACTTCTGGCTCCCAGAAGCTGAGGAAAGACAAAAAGACGAATTTTATTCTGTTGATCAACAGGATTCAGCAAGGGAATTGGAAGAAATTTTGTTGGCTGCTGCGGAGGAAATTTTTGATGATATTGAGCACCCCTTGATCTCGACCTCAGCTTTGAATTTAGAAGATTTAGATCTCAATTTTCAGTCGCAACAGCAGTTTGATTTGATATTTTCATCGGAAGCTGATGATGATTTGTTTGAGGAGCTATCACCAAGACATCCAACGACATCTTCTATTGACACTAGTATAGATCCTGAAAGTACAGCTTACCATAGGGAAGTGTCTTCCACAGAAAAGAGTGGCTTTTCACAACAGCCAGAAGCTCTAGAATTAACACCAGAATTTACAACTTCATCTCCAGAAACTGCACAAGCGGATTTAACACAAGCATCGAGTGAACTCAATCTTGAGTTTCTGGAGGTAGAAAATGAAAATACTCTACCCGTCTTATTTGAGGAGACGCCAACAGTTTCCTCAAACGATGTCACACTTTTAGACAGCACAGAAAATCCTTTTGCAGATGAACAACACGATTTCCTCAATAGTTTGTTGTTTAGACAACCACCTGAAGGCATAAGTTTTACTTCTGAACCTTCACAGGTACAGGTACACTTAGAGACTGTAGAGATTGAAGCAGAGACTATTTCACAAACAGATGATGTTGATTTTGCAGAGGTAACAGTTGTAGACATTGAAGCAGAGACTATCCCACAAACAGATGATGCTGATTTGCCTCAGTTCACAGTTGTAGACATTGAAGCAGAGACTATCTTGCCAGTAGATTTTGACATCACTGATAATGTACAACCAGATTCAAAAATTGATCTAAATGAAGATTTCTTGGCAGCAGAAACGACTCAGTTGCCAGTTCATACAGAACAGATAGTACAAAACATAGCCACCAGCGAGTTGCAAGCTCAGGAGATCACACTAGACATCAACCAAAAAAATCTATTAGATGAATTAGAGGGTTTATTTCAAGAGCAACAGGAACTTGAAGATGATTTATCTAAACTGTTGGCAGCAATAGACAAAGATGCTGGTTCCGTTTTGACAGCAAGAACGGAAACTACAGAAGCACTTTCTTCAGAAGAGGAATTTTCTCAAAAAATGAATACTTCCTTGAATGAAGAATTTGCAGAGTTAGATAAGTTACTAGATCTGGAAGCTGTACTAAGTAGAAATGCTGTATATAGACCAGAAGAAGTTACCGCCCAAGCAAAATTACCGTTTGTAGTGTCAGATGGTGTAACATCAGATACAGCCAAACAAGATATTAACTTTCGATTTCAAGAATTGAACGAGATGGTCAAGGGATTACCTCCTCGTCATCCCTCCGTCTCTCACCCTGCCAAATTTGAACAATTGATGAAGGTTCCTGTCAAGCATCTGGATGACCTCAGCAATTTGGTGGGAGAGTTGGTAGTTAATCGTAATACCCTAGAACAGGATCAAGAACGTCTGCGACAGTTTCTAGATAACTTGCTCGATCAGGTGCAGCAGTTGAGTGATGCCGGTGCGAGGATGCGGGAATTGTACGATCGCTCGCTATTAGAAGCATCTCTTTTAGCCAACCGTAGAAATAGCAGAAATAACACTGGGTATAATACTGGGTATAAGAATCAAGATACAGATAGGGGTTTTACGGAATTGGAAATGGATCGGTTTACTCCTTTCCATACTCTGTCTTTGGAAATGATTGAACTTATTGTACGGGTGCGTGAGGCAGCAAGTGACATTAATTTTGTCACCGAAGACAGCGAGCAAGTGGCGCGACAGTTGCGGCAGGTTACTAACCAGCTACAAGAAGGCATAACGCGATCGCGAATGGAGTCTTTTGCTGAAGTCACCACTCCTTTAGAGCGAGGAGTACGCGAGAGCGCTATCAAGTGTGGCAAACAAGCACAACTTACTATCGAAGGTCGAGAAACCTTGATAGACAAAGTGATTTTGGAACATCTCAAAAGCCCGCTGACGCATTTACTCAACAATGCAATTGCCCACGGTATCGAAACACCAGAAGTGCGACAAGCGCAAGGTAAGCCACCTGTGGGAACTATTACTGTCCGCGCCTTCCATCAAGGGAACCAAACCGTCATCTCTGTCACTGATGATGGTGCAGGTATTGATATAGAACAGGTGAAGGCAAAAGCAATCAAGATGGGCATAAAAACGCCAGAACAAGCTAAAACTTTATCTGTTTTAGATGTTTACGATTTGCTGTTCTTGCCAGGTTTTAGTACCAAAGAAAAAGAAGATGAATTAGCCGGTCGTGGTATTGGTTTGGATGTCGTTCGCGCTAGGACGAGTGAAATCCGAGGAACAATTAACATTGATTCGATTGTAGGTGGGGGAACGACCTTCACCCTTCGTCTACCGCTAACTCTAAGTATTTGCAAAGCTTTGTGCTGCGTATCTGATAAAGCCCGCATTGGTTTCCCAATGGATGGTGTTGAAGATACCTTAGATGTTCCTGTAAACATAATACAGCAAGGTGCTGACGGGCAAAAATACATCCCTTGGCGTGATACACTGCTGCCATTGCGATCGCTCAAGGAAATTTTAACTTTCAATCGTCAAATCAGTCGAAGTAGTGTTTATGGTGGTCACCGCGATGACGACATGATTTCTGTGGTCGTTGTGCGATCGGCAAATGTCCTGATTGCCCTACAGGTAGACCAAGTACTTAACGAGCAAGAAATCGTTATTAAGCAATTTGAAGGACCATTCCCCAAACCCATTGGTGTTGCTGGTGCGACTATCCTGGGAGATGGTCGCATTATGCCTATTGCTGATGTGCTGGAAATCATTGATATTTTCCAAGGAAAAATTTCTAAACAGCGGGGGGCTAGTTTCTGGGAGCAGCAGGATACTCCTGTTGTGCAAGAAACCACTGCTGTTAAGATTGACCCGACAGTGTTGATTGTCGATGACTCAATTACAGTCCGGGAATTGCTGTCGCTCACATTTCACAAGGCTGGTTATCGCGTAGAACAGGCGCGTGATGGTCAGGAAGCTTGGGATAAACTGTGTGCAGGTTTACCTTGCGATATTGTATTTTGCGACATTGAGATGCCCCGGTGCGATGGTTTGGAGTTGCTCTCTCGCATCCACAAAGACGCGAACCTGAATCATTTGCCCATTGCCATGCTTACCTCACGGGGTGCAGATAAGCACAGACAAATGGCAATTCAACTAGGTGCAAGCGGCTACTTCACCAAACCTTATCTTGAGGAAGCCCTACTTGAAGCAGCAGGGCGGATGCTCAAAGGGGAGAAATTGGTTAACAGTACGAGTAATTGTTAGTCGTTGTAGCGTGAACAATGCCAAGCCCATACGGTTAAGACCAGAAGCCTACACCATACTGCTTGCAATTGATGTAGGTACTTCACTTATGTCCAAAGGTCAAACGTATTTGCCCCAAGTGCATAAGTCAACTTCGCTTGCACATAGTACTCAACAGCTTACAGAAATGTACGAAACCTTTCGCCCCCTTAACCTTGTGTTAGGGGGTTTATTTTTGCGGAATGCGATCGCTTAACCTAGTAAAATTTACTAATGACTAAAGTGCTTTTATTATCACGGCTATTTTTAGTGAGTTTATTCGTTGTGGTCATCTTGGGGAGTGGGTTGTTCCCTGCTACAGTTGCTGTTGCTAAAATTCAAACACCGAATGACTCTCACAATTTAATTGAGCTGGATGTACAAAAACCCCTAGGCAAGGTTCTATCTTGGAACTATGTCAAGAAAGAATTAGCTTTAAACACTATGCCTGCCAAAAAACACCTGAGTTACCCACCCACTCAGAAAAGCAATCAAGTAGATCAGTACCACGGTACTGCGGTAGCAGACCCTTACCGTTGGTTAGAAAACCCCGACTCGGAAGAAACTAAGGCTTGGGTTGAGGCACAAAATAAAGTGACTTTTGGCTATCTTGAGGAAATTCCTGCAAGAGAAAAGATTAAGCAGCGTCTCACCAAATTATGGGATTACGAAAAATACAGTATTCCTTTCAAAGAGGGTAACCGCTACTTTTACCTTAAAAACGATGGACTGCAAAACCAAAGCGTTCTCTACACTCTCAAAACCCTTGACGCTGAACCAAAAGTTTTACTTGACCCAAATACTCTTTCAAAAGATGGTACTGTTGCCCTTTCTGGATTGTCCATCAGCGAAGATGGTAAGCTTTTAGCATACGGTTTATCTACCGCTGGTTCTGACTGGCAAGAGTGGAAAGTCAGGGATGTCGAAACTGGTATTGACCTCAAAGACCACCTGAATTGGATTAAATTCTCTGGCGCATCCTGGACAACTGATAACAAAGGATTTTTCTACAGTCGTTACGATGAGCCGAATGAAAAAACCAAATTAGAAGATGTCAACTATTACCAAAAGCTTTATTACCACAAGTTAGGAACACCTCAATCAGAAGATTTGCTCATTTACCATCGTCCAGAGCAAAAGGAATGGGGATTTAATGGCGGTGTAACAGAAGATGGACGCTACCTCATTATTTCAGTATGGAAAGGAACTGACCCCAGAAATTTGGTTTTCTACAAAGATTTGACCAATCCAAAAGCGGAAGTTGTAGAACTCATTCAGGAATTCGAGTCAAATTTCAATTTTATTGACAATGATGGTAGCATCTTCTATTTCCGCACTGATTTAGATGCACCCAGAGGACGAGTGATTGCCATTGATACCAAAAACACCCCCTCTTCTCTTAGTAAGGGGGGGATGAAGGGGGAGTGGCGAGAAATTATTCCTCAAGCTGCGGAAACTTTGGAAAGTGTCGGCATAATTAATAATCAATTGGTTGCAGATTATCTAAAAGACGCTTACAGCCAAATTAAAATTTTTAACTTGAACGGCGCATTTGTGCGCGAAGTAGAATTACCTGGGATTGGTTCTGCTGGAGGCTTTGGTGGCAAGCGTTATGATACCGAAACTTTCTATAATTTTACCAGCTTCACTACGGCAGGAACTATCTATCGCTACGACATGGTAAGCGGAAAAAGTGAAGTTTTCCGTCAAGCCAAGGTAGATTTTAAGCCTGATAATTACCAGACAAAGCAAGTTTTTTATAAAAGCAAAGATGGCACGCAAGTGCCGATGTTTATTACCCACAAAAAGGGAATTAAATTAGATGGCAATAATCCAACATTACTATATGGTTATGGGGGTTTCAATCTCTCTCTAACCCCCAACTTTTCCGTCAGTAATTTGGTGTGGATGGAAATGGGCGGTGTTTATGCTATCCCCAACATACGTGGTGGTGGTGAGTATGGAGAAGAATGGCATCAGGCGGGAATGAAGCTGAAAAAGCAGAATGTGTTTGATGACTTTATCGCTGCGGCTGAATGGCTAATTGCTAACGGGTATACAAAACCTGCTAAGTTAGCGATCGCTGGTGGAAGCAACGGGGGACTACTGGTGGGCGCTTGCATCACTCAGCGTCCGGATTTATTTGGTGCTGCTTTACCATCTGTGGGCGTGATGGATATGTTGCGCTTCCATAAATTTACTATTGGCTGGGCTTGGACTTCTGAATATGGTTCGCCAGATAAGCAAGAGGAGTTCAAAGCACTTTATGGCTATTCACCATTGCACAACCTGAAACCAGGTACAGCTTACCCAGCAACATTAATTACCACAGCCGATCATGACGATCGCGTTGTTCCTGCACATAGTTTCAAATTTGCTGCGGCTTTACAAGCTGCTCACACTGGTGATGTGCCAGTGCTGATTAGAATTGAGACAAAGGCGGGACATGGTGATGGTAAACCCACAACTAAGAGAATTGAGGAAACAGCAGACATTTGGGCTTTTTTGGTGCGTACCTTGGATGTGAAAATTTAGGAATTGAATCCCCGTGCGTTGACGCCGGGGAGAGCCAAGACGGGAGAACCTCTGTCTACGGAACGATTTAGCTTCAAAGCCAAATCAAGTAAAAATAGGATGCTAAATAGAAATGAAGATCTATTCCATGAAATTGAATGATTTGATGAAACGGCTTTCAACTGTAGGACGCTTTCTGGCTACAACTGTGTTTTGTGTGTCAGCTGTAGCCTTCGTTTGGCAAGGTGCGTTTTTCTCAAACACCGCAGCAATGGCTGCTCCTACTGCAACCTTAATCGCCGAGGCAGACGTTAGCTCACAGGTTAAAGATAACCTCAACAAAGGTGCTAAATTATCTAAGGATTTCATCGAAGATACGAAAGAGCGCGTTGAGCGAACTGCAAATAAAAATGCCGACCGAGTTGAGCAAGCAACAGATGACAATGGAAGTCCTGTTGAGCGCAAAGCAAACAGAGATGAGGCTCGAATTTACAAAAGAGCAGAGGAAGATGCAGCTCGGACTAAGGAGCAAGTAGATAGGTCAAAGAATGCTGTTGAAAGCGTTGTTGATAGTATCAAGGATGCTTTTAGCAAGTAGAGAATAGATAGGCGTTGCCATCGTAAGCAGACAGAAAACAACGCGCCTACGCATAAAATAAGGGTGGGCAATGCCCACCCATCTCTATCACTATGAAAGATTTAGCACCGAATATTTTTAGACAAAGGTTGTTGGTTGAAGGTTTTTTCAAAAAAGAAGTAGATGAAACAGTTATTGAAGGATATTTTAAACAGATTACAAGCACTTTGAATTTAAGAATGTATGGAGAACCAATAATTTTTTCCCCTGGTAGTTTGGGAAAACAAGACAATCAAGGATATGATGCTTTCGTACCACTGATTGATTCGGGAATTTCGCTTTATATTTGGTCTAATCCTAAATTTTTGTCTGCTGTCATATACACCTGTAAAGGTTTTGATGAATTAGAAGCGATAGATGTCACAAGAAGATTCTTTGAAATTGATGAAATTGAATATCAGTCTTTTTAGTCAGCGTCAGTTGGGTTGAACGATAGTGAAACTCATGTCACAATATACTCAAAAATAATCACAAACTGTTTCTTGGGTGGGATTCTTTCCCCTATAATTGTTTTCCTAGCAACGTAAGTTCGACGAACCTCTCCCACCCAACCTCCCTCTCCTTGTAGGAGAGGGAGGAGCAACGTAAAAATCAGAGTTTTAAGCCTCTCCCCTTGTAGGGGAGCCAGTGCGTTGCGGAGCCAGCACGCTCAGACGGAAAAGCCAGTGCAGGTGACTGGCGTTGGGGTTCCCCCCGTTGAAGCATCTGGCGTGAGAGGTTTGGAGAGGGGTCAGCCCCTTCTCCTTCGGAGACGCTACGCGAACGGGGAAGTCAAAAGTCAAAAGTTAAAAGTCAAAAGTAAGAACCCCATAAATAAATTTAGGGGCTTGAGTCAGCGGACGCCGTAGACGCTTGCGCCTACTCGATGAAATACGTTTTTTCTTTTTCCATACCATAAGTTGGGGGCTTGTACCTTTTTCTTTCTGGTCAAATCAGGATACATCGAACTCACGTCTAGCAGGGTTGTGTCGCAAAAATTTAAAGAGTTTTACGTCCAGATAAACACGAAGTTGGCATACAGACCAAAGTCACCTGTATTTTTCAGGGATGGTATCCCAACACCCAAAAATATTTACATTTACTCAAGTAAATCTCGTAAGTCTTTAATTACTAAATCAGGAGTTGGAATATTTGAAGAAAGTTTTTTATTATCTGAATTAATCCATATTGCAGATAAACCTACTTTCTTTGCTCCTGTAATATCAAACAGCAAATTATCCCCTACAAATACAATTTTGGATTCAGACACTTCCATCTGTTCTATCGCTTTTTGAAAGATTAAAGGTGAAGGTTTGATAATGCCATAATCAGAAGAAAATATAATAGTTTTAAATAAATCACTAATTCCTACTCTGTGAAATTCCTTGAGGCAGAATTCGCTTTTGCACCAAATATTTGATACAACACCCAATTTATGAGTTTTTCTCAGTTGTACAATGGCTTCTACGTAACTATCTGGAATTATGCCTATTTCGTGAATTGCAAAAACTTCCTCTAATAAATCAATTTCATTATCAGGTAAGTTCTTCTCTTGAATAACTTTAACCAAATAGTTTTTAACCGCTGGGAAGCATTCATAGTATTTTGGATTTTCATAATCCTTGCCCATCTGATTCAATACTTCAGAAATTATTGATTTAACTTGGGCGTTGTTGAATACAGTTCCATTTATTTCACGATATGTTTTGCCAAAATCCTCTAAGTCAGAAAATCGGTCACAATCGAACATGAAAGTGTTTCCCATGTCGAGGAGGATGGCATCAAATTTATCGAGAAAACGCATTTTCTTCTATATTGCAGTTAGATAAAAATTACGGCTCCTTACTATTAATAACCCCCTCTCCGCTGGTCGAGAGGGGGTAGGGGTGAGGTTCTTAAAAGAACCAACCGTATGAGTGCAAACCCTTACCTAACAAATTAACTCCCAGATAGCAAATCCAAACAACAACAAAGCCACTAGCGGCTAAAATTGCGGGACGACGCCCTTGCCAACCGCGAGTGATGCGGGCGTGAAGATAAGCAGCAAAAACTAACCAAGTAATTAGTGCCCAAGTTTCCTTGGGGTCCCAACTCCAGTAAGATCCCCAAGCTTCGTTAGCCCAAACAGCACCAGCAATGATACCAATAGTCAGCAGAGGAAATCCCAACCCGATAATGCGATAGCTGATATTGTCAAGGGTTTCGGCAAGGCCCAGACGCTGAGGTGAAAGGGGTTCCGCTGTTGATACAGCTTGAGACTGAGGCACAGTGACTAAATCCAAAACAGCAGTTTTGCCGTTGCTATTGCTTTCACGACGAACGACTCCGTTATTGTCATCAGCAACTGGTTGTGTTTGAGATTGTGTTTGAGAAACTAGTTCACCCGCTTTGTGCAAGCGATAGCCGTTGCTGCGATATCCACCGGTACCTACAGAACTCCCTTGTAATTGGATGTCTTGAGCGCGAGTCACTATCAGGAAGGCGATCGCCACCAGCGAACCCACCATCAAAGCCGCGTAACTCAACATCATCACGCTGACGTGCATCATCAGCCAATTGGATTTCAGCGCAGGTACTAGGGGTTCTGCGACTTGCATTTCTGATGGTAGGGTGAGGGTGGCAAAAGCGGTGATCGCCATAGCTACAGGTGCTGTCACGACTCCTACCAAGCGGCTACGACTCGTGTTTTCAGCAATCAGATGGATAGTCGTTATTCCCCAAGTTAAGAAAAATAGAGATTCATACAAATTACTTAAAGGAAAATATCCAGCTTCTAGCCATCTTGCCCCTAGTAGGGTCGCTATGCACAAATTAGCGATCGCCATACCTGCTGTCCCTATAGCAGTTGCAGGTATATTTGGAAAAGCCGCCCCACCCCAATAAACCAGCATTGTGACAAATAGAACTGCAAACGAGGCATTGTCTAGCCAGTTCTGGAGTGCAATTAAATTCATAAATAATCTTATCTCCACTCGATATAGTATTGATTCTGATTGTTATGATCCTATCTGTTTTAAGGGGTTAGAAATGTTAATGAATCATGAATGCTGAAATTTTCATCATTATTTATTTTGCTGGACTTGGTAAAGGGTCTGGTTTTCCAGCTTTTTTAAGTGATACAAAAATATCGTAGCGAGTACTGCGGCTATCACTGACAGCAGCTGTCACTCCTGCTGAGCGTGTTGCCTCTAACAAAGCTCGTTGATTGGGCACAAAGCTTACTAAGGGAAAATACTTAGCCGTTTTTTCCACATCTAAGAACAACTGACCATTTGTGGGATTGGGTTCGCTTGGAACTGTATTTTGGAATAAGGCAGAGTTAGCTAAAGTGTTATTCGGTCTAGGAATAACTCTATCACTCACAGGCGCTCCAACCGTTAAGAAAGCCACATCTCCATCCAACCAACCATGAGTGGCTGTTAATGTTCCAAAAGGTCCGACCCAGTTGACAACAGGTTTCCCATCAACTGTCGTGTATTTTACCTGAAACTGGTATTGATTTCTCATGACTTCATCGAGCTGTTTTAGAGCTGCTTCACCACGGGAACGATTGCTTGCCTGTACCATGAAAACCAAAGCTGCACGAAAATTTTCTGGCAAACCTTCTTTGGGAGTATTGGGAATCACAGAGACAGAAAACTCTCCTCCCATCCAGTTCAGCAAATCCTGCTCTAAATCGAGATTTGTCAGAGATTTCACACCATTTCGCAGTTGTTCTGGCATGACTGGCGAGTACGGATTTCTTTGGGAAGTTAAAACATAGTCTGCCCACAACTGTTGTAAGTTCCCGCCAGACAGCATCATCAAAGTCTCTGCGGGCAAGCGGTTTTGCATTTTCCCGGCTTTGTTTTCCACGGAGAGTACCCGCTGACTGTTAGGATTGAGCCAAGAAACGCTCTTCAACCGGATTCCTTCTGACTCCAGAGTTATTGTCCCTGCTAAACCTTGGTTATTCTGAAGTTGACTCAAAACTTGAGCAGGTAAAGGACGGTTTGGAGATGCACCTGCTATCTTAGCAGAGTAAGGCACGTTCACGTAGAACTGAGCAAACGGTCCGTATCTGGCAATTTTTGGGAAATTTTCCGCAAAACCCGCACTTGTAGCTAGGGATGCTTTACCTTTGTAGGCGTCAATCGCTTGTTCTGTCGTTTTGGGATTATCGGTGATCACTAGGAAACGCTTATCTAGTAGGGCTGCTGAGAAATTTTCTCCTACTTGTCCTTGAGTTTCTTTGATGGGAATATTTTCATAGGTGCGGTCAATCCATTTGCCATCTTTAACTGCTTTAGGTTGTGCCAAGATGCTGCTGGCTCTTTGTAAATTTTTCACTGGCAGAATCATCACCATCGATTGCTCGTTGGTTGTCGCTTCTCCACCGGTAGCAACAGGTTTTGATGTGGTTTTACTTGCGTTTGGGGCAACAATTGCGATTGTGACTTGATCGCCAACCCAAGGACTGATATCTTTCTGGAAGTCATAGCCATGATTCGTCAAAAAGCGATCGCGCAACTGCACTAAATTTTTATCGAGTAAGCTTTGAGTTTCTTTTGTCCCAAACTCTCGTAATTTTTCCCATTGCCCTGGATCGGTCGTTAGGGAAACTGCAACTAGAGCATTTTGGGGAATAATATTTGCGCCTGGTAATAAATCTTTAGAAAATAGATTTCCCTGAGTTAACACCCAGTACGCCGCACTCCCCGCACCAATCAATAACCCAGCGGATGAGAGTGTCAGTACTAAAGACGGTTTCTTTCTTTTGCTCATCGAATTAGACACAAGCGGCAGTGCCATTCAAACCAATACCTCAATACTTGCGTGCATCATAATTGCTTGTTGGCATTAACCAAAAGGTTTCCTGATCTAAGCGAGTTGCTTTTTACATTTTTTCTTTACCCTAGACTGAGACGCCTTTTGGTCATTAAGCTACCATTTTTTCTAAGTTTGCTACTACGTAGGCTTTTTTAAGAACGATGGTTAAAATGTAGCTACAATTGACAAAACTTGCCTAATAGAGCATAGCACAGACAACCTAAGTACATTTTTTTCAATATCGGGTAAATCTTTACATTATGCAATGCTTTACCCTGATTCCTCAAGCACGGCATTGAAAATGTAAAGAATCAATTTTTATTTGAAATCTAAAATTACTTAGTAAAAGTTTAAAAATATTTTATATAGAAAAAATATACAAAATCTCTACATATGTAGTAAACAAGTTTACATAGCTTTTCTTGACGAGAAAAAATTTAGAACTCAGAAGCGATCTTGAAAATATAGCGTCACAGACATTCTGAGTTCAGAAATTTGGGATTAAACCTTACCATTGGTAGGACTTAGCTGCATGGGTCCGAGATATTTTGTTAAATAAGGCGAAAAAACCTCGTAAATTAACGTCAAGGGCTGTCCATGATGCCAAAACAAGTAGTGGCGACCCCAAAAAGGTCCAGTCTCATCAAAGCCTGACTCTAAAGCATTCGATTCGCCGTAGTAAATCCCTTGAACGTCGCGATACAGCTCTGTACGCAGACGAGCTAAACTTGCCCAAATAGGTAATGAACGGTTTTGCAAATACTCATCTACGTGAGAAGCTTCCCACCATGAAGTGGCATACGCCAATCGTTGCCCAGAGGCGGTACGTAACCACACCTGTCGCCGCAGTCGTGGTCCTGGTACTGCTTGGATCAGTTCAGGCGCACTATCCAAGTCTAAGCCAATCAATGACATATCAATTACGTCCACTTCTGTAGGCTCGCCTGTCAGCAGTTGTAAGTGCCTTGTTGGGGAACCGTCACCTAAGAGGAGTAATTGCCAAGTCGGTGCCAGCTGAGTGTGTGGCAAACCTTGTTGAATGACTTCTTCCCCGCCTTGCCAAATCGGACTCAGGCGATGCCATCCCGTAGGTAATGTTAAGTTGTTTGTCGGCGTAAAAGTCGCAGTCAAGGTTCTTTACAAAACTTCATTTATCTCTATAAAAGCACAAGTGAAGCTCTGAGTGCGAAAGAAAGTTCTGAGTGCTAAGTCCTAAGCCCTAAGTGACACACAATTTCATGTGAGTCAGCTTGCCTGAATTTGTGAAATCCTACTGCTCACTTGGTACTTAGGACTCATCACTAAAAAATGCGGATGGCGAGACTCGAACTCGCAAGGCAAAGCCACACGCCCCTCAAACGTGCGCGTATACCAATTCCGCCACATCCGCAAGGTTTCCCTGAATATAAAATATAGCATAACAGAAAGAATTATAGTAACTGATACCCAAGTTACAGAAAAATTAAGTGCAGGAATTCACAAATATTTCAAATGGGTATACTCGACGGACAGAAACGTAGTAGCTGCACACGTGATATTAAAAAGGGGTATAGCCAATTTCCTTTGCAGCCGCGAATCGGGTTGCAAAGGAAATTAGGTCTATCGTGAAGCGCACCGTATGCATGAAAATGCCAAAGTCGGGAAACTAACTCCGGACTAGCAACATTGCTGCTGCTAGTGTAGTTAATACCTGTAGAGGCAAGCGGCGAAATCCTTCCTTATATTTAGGAAGAGTGTTGGGATCCGGTCAGAATTTGAAATGAGGCTCTGCGTAATTTCAATTTTGACGGTAGAAAATGTCAATCTACTGGACTGATATCAAAGCTAGAAGATGAAGTTTGACAAAATATTAATTGCTAATAGGGGAGAAATCGCGCTTCGCATTCTCCGCGCCTGTGAAGAAATGGGGATTGCAACGGTTGCGGTACATTCCACCGTTGACCGTAATGCTCTGCACGTCCAACTTGCCGATGAAGCTGTTTGCATTGGCGAAGCTGCTAGCAGTAAAAGTTATTTGAATATTCCCAATATTATTGCAGCGGCATTGACACGTAATGCCAGCGCCATTCATCCTGGTTATGGCTTTTTGGCAGAAAATGCTCGGTTTGCAGAAATCTGTGCTGACCATCATATTGCTTTTATCGGTCCATCTCCGGAAGCCATTCGGCTGATGGGCGATAAATCTACGGCAAAAGAAACCATGCAAAAAGCTGGGGTTCCCACCGTACCAGGTAGTGATGGGTTGGTAGAATCGGAGCAAGAAGGTTTGGCGATCGCCCAAAAAATTGGCTACCCAGTCATGGTTAAAGCCACAGCTGGCGGTGGCGGGCGGGGTATGCGCTTGGTGCGTGCTGAAAGCGAGTTCGTCAAATCCTTCCAAGCAGCCCAAGGTGAAGCGGGAGCTGCATTTGGTAATTCTGGGGTTTATCTGGAAAAATTTATTGAGCGTCCCCGCCATATCGAATTTCAAATCTTGGCTGATAACTATGGCAATGTCATCCATTTAGGGGAACGGGATTGTTCTATTCAACGCCGCAACCAGAAACTTCTAGAAGAAGCCCCTAGCCCGGCTTTAGATCCTGACTTGCGAGAGAAAATGGGACAAGCTGCCGTCAAAGCAGCCCAGTTTATCAACTACAGTGGTGCAGGTACCATTGAGTTTCTCTTGGATAAATCCGGTCAATTCTACTTTATGGAAATGAACACCCGGATTCAAGTCGAGCATCCAGTGACAGAAATGATTACTGGGATAGATTTGGTTGCTGAACAAATCCTGATTGCCCAAGGGGAAAAACTCAAGCTGACACAAGACGAAGTCGTTTTGCGAGGTCATGCGATTGAATGCCGTATTAATGCAGAAGATCCTGACAATGACTTTCGACCCTCCGCTGGACGTATCAGTGGTTATCTCCCCCCTGGAGGTCCTGGAGTCCGCATCGACTCCCATGTTTACACGGATTACCAAATTCCGCCTTACTACGACTCACTCATCGGTAAGTTAATCGTTTGGGGACCAGACCGCCCCACTGCTATTAACCGCATGAAACGAGCACTGCGAGAATGTGCCATCACGGGACTCCCCACGACTATTGGATTTCATCAAAAGATTATGGAACACCCGCAGTTTTTGCAGGGTAAAGTTTACACTAATTTCGTACAGGAGATGAAAACTCTAGTGCAGTAGCATCGGGGATTCGGGACTGAGAACTAAGCAATACTCGCACCTTACCCCAATCCCCAATCCCTAATCCCTAAACTCTACTAAACACGAGACAGCATGGTCAGCAGTCCTTGCTGACCTAGGAGAATTTCCCGTAAAAGACTGAAGATACCAACCCAAATGATTGGGGTAATGTCCACCCCGCCTATAGGTGGTACTATCTTTCGCAACGGCACGAGAAACGGTTCAGTAGGCCAAGCTACGAGATTAAAAGGCAAACGATTCAAATCAACTTGGGGATACCAAGTTAAAATAATCCGGAAAATAAACAAAAATGTCATCAGTCCCAACACTGGACCGAGAATCCAAGCGGCAAGATTAGCACCAGTCATGATTTCAGCTTGACTTTCTGTGTGAATAAAGCAGACAGAGAATAAAATTTAAGCTTTGTAAAGCCTTTCTCTAATTGTAACCAAAGCCTGCTACACAAAAGAGAATAGGGAATACTGGTTGCTAGTTGTTAGCGCCATGGCGCGTCTGTACATTTGTTAGTTGTCAAAGTAGCACTAACCCTGAACAACTACCCACTGCCATAAATGGCTTCTCAAGGGTCGAATAGACCATTAGAATTGTAATAAACTATGTAAAAAAAGGTTGAAATCTATGACGCCCTCTTTATCAAATTTTCTTTGGAGTCTGGTTTGGGGAACAGCAATTGTCGTTATCCCCGCAACACTAGGATTGATTTTTGTCAGCCAGAAAGATAAAATCCAACGTTAATAAGAGTTGTGTAGAGAAGCGCTGTTTGCAGCTTCTCTACTCTTAAAACTCGGTTTGTGTCACTGAATTGCGATGGTTGCTGACTCTGAGCAATTCCTCACAGAAGCATATTTATACTAAAGCGACACACAGGCTTGTTAGCTTTAGGTCATAATGTAAAGACGCGTAAGTGTTGCTCAACTCTCATGAAAAGCTGCCCTACGGGCGTCTAGGTGGAGTTAGGCAACTTCGCGTCTTTAAAGTATATTGTGTCTGATTACAGTAGAGATTTAAATTCTAACTCGCTAACATAGATTCTAATATTGGGTAAACAACAATGCTAATATTTGGGCTGAACTCAGCCAGTGTTCTGGCTCAGGTAAATTTTGGGGCAAACTCAGCCAGTATCCTAGGAATTTTCTTGGCTGTGGCTGGGGCAGCACTCTATTTTCTCCGAACTGTGCGTCCAGAGCTCTCACGCGACCAAGATATCTTTTTTGCCGCTGTGGGCTTACTGTGCGGCTTCATTCTCGTGTTCCAAGGTTGGCGTCTTGACCCAATTCTACAATTTGGTCAGTTGCTTTTGGCAGGCTCAACTATATTTTTTGCGGTTGAAAGTATTCGTCTGCGCGGTATAGCCACTCAGCAAGCCAAGCGCAACACGCCTATTGTGGATGATGAACGAGAGGTCAGCGACAACTATAGGTATAACAAGAAGTACAAGGCACAGGTAGACGCTGAGTTAGAACCATTGCCTTATGATGATGATTACGATGAGCGCCCCGTGCGTGGTCGAATTTCTGGTAGCAGGGAGAACCGTTCATCTCGGGATGATTACTACGAAGATGAACCCCCGCGTCGTCCAGAACGTCGCAATGGTAGCGAAAGGCTGACAACAAGCGACAAAACTGACAAACCCCGTCGCCGTACTTCTGGGCGTTCTGTCCGTCCTTCTGAAAGTTTTGAAGATGAAAGTTGGGGTGCTTCCACCAGACCAGTTGATGAGTGGGATAGCTCAACTACCGAAGAAAGACGACCTTCACGTCGTGGGAATAATGGACCAGTGCGTCCAGAAACGCGCGATGAAGATGTTACTCCTAGACCAAGAAAACGCCGTCCATCCACTGAATCAACTCCAAGAAAAGAGCGCGACGATGATGAGGTGATTTCTACTGAATATGTAGACTACAAACCATTAGACCGCTCAGAACGTTCGGGTAAGGATCAAGATAGTTCATCAAATTTTGATGATGATTTGTAAATAAGCTGAGGTGGAGGAGGGGAAAGCGGCGACGGAAAAAGTTCAGGTGAAAAAAATTACACCTAGTTTTTGGCTCCAAAGACAAATTCCTTGGGGTCTTAGTTTTACATTGGCAAGTTTACTTGTATCTTGTAGCTACAGCGACATCCCAATTGGACCTACTTCCCTCAACAGCCGCTACACTGAGCAGCAACCAGCCTTGAGTGGGAATGGTCGTTTTTTAGCGTTTGTATCTAATCGAAATGGTAGTCATCTAGTGCTACTGTATGACTTGGAACAGCAGCAGTTTATTGCGACACCTGGGTTAAACCGACCAGAGACAATTGCCGAAAGTCCTAGTCTCAGCTACACCGGACGTTACATTGCTTATATCACGAGCGACCAAGGTAGACCAGTTGTGGCGCTTTACGATCGCGCTACGCAACAGTCACAAATTCTTACCCCCATTTATCCTGCTTGGGTAAGAAATCCCAATATTAGCCCAAATGGACGTTATGTTGTTTTTGAAACTGCTAGCCGTGGTCAGTGGGATATTGAAGTTCTGGACCGGGGACCGAATATTGAGTTAGATATTCCCAACGGCGCAGCCGTGGGTGAATCCCCGTGAGGGGAGATGAGGGGGATGAGGGGGATGAGGGGATGAGGGGAGCAGGGAAGAAGAATAATTTTTGACTCTTGACTCTTGACTAATGACGAAACGCTTTATTTTTCTACCTATATTTGCCTTGGCTAGTTTGTTAGGTGGCTGTGCTGGGTACCCGCGCCTAGTCAATTATGGATATGATCCGGGGGGTCTGAGTCTGAATAGTTCGGCTTCGGAATTAGATCCTCAAATTTCAAGAAGATATATTGTTTTTGCGAGTGACCGACGAGGGAGCCAAGATATCTATATGTTTGATACGGTCACTCGTACTTTGGTAGATTTGCCTGGTTTAAATTCTTTTGATACTGTTGCTTCTCATCCTGCTGTTTCTGAAAATGGTCGTTCTATCGTGTTTGTTGGTAGTCGTCAGGGTCGCTCAGCTATTTTCCTTTACGACAGAGAAACACGTCAATTAAGGAATTTGACTGCCAACCTGCAAGCAGAAGTTCGTAATCCAACAATTAGTGCTGATGGCAGTAGGATTGCTTTTGAGTCTAGCGTGAATGGACAATGGGATATTTTCGTTTATAACCGTTCTGGACAACCGCTGAATGTGCCTCAAGACCCCCGTTGAGGGAGATGAGGGCAATACGGTTCGGATAAGACTTGATCCCCCCAACCCCCCGATAAGTTGGGGGGCTAATTTCCCCCCTTTACTAAGGGGGGTTAGGGGGGATCTTTGAGGAATGAACATGGCGTTCCCGTACGGTATAGGGAGTGGGGGAAGATGAGGGAGATGAGGAGCCAGCGCCGTGGGCGGGTTTCCCGACTTGAGGCGACTGGCGTGGAGATGAGGGAGAAATTCCCGGCTCTTGAGCTCTCCTGGTTCCCTCAATACTCACTTTGTGTCTGTACCTTATTCCTAGACTTTATTCTCTTGTTGCTGAACGGCTTCAATGAGCGATCGCACTTGTTGAGTTCCTTGTGAAGGTTCAAACGAAAGTGGAAATTTACTTCGGGCTAGCATTCGCAACCCAAGGGGAACAATACTGAGCAATCCTTTGAGGTCTTTAAAGTAGTTTCCAACGACTTGTAAGCCAAATTGACGCTCATCAATCCACCCGCCTTCTTTGACTAAGTCTATTAATACTTTGCGATGGCGAATTGAACGGCTGTCGCTTGCTTGTTTGTGATCAAGAATTTCCTGCTTGATTTTGGTGATTTGCTCTAATGGGGCAACACCCATTGGACATACAGAATTACAGTAAAAACAACGGGTACAACCCCAAACTCCTTTTGTGCCTTCGTTATATTCTTCTAAACGACTTTCGGTTTGGCTATCACGAGAGTCTGCTACCATGCGGTAAGCTTTGGCAAGGGCGTGGGGACCAACAAAGTCTGGGTCAACTTCACGAGCATTGCACTCAGAGTAACAAGCTCCACACATGATACAGTTACCACTTTCATCAAGGCGCGATCGCTCTTCGGGCGTTTGTAAAAATTCCCTTTCTGGGACGCTACGCCCTGCTGTACTCACATAAGGAGCAACCCTCTCAAGATTGTTCCAAAAACTGCTCATATCCACCACTAAATCTTTGACCACAGGCATATTGCCCATTGGTGCGATCGTTATTTCTGGAATGACATTTGCATGACCTCCCGTTGTTCCAGTCTGTTGTAATTTGGCAATTTCACTCCCAACATTTTCCTTACAAGCCAAAGCTGAACGCCCATTGATTCGCATTGCGCAGCTACCACAAATTGTATTGCGGCAATTTTTGCGGAACGCCAATGTTCCGTCTTGCTCCCACTTAATACGATTGAGACAATCCAGAATTGTATTCCCTGCTTCAGTATCCAAAACGTAAGTTTGCACAACCGGGGAGGAATTTTCTTGCTGTCGTATGACCTTAAAAACAACTTCCATTGCCACCTACCAAAGTCTTGAAATTGCTATACCTATCTATAAAATTATTCCCACACATCACTTGCCCACCAACACCTGAACTATACTCCTGTTGCCCTTAATTCGCTCGCTAGCTGTTAATAGGCTGATGATTAAACTACTTATTCTAGTTTAAGGATAATCATGAAAATCTTAATTGTATCAGCACCGAATGGGTTTGGCACCAAATGTGTCAACATGTTTAGCTAAAAAAAAGTAATCGCTGCTTGACAATTCATTCATGTATTTGGGCTAATGAACGTGAGTAAGAGAGAAGGACAGGGGAAACGGGACTTAAGTTCATCCCTTAACTGAAAATGTCCAAATTTAATGCTCCTTAGGTTATAACTGTATCTTGATGTCAATACGAGTGAAAGACCCACTGATTGAAAAAATCGCGTATGGCAGTCGTGAAGCGCCAAATTTTTGGTTATATAGAATTGTTAAAGCTTTTAATGAACATCTTGACCTCTTAATCAAGAAACTCTTGGTTGTAACTCACTCCTTCAAACTGCTTGTCTAAATTAAATGAATTTTTATAAAACCCCGACGGTAATACTCATCCCAAGGATAGGGATTTACATAAAAGTGTATCAGCAAGTTTAATTCAAAATTAAACAGCAATTTTGCTATTATTAAACCATGCTACTATTTAATATAAAATTATGAGGCAACAAAACCAGTATCAATCGCCGTGTAAGGGCGGCTGTTACTGCTTTGTTTCTTTGTAATAAACAGAGGCAAGAAATTTCTGGTCTCTACTGGCAGGATAAAAGGTTGTATGTCGGCACAACCCTATGAAAATACTATGCTGTCTTATGCTTCTTGAGTATCAGTGGGCAAAACCACACGACTCAAGGTTAATAAAGACAGAGCTAGGAAAGTAAAAAGCCTGCAATTTGTTGAGTCTACGACTTGTTTCTAGTGGTAGAACTTAACGGCACAAAAGCGGGATGAAAATCCTCTGCACGTTTTGCCTCCGCCATTTGTAAAGGTTGCTCAAAGTTGTACCACTCTGTAGTGCCAAAAAAGAGAATTATCTCATTTCAAATGGCAAATAATGGTTAAAAATGCCGTAAAATTAGCAAAATTAATGCCTGTGACAACTAGACCTTAATCTGTTGTGGGCAACCATAAGAGATTCTCTTGTGGCTCTTGTGTATGGAGGAATTAGCCCTTCATTCTAGGGTCTTGGGTAACTTTGTGCAAATGTCAAGAAGCCAAGAATTGCCAAAAGACGGCTTGTTTATTAGTTTGGAGAAAGTGAGGATATTTGAAGCGTAATGACTGAAACTGCCACCGCACCATTAACTGGAAAAGCACTGCTAGCTAAAGTAAAAGAACTTTCTACTTTACCACGCCGAGAAAGAGCGAAGCAGTGTGGTTACTATACAGTTACTAAAAATAACCAAGTTCGTGTCAATCTTACTGATTTTTATGATGCTTTGCTGTCGGCTAGAGGAATTCCCCTAAGTCCAGAAGCACCTAAAGATGGTCGTGGACGCGAACCGACTTACAGGGTAAGCGTACATCAAAACGGTCAAATTGTTATTGGCGCGACTTACACCAAAGCTATGGGCTTAAAGCCTGGTGATGAGTTTGAAATTAAGCTGGGTTACAAGCATATTCACTTAATTCAAGTTGATAGTGATAAAAAGCTACTCCAGCACGATGAAGATGCAGAAATCTATGAGGATGAAGACCTCGAAGACGAAGATCTAGAAGACGAAGACGAAGAAGACGACGAGTAAAGTTTTCTTATAGTAGAGACAAGTTTAAGGCAAAACTTTTATAACTTGTCTCTACAGCTACACAGAAAGCTTTAAAATTTGTTGCAACTTAAAAATACGATCAGACTTCTTGCAAAATTTAAGCACTTTGGCAAAGGCTTGATTGAGAATAAAGAAAAGCTATTCATAAATCATACTTGAGGCAGTTGCAAAAGCAGGATAACATTGCTATTCCTGTTTGAAAACTGCTCTAAATCAAGAAAAATTTTTCTTGCCAAGCCAAAAATTATTATGCAAGAAGTGTATCGTGTTTTTTTCGCTGATTTTATAGCGTTATTTGAGCTATCACCCGACTTGTTACTGTCATCTTTAAAAGATGCACCAGTATTCTTTGTTGTGATAGCTTTTTTTATTGTTTGGGTGGGTTGCTGGTTGCCTATAGCAGCACTCATAGCATTTGCCCTTAAGTGGCAACTCTCTAAAGGTTTCCAACCAGAACAAAAGTTACCTTTACTGGTATCTCTCTACCTATTAGCACCCTTTGTTTTATGGGGAGCTAGTTGGCTAACCGATACACCTTTCTCAGATTACGGCTTTATTAGCAACATTTCAACTCTATATTCTTTGGGGTTGGGTTTAGCCTTGGGAATGTTGAGCATCGCAGTGGTTTTTTCTGGGCAATTGTGGCTGGGATGGTGCTGTTTTCAATGGTCGAATTTTAAGCTTGTGCGACCTATCTTGTTACCTATTTTATTAGTGGCATTATTTGTAGGTGGTATTGAAGAGTTAGTTTTTCGCGGTTTTCTGTTTACGGAATTACAGAAGGATTACTCTGTATGGGTAGCAGCACTCATTTCTAGCTCGATTTTTGCGTTGCTACACTTGGTTTGGGAGCAAAGAGAAACGACACCACAATTACCTGGACTCTGGTTCATGGGAATGGTGTTGGTACTAGCACGATTTGTCGATGGGGGGAGTCTCGGCTTAGCTTGGGGACTGCATGCTGGATGGGTGTGGGCGATCGCCACTTTAGACACAGCGCAGCTGATTGATTACACAGGTAAAGTCTCGGAGTGGGTGACAGGTAAGAATAAAAAACCTCTTGCTGGTGTAGCTGGAATTGTTTGTTTACTGTTCACTGTGGGGATTTTTTGGGTTTTTTCTGGGAATATTTAATTTCGCCCATTGACAAAGGCGCAAAAAAAAGCAGTAGTCACAGAGTGAGGTAAACAACTCAGAACATCTTGGTTTCGCAAATATTTGCCTAAAAAATCTGGGATGTCTTGGCTTGACTTGGTAGATTAGTGTATCTCTCCTCAAAAGGGATGTCACCAAGCACTTTCAATAAGTCAAGAGGATAGGGCGTGACAAATCAAACTTTTGCTCATGGTTATGCATTACTCATCGGTGTTGGTGCTGATTTACCCATCACCGTCAAAGATGCTACTGCCCTACGAGATGTTTTAGTTAGCCCCAATCGAGCTGCCTATCCACTAAACCAAGTCAACTTGCTAACCGAGACTGCTGCAACTCGGCAAGAAATTCTTAAGGCTTTTGACCAGCTTATCGAACAGGTAAACCAAAATCCTGATGCAACAGTAATTATTTACTACTCTGGTCATGGTGGACGGATTAAGCGTACAAATGAATACTTCTTAGTGCCTTATGGCTACGATCCCAGCCAACGTGCAGACACCGCCATATTAGGATTGGAGTTTACCCAAAAAATTGAAGCGATTAAAGCACGTAAGCTCGTCGTTTTGCTCGATTGTTGTCATGCAGGAGGGGTTCCTGCACTCAAGGAAGCTGAAGAAACTTTTATCAAATCACCTGTACCACCTGACCTGTTAAATATGCTGGCAACAGGAAGTGGTCGAGTTGTCGTTGCTTCATCGCGGGAAGACGAATATTCCTACACAGGTCAGCCGTACAGTGCTTTTACGGATTGCTTGTTGGAAGCTTTACAAGGCAAAGCAACTGTGAATAAAGAGAATAAAGATGGCTATGCTCGTATTCTTGACGTTATGATTTATTTGTTCGACCAAGTGCCCGAGCGGGCTTCGGGACCACAGCATCCATTCGTCAAGAAAGTGCTTGATTTAGGTGATAATTTTCCACTTTGCTACTACGCAGGTGGAAGTAAATTTTTACCAGGGGAAGTACCAGTGGCTGAAGTGAACTCAACTACCAGTGGCTTAACAGGCGGACAAAAGCGACGATTAGCGCAAAAACGAGACACACTCCAGGCAGAATGGGATCTCCGTAGCGAGAAAGTGAAGCGAATGCGGGATGCTCTGGCTATTGAGGCTGGTACGGCTGTTAAGTTCCAATTAGAAAAGCAGCTTTTGGATGAAGAGGCTCAACTAGCCCGTCTTGGTGATGAGTTGGATGAAATTGAACAGGCATTGCAGTAATTGAGAAAGCTGGGGCTAAATAGAGATGTCATCCGTCAAAGCTCTTATGAATAAACTTGAAAGACTGAACGAAACACTTGATGGACTTCAGCAGGAGTGGAAGCTACACAATGACAAAGCTAAGCAATTACGCATGGCTTTTGCCACTGAAACCAGTGCCAATGCAGACAACAAATTTCTACTAGAGCAGAAAATAAACTTTGAAAATGCTCAGCTTCAAAGTCTGGATCAGAAAATACAAGATGTCGAAAAGCAGATTGAGCAAATGAATCTAGACTTGGAAAGGGCTAGGTTACAAGCAAATCAATCAGGTTCATCTCGTCAATCGAATAAGACCTCACAAACCTCAAAACCTGTAGGTAGAATAAAAGAATTTTTTGGGGGGAGTGTTGTTGTCTGCTCAACGATTATTGCAGTACCCATTATTTATATTTACTTTCAATCAGGCAACGTAGCTACTCAGTCACTGACAACAACGACACCACCGACACCAACACCCGTCGTAAACGACTATCCCTCTCCAACATCTTCACCAACACAAACTCCTGAATCTATACCACAGGAGATTCCTTTTACTTCATCACCAGACTCTAGGGACTTAAATCAAAAATTTTTTACCTGGAAACGGGGCAGTTCGTCCAGCAGTAGATATAGTTTAACTCCATCTGGTGTGTTATCGATAACTGCCGGCGCAGGTACAGATATTGTTGGTTCTATTAATACAGCACCCTTGGTTACTTATCCATTTAATGGAGACTTTGAGGTTCAGGTTAAAGTGATGTTTAATTCTACTATCAATAACCAGCGTGCTGGTCTTGGTATTAGATCAACAGATGCTCAAAATAATCATCTACGAATTTACAAGTTAGAAAACAAACGTATTGAGGGGTATCTGAATTTACAACACAAAAAGCAATACCCCTTAAATATAGTGCCTTATGAGGGTGAGACTGTTTATTTTAGGATAAGAAGACAAGGTAGAGATATTAGTATGTTTTACAGTTCCAATGGGAGCAATTGGGTTTCTTTAGGAAATGAGAATCTAGAAATACCTCAAGAGGTAGAAATATTTCTTTTTGTTCTTTCCGCAAACAACCCAAATACTGCGACTGCACAGTTTAGTGACTTCGTAATAACTCGTCTATGAAAATTTTAATAACCTTAGTTGGGCAGAGGTTTTTTGTGAGTGTCGGAGAATCTGATGATGGCAGTTGTGTGTGAGAATGTAGGTCTTTACTTGTTCAGGAGTCATTTGTCCAATACCAATGACAAATGACTACTGACTTATGACTATCCACCAAAACCAGGAACAAGGCGCTTGAGCGCCCGACCACTCACCTCACTGTAACGCAGTTCACCACACAAAAGTTTGCCCATAATTTGGACAGATGAGGGACGCTTCACACCCACTTTATATCCAATACCAGGGAAGCGGTAAAATGCCCCAGCTAATTTCTGCGCCCAAGCCATATCACTACCCCATTGTTCGTTAATGGTGTCAGAGTATTTTTCCAAGGCGTTGATATCACCACCCAAGGCTTCGTCGATCGCTTCTGCTGCTTTCATACCGCTAAAAATTGAGGGGCGAATACCTTCTGCTGTGAAGGGGTCAACGACACAAGCAGCTTCCCCAGCGAGAACCGCATTTTCAGTGTGCAGCTTTTGATTGCCATTCCACAAGCACAAGGCATGACCATACTGCTTGCAGATTTTGATATCCACACCAAACAAGCTGCCATAGTCGTTCAAAATGCTCTTGAAATCTTGAGCCTCACCACCGCCCAGAAATCTGCCAATTCCAATAGAATATCCATCTGCTTTAGGAAAGTTCCACAGATACCCGTTTTTGATCATGCCAAACTCAAAATGGGCAATGTGTCCGTTCTCCACTTTGGCTGATGCTTCTGCTTCTAAGGCTGCTGCTAGAACGCGTTTGCGGTCTTTGAAGCCTAGGTATTTTGCCATTGGTCCTTTTGCACCATCAGCAGCAATTAAGTAACGTCCACTGACAGATCCATTTGCCGTATTAACTTGCCAAGAGTCACCTTTAAATTCAATGCCTGTGACTGCTGTATTATCTTTGAGTTCAGCCCCTTGCTTTTGCGCTTGCTGAATCAGGAAATGGTCAAATACATCGCGCCTAACCATCCAAACTGGTTCGGGAGTTTTTAGTTCCGCTTCCACAGGTTCGCCCATTTTCCAGGTACAGCGAATTGTGTCTGCTTTGCTTGAAATTGCAGGGCTAAAGTCAAAGTCAAACCATTGGGCGATCGCTGGCGACACTCCACCGCCACAGGGTTTATATCTTGGCAGGGTTTCTTTTTCTAAGACTAATACTGAGCGTCCCCGCTTGGCTAAATGATATGCGGCTGTTCCACCAGCTGGTCCCGCGCCGACGATAATACAGTCGTACATATGGCTGTTGTCTTTGCTCCTGTATCTGTTAGTTGTCCAGTTTCTGTTTTTACTTTCTAAATAGCCAGTCTGACGAGACTTTCATTAATTTTCGTAGTTTGCTGTTAAAAATGGTATTTATCTTGGTTTGGCTTGTCTAAATCTTTATTCTTTATAAACTATGCTTTATCCGTAAATATTACTATGTTTCATCACTCTCTTCATTTATTTTTCTTAATTACGGTGGTATTATAGCAGTCCTATTTGATTTTTGATAAATGAAGTGCAGAGGACAACAGAGGCTACTGATGAAGAAAATTAGACATTTTCACGACTGATTTAGAATTCCTATCTTATTTTTATCTTAATATCATATGGATAATTTATGGTGGTTTAAACGCATTTTTTCTATTACATAAAATGTCTCTTTTTTGTCAACTTATACGAAAATAAATTCATTCGCTTCACTGTTATACCAATCCTAAATCATAAACCTTACCGGCTGCCTTCGGCTAGGTGAACAACAAGATTCCCGACTTCTTTAAGAAGTCGGGAATCTGAGCATACGCGATTTATGCACTTGCGCAAGCACTTTCATACAAATCAAATAAGATTAATATAACAACTTTCTCAGCAATTCTTTATCTTTCTTCATTAACTTGTAGTAAACATTTTGGAAATGAAATGTTTCAGAGTTAATTTTGAAAAAGTTTATATTATGCCACAAGTAGTCAAAAAGCAACTTTCTACCTCTACAAAATATTTTGAGGTAGTACATGAGCATTGATTTATATGCTGGAAAAACTATGAGATGCACTGACGCGGTTTCTATTGGACGCGAAGAAGACTAGACGTAGTGACACTGCTGATAACGTGGAGATAACTAGACGAGGTGACAGGGAAAGTCTTCGGTGAAAAATTTCCCCGTGTCTGGTATGTCTCCTTGTCCTTGTGTCCTCTTCCCGTTATGCTCATGTCTCCTTGTCGTTGAGAACCGCGTCTCCCTGATAAGCATTTTTCCGTGTTCTTTCTAGACGGTTGTGATGTCTTTTTCTTTTTCTGTCAATAATTCGTCTATTCTGGTGGTGTACTTGTTGGTCAATTTTTGCAGTTTGTCTTGCTGATCGCGTGCTTCATCCTCTGAAATTTCGGCATTCTTTTCCAGTTTGCGAATTGTATCTAAAGCATCGCGCCGGATGTTGCGAATGGCAACGCGTCCTTCTTCGGCATACTTGGCGGCGATTTTGACTAATTCTTTACGGCGATCGCTCGTCAATGGCGGAATGTTTAGCCGAATTAAGGAACCATCGTTGTTTGGGGTTAAACCCACATCCGACATGGAAATTGCCTTTTCAATCAGGTTTAAAGTATTGCGATCATAAGGCTGAATCAGAATCGTTGTGGAATCTGGCGTGGTGATGTTTGCCAGTGATTTCAACGGCGTTGGCGAACCGTAGTAGTCCACCGTTATCTTATCCAATAAACTCGCATTAGCGCGACCAGTGCGAATCGTGTTAAAAGCTCGTTGAGTCGATTCAACGGTCTTTTGCATCGTACTCTCAGCTTCAGCTAATTTCACAAGAACCTCCCACAAGCGTCCCTATCGATTCTCCCATGACTGCTCGGCGGATGTTACCCCGCACAGTTAAGTCAAATATAAGAATAGGGATATTATTCTCCTTACACAAGGCTATCGCGGTACTGTCCATTACTCGCAAATCTTTTGCCAAAACATGCCCGTATGTTAAGGTATTGTAACGTTTGGCGTCTGGGTAGATGTGGGGGTCAGCATCGTAAACCCCGTCTACCTTAGTGGCTTTAAAAATCACGTCAGCTTCAATTTCTGCTGCTCTCAATGCCGCAGTCGTATCGGTGGTGAAAAAAGGATTTCCAGAACCAGCACCAAAAATAACCACCCGCCCTTTTTCTAAGTGGCGGATGGCACGACGACGAATATACGGTTCGGCGACTTCTTGCATAGAGATGGCGGTTTGTACCCGCGTTTGTACCCCGATTCGTTCCAGCGAATCTTGCAATGTCATAGCATTCATCACCGTGGCAATCATCCCGATGTAGTCAGCGGTTGCTCGATCCATCCCAGCCGACGCCGCCTTGACGCCACGAAAAATATTTCCGCCTCCAACGACGATGGCGATCTGAACGCCAGTTGATACCACCTCTGCTACTTCTTCGGCTATTTCCTTGACTACTTCTGGATCAATTCCATAGCCCATATTGCCCATGAGGGCTTCACCACTCACTTTAAGTAAAACCCTTCGGTAATCTGTTCCCATGAAGTTACGTGCTTATCAAAAATTTGTTATTGCCTCCAATTAAAGATAGCAATACAGTGGCATTCTGTCTCTAGTTTCTATATACCAAAGAAGTGCCAATTGATTCAGTCTCGTTGGGATGAATTTCTTGAGCTTTCAACAAATTGGCGATCGCCTTCTCAAGAGCGGAGACGCTGCGTGTTGGCGCAGCCTGTCCTCGGGACTTACGGCACTGCGCTCCCTTGCAATCGCCCCCTCGCGTAGCGTTCTGCAGGAAAGGCGGGGCTGAGTCCAGAGGACAGGCACTCGCGTTCGCCCATCGCTGTAAAGCGCGAGAAAAGCGTCATCGCAATCATCCAAGCACTGTGTACCATTCTAAGGCTGCGCCCTGCTTGAACGCGAGTGCCTACTCAGGTATGGGTACGAGGAGCAATGCTAGGCTTGTTGATATGCTCTGACTTAGTTGTGCAGTTCCAACGCTAGGAACCAAGCTAGGATATCTACCGTCTAGATTGATAAATTAATAGTCAAAACAGTGAACAGTGAACAGTGACCAGTTACCAGTCAATCCCCATCAATGAATTGAGGGGCTTGAAATAAGGATGCACTTTCATTATTTCTCCATCAATAAATTGAGGGGCAAGGAAGCGTCAGCCCCTTCGGGGAAGTCAAAAGTCACGCATTCACGCATTCAAAAGTAAGAACCCCATAACTGAAGTTGGGGGCTTGAGTCAGCGGACGCCGTAGACGCTTGCGCCTACTCGATGAAATACGTTTTTTCTTTTTCCATACCATAAGTTGGGGGCTTGTACCTTTTTCTTTCTGGTCAACAAACTAGGGGGGTAAGGGTGTAAGGGTGTAAGGGTGTAGGGAACCCCATCAATCTCCTTGAGGGGCTTGAATTAAGGATGCAGATCTTCTATATTTCTCCATTAATAAATTAAGGGGCTTGAGTCCTTCTAGTTCCGGGGTAGAGGTGTACCACTGAAGTTGACCCCCTATGCCCCTACACCCCTACACCCCTATACCCCTACACCCGCGCGTTTTGGTCACCAGTACCAGCATGGTACTTGATAACTGATAACTGGTAACTGATTCGGTCAAATATATAGTCTCTATAGTTATATAGTCAAAAATACTTTTTCTGTAAGAAGGGTGTGGTTATAAGTAGTTGGTTGTCACAAAAAGACTTCCCTGTCCTCCTTTTCCACAGACACTTTGCAAGGGCGGGGGAACCCTGGCACGCAAGTGTCCTCTGATTGTCCATTCCTTCACCAACAGGTTTTGACTACACCCGTGTAAAAATCGATTTCATTGGTTGTTCCATCGAAATTGGCTTTTGGGCAATTTTGGGGCTTTAAAGAGCGTTAATTGTTTTTATTTGATGAAATCTGCTTATTTTTTAGACAAATTAAGCCACAAAGCGCATTTTTACACAGAATTCCTATAAAAGGGTATTTGGTCCCTTTTCGCAACTTCAACAATGATAGGTAGTTGTTGCTTTATAGGAAATGGGTCATATAACTACACCTGCTTTATCATAAGTAACAGCAACATCAAAGCCGAGAAATGCCATGACAGAAGTAGATGATGCTAATACTACGACTACGACGACACAAACCCTGTTTGCGTTACAAGATATGCGACTCCTTATCCTTAAATAATCTCAATGAAAATAATCTCAAGGAAAATGACACTACCTATATCACAATAGGGAATGGGGAACAAGTTCTTTATTATGCTCAATGCCTTAAAGCTAATTATTAATCATTATTAAATACTGCAACAAGAGCAAGTACTGTAACAATAAAAACAGCAATGCCTGCAGCAAAAAGCTGCATATCTACTCCTTGTACTCATTATCTATCTTCGATGACGACCTCTACTTCCACTCCAGCATTAACCTCAACAAAAACCTGGATTTGGCAAGGCTTTCCCATTTGCTACCAAACCCAAGGAACCACCGGACCAGCCGTTATCTTAGTGCATGGCTTCGGAGCATCATGGTGTCACTGGCGGAAAAATATACCCATGCTGGCGGATAACTGCCGTGTCTATGCTATTGATTTGATTGGGTTTGGCAGTTCAGCGAAACCAAAACCTGGTGAGAAAATTGCTTACACAATTGAAACTTGGGGACAGCAAGTGGCAGATTTTTGCCGTGAGGTCGTGGGTGAACCTGCTTTTTTAGTTGCTAACTCCATTGGCTGTATTGTAGTAATGCAAGCAGCAGTAAGTAACCCAGACATCGCATTAGGAGTTGCACTGCTCAACTGTTCCCTGCGGCTATTGCACGATCGCAAGCGGGCAACTTTACCGTGGCATCGGCGCTTCGGAGCGCCCATACTTCAACGTATACTATCTGTCAAACCAATTGGCGACTTCTTTTTCAATCAAGTCGCCAAACCGAAAACAGTACGAAAAATTCTTCTGCAAGCGTATGCTAATTCTGAAGCAGTCACAGAAGAGTTAGTAGATATACTCACAGCACCAGCACAAGACCCGGGGGCTGTAGCTGTTTTCCTCGCCTTTACCTCTTATTCCTCAGGTCCTTTAGCTGAAGACCTTTTACCTGAACTACCCTGTCCAGCGATGATCTTATGGGGAACCGCAGATCCTTGGGAACCAGTTGAGTTAGGTAGAGAGTTAGCCAACTTTCCACAAGTGCAAAAGTTTATTCCTTTAGAAGGCGTGGGGCATTGTCCCCAAGATGAAACTCCTGAAGTGGTGAATTTGATTATACAGGACTGGATTTGGAAGCAATCAGCCAGGAACGCAATACGGCAACTGAGTTAGATAAGTTAATTCGCTCCAGGTTACGAATCCCACGGCGCGATTGTGTTTGCCCTCAGGAGTGCCGCAGGCATACCCGAATCCGTGGGAGTGTAAACTCAGTATCCTTATTTGTTATGTGAAGGCTTAAGGTTGGACAGGGTTCTCAAGGATTTCTCTGTGTTGTAACCAATCCTTACCCACTTGGATACTAATATCAGATCCGAGATTGCCAGTGCTTTCTACCCGCACTTCTCCAATTCCTAAAGTGTTGCGAATTGATTCGGCACTGCTCCCATCTCCTTGTTGGGCAACAATATGAGTCACTTCTAAGGGTTCACCCCAGCTTTTAGCTATGTAGACGTTAGTATAGCCAGATTTTTCTAATGCTCTAATCAAAGGTCGGAGATTCGCTTTATCGCTGCCTGTACTGTCTTGAATTGCGATTCGCAAAGAAGCTGGATTTACTTCCTGAGGTGTAGAATCTGTTTGCACTTCAAAGTGCTGAGTGATCATGCTATTGATGCGTGCCTTATCTGGTAACCAGTAGCTAGCATTAAACTCCCCTTTTTGACTAAACCGACCAGGCAGCATCAACATTTGCATATTAGAGCGATTTGTTCGCACTCCAAAACCTGCCAGTGCCAATAATTCTTCAATTGTTAAGTTAGTATCAATATGTTCTTTGACTACGTTGAGAATTTTGGGCAATTGAGTTAGGGTAGCTGGGTTGAGAGATTGATCCATCAGCGCTCGCATGACCATTTGCTGTCGCTGAATTCGACCAATGTCTCCATTCTCATCATGCCGGAAGCGCAGAAGTTGCAGCGCCTGATCGCCATTGAGATGCTGCTTTCCTTTCTTCAAATTAATATAAAGGTGCTGAGAATCATCTTGATATTTCATATCTTTGGGTACGTAAACTGTGACTCCACCCAAAGCATCAATCAGCTTACCGACTCCCAAAACGTTAATCCGGATATAGCGATCAATTCCTACTCCGTTCACGAGGTTACTAACAGTTTTGGCAGTCAAAGCTGGCCCACCAAAAACATTTGCAGAATTAATTTTTTTGAGACCGTGTCCCTCTATTTCTATACGGGTATCTCTGGGAATAGAAAGCATGACTAATTTTTTCTTCTCTGGATCAAATTTGATCAAGAGCATGACGTCAGCAAGACCATCAAAGGAGTTGACTTGGGGCAGATATCTAAGATTTTTAGTTTCACCGGGAGGGTTTCGCACATCGGGCGGGAGTACGCTCATCCCCATAATTAAGATATTCACCGGGCGAGTTAATTCTGAAAATCGCAGCCCACTCCCGGAAATGCGATCGCCATCAAACACCGCCGCTTCATCTGCACTTAAAGAAGCTTGCATTAAAGGCGTACTTGTTAAAGAAACCGCCAACAGCGCTCCTGCAGTTGCTGACACCATTGCAATACCGCTCATACCCACCCAAAACCACAACCACCGTCCAGATTTATGGCTGCTGGCATTTTGCTCACTTAAGTTGTTAGTGTTTGTGGAATGGTTTTCTTGCGCCGAAGTTCTTTGAATGGTCACTGACTTCCTCACACTTACTGAATAAAATCCGGAAAATCTGCTGCTATGGAAACAGAGAAATCAACCCATAATAGCTAACTCTTAGATTATCCGTGGTAAATTTGCAATTGAGTGTTAACAAAAACACTTATTGCAGTAATTCTCCTATTTTTTGGCAAATCCGGAGAGCTTTTCTTGAAGTATGATAATCGCAAAAGAGATTTGACTAGAGTTGTTAGGAAGATTAGGCGTAGTTTTTTGGTATGTACAAGTAAAAACACTGCCGCTTGCCTTGATTCCTTAAGATTTCGCTTGCGGTATTTGCCAAGCACTCTTTGCAAAGGAGCGACTCACAAGGGGCGATCGCTTTAATTTGCCTTTAGCCACACGAACAATTAACCAGATACTAACCAAAATGTAGCTAGAGGTGAGAAAGCTATTAAGGATAAGTAGACGCAGTGTTAAAAACTCTGAAGTTGCCGCCCCAGTCGCTAGCAAGAGGTAACTCAAAAGCCAGGTAAATACCAATAGTTTAAGACAGACGACTCACAGCAAGTTGTTCCCGACTTCCCTGTTGGCGGTACGTCCATAGAGATGGGAAAAAGCCAACGATTGGAATCAAACACACGCAACAGCCCCTTCATTAAACCTGTAAAAATCTGGGCAACCGTCGCAATTTCGGCGCTTTGGGCAGTCGCTTTTTTGCTGTATATTTGCAATAAAGCGCCCAACTTCATCATAGTGGACACGCTTATGGTACGTTTTCTCATACGGTTGCCCAGATTTTTCGAGATTTGCCCCAACCCTGTAGGAGTGGCAATACTTGGGATAAGGGATTGAGAAAATTCTTCCCTAGCCGTTAATCCCCAGTCCTGAGATTCCATACAAGGGGAATTGTGATCAAATGGTTCAAAATTTATCATTTGGGTAAGTGCAATCCTAAACAAGAGGGATGAATCACAGTGATGTAGTCAGAGATAATAGGTTTTAGAGAAAAATTTTATTTAGTTGTATCCCGCAATCGGCAGATGCAAACACGCAAGCTCTTAAACTGGTGGCAAACACTAACACCCTTAGCACGATTTTTGGCGATCGCTCTGTTCGCTCCACTGCTAGTACTCAACGGTTGGGCGATTTCAGCAATTTTTCATTACTTTCACTCGTTAATTGTCATTCTAGTCGGAGCGTCAGTGCTAGCGTTTCTGCTCAACTACCCTGTAAGTTGGATGGTGCGTCATGGTGCCAAGCGAGAGCAAGTTGCTATTTTAGTCTTTTTGCTCGCTTTATCGATTTTACTGGCGTTGGGTGTCACCCTCTTCCCGTTAGCTCTGACCCAAGCTCAGCAACTGGTGGCTCGTATACCAGAATTAATTGATTCTGGGCGCTCGCAGTTGATGTTGCTCAACGAGAAAGCAGAAAGTTTTGGTTTACCGATTAACCTTGATGCTTTGGTAGTACAAATTAACGACCGTGTCAAGGGACAATTGCAGGCGATCGCCGGACAAGTTTTGAATCTGGCGGTTGTCACATTCACCAGCCTCCTGGACTTTGTTTTGACAATGGTCTTGACTTTCTTTCTCTTACAGCATGGGGATGAACTTTGGCAGAGTTTGGTAGATTGGCTACCGAGCAAATTCCGCGAGCCTTTTTCTCAAACAATACGCCTCAGCTTTCAAAATTTCTTCATCACCCAGCTCATTTTATCTACCTGTATGGCGTCAGCCCTGATTACCACCTTTTTGTGGTTGAAAGTGCCATTTGGTGTGCTATTTGGCTTAACTATTGGCATCATGGCTCTCGTTCCCTATGGAGGAACTGTAGGTATTGCCACAACGACCTTACTGGTGGCGTTGCAAGATGTTTGGGTGGGGGCAAGGATGTTAATTGCAGCCGTCATTGTCCAGCAAATTCTAGAAAACATTATTGGTCCCCGCATTTTAGGGAATTTTACGGGTTTAAACCCCGTTTGGGCACTGATTTCTGTTTTGACAGGCGCGAGAGTTGGTGGGCTTTTGGGTGTGATTGTGGCGGTACCCAGCGCTGTTGTTATTAAGACTGCTTTAAGTGCTTTGCGTCCTTCTGCTTCCAGTCATAACGTGGAGGTGGTTTCTGAAGGCAGTGGAGAATCTTCTTATAACGCCCAAACTGATAACACTGCTCTTGATAATCTAACGCGCTCAGAAGCTCATTCGGTTGAGGTAGCTGCACCCGTTGCTGGAGAAGCATCGCCTCCAAATGTTCAAGCTAACCGTTCTGATGCCAATCCTTCTAAGACTGTGGCTCCACAATTGAACCCATAAACAAAAGGCTTCCTGTCTGATTATCCCGAATCGCACAGAAGAAAGGACGGTCAACAATCATTCGGAATGGCTCTTGTGTTGGTACTTGAGCTGACAGTGGTACAATTCTCACCGAAGTGGCAGCAGCAGCTTCTGTACCTTCTTCATTAACCTCAACAAAAGTTTTATGCTTGACCTCGCTCATTTTTAAATTTTTACCCATGAGCGAAAAATTGGCTTTGTTGCTGAAGGCTTCGCCCATACCTAAAGCTGTCAGAGCATTATTCAGTGTTACATCATAGTCCATTTTAAAGCGAGGCAAGCGAACAAATCCCTCCCGTTTGCTGAACTGAGTCATCCAATTTTCCCAGTTTTCTGCATTCAGGTTTTGATAAAAGCTTTTTAGGCTAGAGTTCTGTTTCGGTAAGAAAATATAAAAGCTAATCTTACCATCTTGACCATAAGGTAAACTGACTGCCTGAAATTGTTCATTGTCATAGTATCTATAGTCATCTGATTGCGACATCATTGGGTGTTCTTTCTGCTTACCTGACAATAGGTAAAATGGGTATTCTGCTGTTTGCTGTTTGTCGAATTCATTTGTCCAGCTACCTTTAAAATAGATAGCATTGATGAGAAATAACACTTGCTCTGGTTCTATTTTTTCAACTATTTTGTTAATTTTTCCGCGTGTATTCTCATTAACCCAATTATTGATGATGTCAGGCGCACCTGCATCTGTAAAGTTTAAATTTGTAACCTTAGCTGTGTAAAAATCTTTATTTCTTTGCAAGAAATCTGGTTTAAAGTTGGTGTCTTTGTTTGCCCAAAGCGAATTAGCAATTGTCAGTTGCACTTTCGGGTCTGGGTTTTCTAGTAATTTTTTCAACGCCGCGTTAGAGGAGTTGATTTGTTCCAAGCTCAACCCCTGTAACTCGAGCGTTTTAGTCATTGCTTCTTTTGTAGTGCCACTTGCACCGTTGTAAGTCATGGCAAGGGCAATTGCTACACTAGAAGGTGAAACAAAAATGTTATTGCTTGGGTCTTTTTCCAAAACTTCCGAAAACAGTTTAAAGCCAAATTTGGTGTTGGCAGCAACAAGTTTGCTGTCAGGATTTGATGCTGATTTTGATATAGGAGATTCTGAGCCAGGTAGACGTGATTGGGCAAACGCACTCGTGCTAGTATTAACTTGAGAGCATCCTATGACACCCATAAGCACAACGCTAGCAGCAGCCAAAACGTAACGTCTCCCCAAACGAACACCGTAACGTCTTTGCAGGAACTTTTCCCGAGCATTGCTGAATTTCTGCTTCATGTTACCACCCATTATCGCCAGAGTCTGTGTTTTGACTATGGCATCTTAGGTGACATAATCTCTGAGCGGTTACAGTTTTGGCAACAGTGATTGTACAGTTTTAAATTCTCTTTCGATAACAGGTGAAGAGCGCCATTAGTCAATAAGTATTAATGACTAAATTGAATTGAGAATTGGTGATCGCGCACCTCCTTAAGGTTACAGGGGTTTTCTTTCTGGTGGGCATTGCTGATCCTCCGGGTGAGCAGTTCCTACCCTGCGGGAAGGCGTTCCGCCTACAACGGGGGGAACCCCCGCAACGGACTGCTCACCAATATCTCAAATGTTTACCACATCCGCTTTTATGAGCAATGCCTACCCTAGGATTTGTGGTCTAATCATTTAAAAAGCGCTGTAAAGAAGAAATCTCAATTCTGCGTAAACTCATCCCCCTCCGGAACCCTCATCCCCCTTATTTCCTACTTCACGGGTACAGTCCACCAAGCTAAAGCATAAGGTTGAGTTGGTTGGTTGACCTTATGCTGAAATTGAACACGGATTTTGTAATTGCCAGTAGTAGGAACGGGACAGAAAATATGTTCTACACTATCAACTTGACTAATTGAGGAACATATAGCGTTAGCATTTCCATTATCATCAGCTTTGACTAGATAAAGGTTGAGGTTGTTTAAGCCGCGATCGCGAAAATTTTCTCCTGTATCAAACTGACCATTTTTATTCTTATCATTGAGTTCTACTAATCTATCCCAAGCTAAGGAGATAGAAACAAAACTCCCCTGCTTTAAGGGTTTTGCTAGCTCATATTCTACAGATTTCTCTGGATTGACTGTGCGATAATCCCAACCAATAGCTGGTACAGTTTGCGCTGGATTCCATTGAAGAGCGCTAAATTGTTGGTAAGCACGAAACGCGTTCAAATGACCAGTTCCCATTTGGGCATCTAAGGGAATTTTTGGGTCTTTGTATGCATCAGAAGCCAGCCAGTCTTGATTTTGTTTATCAATCAGCGTTCGCGTCATTCCTAAACGCAAACCATCGCCATAATCTTGGACTTTGTCTGCGGAATTCAGCAGTACAGCTTTCATCACTTCATGTCTGCGAGAATCTATGCTCCAGTTGGGTTGTTTTGTTCGCAGTTGTCTGTCACCGAACTCCTGCAATAAGGCTACTGTAGCCGTTACCTGAGGCGATGCAAAACTTGTACCCGTGACTTTATTATTTTTGCCATCTGGATTGATCAAAGGAATGTTATTTCCAGGAGCAACTAGACCAATCGCACGACGCGGACCAAGATTAATTTCCTTTCCTGCAAGCCGTATCATCAGTGCTTCACTCACAGCAGCCAAATTAGAAACGTCTACTTTATTAAAAATTCCTCCCCGACGCGATGAAAAAGCCACGTTTAATCCATTAAAGTTATCAGTAGGTATAGGAATGCCACCCTTTCCTTGATTGCCTGCAATGACATATAAACTATTGTGAACGCGAGTAGACCAGTCAATACATAAAGTGAGTAAGGCGTTACCATCTAAAAGAGCCTCTGGTCGTGGGTCACGGTTTAAAGGTTCACCAAAGCTAAAGTTAATCGCGCGGACATCTCCCCCATTTTGTAGCGCTATGTGTTGCGCAGACAAACACTCCTCTGGCTGACCTAAGCTTCTACCACCACCTACTGCAGAGGAATACAGCCTTGCTCCTGGGGCAATTCCACGAAAGCCTTTATCTGTACTGACCATGATACTAGCTACATTGTAGGCGTGGGGATCAACACCCGTATTTGACTTAGCAGGTGCATTGCGGAGGAACGCTCCTGCTAAGGAAACTGCGCGATTTTTAGAAACTGCTTTATCCAACCCGAACTTCCCCGGACGCCCAATCTCCACTTGACCAATAGCAATCTTGCGACCAATTAAATTATATGGAGGTTGGTGTAGTCTAAGAGCATCAATACCGTTGGTTCCAAAAGGAGATTCTACAGCAGCAAGTACGGGTGCAGTTAAGCAACAAGCACTCAATCCGCAAATTATCCAAGTTTGTTTGTTCGGCATAGTTTCAGTTAACAGATGAGCGCTAGCTCAAGTTTTGTTAAAATACTTACAGACGAGGACGCTTAGAACCCACGAGCCATGACCCAAACGCAATCAAAAAAGCCCATTGTAATAGCTCCATCCATCCTATCAGCAGATTTTAGTCGTCTAGGAGACGAAGTGCGTGCTGTAGATCAGGCTGGTGCAGATTGGATTCATGTAGATGTAATGGACGGTCGTTTTGTACCTAATATTACAATAGGTCCTTTGGTTGTGGAGGCGATTCGTCCAGTGACGCAAAAACCTCTGGACGTCCACTTGATGATTGTAGAGCCAGAAAAGTACGTAGAGGATTTTGCTAAAGCAGGGGCAGATCACATCTATGTTCATGCCGAACACAATGCTTCCCCCCACCTGCACCGCACGTTAGGGCAAATCAAAGAACTTGGTAAAAAAGCGGGAGCTGTACTTAACCCAGGTACTCCCCTGGAGCTGATTGAATATGTCCTGGAACTGTGTGACTTGGTGTTGATTATGAGCGTCAACCCCGGTTTTGGCGGTCAAAGCTTTATCCCCGAAGTCGTGCCAAAAATCCGCAAGCTGCGTCAAATGTGCGATGAACGCGGTCTTGATCCTTGGATTGAAGTGGATGGGGGACTCAAGGCAAATAATACCTGGCAGGTTTTGGAAGCTGGGGCAAATGCGATCGTTGCTGGTTCAGCTGTGTTTAAGGCTAAGGATTATGCTGAGGCAATAGAGGGTATTCGCAACAGCAAGCGTCCTACTCCGCAACTAGCAACAGCTTAAATCAAGCTGTTTTCAGTTGAATGCAATAAAAGTTTGTAGGGGCACAGCATGCTGTGCCCCTACCTTATGTATTAGCACAATACTTACAGCATATTGCAAGTAAATGAAGTACAATGTTGTTATCTAAAAGTCAGACAGAAAGCCCTTTTTATTTCTGACTTCTGACTTCTGACTCACGAATTGCTGCTGTATGTTCAGTTTCTCGCCCAACGCGTTCCCTTCCAAATTAAGATAAACAAAGTCCCTGCGACTAAAGCACCAAGATTCCATTTTGCAGAAGTCTTAATTAAGTTTAGACCTCGCAGCGATTGAGTTGCTTCTGCTTGAGTCTTTATCTGTTTCTTAGCTTGTGAGACTTCTGATAGAAGTTGATTTTTTAATTCATCAGGGGTTTTGCCATCTATTTTGCGACCTTGGCTCTTCAAAAAGTTACTTATTTGTTCAGGTGAGGCTTTACTCACCTGCTGTTCTAATTGTTCAGCCTGAGAAGCTTGTTGAGTAGATACAGTTTGAATTTGAGCTGTACTTTGAGTATTTAACCGAATGGTGTTAGTCAGTCCTAAAGGTATCAGGAGAAAAAATAAGATTCCAAATACTAAAGTCAACCAAGATAAAACCTTTAAAATAGGAATTTCCCATTTTGTTCGCGAATGTAGCTCTCCAAAAAATACTAAGACTAGCCCAATTAAAGGTACTGGTACCCTTTCAACTAGCGCCCCAATTGTTTGAAACTCCCAAGCAGGGTTCATAAAATTGGGCGGGATAAACATCACAATGATGTCGAACAATGCCAATAACAATAGACCGTAGCCTAGCACTCGTACTATTGTCATTGAGGATTGCTGACTGAAGGCAAAGTCTTGTAGTTCTTGAACTATAGGGTTGAATTTATCGCCACTTGATTTTGTCATTTTGCTTATAGAATATTAGAGAAAAATTGATGATATTTTAAGACTTAGGAAAGCGAGGTTGCCACCACTGATACCAAGAAAACCAAGCGTTTTCTAAAACTTGGTAAGCCGCTTCAGGGGAAGAATTTTTTAAGGGAATTGATAAATGCGCCCAAAGACAGCGCCTGTCTTTGAAACCTTCCTGACCCAATAACCAAGACAGGACTCGTTGAGGTTGCAGGTCAGAGAAATACTGATTTTGGTCAAACTGTTTTTGAGTAAATGTACTGCCGCCTTGTGAGTTAATACAGGCACTGAGATAAGCTCGCTGCTTGTCAACTCCAACACCGTAGTAGCCTACTCCTTCTCGCTGACGCACGTTAGCAGACGATGAAATAGATGTGTATTCCCTAAAAAGCCTTTCACCATCTCCATCGGTCAAATAGCGCATTTCGATATCTAGAAACAAGTCATTTTTCATGTACCGATAATGCTTTTGAGCGAGGAGTGTTGAATGCTCCTTTGTTGACTTCGTTAGGGGAGGACTGATACTGAGCCGCCATTGTGATAACGGCACTTGTTCAGGGAAGACAAACGGGGTAACTGTACGTTTGTCTTTTGTGGGAGCTAAGACTACGTTTCCCAAAGTCAAGATAACGCTACCAAGAGTTAGAGCTAAAAGCGGTACGCGCAATTGTTTCCAAACAATCACTTTGATGACTCCGTGGCATCTTTATTTCTTCTTTCAGCCTTCTCAAGTAAAAACCAGCACAATAATCCAAAACATAGGACAGCAATTAGCGAAAATATTAAAGAGCCATCGCCTTCATGCCAATAAACAAATGCTTCCTGCTGTCTCTGTGCTACCACAATAGCCATCAAAGCAACTCGTACCCCATTGACAACAAATCCTAAAATCGCAGCGATTATTGGTAGAAAAATTTTTTTCTTGCCCTTTTGAGGGAACATTAAGAGAAAAAGTAGCGCTAAACCCAGCATTTGAAAGACAAGTTCTATCCCTGAACAGCCAGAATAAACTTCTATGCTTCCCGTTGGGAGACTAATAAGAATTCCATTTCGAGTGACTGGAAAACCTGTGTACCAAAGAGCGAAACCTGCAAACTTGGCAGTTAAGGGAGATATATCAGTTAGCGATGTAGGTAATACTTTGGGTACGGTGATAAAAAACAGGACAAGCAGTTCTCCTTTATACTGCTTCAAGCCCTTAAAACCAGACGCTATCAGCGCTAGCCCAAAGGCAAAAATCGCTGGTGAGATATACAAGAAACCACCAAAACTTGTTAAGGATATAGTCTTTACAAGTAACAGTGCAATCAGTGATAGACCAAAAAAGCTGGAAAAAATATCGCTTTCTAAATTTAAACTGTGGCGTTTATCCCAAATTAAAGAAGATATCGCTGCCCAAAATAAAAAACTCATGCCTAAAAGGCTGGAATTGTCTGCTTTCCAGGTTAGAGTCAAATGAATGGCAATGTAGCCTGCGCCTATAGCTAATAGCCAGAACTGGGGATATTTTAGTTGTGAGGCTGGGGTGAGGTGGGAAGCTTTCATAGTGACTGGCTTTTCCCTACCTTATACCAAATATTTCTACGGTAATATATATTGCTTTAAAGCAAGCTTTGCGTAACTTTCTTCTAATCTGACATCTAGTCATTGGACTCACTCCTAAATCCAGGTAAAAGTTGATGGTAGATTTACCCTGGAGTGAGATTCGCTAGCACCTCAAACTAATTCTATGTGAAATTTCTACACATTTGCAGTGTCTTCTTGTTGCTGCTTGTTGTATTTACGACGCAAAGCCACACCAAAACTACCTGCTGCTAATGAACCTAATATAGTTAGAGGTTCAGGAACAGGCTGAGAAGCGGGGGGTCTCGAATCTAGGGTGATATTACCAGAACCTGAAACGGTGTTGGTAAAACTGCCAGCGCTGTCATTGGTATATCCAGTAGTGACCAGAAAATAACTCCTCCCTGCGGTTAAGGAGACATCATTGAAAGCAGAGCGACCTATAAAATTAAAGTCATCGTTTCCTATGACAGCGTTAGTCAGGGGAGTCGTTGGGTTAAAGCTGTTCTGGTACAGGAATAAATAGTTATCCCAATTAGTAGGAGAAACAGCGTCACTCAGAAAGTTGTACAAACCACTAGCGTCAACAGAGAACTCTTGGACACTATATGAAACCTTAGTACCAACAATACTAAGGTCGGTAGGAGGATTTGCACCGTTGTCTATGGGACGATTCCATGTGGATTGACCTACAGTAGTGCCTGAATACTGCACGCTAGCTGCCATTGATGGTACCGCAGTTCCTAGAGCGATAAATAAGGCTCCTGTGGTGGCGAGTGCTAACTTTTGTTTGAGAAAAGTCGTTTGAGCAGTAGTAACACCAAAGACATTTAGTGTTGCCACCCCCAGACTGTTTTTGCCTAAACCTAGTCTGGATGTATTGTGAGGGACATTCGTTTTTCCCATGCTTAGTGTTTCCAAAGTAACATGCTTTGCTTTGGAACAAGCTTTGCGTATCTTTCTTCTAACCTGAAATCTAGTCGTCATTAAACTCACTCCTATCAATAGGTAAAGGTTGCGGTAGATTTACCCTGGAGTGAGCGCTAACACCTCAAAAATAATTGCACGTCAAATATGTTACAACAGGCTAAGGTTCGACCTGTCGCACCTCGTATAGATCAAATGACGGCAAGTATTAACTCGCTCTTGTCTTTAAGGTGCTAGCGGTATTTTAAGTAATGATGCTGAAGAATGTATAGTAAAAAGTGTTACTCTTTACACGCACAAAATCAAGTACTTTTATTTTGTCTTAACGCAAACTTTAAAATAAGAAATACTACAAGTATCTCTTCTCTACTACCAAAAGCTAGATTATATAATATTTACACACAATTTATCAGTTAAACTCTTATGTAAAAATTTTGTGAATTTGGGGCTAACTACGTGGGCTGAATTAAATATAAAACCACTGTAGGATGGGGTCTTCCTTTGAGTACAGCATTCAATCGGCGGGGTTGGTCGATTAGGGCTTCGCGTAACTCACCCGAAGCTTTGTTCAATTTGTTTTCGCCTACCTACTTACAGCCTTTTTCAATTGAGTGCAATACAGGAATATTGTAGGGGCACGAAGCTTTGCTCATTGGTGTCAATTTAAGGTTCAACTGTTTATCTCACGTTGATTTACCCCACCCCTTAATCCCCTCCCCGCAAGCGGGGAGGGGAAGTTTTGGCACGAGATAAAACCAGGGTGGGGTAAAGCGTGTTGTATCCAAACGAGAACCGCTATTTATAGAAAAGGTGGGCTACTTGCCCACCCAACAAATCTACGAACCCAACACTCAATCAACGCTTACTTGTGGTGACTACCCAACCACTTCGCTGCAGCAACTCCTAAAACGGCTGCTACAACAGGATTGCTGAGAAACTTGATAATACCTGGTTGCTCTGCTAATACCTCACGGAAGATATCAGGGTGGTTGTGGTAGGCGAAGGATGCAAGTTTGCTGACATCATCAGCGCTCATCCTACCAGGGACATGGGTGGAAAGACCAAGTTGTTGCTCTAGATGGCGATCGTCTAGCCCTCTTTGCTTGAAGTGCTTGAAGAAGGAACGAGCAACATCATCCCGCTCATTGGGCTTAATTTGAGCGATCGCCTTTTGCAATTCTGGCTCCATTTGGTTGGCTGGAATGTTGTCATGATGCAAAGACCGACCAAACAACTGACGGCGCTCTTCGTGTGTTGACCGCTGGGCAAAGTCGTCAAAATTGTCGTACTGTGTTGTTGAAGCGGCGGTGGTATCATCTAGGGATTCAACATCTCCCTTAGCCAAATCATTCATGATTTGATGTCTATATTGGTCGCTGCTACTCACTGTACTTATCTCCTTTTTCTCGTCAAAATTCTTAAATCAACTGACTGCGCTCAAACTTTTCGTGCAAATGAGTGCGATTAGCTGTACTGAACTTGTTTTGTTTGCACGTCATAGTCAGCTGTCAAAATCAGTTTCTTGTCAGGTGCATACACCAAAACTTTCAAGTCTTGATTCGGGAAGTTCCGGCGAAAACCTTCTACCAAGGATTTGGCTAGGGGACGCACGTCATTGGGAGGTACTTTCGAGGAGATGACAACGCCTAATTTGTTGTTGTCACGCACATAAGCATCTGTAATTAATCCCTTTGATGCTTGCACAACCCAGTCACCAAAGCTTTGTGCTGTTGGGCTATTTCCTCGCTCTAATTGTCCATAAGCCACATCCCGACCAACAACTGGGGGATTGACTGTGCCCTTAGCTTGTGTTGCGGTACCAGCGCCACAAGCGGTAGTTAACGTTAAGACTAAAATCAAGACACAAGCTGCCAAGATTTTGCGACTCTGCTGAAGCAGACTCATGTTTATTGCCTCCAAAAAATCACTGTTAAAACCAACTTAAATAGAAGGTTCGTTGAAGTTAATTGAGTTTAAATTGTTTGAATTTTTATGCAACAGATGGGTCAGGGCTTCTAATCGTTTCGTCATTTGCCCTTAATCTCAAGATTTTGTTAAAAAGCGAAGTCCGCTTAAGCGGACTTCATTGAACCCGCGCTTTTACAAGACGCGTTTACATTGCTGCAAATTCTCACAATCTGGTATTTATTTAGAGTTCCCCTCTGTCAGATACCTAAAATTTCTGCAGCCAAGCTCAATTCTAGTCAAGCGTCTTCTTGACGTTATCTTTCACGTCTTCAACGCCATGACGTACTTCACCTTCAGCTTGCTTTGCTTTACCTTCTGCTTTATCTTCTGGGTCGCCAGTGATATTTCCTACTGCTTCTTGAGCTTTACCTTCAATGTTTTTAGCAGTTGCTTTTGCGCGATCTTCTAAGCTCATTTTGACCTCCTAATGTTTTATGAATTTTGTCTCAAAGTTGCGAATCAACTTTGAAGTTCTTTGTTATCACCCTTACAAGTTAGCTTAATATTTTTGCTAGAGCCTTCCACCTCAAGATATATTAGTTCCCTATACTTAAAGAATGAGAATAAATAACTAATAACTACTCCCTTACTGTTTTTTAATTATTTAAGAATCTTTGATTCCGCACCATACTAATCCCTTGAATTATGAGGTCTTGTGGACAACTCCTAACGCACGCTACTTGTTAATAAAAAACCCGGTTTTCGTAAAGAAACCGGGTTTATAAAGCTATGTGTAAGATTTTTTGTCTAATCCAGAAAACCCATCAGAGATTCAGAATCGTCTATAGTATTTGATGCGACTGGGCGATTGCCCATGACAGAGTATGTTTCAGAAATAACCAGATCACTTGAACCAATTGGACGAGTTCCAGATATATTAACACTGCCAACAGTGTGGAATGTGTTTGCAGCAATAGGGCGTATACCCATTATGTTCTTTGTCTCTACAACTTGCAAATGACTCGAGGTCACTGGACGTATCCCAGAGATAGCTAGTGTATCTGTTACTTCCAGTTTACCTAGCAATTCTATCTCTTTTGACTTATCACCATTCTGCTCGACGTTATTTTTATTCAAACTTTGACCCTGATTATTTTCCACGGTATTTTCTCCCTTGAGCTTCAAATGCTTTTGCCGAGGACTCACTGCTTTACTAGAGCTAGTCATGCTCATATCCTCTCACTTTTTGATTGTTAATTTATTTTACAATATTCTGGGAAAGTTAAATTTTTCCTTAATGTTTAAGTTTAACTTTAAAAAATCTTATAGGGATATAATGTTCTTCAAAACTCATACATAAATAAACATTTATAGAAAAGTTTTGTAAATTTTAATAAATAAAGATTGCAGAGCATGATCAGGTGCAATTGGAGCAGGATGCTCGCAACTGTGTAGCCTAGGAAGCGATGGGCAAAGCCCCGCCTCCGGCGATCGCATTCGCTACCATAAGATAGGGTACTGGACAGTGAAATTTTATGACAGAATTTGGTCTTCAAGCTCCCTTTCAACCAACAGGCGATCAGCCACAAGCGATCGCTCAACTGATCGGTAGTATAAACGCTGGTAATCGGTATCAAACTTTACTTGGGGCGACGGGAACGGGTAAGACATTTTCCATAGCATCAGTGATTGAAAAAATAGGGAAACCCACTCTCGTCCTTGCTCATAACAAAACTCTCGCAGCACAACTGTGTAATGAGTTGCGAGAATTCTTTCCTGATAATGCAGTTGAGTATTTCGTCAGCTACTACGATTATTATCAACCGGAAGCATATATTCCTGTCAGTGATACATATATAGAAAAAACAGCTTCGATTAACGATGAAATTGATATGTTGCGACACTCGGCGACGCGATCGCTGTTTGAACGTCGCGATGTTATCGTTGTTGCATCTATTAGTTGTATCTACGGTTTGGGAATTCCCTCAGAGTACCTTAAAGCCGCCATTCCATTTCAAGTCGGGCTGGAAGTCAACCAACGGGAAATACTGAAAGAGTTGGTGTCAGTTCAGTATAGCCGCAACGATGTGGAATTGGGGCGCGGGCGTTTCCGTGTCCGGGGTGATGTGTTAGAAATTGGTCCAGCGTATGAAGACCGAATCATTCGCGTGGAGTTTTTTGGTGATGAAATTGACGCTATTCGTTACGTTGACCCCGTGACAGGTGAAATTATCAAGAGTGTAGAAGCCGTGAATGTCTACCCTGCGCGTCACTTCGTCACTCCAGAAGAAAGGTTAGAAGCGGCTTGCGATGCGATCGCAGCAGAACTCAAAGAGCGAAAAGCACAATTAGAGGAAGCAGGGAAATTACTCGAAGCGCAACGTATAGATCAACGGACACGCTATGATTTGGAAATGTTGCGCGAGGTGGGTTATTGCAACGGTGTGGAAAACTATTCCCGCCATTTAGCAGGACGCATTGCAGGCGAACCACCAGAGTGTTTAATTGATTATTTTCCCAAAGATTGGCTGTTGGTGATAGACGAATCTCACGTTAGCGTACCGCAGATACGCGGCATGTATAATGGCGACCAAGCACGCAAAAAAGTCTTAATTGAGCATGGATTTCGTCTTCCCAGTGCGGCTGATAACCGTCCACTCAAGGCGGAGGAATTTTGGACAAAGGTGAATCAGTGTATTTTTGTTTCCGCTACCCCAGGAGATTGGGAACTCGAAGTTTCAGAAGGTCATGTGGCGGAACAAATCATTAGACCAACTGGAGTGATTGACCCAGAAATCATTGTACGTCCTACAGAAGGGCAAATTGATGATTTGTTAGGCGAAATCAAAGACAGAGTTGACCGCAAAGAACGTGTGCTGATTACAACACTGACTAAGCGCATGGCAGAAGATTTAACCGAGTATCTGCAAGACAATGGTATTCGGGTGAGGTATCTGCATTCGGAAATCAATTCGATTGAGCGAATTGAGATTTTGCAGGATTTGCGCGATGGTAAATTTGATGTGTTAGTTGGCGTGAACTTGCTGCGGGAAGGGTTAGATTTACCGGAGGTTTCTCTGGTGGCGATTTTGGATGCAGATAAAGAAGGCTTTTTGCGTGCAGAACGTTCTCTGATTCAAACGATTGGGAGAGCAGCGCGTCATGTGCGAGGACAAGCAATTATGTATGCTGATAACCTCACCGATAGCATGATTAGAGCTATGGAAGAAACCGAGAGACGTCGCAATATTCAGGAGGCTTACAATCGGATGCACGGAATTACACCACAACCGATTGTGAGAAGATCGCGTAATGCAATTTTGTCTTTCTTAGAAGTGTCGCGGCGATTAAATGCAACTGAGTTAGAAACAGTTGAGCAACACATTGATGAATTTCCTTTAGAAGAGATTCCAGGGTTTATTATCCAACTGGAAGCACAGATGAAAGAAGCAGCCAAAAAACTAGAGTTTGAGGAGGCGGCGAAGTTGCGCGATCGCATTAAGCTTCTGCGGGATAAATTGGTGGGACGTTAATTAGCCGCAGTTGCTGAAAACCCCACCCCGATAAGTGGCTAACGCCAAAGTTCCCCTCCTCACAAGTGGGGTTAGGGGTGCGGTTTCCCAAAAGGTAGGGGGCTTTTACTGGCAGTGTTTGCCAAAATACGATTGGTGATGTTATGTCATATCCGGTTATATAGCGTTGACACTCCCCGGCCTGCCATGCGCGGGGATTCTTGGTTCACAGGCAGAACTTGCTCAGGCAGACTTGCGTCACTCTTGAGTAGAGGTTCCATCTCCCCAAGCGTTGCTTGCGTCTAGCGCAAAGGTTCCGGTATGCCCTACCGTACCCAATCCTCGACTAAGGATATTTCTAGCTGCGTTTTCATCCCTATCCATTACGCACCCACACTTACATACGTGGGTTCTAGTAGATAGGGATTTTTTTACGATTGTGCGACAGCTAGAGCATTCTTGTGTAGTGTATTGCGGATTCACCGCAACCGTGACTCGTTTGAATACTTTAGCAAAGTATTCAACCCAAACACGGAACTGATACCAAGATGCGTCATTTATAGACTTGGCTAGACAATGATTTTTCACCATATTTTTAATCCTCAAGTCTTCGTAGGCTATCAAGTCGTTAGACTGAACTACGCACCGTGCGAGCTTCACCGCATGGTCTTTACGTTGCCTACTTATTTTGAGGTGGCGCTTACCTAAAATCTGTCTAGCTTTACCTCTATTTTTTGAACCTTTTTCTTTTTTTGAAACTCGACGTTGAGAACGTTTGAGAACTTTTTCTCCTTTACGCAAGAATTTAGGGTTCTCCGCCATTCCTCCGTCAGAGTCTGTGTAGTATTCCTTCAGTCCAACGTCCAGACCAATCGTACGACCAGTCGTAGGTATGTTCTCAGAACGATTGATGTCAATACAGAACTGGACGTAAATACCATCGGCACGTCTTACTAAACGGACTCGTTTGATTTGTTTGACTTGATAGAAGTGCAAATCACGAGTTCCCTTCAGCTTTAGTCGTCCGATGCCTTTTTTGTCAGTAAAGTTTATTGACTTACGCTCATCTGCAAGCTTCCAACCAGATGTCTTGTATTCGACAGACCTACAATCTTTCTGAAACTGAGGATACCCTTTTTTGCCTGATACCCCTTTGTTGCAGTTGTCATAGAACCGGAAAATAGAAGACCATGCTCGTTCTGCACTTGCTTGCCTCGCCATTGAGTTGAGTTCATCCGCAAATGGAAATTGCGCAGCAAGCACAGCACAATATTTCTGCAAGTCGTTCTTGCCAATATCTTTATTATCCATCCATAGCCGAATGCAGCTATTACGAATAAATTGTGCTGTACGAATAGCTTCATTAACTGCTACTAGCTGCGCTGGTTTTCCATAAGCTTTAAACTCAAATACAAGCATCTTCTTTTCCTTTCTACTCTTATACTAACCCATGTAGTATAAAATGGAAAAGAAGTTAATAAAAAGCCGCCACTAAACGGCGGGGCTTTAAACCCCATTTTTCGGTAAGAACCCGGAGTAAGGTACACCAAAGAAATAATGAACCACAGATGGACACAGATGGACACAGATAAATAATTACTTCATTCAATTGAGTTGCGCTATATAACCGGCAGGAAGTTCGTAGTGAGGACTTTAGTCCTCTTTAGTGATTAAGCTAGGACTGAAGTCCTTACTACAAATAAGTTTTATTATGGGCAATTAAGCGAACATGATATTATATGGACTCTCAGATTCAGGCATACCTGCGATTTGCGGCAAGCTGCCAACGCAGCACAGAGCGAATTGGCCCATTCCTGGGAACCTTTAGCCCCCACAATGACAACCCGTTCCTCAACTACGCTATTCCCGATGATGTCGCCACACCGTCGTCTGCTGACGTTGCTGCTCTGATTACCGCTTACGAACGACGTTCGCGGATACCACGCCTCGAATACATTGCGCATCTCGCACCAGCTGTTGAGGGCGCGCTGTTAACTGCTGGCTTCGTCGTTGAGGGGCGTCTTGAACTCATGACCTGCATTCCTGGTTCAGAGCAGATTCTGCCCTTGCCTCCAGATATCGAATTGGTCGTGCCAGTCACTGACGCGGAACTACTTGCCACCGTCGCAGTTCAAAATGAAGCCTACGGCGCTCCCCCGCCAGATTCTGATGCTGTCGCACGACTTCGGGCGAGTCTGGCAGCAGGACAGATTGCAGTCCTTGCGCGTGTCACGGCGACAGGCGAACCCGTGGGAGCTGGGGTGTGTTCTGTGCCGGATAGTGGGATGACAGAGATTGCGGGTATCGGCGTCCGTGTTCCCTTCCGCCGACGCGGTGTGGCAGGCGCGCTGACAACCCGGCTAGTGCGTGAAGCCTTCGACGTGGGTGTTTCCGTCGCTTTCCTAATGGCGGCTCATGAAGCAGAAGGGCGGATTTACATACGGGCAGGATTCTCCCCAATGGGAGAAATTCTACACATTTCACGTCCGCATACGTAGGTTGGGTTACTCAGTGGTATGTCTGTGCAAATGTCAATAGGGTTCAATTAAGAATTACTGCCCTTCGATAGTCGTTGGTTGCTCAGGATAAGATTCTTGTGCAGGTTCTTGTGGATATTCTTGTGGAGATTCTTGTGGCTGAGGATTGAGGTATTCCCGCCATGTTCTAATTTGTTCTCTGGCGGCGCTATAAGCAGCAGTTCCTCGTGGAATTAGCCTGGCTGTCTCAATCGCTCTAGGAATATCAGATTCTCCTTGAGCGCGGGCTATGTCTAACAATTGCTCACTCCATTGGTCAATAGCGACATTAGCATCACCGCGTAAGGAACTACCATCGGGTAGTCTATTTGCGATCCTAATTGCCTCTGCCAAAGCTTCTGGAGTCCCAGTGACTGCGACTTCCCGCGCTTTCTTCCAGTTTTCTCTGGCACGAATTTGCCCTTGCCAGTCATCTATTGCGGCTTGCGCTTCACCCGAAAGTGCTCGTCCTGAGGCAATTTGTTGGGCTGTTGCAATAGCAGAGGGTAAATCGCCAGCGTTAGCTAAGTCTTTTGCCCGATCCAAGTAGGGTTGGTCTTCAATACGTTGAATCTTTGCCGTCCAATTTGCAATTTTTGTGCGTGCTTCTCGATACAATGCACGACCCCGCCGGATTTGACTTGCCTCGGCGATCGCCGCTTGTAGAGAGTTCACGTCCTCAAGCATTGCTGCCTGTTCAGCACGATCTAAATACGGACGGTCTTCGATGGTCTGTATTTGAGCAACCCAACCACCAATTTCTTTTCTTGCTTCTTGTCCGCGAGGGTTGTTAGCAGGAATTTGTTGTGCTTCAGCAATAGCTGCTGCGTAATCGTTAATTGAACCAAGACTTGCTAGTGATCTTGCTTTCTCCAAATGGGCGACATCTTGAATTTCTAGTTGCCAGCCTGCAATGAGTGTTTGCGCTTTTTCATACACTGGTTTGGAAGCATCTATTTGTTGAGCTTGGGCAATTGCCTCCTCTAAACCGGAAGCCGTCCCTAACCATGCATTCTTTTGCGCTTGTGCTAAGGTAATAAAGCCCTCTGTTTCGGACTGCAACTTGGTACTGAGAGGAATTTTTTGGGCTATGGCGATCGCTTCGTCTGCGTCCCGTCGATCCAGCTTTGCCTGTGCCAACTCCAGCATTTTGCGTCCAAATTCTGGAAGAACTTCCTGAGCTTTTTGATAAACGTAACTGTCCGGCTGAACTGACTCTGCCAGTTGGATGGCTTTTAGGAGATTATCTACTCCTCTATTTTCAGCGAAACCTTTCGCTTTTGCTAACTTATCACCATCTTCGCGCGCACTCACAATCAGACGGTTCAACTGGTCGTACTTAGTCGTTGTCCAATATTCATTCTTCACACGCAACAATCTGGCGGCTAGCATAAATGCTTGGTGCCAGTTCTGTTCGCGCAGTTGAGCTTCTGCTTCTTTATAGGTGTCTTCGGCTTTCGACCATGTGGACTGCCATTTAGAAATTTGCTCTTGTGCTAATTGATAAGCAGATTCCTCTTGCGGAACCTGCCGAGCAATTTCAATCGCTTCGTCTAGCCGACCAGCCTGGAAACTCTGATCGGCTAGTTGCAGAATATCGCGTGACCACTCTTCTATCAAACGGTCAATCTCTCCACGAAGCGGGTGATTTTTTGGCAGTTCCTTCACGAGGGAGATCCCTTGTAGAAGGTCTTTCACCGTCTGCTTAGAAGCTGCTAGTTGAGCGCAATGCAACCGCACCGACGCACTTGCTAAGGGCCAGAAAATCGCTGGACAGTTTGGTGCAGATGGCAGCTTGAGTAACATCCCTGTCGCCATGAAGGCGATCGCCCCAGGAACCAACGCTAACAATAACGTCCACAACACCCAGCTTTTGGTCCATTTGGGCAATTTCCAACTACTTCTACTGTTTGAAACTATTTCTTTTGGATCGTTTTCTACTGCTATTTCTTCTGAATCACTTTGTTCGGAGCGTTTCACGACCTGCTTGAAAGTAGAACCAGTAGCTGGGACACCAGACGCATGAGTTCCACTAAGTTGTTGCTTTCGGGATGCTCTAGTCATATTATTATCTGGCTCTCTTGCTTCGCCTGGTAACCAACTTTCTGGTATGTCCCGCTGTGTCATCTCTCACACCAAAATAATAGAATAGCGATCTGTTATAGATCCAAACTTTTGCCCTTGCCATAGTAACTTTCTGTGTTACCAAAAAGCTACTTGTTGCACAATCATATTTCCTCCACTTATACCATGTCTTCCCTTTTCTTAAAGTACTGTTTTATACTTTATACCCTTGCTGAAGCCTCTGCTTGTAAATCTACAATAAGTTGAGCCAAGTCATCTCGACTTGCCTGGTAAACTGTACCACAAAAATGGCAAGTTGCCTCAGCCCCATTATCTTTGACAATCATGTCTTGCAGTTCTGCTTCACCCAACATTTTCAATGCTCCTAGTACGCGGTCAAAGGAGCAACCACAGTGGTAGCGTAGAATTTGGCTTTCGGGAAATATAGTAAGCCCCATATCTCCCAGTAGGTCTTGAAAGATGTCTGTTAATGATTTGCCTGCTTGCAACAAAGGTGTAAACCCTGATAATCCGGCTACCCGTGATTCCAAAGTTTCCACTAGGGCTTCGTCTCTAGCGGCTTTCGGCAGAACTTGCACCAGTAACCCTCCAGCAGCAGTCACCCCGCTTGCTCCTACAAAAACCCCTAAAACAAGAGCTGAAGGTGTTTGTTCCGAAGTAATCAGGTAGTGAGCTACGTCGTCCCCAATTTCACCAGAAACGAGTTCTACCGTACTGGAGTATGGGTACCCGTATCCTACATCGCGGACAACGTAAAGAAAACCGTTACCAACTGCACCGCCAACGTCAAGCTTACCTTTGCTATTCGGAGGCAGTTCCACATCTGGATTTTCTACATAGCCCCGTACTGTTCCATCTAACCCTGCGTCTATCAATATACCACCCAAAGGTCCATCGCCTTTCACCCGGATATTGACTCTAGACCCAGATCGTTTCATACTAGAAGCCATCAACAAGCCTGCTGTCATGGTTCGACCCAGTGCAGCCGTTGCCACATAGGAAAGCTTATGACGTTGTCGTGCTTCTTCTGTCAAGCGTGTGGTAATTGCACCGACTGCACGAATTCCGCCTTCAGCTGCTGTGGCGCGAATTAATTGATCCGCCATGAAAAAAACCTATGCCTTTAATGTCTTAGCGAAATTCCCTGCTTTTTGCATGGGAATGATAGTTATCTTAGTATAACAAAACTTAACTTAAACATATGTGTAATGAGTGAGCTAGAATCATGCCATCAAGCAAGCGAAGCTAACAATTAAGCTGAAGTTTGTCAACCTAAATAAGGTTAAGGCAGAGATGTTTGCCGAGATAGAGCAAGAAAATACTCGCGCGCGCAAATGAATTGCTATCTATGTGCCTATATGGAAAGCGCTAAAGTGAATATATATCCTGTAAGGGATGTGGGCTAGAACTAAGAATCCCTTGTATAAAATGCATGGGAGTCTGAAATTAACTCATAATTAATAAATAGTAATTTGTAATTAGAGAAGCAATTACGAATTACGAATTACAAATTACAAATTACGAAAAATGCTGGGTAATTATCAACAAAGCCAAATACGGATAGAGGTTGATGCATCCCTCACTGCAATTCACGACAGTCTGCTGCGTCCGAAGGAACTAGAAAAGTGGCTCCCTTCAGGTCGCTTTGCTACCGCAATGCCAGAAGAACTGCATCCTGGATTCGAGTTTACCACCCGGATTGGACCAGTTTCGATTCATCATCAAGTAGATGTGGCACGTCCCAACTGCCTGCGTTTGTTGCTGAGTCAAGGAATAGACGGCTTTCACGAATGGTACTGGGGAGAAGGTTGGGTGCAGTCCCGCGTAGAGGGAGTGACAATTCTACCTCTTTCTTTGGGGCAAACTCTGAATTTGCTGAGTTTGCGTCAGTTTCTGACAAAAGGACGTTGACAAAAAAAACCCGGTTTCTAAATAAAAGAAACCGGGTTTCTATCAAAGTCCAAGATTTTTACGAAGCATTTTGCATTTGAGCTGTGCGTACTGATAGCTGTTGTGTCCGGTTGCCCCTCTGTACTTTCAACTGTAATTCCTGACCAACACGGCTAGCTTCCACAATGTCAAGCAACTGTGCGCCCTTAGTGATGCGTTGTCCATCAACCTGAACAATCACATCCCCTGGACGTATTCCCGCAGCAGCTGCTGGGGAGTTGGGTACCACTTGCCTGACCAAAACACCATTAATTTCTGGCAACTGAATAGGAGAATTCGGGTTAGAGTTGAATTGCTTTGCTAGTTCGGGCGTTAACTCTTCCATTTGCACACCGATGAATGGATGAGCAATTGTTTCTCCTCGTTCTAGTTTGGTTGCGACTGTTTTAGCTTTATCTATGGGAATGGCAAACCCAATACCCATAGCGTCGCCACGAATGGCTGTGTTAATGCCAATGACTTCACCTTGACCGTTCAAGAGTGGTCCACCAGAGTTACCGGGGTTGATAGCGGCGTCGGTTTGAATGAACTCTAAGCGCTTGTCGGGAATACGAACTTCGGCGCTAGAACGTCTGAGGGTACTGACAATTCCTAGGGTAACGGTGTTATCTAATCCTAATGGGTTACCGACTGCGATCGCCCAGTCACCCACCTGTACATTATTTGAAGAACCCAAGGGTGCAACTGGTAAATCACCACCAGCATTAATTTTGACCACTGCCAAATCCGTCACTTCATCCGCGCCTTGTACCTTTCCTTCAAAGCTGCGTCCATCCTTAAGGCGGACTGTCACCTTATCAGCCTTGTCCACCACATGGGCATTGGTCAGAATTAACCCACTCTTATCAATAATAAAACCAGAACCAAGACCGCGTAATTGCTCAGGAGGCAACTGCCCTTGGAAACCGTTACCAAAAAACCGCCGGAAAAAGGGATCGTCAAAGAACGGATCAGAGCCACGTCGGGTAATTGTGCGTTCAGTATCTATCCTGACGACTGCTGAACCAACGCGATTGACTGCTGCTGTGACAAAGCTACTACTACCAATAGCACCAGTCGCGGGTGATTGCCTCTGGGCAACGAGTTGTGGAGATTCAGCAGCCACGGAACTTGGTGCAGGTTCTGCTTGGGAGGGTGAGACTCGCAAAGTACCAACAGTTAGCAAAACTCCCAAAATTATGGCTAACACATGAGTACTTAGTTGGCGTATTGACCGGGGTAGTTTGGATCGCATAACCACAACCTAATGTTTCAGCCGAATTGTTGTTTAATCGTGAAAAATCTTTCTATAACTATTTTTGCAGGTTTGATGAGAATCACTGTTGATTGACGTTCGCTGATTGTTCCAGGTTTCGTTTCCTCTGCCTAATCCTCCAAATCTAGGATTATGTAAGTTATTTATGATTAGATTTATCAAATTATCAGGTGATATTAGTTATTGTCCCCCACTCCTTCCACTCGCTCTACTGCCCATCCCCCCCCATCCCCTCCTCTCTTCTCTAGGCTAGGATCTTATTTACTGGCAGCACCTCTGTAAAAACCTATGAATGGATCGAACCGATTAACAAAACAGTCCTTACCTACTTCTAAACAGGATAAGGATTTCCTCTTTAACGATACAGACAAAGACAATACACAGCACATTCATAACCATGAAGAGTCGGTTCATTCTCACGTTCATAGCGAAGAGTCTTTGCGGCGAATAGTCAATCGGCTATCACGTATAGAAGGGCACATTCGCGGCATCAAAACAATGGTGCAGCAAAGTAGCCCTTGTCCTGATGTATTACTCCAAATTGCCGCAGTGCGGGGAGCGCTGGATCGGGTGGCGCGAATTGTCCTAGATGAACATTTAACAGAGTGTATTGCTAGAGCGGCAAAAGAGGGCGATATTGAAGTTGAACTGGAACAACTTAAAGCGGCATTGGATAGGTTTTTACCCTAGGGGACTTGTGTGCAATTTGCATTTTTCAAAAAACAGGAGTTAATTTCGTAAATATATGCAAAGCACACCATTTCTAAACTAAATATGATGATTGAAAATTATCAATTTCACTATTCTTTCAGTGGCAATCCAGATAAACCACTGATTCTTTTTTTACACGGATTCATGGGTAACACCCATGAATTTGATCAAGCTATCTCATTACTCTCTCATGAATTTTACTGTCTGGCAGTTGACCTTCCTGGACATGGAGAAACCAAAGTTTTGGGCGGTGATGAGTGTTATACAATGCCAAACACTGCCCATGCCGTAATCAATTTACTAAATGATTTAAAAATTACCAAATGCTTTTTGGTTGGTTATTCTATGGGAGGGAGATTAGCTTTATACCTCACCCTACATTTTCCTCAACGTTTTTCTAAAGTGATTTTAGAATCAGCTTCTCCTGGTTTGTCAACAGAAGCAGAACGAGTAGAACGAGTTAAACGTGATGAGCAAATAGCCAGAAAATTAGAAAGAAGCGTTAATAAGAATGATTTTGCTGTTTTTCTATCCAACTGGTACAACCAACCTATTTTTGGCTCCATCAAAAATCATTCCCAATTTCAGCACCTTATAGAAGTTCGTTTGCAAAATAATCCCATTGAATTAGCGAAATCACTGCGATTAATGGGGACTGGATCTCAACATTCTTTATGGACAAAACTGAAGGAGAATAAAAATCCTTTGCTTTTATTAGCAGGAGAGTATGATGAAAAATTTATAGATTTAAATACAAAAATGACTAAAAATTGTAAATATTGTTTGCTCAAAGTTATTAAGAGTTCTGGACATAATATTCATTTTCAGAATGTCAAGTTATTTGTTGAAAATCTCAAAATATTTTTCGTTGAGGTAGAACCTTTTAAATCTTTTATAGAATTCTAATTAAAGCTTTATTTCATACTTGCTTAGCTTAAAGTTGTTTGCCTTCCCTAAACTTGACCGGTAAGTTGGTTAGAGTTAATGTGGGCATTGCCTCTAACCAGGTATTCGCACCCTTCATACATCCCCTAAGTTAACTAAAAATCGGTCAAGTTGAGCTCAGTTTGCTCCTAGTAACGCTCATAGTGACCAGGAACCCATACCCGGCGGTTTTGTCTTCTCTCCCAATGTGCAGGAACCCACCGCTGCCGTTCAAACCGCTGCCGTTCAATTCGCCTAGCAACTACGGCTCTAGCTGGAACTGTGTGAACGCGAGGGTTTACGATAACCTCGAATGCCGATGCCTGTGTTGGTATCGAGGCAATAACTAATGGTAGAGCAAGCATTGTACCTGCGATAATGCGTTTCATCAATAAATCTCCTTTCAATTATCTTGGATTCAGCCGGTGCAACTTTTAGCCGACTTAATATCTAAGATAGAAATTCACTCTGTCATACAACAGGTATGGAAGTCATAAACCCGACATGACTTTCGTAGGAATCTTGAGTAGGACTAATGTCATGGGTTGGCAGATATTGGAGAAAATGATGAGGACAGCCAACACATATAGCAATCCTCTTTGATTCTGTGAAAAAGGGAAGACAAGGGAGCATCCCAATTTTTTCAAAACGCAAAACAAAGTAGCTCTGATTCACACTCTGTGTTCCTTTGCGCCAACCTCTGCGACCCTTTGCGTTTTAAAATAAACTCAAACATTTGGGATGCTCCCGAAGACAAGGAAGACTTGGGGGAGGTATTTCACAAATCCAAGGGCGGACTGCTATAGAAATGCCTACTGCATTCCTCACACTGATTTTCCAGCCGCCTTTAATTCTTCTTGCAAAATTTTCTGATAAATCTGTGGTAAAGAACGACTCATAGAATTAGTTTCAATACCATATCCCAAACTTGTCCAAGTAGGAGACAGCCGCCGCAAAACTTCTTGTAACTTTCCTTGGCGCAACTGTTGAGAAATATCAGTTCCCCAGAATTGGCGATCGCTCAGCCAGCGGTAAACCACTGCGTCTTGATACTCTGGTTCAAAACTATAAGACACCCAAAACATAAATTGTCCTGGCTTTGGGTGATAGCGAGGAGCTAGATTATACCAGGTAGTATTAATGATTTGATACCTGCCAGCAGCGGTAGAACAATTTCCCTTGTTGGGACCTGTGACAATGGTGACGCATACCTGAGGATGGCGACTGAGGTTGTCAACGTGCTGTCCACCATACAACACTGAATAAGGACGAAAGCTACTTGCTTCACTCGCTGAGATAGTTCGCATTAAAGCGCGGATATAAGGGTCGCCCCCTTTCATAACTAAGGGAGGCTGTTTGTTGCCAAAGGTGGGATCAGAATGCGATCGCAAATCTCCAAAGACATACCACTGCAACAAACATACGAAGCCAAGAAGCGCGGCTATTGGTCCTATGAGTTGTTCAACGCCGCCTTTGCGTTCTAAGCCTTTTTTCAGAGTCCGACTCCTTACAGTTACCTGCTATTGTCATCAAAGTATAACAACAGTGTTCGACGCACTCATTCAGGAAATTTTCACAAAATGAGTCAAAAGTCAATAGCTATTATACTATTAACTTTTGACTCAGTACCCAGTACTTAACTTAGGCGACATTCGCAAAAAGTTCTCCAAAGCTTTTCGCGGGAGTGTTTTCCTTCGCAACAATCTCTACAATTTTATTTTTTGCTGCTGGCTCAAACAATGCCTCAACACAAACCTGGGCGACTTTTTGCCGGGGAATGCTGCCGTCAAACAATGTATCAGCATTTTGCATCACAATTGAGTTGGAGTTATCTTCATTTTTTAAACCACCGGGTCGCACAATAGTATAGTTCAGACCGCTTTTCTGGAGGTATTCCTCAGCTTGCTTTTTCCAAACCAAAATTAGCCAGAACAAGTTCAGTGGATGGAACAATTGAGAAGCAGCCAAAGAAGAAACAAAGACAAAATGCTCAATTCCCTTTGCCTTTGCTGCATCTACCAAATTTTTAGTTCCTTCATAATCCACTTTATAAGGTCCGGTCGGGTCAAAGCTTGGTTTTGCGCCGGTGGCACACAGTAGTACTGTGCTGTCTCCCAAAGCAGCAGTTATGCTTTCTGGTTTTAACACATCGCCCTGCACCAACTCGGCGTCCGCTGGCAAAATACTCCTTGCTTGCTGTACATCCCGCACTAAGGCACGAACGGGAATATTCCGCGCTATCAGTTCTTGTACTATCCGGCGACCTGTCTCACCTGTTGCCCCTGCTACTAATGCTTTCATAATAAGCGCTATCCTAGAAAACTAGTATCTGTTGAGACCAGTCCTGAAGGCGGGTTTCCCGCCGTAGGGAACTGGCGAACCCGAAGGGTTTTCAGTTTTCTATTGTAGAGATTATGTAGAGATTAGATGAACTACATGACAGATGATTGAGATTTCCGCCAAAATGGGGATTTAGTGCGAAACTTTGTCCCTCCGAGGGGAATTCTTGATTTAGACAAATGCTCTCACTATAGAAGAAACGTTTTATGATTTCAAAAAACCAGGATTATCAATCGTTTGAAACAACTGAAGCAGTCTTGTCCGTGACATCGACTCTAGAAGAAGCACCTGAGGCAACCCAACAGAAAGCTGTAGGGACACCAACAAGGTTTTACGGTCGTTATAGCGACTGTATGGAAATGTACGCTGCACCTGAAACCGTTGCAGAATATCTCGATAGTCACGCTTCATGGTTTTCGCGCTGTGCTGAACCGATGAAAGTGGAACCTCTGGGGGAAAATGGCTATGCTTTAGTCATCGGTCGCTTTGGCGCTTTTGGTTATGAAGTAGAGCCAAAAATTGGTTTGGAACTATTACCGCCAGAGGAAGGGGTCTACCGTACCCGTACGATCGCTGTTCCTGACTATCAGCCTCCTGGTTATGATGTAGACTACCGCTCTTCCCTACGATTAGTAGAAAACGTGGTCAACGATGCTTCAATCAGCTTTGGTGAAATGACACGAGTCGAATGGGAATTGGATTTGACAGTCGATATTCACTTTCCCAAGTTTATTCAGCGATTACCCAAGTCTTTAATTGAATCTACAGGCGATCGCCTACTTAACCAAATTGTCCGCCAAGTTTCCCGCCGCTTGACTCGCAAAGTGCAGGAAAATTTTCACCAATCATGTGGTATTCCCTTTCCGATCAATTCCAATAAAAAGCGCTAAGTCAAGAGTCAATAGTCAGGAGAATCCTCTTGACTATTGACTCTTGACTCATAACTAATTACTATGCTTGACTGAGAATTCTTTGGACAATTTCCACGCCACTAAGAGCCTGCCAAACAAATAGACCTAAAAGGGCAAAGTTTAACAAAATATGAGTCATACGCGCCCAATTTGCCCCTTTTTGCATAAAAGGCGACAGAGAAGCAGAGAAGGCAATTAAACTTGTCATACCAAGCCCTGCTAGTAGGTGAGGTCCAACAAACAACTTGCCGTTATTGATGTAGGTGACAGCCATACCACCAACAGCGCCTGTCACCATCAAAGCCAAAAGTATAGAGCCGATTTGGTAGTGTTTAACGTTGTATCTACCTTTTACTAATTCTTTCTTTTGTTCACCCTCAGCATTTCTGGTACGTTGGACTTGCAGTCCTAGGTATGCTGCATATAACGAAAGTAGTAAGAGCGCCCACATTAAGACTGGGTGAAAGAAGTTTGACCAGTATTTTACTGATGGTGAAAGTTCCAAATTCATAGCTGTTCCCCTTATCCTTAAATCTTCATAAAAATTAGCATAACCTAATTGGGAATAGGTAGATGGGAAGATGAGATTGACAGATGAGGGAGATCGGAAAAACTCCACCAGTTGTGATCTCCACCTTCCGGCTCCCAATTAATGACTAATGACTCAATGACTAATGATTAAAAATAACGATATCTTGCTGCTGTCGGCTGCTAAAAATGGTGATATCAAGCAGGTGCATTCACTGTTGAATGCTAATACTGTTGTAGACACGGGCGATCGCGATGGCACTACGCCCTTAATGTTTGCGGCTCATTTAGGCTACACGGAAATTGTGCGATCGCTTCTTGATGCAGGTGCCAACATCAACTTGAAAAGAAAGCGCTATGGGTTGACGGCTTTGATGTTAGCAGCGAGTGCTAACAGTCTTGACATTGTAAAGCTTTTACTCTCTAGAGGTGCGGATGTCAATGCCACGAATGAAGATGGCAGCACTGCCTTGATGGTAGCCGCCCTCAAAGGACACACGGATGTAGTGCAAGCCTTGCTTGCTGCTGGTGCCAAGGTAGATGTCAAAGATAAAGATGAGGACACAGCTTTTGAGGTGGCAGTACGCGCTGGACATACCGCAGTTGTACAAGCAATACTACAAACTCATGCAGATGTCAATGCTCAAGATGAAGAGGGAGAAACCGCATTGATGGTTGCGGCAGACTTGGGACATTTGGAAGTTGTGGAAGCACTGTTAGCAGCAGGGGCTGATGTAAAGCTGCGAAACCTTGATGGGAGTACGGCTTTATCAGCAGCAGCAGCAGCGGGACATAGTGCGATCGCAACAGCAATACTTGCTCACGGTGCTGATGTCAATCTTCAAGATAAAGATGGAGAAACAGCTTTGCACCTTGCTGTGGTAGAAGGTTATACCGATGTGGTAGCAGTCTTACTCAGCCAAAATGCTAATGTGCAAATCAGGAACCATTTAGGAGATACACCGCTACTTTTAGCAGCTTTGCAGGGACACAGCCAAATTGTTGAAGCACTGCTGCGTCAAGGAGCGAATGTGAACGAAAAAAACTTGGGTGAGTTTCCGTTGACACTAGCAGCAACGCAGGGACACACTGAAATCGTGAAGTTATTACTAGATTATGGTGCTGATGTCAATACAAAAGCCGATGATGGAAAAACCGCTTTGATTAAGGCAGCAGAACGCAACCATGTAGGCGTGATCCACCAGCTTGTGGCAAAGCAAGCAGATGTGAATTTGCAAGACTCAGCAGGGGCGACAGCATTGATGTGGGTAGCTTCACGGGGTTATGGCGAGGCGGTGCAATTGTTGCTACAGGCTGGGGCAGACGTGAATGTCAAAAATCAGGGTGGTTATACAGCTTTGATGCTTGCAGAGTTTAATGACTATCCCGGTGTCGTGCGGAGTCTGCGCGTAGCAGGCGCGCAGGAGTAAGAATATTTGTCCGGGTTGGCTCCAGGTGGTTGAGTCGTCATGCAGTTGAAACGGAACTTCCCCCGGTACAAATGTACTCAAATGTCTGGAATGGTCGAAGCAGTGGTGAATAAAATTATTCTTGTAGGGGCTTGTTCTGCGACCGATATAGGCGACCATAGCGGCGACGCAGATAGACTAAACCACCTCCTGCAAGTATGCTACCGCCTGTTGTCAAGGGTTCTGGCACTGGTGTGGATGATTTAGGAGTTAGTAAATAAGCACGATAGTCATATGAACCTGCTCTGCTATAACCGACAATCTGACCTTTGTTATTAATAGCTGTTGCTGTATCCAGCCTTATCCCAGGGTCAATTAGGGTGTTAAGGTCAACCATGCCAGTACTGCTGCTCCACAAAAAGGCGCGACGACCGTTGAAGGTGCTATCTGAACTCCCCACCACCTCTCCTAAATCATTGATATCATTGGCATAACTAGAGTCATTATCGGAAGCAGGATATCGACCTGGCGGCAGACCGAGGTCAACCATGCCAGTACTGCTGCTCCACAAAAAGGCGCGACGACCGTTGAAGGTGCTATCTGAACTCCCCACCACCTGACCTGCATTATTGATAGCGGAGGCAGAACTGGAATTCTTGTTTGGGAGGGTGCCGAGGTCGGTCATACCAGTGCTGCTGTTCCATAAAAAGGCGTGAGATGTGCCATTGCTGGTACTGGATGTCCCCACCACCTGGCTATTATCATTTATGTCAGAGGCGCGACTGGAAGACCCACCTGGGAGGGTACCAAGATCAGTACTACCGGTGCTGCTACTCCATAAAAAAGCGCGATTCTCCCCACCCACCACCTGTCCTGCATTATTGATAGCATTGGCAGCACTCGTACCAAGGGCAGTCATGCCAGTGCTACTGGTCCACAAAAAGCCCTGGCCATCTGAAGACCCCACCACCTGTCCTGCATTATTGATGCCATACGCGTAACTGTCCCTCCCTCCTGGAAGGGTGCCGAGGTCAGTCATGCCAGTGCTGCTGTTCCATAAAAAGGCGCGATTAGGAACAATACCTGAATAACCTACCACCTGACCTGCATCATTAATGCCTAAGGCGTAATTGAAATAAAATTGACCTACATTACCTAAGTTGGTGACATCGTACATTGTTGCTGCCATTGCTGAGGCGTTCATGCCCAATGCCATCACAGCAGCACTGCCAAATAATACTGTTAGCTTTTTGACTTTGGTTTTAACTTTTGTCTTTAAGCTTGTGATTGATGCCATACAACTATGCTCCTGCAGGTGAACTGTGTATTTGGAAATGAGATATAAAAAGACTTACGCCACTTACTCTGAGGGCGTTTTTCTGCTCTATTTCCGTAGTCATTTGCCACACTGGTGTTTTTTGTTGAATTTACAACGAGTGATAGATACACCTGTGTTGACTATTTCACCCTGGCTAAACGTGAAATGTATTTACTTGCGGTAGATTCTTGGAATCAAAGTCTGTATCAAGCTGCTTCAATTTTTCCTAATTATATGGGCTTACGTATGAGTGGCAAAAGTATTGATGGTATTAATACTGTATTTCTTTGCAAAAAAATTACTCAAACTTTATAATTTTAAAATTTTAAGTAAGTATAAATTAAAGAGGCAAATGATGGAAGTAGCAAGCAGCCATCGGGTTTTGTGGGTGGGAATTGGATGCACAAAGGGAACTTCACGACAGTTGATTGAAAGGGCAATTGAGCAAGTTTTTAGAGAAAATCAACTGGCAGAAAGTGCGATCGCAGGTATTGCCACCATTGATCTTAAATCTCATGAAGTTGGTTTAGTGGAACTTTGCCAGCAGCGCAATTTGCCTTTGAAAACCTTTCCCTCTGATGTTCTCAACAAAGTCTCAGTCCCCAACCCATCTAAAGTTGTCGCCAAAGAAGTGAGAACCCCTAGCGTGGCGGAAGCTGCTGCTTTGTGTGCAGCCTCTGAGTTCACCCCCCTAGAGTCTCCCGAGAGTGAGGGAACAACAGAAAAGTTAGGGGAGAGGTTACTAGTTGCTAAACAAATTTTCCGTTTAGATGGGCAACCAGGAGCGGTAACGCTAGCTGTTGCTCAAATGTTACCAAACTAATTGATAATAGACTTCTTACAAAAGTCAATTCTTTCAATCAATTCTTCTTAAAAAATAATTAATAATACTAGAAACTATTGCTAGCACAATTGAACCTAACAAAGCAGCCCCAAAACCACTAATTTCAAAAAGCTCACGGGGAGTCAAGGCGCTTGCTATCAATAGAGTCAGAGCATTGATGACAAATGTAAATAACCCAAAAGTGAGTAAGGTAATAGGAAATGTCAAAATACTTAAAATAGGTCTAATTATTGCATTTACCAGCCCGATAATTATGGCAGCAACAAGAGCAGCTACAAAATTCTTTATAGAAAATCCAGGAACAATATTAGCCGTAATGAGCAATGCTACTGCGGTGCCTAGCCAAGTTAATAAAAAGTGTCTCATAAGTTTTTTTAGAATCTTCTTAGTTTTTATTATTTTTTCTTAAAAAGAATAGACTTTTTAGGCACTGGCATTTAATAATACCTTGTTCTTGGGGGTATCTTTATCGTATTACAACGGTTGGTTTCAATTCAACTTTGCAACGGTTTCTATAAAAATATAGAGCCAATTTTCCAAAAGCTAAAATTTAGCTACTTGGCTAAGATTCCCGACAACTTCTGCGAAGTCGGGAATCTTGTTGTTCACCAATGATTTAGGATTGCTATATTTTGAATTTTGAATTGTTTATCCTCCGCGCCGTCGCATGAGAACCTCCCAAGTTCCTCCACCAACAACACCGTCAGCATCCAAACCATAGCGCTTTTGTAAAGCTATCACCGCAGCCTCGGTTGCTGCGCCAAAATTGCCATCAACATCGCCCTCATTCAAGAAACCGAGCCTTTGCAGTCGTCTTTGCAACTTAGTAACTTCAGAACCACGCGCCCCTAGACGTAAAATCGCTAATCCTTCTGAGGTGTATTGAATTGAAGAGATTTGCTCAGTACGAGTCGTTGAACTAGGACGATCGCTCCCTTGAGTACGAGAAGTTTGCCTAGAACGAGTGGTTGAGCCGCGATCGCTTGGCGAAATACGAGCTGTTTGCTCAGAACGAGTCGCGCCACGAGTAGACGTTGATTGTCGTGTGTACGTCCTTTGTGAACTAGCAGTTGTATTTCGTGTTGCAGGTTTTGGTTCCGGTTTGGAATTCTCTGCTCTGGTGCTGGTCGTTGTATTGCGTGTTACAGCTCGTGGTTCCGGTTTGGAATTCTCTGCTCTGGTGCTGGTCGTTGTATTGCGTGTTACAGCTCGTGGTTCCGGGTTGGAAGTAGCACCTGTGGTGTCGGTGGTTGTCGTTGAAGTTGCAGGTCTTGGTTCTGGTTTAGAATTGTTTCCTCTGATGCTAGTGGTTGTCGTTGAAGTTGTAGATCTTGGTTCCGGGTTGAAAGTCTCAACTGTGGTGTCGGTAGTTGCAGTTGATGTTGTAGATCTTTCAGAACTAGGAACAACAACCCTATTGGTGTTGGAAGTCCCAGACGGAACAGGAAACCTGCTTGTGTTGGGTGACGATCCAGAAGACGCTACCGTTGGATCGTTTGGAAAGAGTCTTTGCCAAGTCGTTGCGTCAACAACGCCATCTGCTTTCAAACCCGCAGCTTGTTGAAAGCGGGAAACAGCGAGGACGGTACTTTCGTTATAAACCCCATCTACTGTCCCTGTGTAGTAGCCTAAAAGTTTTAAAGCTGCTTGAAGTTCCGTGACACGTTCTCCTTTGCTACCAACTTGCAGAGTCGGACGGTTGATGGCTTCAGGCGAAGTTGTCTGTGCGATTTGTTGTGGTTGAGCTGCAACCGATACTGTAGCAGAGAAGCCAAGGAGTCCAGACACAGCACAGTACAGCAGTATTTCAACCCCGAACAAGGATTTATACCTCTGCTCCCTTTTTATTCCACAGCAATTTACGGACGGGTTGAGAAACCCTAAGTCACTCAAGATACTTGTTTTCATGCTGCCTTTCATGGAAATTGCCCCTGGGTAATCTCATGCTAATACACTTATCGGTAATTGGTGTATAATGCAACTATTATAGTTGCGGTATTCTCAATCTTTATTAGGAATTGAAATACACAATTGCACTATTCACCGCTTCCTCTTGACCGACTAATGACACATAAGGTTCCCGTAAATATCGGGAAGCAGCCGTCATTGCATCAAGAGCAGTGACAGAGGCAATTGTTTCCTGAAAGTTGTGATCAAAATCAATTCCTAGTCCCAAAATTTCATACCAGCCATATAGCTGAGCGATTTGCGCGTTGGTTTGTTTGCCCAAGGCGTACTGCCCTAGTATTTTGTTTTTAGCCGCTTGGAGTGCATCTTCCTCTAGCTGCGTGGTGAATAGTAAGTCAACTTCTGTCTGCAAACCAAAAAGGGCTAGCTGGGTATTTTCTGGTGCTGTACCCATGTAAACAACAAATGATGCTGGAAAGAGCCGTGTTGGGTAAAATGCAGATACCTCGTAAGCCAAGCCGCGTTTTTCGCGCAATTCCACAAACAAGCGACTGGAAAGACCATTTCCCAAGTAAGTAGAGAGCAACTTCAATGCAGCGTAATCAGCAGATAGCACCGATGGTCCCAAATAACCTAACATGACGATGGACTGCTGTGTCTGTTGGGGCTTAATTTTGATTTGGGGTTTAACGTTGAGTTCTGGTAAATCTAGTTTTTGCACCGGCTGAGTTGCGTGTTGCCAATCTCCAAAAACTCCTTCCACAAGAGCGATCGCATTTTCTGGTGTGATTCGTCCAGCAATACTAATCACGACATGATCTGGACGGAAATAAGTCTGATGGTACTGCACTAAGTCTTTCCGAGTTAAGCTGCTCATTGTGGCTTCATTTCCCAATGCCGACCTTGCATAAGGATGGTTTTGATACATGGCATCCCGCAATTGGTCAAAGGCAATGGTAAACGGCTGCTCTTGTTGCGAGCGAATATCTTGTAGGGCAATACGGCGTTCTAGTTCTACCTCTGTTTCTGGAAATGTCGGCGATCGCAAAATCCGTGCCGCCAAACTCAAAATTTCTGCAAAATCTGACGTGACTGTCTTCAACGACAGCAAAAAATAATCAGTAGCGGTATCTGCGCCCAAACTCGCCCCGACAGACTCGACTTGTTCTGCAATCTGCAAACTCGAAAGTCCCTCGCAGCCTTTTGTAAGTACCGTTGATAGCAAATGTGCTAACCCAGCTTGCTCCTGGTTTTCATAACAACTCCCAGCCCTGATAAAAATCCGTGCTGCAACAATATCCGCAGCCGGATTTTCTGCCACCAGCACCACAATGCCATTGTTCAATACAGTGCGATGAATATGCGATTTTTGCACAGATGTTGTCATTTGTCATTTGTCCTTTGTCATTTGTTATTTGTCCTACCTTTCCTTGTCCCGTCGGAGACGCTACGCGCAATTCATAGCCTGTCCGCAGGGTTTACGGTTCCCCTACGGGCGTCTATGTCTTTTGTCATTTGTTTTTGCTACTAATAACTCATGACGAATGACTCATGACTAACAGGGTTTGAGTACTGTAACCGCGTAATGATTGGGTGAAAGATACTCTTGTGCTAATTCTTGCAGTTTTTTTGCACTATAAGATTGAATTTGCCAGGGATAAGTCACTGCTAATTCAGCTTGGGCGATGGTGTTATAGTATCCATAAAGCCCTGCAAGTTGATTTGGTGTCTCGGTTGAGAAGGCATAATCGTTACACAGCAACCGTTGACAGCGTGTTAATTCCTGCTCACTTATTGGGTTCGATATTAAATCATTCAAGTGAAGGCGAATTAACGATTCCACCCGTTCTACATTTTCTGGTTCTAACCAGGCTGTAATTGTAAATAAACTTGCGTCTCGTTGCAGTGAAAAATTACTGCAAATACCCTGTACCAATTGCTGCTCTTCGCGCAAATCGCGCACTAAACGGGAAGTCCGCCCTTCCGCCAGTAATACAGACAGCAAATCTAAACCATAGGAAGTGCAAAGTTGTTCTACTCCAGGTGCAGTCCACGCCATTAACAACCGCGCCTGTTCTAAACGAGGCAAATGAAGTTCTTGACGGCGAATTCCAGCTATCACTGGTGTCACTTCTTTTTTTTCCGGACAATCACAGCAGCGATCGCCAAAATGAACAAATGTTTTTTTGACTAATTTCACAGCAGATTCTTCGGGTATTCCGCCGACAATCACCACCGTCATGTTTTCTGGTTGGTAGTGATTGCGGTGAAAGCAGCGCATGATCTCTGGAGATTGCTGCATCAATTCTTGCTCACTACCTAACACAGAACGTCCATAAGGATGATGTTGGTAGACACTAGAGATCAGAGCGTGAAATCCTATCCAATCTGGATCATCATGTGATTGACGAATTTCCTCTAGCACAACATCCCGTTCGCGGCTAAATTCATCTTCTGGTATTGCCGCATTGAGTAGCAACTCTGCCAAATGAGGCAAAGTATCTTCTAGATGCACCGCAGCTGTGGTGAGAGAGTAATGGGCGTAATCGTGGCTTGTCGCGGCATTGGTTACTCCACCCCGATTTTCAATCTTCTGATCAAATACCCCTGGCGCTAGCGTCGCAGTCCCTTTAAAAATCATATGTTCCAAAAAGTGAGCCATACCGAAGCACGGTTCTTTTTCTAAGTGGGCACCTGCACGTACCCAAACATCTGCCACAACTACAGGGGTAGTAGGAATTTCTTGATGAATCAAGGTTAAACCGTTGTCTAGTTTGAAAACCGAGGCTGGAAACGCGGCATTCATCAGGTTTTTTAACAATTTTTTACAGCTTTTACCAAAATTTAGCTTAATTGTTGCGATTTTAACTCTTATTGGTATCTTGATTAGGATGACTTTACACAGATTTTCCTTGACAAGATAGGAACATTATTTATAAATTATGAAGTCTAGAACAAGCTTATGGATGTGTAGATCTGCACAAATGCATATAAAGTTTGTTTACTTATCATATTTTATTTTTTCATAAGTTGCTATTTGACCAACAAGGGGTGTTAGGGCGTAGGGCGGTGGGGTGTAGGGGAAATGCACAGTCCTTTCACCCAACACGATACAAGCCCAAGGAGCTGCGCGTTCTGGGGTTCCCCTATACCCTTACACCCTTACACCCTTATACCCCTACACCCGCCTCCGTTGGGCATTGACTCATTTTAATAATTAAAGCTCCCATGTCGTAATTGACCAAGGGAGCTTTATATTTTTGTCGACCGCGACGCCGTTTTACCTAAGTTTATGACCTGGATAAACCAGGTGGGTACCGATGTCTCTCGTTTAAAGTTTCCGGGTACTTAGCCCGGTCTACTGCCACGAGAATTGTTTGGTTCCCTTTTCTTTTCGGACATAGATCAAAAAACTTTATGGCAGTCACCAACGTTGCAGTGCAACAAAACTATTATAGCTTTCAAAAATCTGTTGTGTGTGCCCAGATGAAAATTTTTGGCATATTTAATTCCGATACCAGATAGATTCTATATTTCGGGCGATGCTCGCCATAGCCTGCTCTCGATTGTGACTATCAAGCAAAACGGTGACGTGTCCTAGCTTGCGCCCAGGACGCGATTGAGTTTTCCCGTACCAGTGAACGTGTGCTTGAGGAATTTGCTCTATTTGCTGGCGCTTGCTCATATAATCACTCTGGGAAATTTCATACCCCAAGAGGTTAACCATAACAGCACTCGGGCAAATCATGGCAGTGTTACCTAACTCCATACCACAAACTGCTCGCAGATGCTGCTCAAATTGAGAAGTCACGCAGGCATCCATAGAGAAATGCCCTGAGTTGTGGGTGCGCGGTGCAACTTCATTAACCAGCACCTTGTCATCTGGCGTAAGAAATAACTCTATGCCAAAAACTCCCACAGCTTGGAGACTATTTAGTAAAGTGCGGGCAATCTTTTCTATTTCAACAGCCACCTTTGGTGAAATATCAGCGGGTGCAATAACTCGGCGACACACCTGTTCTTCCTGCTGGGTTTCTACAACTGGGTAAATGACAACTTCGCCACAAAAAGAACGCGCCGCAATGACTGCTAATTCCCGTTCAAAAGGAATATATTCTTCTAAAAGAAAATTTTCTTGACTTTCGACAGTTTTTATGTTAAGAGATTCTAATTTTTGCTTTAAACTTTCTATTTCCTTGATTATAAAAGTCCCCTGACCGTCATAACCGTGGCGTCGGGTTTTGAGAACCACAGGAAAGCCCAGTTGGCTGAAAGTGGCATCATCTTCAGCAAAAGCCAAGTCTAAAGCGACAAATCGAGGAACGGGTAAACCCAAATCGCGTAAATAGCAGCGTTGGTGATATTTATCTAAAAGCGGAGTCAAAGCTTCGAGTTGAGGGCGGAAGCAAACGCCTTGTGCCAACTTTGATAAAGCTTCTATGTCAACAAACTCGTTTTCAAAGGTGATGACATCGCATTTCTTAGCGAGTTCCGCCGTAGCGTTAGCATCATCCACAGGGGCAAAAATGTTCTCTACTGATATGGATACAGCTGGATCGTTGATGCTAGGAGTTTGTACCACCAATTCTACTCCCAACTTCTTTGCGGCATCTGCCATCATCCATGCCAATTGTCCGCCACCAATGACACCAACACGCTTCATCGACACCCCAAGGAATTACGAGTTTCCACGTTAGTTTTAGAGTTTACGCCACTTGCTTTTTGGCACAGTTCCTTAATTTGCGCTTTATCTAGAATTGCGTCAGTAAAATCTGCACCAGTAATATTTACATTATTAAATGTAGCGCGGAACAAGAGAGCTTCTTTTAAAACAGCATCGCTCAAATCTGCCCCTGTTAAGTTTACCTGATCTACCATTGCATTTGTTAAATCTGCTTTGTGCAAATTAGATTTCGTCATTACAGAAGCACTCAAAATTGCTCCTCGCAAGTCAGCGCCCGTGAAGTTAGTCAGTTCCATATTAGCGTTAGAAAACTCTGCGGCTTGCAAACTTTAACCAGAAAAATCGCGATTTGTCAAGTCTGCATTGCTAAATGACATAGGATGAGTCCAGTCTGCCAGTGCAGGGGAGGCACAAAACAAGACACTCATGAGCGAAAGTACAGCCGCCAATCGCCGCCAAAACATATTGATTAGCCAGTTTGGTGTTTAGATGCTGCCTTTAAGCTTAGCACCACTATGTTACAAGACTTTAGAGTGATAGAATCATATCAAATCCGTTTGTATAGGAATGATTTCTCCTTCCTCTCTCTGGTGCGCCCTCAGCGTCTCTGTGGTTTTTTTATAATTCAGATGCTACCGGATTTGATATCACAACGCGATTGCCCTTTAGGGTACTGGCACCTGTGCAATCGCCTTGGGCGGGGCGTAGCCCATCGCCCTTTGGGTGGCTTCCAGAGGAAGCATCGCGCCCCAAGATCGGGACAAAAGCGCGATCGCATTCTTCCTGCTTTGCCTGCTCAACAGATGAGTGGGCTATTGTCAGGAGATCAGATGCAGATAATTTGGCAGAAGGAATAACACTTACAACTCCTATACTAAGCGTGACGAATTTACTGACTGTTGAAGCAGCATGGACTATGCCTAGGGCTTTTACAGAAGCTCGAATTGTTTCTGCTACCAGCCAAGCTTCTTCTGCATCAGTTTTTGGCAAAATGATCGCGAATTTCTCACGATCATAGCGGGCTATCATATCCGTTGCTCGCCGCTTGCAGCTGCTAATCGTTTGACACTCCCCGGCCTGCCATGCGCGGGGATTCTTGGTTCACAGGCAGAACTTGCTCAGGCAGACTTGCGTCACTCTTGAGTAGAGGTTCCATCTCCCCAAGCGTTGCTTGCGTCTAGCGCAAAGGTTCCGGTATGCCCTACCGTACCCAATCCTCGACTAAGGATATTTCTAGCTGCGTTTTCATCCCTATCCATTACGCACCCACACTTACATACGTGGGTTCTAGTAGATAGGGATTTTTTTACGATTGTGCGACAGCTAGAGCATTCTTGTGTAGTGTATTGCGGATTCACCGCAACCGTGACTCGTTTGAATACTTTAGCAAAGTATTCAACCCAAACACGGAACTGATACCAAGATGCGTCATTTATAGACTTGGCTAGACAATGATTTTTCACCATATTTTTAATCCTCAAGTCTTCGTAGGCTATCAAGTCGTTAGACTGAACTACGCACCGTGCGAGCTTCACCGCATGGTCTTTACGTTGCCTACTTATTTTGAGGTGGCGCTTACCTAAAATCTGTCTAGCTTTACCTCTATTTTTTGAACCTTTTTCTTTTTTTGAAACTCGACGTTGAGAACGTTTGAGAACTTTTTCTCCTTTACGCAAGAATTTAGGGTTCTCCGCCATTCCTCCGTCAGAGTCTGTGTAGTATTCCTTCAGTCCAACGTCCAGACCAATCGTACGACCAGTCGTAGGTATGTTCTCAGAACGATTGATGTCAATACAGAACTGGACGTAAATACCATCGGCACGTCTTACTAAACGGACTCGTTTGATTTGTTTGACTTGATAGAAGTGCAAATCACGAGTTCCCTTCAGCTTTAGTCGTCCGATGCCTTTTTTGTCAGTAAAGTTTATTGACTTACGCTCATCTGCAAGCTTCCAACCAGATGTCTTGTATTCGACAGACCTACAATCTTTCTGAAACTGAGGATACCCTTTTTTGCCTGATACCCCTTTGTTGCAGTTGTCATAGAACCGGAAAATAGAAGACCATGCTCGTTCTGCACTTGCTTGCCTCGCCATTGAGTTGAGTTCATCCGCAAATGGAAATTGCGCAGCAAGCACAGCACAATATTTCTGCAAGTCGTTCTTGCCAATATCTTTATTATCCATCCATAGCCGAATGCAGCTATTACGAATAAATTGTGCTGTACGAATAGCTTCATTAACTGCTACTAGCTGCGCTGGTTTTCCATAAGCTTTAAACTCAAATACAAGCATCTTCTTTTCCTTTCTACTCTTATACTAACCCATGTAGTATAAAATGGAAAAGAAGTTAATAAAAAGCCGCCACTAAACGGCGGGGCTTTAAACCCCATTTTTCGGTAATCATCAAAACTGGAGGACAATCATCACCCAAAATAGCTCGCATCTTGGCGCAACAAGCAAAGCCATCCATTCCTGGCATCATCGCATCTAATAAAACCATGTCTAGTGGTTGTTGCTGACAAATATCTAAACAATGTTGTCCGTTGCACGCCTCGGCAAATCGATATCCTTCCTTCTCCATAGCCCGCTGCAGCACCAAGCGAAAAGCTTTTTCATTATCTACAACAAGAATCAATGGTGGGTTATTCTGAAAGTCGGCATTAGGCATGCTGTCTCCTTGGATGTTGTCATTGCAAAGCAGCTTCTACCTGTTGATACTCTTTCTTAAGCTACTAGCCCAGGGTAGAAATACTGACTTGGAAATGCCCTGACTCCTCTGTTCTATTTCTTTGCATGGTTAAGCAAAAACCATTACTCGAAGCGCTATATAGACGCTCTATTTCTGGTAGTTTTGTTTTTGTCACATTTTTTTATATATATTGATTTATATTTTATATTTCTTAAGGTAGGTTTGTTTTTTCTTTCCTACCTACTTAGCTAAAGCTTTAAAGCAGCCATTTTCCAATTTCTGAAGTACATCCAACAAGAGTGAGAACTCACAACTCACCAATCAGGATGCATTCTGCGTTCTTTCAAAAGGTATTCTATGCAATTGAAACCCGCCATATCTGTTTTTAGAGCAGTCAGTGATTTGTTTAGAATTATTGCATTTCAAATTTCCAAGCCAAGTTTATTTTCTTTTAATGCAAGAATAGGGTAGATACTGTTAGCCTGTGAATTGAGCAAAGCAGCAATTCAACTCTATTACAGGTGTTTCAGACTGTTAACAAAGCTTCACAATTAGTGATTAATCTTTAGTTCTATACCAATTGGTTGACTGGTCAAAAATTAGCAAGGAATTTCTATTTAGGTTCTAAACATTATGCCAATTCAACTTCCCAGCCCCAATATGAAGCATTATCGTAATGAATGGATTGAGGAATGGTGCCTAGAAAATGGCTGGACAGATCTCTTTGAGGAGCGGTGTAACAACTACTGGGCATTTCCTCCAGGAGCAGTTATGCCTGAGCCAATTCCGACTCACACTCTCAAATTGATTAAAGCTCAAAAGGGACTGACATCTCAGGAAAAATTCTGGTCGATATCAGCAGTTCTTGGCACACTTGTAGCTGTCATGTCTACCTATTTGCTCAAATGTCCAATGCCTCTAGTTTTGGCTTTTGCTTTTGATGCAGTGACGGCAGCTCAACTTGAGGTAGAGTAAGCTGAAAGTTGAGTTATTGTGACTAGGGCGTGTTTAAGGTTGGTTGACTTTTGGAAGAGGTACGTGACTGTGGATACGTCCCATTAAATATCTGGGCAAACTGTTCGGCTGTAAAAGACTGTACCAGGTTTAAGTTTAATGGTGCTTGGCTAATAAATTTGGCGTAGGATGCGCTCACATAGGGGCGATATTGCTGTTGATTGATCAAATGAGTTTGGAAGAATACCAAGCTAAGAGCATTGACATAGGAGCGAGCGATCGCCGGATCTGGACCAATTAAACTCGGGGGAACAGGTAAAAGTCCCGTATTAGGATTTATTTTGTCCACAGTAGAGAAATGCGTTCCGTTCTCGATTAAGACAAGGTACTTATTTTGAGTTTGCAGCCAGGTAAACGGACGAATCTGTTCTGGTACAGCTGGCGTAAAAATATCTTGACTACCTCCAACCAGCATCACAGGAACTTGGATTTGGCGAAATCCCTCTTGTCCTAAAATCGTACTACCCAAGGGATTGAGTGCCATCACTGCTTTAATTCTTTGGTCTTGTAGGGGATAGTTATCAGCTTGCAGATCACCAGCTCGGCATTGTAAAAAAACTGATAAATTCAAAGAACGATTGGGATAACAATCCTTACGAATTTGCTCAAAATTAATTGTTGCTCCTGCCGAGGTGAGAACAGTATATCCTCCTAAAGAATGACCAATTGCGCCTACCTGTTGCAAATTCAGTTGTCCTTTAAAGGTGGGGTTAGTTTCAGAAAGACGCTGAAGTTCATCCAAAAGAAACTTGACATCCAGTGGACGATTAATTAACTCTGTAGCTTGTGGTGGACCAGCCAAACCAGCAAAGTATTGCTCAAATTTCTTAGCATCACTCCCAGGATGTTCGAGGACAGCAACTGCAAAGCCATAAGAAGCCAAATGCTGAGCCACGTAAGCAAATGTCTCCCGGTTTTCCGCTACGCCGTGAGAAATCACGATCACGGGGAAAGGAGGCTTTTGGGTATTTTGAGTTTTCGTTACTGTTTGAGGTAGATATAAATCAGCCTCAAAACGCCGACTTCGAGAGTTATCATTGAGAGTCAGGGTTTGTTTTGAGAAGCGAAAAGAACCTGCACGTCGTAAGTCTGGCTGTTTTGAAAAATCCGTGCTTGGCTGATTTGCTGCTTCTGTTTCTGCTATTTGTTTGAGTACAACAACAACTGCATCTCTTTTCTGAAGGAGTTCTGACAAGTTAGCGATAATTCCTTGGGTTTCGCTCAAATTTAGCCTGATAGTTGGGCTAGGATAGCGACGGATTACATTCACAACAGTTAAGCCTTCTGAGTCAGCAGCACCCAAGATGAGCGCAGAACGTAGAGCGTAGAAACCATTTTGTCTAGCTTCTGTAAGTAGCAATTCGCCCAGACGTTTCAGCAAGTTTTCACCAATGGCTGAGTAGCTGAACTGAGAGACTAGGGTGGGGGTAACATTAAACCTTGTCTGGAGGAAGTTTCGCAGTTGTGCCAACTGCTGTGGTGGGACACGATTAGCATAAAAGGAAAATTCTTTAGTAATCTTACCTTCTTTGGCAAACACTTCTAAGGAAGCTGTGGAGATAGAAAACTCACCAAACGGAGGATAGAAGAATTCAATTTCCTCTGCTCCTAGTACCGGAGTTGTCGTGGTAATACTGGAGAGGATTCCGAAGGTGAAAGCACTTAATAATGTTTGTAGCCAACTTTTGCGAGCAGACCAATCTTTTACCACACCTGGTAGGACTTTGGTGTTAACTTTTGTTTGGTTGTGAGGTATTATCATTTGAAAAATTTTACTTGCCCACGTATAGCGGTTCTCAATTGCATGGAGTACATGCTAGGGGCACAAGGCATTGCTTTGTGCCCCTACTTTAACTGTGTTTAAGCCACTGAAAAATTGCACTTGCGATTTTTGATTCTTTTTCTACAATAGTAAAAAAAATATTTCAATATTATTACTTAATTTTATTTATTTTTTAGTATAAAAACATTATTGTTAATTTCCTCAGGTTGATGAAAATTTTAACATAGTAAACGGCATGATTTTTGCTGAAACAGCTTGTTTTGATAGCTTTACTTCATATATGCAGGACTAGACGTTATAAAGGTAATACTTTAACTTATCTTTGAATCAGAAGAACTATTTTCGATTTTTTATATATACAAAAATCGCTCAAGTTGATATACTTCTTCTAAAGCAAATACGTCATAGAGCGTACGTATACAGGTTTGCATCCTAACCCCTAGTACCGCAAGGCGGAAGTCAAAAGTCAAAAGTCAAAAGTCAAAAGTATTATGGAATGAGGTTTTTAGGGATTTTAAATGGTGAACCAGCGCTGCAGGAGGGTTTCCCTCCGTAGGCGACTGGTGAACCCGAAGGGTTGCCCTATTTACGCCGCGTTGTACTAGATTTCGCAAGTATCTCATTTTTTTGTGGAGATACTCGTTTCTACTTGCTTAATTGTGAATAAAGCAAAGTAGTAAACCGCTCACTGTGTAGCGGTTCCGATAACTACAAAACACCCTTGCTCGTTTTGCCCACCTAAAAGAAAACTGCAGCAATCGGCAGCCATGCAACTGCTACTTTCACCCCTTTTACATGGGGACACCAGACAAAGAAGTCTCCAAAGAGGACAGCCTGTAGCTCACGTAGTGCAGATGCGCCCAAGACACGACTTTCTCGTCGCAAGCACGGTTGTTGCAGCTTCGTCACTACCCCTAATTATGTTTGGTATTCTGCCATAGACACTTTCTGTGGTGAGATACGCTTTCACTGTTTACTTACTCCCCTTTTTGCGTGTAAAATTTCCTATTTTCTCTCCCCCTGCTTCTCCTGCTTCCGAAAGCTGCGATCATGGGTAATCTTTGCGTGGAAACGGAGTCGCGCTCCTCAGGTTTGCTTCTACCAAAAGTTGCAGCAGAATTGTTATCCCTGCTGAATTCATCTGAACAAATCTTTAGGAGGACGGATTCATGGAATCATCAAACAACACGACATTCGAGCAGCAAGTTTTTGAACTTACGAACCAAGAACGAGCCAAGAATGGTCTTTCACCTCTGAAAGCAAATGCTGAGTTGAACTTTGCTGCAGACAAATATGCTGAAGAGATGTCAGAACGTCGTGTCTTGAGTCATACAGGACCAGATGGCTCTAAAGCTTGGGATCGAGCAGAGGCAGTTGGCTATGAAGCTCGAATGATGGGAGAGAATATAGCTGCAGGTCAAAGAACACCTGAACAGGTTGTAAAAGGTTGGATGGATAGCCCTGGACACCGAGCTAATATCCTCAGGTCGCAATATACTGATATCGGCGTTGGTTTTTATAACAACTATTGGGTTCAGGACTTTGGTAGTGGTGATACAAACCCGATTAGCAACATACCAGGATCTACATCTAACTCAGAGATTGTAGCCCAATCAGCACCTGCCCCGGAATCTACCTCCACGCTTACAACGACATTGGGCAATATTTTTTCTTCAGATTCTCAACCTACACCTGAATCTGGTTCTGACACCAAAGGAAGTGGTAGTGACATCATAACCAAGCAACCTAATGATTGGCTGCTCAACGGTGGTGTGGACAACAACACGCTCTCAACCGCTCCTAAAGGTGATACTTTCATAGTTGGTGAAGGTGCAAACGCTGACTGGATTAAAAACCTTCAACTGAGCGACGACAAAGGTGTTATCGGTCGTCTCGACACAATCTTTGAGACATTATCAGCGCCTCAAACTCAAATAAGTAACCAAACCCTAACTGAAGATAGGAATAGGGGAACTTTGTTTGCACAAGTACAAGACGTTAATGCTAATTCTTTGATTCCAGCAGGATCAATACCGTTTAGTTACAAAGGTTAGTTACAAGGTTTTCTGTAAGGTAGGCAATGCCCATAAAAGCTTATGTGACGGACATTTGAGATTTTGTGCGGCATTGCCCATACCATTTATGGTCTAATCAGAGCGAAAAGCCCTGTAATACCATTTCACGTTAATCGCGATACATTGAAATTCTGTAAAGACGCGCCATGGCGCGTCTCTACACTACCGATTTGTATCATCCTTTTCGTAAAATGGTATAAGTGATTATCCGAACTTGACATGAGGGTTATTTGTGACAATTCTATGCGTTTAGAGACGTAGCATCCTACGTCTCTACATAGGTCATAAGACTTGGTGGCGGGAAGATATTAACGAAATAACCACACGCGCAACAGTGAAAGCAACTGTTCGATATCTACAGGTTTGGTGATGTAGTCCGATGCACCTGCTTCAATACACTTTTCTCTGTCGCCTTGCATTGCCTTTGCGGTTAGTGCAATAATCGGCAGGGATTTAAATTGATTGTTCTGTCGGATTTGGCGGGTTGTTTCATAACCATCCATTTCTGGCATCATCACATCCATCAACACCACATTAATATCAGGTGTATTTTGCAAAACTTCGATGCCATCTCTCCCATTTTCGGCATATAAGACCTGCATTTGATAACGCTCTAGCATACTTGTGAGGGCAAAGATATTACGCACATCGTCATCTACAATGAGAACTTTTTTACCCGCAAGTACTGAGTCAGTGGAATGCAACTGTTCCAGAATTTCTCGCTTGGGGGCAGGCATATTTGCCTGAACTCTGTGCAGGAACAAGGCTGTTTCATCAAGCAGACGTTCTGGAGAGCGGACATCTTTAATAATAATCGTCTCTGCCAAGCGCCTGAGTTGAGTGTCTTCTGCTCTATTCAATTCTCTGGCAGTGTAGACGATAATTGGTAGTGCTTCACCATTGGGTTGTTGTTTGATTTTTTCGATCAGTTCAAACCCGCTCATGTCGGGCAAACCTAAATCGAGAACGACACAATCAAAATACCCATTTTGTATGGCTTCTAGCGCCTCGGCACCGGTGCGGACAGCAGTGGTGGCAACATCGGTGTTGCCAATCAACTCCACTATGCTGTGCCGTTGATTCTCGTCGTCTTCCACGACGAGTAGATTTTTCACCCGGCGTTCGACGAAACCTTTGATTTTGGTCAATGCTTGATGCAACGCCTCACTACTAACGGGCTTTTGGATATAAGCAATTGCGCCTAGTTGCAATCCGCGCTGTCGTCCCTCCTCAACTGTCATAATATGGACTGGGATATGACGGGTACTTGGATCATGCTTGAGGCGATCCAGCACTGCCCAACCATCCATTCCAGGTAAGCGGATATCCAAGATGATCGCTGAAGGCTGAAATTGTTGTGCCAGCGCTAAACCCGTACTGCCACTGTGGGCGACAATGCCCTTAAATCCTTGTTGTCGCGTCATGTCTAAAAGAATACGGGCAAAATTAACGTCATCTTCGACGATGAGAAGTATGCGATCGCCCTCTTGGATATTGCCTCTGTCATCAAGCAGGGAACTGGTGATTTGGTCGGGTGATATGCTGTTGGGGCTTGTTGTAATAGGAGGTTCGCCAGATGCGGGGCTAGAGTCCACGTTCACGTATGCTTGCGGTGCGCTCAGCGCGAAGCGTGTCTCAAGGGCAGAATAAGGTTGGGGTGTTTTGTGACGAAGTGCCCTGGTGGAGGGCTGTGGTGAAATCCTCTGTCCATCTTCCCATGTTCCCATCTCTTGATCTGAGTGAAGCGACTGGGGTAAGTAAAGTGTAAACGTACTACCTTCCCCAAGACGGCTCGTTAATTTAATTTCTCCACCAAGAAGACGGGTGATTTCGCGGCTAATTGATAAGCCTAACCCCGTACCACCATATTTGCGACTCGTGGTGCCATCAGCTTGTTGAAACGCCTCGAAAATGATCCTTTGCTTTTCAGGGGCAATGCCAATTCCCGTATCGCTGACTGCGAAAGCGATCACAGTTTGAGCGTGGCTCAAAGTTGCGTGATCGGGACTCCACCCTTGTGTTGCCACGAAGATGTGCAAGCGGACTTCTCCACGTTCTGTAAATTTAAAAGCATTGGCAAGCAGATTTTTCAAGACTTGTTGTAAGCGCTTTGCATCTGTGTGGATGCTTCTGGGCAAATTCGGAGCACAGTCAACGGTGAAATTGAGCCCTTTGTCAATAGCGACTTGTCGAAAGGTACGCTCAATGTGTTCTTGCAATTCTGTAAACAGCATCTGGTCTACGTCAATTGACATTGTTCCAGATTCAATTTTTGCTAAATCTAAAATGTCGTTGATCAGCGTTAACAAGTCATTGCCTGCTGAGTAAATCGTACGGCTATACTCGACTTGTTTGGCAGTGAGGTTCTTCTCGACATTATCTGTCAGCAATTTCGCCAAAATCAACAAGCTGTTCAACGGTGTCCGCAATTCGTGGGACATATTTGCGAGAAACTCAGACTTGTATCTTGACGAGAGCGCCAGTTGTTCTGCTTTCTCTTCTAATTCTCGGCTTGCCTTTTCAATTTCTTGATTTTTGCGTTCGACTTCTTTGTTTTGTAAAGCTAATAACTCGGACCTTTCTTCGAGAGAAGCGTTGGTTTCTTGTAACTCTTCTTGCTGTTTCTTCAGTAAATCCTCGGAGGCTTTGAGCGATTGAGCCTGTTGTTCTAGCCGCTTGTTGGTTTCTCGCAGTTCGTTTTGTTGACTTTGTAACTCGTGTGCCAAAGACTGCGACTGTTTAAGTAACTCTTCAGTACGCATACTGGCGGCGATGGTGTTCAACACGATCGCGATACTTTCGGTGAGTTGGTCGAAGAATGACAGATGAATCTCGCTAAAGCGGCGGAATGAAGCGAGTTCAATAACTGCTGTGACTTGTCCTTCAAACAGTACAGGTAACACAACGACATTCAGCGGCGTAAATTCGCCTAAGCCAGAACTAATCTTGATATAGTCGTGCGGGACTTCTGTCAGCAGAATGCGTTCTTTTTCCAAAGCGGATTGTCCCACTAAACCTTCACCCAAGTAGAAGCGGTTGGCAAGATGCCTGCGCTCGCGGTATGCGTAGCTGCTGAGTAACTTCAAATACTGCGTCTCTTCCGCAGAATCCATGATATAGAAGACGCCATGCGAAGCTCCCACTAACGGTGCTAACTCGGAGAGAATCAGTTTAGACACCGTTTCTAGATCACGCTGACCCTGAAGCATTCGGGTAAACTTGGCGAGGTTCGTTTTCAACCAGTCTTGTTCAGTGTTTTTCTGCGTTGTCTCCCGCAGGTTGGCAATCATCTGGTTGATGTTGTCTTTGAGGATGGCGACCTCACCTTCTGCTTCCACGGCAATCGAACGCGTTAAGTCGCCTTTGGTCACAGCCGTTGCCACCTCGGCGATCGCCCGCAACTGAGTGGTGAGGGTAGCAGCCAGTTCGTTGACGTTGTCGGTCAAATCTTTCCAAGTTCCCGCCGCCCCTGGCACTTTGGCTTGTCCACCCAACTTACCTTCAATACCCACCTCACGCGCCACGGTGGTGACTTGGTTGGCAAACGTCGCCAGCGTGTCAATCATTTCGTTGATTGTTTCTGCCAAAGTTTCAATTTCTCCTTTGGCATCCAGCATCAGTTTCCGCTTCAAGTCACCGTTAGCAACTGCCGTCACCACTTTGGCAATGCCTCGCACTTGTGCCGTCAAGTTCCCTGCCATCGAGTTCACGTTGTCGGTCAAATCTTTCCAAGTCCCAGCTACACCTTGCACTTGGGCTTGTCCGCCCAATTTACCTTCGGTTCCCACCTCACGGGCAACTCGCGTCACCTCTGATGCAAAGGAACTCAGCTGATCCACCATTGTATTAATGGTGTTCTTAAGTTCCAGAATTTCGCCTTTGACATCAACGGTGATTTTCTTCGATAAGTCACCTGTTGCCACTGCCTTTGTCACTTCGGCAATGTTCCGCAGTTGTGCCGTCAAGTTACCTGCCATCAAGTTGAAGTTGTCGGTCAAATCTTTCCACGTACCGGCAACACCTCTGACATAAGCTTGCACACCTAACTTACCTTCGGTTCCCACCTCACGGGCAACTCGCGTCACCTCGGATGCAAACGAGTTGAGTTGGTCCACCATCGTATTGATAGTGTTCTTCAACTCCAAAATTTCACCTTTGACATCAACAGTAATTTTCTTAGAAAGGTCGCCGTTTGCCACCGCCGTTGTGACTTCGGCAATGTTCCGCACCTGTGCCGTCAACGAACCCGCCATCGAATTCACGCTGTCGGTTAAGTCCTTCCAAGTTCCCGCAACTCCCCGAACTTCCGCTTGCACGCCCAGCTTACCTTCGGTTCCCACTTCACGGGCAACTCGCGTCACCTCAGAAGCAAACGAGTTTAGCTGATCCACCATTGTATTTATGGTGTTCTTGAGTTCCAAAATTTCGCCTTTGACATCAACGGTGATTTTCTTAGAAAGGTCGCCAGTTGCCACCGCCGTGGTGACTGTGGCAATGTTCCGCACCTGTGCCGTCAACGAACCCGCCATGAAGTTCACGCTGTCGGTCAAATCTTTCCAAGTTCCGGCAACACCGCGCACATCCGCTTGTACACCCAGCTTACCTTCAGAACCCACTTCACGGGCAACCCGCGTCACCTCCGATGCAAAGGAGTTGAGTTGATCCACCATGATATTGATGGTGTTTTTCAACTCCAAAATTTCCCCTTTGACTTGCACAGTGATTTTCTTAGAAAGGTCACCGTTGGCGATCGCTGTCGTCACGTCGGCAATGTTTCGCACCTGCGCCGTCAAGGAACCCGCCATGAAGTTAACCGAGTCAGTCAAGTCCTTCCAAGTTCCGGCAACGCCTTTCACATCGGCTTGTACACCCAGCTTGCCTTCAGAACCCACCTCACGGGCGACTCGTGTTACCTCGCTGGCGAAGGAACTCAGTTGATCCACCATTGTATTAATGGTGTTTTTCAACTCCAAAATTTCGCCTTTGACATCAACAGTAATTTTCTTCGAGAGGTCACCATTTGCCACCGCCGTCGTCACTTCCGCGATGTTCCGCACTTGTGAAGTCAACGAACCCGCCATCAAGTTCACGTTATCGGTCAAGTCCTTCCAAGTCCCCGCCACACCTCGTACTTCTGCTTGTACGCCCAGCTTACCTTCGGTGCCAACTTCACGGGCTACCCGCGTCACCTCCGAGGCGAAGGAGTTGAGTTGATCCACCATCGTATTAATAGTGTTCTTCAACTCCAGAATTTCGCCTTTGACATCAACAGTAATTTTCTTCGAGAGGTCACCTGTTGCCACCGCCGTCGTCACTTCCGCGATATTCCGCACCTGCGCTGTCAAGGAACCCGCCATGAAATTTACACTGTCCGTCAAGTCCTTCCAAGTTCCCGCAACACCCCGGACTTCCGCTTGACCGCCAAGTTTACCATCTGCACCCACCTCACGGGCAACTCGCGTCACCTCCGATGCGAAGGAGTTGAGCTGATCCACCATGATGTTCACGGTGTTCTTCAACTCCCAAATCTCACCTCTAACATCAACAGTAATTTTCTTAGAGAGGTCACCATTGGCGATCGCTGTGGTCACTTCAGCAATATTCCGCACCTGTGCCGTCAAGGAACCTGCCATCAAGTTCACGTTATCCGTCAAGTCCTTCCAAGTTCCGGCAACGCCTCGCACTTCTGCTTGTACGCCCAGCTTACCTTCGGTTCCCACTTCACGGGCAACCCGCGTCACCTCTGATGCAAAGGAATTGAGCTGATCCACCATTGTATTAATAGTGTTTTTCAACTCCAAAATTTCGCCTTTCACATCTACGGTGATTTTCTTCGATAAGTCACCGTTTGCCACCGCCGTTGTTACTTCAGCGATGTTCCGCACCTGTGCCGTCAAAGAACCTGCCATGAAATTCACACTGTCGGTCAAATCCTTCCAAGTCCCCGCAACACCCCGTACTTCCGCTTGACCGCCTAGTTTACCATCTGCACCTACCTCACGGGCGACCCGCGTCACTTCCGATGCGAAGGAGTTGAGCTGATCCACCATGATGTTAACGGTGTTCTTCAACTCCAGAATTTCGCCTTTGACATCAACAGTAATTTTCTTGGAAAGGTCGCCATTTGCCACTGCTGTCGTTACTTCGGCAATGTTGCGCAATTGTGCCGTCAAGTTCCCCGCCATCAAGTTGACGCTGTCGGTCAAATCCTTCCAAGTTCCCGCAACACCACTCACTTCTGCTTGTACGCCCAGTTTGCCTTCGGTTCCCACCCCACGGGCAACCCGTGTGACTTCTGATGCAAAGGAATTAAGTTGATCCACCATTGTGTTGATGGTGTTTTTCAACTCCAGAATTTCACCGTTAACATTAACAGTAATTTTCTTAGAAAGGTCGCCGTTTGCCACTGCTGTCGTCACTTCCGCAATATTGCGAACTTGTGCCGTCAAATTCCCCGCCATCAAGTTGACGTTGTCAGTCAAATCCTTCCAAGTTCCCGCAACACCCCGAACTTCCGCTTGTACGCCCAGTTTGCCTTCGGTTCCCACCTCTCGGGCGACTCGTGTCACCTCAGATGCAAACGAGTTCAACTGCCCCACCATCGTATTGACCATTTGGGCAGTTTGCAGAAATTCCCCTTTCAAGGGTCTACCTTCAATTTCTGGTGCGATCGTTTGAGATAAGTCACCATTCGCCACAGCCCGGATCACACGCGCTGTTTCCGCTGTCGGCTGGACTAAATCTGTCACTAGGGTGTTGACAGAATCAACACAATCTGACCAAGAACCTTGAACTTTTCCTAGAGAGGCACGTTCGCTGATTTTGCCGTCTTTCCCAACAACATTACTAATTCGCTGTAGCTCTTCTGTCAGCCGTTCATTTTGTTCAATAATATCGTTGAGCGTATCAGCGATTTTTCCTGCCATGCCTGTTTGATCTAAGGGCATACGGGCAGAAAAGTCTCCTTTTTTGACGGCTGCCAGCGTTTTCAATAGCTGTCTTAAATCCAGATTATCGGTTTCTCTCGTTAACTGTTCAGTCGGCATGGCGGCGGGGCTTTAATATCTATATTAATTATTATCAATTAATTTTCTCTGCTACTGCTTGCTATCAGTTCCAATTGCGTTCTTTGACACAAAAGATACACCAATATATTCCGCAAGAAGAAACTTTGCGATTCGACAGCTAGCTGTACAAGAGATGCAGTATAAACTATAACGAATTTAAAACACCTTGATAAAGATAGATTCTAGAAATCTATCCCGAGTATGAAAAGTCTTTTTTTTGAGAATACTCCCTAATTTTTCAGTTCCACTGAGGCGATCTGCGCTTCGCAGCAGCGCTTCGCTATCGCCCGGATACGTAATTACATGACTGCTTGCTATGTAGTAGATGTGACCAGACTTATTACTTTAGAAGCAATTCGCGGCGTTGAAGCTCATAACTTTGGATTTTGGGATGCTCAAATTTGGGCTACTGCGAGGCTGAATCAAATTTCAGAGGTTTACAGTGAGGATTTCAATTCCGGTGCAATGATAGAGGGTGTACAGTTTACTAATCCTCTCACAAATTAGGTGTAGGTTGGATGGAACGATAGCGAAACTCAACAAATAATAGAGTGCTTGCAAAAGTATATGGGAGCATCCCAATGCGTGCAAAAACAATGGTAATGGGAGCATCTTGCTCCCTACTTTAATTGAAAGCGGGCAAGATGCCCGCACTACAAAATAAAATAAATTTACACATTTGGGATGCTCCCAAGTATATGGATATTTAGAACCGCAGAACTACGCAGATAAACGCAGATAAATTATCTGTGTCCATCTGTGTCCATCTGTGGTTTTTTTACAAAATAGTCTTTTGCAAGAGACACCATGAACTACCCACCATTACCAAACCTAATTCTTGAGTTTAGTCCAACGCCAAGCCAGCCAGCCAAAAAGCAAGGTAGCAGCAAAACTCCAAAACAACGATGTCACTATGAGATGCGGCGGTTTGTTAAAAGATATTGTGATTGGTTTGTCAATGTGTTGCGTGACAACGCCAGAGACGATCGCCCCTGCACCCAATCCGACACCGACGATTTGGATAGTGTTTTCTAAAGAGCGATCGCGTTCGGCTTGTTCTATTTCTACTATCCCGCGAATTGAGGATATAGCTTGCTCTAACAACGTAGAACCGTGACGGAAATATCCCAAATCAGCTTGAATTTGTTTTTGGAAAAAAGGAGAATTGTCCTGGCTGAAAGCTTTTAAAAGCGCCAAGTCAGCATTTTGGATTATACCACTTATTTGTTGCAATTTTTCGGAATAATTAGACTCATTTATGGCGATTGTATTTTGATAATCTTCTAAATTTCGCAGCAAACGAGTATACTTCAAGGCTAATTGCGGTAATTCTTTCAACTTGTTTTTCAAGTCTTTTAATTCGTTTGTTGTCACCTCATCGTTTTCATCTTTCTTGGGCAAGTTATCAATTGCGTCTTCTATCTCTTTATAGGCTGAAGCAACATCGTGATAAGTAATGCGACTATCTTGATAAGCTTTGATAATTTTGGTGCGAAAGAAGAACAAGTCTAACAATTCTTGATAACATAGATTTAAATTCTCATCTGCCTTGCTATCGCGGAATAACCAGATGAGGACGTGTTGATAGTGAGTTAACTGGCTAAACAAGCCATATTCAAAAATCGGACTTCCAAATAACTCTCCTTGACGATGAAAAGGCGGACGTTGAGATGCATTAGGAAAAACTGCTTCCAGACACTCTTGAGCAATTTTATGGAGATTTTTTTCATCTTTAGCGCCTGTTAGCCAAGCGGTTATTAATAAAGTTTGTCCGAGAAAGAATTTGTTCTTTTCTAAGGTGAAACAATTATTTGGATTTAACTTGCTTAAGAAAGCAATATTGACATCTTCCGTTGGTGTACCATCATCTTCTTTTTCTGGACGACGTAAATTGAGCCACAAAGCGTAGCTATCAGAAAGTCGTAAGGGATGAGCAAAGCCTTTAATGACGACTTGTTGCTTGTCATCTAGCGAGATTTTACCCTCTACATCTACAGCATAATTATCATCTTTGACTTCTAAGTCTTTGAGCAAATCAACGCGCAAACTGTCCGGTTCTTTGTGAATATCTATGCGCCGACTCAGATGTAAATCTTGATGTAAAGTGGAGTGGACTATTTTATCAGCATTTTGCCACAGTTGAATATCATCAGCTTGCACAGAAGTGGGATCTATATTTGCACCTTTGTAAAGCTGAAAAGCGAAGAGGTGAATATTAGGAGCATAGATTTTCATGTAAGGTTTTGGTACTCAGTTTTTGATATTTTCTCCCTTCTCATTCCCTTCTCGTTCCCTTCTCGTTCCCATGCTCTGCATGGGAATGCATTCTGTGAGGCTTTGCCTCCAGTTTATCAGTTTTGAGGCAGAGCCTCAAACCATGCGTTCCCAGCCGGAGGCTAGGAACGAGAAGCCGGAGAAAGCCGGAGGCTAGGAACGAGAAGCAGGAGGCTGGGAACGAGGAACGAGAAACTCTATTTTTGCTCATCTCCCTTCTTTCTTTCTTGTAATTTTTGCACTTCCTCTTGCAAAACTCGGTAACGATTTTCCAGAGTATTTTCTTGACTTTGCGGTTTCGTCTTCGCCACTTTACTAATTTCTCGTTCTTCAACCAGCATGGCATCTATCACAGATTTATGATTTTTGTACCACTGACGAATCACTTCTGCAATTGCTTCTGAGGTAAGATTTTCTATCGCAGCAAGATTTTTTTGCAGTGTCGGTAAATCGGCGATCGCATCGTCAGAAAACACATAATCTTGTTCTCTCACGACTTGGGTAAAGGCTTCGATAATCTTATCTGGTTCCATAGTTTTTACCTGTTTGAGATTTTGGATTATTTTTCTCGGTTGTATCCTTCATACAACCTGATTATGAATAAGGAAATACTCCCCCTCTCTGCTAGCGGAGAGGGGGTTGGGGGGTGAGGTTATTCTCCTATTGCACAAAAAGCTGCCCAAAAACCCGCCTGTTCAAATGGTTTATGTTCTGGCTTATATTCTTTTAATCTCTCTTTGACTTTCTGTTTTTGTTGAGCATTCATATCTGTTTTAGTATCAATCCATTGCAGTAACTCTTCTTGCGTGACTCGACGAAACCACTGCTGTGCAGAGTTAAGAGCAATTGGCACATTGTGAGTTACTGTTTGCAAGTTTTCATAAAATTTAATCATTAATAAAGCGGTGGAAAAGTCATCGACAGCCCATAAACTACTGACAATACTGGCTGCACCGGCGCGGATAAACCCACTGGGTAAACCAATATATTCATCGCTGGTATTGAAACCGTCAACTAAGCCTGTTTCGCAAGCGGAAAGCGTCACAAGACGACAGTTAGGTAAATTTAATTGAAAGATATCTTCTAGAGTAAGGCACTTTTTTAAATCAATTCCGGCGTCTTCAGAAACTCGCAAATAGCGGGAGATTTCTGCATCTGCTGGGAGAGGAGAAATCTCAGAAGCTGCTAACTGTAAAGCGGATTTTTCAGGAAGGTTAAAATTGAAGTAGCCGTGACAAGAAAAATGCAGCCAGTTTGCATCGCGGAAATATTCGGCGGTTGTTGGTTCTGTCAAAGCTTGTGCTGTTGCTTCACTTTTTTTCAGGATTTGGCGTGGGTGAAATGCAGCAGCAATTGTCTCGACTTCGATGTCGGTGAATTCTAAATTATCTGTCGGGTTTTGAATCGCGAATAGGTGACTGTTCAAAACCTCACCCCCTCCCCTCTCCTTAGTAAGGAGAGGGGTGCCCGTCAGGGCGGGGTGAGGTAATTTAGTATGAGATAATGTTTTGGCTTTGTTTTGCGTCACGCGCCAAAGTTGACAACTGGGGGCGTATCCTACTCCCTGGGGGAATAATTCCAGGAGACACGATTCCTGTATGGGTAAAGCATGGAGAGGGAGAAGGTGCAGGTAACGATGGGGTATTAAAATAACTTTCTTGCACTCTTGTGGAACAACAGAAAGAATTTCTTGTATATGTAAAATCTCAGCGAGTTGGCTGAGTTTATCATTCAGGCAATATCGCCAGTGCTTTTTGTTATCAGAGTAAAGCTGGAGATATTCATCTCTCCAATTCTGCAACTTTTTTAAATCTTGAGGTTCCGACTGCCAAATTTCTGGTTGCTCTTTGTGGCGGGTGATGATGAAAGCGCGAAAACAATTGCCAAAGATATAGAATTGAATGATCGCAGTTTCCTTATCTAGCAGGTTGTAAATTTCGTCATAGCGGATAGGGTTTAAGCCGATAATTTTTGTGATCAGTTGTTCTCGCGTTTGACGCAACTTATTCAGCAAGGCATGATCGCTATCTTGGAGATAAGATTTTTCTGCTTGTTCTACACGGCGCTTTTCTTCTTCGATGTTTTGCTGTAGCTGTTGGAATTGATTTTTCAATTCTTCAGAAATTGCGAGTTTGGGGTACAAGTCAGGGGTGAACAGCAGTTCCACCAAGTTACGGGTTTTGCTACGCTCAATATATTCGATTGCTTCGCTATATTTTTTCAACTCCAGACAAACTTCTACCATGCGGCGATAAAGACTGTTCCATTCTTCTGCTTGTTTGCGTTTGCTTTCATCGCCAGAAACAATTTCCCCCCGCAACAACTCCGCTGTTTCAATAGCAGATTTAAAAGTTGTGTAAGCGTCAGTGAAGCGTTGTACGTCTTGGTAAGCAATACCCAGGTTGAATGATGTGTCAGCATGGTTTTGCGGGAAGGCGTCTTTGGTTCTAACGGACAAAGCATTCGTGTAAGAAGCGATCGCCATTTCTATATTCTGTGCTTTCTCCCCCAATATTCTGTCAGAGTAAGCAAGCCCCAGATTATTTTGCGTCATCGCCCAATCTTGGGGAAACGCTTGGCGGGTGTAAACGGACAAAGCATTTGTGTAACAAGCGATCGCCATTTCTATATTCTGTGCTTTCTCCCCCAATATTCTGTCAGCGTAAGCAGTCGCCAGATTATTTTGCGTTGTCGCCCAATCTTGGGGAAACGCTTGGCGGGTTCTAACGGACAAAGCATTTGTGTAAGATGCGATCGCCATTTCTATATTCTGTGCTTTCTCCCCCAATATTCTGTCAGCGTAAGCAATCGCCAGATTATTTTGCGTTGTCGCCCAATCTTGGGGAAACGCTTGGCGGGTTCTTACGGACAAAGCATTCGTGTAAGAAGCGATCGCCATTTCTATATTCTGTGCTTTCTCCCCCAATATTCTGTTACGGTAAGCAGCCGCCAGATTATTTTGCGTCATCGCCCAATCTTGGGGAAACGCTTCGCGGGTGTAAACGGACAAAGCATTCGTGTAAGAAGCGATCGCCATTTCTATATTCTGTGCTTTCTCCCCCAATATTCTGTTACGGTAAGCAGCCCCCAGATTATTTTGCGTCATCGCCCATTGTTGGGGAAACGCTTGGCGGGTTCTAACGGACAAAGCATTCGTGTAAGAAGCGATCGCCAATTCTATATTCTGTGCTTTCTCCCCCAATATTCTGTCACCGTAAGCATTCCCCAGATTATTTTGCGTCATCGCCCATTGTTGGGGAAACGCTTGGCGGGTTCTAACGGACAAAGCATTCGTGTAAGAAGCGATCGCCAATTCTATATTCTGTGCTTTCTCCCCCAATATTCTGTTACGGTAAGCATTCCCCAGATTATTTTGCGTCATCGCCCATTGTTGGGGAAACGCTTCGCGGGTGTAAACGGACAAAGCATTCGTGTAAGAAGCGATCGCCAATTCTATATTCTGTGCTTTCTCCCCCAATATTCTGTTACGGTAAGCAATCGCCAGATTATTTTGCGTCATCGCCCAATCTTGGGGAAACGCTTCGCGGGTGTAAACGGACAAAGCATTCGTGTAAGATGCGATCGCCAATTCTATATTCTGTGCTTTCTCCCCCAATATTCTGTCAGCGTAAGCAAGCCCCAGATTATTTTGCGTCATCGCCCAATCTTGGGGAAAGGCGTCGCGGGTGTAAACGGACAAAGCATTCGTGTAAGATGCGATCGCCAATTCTATATTCTGTGCTTTCTCCCCCAATATTCTGTCAGCGTAAGCAGTCGCCAGATTATTTTGCGTACTCGCCCATTGTTGGGGAAACGCTTGGCGGGTGAACACGGTTAACACGACTTCATAACCAGCAATAGCAATTTCCATGTTGCTGGCTTTGTCACCCAAGGGGAATTGCTGAATGAGATTACTAAAATTGCCAATATCTCCAGCGATGGATGGTGCTTCATCTGTCTCAACTTCCGCCAGCTTACTTGTCGCCCAACGCCGCAAGACTTCTGCTAAATTACGATTGAGATATTTTGTGTTTTCTACCAGCAACGGGTAAATTACCTGCGCATCACCTTCGCTTTCTGCTGTTGCTTGCAGTACCTCCATCAAAAATTGCAGATAGGCTTGTAACCCATCTCCATCAGCGGTAAGGGGAGAATTCTCCCCCCTCTCTGCTTGCGGAGAGGGGGGTTGGGGGGTGAGGTTCAACGCTTCCCTCAACTGATTTGCCAGATTTCTCAACCAATTTCCTATTCCCCACATTTTCATACCCCCTGCAGTGAGAAATTCTCCGCCACAGCTTCCAGCATGAGCAAGAATTCAGCATCAAGTAAATCTTGGTTAGCCTGTAAAACCTCTGGTTCTTCCCCACTCGGACAATTCAGCAGTCTTTCAATCAAGTCGAGATAGGCTTGCTGGCGCTGTTCGTTCATCAGTAGGCGCGGGTGTGAGATATCAATATTATGATGCTTCAACAGTATTGCCCGCAATTACGGAAATATACGCCTGTTGCATTCATGACTTACACCTCACTCCGCCCTTACAGACACCTCTGTTCCAAATTGGGAGACGGGACGAGGGCATAGGTGTCTAAGGCAAGAACCTTGTCATTAAGTTACATCACGGCTTTATGCTTACCACCCCGAAGCTGCTTCACCCCACCCCGGCTTTGGCTAACGCCAAAACCTCCCCTCCCCTTACCAAGGGGAGGGGATTAAGGGGTGGGGTAAATCAACGTGGAATAAACGTTTGAACGTGATTGTTGACACGCATGGCTTCTAGCCCGTCCTATAAACTGGGCGGGCAAGATGCCCACCCCACTGTTAGGGGATAATTTATTTGTTGGAAATCCCTTAATACTCGGAGCCCGAAGTTCTGATACTCGTCGCTGAGATTTTGATACTCGTCGCCGAGTCTCAAACACTCGGAGCGCGAAGTTCTGATACTCGTCGCCGAGTCTTAAACACTCGTGGTTGAGTCTTAAACACTCATCGCTGAGTCTTCAACACTCGTCGCTGAGTCTTCAACACTCGGAGCGCGAAGTTCTGATACTCGTCGCCGAGTCTTAAACACTCGTCAACCAAGTTCTGATACTCGTCGCTGAGATTTTAGGGACTTCCAAATAAAAAAATATCCAACTTTTTCTTGTGGGATGGGCATCTTGCCCGTCCTATAAACTGGGGAGATTAGATACCATTGGTGTCAACTTAAGCCAAAACCCTGTCTTTAATCTCGTGCGCGGTGGTTCCACCTGGAAATGCCCTTAAAACAGTGAACAGTGAACAACTGATAACTGATAACTGATAACTGGTAACTGTTGAAGCGGCTAGCAACGCAAGTAAGGCAGGCAGAGCCTCCCAATAGGCATTCCCAGCCTCAGGCTGGGAACGAGGCAAGGCTGGGAACGAGGCAAGGCTGGGAACGAGGCAACGCAAGTAAGGCAGGCAGAGCCTCCCAATAGGCATTCCCAGCCTCAGGCTGGGAACGAGGCACGCCAAAACCTCCCCTCCCCTTACCAAGGGGAGGGGATTGAGGGGTGGGGTAAATCAACGTGGAATAAACTGGGGAAACCAGATGCCCACCCCACTCTCATTGGATAATTTATTTGTTGAAATATTCTTTACGACCAATTGCGCTATTGTGAAGCTGAGTTTACCTGCGCACACCTTCTCCATTATTCATAGAATAGCATAAAATCCACATTTTTTGTAAGCAATTCCCCCTTGAGTTACGACAACACCTGCAAATATCTCGCGGAAAACTACCCAGCCGATTTTGCCAGATGGTTACTCTCCTCTGACACCTCAGATATCGAAGTCCTGAAAACCGAACTCAACCTAGAACCAATCCGCGCAGATTCAGTCACCTTCCTGCAAATCTCCAACCAAATCCTGCATTTAGAACAGGACTTACGCACTGAAAACCCGAAACCTCGATCCCCCCGCTAGCCCACGCCAGTCCGCTCAACGGGGGGAACCCCCGCACGCGGCTGGCTCCCCTTAAAAAGGGGGGAATCTTAAAAGCCCCCTTTTTAAGGGGGTTGGGGGATCTCTTCTGCGTAAGTCCGATAGAATTTCAAACTTCACCAAAATCCACACCGCCACTCGACTTTCGCATGCTTGATTACTACACAAGATTGAAACGACAATACTGGTGTGACATTGAGCAAGTGTTGATTTTCTTACAAGCCACTTCCTCAGAAATTGTCTTTAACACTCAATATGTGGACAGAAAAACCAGACACGAGTATCGAGTCATTCGTCTGTGGGAGGAAGATCCAACACCACTGCTGGCTAACCCCGCACTCCTACCACTGGCGACGTTGGCTAGAACCGACTCACCCCAGGACTTATTAGAACAAGTCGCCGCTGCTGTCGATATGATTGAGGAAAGGGACGAACGACAGAATATATCAGCTTGCGTACAGGTTTTAGCTGGTTTGAGGTTTCCAAAAAATTTGATTACACAGCTATTTAGAGAGGAAGTTATGCAAGAATCTGTGATTTATCAAGACATTTTGCAAAAGGGATTGCAGCAGGGAGAACAAAGAGGTCTACAAAAAGGAGAGGTAGCAGTCATACTGCGTCTTTTAATACGTCGGTTTGGTGCAATTGAACCAGAGATAGAACAGCAGATTCAGACTTTATCCATCACTCAGTTAGACGAGTTAGCTGAGGCACTGTTGGATTTCTCCAGCCAAAGCGATTTAGTCAATTACCTGGTGAATATCTCTCCAGCGCAACCGAACCAATAAGATAAAGCGAGTCGTACCCCAATACGCTTGGTGATAAGACCAGAATCCTTATCAGGAACACAATGTTGAACTCTCGGATGGCGCGTCTCTACACACATGATTTTTTACACATCAACCTTAACTGAACGTATTGAGTCGTAAAGCGGCGATCGCCCTTTAAGACGCTGCGTTACTTTGTGCCTTCGCCACGCCTAACACCACTCAACTACAATAAAGAAAGATAGACTTTGTTGAGATTTGTATAGTTAGGATAAACTATCATGGCTGCCGCCGTTTTAATTGAAAATTTAAAAAAGCGCTACGGCACGGTTGAAGCCGTGAAGGATGTTTCCTTCAAGGTAGAACCAGGGGAAATCTTTGGTTTACTCGGTCCCAATGGAGCGGGAAAAACCACTACCCTGCGTTCTTTGTGTACTCTCACCACACCGGATGCGGGTATTATAGAAGTATCTGGCATATCTGTTATTAATAACCCTCGGGCAGCAAGAAAACGGCTAGGTTATGTCGCCCAAGAAGTGGCACCAGATAAAGTACTGACTGGGCGGGAACTTTTGCAACTGCAAGCAGCGCTGTATCACTTACCTGGCACAGTGGCAAAACAACGAGTGAACACGATGCTGGAGTTACTCGGGTTGCAGGAATATGCTGATAAAAAGACTGGCACTTACTCTGGCGGCTTACGCAAACGCCTAGATTTGGCAGCGGGATTACTTCATGCACCGGATGTCCTGGTTTTGGATGAGCCAACGGTAGGACTTGACATAGAAACCCGTTTTGTGGTATGGAATTTCTTGCGGAAGTTGCGAGAAGCTGGAACAACCGTAGTGATTACCAGCCATTATTTAGAAGAAATTGACGCTTTGGCTGATAGGGTGGCGATTATTGACCGTGGAGTTGTGATTGCCACTGGGACACCTTCTCAGTTGAAAGATAAAGTGGGGGGCGATCGCATCACTTTACGAATCCGCGAGTTTTCACCCGTTGAGGAAGCCGAGAAAGCCAAAGATTTGCTGAAATCTTTGTCGTTTGTTCAAGAAGTGATTATTAATAACGCTCAGGGGAATTCCCTCAACTTAGTAGTGACACCGCAAAATGATGCTTTGATTTCCATCCAACAATCGCTGAATTCCGCTGGTTTACCGATTTTTGGTATTGCCCAATCTCGACCGAGTTTAGATGATGTTTACCTAGCAGCGACGGGACGAACTCTGATGGATGCGGAACTGGCGGCTGCTGGAAGTCGCGATCCCAAGGCTGAGAAGAAGCAGAGTATGAGATAGATATTAGGGAATGAGTTCGTAGTGAGCGCTTAAGCGCTTACTACAAACCGAATTTACAACTAACAAATGTAGAGACGCGCCATGGCACGTCTCTACAACTAACAATTAACAACTAACAACTACTATGAGTGGTACTGTTTCACCTCCAAAATCTGATATTAATTGGCAGCAAGTCGCGTCACCCCAAGCATATGAGGTAGAGACTGCTCCTAACGTATTTGGTGAATTTGTGCAAGAGACGCTGGCTTTGACTCGTCGCTTGTTTATTCAATTGCAGCGGCGTCCCTCAACGTTAATTGCGGGTATTATTCAGCCGGTGATGTGGTTGGTGCTGTTTGGCGCTTTGTTTCAAAATGCACCGAAAGGCATATTTGGTGATACCACAAATTATGGGCAATTTCTGAGCGCAGGTATAATTGTTTTTACTGCATTTGGTGGGGCGCTGAATGCTGGCTTACCCGTGATGTTTGACCGAGAATTCGGCTTTTTAAATCGTTTGCTGGTAGCGCCACTAGCATCGCGGTTTTCGATAGTTTTTGCTTCGGCTATCTTTATTATCAGTCAAAGTTTGGTGCAAGCAGCCGTCATTGTGACAGCAGCAGCGTTTTTAGGGGCTGGTTTACCAGATGCAGCAGGTTTGGCAACAATAGCTTTAATTGTCTTCCTCTTGGCATTAGGCGTAACTGCTATCAGCCTTGGTTTGGCTTTTGCCTTGCCTGGACACATCGAACTCATCGCGGTTATTTTTGTCAGTAACCTGCCATTGTTGTTTGCCAGCACAGCTTTAGCTCCTTTATCCTTCATGCCCAAATGGTTGCAGGTTGTAGCTACCCTTAATCCCCTGAGCTATGCCATTGAACCAATTCGCTATTTGTATTTTCACAAAGATTGGGCATTAAATAGCGTAGTGATGCACGCTTTTTGGGGTGATGTCACCTTTGGCGGTGCGTTGCTGGTGTTGCTTGGCTTCGCCGTTGTAGCTTTATTGAGTATTCAACCCCAACTGCGGCGGACTCTTGCTTAAGATAAAAGCATTACTTATTTTAAGGTAAAAACTCATCCGCACTCCCACACCTTGAGGGTGTGGGTTTTCAAAATTCTTGGAGGCTTTTATGAAAATACCTTTTTTACCGCTTAAGCAACTATTTGCAGTCACCTTTGCAGGAATGAGCTTTACTTCCTTAGTATTGCCTCAACCCAGCTTAGCTCAATCCAGAAGTATCCTGCAAGACCTCAATCCACAACAGGCTGACGATCCATTGTCACCTCGCAGCGATGAGGTGAATAATATGGGTGCGTTTGGTCTATTACATCGCCTTCAACAAGGAACTACGGTTTGGAATGCAAATGAACAGAACCAACAACTGAATGACGCTGCAGCTGCGTTCAGAGCAAAGCAACAACAATTGCTTCAGCAACAGCAAACTCAACAGCAGCCAAACCAACCACGCTTTCAGGTGACTACGCCTCAGACGACTAAGTGAAAAAACTTGGGGAGGATAAGGAGGACGAGGAAGTTATCCCCCTGTCCCATCTCCTTATCCCCTGATCTCGTCTACAGCCCCAATGCAGCTAAAACATCACTAGCATGGGTAGATGTGTTGACACTAGAGTCAACCTTGATGATTTTGCCGTTACCATCAATCACGTAGGTAACGCGCTTGGCGTATCCACCACCATCAACATCGTATGCTTGAATCAAGCTTTTATCGGTGTCAGCCAGTAGCGGAAAATTGAGATTATATTTTTGGGTGAATGCCTGGTGGGAGGCTTCATCATCTGCGCTGACTCCCAATATCACTATATCTTTGCTCTTGTATTGGTCAACGGCGTCCCGAAAGCTACAAGCTTGTTTGGTACAGCCTGGTGTGTCATCTTTGGGGTAGAAATACAAAACTACCGTTTTCCCCTTAAAATCAGATAACGAGACAGTGTTGCCGTTGGTGTCTTTGACGGTAAATGTAGGTGCATCACTACCAACTGCTAGTGCCATAGTTTTAGTATCTCTCGTATACAAGGTTAGTTGCAGGGCAAGTCATGTTAACAACATGGTTCAACTTTCCCTGACGAGTGCTATTGTATCAAAGTTTGTCTATTTTTTTTAAGTGGCGTCTACTACAGGTATTCCATAGAAGTCAGAATTCAGCTTGGAACTCCACCTATAACGGGATATTTCACAAATATTGAAATGTTATCCGGTTCCTTGAACGCAGCCCGGCTTGTACCACTGATTCATCTCCCACCCCCACGCGAATTCCCAAGCTAATACCGATTCAAAAAATGTTTGCGACAGATACCCCACCCACGAAGAGAGCGCACCCTCCCCGATTCATGGGGAGGGTTAGGGAGGAGTATTTTACTATGTGTTGCATTCTTTTTTCAAATTGGTATAAGTTCTGAGTTCTAACCGATGTACTCTTGTTAGTCAAAAGGTTGTCTATTGCCGATAGGAGTAGGTAGTAGATAATAGGTAATATGTGAAGATTTGTTGGATTAGGTATCTCCTGCTACAATTTACTTAGCAGTAGATATCTCTCTTTAAAGAAAATTTATCAAGAGAGCCATAATGCCTGTTGTCGATTCTCAAAGCCAGAAAACCTTTTCCTACGCCCAGCCTACGCTAAAACGAGCTCAAAGAGCGCTAGTGTGTTCTCCCTTCAATCTTGGTTTGTTTGAAGCGATGCGCTCTCGTCGTGTAGCGATAAGTGAGATGATTGGTAATTCTGGTGTCCAGAAGGACTTCACGAAACGACCTCTGTCAGAATTGGCAGCAGATAACGCTTTGGTGTGGCTAATCCAAGTGGGTGTACTGCGCCGCGAAGTTGATGGTCAGGGTATTACAGACAGTTTTCGGCTGACTCCCCTAGGTCGCCAATTGGTGGAACAATCTCAGGGTAAAGCTTGGGGTAGTCCTACATGGGGCGATCGCCTTTACAATGCTGTCATTCGTTGGTTTAGACTACCCTTTTAGGATTAAGGGTCAACAAGAGTTAAGAGTGGGGAATCAAAGGGAACAATAAACACGGAAGTTTCAACTCAATTCATGAAGTCTTGATCATACCTATCCGACTTCATTGGTGAAATCTTGGCTCTTTAGTCAAGAGTCCAAAAACTTGTAACTCATGACTAATGAGTCATAAATCACCCTTAACCCTTTAAGTTCACACACCCAATCTGGAAAAACAGATATTTGGTTATGAAAGCAATTATGATAGTGGGAACGACATCCCATGCAGGGAAATCACTGTTAACCGCAGCTATTTGTCGCATTTTGTCGCGGCGTGGCTGGCGAGTGGCTCCCTTCAAAGGTCAAAATATGGCTTTAAATGCTTATGTTACCGCCAATGGAGGGGAAATTGGCTACGCTCAGGCGGTACAAGCTTGGGCTGCGGGAGTTATTCCTTGGGTAGAAATGAATCCAATTTTACTCAAACCCCAAGGAGATATGACCTCGCAAGTCATAATCAAGGGAAAGCCTGTGGGCAAAGTGAGTGCTGCCGAGTACTACGAACAATATTTTGAACTAGGGTGGCGGACAATTGAAGAATCGCTACAGCATTTGAGCACAGAATTTGATTTATTGGTTTGCGAAGGTGCTGGGAGTCCTGCGGAAATCAACCTCAAACACCGAGATTTGACGAATATGCGGGTGGCAAAACACCTGAATGCACAAACTCTACTGGTTGTTGATATTGACAGAGGTGGCGCTTTTGCCCATGTCGTGGGAACTTTGGAGTTACTGGAGCCAGAGGAACGCGCTTTAATTCGGGGTATAGTCATTAACAAGTTCCGTGGACAGCGATCGCTCTTAGAACCGGGAATAAAATGGTTGGAAGAACGCATTGGTATTCCTGTTATCGGTGTTATCCCTTACTTGGAACAGGTATTTCCCGCTGAAGATTCTCTAGACTTGTTAGAACGTAGAGTCCAAAAATTACAAAGTGAACTTAACATCAGTGTTATCCGCTTACCGAGAATCTCTAACTTTACCGACTTTGACCCATTAGAATCAGAACCTACAGTCGGAGTGAGATACTTAAGTCCCAAGCAAGAATTAGGACATCCTGATGCCGTGATTATCCCAGGGACAAAGACCACAATTCCTGACTTGTTGCTACTGCAAAAAAGTGGTATGGCAGAAGCAATTCAGCACTACGCAGCAGCTGGTGGTACAGTTCTTGGTATCTGTGGTGGGTATCAAATATTAGGTCAGATGATAGCCGATCCAGAGGGGATTGAGGGACAAGCTGGTAGATATCAAGGACTGGGCTTATTACCGATAAAAACTGTGATCACAGGACAGAAAATTGCCCGCCAGCGCCAAGTCAGCTCGAATTATCCGCAAATGGGCTTACCCGTGATTGGGTTTGAAATTCACCAAGGGCGATCGCGCATAGAAATTCCCACAACAGAGCCTCAGAAGTACCATACTCTGTTTGACGATGCTAATTTAGGTTTGGTGGATAATTGCTTATCCGTTTGGGGTACTTATCTCCACGGTATTTTTGACAACGGTCCTTGGAGACGTGCTTGGTTAAACCGCTTGCGTCAACAGCGGGGTTTAAAATCTTTGCCTACGGGCGTTGCCAATTACCGGGAACAAAGAGAGCATATTTTAGACTCTCTTGCAACTGAAGTTGAACGCCATTTAGACTTAACACCGTTTTTGTCTTAAGGATGGTTTTCATGAGTGTTCGCGTCCGGTTTCTACCAGATGATATTACAGTTGATGCCGAAGTGGGAGAACCACTGCTGGATGTAGCAGATCGGGCAGGTGTGTTCATTCCCACTGGCTGTCTGATGGGGTCGTGTTACGCTTGCAGTGTGGAAGTGGAGGACGGAGATACCATCCGCGCTTGTATTGCCGCAGTACCACCCGGACGCGAGCAATTGACGATAAATTTGTTTAGTGACCCGACTTGGTAATGGCTTCATACAGTGGCGTTGCTGATTTGAAGTATGAATTCAGTTTTGTCATGCTTCATTTCGCGCTCGCTACATTCAGCATCTGCGAGATTTTTCGCTTCACTTCGTTACGCTCAAAATGACAATTCATATCCTGATTCAGCAACGCCCATACAGTTTATAGGTGTGCTGAAACACAACTACAAGCAAATGACCAGTTGATCAGGAACTACCAACGAAACCGTTATGAGCACTTGTAGGTGAGCGATTTCGTCGGCAGAACTTTAACACTATTACTCATGACTAACCGATGGCAAAAGCTATCTCAGCAATACAGCTTTCGATAGATCCCTGTACTACTGATTACTGGAAATTAGACTTTTGAGTTCGGAATCTACCTGGTACAAGTAGTTCTGGTTAGTTAGAAAGTGTGATGGTAATTTGTTGTCCTCAATTGCAGCTTGGACAAGCGTTTTAGCAGTGATACTTCCAGATTGATAAGCACTAAGCAGGGCTGCGTAACTGGGAATTTTATACTGCTTCAACTCACCTTGATAAGCCAAGAAAACCAGATTCTCTGGTTTGATTTTATAATCTGAGGTACTCTCGACCGTAGTTGGGCTAACTGTTGTTGTTTGTGCTTGTACAATGGGCGCTGTGGTAGCAGACAGAAGCAACAGCGATAGACTATTCAGAATTAGGTGTTTCATAGTATAATATCCAAAAGCATGAACTATTCAAGTCAAAAAAATTGTTTAGTAGCAAAAACTGAGCCTGGGACTTGCTTATGGTACTGAGGCTTGGTAAATGCTCAAACTTTTGACCTTTCGTATATTATTTGGCTTATTTGAAGAGAAATAAAGGCTAGATATACCAGTTAATCTGCAAGTTAGCAATAATTTAGCAAGACAGCATAACACTCAATCTAGGACATTGAGAAGAGTAAAATCAAGATTGAGCCGTTAAGCTGCAACTTATTGAGGTTATCCCAACTAGAACTTGCGTTTATGCACCAAAACCCCGAGTTTCGATCTCCGAGACTCGGGGTAACATTGACTACATTTAATTGACTACATTTAGATGATGACTAGGATTGATTTGATTTCGCCTTAAGAGCATATTCTCGAAACCTTTCCAAATCCGCTTTAATAGTTGATTCTACAGCACGTCCCAAAAACAAATTATCCATAATTTTCCCTATGATACCGGGGATAGCATAGGCAACGCTAAGTTTAACAATACTACTACTGTGGCGGTCATAAAAACGCACTGCTCCCTGATTTGGCAAACCATCCACCGATTCCCACTGGATGATTTGGTTCGGGACAACTTTGAGAATGCGGGATTTCCAAGTAAACTCCAAACCGCCAGTGTTGAGCTTCCACAAAGATATCTCTGGATTATCCTTTGGAACCGTCACTGAATCAATCCACTTCATCCACCGGGGCATTTGCTCCAAATCAGCCCAGAGGCTCCATACTAACTCTATGGGAGCCTCTACCTCAACCTGCACACTATGCTCCAACCAATCTGCCATATCTGTTATTCCTTGGCGTCCTTAGCGCCTTGGCGGTTCATTTCTTCAGATTCTCCAAAATCGCCTTCGCCGCACGCCTTCCCGAAATTGTTGCACCCTCCATACTATCGATGTAATCCTGTTGCGTATAACTACCCGCTAGGAAGAAATTAGAAATCGGCGTCTTTTGCTGAGGACGATAAATATCAACTCCTGGTGCTTCTCTGTACAGAGACTGAGCAAGTTTTACCACACTGTACCAAGTCATATTTAGCTCCCGCGAGGAGGGGAACAACTGATGCACTTGCTTGAGGACGTGTTGGGCGATCGCCTCATTACTTTGCTTAATAAACGGATCACCTGGTGTCAGAACTGCCTGCAATAGTGAACCTTGTCCTTCCCTGTAATAATCTCCAGGGCTTGTCAATGCCAAATCAGAAAAACACGAAAAGTCAGCATCAGCAGTATAAAGCAAATTATCAATTCCTGCTGCATGGTTGAGTTGTTTGCGCTCTTCGGCATCATGCAGTTCCGTCACCCAGCCATCAAACCGCAACTGTACTGTTGCTACTGGCACACATTCCAATTTATATATATTTTCAAACTCTGACCACTTGCGCCACGCTTGAGGCAGCAAACGCTGGATTCCTGGGACATCACAGGCAGCGACATAGGCATCAGCTGTGATCACTTCTTCTGTATCACCATCAGCCACTACCATTCCAGTGACACGCGTTTGGTCTGCCTCTTCAGTAAACTGTATTTCTCGCACTCTCCGACGAGTGTAAACTTTTGTCCCCCTAGCTTCGAGATACTCCAAGATAGGCTTGTGCAGGTACTCATAAGGGGAACCTTCCAGCATTCGCAGTTTCGACGCTTCGGTTCTGACTGCGAATAACTGAAAGACTGTTAGCATACAACGGGCAGAAATATGTTCGCAATCGATAAAACCGAGGGCGTAGGCGATGGGGTTCCACATCCGCTTGATGCTACCATCATTACCCCCATGACTGCGGAACCAGTCGGCAAAGCTGACTTTATCCAAGTCACGAATATTTTTCATCGCGCCGTCAAAGTCTACCAAGCCGCGTACTATAGGGCTAGTTCCTAATGCCACTGCATTTTGCAACTTATCCAGCAACGAAAGTTGGGAAGCGGTGAAAAATGCTTTTAATCCATTAAAAGGCGCACCCATGATGAAGCGAAAATCTAAAACACCAACTTTTCCCCCCTCATTAATGAAGGTGTGGATATGTTCCTTAGGGCGCAGGTTGTCCAACGCCCCCACTTTCTTCATCAATTCCAACATCTGGTAGTAGTTGCCAAAGAAGACGTGCAACCCCATTTCAATATGGTTGCCATCGCCATCAACCCAGCTGCCCACTTTCCCACCCACAAACGGACGGGACTCAAAAATGTGGACTTCACAGCCAGAATCCGATAAATCGACAGCGGTTACTAGCCCAGCCAGTCCCGCACCTACGATTGCAACGCGCATTCCGTCCTTCCTTTTCAGTTTCATTACAAATTGTAACTGGGTTGGTGTCGGAATTTGCCACTTATATCAAGTTATGTGTGAGGAAGTGATAGTCAGTAGTTGTGAGTCGGTCGTCAAAAACCTTTGGATTGTTGACTTCAGACTTTAAACTCTAGAGTGTCTCCTTAGCGACTTGCTTCTTTAGCCTCCTCGGAGGAGAGCGGCAGTCCTCGGATCAGCTCCCGGATGACATCCGTTGCAGGTCTACCCGTCTGCCCACAATACTTTTCCAGTTTTTCCGCCTCCTGTGCTGCTAAATTGACAGTGATACGTTTTACAGCCCATTTCTTATTTGTCATTTGATTGTACTATCTGCTGGTTGTTAACATCATCAAAAGAAACTAACTAGACGATGAAAAGGATAAGATTATCAGAGTTTTTGTCAGGAAACAAGTAATTTGGTTAAGACCAAAAAATTGTTCAATTTTGATAAAGTATGCTTCATTTTCCAATAAAGTCTAAATAGAGAACTCCTTTAATCGCTCTTGTGACAGGAAAAATAGCGCACACTCGTTGCTAAAAGATTAAACTCAGCAACAAGATGAATAAAGCCTGACTATGAATTTTATAAATTTAGTTGAGATATCTTCTGTCAACCAAATAACGAATTTTAATGTTGGTAGTTACAAGAGCATTTAAGTTTGTCTACAGCCCAAGTTAACCAAACACTCTAGTCATAAAATCATAATCTTACTTGGCAGCTACCTTGTATGCACCTTCTAGTGGCATCTACAGGTGGTTCCCAAGAACTTTAAAGTAGGCACCGACAAGCAACTGCTCCCAAGAGGAAACCTGTTTTGTGAACATTTGCGTGGTGCCATGAAAGTGCATACTTACAAAGTTGATAACTTTGGAGTCAAGACTTGTGCATTTTCTTCTTATCGCCCCCACTTCTACACTATTCCATATTTGGCAACTCATGGGGAGTCACCCGAATAGCTAGGAGTTCCAACCCCTGTTCATCAGGGAGATGACCTTCTTCCTTCGAGTCTCATCACCCAAGAAAAGAGGTTAGAAGCACTTTGCGAGGTGTAGAGATGCAAAGCTGTCTGGGAATTCTAAGAATACACTGCAATCTCCCACAGATTCATGAGCTATGGATTCATGCAATGTCGCTTAGCTTCCACTGATAGCAGGGCTTCAGTTTTGTCCCAAACTTTTTATTAACATTCCGTAATAATTATATTAATTTACGGGTTGTTTTTTCTCACCTTGCTTGTAGTGCTACCTTGGTTAAATTTAGGGTGCAATTCGTTTCTATCTCCAGAGCATCAATTTGGAGATTCTGGAAATAGCATTGAAACGACAGCCGCCTTAAAACCCAACATTACCATTATTTCCTTTGTTTTTTTAGTCTTTGATTTTATCAATTCAAACGTTTTCTAACAATTTGAATTTATTGCCATAATCTTGCATAAATGAAACAATTAACTGATTACATTGTATATCTTTTTTAGAAGAGATTTTAGTCTTTACTAATTTTTCATCAATGGTATGAAAATTCTTAATTTTACTTCAATCATAAAATATTATTAAAGCCATCATAAAATTTTGAACAACAGTTTTTAAAGATTTTGAAAAAACAAAATTACAAAAACTTTATATTTGGCAATATTTCCCACTGGCACGACATTTGTAAATTAGATGCGGGGCAATGTATTGTCATCTAAATTAGAGTTAGTGACTGCTGACTAACTGGTCACAGATGGAATTTGCATTTATAAGCAGATATTAATGGTTGCAGAGAAGCCCAAGAAGACATGGGAACAGGGATACCAAGAAAAGAGAATTTTGAAGAAATTTGGTCAAATCTCCTCTTCATGTCACTGAAGAGTGTCCATCAGCCTTATCCCAAAAATCTGGAATCTCAATCCTATTGTGATAGCTTCAAGGAAAGTTGAAGATGAGATGGTGTAATTCTTAGAGTGTCAATATTGATTTGAGTGTTGCGTACTGAGTCTGCACTAGTGCTAACCACAAAGACAAATTTACTACGAATACACTAAAGTTTTACTAACAAAATTTAAAGTGCCGCTTATATGTATTTTTTTCGACATTTGAGCTAAATAATGCTGTGACAGCACATGATTTTTTTATCTATTTTATAGGTTTAAAAGTTTAAAAAATTATAAATAAAATTTTTGTTTAGTTTTTTTAAAATAAATAAACACTTTAAGAGTAAACAATACGTTCGCCAATTTCTGAAAAGCCCCAGAGGCTAGAAGTCTGGACGGCAATTGCTATCTCCTAAGCCTAGCGGCACCACAGGCATAGGGCTTACAACGGGGGGAACCCGCCTTTAAAGCCAAGGAAGTCCTGTTTTGGAGAGGATTAATGTAGGAGCATTTTGGCGAAGGTCTTGAGTAAAACAACACTATATGGCTACAAGTAGCAGTACTATCACTTAGGCACTGGGCTTGTCTATTCAGACTGAGTGAGAGATATAGGGTAATACCGTTCAGAGAAGAGAATTTCCATGCAACGATAACCAATACAATCTTAGGTTGCATGCAACCTAAGACACATGTACTCTAGGGCACATTCGTGCCACGGTATGCCGTGTGGACACAAAGAGCGATCGCCCAAGGGGCATCCCGAGAGCCAATCGCAAAAAATTTTTAACTGAACCGTATTGGGATACAGGGTAATATCAAGTCCGGATAACCACTTGTAAAAAAATACCCCTCCCCAACCCTCCCCTTGATAAGGGGAGGGTGCCGTCAGGCGGGTGGGGTAAATGTGGAAATTATAAATTTGATAAGGGGAGGGTGCCGTCAGGCGGGTGGGGTAAATGTGGGAATTATAAATTTAGACTGGACAAAATGCCCAGCCGATAAAATATATATATATTTCATCCAAAAGAGAATGACCATCATTCTCTATGCTTTTGCCTAAAGGCTTATTCAAATTGGAGTTGGGGCATGAGTTGGAGAGTGCCAATGCCTAAATCCTTGGGAGAAAGGTAGCGCGCTTCAAACAAAGCCATCATATCTCGTAACTGGGGATTACCACGAGAAGACCCTGTCAATCCTTTGGCAATAATCAAGCCACAGTATCCTTTGGTATTTTTACACCGCTGATTCCATTTTTTACGGGCTTCTACGTGTATTGGATCGTCATCTTCAAACTCACCGAACAGGAACAATTCGCCGTTTTCAGTTTGTAACAAACCTAAGTCATAGCCTTTGCTATCAAAAGGATCAGCACCTGGATTAAAACAAATTGCTTTGAGTCCTCCAGCTTCTTCGATATTTGAAATCACAGTTTTCGCTTTAGGACGGGAAGTTTGAATTAAAATCACGGGCAAACCATCCCCTGCTTGTGTGATTTCTCCAGTTTTGTGATATTTTGCACCTTGATGCAAGTACTCCAACATCTCCCATGACACGACTCCTAAGCTGAGGAATGAGTCTTCTGGTATCAAATCATCTCGTAATGACTGGAACATTGGTGTCGATTCTGACTCCATGTCATCATCCTCGACGTCAAAACCTCCTATTTCCTCTAACTCGGCGGCTAACTGCGGCATGGAACAGACAGTTACAGGCAGTGATTTTGTTGGTTCATCCGATGACTCGGGTAACGGAATGCGATAGCGACGACTGAGGGTAGGGAAGGTGTCATCACTAAGCTGACGGCGGTGATCGCGGATAAAGCGATTTAGGCTTTCTAATGCCACCAAGACTACAAGTGCTTCTTCGTCATATAAAACAGACCGCAGTCCTTCTAAAGGATGGATGTTACCGAAGGTGGGTTCTATTTCCGATAACGGCAAATCCGCTAAATCGCCGAATTCTTCATCATCATCTTCGTCATCATCTTCGTCTATGTCGTCAGCACTCTCAAAGGTGAGAAACAGGCAATCTTGTTTAAGGAAAGCTTCTTCTAAATGCCCTTGCGATTCGTCTTCTGTTAAAACTGTTGCGCGAAACCGCTTCAACGACTCTTCTGAACGATACAACAAAATGCCATACTCCATCCCCAGCATTCCCATAACTGAGGCGTAGAGTGTACCAACATCCCATTTATTAATTTCTATGGACAAGATTTGCTGTTCTTCTAATAATTCCCAAGGCGCTGCTTGCCAAATTGCAAATGCTTTTTCTCGCAACGCTTGTGCATACTGTGGGGGCAAATCAGGAACTTGGCTATCCAAGATGTCGGTAAACCCACGAAACAGTTCATCAATCAAAGGCAGTTCTGGTACATAGTCAATTGCAATGTCCAAATCCTGTAGGACTCCGCGCAGGTAAAATTGGATTTCGCGGTCTTTGACTACAATTCTTTGAGGGCGAGCAGGTTTTGCTGGACTGTGAGGATGCTCCATTGCTCGCATGAGGGTACGAACAATTGCTTCTGGACCAGTTTCTGCTGCGACTACGTCCATACCCCGGACAATGCCTTGTGAGCCATCTACCCAAAGAATGCATTCGCCCTTTGCCTCTAAGTCTGAGTTGTGAGTTTGTGATGACGACAATGGACGGCGATCGCCCTCCCATACAGAAGGAATTTGGGTTAATTTCTTCAGCCGACGACTGGTAGAGCGATTAAAACTTGTCATAGAGGTAAGTTAATCAAAACAAGCTATATAGAATTAAACTTTCAACTTGGGCTTACGCCTCGGATCAAAACTCTCTGGCTGTTTGTGAACAGTGGTCGCTGCTGGTGGCTACCACAAGGCTTGAACTTCAAAATATCAAATCTCTAAATACATTGAATCTCTCAATTCTAGAATAAAAATCTTTGTGTGCTTTTGACGCAGTGTTTACAATTTGCATTCCTGTGGCATTAATGTCGCTAGAATGGATACAAAAACCTTTACAGCCACCAAGCGGTAAGCTTGGTGTTGAAACTAGAGTGCTTGCCCCCACACAGCCATGCTCACACCAACTGATACCATTTGACTTTAAGGTTGATATATATGGGCAAGCAGTTGTTGAGCAGCAAAGGCAAGGGGAGTCAATTGTATCAGGATTTTTGTGAAACGGTATAAGGAATAAGGAGTAAAAACAGCAGATGACACAAGCAACTCAGTCTCAACAACGGGGAATTCTATTGAGCGAAGCCGCATTGCGTCAGGTGAAATTCTTGCAAGATCAGCAAGGCGGCAAAGACCTATGCTTACGGGTTGGAGTGCGTCAAGGTGGCTGTTCCGGAATGTCTTACTTGATGGATTTTGAAGACCCCAGCAAGATTACTCCTCAAGATGAAGTTTTTGATTATGATGGCTTCAAAATTGTTTGCGATCGCAAAAGTTTATTATATCTCTATGGTTTAATGCTAGATTATAGCAACTCTATGATTGGCGGTGGTTTTCAATTCACTAACCCCAACGCCAGCCAAACCTGCGGTTGCGGGAAGTCGTTTGGTGTGTAATATAGTCATTTGTCCTTTGTCATTTGACGAAGGACTGATGACTGGTGACTAATGACTAATGACTCATGACTAATACAGTTGACTCTCTGTTTGATACAGGTTTAGAACGTTATAAAGCCGGAGAAGAAGCTTCAACTCTTATTCCTGTGTTTAAGGATCTGTGCGATCGCGCTCCCAGAAGTAGTCCTGCTTGGACTTGTCTAGCGTGGTTGTATTTACTAGATGACAAACCCAACCTTGCTTACAAGGCTGCACAGAAGGCGGTAAAGCTCAATCCACAAGATGCCCAAGCACGGGTGAATCTTGCTGTTGCCATGCTGGAAACAGGTCAAAAAGGTTTGCGACAACACGTTGACTTTGCACAACAGTTGATTTTTGTCAACCCAGACTGGCGAGAAGAAGTCAAAAATAGCATTGAAGACGGTTTCAACAGAAAACCAGACTGGCAAAGTTTGGCAAAAGTCAAAAACTGGCTGTTTCCCGAGGAATAATTGCTAAACAGTCCCACATCTACAGTCAATAGTCTAAAGCTATTGACTGATAATTAATCACTACTATGAAAGATAAGTTTTTAAGCTGGCTAAACTTGGTTTTAATGGCAGATGTGTTCCTAGTTTTGTTTGGTTTTGGGTGGTTGGCGGTTGCAGCTATTGGTAAAGCAGTAGGAGTCCCACTGGGCTTAGATTTGTGGCACACGCTTTGGCAACCTGTATTTAACCCGGCTATTGGCATCCTTATGGCTGGTGCCATCATCAGTGGCATTGTTAATTGGGTTTCTCAGAAATTCCTCAAAACTGGTAATTAATGATTGGTATTAAAATATAGCGGTTCTGGTGTTGAGTGCAACACATCAAGAAATAAGAACCACAGATGGACACAGATGAACACAGATAAATAATTATAATTACTTCATCCCAACGAGAAGCACTATAGTTATCAGTTATCAGTTATCAGTTACCAGTTATCAGTTATCAGCTTTTTGTTCACTGTTCACTGCTTACTGGTCACTGTTCACTGTTCACTAGATTTCTTGCAAAAGTTAATTATCTTTAAAAATAAACCACTCATGGAACACAGATAATTTATCGGTGTGCATCTGTGTTCCATGAGTGGTTCTATATAAAAAATACTTTTGCAATTCTCCTAAAAAACTGATCAACCAAGAGGCACAGCGGTTCAGGAGTTGCGACCACAGAAGAATCCCCACGAATGAATTCGGGAGCAAGAATCAATCCCTAATGCTTCATTCCTAGGATTTGAGAATTTTTACCAGTGCTGGTTCCAAATTGGGATAGTTGTACTTAAATCCACTTTCTAAAGTACGTTTGGGAACGACTTGTTGACCTTCCAGAACGACCATTGCCCCGTCCCCTAAAAGGGCTTCGAGAGCAAATGCCGGAACAGGTAACCAAGAAGGACGATTCATGACTTTTCCCATAGTTTGGGTCAATTGAGCCATTCGGACAGGATGAGGGGCAGTGGCGTTATATACCCCTTGCATTTCGGGTTTCGTTAAAGCTAGAAAAATCAGGTTAACGACATCATCTAAGTCAATCCATGAGAACCATTGCTGACCACTACCCAAGGGACCACCAGCGAAAAGTTTGAACGGTGTAATCATTTTACCCAAAGCACCACCGTTACCCAAAACAATACCCAATCGGACAATGACGAGTCGCACGCCAGCATCTGTTACCTTTGTTGCTTCTGCTTCCCAGGCTTGGCAAACTTGGGCAAGAAAATCGTGACCGGGTGAACTGGTTTCATCAAAGGTAGCCGTTTCACTCGTACCGTAGTAGCCAATAGCCGAAGCGTTGACTAACACACTAGGCTTGGGGTCAGCGTTGGCGATCGCGTCCACAATGTTTTGTGTAGCCAGTTTACGGCTGTTTAAGATTTCCTGTTTCCGTTCGGGTGTCCAACGTCCTTCAGCAATAGATTCGCCTGCAAGATTAACGACACCATCACAACCAGAAATGGCACTTTGCCAACCTCCCGATGCTGTTGGTGTGTAGGCAACAATTTCCACATCGGGAAAAGCCGTAGGTGGAAATACCTTTTGGGCATAAGTGGTGTTACGAGTTAACACTAGCACTTTTATACCCTCCACCTGTAGTCGTTCTACCAAACGACTACCTACAAATCCTGTTGCTCCAGCAATTGCTACTTTCATAATCAACCTCCGCCAAACCGCTATTTTAAAGTTTTTTATCCAAGTTTTGGCTTATGCCACCTTAGTTGACTCTGGGAATTTGCTTGTGTGTCTTGTGCTGCTTTTGTCTTTACTCAAAACACAGGTTCTTTAATGAATCTATAATGATTTGGCTTTTAGATGGTTCGGTATTATAGGATGGACGGAGTGTTGCAAGGCTTGGGGCTATTATGGCTCGCTATACGTGTTCATTTATTCTTTCTGTTCCTCTTGACCAACTTCAACCGTTACTTGTAGAACTTCTGCAAGATTGTAATTTGGATGTTCAATACTATACAGCCGATTACATCATGGCGCGTGAAATTCCTGGTCATATATCCTTTTTAAAGTTAGTAACGGTGGAAGCATTGATTGACAAAAGCACAGCTACTGAAACAGAAACCCGGATGAGTATCGTGATTAAAAACGAGGAACTAGCACTTCAGCGAGAGAATCACTGCCGACAAATGTTTGAATATGTTAAGCAGGCAATTGAAGACTGCCGCCATTGGCATCTGATTGAGAGTCTCGCCGGGTAAGTAGCTATTCTTTGCTTTTGACGCTTTCCCGCCTTATAAGGATGCTCCGGGTGAAAACCCTTGGTGTCCGACTCTTGTCCTATACATCCGATGAAAGCTGCCATCGATGCGTTTACGCCTGAGTCAAAAAATGGGACTATGAAATGGTCAGTACAAGACATAAAAACCTACCCCTGGACTGGGGGAAAGTACACCGCTAAAAGATTGTTCGGAGATATCACTACGCACCTTGTGTGCAAACGTGCCGTAGCGTGCGAATCTGAGAAATCAGGATATTAAGACAGCGATGTCTTAAGAATTTCTGCTCCTTTAGAACACAGAGTGTCAATCTGTAAAGAAAGGCGTCTGCTTGGGCTAGCTCAATGATAAGGCTAGCTTATAGCAAAACGCCCCTCCAAAAAATGTGCAAGCTGACAGTAGAAATATTCCAGAATCAATATGGCTTCAGTCCTCCAGATCCTCGGTCATGCCGGGGTTTATTAGTGTAATATCATACTCACTGGAATCTGTTTGTCCTCCTGTGCGCATACTATCTCGCAGTAGGTAATAAATAGCACGTACTTGAGGTCCAAAAACGATTTCGTCCTCATTTTTCAGGTCATGAGCGGGGATCTTCCGCCCGTTATTAATCATTAGACCATTGGAACTAGGTTTGCCTTTGGCATCACCATCGACAATCCGATAATAATAGCTATGCTTCTTACCATCGCGCGGTAGCCTAATGAGTGTGGCATGGCGGCGCGAGACAAACTGCGAGATTAAACGGATATCGCAGTGGGCGTCCCTACCAATGGAATATACGGGGCGATCAAGAATAAATTCTTTGCGTCCTTGATCGTCTTCTATTATCAGTAGATGGCTTTCATTTGTTTCTGCTGCCATTGAAAAATCGTTGCTAAATTCGTCGGTTGAACTGTTATTAATCAAGATTTGTTTCGTATTGTTTGCTGCCATTCTTTAAGTAAAAGTCTATGGTAATTATCTTATATGCTTTTAAATTGCTTAGTTGTTCACAAGAGTAGAACAAGCTGTCCTACTCTTTTAACTACTGTGGGCGTTGCACCCGTCTCAACAGGTTTTGTGCGTCTCGAAACACTTAACTACCGACCTAGTTTAACGTGAGATTGGCAAAACCAAATATTTACGCTCACAAATAATACCTCGAAACGAGGAGATTAGGAGCGATGAGCAAAACGTCGTAATAAAAGGGAATTCGTGACGACACTAACAGAGCTAAAAGCCATTAATGCAGCTGCACCCGATGGGCTTAAGACAAAACCTAAACTTGGCAACAAAACACCAGCTGCCAAAGGAATGCCAAGAGTGTTATACGCAAAAGCCCAAAATAAATTTTGACGGATTTTGCTCAAAGTTGCACGACTCAGTTGTATGGATTTTACAACATCAGTTAAGTTATCCCGCATCAAGACAATTTCCGCTGTTTCCATTGCAACATCAGTGCCTGAGTGTAAAGCAATACCTATATCGGCTTGAGATAGGGCTGGAGCATCATTAATGCCATCTCCTACCATCGCGACAATAGAGCGCTGAGTACTTCCCTTTGTTAAGCGTGCTTGTAATTCTTCAATGGCAGCAGCCTTCTTCGCAGGGAGAACGCCAGCCATGACATCAGCAGCATCCAGTCCGAGTTGTTTTGCTGTCACACTTGCTGCTTGTTGTGTATCTCCACTGAGCAACATCACCCGTAAACCCATGTGGCGCAACTCGTCTAGTGCTGCTTTAGCATCTGGTCTTAGGGTATCTTGAACAGCAATCAGTCCGGCTACCGCGTCTCCAACTGCTACGAAAACTACCGTTTTCCCATCTGTTGCTAGCTTGTGAGCCTGTTTTTGTGCAGTTTCACTGACAGAAATTCCGTGCCAATGCAACCAGTCACAGTTCCCTAAAAGCACCAAAGTGCCTTCTACGACAGCAGAGACACCAAGCCCTGGTTCGGTACGAAAGTCCACAGCATCTGGGATAGATAACTCTTGGCGTTGCGCTTCTTGCTGAATTGCCGTTGCTAAAGGATGAATAGTGCCGATTTCTACTGCTGCTGCCAGTTGTATGAGCGATTGGGAATGATTCTCCAGTCCCTCAATTGGTAGGCAATCTGTGACTACGGGACGACCTGTGGTAAGAGTACCAGTTTTATCAAACACGACTGTGTTTAATTCGTGTACTTTTTCTAAAACGTCGCCGCCTTTGATCAGCAAACCCCGTTCTGCGCCAATAGCTGTTCCTACTAAAATTGCTGTTGGTGTAGCAAGCCCTAAAGCACAGGGGCAAGCGACTACCATTACGGCAATTGCTAGCTTTAAACTCACAAGGAGCGGGGTGTAGATCGTGGGGTGTGAACTGTGAGGCGTGCTGAGTAAGGAGTGGTGAGAGATTTGCATGGCATACGACATAATTGCGTGATGCCAGATGTGCGTGCCGAAAAAGTACCAAAAGACAAATGTTAACAATGCCGCCGTTAATACACCGTAAGTGAAGTACCCAGCGACTGTATCTGCTAATTTTTGTACCGGCGCTTTACGGGTTTGTGCGGCTTCCACTAAGGCGACAATTTGAGCCAAAGTCGTATCACTTCCAGTGCGGGTTGCTTCAATGGCGATCGCTCCTGATTGATTGAGTGTCCCTGCTGTCACGAAATCTCCTGGTTGCTTTGTCACTGGCACCGCTTCTCCAGTTAGCATGGACTCATTTACAGTTGTTTGCCCATCAACGACTTTACCATCGACTGGAATTTTCTCTCCTGGCAAAACCTGCAACCATTCACCAACGCGCACCACCTCAGCGGGAATTTCTACAATTCCGTTATTGGAAGACAACGCAGCAGGCGATTCCGTCGTTTTAGGCTTGGCAATCAATCGCGCAACAATCGGCTGGAGGGCGAGCAATTCTTTAAATGCTGCTGCAGCGCGACCTCTGGCTTGTTTTTCCAGTGTCCGTCCTAGTAGGATAAAGCCTAACATCATGACTGGCTCGTCAAAGAAGCACTCCCACCCAAGTTGAGGAAACAGCAGAGCCACCAAGCTAGCGATGTAAGCTGTCAGTGTTCCCAATCCCACTAGAGTGTTCATGTTGGGTGCATTGTGCCGTAAACCCCGCCACCCATCCACTAAAATTGGGCGACCAGGGATGAGAAGCGCTAGCGCTGCCAATCCACAGTGGAACCAGATGTTATGCAAAATCGGTATTACGTAACCACCAATGTTACCTACATGACCAATAAATGACAGGATCAGCAGGACAGCAGCAACGATCAATTGCTGTTTTGCAGACTGCATTTCTCGGCGCTGTCGTTCTGCTGGGTCTTGTATTGATTCTGTCTCACCTACTACTTTCCCGCCTAGTTTCCGGGGTTGAGTTGGGAACCCAGCAGCTGTCAATTGCTTTGCCAGTGCATCCGCATCGACTGCACCAGCTTCCAAATCTACGACTGCTACCTCTGTCGCCAGGTTCACACAGGCGCTCTTAACTCCTGGATACTCAGTAAGCCGACGTTCTACTGCCCTCACACAGCCAGCACACTTCATACCCCCGACATCCAAAGTGATTTTCTCTGTTGTCGAGGCTGGTTCTGGGGAAACGTTAGTTTTCGAGACAATTTGCATGGAAAGTTTTTGAATTTGCTACGATGAAACTTTAACGCCTCTCTAAAAGCGTCTCTAATTCGAGCGTAGGCGAAATCCAAAGCTTTGACATAATGTCAAACTTATTAAGTTTTGTTAAGTTATGGTTGTATAGGGGTCTAGTTGTGTATTAGTTATAAAAAAATTGTTTTTCTTTTGAATTTCTAATTTAATTTACACCTTCAGACCCTATCACCGACGACTCGAACGCAGATAAGTCACGTATATAAGTGTAACTAGCTGTATTGGTATAAGGAGCATCTCGCTTTTCCAAAAAGGATTGACTGCGATATGAGACATAGTGCAGAAATAAGCTAATCCCAATACTGTGAGTAGTGTTAAGGTTATATTTTTACGTTTGAGCGTTAGCATATTGGTACAAATAAAATATTTGTCACTAAAGATAAATAGTGTTTAGAGTAAGTAATAGACTAAAATTGAGTTCTTCAGATCCCCGACTTCTTTAAGAAGTCGGGGATCTTAGACAGAAGATAGTTTATTCTTAACTTAAAATTAATTGATACATACTATAGAAAGAAATTTACCCACAGGAGGGTGAATAAAAGAGAGATAAAGTTCTCGGTTTAGTGACAAATCTTAAAGGTATAAGCAATGGTAACTCAAGGCTGTCAATAGCCATTTGTAGGATGAGGAGAGCCCCTCCTACTACTGTAAAATTATGAGTTCATGCACCTCAGATAGATACTCTAAAATAGAAATTCAATACTGAAAGACGAATTTCTAAAACCAGCCCTGCTTTTTCACGAAGTAGGTATCAACAAATTCGTCGTGGGATTTGTTCAAATAAATCATCCCTTCAATTAAACCTACAAGCTGCATAATCAAGAATGTAAATCCGTAGGTGAAATAACCTCCTACTAAGGAAATCACTAGCATGATAAATCCTTCTGGTGCATACCCAAGAATGAATTTATGGATACCAAAACCTCCAAAAATAATGCCGCAGTACCCAGCTAAAAGTTGTTTGGCGGCGTGACTGGGGGTGAAATTTGCCATATGCATCAAGCTCCTTCACTTTATAAATGATGTATAAAATTGAAATCTTATACTGCTATAAAATAATTCTGTTTAAGTACTGAGTATTAATAGTTTTTTATTAACCAGAATAAATACTAGTCAAACAGATATGCAAAAGCTGCGTACCACTAGTTTTTAGGGAACGCAAAAGCTTTCGAGGAGGGAGGTTTTCAGGACAACGCCTGAGACTACACTCGTCAATAACTGCTCTTTCTTTACTTTAACGAGAAATTCTAGTACAGCACTTTTGTACGATTTCTTGCCCAAAAATGCTTTTATTGAGAGTATTTTGCAATTAATGCGAAATACAACTATGCCCCATTACTTCATACAAGTTAACTAGTGCTATTTCCGGATTTTTTTTATTTCTCCTGACATAAGTATCAGTCTCCAAGCGCTTAACGACCCTACATACGCAGATCCTTATGTGTACTCCAGTTTACACATCTCTAGACGATTCATGAAAAGTGGAGTTCGCATTTCGTTTTTTATTCCGCCCATGCAGGGTTTGGGCTTTCAGACTTACCGCAATTTTTTGTAAGTGTTATCCGTAATAATATTTGTGCATTAAAGGTAGCATTGATCCACACTAAATACCAATAATGAATTGGTAAAAAATTGTAAATTTTTTTTAAAGATTTTGAGTATTTTCAATGGCAAGCAAAAAGTATTATTTACTAGTACTGCCTAAGACAAAAAGGCTTAGCAGAGTGCCGCTGTTCCAAAGGCTGTGGAGAAGCATAGGAGCAAGGAGATTGCGCGATCGCGTGTAAACGATCCCCAAGACAGTACCTAGGGCGAATAGTGGTAAAATTTCTGACAAGCTTAGATGAGCTGCTGCAAACAGAAAAGCACTGGCAAGAATTGATCCCCACACAGGTAAGTAACGAGTCAGGGAGGGTAATAAAAACCCGCGAAACAAAAGTTCTTCAAATATTGGGGCGGCGATCGCAGCCGTAGAGAAGAATATGCCAAGCGCCACAGTATCTTGACTTTCTAACGCCAGTTGCAACAAGGGATTACTACCACCTTGTCCTCGCCAGAGTTGTTGATTAATCAAAGACACGACCACCACTATGGGCAAAGCCACGCAATAGCCACCCAGCCCCCACAAAAACCACTTACCTCCTAACCGGAAGCGAAACCAGTCGTCTGGTAAAGGGAAAAAGCGTTTGATAGATAAATACAGTACTGATAGGGCACCAAATGCCACCAACAGGTAACTTACCAAGACGTATAATGCTTGAATTCTGACATTAGGGGCGGGACGCGGGATAGGGAGGAGAGATATGACTATGGGTACAAGAAGTTGTCCCATTAAGAAAAAGCCCACGACAAAAACTTGTAAAATCGTTTCCCCATCCCAAGGCGTTGACCAACCCACATCCGAATTTTGAGCCAATAAAGCTGTTTTCCCTTTAACAAGGCGCTGTCCAACCAAAAAAATCAGCAGCCCTAAACCTAAAAAAGCCGTCAGTGCTGGAACGGTTCCGATAATTGCTAATTTCAACAATGCTTGTTCAGCAGCTTCTTGTTGAACTGCTTCCAAGTCTGCCAAAGCATCCTGACGCTGCTGAAGTTGGTATACTTGACTCAGAGCAATATAGCGAAACCAACCTTCTAAATTCTTTTGAATCAGTTGTTCGGAAGAAGGCAAAATACGCGGGGGATCACTCCTCAGCCCTGCCAACACAGCAGCAGTTTTCTCAAATTCAGGATTAATGTCTGAACGTTGCTGTAATTGACTCCAAGTTTTCTGTGCCGTCTCTATTTTTCCTTGCTGCGCTTGTAAAATTCCCAGTCGCAAGTCTAATTCAGGAATCAATTTTTGCAGTTGGTTGACAGACTGCTGCAATTGTTGTTGCTGTACCTGACGAGAGGTGTTGGTAGCAGGAGGCAATTCTGGTTGCGGTTTAGGAGTTGTAGGAGTCGTCGCGGGTTGAGATTGGATCTGCGCCAGTTGCTTTTTGGCTTTTTCCAAATTAGTTTGAGCGGATTTACGCGCCTCTTGATACTGTTCTGTCGCGCTTTCAAGAGGTTTAACGCCCAGTAGTGCATCCTGCAATGACTTAAAATTCGCGTTCTTGTCATCTAACGGTTCCCAAGAAGCAGCTTGCAGCACAATATTTGTTTGATAAAGTTCCAAACGACTCTGGAACTGAGGTTCCTGCCAACTGCTTAACAAAGACGAGCCAGCAAACAATATCGCAACTAACGTCAGTATGATTAAACCCAACCGCTTGAGAGTCATCTGTTCTCCCTTAACTAACCAAATTTAGAGCGCAAGCTTCACAGATTCTCCTATGGAGGTTCACCTAGTGGGAATTTTCGCAAGAAAACGCTGTCAGAGTATAAATTTCTTAATACAGAGACAATGGTTCTCGACTCGATATCATCAGTGTAAGAGTCTGCAAGCAACTTCACTATCTTAAAGTACAAGCCATTGCACTGCTTGCCCTGTGGGGAGGATTTACCCAGTTCTGACGATACTCCTGTAAATAATCAATTGCAAGATTTGATCCCCAGTTTGCTCAAAGCAATCCTAGCTTAGGTATGGGTAAGCCGCATGGATTGGTTTTTTGGCGTTGACATGGGGATTTAGTACGATCTTGATGATCGCGCGATCGTACCAGAAGGATTTTTGAGTTTAGCGGTAGATCCTAATACTTGAAGTTGATTTTTGTGCCGACACTCTAGAAGGATGCGGCTACACAAACGAAGCCCGTAGTCAAATGTTTAACAAAATATACTAAAAATGAACCACAGATGCACACAGATAATTAAGTAGTGTTAATCTGTGTGCATCTGTGGTTCTAAATATCCATTAATCATATTTTTGCAAGAAGTCTAATCACCACCCAACTATAATATTTTCCCTCTCACCCAAGCGCGAAATGATTTTAGCAAGGCAATTTCCCCCACGGTTTTACTCTGCTCAATAAATCTGCTTATTTCACTAACTGAGACTGTGGGAAAAGCAATACTAAACTCACGCTCAACATATTGCCCTTCTACCAACTGATAAAATTTCAAATCTCGTCCGTTGTATCGCCATAGTTCAGGTACAGCCAACGCAGAGTAAATCGCTAATTTGTTAACTGAACTGCTGGTAATATCAATCTCAATTACTAAATCTGGCGGTGGATCAGTTTCTAAATCAAGTGTTTGCCTACCTCTAACAATAGGTTCGCTTTGGATGTAGTAACAGTTGTCTGGTTCTATTCCTCGCTTTGCTATTTGTCGTTTTAATGTTGTAGATCCAGCACTTTTAATGTCAATTTCTAGTTCTTCAACCAAGGCAAAGATAAAACGGTCGAATTGAATTTTAGAGTTTTCATGTTCAAAAAGTGGCGTCATAATTTCTAAAGTGCCACACTCATAAGCAAACCGAGAACCTCTATCCTCACCTGTTTCTGTTAGCAAGGCTTCAAAGGTTTCCCAGCTAATATTGTGCAGCACTGTTCTTTGTTCAGCAGGGGTTGAGGTAGTAATCATGCTTGAAAAATACCTGGCGATGTTCGTAATGGCGGCTATACAAACATGACGCGAAGCGGCTTCCCGAAGGGAAGTCCGCCTACGCGGACTTATATCATAGCGTGCGTAGGCAGGCTTTGTATGTGTGCCTGGTTTGCTCCCAGACTTCTAGTCTGAGGGGCGCAACAAACATTAGACTTCTTGTAAAAATACGATTTATGAATTTTTGAACCACAGATGGACACCGATGGACACCGATATTTATCTGTGTGCATCTGTCTTCATCTGTGGTTTAATTCCAAAAAAATTGACTTATGCAAGAGTTCTATTGTCCATCATCAACTTAACTTAAGAAACCGCCAAAGAAATCTAACGTTTCCTTCAACGCTTTGACAAAAACATCAATTTCTTCACGAGTGTTGTAGAAAGATAGACTAGCCCGTGCAGTCGCCGGAATCACTAAGTGGCGGTGTAATGGTTGCGTGCAGTGGTGTCCGGAACGGATGGCAATGCCTTCTTGGTCTAATAATGTAGATATGTCGTTAGCGTGAATTTCTCCGGCGGTGAATGCAGCAAGAGCAGCTCTGCCCAAACCTGCTACTTTAGGTTTAGGACCATAAATGCGAATTTGTGGAATTTGTTCTAGCTGCTCGAATAGATAGCCAGTCAATTCTGATTCGTAGGCATAGATTTTATCCATGCCAATCCCACTAAGGTAGTCTACCGCTGCACCAAGAGCAATTGTTTCTCCAATTGAAGGTGTACCCGCTTCAAATTTATGTGGTAAATCCGCGTAGGTAGAATGGTCTAAAAACACATCCGCAATCATTTCACCACCGCCCAAAAAGGGAGGCATTGATCGCAGCAATTCTAACTTGCCATACAAAAAGCCAATCCCTGTTGGAGCACACATTTTGTGACCAGAAGCCACCAACCAATCACAGTCAATTTGCTGCACGTTGATAGGCATATGAGGGACGCTTTGGCAAGCATCAATTAATACTTTCGCGCCATATTTATGAGCTATTTCGCAAATCTCCTTTACAGGGTTAATACAACCCAACGTATTAGAGACATGTACCAGCGACACCAATTTTGTTTTGTCGGAAACCAGCTTTTTGAACTGTTCCAAATCAAAAGTTTCTTCTGCAGCCAGTTCGACAAATTTCAGCACCGCACCCGTCTTTTGTGCGACAAAATGCCAGGGTACCAAATTACTGTGGTGTTCCATCACCGAGAGAATTATCTCATCCCCTCGCTGCAAATTGTTCATTCCCCAACTGTAAGCAACCAAGTTTATCGCCTCAGACGCATTGCGGGTGAAGACAATTTCCTGGCGCGATGCAGCATTTACAAACGCAGCAACTTTGTCTCTTGAGGCTTCGTAAGCGTCGGTGGCTTTGGCGCTGAGAATATGCACGCCACGATGCACGTTGGAATTGTACTGCTCGTAATAGTCTCGCAGGGTGTTGAGTACGAGCAAAGGTTTTTGCGACGTGGCGGCGTTGTCGAAGTAAATTAAGGGTTTGCCGTTAACTTCTTGGTGTAGTATCGGGAAGTCAGCACGGACTATATCAGCAAGGGTTTTTTCTTGGGTAAAAGTCATTTTAATTATTACTCATTAGTCATTAGCCATTGTAGAGACGCTTTCATTCAGCGCGTCTCTACATCTTTGTCATTAGTCATTAATTATTGACTGATAACTGTTGACGGTTTGTGTGAGTCTTTCTCGCAAAGAGGGTACAGGTATTTGGTTGATGATTTCGGCGGCGAAGGCGTTAATCAATAAGTTGCGAGCATCATTCTCATCGATACCCCGACTTTGCAAGTAGAAGATTTCATCATCTTCCAACTGGCTAACCGTAGCACCGTGGGCGCATTTTACGTTATCTGCGGTAATTTCCAATTGCGGCTTGGTATCAACTCTGGCTTTCGGCGACAACAGCAAGTTGCGGTTCAACTGTGCTGCATCTGTTAACTGTGCAGGCTTTGGAACAAAAATTTTGCCGTTAAACACTCCATGAGCGCGATCGCCCACGATACACTTATGCAATTGCCGACTCGTACTATAAGGATAATTGAGCGCGATCGCACTATGCGTATCCGCCAACTGGTTTCCCCCAATCATCGTCAATCCATTGAGGGTAGTTTCCGTTTGTTCACCAGTTTGCAAAATCTCTAAATTGTGGCGCGACAGCTTTCCACCAAAAGTTACCGCATGACAAGTATACCGACTGTCACGAGCTTGAGAAACAGCAGTCTTCCCAATATGGAAAGCCTCTGCACCTTCCAACTCAAGCCGAGTGTGACTCACCTGAGCATTTTCCTCTATCCAAATCTCCGTCACCGCATTGGTAAAGTAAACCTTCTCTGCGCTCTCTGCGCCTCTGCGGTTCGTAAATTCTTCCACCAACGTCACACTACTACCAGTCTCTGCCACCACCAAACAACGCGGTAGAGAAATCGAAGGAGCCTCTCCAGCAACAAGAAACACCAAATGAATCGGTGTTTCCACTACCACATTTTTCGCCACCCAAACCACCGCAACATCTTTTATTCCACTGGTATTGAGGGCGGTAAATACCTCATGTGCTCCCTCAGTTTGAGCCAAATATTGCTGCACGCGTGATTGTAGAGACGCGCCACCTCTCGTCTCTACAGGCAAATTAGTCAAATTGCTTACCACAATCCCATCAGGCAAATCTGCAACCGCTGATAACTCAGGCGTATAAATTCCGTTAACGAACACCAAGCGACTGTTAGCAGCTTCTGGTACTAGCAGCGTATCCGCTTGTACAGACGTTGCATCCAATGTCTCTACATTAAATTGCACTTTCCGCAAAGACGACAAATCAGTGAAGCGCCATTCTTCATCGCGGGTGGTGGGGAGAACCGATTTACGTACCCAAAGCGCGGCGCGTTCATGTAACTCCTGCAACCAAGCATCAACCTCAACAGACGCGCTATGGCGTGTCTGGACAACCTGATTTAACAACTCAGTTAGATAAGCATCCCTATCCAGCACAGTCGATGCCAAATCTACTGGATTTGAGTTAGGAACCGAACTGGGAGAAACCAGAATATTCATCACACACCTACCTCAGCCGCATTCTCTTCCAACACCCAGTCATAACCACGCGATTCTAACTCTAGCGCCAATTCCTTACCGCCACTGGTAAGAATTTGCCCGTTTGCCATCACATGGACGTAATCTGGCACGATGTAATTCAGTAATCGCTGATAGTGCGTAATCATAATCGTGGCATTTTCTGGACTCGCCAGCTGATTCACTCCATTCGCCACAATCTTTAGCGCGTCAATATCCAAACCCGAATCTGTTTCATCCAAAATTGCCAGCTTCGGTTCTAGCAGTGCCATTTGCAGAATCTCGTTGCGCTTCTTCTCGCCACCAGAGAAACCTTCATTTAAACTCCGACTCAGGAAAGCAGGATTCATCTTCACGACATCCAGCTTTTGCTCGATCAAATCATCAAAATCAAACGCATCCAATTCCTCTAAACCCTGCGCCTTACGACGCGAGTTGTAAGCCACCCGCAGGAAATCCAAATTGCTCACACCCGGAATTTCCAACGGATATTGAAACGCCAAAAATATCCCAGATCTAGCGCGTTCCTCTGGTTCCATTTCCAGCAAGTTTTGCCCTTGGAAAATTATCTCGCCGCCAGTCACTTCATACGCGGGATGTCCAGCCAAAACTTTAGAAAAAGTACTCTTACCAGAACCATTCGGTCCCATAATCGCATGGATTTCACCCAAGCGTACCTCAAGGTTCACACCTTTAAGAATAGGTGTTCCATCAACTTTTGCTGTCAAATTCCGTACAGACAGCACAACTTCACTATTCTCAATAATCATGCTTGTTCTCTCTCTCTTCTCTCTTCTTCCTTGGCGCACTTGGCGTCTTGGCGGTTAAATATTCAAACCACAGATGGACACAGATGCACACAGATAATTTATCTGCGTCCATCTGCTACAACCGGCTGTGGTTCCATTTACCCAACACTACCTTCCAACTTCAGACTCAGCAGCTTATCAGCTTCCACTGCAAACTCCATCGGTAGCTGATTAAACACATCCTTACAGAAGCCGCTAATCATCATCGAAATAGCATCTTCCGACGAAATCCCCCGCTGTGCAAAGTAGAATAGTTGGTCTTCCCCAATCTTGGAAGTGGAAGCTTCATGCTCCACCTTCGCAGTATGATTTTGTACTTGAATGTAAGGGAAAGTATTCGCGTGAGCATTATCCCCAATCAGCATTGAGTCGCACTGGGAATAGTTCCGCGCCCCTTGTGCCTTGGGATTGATTTTCACCAAACCCCGGTAGCTATTACTAGATTGTCCGGCAGAAATTCCCTTAGAAATAATCGTGCTGCGGGTGTTCTTACCAACGTGAATCATCTTTGTACCGGTATCGGCTTGCTGCATATTATTTGTCAGCGCCACCGAGTAGAATTCACCCACAGAGTTATCACCCACTAGCACACAGCTAGGATACTTCCAAGTGATAGCCGAACCAGTTTCTACCTGTGTCCAAGAAATCTTGGAATTAACACCTTGACACAAACCGCGCTTGGTGACGAAGTTGTAAATACCGCCTTTGCCATTCGCATCACCAGCGTACCAGTTCTGCACGGTGGAATATTTAATTTCGGCGTTGTCGAGAGCGACGAGTTCTACGACAGCGGCGTGTAGCTGGTTGCTGTCATACATCGGCGCGGTGCAGCCTTCCAGGTAGGAAACATAGCTACCTTCTTCAGCAACAATCAGTGTCCGCTCGAATTGTCCAGTCTCACCATTGTTGATGCGGAAGTAGGTAGACAGTTCCATCGGGCATTTTACGCCTTTGGGTATATAGACGAAGGAACCATCGCTAAATACAGCGGCATTGAGAGCTGCAAAGTAATTATCTGCGGCTGGGACAACGCTACCCAAGTACTTCTGCACCAATTCTGGATATTCCTGCAATGCTTCCGAAATTGAGCAGAAGATAACACCATCTTTAAGCAGCTTTTCTTTAAAGGTGGTACCGATGGAAACGCTATCGAAAATCGCATCAACGGCGACGTTTGCCAGTCGCTTTTGTTCTGATAAGGGAATGCCTAGCTTCTCAAAAGTATCCAACAAAGTTGGATCAACTTCGTCCAAGCTGTTAAGCTTTTGTTTTGCTTGCTTGGGTGCGGAGTAGTAGATGATATTTTGATAATCTATCAGAGGATACTTAACGCTTGGCCAAGTTGGTTCTGCCATTTTTTGCCACTGGCGAAAAGCTCTCAGGCGAAAATCCAACATGAACTCCGGCTCGTTTTTCTTGGCGGAGATGAGGCGGACGATGTCCTCGTTTAGTCCACGCGGAATCATGTCGGCTTCAATGTCGGTGATAAAGCCGTACTTGTATGGCTGGTTGACTAAGGTTTTGACAGTGGCACTCATCGGTAGTTTTCTCTTGTGTTCGCTGTATGGAATCTCTTTAAGGATGGGAGACGGGCTTTTTGTAGCCGATTCCCAGATTGAGTAACCAAGTGGTTACGGGACTGCTAAAATAAGTATAGAGACTAAAACAACAACTATGTTGTTTAACTTATCTTCATTTTAAGCTAGATTAACAACAACATTGTTGTCAAAATCATATTTTCTTCAAAACAAATGAATTTTTAGGACGATGATGGTGACTATCCAGCAGTCCTCAACAAAGCAAGATATTCTAGAATATCTGCTGAAACACCCGCAGACTACAGCTTTTGATTTAGCCGAGGCTCTTGATATTAGCCCCCAAGCGATTCGTCGTCATCTTAAGGATTTAGAGGCGGAGCAACTGATTTCTTTCTCTTTGTCCGTGCAAGGGGGAATGGGGCGTCCGCAGCATATTTATCAATTAACTCATCAGGGACGCGATCGCCTGAGTAAAGAAGTTGCCGATAGCTACGGTCAATTTGCTGTTTCTCTACTGGATACATTAGCAGAAACGGTAGGACGCGACCAAGTCAGTTCAATTTTACGAAAGCAGTGGGAGCGTAAAGCACAAGAATATCGAGAACGCCTGGGTAACGCTTCCTTATCACAAAGGGTGGCAACTTTGGTAGAACTGAGAAAAGCTGAAGGCTTCATGGCTGAATCTCACCCTGTAGAATCGAGTGAGTCATCGCAAGGCGAAGGATTTATCCTCATGGAACACAACTGTGCAATTTCTAACGTTGCCGAGTCTTTCCCCAGCGTCTGCGGTCATGAATTAGAAATGTTTGCCGCAGTTTTACCAGATTGTACAGTAGAGCGTACGCACTGGATTATTAACGGCGAACATCGCTGCGGTTATTTAGTACAAGAGCGAAAAAACAGAGCTTAACTTTTCCATGAAATGAGTACCCCCAACCAGTGGGGACTTCATATTAAGTCTAAGTCATGAATTATAAATAATTCGTAGTAGGCTTTACCAATCTGTGATGATTCATCACCAGTTACAACTACTAAATTTGAGTCAGTTTTAGAGAAAAGTTATGGAGTTACCATCACAGCAATCAACACCACAATTTTTAACTCCAGAAGAGGCAGTCAAAGTCGATGCTGCTTTGCTTTCCTCACCGGAGAAATTTTTAACCAGATTGACAATTTCATCACTCAGGCTTTTGAAACAAATTGCTCAAGAGTATGAAGTAAAGATTGAAGATTTGACAGCGCAACAGGTCATTGCTTGGTTTGAAAAAGATGGGAAGATTCGGCGAGAGCAAGGAATTGAGGCGGCGTACTTGAAGTGGTAGTGGGAAATAGTTAGTTGTTAACAACTAACTACTAACCAGTAACTACTACCAATAACAAAAAAGCACCTTAATTAAGGTGCTATAAAAAGAAGATATATTTATTTTTATCAACAAGTTTTTAGGCGTGATGGGTAGTGCGCGGACTGCGAGCTCCAGCAGCAGCTCCAATCATTGAAGCGAGTAAACCTAACAAGGAACCGAATACAAACCACCACAAGCCCGAACGTACATTTGCTGCAATCTCACGAGCTTGTTGAGCAGTAACGTTGCTTTGCGGTACATTCACGCCACCTTGCCGCTGCACTTGGTTAATAACTTCTCCAGCATTGGAAGCAGCAACACCAAAAGCACCCGATACTCCACTTGCTAACAGCCAAGAGCTTAATGCTAAAGTTGTTGCCCAAAGTATTGCGCCGTTGAGAAGAGCTGTATTGCGGTTCATTGGACCACAAGCACGAGCCATAACCCAAGCACCAGTAAACAGGGAAATCAACAAACCGATGGTTGACCAAATCCCCGCATTACCTGCAACGTTAGGTGCAATTGTTCTGGGTGCGCCTGAACCTTCAACAGTGCCTGCTGCGATCGCGCTAAACATGGCGCTCAAAATCAATTGAGTTGCTAAGGCAACCAACAAACCAGAAATAATAGGACCCCAGCGAACACGGTCGTGGTAATCGCCTACTCGACCGATCACAGGCTCGGTAATAACTTCGTCACCTAGTCGATTTGTGTATGACATACTATATTTTCCCCTTAACTACTCCACTAAACTTTTTTCTCAGGTTTTCATGCTAATGATTAAAATTAAATGGCTTGTGATGATTTTACATATCTATCAGTGGAAATAATTAAGAAGTCTATCTTTAGTTATAAGAATATTATTATTTTCACAACATTTGTTTAACTTTTATTAAGTGTTAATACCTTGACCAAATTGAAAATTTTTGATGATAATTTACAAAATTTCAAAAGACCAATCAGATGAAACTAACATTTTTTAATTATAGCTCTCTTTTTTTAATTACAGTTAATCTATCATTTAATCAATATCAAAATACTTATTAGTAAACAGTTATTAGTGAACAGATAATAACTATATAAATACCATTTAATTTAAGAAATGTTGTTAATGGTTGTTTAGTACTTAGTCGGTAGTTGGAGCGTTGTTTATCACTACCGACTACCCACTAGCAGTCATAACGAGTCAGTTCACAATATTTAGAATTGCTGTAATAACTGCTAACGCAGTTTCACAGCGGTGCCTGTGGCAGTAATCAGTATGAGAACACCTGATTGGTCAACATTGATTGTGCCAGTATCGACTTCAATGCCAACGACAGCATCTGCTCCTAAACGTAATGCCCGTCGCTCTAATTCTTCTAAAGCCTTGCGTTGACCCTCCTCAAAGAGGCGTTCGTAGCTACCCGTGCGCCCACCGATAATATCGCGGATGCTAGCAAAAAAATCTCGGAGGAAATTGCTGCCATAGACAACTTCCGCCGTCACAATCCCTAAATATGACTGAATGATGGTTCCTTGAATCACATCGGTCGTAGTTAAAATCATATATTTGCCTCAAAAACATAACTGTCAGTTCATACTGGTGTTTGGATTTTCAAGTGTAGAAGCAGATACCTGAAAAGCAGATTGTATGAAAAATGAATGTTAATTTACTGTAATTTCACAGAACAAAAGGAAAATTATCGTAAATATTTTGTAAAAGTAAACAAATAGAGTTTGCAAAACCAAATATATCTGTTTTAATGGACAATCAACCACGGAGATTGTAGAAAAAAGTTGCAGAAACTTTCAGGTAATTTACTGTGTATAATCGAACATCATTGATAGTAAGTGTTCTCCTAGTAGGAAGCTTTGTAGCAACAATACCCTTGGTAGCTCAGGCTCAAGAAGCACTACCACAACAGCAAAGCAGCCAGGAGTTAAAGGGACTTTTGGAGGAAGGGCGGAGGCTGGTAGATAGTGGTGATTACAATGGGGCGATCGCCATCTATCAAAGAGCAGCTGCTGTAGAACCAAAAAACGCCACGATTTATTCTGGCATTGGCTATCTCTACGCCCAACAAGGGAATTTTCCCGCAGCACTACAGGCTTACCGTCGTGCTGTTGCCCTTAATCCTAACAATAGCGATTATCAATATGCTTTGGGTTATGTCAGTGGCAATTTGGGAGATAACAAGGGCGCAAAGGAAGCCTACCGTCAAGCGATACAAGCTAACCGGAGTAATGTCAACGCTTATATAGGGTTGGCTACAGTTCTGTTGCGTTTAGGAGAGAACAACAATCTGAAATGGGCATACGAACAAGCTGTCAACCTTGACCCGAAAAATCCTCAAATCTATGAGTTGCGGGGTAATATCTTAATGAAGCAGGGCAAATCAAGAGAAGCAATTACAGTGTTTCAACAAGCCCGGGATTTATACCAAAAGCAGGGTATGCAGGACGGCGTAGCAAGGGTAGAAGCCGTACTCCGAACTTTGAGGGGGTAAGATTAGTCCAACTTGCGTCCGGTGAGTTCAACGAAAATATCTTCTAAGTTAGAGGGACGTACCATCATCCCTGTTTTATCATTTTGTTGATTTAGGTACAAGTTTGCATCTTCCAAAGTGGGGAAAAAGAGATATTCCCAACGGTCTCCTGTTTGCTTCATGACCAAACCTTCGCCATGAGCGGAGCGCAACTGTTGTAGGGTGCCAAGAGAAATTAATCTACCACTATCCATAATGCCAATGCGATCGCACAAATACTCCACCTCATCCATATAATGAGTAGTGAGCAGCATTGTCATCCCTTGCTTATTCAAATCCCGAATAATCTCCCAAAGACGTCGCCTTGTTTGGGGGTCTAGTCCTACCGTCGGTTCATCTAGAAACAGAATTTGCGGTTGATGCAACAACGCTCTGGCTATCTGTAGCCGCCGCTTCATACCCCCAGACAGGGTTTTTACCAAGTCATCGCGTTTGGTTGCCAGTTCAACATACTCCAGCCATTGATTAATCAATCGCTGTCGCTTAGGATTGGCAATGTGATGTAGCCTGCCGTGCAGCTCCATATTTTCCCACACGGTTAAATCGTTATCCACACTAATTTGCTGCAACACAACGCCAATATGCTGCTTTGCTAATATCGATTGCGACACTACATTATAACCAGATACCTCTATCCGTCCCTGGCTTGGTTTCGTCAGCGTGGTCAACATCCGAATTGTCGTAGATTTCCCCGCACCATTCGGACCAAGTAAACCAAACATTTCTCCCGCATTAATTGTAAATGAGAGGTCATTGACCACGGGAACATTATTGTAAATCTTGTAAACGTTTTCTAGGTGAACAGCAACAGTCATGGATAGCTTGGCAAGAGAGAACTTGATCGCCTGTTGTGACCATTGTGCCAGAAGAGAACGCTTTACTCTATTTATCTATCTCTATTTATCTATATTTATTTTTTGGAAAACAAACAAATCCCCTGCCCCTTATACTATTATGGGGCAAGGGGGGTAACAAGTCACAAACATTTCAGAAAACGGGATTACATCAAGTTGTTAACTCACTCTCGCAAAACTAACCAGAATATCTAAAGCCAAACTAAACACTGATTTGAGGTTATACTAAATAGGGTACTTCCTACACGTACTTCAATTGCTATTGCCAATATATTTTCCATTGGAAGTCCCATCCTCACCACAAGAACTGCTATTCTTTGGTAAGGTTTGTACGGGCTGAGAGGGTTCAAGTAACTTGAGATGGTTTGTCTGTGACGTTGATTCTACATGAGCAATGATGTCCCTAAGTCGATCATTGACTACTGTTGGTCGATGTTGTCTTCTCATACGTTCCACTCCTAAAATAGTAGATCACCCAACTGACGACAAATAGTGGAAACTTTAATTATATCTCAATTCAAGGTTTGGTTAAGGTACAGGTACAACAGAGCGATTTTTTAGATCGCCCTACTTCATGATCTATCACCATCGCCTGCTTTAGCAATGACATCTGCAATACCATTTGCTTTTTAAAATGTTAAGAAAAATTGAGTTGTTTTATATATATAGAAATATTATTAAGTTTCAAGAACGCATATACTCTATTTGATAGATGACACAAAGCCAGACTTATGCAGTACTAAGGCTGATGGTTCGCTATTAGCAAAATTGATAAATGCTTGAGTCGGCTTTCGTCTTTTTCGAGACAAGAGCGATGGTACGTACTATTTGATACTTGCCAGTTTCTACATTTTCTGGCGTCGCTTCTACATTATTAAGCCTGAGGCGGTTGACCGGTAGTTGGTGAGAAATGGCGTAAGCTGAAGAAAAAGCAGCAATGCTGTAAGGTGTGTTTTGTACTGGTGCAATGACATCTTTCTCGTCCCTAAAAATGACTGCTGACGGCGAATTCTTCAAATTACCAAGATAATGCTTCCGTTTTACTAGATGTCACCTCGGTTGGCGATCGCCAACCGAGGATGGTTGCACCAGAGGCTAACCTGAAAACTGGTTTACCCCGCTTCCATGTCTTTCGTCAAGGTGAATTGTTGACACTCCTCAGCCGTCATGCTGAGGATTCTTGCTTCAACCGTCCGGACTAGATACTTGAATCTTGCATTCAAGTATCCCCGTTTGGATACGTCCACTTTTCGCAAGGACTGCCCGACCGCGTTTGAAAAGATTTGTTCAATTACTTCTATCTCTTTCCTACAACAAGAGCACGAAGCTGAGCATTGTAGCTGGGGAGTACCCAATATTGCCTCACTAGAGCCTTTTAGACTACGGGCAATAGTATAATTTCATACTTTTAGTACGCTGTCAATAAAAAGCGGCCCTACAAGGGCGGGGCTTTAAACCCAAATTTTCGGTAAAATAACTCACTGATATCCAAGATGTGATTATTTAATTGTCTGTGGTGTTTATAATTGGGCTGCAACTAGTTTATCAAGGGCTCTTTGCTAGTTCGTCCTGATGGGAAATCAGCAATTCTTGAAGGATTAAATCCACAGATAGAGTTTCGGATTTTAGAAAAGATTGGGAATGACTAACCAGCGGTAGATAGAATTACAGGGGTGCAAAGTTTAACGGTAGATAATTGATTTTGGGAATTTCATACAGAAGTGAGAAAACTGGCAACTCAACTGATGGAGTGATTTCATCGAGTGATTTAAAGGTTAAATTAGTAGGGGTATTACGATTTACCTTTGCCTGTTTACAATTTTTCCAACTTAATAAAGAAGTATTTTTATTCTAATGGTTTGATGAATTCAATTCCCCCTGGATTTCAACTTGAGCAAGCTGTCATTCTGGCTTTACTCGTAGCTAGAACGAGCTATGAAATTATTTTTTCACCAGAAGCCGTCGAAGACTTACGCACTTTAGAGCCAAATATTCGCTCGACAGTATGTGATGCTATAAAAGAATACCTGCGACATGAGCCGACCAAAACCAGAAAGAATCGGATAAAGCGTTTACGAGGGATGTCGCCGTCGCAGTTTCGGTTACGAGTGCATGACCTGTTTATTGTTTATGATGTTACAGAAACCACAATCGAAATTTTGGCAATTGTATTCAAATCTGAAGTAGAAGCTTGGTTAGAAAAGGTGGGGAAACCCGATGAAGAAAATAGCACTTTCTGAAATTCAAAAGAATTTATCCAAGTATTTGCAGTCGGCTGGTGAGGAGGAAATTGTGATTATTCACAATGGGAAATAAGCAGGAATACTCATTGGTTTTCAATCAGAAGATGACTGGTTAGATTACTGTTTGCAAAACAACCCACGCTTCCTCTATAAAATTAAATCAGCTAGAAAAAGTCTTCAATCTGGGCAAGGAGTGAAACTGGAAGATATTGAGTTTTAAAATTTGCATCGCAATCAATTTTTCACCTCTTCCCACGCTTGCAAAATCCTTTCAGCTTCCTGACACAAAACCTCGTGATACTGACCGTTGCTTGCAAGCAAACCACCCCACTGATTCACATCACCAGTGTTATACTGCAACGGCGTACCGTCAAAATGAGTGAACTTACCACCAGCTTCTGTCAGAATCAGTTCTGGGGCAGCTATATCCCAATCTTTTGGGGCAGACTTACCAGAAAGAGAAATATAAACATCTGCCCGTTGTTCAACTATTGCAGCAATTTTGCCGCCTACACTGCCAACTGCTTTCTGATTTTGACATGGTAAGTGTTGTAGTAGGTAATTTAATCTTTGATTGCGGTGACTGCGACTCACAACTAAGGTTAAATCTTCGATACGTTCCCGTGATGACACTTGTAACGGTATTTTCCCATCACGGGTTTCCACAAAAGCACCGCCTCCCTTGATGGCATAGTACAACTTTTGAGCTTCAGGTACTGCTACTACAGCAAGCACTGGACGTGTTTCCTGCACTAAGGCAATGTGAATTGCATACTCCCCAGTTTTTTCGATAAAATCTCGCGTACCATCCAATGGATCAATGATCCACACCCATTCTTGCTTAGCTTGTTCGACTTTGTAAGTTTCTTCGCTAATGTAGGCAAAATCATCATGACCCAAAGCAGCTTGCAGGTTCTCTAAAATGTAATTATTGACATTTACATCTGCAATTGTGACAGGCTCATTCTGTTTATACTGTACTTCTAGATTGTAGTCGCCAGTCTGATGGTAGAAAGAGCGCAGTATATCTGTTGCTCCCCAACCTACGGAACGAGTTAATTCTAGGATTTTTTCTAAGTCTTTCATTAATTGCCTTGTCCTCTTATCTGTCTTGAGTGTTTAACGGCTATGTAATCCCCATATTCCAAAACGCAGGAGTGTTATACCGCACACTACGGTATTAAGCTTTCTACAGAAGGCTATCCCACGACTTGTAGGATAGCATGACAGGCAAGCGTGTTATATTAGACAGCTACTTACTCCCTTCCCGGTACAAAATTACCGAACTTGAACCTTGGCGTTCTTGGCGTCTTGGCGGTTTTTTATAAGTAATCTTCTGGCGGGAAGCGAGTAGGAAGTCAGATTACTAAGGGCTTTCGATGGTTTCGTAATCTTTCTGATGGTCGGATACCTATAGGTTGCACAGATCATAGAAAAACGAACCGCCAAGGACGCAAAGGACACGAAGAAAAGAGGGTTAGAGAGAGTTGTTCCGTAAGCCCTGAAAGTGAAAAATTTACTGCTGAGAATGCATCCAGCGGCGTGTGCCAAAAAATTGACAGGAAAAAGAAGCAATCTGTGCTGCTTGCTGCAATGCAGTCGGAAAACTTTCCCGTAAAATGTAATGACAAAAAGCACCGTGGAAAATATCTCCAGCCCCTAGTGTATCAACGGCTTGTACTGTCGGCACATCTATCACGCCTGTTTTACCGTGTTGGAGGTATCGAATGGGTTTTTCTCCATGAGTGATGGCGATGTGAGGAATACCAACTCGACTGAGATAGGTAAAAACCTCATCTTCAGTATGGCAGTTCGGGGGATAAAAATTAGCAGAACAAAGAGCATAATCTACATAAGGTAAGACTTTGTCAAACCCGAGTTTCCAACTACCGCCATCGATAGCAACTGGGATATTCTTAGCTTTTGCCATTTGGGCAATTTGATTCCCAACAGTCATCTGATGTCCATCAATCAAGACTATATCAACGTTTTGCAAAATGTCTGGCGGGACAGATTCGCTGCTTGCTTGAGTTTTGACGGCGTTGATGGAAATAACTGCCCGTTCACCAGTTGCTTGGGTGACAATAATAGAAGAAACTGGCGGCGCGTTTTGGGTAGTGGGGTTAAGATCAGTTATCGCAACTTTGTGATTTGCCAAATCTCCTTTAATTAGCTGCGTCATTGGGTGAGAACCTATGACACCCAAGACTGTAGCTTGATTGCCCAAATGACTGAAAGTGACAGCAGCGTTAGTTGCTGGACCACCTGCGGTCATAGTATAGTCAGCAGCGACTAGCTTCTGGTTATTTTTGGGGGGAGACTCAGCAAGGTAAATCAAGTCCAAGGTGACTAAACCGACAAATAGTCCATGTTTTTCCATTTTTGTGCAGTAGGCGAGACATCTGCCAAGACTGAATAATCTGTGGTTCCTAATAGTCAATACATTTTGCAAAAAGTCTAATTTATGGCGGGCAAGATGCCCACCCCACAAGATAATATTTATGCATGGACATAAAACCAGCAACACTCTATGTGGTAGGTACACCGATTGGCAATCTGGAAGATATGACATTCCGTGCCGTAAAAATTTTGCAAACAGTGGATGTCATCGCTGCGGAAGATACGCGCCACACGGGTAGACTACTACAACATTTTCAAATTAAAACGCCCCAGGTGAGTTACCACGAACATAACCGTAGCAGCCGCATCCCAGAGTTATTAGAACAACTGAGTAACGGCAAAGCAATTGCTTTAGTCACTGATGCAGGTGTACCAGGAATTTCTGATCCTGGATATGAACTGGTTAAAGTTTGTATTGAGGCTGGGATACCAGTCGTGCCAATTCCTGGTGCAAATGCAGCAATTACGGCATTGAGTGCAGCAGGATTACCAACAGATCGATTTGTTTTTGAAGGATTTCTGTCAGCTAAAGGTCAACAGAGGCGATCGCACCTACAATCCCTGGAAACAGAATCCCGCACACTCATTTTCTACGAATCTCCCCACCGCTTGCGCGAAAGTTTACAAGATTTCGCAGATATTTTCGGAACTTCTCGCCAAATCGTCATAGCGCGAGAGTTAACTAAATTGTATGAGGAATTTTGGCGGGGAACAATTGAGAGTGCGATCGCTCACTACAGCGAACGCGAACCCCAAGGCGAATATACTTTACTCGTGGCGGGAACCCCACCGGCTCAACCACAACTTAGCGAAGAAGAACTCAAAGCAGAGTTGCTAAAGATTATGAGTCAGGGAATATCGCGATCGCAAGCTAGCCGTCAGTTAGCAAAAATGACTTCGCTTCCCCGTCGTCAACTATATCAATTAGCGCTTGCAATCAAAATGGACCAAGAGACTCAATAATCAATCCTCAAAAATTCTTATTCCCTACTTCCGCTACTGTCTCAGTTTTCTTAAGGGGAGTTTCGCCAATGTTAAGGCAGCACTACAATGGGAGATATTGATTATGAGGAACACGAGGAACAAGAAGAATGACCCAAGTGGTTTTAGGAGAAAATGAAGGCATTGATTCAGCTCTACGTCGGTTTAAACGCCAAGTTTCTAAAGCTGGAATTTTAGCTGATGTAAAGTACCACAGGCATTTTGAAACACCACAAGAAAAGCGCAAACGCAAGGCAGTAGCAGCTAGACGCAAGCGACGTATGAAATAAAATAAGTCTTAACGTATTCGGTTGCTTAATACATTACTTAAGCAAAATAAATCGTACCCCTTGTTGGGGTACGATTTAGTTGTGTTACGGATGCGTTAAGTCAGAAAATTATGTATTTATACTTAACTCACAGAGACAGTCTAAGACTCAGGACTATCAAAAGAGCGGCTGTTACAAACATTCATAGCCTTTTCTACTCCCTGCTTGAGACTCAGTTCTACACATTCCACGACAAACTGGAGGACAAGAGACATGACCTCATTTTCAGCAGCAGAAAATCGTCCTAGGACATGAGAAACGCTACCTGATTCATTGGCGTTGGCTGTACCTTTTGGTTTGCCAATACCGATACGCAAACGAGGAAAGTTTTGCGTTCCAAGATGTGCGATCGCGCTTTTCATCCCGTTGTGTCCCCCAGCAGAACCAGACAAGCGCAGCCGAGTTTTTCCTAAGGGTAAATCCATTTCATCATAAATGACCAACACCAATTCAGGTTCTAACTTATACCAACTTGTCACGGCTTGCATTGCTTGTCCGGAACGATTCATATAAGTCAATGGCTTCAGCAAGCGGATTTTATCTCCAGTAGCTGCGATTCCCTCGCCATACTCCCCTTGAAACTTACGATTTTCTGCTAAGGGAATCTTCCAACAACGAGATAGCGCGTCTACAGCAGCAAAACCGATATTGTGGCGAGTTTTGTCGTACTTGGGTTCTGGGTTCCCCAACCCAACTATTAGCTGGGGAATCACCATTTTTTTGGCAATAGCTTCCGTCATTTTGCCTTCAGTTTAGCTTTTTTGGGCAGAACTGGTAGTGTCTTGTGGCAACTGAGCTGCTTGTATTTCGTTAGTTTCTAGCTTAGCAGTCGTTTTCACAGCTTCTTGCAACTGAGTTGCTTCTTTTTCAAACTCGTTTTGAAACTCGCTAGAAGCTTGTTGAAAACCGCGAATTGCTTTTCCCAAACTGCGACCAACCTCTGGTAGCTTCTTAGGACCAAAGATTAACAGCGCTACCACAAAGATTAAAGCCATTTCTGGTAAACCGATACCAAATACATTCATGTTTTTCTCCTGTAAACTCAAAAACCGCCTGACAAAACCCACATATGTAGTCTAATCAATAGTTATTAAGCCATACTGCGGTCTAAAGACACGCAGATTTTGGCAGAAATTCGAGTTAGCTTGTCGTCCTTGCTGACTATCTGGCTAACTTTTTCTGCCTGCGTTGGGATCTGCTCTGCCGGGAATCAGGCACGGGTGTTCGGACTTGCCTACTAATCTCGCAGATTTTAAAACGCCTCCACGCCCCAAACAAGATCGACTTCGACCTTGGATACTGCTCAACAGCATCCTGCAATGAAAGCTCATCCTGATTAACGAATTTAGCCAGAAAAGCACTGAACAAGTCGCGGTGCATTCCTTCACCTGTTAACCTGTCGATATGCACTCTCTGCGACAAAGTCTTTTTGATGCGCTCACCATTAAGATGAGTTTGACTTAGCGCAGTCTTCTGGGTAGAGAACTTGATAACTGTGCCACCAGCTTTCTCAGCTTTGCGGATCAGTTCTGATTGTACAAATCCTGGGGACTTGGCAGCTATGGCTTTTCCATATCGCTTTTGCCATCCCTTTACACTGACATTTTCAGTTTTGATATCTTTGCCATGCCTCAAAATCTCGTTAATAACACGACGATTTTGATTTTTTGCATACGCAGTCTTTCTACGTTCTAGCTCACGTTTCTTTGCAGCAGCTTTGCGGTAATTGTTGGACTTGTTCCACTTGCGGCTGTTCTTTTTAACTTTGCCTTTTTTAACAACGGTCTTGCGCCCGCAACTACCTATAAAGTTTGGTTCAAAATTATCTGGGTTGTTGGTACGTTGAGAGCGTTGCATCTTTCTTTGCAGTACCGCTATTTCTTTGTGGAAGGTGGGGACATTTGGCGCGAATGCCAATAGGTCAGCATGTTTATCACCAACAAAAGCAATATTGCTGATGTTAAGATCCAAACCAATCAAACCGTCAGAAACATAATTCTGAGGTTTCTGGTAGGGCAACCCTTCATTGATCATCTGCGCATACCACCGACGTTTGCCATTTAAGATGCGCCACAACAAGCGAACATACTTAACCGGAGATTCAAGCCCATACCGAATGACCAAATTGGTTGGATCAATGACTGGTTTCAGCATGAGTTTTCCCCACACCAGGCAGTTATCTTTCCATCTAATACCAGTTTTATTCGACTTGCCTTCCATTGAGCGGAAACGACTTGGTACTTTGTACCGCACATCTTTAGCCACACCCAACATAACTCTCTCACTTGCCTTGAATGCCCGCGTAGCTAGTTTCTGTTGAGTATTAGAGTCTATTTTTTCAGCTATCCATTTAGACTTCTTACTCGTTATTGTGGCGAAAGCATGCAAGTCATATTCTGAGTATCTGTATTGCTCTCTTGCTTTCTTGAAAGCTTCACATCGCTCTTTCTTCTGAGTTCTAAAAATCTTCTTAGCACTCTTATATAGCTCGGAGTTGCCAACTAACTCTAATCGCTTCATCGCTTCATTTAAGCAGGCATTATAGAGTTGTCTTCCTGCTTGAAAACGAGATAGTAACTCTGCTTCCTGCTTGCTGTCTACAATTAACGGTACTTCCGTTATGAACGATAATGTTGTACTCCGAGCCAATTAAATTACCTCCTATTTTTTTGCTGATTCCTGTTAATATCTTACCATGAAGTCACGTCACTTGATGCTGTTTTCGCAAAGTTCAACATCGCGGCAGATAAATCTGCCGAGTCGTATTTCATCCCCGATATAAATAACGTGTGTCTGTCAATTGATTTAATTCTTGACAGACACACTTTGGGGTCGGGTGAAACCATGACAAAACCGGACTTCCTTCACTCGCGTGTACTCATGAAGCGCCGTACAGAACTTTAGGAGAGGCATGCATAGGCGGATTTTTCTTAATTAGTTTTGCTTATTGACAATGGAACCCGCCTTTTTTGCCCTTAGCGCAGCGTTGCCGTTAGGCGATAGCCGTGGCGCAAGCCATAGGCAATAGGTTGTCCGGTTTTGGAGAGGAAAAATGTAGCGGCTTCCATACTCCCGCGTTATTTTAGGTGAGTGGTGGGTAGTAGAGGATAGTCGGATCATTAACAACTAACAACTGATAAAAAAACCCGGGGCGAACCGGGTATGGGGTAGCTTGTTATGCAGGCTTTTCAACTTTAAACATCACTTACCGCCCAAAGTCCGCCAGTCAACAGAAACATCTTGGATGATCAGGGACTTGTTGTAGAGTTGCAGAATAATCAGCAGAAACACGAAAAATAGCAGCATAAAAACAGCCATTAGGGGCGTAGTACCCCAGCCCGGAGCCACTTTACCGTACTCAGAGTTCAAAGGTCTGAGGATATCTCCCAACCGCGTCCTTTGTGCCATAGTTCACCTAATATGAGTTGCCAAAGCATTTTTTAATCTTCTGTAATATTCTATAGGAATAAAACACATAATCTATACTTGTCATGGAACCCGCAATAGTTCTTAGCATTTCCGTCTGTGCTATTGTCATTACAATCACGGCGCTGTCCATCTACACCTCTTTTGGCCCTCCTAGCAAGGAATTGAGCGATCCCTTTGAAGACCACGAAGATTAAAATTAATAGGGGTGGTAGTTGCGCTCAATCGCAATTATCAACCCATAAGCGCAGGTGAAAGCTACCGATTTTCCCATTTATTGTAAAGATTTGTTGATTAGATGAGAATTTGGCAGCGTAACAAGTCTACCGACTCTCGTGAACCCGGTCAGCACTTGTCTATGTTGAGCTACTGGGTGACACTACGACGCAAGTCGCTGCTGTCACACGGTAGACTCCGCCTGTTCTTAGTTCTAAAAATCTTTTCGTTGGACTTCAAGTTCGCGTGAATGAGGGAAGTCGGAGCATTACGCTCAAGCCCAAGGTTGAACAATTACGCTAGTCGAAACTTTCATTTCTTTGAGTTTCGCTAGCGCTGATTCTAATTGGGCTTGTTTGTTATTGTGTCTATCTGGTTTTAAATCCTCTAATACCTTAATCGTGAGACGAAATCACTTTGCCCCCAGCATCCTGCTAACTTGTTGTGATGTCAATGGTCGGCGTTCCATTGTTTGAAAATGGGGCAATTTTTTCAAATGACTATACCCTTGTTGATAGTTTCTTAAATTTACTAACACAACATCTTCGTATACCGAATCTTGAGGAACTTCCACTTTCACAATTAAATCTTGCAATTTGTATTGTGTAATAGCAATGTCAAGATATCTGTAAAAAACGTCACGCTTTTTCGAAGAAACATTAACCAAATACCAGTTATCCTGTTTGGCAGTCTCCTTCACTTGAGGTTGAGTCTGCTCAGATTTTGGTGTTTGTATGAGAGTACCTACAAGTTCGACACGCGCTTGATTCAAAAACTTTAAAAGTCCTTTTAGCTTGCGAAGTAAACTCTCAGGACTTAACCAGTTAGGAAAATGATAATGATGACTTTCTAAACTAGAAATTCCTGCTTGTAGCTGTTGGATGTCAAAATCCAATTTAAGTTGATTAACAGCAGCTATGAATTGTTCTGTAGATTCATTATTCCCCAAAATCGTATAGCAGTAATTTTCTCTTGCTTCATCTCCATCAATGGCTTCTGGTATATCATAAGGACCACTATCACACCACCAGCCCAAATTTTTTGACAAATTTTGTCCAAAAAGTAATTGAATATAGTAAATGCCAGTAGGTAGATCTAGAGAAACTTCACAAGCTGTGACACCTTGTTCAATTAAAGGGATTTTTATTTCCTGTGGCTCCTTATCAGGTAAAAGTAAATTCCAGCAGGATAAGGAGTACAATTCATCAGGTACTAGTCCTGACAAACGAACAGATTTACTTGTCCAAGTCCAACTTACATTTTCAGATAACATCTGCATTTCCATTAATCGCTGTGGTTCACACCCCAAAAGCTGCTCATCCAAGGCATACCAAGAGGAATTAAGTAATAAATTATACAATAAATAGATGAATTACTAAAACTCCTAAGGCATCTGCTTGTAATTCATAGGGTGTCTTTTCATTATCATTGGATAAGAACAAAATAATTTCTTCTAGAGGCAAAAGTTTCTCAATCTGGATAATTCAGGGCTTACGCAAGATTATAAAAAACGAACCGCACTCGTACGCACTCGTACACAAAGAAATAGAGTTTGAGAGAGTTCTTGCGTAAGTCCTATAACTTTTAGCCAAAACCTATGTGCTGTGTCATGTTTAATAAACAAACCTGCTTCGGAGAATCCGGAATTAATTCTAATCTTAAAAGGCAAAAGTGAAAAGTTTGAACCAGTCACAAATCTGGTTTTTGGCTATTTGGAATCGCAGATGCACGCAGATAGATTATCTGTGTGCATCCGGAGGACACTATGCCTTTGGGAGTTCCCCTGTTGTAAACCTTATGTTTTATGCCGATCGCTCTTCGACACCTTAAAGCTACAGATTTTCCAAGGCTGTATTGTAAAGCTTTGTTGCATAGATAAGAATTCAGGTTTGGGCAAACGCTCTAACAAGTCCACCGACTCTCCCAGAGTCAACCCCAAATCACTTTGCAAGTGTAAATTGGCTGTCTCTCCGTGGCATTCGTAACATCTGAAAATCCATTCTTCTGGGTCATCTTCCGCTTGCTTAAACGCCATTAATATCAAATTTTCAGCTGATAAATCTAGGAAACTACCGACAGGTGATAAAGGTTTATCGCTCTTTTCCTCATCGTTCGCCAATAGTATGACTACCATTGGTAGATTCAATTCATACCCACGTCTTACCGTATGGGCTGATTCCCAGCTACCAGCATGAGGATACAAGGCATATGTAAATTCATGAAATCCTTGGTCTGCTTTTGGATCGGGCCAATTGGGACTGCGTAGCAAGGTCAAGCGTAGTTGATGAGGTTGGCTGTCGTAGCCGTATTTACAATCATTTAAGAGGCTGACACCGTAGCTCGTACCGTCAACCGGGAGAGGATTTGTTAAATCTGCCCAACGCAAAGCCGAAACTTCCCATTTCGCCTTTTGTGCTGGAGTTTTGGGTTTCGTGGAACGGCGAATAGCCCCACAAGGAATTTCATAGGTAGCAAAGTCCGCCTCTAGATTCAGAGGAAAAGCAGCTTTCACCAACACCTGGCGTTCCAGCCAATGAACTGTTGTGGCGATTTTGAGAACAGGCGATCGCAGCTGTAGTATGTAATCTTGGGTAAACTCAGATTCCCCAACTTGGCGCACCACCCGCACCCGACTTTGTACTGGTCCAGTTTCCAGGCACTCAATAGATTTAAGCTGCGTTGGTGCTAAGCGATGCTGCTCGTAGTTGGGGTGAATATTCCATGCATCCCAGTATTGACCACTATCTTGAAAAGCTTCTAATTGATTTCCACCTGGTTGACTCAAAACTTCTTTCTCATTAACTTTGTCAAAAATACTCGATAAATTACCAGTTTTCTCGTCAACAATTACCCGCAGAAATTCATTTTCTAAACTCAATCTTTTTGGATCAAAATGTTCTTGCTTTTGCAAGCCCGATTTTGTATCATCATAATGAGCTATACTATTACCTTTTTTAGGCAATTCAGGACAAAGCCAAAAAACGCCATAGCCAACAGAGGGGACATCGCTTGCTAAAAACAGCAGCTTTGAGCCGTCAGTGAGTTGGGAAGGCAAAAGTTCTCCTTGGAGATTATAAACGCAAGCATCCAAGTGAGAATGAGGAAGGTCAACGGCAACAACCTGGGAGCGCTGCCAATTCAGGGAGTTAAAGACGAAAATTGGCAAAGCATTGGGTTGCGGTGGCTCTGGTAAGTTTATTTGGGATGCGATCGCACTCAAAGACTGCTGTAATATCTCATTACCAACTTTTTCCACCGACTGCCAAGTTGTCAGCGCATCCTCATAAACTTGAGTAATCGAAGAACCAGGCAGAATGTCGTGAAATTGGTTAAACAAGACCTTTTTCCACGCGGCTTCTAGTTCTGCTTTGGGATATGTCACCTCACAGCTTATAGTTGCCAAAGCCGCAAACAGTTCTGCTTGGTACAATAAGCCTTCACAACGACGATTCCAACGTTTTTGGTCGCCGTGAGTGGTGTAGCAACCGCGATGGAATTCTAGATAGAGTTCGTCCTCCCAAGTGGGGAAGGAAGCAGGGGAAGCAGGGGAAGCCGGGGGAGAATCTTGTTGGTTGTGGCTTGAAGTTTTGATTTGCTGTAGATAATTTTCAGCAGTAGTAAACTCTAGTTGAGGAAAGACAGGAGACTTTTGCCAGCGTTGGGCGATTTCTAACATATCACGGGTGGGACCGCCGCCGTGATCCCCGACACCAGGGAGCCAAAGAGCTTGTGAAAGACCTGTTTGGATTTGCCATTCACAGGCATAGGATGCCATTTTAACAGGATCGATGCCTTCACCAACAAGCGCAGACATGACGCTAAAGACTTCACTACCGTCAGGCGATCGCCACCAAAAAGCGCCATAATCAAACTTAGTCGTATCATTCCAGCGCAACTTCTGAGTCACGAAATACTCAATGCCCGCATTAGCCAAGAACTGCGGCAAAGTCGCGCAAAAACCGAAACTATCTGGTACCCAGACCACAGTAGAAAGCTTACCAAATTTCTCCAGCACATAGCGCTGACCATACAGCAGCTGACGGACAATTGATTCACCCGCAATCAAATTCAGTTCCGGTTCAACCCAAAAACCCCCCACAACTTCCCAACGCCCAGTTGCTACCGCTTCTTGAATAGCATCAAACAAATCTGGGCGATGTTCTTCAATCCAAGCATAAAGCACCGGAGAAGAATGACAAAAAATTAACTCAGGAAAATCCTGCTGAAGTTTGAGAACCGACTCAAAAGTACTTTGTGCTGCCCGCCAAGTTTCACTGACACGCCAAAGCCACGCTAAATCAAGGTGAGCATGACCCAACAGGTAAATTTTAGATTTTGAACCGCAGCCTGTAGCAGATGTACCCAGATAATTATTGATTTCGAGGAGTTTTCCGCGCAGAGCAAACAGGGAATTTTCTAATCCTCTGTTATCTTCCTCTGCGTTCTCTGCGCCTCTGCGGTTTATTTCTTCCCAATCAATCTCCGCCACAGTCGCCGCCAAATTATCCAACTTCTCAGACTCAAAAGATTCCAAATAACCCTGCATCACAGCCAACTCATCAGCCACAAAACCGGGATCAGGACGATTCTCATCAGTAGACTCATAAATAAGCAGCGACTTTACCAAAGCCCCATCACAATGACTTGGACTTACCAAACGCAAAGCCACGATAAATTCCTCTCCTGGTGTCACCGCAGGACTAACTAGCACCCTAGGTGAGCAATCAAATAAATCTCCTTCAAGTACCAAACTCCCATTCACATAAACTTGGGCAAAGTCCGCCCACCAAACAAGCGCCAGCCGCAAAGACAAACCCTGTAGCCCATAACCGTGTAAATTTTGGGGAATGACCAATTTTTGCACCAACCATAGCACTTTTTGCCCCCCAGCCCAAGCAATGTGTTCTCTGGCGTTAACTTTAGCAAGACTCCAATCAGAAAAGTCACAGGTGCTAATATCAGCCGCAGGCAAGTCAGCTTCACAGCATCGCCAAGTAGACGAAATATTCACTCTTACATAAGAGCGCAACTTCTCAATTGCTTCCGAGATGAATTTGGTATTAGGTTGAGAGACTTGGGAGGTCATAATTTCGCTAAGATGAGGAAACTCACTGGTCACAACAGTCTTTGAATTTATTGTTTGGTGAGAGTCCGACAGCTTACCACGCTCTCAACAAAAATTTACTACCATGCCACGCATTTAATTTGGACACTAGCTAAGGGCTAGACCAATTGCTAGCACTGCTTGTCTTCCAGATTGACTTTTGAGTTTTGACTTTTGAATGAGTGAATTTTGAATTGCTTATGCCATCTGCTACCCCTGGTCGTTATCAAAGCAGACTTTTTAAATTTTTTCACCAGCAATCTCGGCGCTGGGGCGAACAGTTTGATCGCACTAAACGGCATCTACAAGTCGCTGCTAGTTGGTCATTAGAGGCTCTACTTTACCCAGTGTATCTGCTGATTCAAAAAGCAACCGGATCAGCTGGTAAACAACTGCATACAGACAAGCAACAACCTAAGCTGCATTTACAAGGAAATGAGGCTAGTTCCCAATCCGAAATTCCATCTGCCGACAGTGCAATTCAGCAGGTTCTAGAAGCAGTGGTGACTCTGCAAGTCAGGAAAGCAGGGGAAGTAATCAATTCAAAATTCAAAATCGCAAAGCGTTCTGAGCGAAGCGAAGGATCTAATTCAAAATTAGGAGTTTCTCCCTCATCTCCCTCATCTCCCTCATCTCCCTCATCTCCCTCATCTCCCCCTCAGGTGCTGGGAATTGCTTCACTTTTAGGAAACCGTAATTTGGTACTCGTCACTGCTGAAAATGAAATTCTCGACATTTTGACGCCCCAGCAGCAGAAAAAATTACAAAATCGGATTAATGACGAAGTTACTAAATACTGGCGTTCTTGGCGGATGGCTAAAGTAAAAAATGAAACCAAGATTTTATCGGAAATTGACCACTTATTGAACAAGCTGACTTCCGGTAGTAGACGCGAGGTACCTGCTTTACCTCAGGAAACGGTAACAGAAGATATAGTTGAGTATAAATATTTACCTTTACCTTCCCCAGCGCTAGCATTACTAGACGCAGCTGTTGCCCAGATGGAATCTTATGCTGTAGTACCAATATCTCGCGTCAGTGGGCAATTGCTCGAAGCTGTTCAAAATCAGCTAAACATATTTCTCTATGGTAAACACCAGCAATTTACCGCTGAACAAGAAGTATTAACTCCTGATGGGGAACATCAAACATCGAAGATTCAAGCTTTAATTTGGGGGGCAATTCATTACTTTTTTGGACGCAATCCCAAGAAATTAGAGCAAACAACTCCAACAAATAGTGTTGACCAACTACCAATAGGTGGAAATAAGAAACCACAAACTGCTCTACCACAGCGTCCTCCTTCGTCAGCTTTGCCCAAAAGCCCTGATTTGCAAAGCGAGAACATAGCAGATCCTTGGTTAACAATGGACGATTTGTTTGGGGATTTGCAAGAGAGCACAGAGGTTGTCGATGAGCAACAATTATTAGTTACATCATCTCAAACCACAAAATCTGCTCTCCCCGATAGTTCTTCTGTAAGGACAACAGGAGAAATAAATTCAAAATTCAAAATTCAAAATTCAAAACTCAAAATTCAAAATTCAAAATTCAAAATTCAAAACTCAAAACTCAAAATTCGGAAGCTCTCCCCAATACTTGCTTTGTTCTCTAAGCGATCGCCACTTCCCGATTCTGAAAACAACAGCAATAAAGGTGAAATTCTTGACCAGCAGTACCAACAAACGACTGAAGTTGAGGCGAAGCCAGATTGGATTGAAACACAAGCTCAAACGATTGGGTATGAAAAGCATCCTCTAGAGCAAATACTCGAATGGCTAGACCGCGTCATGCTTTGGCTAGAAGATATATTTGTGAAAATTGGTCTATTTTTGCGGGGGCTGTTGCGAGGGAAATAAGAAGATGAGGGCGATGAGGGCGATGAGGGCGATGAGGAAGAAAATTTTCTTTTCTCACCCATCCTCTTCAGGGAATTCTCTTTTTACTTTTCACTTTTTACTTTTTACTTTTTACTTTTCACTTTTCACTTTTCACTTTTTACTTTTCACTTTTTACTTTTTACTTTTTACTTTTTACTTTTTACTTTTCACCGCTGCCGTACACCATTTACAACTGGCTTAATTTCAGAAGGGTCAGAAAATGGATCAGTGCCACCAGACCAGTTGAAATCACTAATTCGGAAGCTGATGCCACCTAATTCCTGCACTGGGTTGTAACGCAAGGTGACTCCATAAGTGCGGCGACTATATTCCACCACGTAGTCGGTGCTGCTGCGTTCTCCAGTGTCCAAGTTGATTGATGTTTGAAAGCCGAGGCGGAATGGTCCATAAATTTGCTGTGTAATTCCAGCAGTCAGCACGCTGTTATCAACTTGACGGTCAAACAAAAAGGGCGATAAGCCAGTGTTTAGACCTTGGGAGTACTCGACTCTAAAGCCGGTATAGTCAAAAAAGGGTCGAGAGAAATGACCGAACTGCCCTTCCAAACCAACGGTACCAGTTAAGGTATTTTGGCTATCGCCACTGCTGTAGTAGCTGGTTGTGCCAGTCAATCCACCAAAAAGTCGTAAATACGGTACGACTGGGTTTGGTGTATACCGTAATCCCTCAGTAGCTGTGGCTGGTAATCCTTGCCCTTGCCATAGGAAAATGCCCCCATTGAGAGCAGCACTTGCTTGTAGGCGAGTCAATGAGATGCGGTCATTCTCCCGCTTTGGTTTCAGTAAGTCTTGGCGGTCTGTGTTGGCATTAATGTATTGAGCGCCACCTTGATAGCTGAGATTGATGCCGCTATTGCCTAAAGGAATCACAGGAGAGGTAAGAATACCGCCAAGACTACTTTGGACTGTTTGAAAGCCGAGGGTACCGTTGTAAAGGCGATCGCGGTAACTATATTCTAGTGTGAGCGTGTGGGGATTTTGCTCACCTAATAACTGGCGCAACCGCAAACTCGCCCGCAAATTGTCTTCTATATCGTCCAAGTCGAAACTGGTTAACAATCCAGTACCCTCGACGGTAGTTTTTGGACTCAAAGTACCCCTGAGGCTTGTCTTTAAACCAAACAGCGATGGGATATTACCAGCACCGCTTTGTACTGCTTTTTGAACAAAAAACTCAGGTGCGATACGAAAGGTGAATGCTTCTGTATTGATCGGTTTGAAGCCACGCTCAATAAATAAGCCACCCCGTTGGTCGCCGTCATAGCCAAGAGAGAATAATCCAGGAGTGACTTCGCGCTGGCTACGGTCAATAACCTGCTCATCTTTGGGAATAGGTAAAGATACCCCTCGGTCAAATACTAGACGCTGTCGCTCTGTTTTGATGCGCTCGCGTAAAGGTGTTTCTCGGGTGACGGTAACTTTATCTGCCCGTACTTCCAACTCTGGAGGTGAAAAAGGGTCGTTGGTGAGTCGGACATCTCTGGCTTGCCAACCTCGGGGATAGAAATCAATTTTTCCAGCTTCAAAACGTACCCGTCTGACTTGACCGCCTTGTTTTGGCACTGGTATGTTCCTCGCACCCCCTGTACCACCTGCGTTAATGTTAAGACCTCCAGGACTATTAGCTTGTAAAGGTTGGTTTTCTCGGATGCGATCGCTTAGAGGACGCGCTGGTACTCCTCCGGTTGTCACATCGGTGGGTAAGAAAGAGAAATCCGACCCGGCTGTTGGTATAAAAACTTCACCTCTGCCGTTTGTCAGTTCCCCACTATCTTGGACAATATTATAAGTAAAGCGTTGACCCCGCAAAACTTGGTCACCCCGTGTCAAGGCAACATTTCCTTCTCCCACTGCAATCAAATTCTCCAAACTGACTTGCAGGCGATCGGCATCTATGAGTGCTCCATCAAAGCGCACAACTACATTACCTTCAGCCGTGACAATCCGCCGCTGCTCGTCATACTGCTGTGTATCAGAAGTAATTTCCACAATTCTTTCTCTGGCTGCAGGCGTGTTAGAAGGCGCTGTTGTACCTGATGGTTGACTTTGTTGCCTTGTTGTGCTGTCTGGCTGTCCTGTTGGTGCCGATTGATTTTGGGTATTAGGGGGAGCAGGAGTTGACGGTTCAGTTGTTTGGTTGCGAATCTTGAATTCTATTTGTACTGGTTGATCACTTGTTGATTTTTCAGTTGAGGTGTTAGCCGGAGTTGGTGTTTGGGTTGTTTCAACGACTCTTTGCTTGTCCTTCTGAGATAAGTTCTCAATGGTAACTGTTTGAGCAATTTTCTCTCCAGTAAGGAATGTTTCATCTGCGGCATTTCTACTGCCACCATCATAGGGACTAAAGCCTTTGAGTTCCTGTACAGGATAACCAATGGAAAGCTGATCACCCAGTAAAGCGGCACTTTTAGAAGTGGTGATGGGAGAAAATTCAGGTGGCAAACTTTCCGGTTTACTGGGTGCGGCTAATGTCTTAGCAACTAATAAATCACTATCAGTAGGCTTTTGCCCAGCAGTTTGGAGAGGCGTTTCCCGTTGTACCTCAGACTTCTCTTTGTTCCCCAGTGTCTTAGTGTCAGCCTTCAGGACTGGGGTGGGATTTGCAGATTGTAAAGATTCGAGAATCGGAGGCGGTTCGGGCGGCAGAACTGGATGAAGCATACTCTAGCACGAATCAAGCTAACAAATAGCCAATAAATAGCCGGAAGGACATAACACATTATGCCTCCCAGCTTTTGCCTTCTGCCTAGATGAGATTTAGGCAAGCCACCCCGGAGGAGGACATTCGCAAAGAACAGGTTTCCCTAGAGCCAAGTGTCTCTAGGCGTATAATGTATTCCGCCTTCCGGCAGTCACGGATAATTTGTCGCGCTTTTACTCGAGATCCCGACGACCAGGGTTACGAGCAGGGTCGCCCGACAAAAATCCAAAGAAAAAGAGACCGACGAAGAAGGCAACAACTATATAAACAACGATTTTTAAAGTCAGCATTTAGATATCTCCTGTGGGTATGAGAAGCTTTCAGTGTCTGCGACGCAGAAAAGATAGCTCCTTTATCTTACCCAAATCTTGTTCTCTTTTTGGAGAACACTGATAGTGCATGCCCGGTAGTAGCTGTCCAAAAAGCGGCTGATCACAGGGTAATTCAGAGTCGTTCGCTTTGGAATGCAGGTATTGGCAAAGAATCGTTACCGCAATTGAGTGTCCTTTGTGGGTTATCTGACCTTTAACAGTTATCAGTTATCAGTTATCAGTTATCAGTTTCATCCTTTGCATGTTTAAGTCCCCCACCCCCGAGCACCGTTCGTCAAGAGACGTGCCGTAGGCATAAGCGTTGGTGGCTCTTTTAAATCCCCTACCAGCCCGAGAAAGCGTCACTGCGTAGGTAGCTGTTCACTGTTCACTGTTTTAAATGCTCCTTAATTTTAAGTTGTCAACTCGTTAATGTCTCTAGTTAATGTGAGACGTTGACTGAAGGCAGATGTTTCCCAGTTCTGATGCCAAGAAATTGCAACTTCGTGTAAGAAACCCGGTAACTCATCAAGAAACCGGGTTTATGAATAGGCGTGAACCTATAAAATCAGATTAAATTGGTGTGACCACGCGAAAACCCAAAAAAGAGCAGGGTGTGCTGGGTTCATCACTCACCTGGTTCTATGTAATTTGGGAACTCATGAGCGTGCCATTTTACTGGAAATTTAGCCCACAGCAGAAAGTTCTTGTTGAAAGAAAGCTTGTAACACCTTTTGAGCTATTTGGGGACTTGTTAAACTGATTTCTGCTTTAGATTGATTAGGTTCGGCATGTTCCACTAAAACATCTGGCACACCAATGCGTTTGATGGGAACGACGATATTAGCATCTAACAGCGCTTCTGCAACTGCTGAACCAAAGCCCCCCATGACACAACCTTCTTCCAAGGTGACAACGCGCTTAATTTTCTTAGCTAATGGGAAAATTAATTCGCTATCTAGAGGCTTGGCAAAACGGGCATTAATCACAGTGGCTTCAATGCCATGTTCGCTAAGAATTTCAGCAGCTTGCATTGCTGAATTGACCATTGTACCATAGCCTAGCATCAAGACATCATCGCCGTTACGGAGAATTTCCGCTTTGCCGATTTCTAAGGGTTCCCAGCCTTCTTCCATTAACGGGACGCCGTACCCGTTACCGCGAGGGAAGCGCATGGCGATCGCTCCTGTGGTATGATTTACGCCAGTAACCACCATCCGTTGCAGTTCCGCTTCATCTTTAGGTGCCATAAGTACCATGTTGGGAATGCAACGCAGATAGGCAATATCGTACATTCCTTGGTGAGTCGGACCATCAGCACCAACGATTCCCGCCCTGTCAAGACAGAAGAACACTGGCAGGTTTTGGATACAGACATCGTGAATGATTTGGTCGTAGGCGCGTTGCAAGAAAGTGGAGTAAATAGCGACAACCGGGCGCATACCTTCAGATGCCAGTCCTGCTGCAAGAGTGACGGCGTGTTGTTCGGCAATCCCTACATCAATATATTGATCTGGTAGCTTGGCTTGCAGTTTATCTAACCCTGTCCCCGTTGCCATTGCGGCAGTGATACCAATAATTTTGGGGTTTTGTTCAGCGAGTTTGACCAAGGTATGGGCAAAAACTTTCGAGTACGCGGGGGGTTTGGGTTTGCTGGAGGGGACGGCTTTGCCAGTTGTCAGGTTAAAAGGAGATTGGGCGTGGTAGCCAACTTTGTCTTGTTCAGCAATGTCATAACCTTTGCCCTTGACGGTTGCGACGTGTACCAAAACTGGTCCCGGTATTTCATGTGCTTGCCCGAAGGTAGCAATCAATTCCTCTAAATTATGCCCGTCCACAGGTCCGATGTAGGTAAAGCCAAGTTCTTCAAACACTGCGCCCACTTTCGGAACAGCTAAGCGCTTCATCCCTTCTTTGATGCGTCCCAGTTCAGGAGAAAGGGATTCACCGACGAAAGGAATTTGCTTGAATTGTTCCTCAAAGTTATCGGTGAGAAACTGCATCGGAGGACTGAGGCGCATTTTGTTAAGGTAGCGCCCAATTGCGCCCACGTTGGGAGATATAGACATTTCGTTGTCGTTGAGGACAACCAGCAAGTTAGTTTTGGGCATATGTCCAGCATGGTTGATGGCTTCTAGTGCCATACCGCCAGTCAGGGCACCATCACCGATGATGGCAGCAACTTTAAATTTTTCGCCTTTGAGATCCCGCGCTAAAGCCATACCCAATGCCGCAGAGATACTCGTGGAAGCGTGTCCTGCGCCAAAGTGGTCAAACTTGCTTTCACCGCGCTTAAGATAACCAGCAATTCCATCTTTTTGCCGCAAAGTATCAAAGCTACTGTAGCGCCCTGTAATCAGTTTGTGAGGATATGCTTGGTGTCCGACATCCCAAATGACTTTATCGCGATCCAAATCCAGCGTTTGGTAAAGCCCTAATGTTAACTCTACAACACCCAATCCTGGTCCCAGGTGTCCCCCAGTGGCTGCTACTGTTTGAAGATGTTTGTCCCGAATCTGACGGGCAATTTGTTGCAGTTGCCGAATCGATAAACCGTGCAACTGGTTAGGATGGGTGATTTCACTCAAGTGCATATTGTAGGGTTTTCCTCTCTACTTTTTCGTATTTTTGATTTTCCCACGCTCGGTTGGGTCTAAACGTGTAAAAATCCGGCATCGGAAAAACCGATGACTAAAATTACTTGTTTTGTCCCCAACTTTTGGGGTTTTGGCCGGTTTTTCTGTCACAGTCGTTGGCTAAAACGCCGTTAATGAGTCATAAAGCTGCCGAATTTTTCCCGTTTTAATGAAACGGGTCAAGCGGTGCTTCATACTAATTAGCATTTATTTACTTATATTGAAGCAGGGACACGCCAATGGTAAGAATAAAATTCCGGATTTAACGTACGAAGTTTTACGTAAAATATAAAAGTATCCAAAAAAAACTAAGATAGTAAAATCAACTAGAAAAATACGAGTAAATGCAGTTGTTTGAGCTTGGACAGCAGCGAGAAAATGTCAAAAGAATAGCCATGAACAAGAAGTGACTTCTGTTTTCCGCCAAGCGCAAACTTTGCCGTTCTAGAAAAAAATGTGTGTGCCTTATTACTGAGAAGATTCTGGACTATTATGACCACCAGGTACTGCCGGGGTTTCGGCTTGTGGCTGTTGCCTTTGCAAATATTTACTTAACACATCAGCCATATCCCCACGAGTCATCGGTTGTAGCGGGGAAAGATTGCCTTGTGCATCTGTATTGACAAATCCCTCAGTCGTTACTGTGGCGATCGCTTTTTTTGCCCAAGCAGGAATAGACGCTGCATCTGGATATGGGGCAAGAATTTCATTGACAGTCTCATCTGGAAACTGAAACACTCCATACGCTTGGGCAAAAATCGCCAAAGCTTCAGCCCTGGTAACTCGTTGGTTGGGGAAAAACAGATTTCCGCGATAGCCTTTCATAATCTCGGTTTTTAAGACGGTCTGGATATCCTGAAACGCTGGATTAGAAAAAGGGACATCTGTTACTTTTACATTTTCTTTGGTGACAGCTTGTCGTTTATCCAGTTGAAAAGCTTTCACCATAATGGATGCTAATTCTGCCCTACTGAGCAAACGTTCTGGATAAAATTGCCCATCTGGGTAGTTCGTCATCACTTTAGCAGCAACTACCTTTGCAATTGGGTTAGATAGTTTTTCAGTACTGGGTTTTTCTTGGGCATAGACTATGTTAGGAACCAATTGCAGTAATGCCACTAATGAAAGAGTACTTAAAAGCTGACGCATAATTACAACCACTTTTAGCTACTACTGTGAATGCACAAAAAAAACTGCGGTACTTAGGTTAACACCATTTCTAATTTAGCTGTATCAGAAAAGTGTATGTCTTTTCCGTATAGTGACGAATTTTTGTTTAGTAATGTTGCGTACACACTTATAGTTATTTGAGAGTCTCCCTACGTTCCTCTGTCCACCTACTAGCGGAGGGATGAAAGGGTGGTGTGATTTCCAATTTTGAATGTAAATATTTAGTCAAAACTCAAGTTGCGAGTATTGAGATGAGTTATGTTCCTAAGTAAGAATTACTCGATGCAAATGACTTAGGCAGGACTGATGCAGTGTTTCTTCGCACTTTGTCCGGGCAACTGAATCGCTATTTTTATTGGATTACAGGGAGTATTTCCGTAGCAGTGAGTTTGAGTACACTGGCTTGGACTGGAAATTGTGCCAAAGCCCAGATTATTCCAGACGGGACTCTACCCAATAATTCCATCGTCACTCCCTCTGGCAACACCATCCTCATTGAGGGAGGAACGCAAAAAGGAAACAACCTGTTCCACAGCTTTACACAGTTTTCTCTTCCCAAGGAAAACACGGCTTATTTCAACAACGTCTCGCAAATTCAAAATATCTTCAGCCGTGTCACGGGTGGAGAAGCCTCTAATATTGATGGTTTCATCAAAGCCAACGGTCAAGCCAACTTATTTATACTTAATCCTAACGGCATTATCTTTGGACCCAATGCCCGTTTGGATATTGGCGGTTCGTTTGTAGCGAGTACAGCAAACAGCGTTAAATTTGCTGATGGGTACGAATTCTCTGCCAAGCTTTCTCAAAGTACACCCCTACTAACTGTCAGTGTTCCTGTTGGCTTGCAATATGGCAGCAATCCGGGCAGGATTCAGGTACAGGGCGATGGTCAGGGGATAAGGACAAACAGCGATTTAATTGATACTACAAATGCTCTACGGGTTCAATCTAATCAAACCTTGGCTTTGGTGGGCGGTGATATCAGCTTAGAGGGGGCAACGCTTAAGACCCCTGGGGGACGAATAGAATTGGGCAGTGTCGCTGGCGAAGGTTTAGTGAGCATCACGCCGATAGAAGGCAAAGGCTTTTCCTTAGGTTATGGTGGCGTGCAAAACTTTGGGAACATTCAACTATCGCAACAGACCACAGTTGATGCTAGTGGGGAAGGTGCAGGTGATGTACAGGTGATGGGCAAGCGGGTCACAATAACCGATGGTTCCCGGATTGAGGCAAGTACTTTGGGCTCTAAACCAGGAGGAGCTTTAGTTGTCAACGGTGTGGAGGCGGTGCAGGTCATTGGTACCTCCTTTGATGGTCAATTTGAAAGCGCCTTGAGAACTGCTGTCTTCCGGACAGCGACAGGAACTGGTGGAAACGTGACGATTAATACTGGTGCGTTGCTAGTTCGGGATGGGGCACAGGTTGGTGCTGGCACTTTTGGTCAGGGGAAGGGAGGAAATTTGACGGTTAATGCAAAAGACTCTGTGCAAGTGATTGGCACCTCTGCTGATGGTCAGATTGCCAGCGGTTTGTTTGCTCCAACAGCTTCAGGCTCTACAGGAGCCGCGGGAGATATGACCATTAACACTGGTGCCTTGTTAGTTCGGGATGGTGCATTGCTCAGTGCCGACACTTATGGTCAGGGGAAGGGAGGGAATTTGACGGTTAATGCTTCACAAGGGGTGCAAGTGATTGGTACTTCCGCTGATCGTCGATTTACTGGCGGGTTGTTTGCTGCAGCTAATTCAGACACAACAGGAGCGGCGGGAAACCTGACAATTAACACAACTGTCTTGCTAATTCAGGATGGGGCACAGGTCAGTACTGGCACTTTTGATCAGGGTGAGGGAGGGATTTTGACGGTTAATGCCTCACAGGCGGTACAACTAATTGGTACCGATGCAGATGGTTTTCCCAGCGGTTTGTTCACTCAAGCTGATCCAGGCGCAGCAGGGTCGGCGGGAGACATGACGATTAACACGGCTACGTTGCTAGTTCGAGATGGCGCACAGGTCAGTGCTCGCACTTTTGGTCAGGGGAAGGGGGGCAATTTGACAGTGAATGCAAAAGACTCTGTGCAAGTGATTGGCACTGCCACAACAGCTACATTTGGTCAGTTTCCCAGCGGCTTGTTTGCTTCATCTGAAGGAGGCTCAACAGGTGCGGCGGGAGACCTGACAATTAACACTCGTGCCTTGCAAGTTCGGGATGGAGCTACAGTAGCTGTTCGGAGTCGAGGACAAGGGAATGCAGGCAACCTCAACATCAATGCTCGCTCTATCCGTTTGGACAATAACGGCACCCTAACCGCTGACACCCAAAGCATCAACACTGACCCCAACAAAGAGCAAGCGACTATCACCTTGCGCTCTAGAGATTTGATATTGCGTCGTGGCAGCAACATCACCACTAACGCCACTGGAAACCAAGTCATCGGCGGCAATATCAACATCGATACGGGCGTCTTAGCGGCATTTGAAAATAGCGACATCAGTGCCAATTCTACTGACTTTCGCGGAGGTCGGGTGAATATCAAAACCCAAGGCATCTTTGGTACACAGTTCCGAAATGCACCTACCCTAGAAAGTGACATCACTGCCACAGGGGCAAGTCCTGAGTTATTAGGCACTGTAGAAATCACCACACCCGATGTTGACCCCAGCCAAGGATTAATCGAACTACCAGCAAATTTAGTCGAGGCGTCGAATCAAATTGACCAAAGCTGTGTTCCCGGTGGAGCGATCGCACGAAGACGAAATAAGTTCACTGTTACCGGACGCGGTGGCTTGCCTTCCAGCCCTGAGGAAACGCTTCAAGGTGAGTCGGTAATAGCAAATTGGGTGACAATAGATGATGACAATAATAGAACCAATAATCTAAGTAATATAACTAATATTGCCAGTCCTGCCTCAAATCAAATTATTGAAGCGCAAGGCTGGATAATCGATGCCAACGGTGATGTGATTCTCACGGCTCAAGTTCCCAATGTCACACCGTATAATCCGGCGCAGACACCTGCTGTCTGTACTGGTTCCTAACCTAAAAGGACAAGGAGAACAAATCAATTCAAAATTCATCTGTGTACGGCATTAAAGGTCTGTTCCTCATCTTCCTCAATACTCGCTTCGCTCTCTACCCTCATCGCTCCCTTTGCCCACTACTATGTTCTATAGTAAGTTTTTGAGGAGCTTTGGGAATGACCGCAGCAGCAGATCCCGTCAAGTTGAGCAAGCAAGAAGTTGGCAAAGCCGCCGCCGCCTTGGTACAATCAGGTTCTATTGTCGGGTTGGGTACAGGGTCAACAACAGCGTACGCAATTCAGTTTATAGGCGATCGCCTCAAGTCGGGCGAACTGAAAGATATCGTTGGTGTCCCCACTTCGTTTCAAGCAGAAGTGCTGGCTAAGCAGTACGGCATTCCACTCACCACCCTAGACGCTATTGACCACATTGATATTGCTATTGATGGTGCGGATGAAGTCGATCCGCAAAAGAATTTGATTAAAGGTGGTGGTGCAGCACATACCCGCGAAAAAGTCGTAGATTACCTAGCAAACCGATTCATTGTAGTTGTGGATGGTGCCAAATTAGTTGACCGACTGGGTTCTGTTTTTGCCGTCCCAGTAGAAGTGATACCAATGGCAGTCACGCCTGTAACGCGGGCAATTGAAAAACTTGGTGGCAAACCAGAACTGCGTATGGGTGTGAAAAAAGCTGGTCCAGTGATCACCGACCAAGGCAACATGGTTATAGATGTCAAATTTGACAATATTGATGACCCAGTCAATCTAGAAAAAACACTAAATAATATTCCTGGTGTTTTGGAAAATGGTATTTTCGTCAACTGTACAGATGTGGTGTTAGTTGGCGAAGTCAAAGATGGTCAACCTGTAGTCCGGGAATTGTAGTTATTTGAACTAGGGGCGTAAGGATACTGAGAGGCAATGCCTTACGCCCGTATTAAATCTTGTTCTGGATACCTGAGTGTAAAAAACCAGAAGTAATGTTAACTTCTGTCTTTAATCTTGTCTATAAGTATTATTTTTAACATCTATTAACCATAATTTCTCGAGGTTAGCAACTTGTCTGCGGAAAACAGCAACACGATACTTTTTATAAGTAATTATTCCTAAAAGGAGAACAACAGGAAAGGAAATAATAGAAAACCCTATAAGATTATTGGTATGGGCATCAGTAGAACCCTTGGAGTGGATATTTACAGAGTGAGTTGTTGGTTGACTGCTTAAATAGTGTGGCATCAATACCTCCAAAGACATTATCGTTCCACTAATAACTCTTCAATGGGAACGTTTTATTTTTCGTATAAGTAAGAGATTTTCCGGATTGATCTAGACTGTGCTTGCTAAAACAAAGATTTTTCCTAGTTTTTACGGTTAAAAAGGCTTTTTCCTTTGTCGGTAGCAAGTAAAGGTGGTAGAGTACGCTTACATCAATGCTGTCTTCACCCAAATCACCTTGGGCAACCTCCATCACACCCTTTACGTGTCACTGTAGCGGTGGCTGTTTTTTATTTGCTACCTCTGATGATATTGATTTTCATCAAATATATTAGCGTGACGCTAGCCATTCTTTGAATCTGAATGTAATTTTTTGTTACTTATATAGTATTTGCTATCCCAAGAAGGCATTGGGGGCTGTTGATTTCAGATTTTAGATTGGGGAGAGATCCAAAATCCAATGATGTTATACAGACGATTTGGACGCACAGAATTAAAAATGCCAGTGTTTTCCTGCGGTGGCATGAGATACCAGCATAAATGGAAGGATGTCCCACAATGGCAAATACCCCGTGATAACCAGCAAAATCTAGAAGCAACTATTCGACGCGCAGTCGAGTTAGGAATTAATCATATTGAAACTGCCCGTGGTTATGGGAGTTCCGAAATGCAGTTGGGGAGAATTTTGCCAAAATTTCCCCGTGAACAGTTAATTGTTCAAACTAAAGTCGGTCCGATGGCAAATGCAAAAGAATTTCAGCGTGACTTTGAAAAGTCACTACGAAATCTGCGGCTAGATTATGTTGACTTGCTAGCAATACATGGCATCAACAATGCTGAGTTATTAAACTACAGTATCCGTCCTGGTGGCTGTTTAGAAGTAGCAAAAAAACTTCAGGCACAAGGAAAAGTCAGGTTTATCGGTTTTTCCACGCATGGATCAACAGATATCATTATCCAAACTATTGATACTAACCAATTCGATTACGTCAATTTGCATTGGTATTACATAAATCAAGTGAATTGGGCTGCAATTGAAGCGGCAACCCGCCAAGATATGGGCGTATTTATTATTAGCCCATCTGATAAAGGAGGGATGCTATATAAACCACCACAAAAATTAGTTAATCTTTGCACTCCTTTGAGTCCGATGGTGTTTAATGATTTGTTTTGTCTAAGTCACTCCCAAGTACATACCCTAAGTGTGGGCGCTGCAAAACCCGAAGATTTTGATGAACACCTGAAAACTTTAGATTTGTTGGATAATACATCCGATATTTTGCCACCAATTTTGGCACGGCTAGAGGAAGAAGCTATTACCACTTTGGGGGAAGAATGGGTGAAAACTTGGCACCTCAATTTACCTACTGTTGAAGAAACTCCTGGTCAAATCAATATTCCAGCGATTTTATGGTTAAGGAATTTGGCGATCGCCTACGATTTACTAGAGTATGCCAAAATGCGTTACAACATGCTTGGCAATGCAAGCCATTGGTTTCCTGGTAACAAAGCTGACAAGGTAGATAAACTAGATTTGCGGCAATGTCTCAGCCGCAGTCCTCATGCTGAAAGAATTCCCCGCCTCCTTGTAGAAGCACATCAGATGTTGGCGGGTAAAGAGGTAAAGCGCTTGTCGCAAAGTTAGTGTTGTATAAATTGTGAATTATGAATTATGAAGATTTCAAAAAACTTCATAATTCATAATTTTTTAATGCATTAACTCAAAAAACTCTTCGTCAACCGAAAGCTTATATTAAAATTCTTGTTTAATATACCTTTCCAATATTTGAAACAAAACACTTCCAGGAATATTTTATAAAAATAAAAACTTTGTCAAAATATAACGCAATACGGTTCATATAAAATGGTTTGCAGCGCCTTATGACCTGTGTAGAGACGCGTCATGGCGCGTCTCTACACGCATGGAATTGTCATAAAGAACCCCTTAGTTTCAATTTCAGCAACATCCTAGAGCTAACTGGCTAGTCACAGTGTAGTTATTAAGGCTTAACTTAATTATGTATAAATAATTTACACTTATCTGTGCCCATCTATGGTTAAAATCAAAAGTCATCTAACAATTTGTCTAAATTTCAGCAAATAACAACGGAAATTAGAATTATTCTGCGGCAATCACTGTTATGGCTATTAATCGTCGTCATTTCTTATTTTTACTCGGATCTAGTGCAGGTGCTTTTGCCTTAGATTCTTGTGCTTCGGCACAGAATAAGCCAAGCCAAAACAAACCAAGCCCAGCAAGCAAAACAACGGCTATCCAGCTACCACCATTGCCCTATCCTTACCAAGCGCTGGAACCACACATCGATGCTGGAACGATGCGGTTTCATCACGATAAACACCATGCGACTTATGTCAAAAACTTAAATGCAGCATTAGACAAACATCCAGAACTAAAAAGCAGAACTGTTGAACAGTTGCTAAGTAACCTTAACAGCGTGCCCGAAGATATTCGCAACACCGTACGCAATAATGGTGGTGGTCATGTGAACCACTCGATGTTTTGGAGAATTATGAAGCCGAAGGGTGGTGGAGAACCAACAGGGGCGATCGCATCTGCTATCAAACAAAACTTCGGCAATTTTGCTACATTCAAAAAGCAGTTTAACGAAGCTGGTGCAAGTCGTTTTGGCAGTGGTTGGGCTTGGCTAGTCCGAACGAGAGATGGCAAGCTTGCGGTGACAAGTACACCTAATCAGGACAGTCCCCTAACTGAAGGCAACTACCCAATTATGGGCAATGACGTGTGGGAACACGCATATTACCTCAAGTACCAAAACCGCCGCGCCGATTACTTGGATGCTTGGTGGAATGTCCTGAACTGGGATGAGATTAATCGGCGGTTTGCAGCAGCGAGTAAAGCGGCGTGAGACGGAGACAGGGAGGACGAATCAATTCACGCATTCGCTCATTCAAAATTCAAAATTTTGAATTTCTCCCTCATCTCCCTCATCCCTCTTAAAGTGGTCGCTGGGTGGGTATACCAACAGGACGGGGAAACTGGACTGGTGTGGTTGTTTTCTTGCGTAAGTAAAGGCAGTGACGGATGCTATCAGTTAAGGGAGTTGTAAATTTTTCAATTGATTCAATGACACCACCCAACTGATTAACGGCATTTTCCAGCGCTTTTGTTTCTTCTTCTGTCCAATTGCCCCGGTAGATTACGGCTAAACCACCTTGCTTAAGGAATGGCAAGGCATATTCCGCACAGACAGAGGCTGTCCCAACAGCGCGAATGAGGGCAACATCATAAGTTTGTCGGTGCTGGGGTTGCTGACCGACTTCTTCAGATCTGCCAGTGAGAGTTTTAACATTGGTCAGGTCTAGCGCAGCCCTGATTTTTTCAACAAACGTAATTTTTTTCTGAGTAGAATCAAGCAGAGTAACAGTAGAATTAGCCACAGCAATTGCCACTGGAATTCCTGGAAAACCTGCGCCCGTGCCAATATCTATAAAAGATAGGGAAGTGGGGGAAGATGAGGGAGATAGAGAAGTGTTGCCTTCCCCTGCTTCCCCTACTCCCCCTACTCCTCCATCTCTCAAAAAAGGGGCAATTCCTCGTAGAGAATCCCAAAGATGTTTTTCCCAAAACTCTTGGGGGTCGGTGATGCGAGTTAGGTTAAATTGGCGGTTCCCCTCCAGGATCAATTCATACAGGCGTTGAAATTGTTCCTGCTGTTGGACGGTGGGAGTCCAATCAAGAGTTTGCTGCCAAATATCTGCTACCTCAGGCAAAGAAGGCAATTTTAAGTTGTTCACAGTCACACAAATAGCTTTAGATTGTATGCCAAGTTTTCTTTCTTTATTGTTAGAGCAATTTTATTGAGTGTAGGGTATAGGGTAAGCTTACCCACGGCTGGAACCCGTGGGCTTTCGCACACGTTCCAGAGCGCAGATTTTCAGCAGCCCTGAGAATTAACGATGTTGAGGAAGTTCTTCCGCAAGCATATTAACCCCCGAACCTCAGGGACGGCTTACTCAATACCACAAATGGTATTGCTTCTACCTCCCTTGACAATTCCGGACGCCCCTATTAACCACGGTTTGCGTATCAATCTCCGATACTTGCCTACTGCGAGACTCTTTCTGCGTGGTTACCGACCGTGCCTTTTGCAATTTCGGCATATCATTAATGTAGCACTATTATTGCTACGTTGTGTGATGCCAAGAGAAAAATGTTGAGAGTTCGATTGTCCGAAAAAGAGTTTGAGGCATTGAGAGAGTACGCTGAATCAACAGATAGGCAAATATCGGAAGTTATCCGAGACTACATTAAACGTCTGCCAACCAGTAGACTTGACGAGGACGCGCATTCCCCTACGCATTCCTCCCACGGCTAAAAGCCGTTGGGCTTCCTGCTTCGATTACTGTGAGAATGCCCACCTTATTATAAAGCTGTGAGTTTTTCCCATGTTAAAGCTGTATCACTATCCGATTTCTCCAAATTCGCGTCGTGTCTGGATTACGTTGCTCGAAAAAGAACTTGAGTTTGAATTGGTGGAGATGAAACTGGATGGCGAACAGTTCCAGCCAGAATATTTAGCACTCAATCCCTTTCACCATATTCCAGTTTTGGTAGACGACGGCTTTAATATAGTAGAATCTTTGGCAATTTTAGATTATTTAGAGGCAAAGTACCCCAAACCTGCGATGTTGCCAACTGATGCCAAGGATTTGGCGAAAGTGAAAATGGTGCAACTGGTAAGTGTGAATGAGTTATTGCCTGCTACTGTTTCACTGTCTGGGGTGATGTTAGGCTTATCGGTTAATGCAGAAAAAATTGAACAGGCAAAGCAGAAAGCGGCAACGGTACTGAAGTTTTTTGAGGATTTATTAGATGAACGCCCTTACTTTGGCAGTCAAAGCATAACTTTAGCTGAGGTTGTGGCTGGAACTATCGTACCCTGGTTGCCGAGAACGGGTTTGTCCTTAAGTGATTATCCAAAATTGAGTGCTTGGTGCGATCGCCTAATAGCACGTCCTGCTTGGCAAACGACTGAGGCGACACCCGAGGCAATGGAAGCGTTAAAATCTCGCATGGCGGCAAGAATGACGCACAAACCCACAAGCTAGCATCAGGCTGCATTCACAAGCCGACGATTAAACCTGCTCTTTAGCCCGTCCGCATATAAGACGGGCTGGATGCTTCCACAAGAATCTAGAACTATATTTTATATAATTAAGAACCGCTATATGCAATAAGTCTAGTATTTTATCAAGGAGTAAAATCTTACATATTTTGTCTGTTTGCCCTTTTTTTACTGTAGCTCAAAGCCTGAAAATGGCAAATTATCTGTAAACTTTATTTAAATGAATAAGTTCTATAAAAATGACAATTATTTAATACAATTCTTATCAAAGTACTCTTAATGAGTATAGCACTCGCACAGAAACAGTCTTGAACTATAAATAGTCTTATATACTTTACTTTTTGTCAAGACTAATACTAACTTTATCATTGCTCGACTATGAAACAACCTGCTGCTATTACAACTGCAATATTCACGACTTGCGCTATGCTGCTAACAGCCTGTGGCGGCGGCACTAACAGTAGTACAAACACTGGAACTAACGCCACCCCAAATTCTGCAACTAACGCCACAGCGACAACAAGTACATCTGGTGCTATTCCCATTGGTATTGCCTTGGCGCAAACGAGCAACGTGGCATTACTTGGTCAAGAGGGATTTGTTGGAGCCAAAATTGCCGAGAAGTATTTCAATGATCAGGGCGGCATCAATGGCACTCCAATTCGATTAGTTATGCAAGATACTGGCGGAGATGAAGCCGGAGCAATTAATGCTTTTCAAACTTTAATTAACAAAGATAAAGTTGTTGGTATTGTTGGTCCTACTTTATCACAGCAAGCTTTTAGTGCCGACCCGATTGCAGACCGTGCTAAAGTTCCAGTGCTTGGAGCATCAAATACGGCAAAAGGAATTCCGGAAATAGGTGATTATGTTGCGCGTGTATCGGTACCAGTTTCTATCGTCGCTCCTAATTCGGTAAAAGCTGCGCTTAAGCAGAATCCTAATATTAAAAGAGTGGCAGTATTTTACGCTCAAAACGATGCGTTTAACAAGTCAGAAACAGAAATATTTCAGAAGACAGTTAAGGACCAAGGGCTAGAATTGGTAACAGTTCAAAAGTTCCAAACCACTGACACCGACTTTCAAGCGATCGCCACCAATGCTCTTAACTTAAAACCCGATTTGGTAATCATATCTGGTTTGGCTGCGGACGGAGGTAACTTAGTTAGACAACTGCGGGAACTGGGTTATAAAGGGATAATTGTAGGTGGTAATGGCTTTAACACACCAAATATCTTCTCTGTGTGCAAAGCGCTTTGTGATGGCGTGTTGATTGCTCAAGCTTACAGTCCTGAACATCCAGGAGAAATTAACGAAACATTTCACAAAATCTATGTTCAGCAATACAAGAAAGAACCTGCCCAATTCAGTGCTCAATCTTTTACAGCAGTACAGGTATATGTAGAAGCTCTGAAAGCTTTGGATAAAAAGACCAAAATTAGTACAATGTCCATTGATAAACTGCGGACTGAATTAAATAAGCAATTACTAGCAGGAAAATACAACACTCCTCTGGGTGAAATCTCTTTCACACCAGTAGGTGATATCGTTCAAAAAGATTTTTACGTCTCCCAAATTAAGATGGATAAAGACGGAAATAATGGCAAGTTTGTATTCTTAAAATAGCTGCAATATGGAGATAAATCTGGTTTTACAAAAGTTGTTGAATGGTTTATCCATAGGCAGTGTCTACGCTATTTTTGCCTTGGGATACACCTTGGTTTACTCCATTTTGGGCATCATTAATTTAGCTCATGGTGCAGTTTTTACCTTGGGTGCTTATCTGACATATGCACTCGTAGGTGGTGCTTTTGGATTTAATGGATTGCTGGCTAATGCATCGCTACCTATACAATTACCATTTGCTGTTGCCTTGATTTTAGGAAGTATCCTTGCAGGGTTAGTTGGGGTGGCAATTGAACGTCTTGCCTTTCTCCCTTTGCGACAGCGGGGTTCTGACCCTTTACTCACAGTTGTTTCCAGTTTGGGTGTAGGAGTGGTTATTGTTAACTTGCTCCAGTACCTGGTAGGGGCAGAAAGTTACACATTTCCAGCAAACACTTACGGTAATTTGCCACCTGCTATCAATTTTGGCACAGCCGAAAACCCGATTCCCATTCGCACTGTTCAACTGGTGATTTTTGCTATATCAGTAGTGATTGTTGCCATTCTTACTGGTTTTATTAATTACACGAAGTATGGTAAGGCAATGCAGGCGATCGCCGAAGATCCAACCACCGCCAGTTTGTTGGGAATAAACAGCGATCGCTTTATTGTGCTGACGTTTTTTATCAGCAGTTTTATTGCAGGAGTGGCGGGAACATTGGTTGCTTCTAGTGTCAGCATTGCTGGACCTTATTTTGGACTGAGTTTTGGGTTGAGGGGGTTATCAGTCATTGTCTTGGGGGGTTTGGGCAGTATTCCCGGTGCGGTGCTAGGAGGTTTGGTGATTGGACTGGTAGAGGCGTTTGTCCCAGGTGAATATTCAGGGTATAAAGATGCTGTTGCCTTTGGCATCCTATTTATCATGCTGTTAGTTCGACCCCAAGGTTTACTGGGGCGTCGGTTTGTACAGAAAGTTTAAAAGCGATTGGTAACTCAATGATTATCGACCCAGAAAAAGTACCTACTGAAAGGAGAACGAATTACCCCGATGAGTTCAAGCCAATTGTTGCAGGACGAGTTCGACAACGGTTAGGCAACTTTGCAGGACTCAAGAACTTTGGGGTAAATCTGGTGAAGTTAGAACCTGGAAGCAGTTCTGCTTTGCGACACTGGCATTCGCATGAAGATGAATTCATATATATTTTGGAAGGTGAACTCACTTTAATCACAGATGCAGGTGAGGAAATTTTGAAACCAGGAATGGCAGCGGGATTTCCAGCTAATGAGGCAAATGGACATCATTTGGTGAATCGGTCGTCGGTGGTTGGTGTTTATCTAGAGGTGGGCGATCGCATACCCTACGACGACGTGACATATCCTGATCATGATTTGATGGCAAAAGCCAGTCCTGATGGCGAATTCAGCGTATTTATCCATAAGGATGGAACACCCTACTAAAGCTTAGTCAAAACTCTTGAAAATGGCTGAATTTATCGCTACTTACGGGTCTCTTATCGTCTCTATGGTACTGGGGGCGCTGCTGGGGCTATCGTTATACTTGCCACTGATGGCGGGACAGTTGTCTATGGCAAGCCCTGGCTTTTATGCTTTGGGTGGTTATATTGCGGCAATTCTTTCCACAACCGTTTTTTCTTCTACAACTGGTTCATTCCCGATTCCACTGTTATTACTAGAAATGTTGATTGCTGGTGTGGTTTCTGGTTTATTGGGTGTGGTGGTGGGAATTCCAGCGTTGCGGTTACGAGGGATTTATTTGGCGATCGCCACCATTGCCTTTGTGGAAGTTCTGCGAGTCATATCTCTAAATTTAGATATTACAGGTGGTGCTGTCGGCATTTTTGCCATTCCCCAACCATTTCAAACACCAATCGAATACTTGTGGATTGCCCTGCCATTACTCCTGATTAGTATTGTCTTCGTTTACCGTTTAGAACGCATCCGAGCCGGAAGAGCATTCATCGCTATCCGTGAGGATGAATTGGCAGCAAGTGCGATGGGAATTAACCCAACTTACTACAAAGTTTGGGCATTCACGTTAGGGTGTATTCTGGCAGGAGTGGTTGGTGCAATCAGCGCCCACTTTCTCAATACCTGGAATGCACGCCAAGGTACCTTTGATGCGAGTATTATTTACTTAACTTTCGTGTTAATTGGTGGTTCCAGAACTTTTCTTGGTTCCGTCGTTGGAGGTATGGTATTTACAGCTCTGCCAGAAGTGTTGAGAGCAATAGCAGATACAGGTGGTTTACCGAGTTGGCTAGCGCAATTTTTGCGAGATGGTAGATTAATTATCTTTGGATTACTTATAGTTATCGGTACAATATTTTTCCCCCAAGGTCTTGTCACTCCAGATTTATTTAAAAAACCTAAAAAGCGCAGCAAAGATGTATTGAAATAACTATAATGACTCAAGAAAATGTGACGAAAACTGTATTTGGACTACCGATATTAGAGGCGAAAAACCTCACTCGTCGCTTCGGGGGATTAGTGGCAGTTAATAATGTCTCTTTCGTAGTCAATCAACATGAAATTTTTGGGCTGATTGGTCCCAATGGTGCTGGCAAGACAACTTTATTTAATTTAATAACAGGATTAATTACACCTTCGAGCGGCGAATTACTTTATCAAGGTAGCGGAATTTCTCAACTCCCTCCCCATAAAATTGCAGGTTTGGGTATTGCTCGAACATTCCAAAATATTCGCCTATTTGCTGAACTATCTGCATTAGAAAATGTTAGAATTGCGCGTCATTTACATACTAAAAGTAGTTTGGTGAAAGGTGCTTTAGGACTGCCACCGACTTTCAAGGAAGAACAAAAAAATAAGCAAAAATCATTAGAATTACTAGATCTGGTTGGTTTGGGCGATCGTATCGATGAAAAAGCTAAAAACTTTTCCTACGGTGACCAACGACGACTAGAAATTGCCCGCGCCCTTGCCTTAGAACCGCAAATTTTACTCTTAGACGAACCGGCTGCGGGTATGAACCCCAGCGAAAAGCAACAACTCAGTAAATTTATCCGTAACCTCCGCGACAAATTCAACTTGACAATAATCCTGATTGAGCATCATGTACCTTTAGTTATGGGTTTATGTGACCGTATCGCCGTTTTAGATTTTGGTCAGTTGATTGCTTTAGGAGAACCATCTGTTGTCAGAAATAACCCAGCTGTCATTAACGCGTATTTGGGTAACGACTAAGGATATTAACCACAAACGCACACAAATGAACACAGATATATTAAATAATAAAGAAAGTTTTCAAATATTAGAAATCAAAGACCTTTATGTTAACTATGGAGGCATTGAAGCTCTACAAAATATTAATTTATATATAAATAATGGCGAAGTCGTGACTTTGATAGGTGCTAATGGTGCCGGCAAAACGACGACTCTGCGCGCTATCTCCAAAATAGTTAATCCTCACCGTGGCAAAATTATGTACAGCGGACGTAACATAACCCGCCGCCAATCGCACGAAGTTGTACAACTAGGTATCGCCCATTGTCCTGAAGGAAGAAGAGTATTAGCGCGGCAAACAGTTTTAGATAACTTACTCTTGGGTGCTTATATTCGCTCTAATCAAACAGAGGTAAGGAATGATATTCAATACTACTTTGAGATGTTCCCGCGTTTAGCACAAAGACGCCATCAACTCGCGGGAACCCTCAGTGGTGGTGAACAACAAATGTTAGCCATAGCCCGTGCTTTGATGAGTAAACCCAAACTTTTGCTTTTAGATGAACCAAGTTTGGGTTTAGCACCTACAATTGTTCGCGAAATTTTCAGCATTATTCAGAATTTGCGTGCTACAGGCGTGACTATCCTTCTAGTTGAACAAAACGCTAACCTTGCCCTACAAATTGCTGATCGTGGTTATGTGTTAGAAGCTGGTTGCATTACCCTGTCAGGTGCAGCATCGGAATTAATCACCGATGAGCGAGTGAAAAAGGCTTATTTGGGGTGATTAAGTTATTAGACTTCTTGCATTCATTCCAAAAAAAAGAATAATTAACCACAGATGGACACAGATGGACACAGATGGACACAGATGGAATCAAAGAGATGCAATCTTGTCTATTGTTTCAGCAGAGATTTGAGAGGCATAACACATGGTACAGTTACCAACCAAAATCTTAACCTTGGAAGAGTTTCTTAAATTACCAGAAACTAAGCCAGCAAGTGAGTATATTGATGGTCAAATTATTCAAAAACCAATGCCTCAGGGAAAACACAGTATTATTCAAGGGGAACTAGTTAGCAGTATAAATGCTGTAACAAAGGCTAAGAAAATTGCTTTTGCCTTCCCAGAATTGCGGTGTACCTTTGGTGGACGTTCAATTGTGCCAGATGTCGCTGTGTTTGCTTGGCAGCGAATTCCCATAGATGAACGTGGAGATGTAGCAAATGTTTTTCAAGCTGCTCCAGATTGGACAATAGAAATTCTTTCTCCAGACCAAAGCCAGACCAAAGTAACAAGTAATATATTACATTGTCTTGAGCATGGTAGCTCCTTGGGTTGGCTGATTGATCCAGATGAGCGGGCAGTATTAGTTTATCCGCCTGGACAACAGCCACAATTTTTACAAAAAGAACAGGAAATATTACCAGTTCCTCATTTAGTAGGTGACTTTCAATTGAGTGTAGGGCAATTATTTGGATGGTTGAAGTTGTAAGTGAATGACCAGAATATTTGGTTCAGATTCCCGACTTCGTAAAAGTTGTCGGGAATCTTGTTGTTCACGTAAGCGTGATTATTTGCAGAACAACTCAAATGTGAGTGAGAGTAATAGAAGTTCGTGCGATGGGATTAAATGACTCGGCGTTGAGTGTTAGATACTCGGCGTTGAGTTTTGGAATCTCACCATTGAGTGTTGGAACCTCGGCGGTGAGTGTTAGATACTCGTCATTGAGTGTTGGAACCTAGTCGTTGAGTGTTAGAGCTTCGTTATCAAGTATCAAAACCTCGGCGTTGAGTATTGAAAACTCATTGCCGAGTATCAGAATCTCGCCGTTGAGTGTTAAAAACTCGTTGCCGAGTATTAGAACCTGATTGTTGATACGCGCGTTGCATTCTACGTATCACCTCACCCCGCCCTTACGGGCACCCCTCTCCGAACTCGCGGAGAGGGGCAGGGGGTGAGGTTCTTGCACTTAGTATGAGTTGCTTGTATAGAGCGACAGGGAAAACGGGTAGCGGTGATTCTCTGTGCGACAGAATGCGATCGCCTCTTGCATTCATTCCAAAAAAAAGAATAATTAACCACAGATGGACACAGATGGACACAGATGAAATCAAACAGATGCAATCTTGTCTAGTTTAGATAAGACCAAAACCGTTATCAAGACATCAATGTAGAGACGCGCTGTTTGAAGCGTCTCTACACCTATAGCGATCGCGCGTCTCTACACGTATAGTTACACAACTTGTCATATTATTTAATATACAGCCCGCGAAACGGGCTTAGTTTATGTAGCCCTAAACTTTAGCCTGCGGGAAATGTATCAAATCATCGCATGAGTCAAATAGTCTGGATTGCAAGACACGCCAACCGCCTGGATTTCGTCAACCCTGATTGGTTTCTCACAGCAGAACGACGCTACGATCCACCACTGTCTGAAGATGGTATGGTGCAAGCGCAGCAGTTAGCCAAGCGTCTCAAGGGAGAAAATATTGCCCACATTTTTGCTTCCCCTTTCCTACGAACAGTACAAACAGCGATCGCAGTTGCAGAAGTTCTCGATTTACCAATAAAACTGGAAACAGGCTTGAGTGAATGGCTGAATCCAGCTTGGATGACAGAAGAACCACAGCGACTCTCAACTCCAGCATTAGCAGAATTATTCCCCAGAATTGACATCGGCTACACTTCGTGCATTGCTGCAAAATACCCGGAAACAAGAGAACAAATGCTGGAACGTTCCGGGCAAACTGCGAGATGCTTAACTACAGAATTCTCTCCAGAGGATATTCTTTTAGTGGGACACGGTGCATCTGTATTGGGGGCGACAATAGGCTTAGTAGGTGAAATTGCCAGAACGGAAGTGAAAGCTTCGTTGTGTTCTTTAGTAAAAGTTGTGCGTCAGCACCCAGAGTGGTTGTTAGAACTCAAGGGAGATACCTCCCATTTAACACAGGTAGAAGAAGTCATTCGGTTTAATTAAGAAGAACTCATATGACACTATTATTGGCAGGAGACATCGGCGGCACGAAAACCATTTTGCGTCTGGTTGAGGCGTCAGATAAGCATCTATCACGTACTATTTATGAGGAACGGTACCGTAGTGGGGATTTTCCTGATTTAGTGCCGATAGTCCAGCAGTTTTTGCTCAAAGCTAATACACCAACACCACAAAAAGCCTGTTTTGCGATTGCAGGACCTATAGTAAAAAATACCGCTAAACTGACTAATTTAGCTTGGTTCCTCGACATCGAACGTTTACAACAAGATTTGGGCATCGCCCAAGTTTCTTTGATCAACGACTTTGCCGCCGTTGGGTATGGCGTTTTGGGTTTAGACAAACAAGATTTCCTGACTTTGCAACCTGGCAAACTCAACCCCGAAGCCCCGATTGCGATTATTGGTGCTGGTACTGGTTTGGGGCAAGGATTTTTAATCAAGCAAGGAGACAACTATCAAATCTTCTCTTCTGAAGGTGGACACGCTGATTTTGCCCCGCGTAGCGAGTTAGAGTTTCAGCTTTTGAAATACCTGCTGGATAAGCATGATATCCAACGGGTTTCTGTGGAACGAGTCGTTTCAGGTATGGGAATTGTCGCTATTTACCAATTTCTGCGCGATCGCAAAATTGGTACTGAATCTCCAGAAATTGCTCAAGTTGTCAGAACCTGGGAACAAGAAGCGGGACACCAAGAAAAAAGCGTCGATCCCGGTGCTGTCATTGGTAAAGCAGCATTAGAGAAAAGCGATCGCCTCTCGGAACAAACCATGCAATTGTTTGTAGAAGCATACGCCGCAGAAGCAGGGAATCTGGCGCTGAAACTTCTACCCTACGGTGGTTTATATGTTGCTGGAGGAATTGCACCTAAAATACTACCCTTAATTCAACAAGATAGATTCCTGCTTAATTTCACGCAAAAAGGTAGAATGCGTTCCCTCCTAGAAGACATCCCCGTGCATATTATCCTTAATCAACAAGTGGGACTCATAGGTGCTGCGATCGCTGCTGCTAGGTTATGACAGAAACAATTCAAAATTCAAAATTCAAAATAAAAAAAAGAAAATTTTGGATTTTGAAAAAAAAGATATAACAATCTTATTTAAGTAAGTCGGCAAGAAAAAACCAAACTATGTAAAGAAAAGTAAAATCTCTGTATTTGGCTCGTAGTAGCGCTATGGCTGACGCCACGCTGCGCGAACAGCGCTAAAGCGCTACTACAAACCAGTGATGATTATTTGCGCCGACTTACTTACAGTAGATTGCAAGTTGGTGAAGTACAAAGATACCCCACCCGCGCTGTCGCGCACCCTCCCCTTGCTAAGGGGAGGGTTGGGGAGGGGTGTACTCCATTTAGATGCAAACCGCTATAATTTGTGTGAAAGTGTCTCCGGGAAGCGCATAAATCGCGCCAGATTCCTCAGATTCCCGACTTCTTTAAGAAGTCGGGAATCTTGTTGTGTTTATGGTTGACGCTGACGATTTTTGTAACACTGCCAAATTTTATCCCCTCCCCAAATCAACATTCCTACAACAACTCCAAAAAGGAGACTGTAACCAAGCGATAAGGTGAAGCGATGAGGAAAAGGAGTGGAAAAGGGAGGTAACAGAGGTTCTTCTTTTGTGATTAAGGCGTAACTCGATGCCAAAATCCCGCCAGAACCAATTGCACTACCTACCGCAAGAATAGTGATTTGTAAGTTGCGATCGCCTATTTCTTTCTTTTCCTCTGCAAGGCGATCGCTTTTCGCCCTGTCTATCGCCACACGTCCCCGGATTGAGGCGATCGCTTTATCTAGCAAACTAGAACCATGATGAAAATATCCCAACTCTGCTCTTATTTGTTCCTGAAAATAAGAGCAGTTTTCTAAGCTAAATATTTCTAAGAAGCTAATATCTTCTTCTTTCATCATACCACGTATTTGTTGCAATCTATCAGCATAGTTTCGAGCATTGATGGCGATTGTATTTTGGTATGCTTCCAGATATCGCAGAAGATTGGCATAATCTAATCCCATTTTGGGAAGTGTCTTTAATTTCTGGCTTAATTGCTCTAATTGTTTTTCTGTTAATAACTTATCGTCCCCAAATTGTTCTAAAGTCTTAATTTCTTCTTCTATTTTGCTATATTCTTTATTTGTGTCTTGATAAACTTGCCGGTTTTGTTGAAAAGCTTTCACAACTTTGGCACGAAAGAAAAATAAATCGAAGAATTGTTCCTGATAAAAATTAAATTTTTCTTCGGCTTCTGGATGGCTGAAGAACCAAACTAAAATATGACGGTAATTGGTTAATTGGTTAAAAAGCCCGTATTCAAAAATGGGGCTACCAAATAAGGTAGCGGAACGAGCAAATGGGGGTATGGTATAGTCTTGAGGAAAGAAAGCTTTGAGACATTCATCAGCAAGTTCCTTCAAAGCTTTCTGATTTTGAGGGTCTTGTTCTGATGACAACCAAGCGGTAATGATTAGGGTTTCACCAAGAAATTTCTTGTTTCCATTTAACAGGAAACAATTATTTGGGTTCAACCGACTTAAAAGCTGAATATCGACATCCTCAGTTCTTTGACCATTTTCTGTTTGTGGACGATATAGATTGAGCCACAACCCGTAACTATCGTAAAGTCGTAGCGGATAGGCAAAGCCGTCAATAATAATTGACCGATGATTTAAAGTCACCTCACCTTCAATAGGAGCATCTTCTCTTTGTTTCTCGGCTTTGATTAAAGAGACACTAGGGTTATTTGGCTCTTTTTCTAAATCCAGCCATTCCATCAAGTTTAAATTTTTATGCAGTATTTTGTAGATGATTTCATCACAGGTTTGCCAAAGCCAATGTTTCTCCTTTTCTTCTGCATCATCACCATCAGCGCTTTTTTGCAGAACAAAGGCAAATAAATGGACATTGGCAGCATAGACTTTAGGACTCATTAGGACTTTTTACAAAAGTATGATTAATTAATATTTAGAACCACAGATGGACACAGATTAACACAGATAATTTATCCATGTGTATCTGTGTTATATCAAGTCTCGTTAAATACTTATTATTACCTGAATAACCCCACCCCGGTAAAGCTGCGCTATGGCTAACGCCACGCTAGTCCCTAAGAGGGACGCTGCGCAAACGCTATCACCTCCCCTCCCCGCTTGCGGGGAGGGGATTGAGGGGTGGGGTTCTTCAGGAATGATAAGCAATCAACCGAACCTGATATTAATCTGCGATTTTATGTTTATAAATTTGACTTTTGCAATCTTGTTTATTTTTTAGGAGGTTCTGGCTGTGGATTTTTCTGCCGTTCATCAATAATTTTTTGGTAATCTGGAAACTGATTGATTAAAGTTCCTTCTTGGTTTGCTGGATTACGTTTTTTGATAGTAATTTCTCTAGCAGCAAACAGGGCAGCATCTGCAACATCTGGATGTTCTCTACACCAAGCGGTAATTGCATCAGCAGCTACTGAAACTGGTTGATTTTCTAAATCTGCCAAGGTTTGCTTAATTGTCAACAAATCTTCGCGGCTTTTTTCATCAAAGACAAATCCTTGCTGTTCTACGACTTGCAAAAAAGCCTCAATGATGATGCTAGGTTCATTAGCTTCCATAGGTTATACCTCCACTAGGATTTGAGATTTTGTTCTTCGTAGTGAGGAATGCGCGTCCTCTTGTACAAAAGCCAATACGGTTCAGTTAAGGATTTTAGTGGCATTCGCGTTCTCTGTAGAGACGCGACGCCAGTCGCCTGCGGAGGGAAACCCTCCTGCAGCGCTGGCTCGCCATGGCGCGTCTCTACAATATGGTTCTACTACGAACTTTATTGCCCAATTGCACAGAAACCAGCCCAAGCCTCAGGTTTGCGAAAGGGTTTATGCTCAGGAAAATACCACGTTTGTAGACGCTGCTGAATTGTTTGCTTATGTTCTTCATGTATATTGAGGTGATTTTGAGCCCATTCTATGAGTTCGGCTTGAGTAGAGTTGCGTAACCAGCGCTGCGCCTGACAAAGTGCTTGGGCGATCGCCAGAGAGTGCTGATTGTCGTAAAATCGAATCATTAACAAAGCAGTCGCGAAGTCATCCACCGACCACAAACTGCTGACTATACTAGAACTGCCTGCCTTGAGAAAGCCACTCGGTAAACCGATATACTCATCGCTGGTGCTGAAAGGATCGGAAAGCCCAGTTTCACAAGCGGAGAGAGTGACGAGGCGACATTCTGGTAAATTGAGATTAAAGATGTCAGGTAAGGTGAGGCATTTTTCTAAGTCAATGGCATCACCATTTGCTAACTTTCGACAGCGTTTGCTGGAGTCAGCATCGGCAGGTATGGGAGAAATGCAATCTGCTAAAGCTATTGCCGAATCTACAGGCGAATTTCTATCAAAGTAGCCGTGACAAGAAAAATGAATGACTTGAGCTTGAGACAAACTCTCAAAAGCTGGTGTTTGGAATAAAGCTTGTTTGGTAGCGTTGCGTTTTTCTATAACAGTGGTTGGCTGGAAGTCACGCTCAATCGTTTCTACTTCAATATTGGTATAAAGCAGGTTCTCGTTGGGATCTTGAATGGCGAATAGAGAACGTGATTCCTCGCCGCCAGTGCGCGTCCCCCTCCTCGCTTGCGGGGAGGGGTTAGGGGTGGGGTTCCGAGATTTGGCTAATTTTAACAACTGACAACTAGGCGCATATCTCACCCCACCAGGAAATTTATCCAAAAGACAATTCCCTTCTTCCCCAATCTTACTTTTCACTTGATCGGTCGAACCTCTCTCCAAACCTCTCTCCTGCAAGGAGAGAGGCTTTGAATTGTCGCCATTTCCCAAGGGGGTTAGGTTTTGCGTTGGTTTTTCCCCAATAGGCAAAGCGTGCAGCGGTAATAAGTGCAGGTAACGATGGGGTACGAGAATTAAGGCTTGGCAGGAAGATGGTATGAAGTCGAGAATATCATTGATGTGGAGAATCTCAGCTAACTCGCTCAGTTTGGCAGCCAGTTGATATCGCCAGCGTGGTTTATCGGTAGCGTAAGTTTCCAGATACTCATCTGACCATTTATTTAAATCTTCTAAATCTTGCTGGGAAGATTTCCAAATTATCGGGTGTTGGTTGTCGCGAGTGATGATAAAAGCGCGAAAGCAATTATCAAAGATATACCATTGCACAATTGCAGTGCAGTCATCCACAAGCGCTTGAATTTCAGCAAAGCGGATATGTTCCAATTCTTCGGCAATTTTTTGGTCGAGTTCGTGCAGTGGCTGAAAAGGCTTTTGACTTGCTATCAGTTCCACCAAGTTACGCGTTTTGCTACGCTCGATGTATTCCACTGCCTGGTCGTAGTATTCTAATTCCAGACAAACTTCCACCATGCGGCGATAAAGCTCATTCCATTCCTCTGCAAGTTTTTGTTTGATTTCATCGCCACAGACAATTTCACCCCGCAGAAATTCTACAGTGTCGATAGCAGATTGAAAGATGTTGTAAGCATCGGCATACTGCTCAGCATCTATGTAAGCTAAACCCAAATTAAACGCAGTTTCAGCATGGTTTTGGGGCAAAGCATTGCGCGTGCGGACTTGCAAGGCGTTTGTGCAGCATGAGATCGCAATTTCTAAATTCTCGGCACGCTCCCCCCGGATGCGGTTTCTGTAAGCTGCGCCCAGGTTGTTTTGCGTCATTGCCCAGTCGATGGGAAAGCGATCGCGCGTGCGTTCTTGCAACGCCTGTGTGTAGCATGAGATCGCCAGTTCTAAATTCTCGGCACGCTCCCCCCGGATGCGAACGCTGTAAGCATTGCCCAGGTTGTTTTGCGTACCTGCCCATTCGATGGGAAAGCGATCGCGGGTGTATTCTTGCAACGCCTGTGTGTAGCATGAGATCGCAATTTCTAAATTCTCGGCACGCTCCCCCCGGATGCGGTTCCTGTAAGCATTGCCCAGGTTGTTTTGCGTCATTGCCCACTTCATGGGAAAGCGATCGCGCGTGTGTTCTTGCAACGCCTGTGTGTAGCATGAGATCGCAATTTCTAAATTCTCGGCACGCTCCCCCCGGATGCGATTACTGTAAGCATTGCCCAGGTTGTTTTGCGTTATTGCCCATTTGATGGGAAAGCGTTCTCTGGTAAAAACCGTTAATGCTATCTCGTAACCTGTAATGGCAATTTCTAAATTCTCCGCCCGGTTGCCCAAGGGGAAGTCCCGCATCAGGTTACTAAAATTACCGATATTGCCTGCGATGCTTTGTGCTGTTTCTGTCTCCAAGTCTGGCAGAGTCGCCATTGCCCAGCTTTGCAAAACTTGGGTAAAGCCCATATCCAATTTATCGATATTAGCTTCCAGTAGCGGGTGTATGACTGCCGCATCGCCCTTGCTTTCTGCTGTAGCTTTGAGTACCTGTGATAAAAACTCGAGTTGAGTGTCGGGCGTAGGGCTCATGTCTACCTCGCCTCCTGGGCGGAGGTGAATCCTAGCGTACTCGTGATTTTTTGGATAATCTTTTGTAAAAAAGTACGCAGCATTGCTCTTTCCCAGATTTTGATAGCTTCGTAGTTGCGCTTTAGCGCTAAAGCGCTGACTACAAATTAGGCTTACCTCTCAATTATTTTCTAACAAACCACAAGGAGAAATGTGTCAGAAATCTTGTAGACGAGTCTCAAAGACTCATGCGCGAGTATCAAAGACTCGTCAACGAGTATCAAACAGGACTTACGCATTTTAACGAAAAACTGTCATTCTGAGTGTAGCGCTAGCGAAACGTTCGCGAAGCGTGTCTGAAAGACATAGAATCTCCGAGATACTTCGCTACACTCCGTTTCGCTCAGTATGACATTCTCGACTTTGCGTAAGTCCTGTCAAACACTCATGCGCGAGTATCAAACACTCATCAACGAGTATTAGAACCTCGTGCGCGAGTATCAAACACTGATGCGCGAGTATTAGAACCTCGTGCGCGAGTATCAAACACTGATGCGCGAGTATTAGAACCTCGTGTGCGAGTATCAAACACTCATCAACGAGTATTAGAACCTCGTGTGCGAGTATCAAACACTCATTAGCGAGTATTAGAACCTCATGAACGAGTATCAAACACTCATTAGCGAGTATTAGAACCTCATGAACGAGTATCAGAAACTTGTGAACGAGTATTAAGGGATTTCCAACAAATAAATTATCCCCTAACAGTGGGGTGGGCATCCCGGCATTGGTGTCAACTGAAGCCACAACCCTTTGACAATCTCGTTTCCAGGTTCTACCTGGAAACGCACTTTCATTGCGGTGCCGCTTTGTAAGGGAGGCGGAGCCTCTTGGGAGGCATTCCCAGCCTGAGGCTGGGAACGAGGCATTACCACGTTAACTGCACCCCACCCCTTAATCCCCTCCCCGCTTGCGGGGAGGGGAGGTGAAGCGCAGCTTTACCGGGGTGGGGTTCTTAGAGTCATGATAAGTATTTAACCGGACTTGATATGAACGAGTATTAAGGGATTTCCAACAAGTCAAGAAGAAGTCAGAATTCAGAATTCTGACTTCTTCTTCAATTCGGAAGCCCCTAACCTGGCGATAAAACATAGCCTCAACGCTGACGCCGCTTAATAAACGTAGTAAAAGCTACTCCTAGCATAATTAAAGCCATTGCACACACTCCATGCCACTGCCAGCGACTCCAGCCATAAGCACCAAGGAACGAACCCAACGCTCCACCAATAAAGTAAAAGGTAATATAAAGTGCATTCAAACGGCTGTGAAAGTCTGAAGGTAAACTGTAAATTCTCGCTTGGTTAGAAACCATTGTGGTTTGCACACCCAAGTCTAGAAGGATAACCCCAGCAATCAACCCCAGAACGTGATAACCAAAGACCCAGAAAATCAGAAATGACAAGCTTGTAATCACAAGACCTAACCCTACAGTCAGCTTGGGATTTCTCTTATCTGCTATCTTACCCACAATAGGAGCCGCCGCCGCTCCCACCACACCCACCAGCCCAAACAATCCCGTCACTTCACTGCCGTAATGGTAGGGTGGCTGTGCCAAAAAGAATACCAAAGTACTCCAAAAAGCGCTGAAAGCACCAAAGGACATCGCCCCTGCAAGGGAAGCTTCACGCAAGATAGGCTGCTGTCTGATCAACTTGAACAAAGATCCAATCAGTTGAGGGTAGGAAACACGCAGCGATGGTTGGCTTTTTGGTAGCATTCGAGACAAGACAACAGCCAGAACAATCATCAACCCACTAGCCAGCCAATACATCTCCCGCCACCCGAAACTCGCTCCCACAAAGCCGCTGACTGTTCTAGCTAAAAGAATTCCGATCAACAGCCCACTCATCACCGTGCCAACAACTCTTCCTCGCTGTTGCGGTTTTGCCAGTTGTGCGGCAAAGGGAACGATCAGCTGTGGGGTAATAGTCGTGATGCCGATCGCCAAACTCGCAACCAACAACCAAGCAAGGTTGAGTGACACCGCCGCCGCCACCAACGCCACAGATGTTAACACCAGCATCGTCAGAATCAATCTCCGCTTTTCCATCAAGTCGCCCAGCGGAACGAGGAGAAAAATTCCCAAGGCGTAACCAATTTGCGTCACTATAGGAATCCACCCAGTGGCATGACTAGGAGCCTGTAAGCTTTGGGCAATAACCGCCAGTAGGGGTTGGTTGTAGTATAGATTAGCAGCCGCCGCCCCACTTGTGATCGCCATGATCCAGACGAGTTTGCGCCCTAATGGGTCTTGGTTCACTCTTTTGGTAGATGCGTTATTGTTAACAATTCTCACAGGATAAGACTCCAGTTGCTTATTTAGCATTCACTTGGGTGAAATACAGGTTCTTTGTAGGGGCTGTTCTCTGCCGATTGGTGTCAACTTAAGCTAAAACCCTGTCTTTAATCTCGTTAAATCTCGTTTCCAGGTTCCACCTGGAAATGCGGTGGGGGCGGCTCTGCCTCAAGTAAGGCAGGCAGAGCCTCCCAGTAGGCATTCCCAGCCTGAGGCTGGGAACGAGGCAATCTCTAAAAGCTTGTTCTATACGGTTTTCACCTTAAGTTGACACCAATGCCTCGTTTATCTGCGGTTCCAACAAAAAAGTTATCGCCTGTCTACTTAAAAATCAAATCTAAGCGCTGCTGAGATTCTTTGAGTGCTTCTTGAGGCGTACTTTTCCCCAACATCACAGATTCCAACGCTCGCCCGATATTTTCTGAAACCCGATTATAACCCGGAAAAATTGGACGACTGCGCCCATATTTTGCCTGCTCCAAAAACACTTTCACTGCTGGTTGTTCCTCAAGATATGCCAGATATTTCGGATTTTGACGCGACTTCATATTCGCAGGTAAATATCCAGTTCCCAACGCCCATTCTGTCTGAAATTCTTCACTTAAAACATATTCTGCAAAAGTAAATGCTGCTTTTTGCCGTTCTGGTGTCGTTTTGAATAAGAACAGATTTTCACCACCAGTGCTAGTAGCAGGACGTTCACCAACGGGAATCGGAAAAACAGCAAAATCTCCGTTGGGAATATCTTGTTGCAAATATCCTAGAGTCCAAGGACCGGTGATTTGCATTGCTACTTTACCAGCAATGAAATTATCTGTTTCATAACCTCGTTCTGGTCCAGATAAAATTACTGAACCATCAGTAATCAAATCGCGCCACAATTGCAAAGCGGCAGTAGCACCTTTATTATCTTTTAATTCCACTGCTGCTGCTTGCAGTACGTCACCACTAACCAACTCACCGCCGCCACTCCACATAAACGGTAACCAGATAAATACCGAAAATTCTCCCTTTCCTAAAGGGAGAAAAATGCCGTGTTGGTCTATACTTCCGTCACCATTTGTATCACGAGTCAATTTTTTAGCAACTTGACGCAACTCTTCCCAAGTGCGGGGTAATTCACGAATTCCTGCTGCTTGAAACAAACTCGGTCGGTAGTAAATACCAACATTATTTGTCGCAAACGGCACCGACCAAATTTTCCCCTTGTATTCCATTGACTCAAACAAAGCAGGGTCAATTTCTGCTTTGACTGGTGAGTTTGCTAACATTTCATCTATAGGTGTCAACGCATTCAATTCCACGAGTTGACCGCCAATTGCTGGGTTATACCACAACAAATCTGGTGGTGCATTTCCTACCACCGCTGATAAAATCTTTGGCATTTGCTGATCTGGTTGTCCCACATAAAGGGACTCTACCTGGATATTTGGGTGCGTTTGATTAAATCGGTCTACCAGCTTTTGCAACACATCGCGATTTGGCGGCGGATTTACCCCCTGCCATAAAGTCACATGAATCACTTGATCTGTTTTCTCGCCTTCTGGTAAAGCTTGACATCCAGTCAAAATCAAGATGCCCACTATGAGTAAAATCAATAACCTTGCTCTAAGGAAAGGGTAAGTAGGAATTTTAATGAATTTCATGAGTGCGTTGTCAAGTGGTTTAACATTAAGTTCCCATTTTTTGGGAAACTTAAGGATGAGTATGCAAAAGCTAGAATCTAGCTATATCGTATCTGGTGAGTAGATAGCATATTAATTTCCGAATATGGCAGGACACAGTAAATGGGCAAATATTAAGCGCCAAAAAGCAGTAGTCGATGCAAAAAAGGGTAAGACTTTCACCCAGTGGTCCCGTGCGATTATTGTGGCGGCGAGAAGTGGCGTTCCAGATCCAACAGGAAATTTTCAACTTCGCACGGCAATTGAAAAAGCAAAGGCGGCGGGTCTTCCTAATGAGAATATAGAAAGGGCGATCGCCAAAGGTGCAGGTACACTCTCAGGCGGTGCGTCTAGTTTAGAAGCGATTCGTTACGAAGGTTACGGTCCTGGAGGAGTTGCTATCCTCGTTGAAGCCCTAACAGATAATCGCAATCGTACTGCTGCTGACTTACGTGTTGCCTTCAGTAAAAACGGTGGTAATCTCGGTGAAACAGGTTGCGTCAGCTGGATGTTTGCTCAAAAAGGCGTTTGTACTGTTGAGGGAGTTGATGATGAAGAACAGCTTTTAGAAGCATCTCTCGAAGGTGGTGCCGAGTCTTATGAGATGACTGAGGAGCAAACTGCTGAGGTGTTTACCGAAGTCGTTGATTTAGAGAACCTCAGCCAAACCCTGAAAGAAAAGGGCTTTAAGGTAACTGATGCCGAACTGCGCTGGATTCCTAGCAATAGTGTAGAAGTGAGTGATCCAGATCAGGCGCGATCGCTTCTCAAACTCATAGATACCCTAGAAGGTTTAGATGATGTACAAAATGTTACGGCAAATTTTGATATGTCAGAACAACTGATGGCTGTGATGGCTTGAGCAAGGAAATGAATTGATTTTAGAATTTTCAAAAGCGGTGGAATTAGAACAAATTAGGTACTGATAAGCGCAAAGCTTGGGAGATGTAATTTGTAATTTCTGGAATGAAAAAATGCTGTCAGCTTGCAACTATTGGCTGTAAACATGGCTTGGGCGTTTGAAATATGAACAGGGCAAAAATCTACACAGAAACTCCACATCAATAACATGAGGCTGACACAACTTTCTGAAATAGTTAGATTGTTGATTTTCAAATGAAAATTCTCAAATGAACAACTTCGCTAAAGCTGTACTCGTAGCTCTGGTATTTGCTGCTCCTGTAGCCCTGAGCGTACCGTCTGTCCAAGCCAAAACTGCTACTCCTGCGAAGACTACAACTGTTGCTGCCAAGCCTGCTGCTGGTACCAAAGCCACTAAAACTCATCACAAAAATCATCATGGCAAGCACAAAGCCTCCCATACTCAAAGCAGTGTGAAGAAATAGTTAGTGTTAACCTATACAATTTTTAGTAGCCCTACAAAAACTTTAATTGTTATTACTCTTCATTGAGATAAATAACACAAAATCACCCCGTAGCGTTCCTCAAGCTCCAACGGGGTTTTTTCTATTTTCTAGTTAGCAAATAGTCGCCTAGACCAATTTTTGGAGAAAAAATAAAGGCAGAATTTTACACAGAAACTCCACATCAATAACACGGCAATGACACATCTTGTTGAGATACTTGAATTGTTGATTCTTGAATAATAAAAGTTTCAAATGCTCAAGATCGCAAAAGCTTTACTTCTGTCTGTTGTTGTTGCTGCTCCTGTAGCCCTAACTGCACCTACTGTACATGCACAAACGCCTTCTCCCACTACACCTGGTGCAACTACACCTGGTGCAACTACACCTGGTGCAACTACATCTGGTGGTATGACCAAACCTGGTAATACTACTACCAAACCTTCCACCGGTAAAAAGAAGAAACCTGGTACTTCTACCACCGGAAAAAAGACTTCCCGTCGTCCCTCCAGCAATTCTAGTGCCAAGACATCTACAGGTAGTACACCTACAACATCTACAAGCGGTACACCTACAACACCTACTACTGAGTCCACACCTACTGCCCCAACTTCTTCAGGTAAATAAGCAATAGTTAGTCTAGGACTGAAGCAGAAAAGCATTTCGGTCAAAAGTATATATCCTCATGCTCTTCAAATTTTGCCTCGCTGTTATCAACAGCGAGCTTTTTTGTTTATAGCGGTTTTCATTTGGATGCAACACGCTTGAAACTTGCTCTCCAGCGGCTGCTTGCGTCAAAATAAGAATTAAAACCCTGTAATTTATCTTAACAATGGCGCAAGCGCAGCTTTCTCAAACCTTTAACGCTCCCCAAACATCAACACAGAAGCGGGGATATGATTATGATTTGGTTATCGTCGGTGGCGGGATAGTTGGCTTAACTCTAGCCTCTGCATTGAAAGATTCCGGCTTAAGCGTACTGCTGGTGGAGGCAAAAGTAGAATCAGCAGCAGTCGCCAAAGGGCAGGCTTACGCAGTGCATATGCTTTCGGCGCTGATTTACCAAGGAATTGGAATTTGGGACAAAATATTGCCCAACATTGAGAGTTATCGCCGTGTGCGTCTTTCAGATGGTGATTATCCCGGTGTGGTGGAATGGGAAACCGGGGATATAAACGCACAAGATTTAGGTTACGTGGCGGAACACCAAGCACTGTTGCATCCCTTGCAGGAGTTTGTCAAAGATTGTTCTCATGTGACATATTTATGTCCTGGAGAAGTGGTGAATATCGAGTATCAGCAGGATGTGGTGACGATAGAGATCAAATTTGCAGACCAGATGCAGACGGTTCGCACTAAATTAGTGGTAGCCGCAGATGGTTCACGTTCCCGTATTCGTCAAGCTGCTGGAATTAAAACCCACGGCTGGAAATATTGGCAATCTTGTATTGTTGCCTTTGTCAAACCAGAAAAATCCCACAACAACACAGCATACGAAAAATTCCAGTCAAGTGGTCCGTTTGCGATTTTACCTTTGCCAGGAAACCGTTGCCGGATTGTCTGGACTGCCCCTCATGAAGAAGCAAAAGCTTTGTGCGCTTTGGATGATGAGCAATTTTTAGCAGAATTACAAGCGCGTTATGGCAATCAGATGGGCAAGTTAGAATTATTGGGCGATCGCTTTATTTTTCAAGTCCAACTCATGCAAAGCGATCGCTATGTTCTCCACCGACTCGCTTTAGTTGGTGATGCAGCGCACAATTGCCATCCTGTCGGCGGACAAGGTTTAAATTTGGGCATTCGCGATGTTGCTGCTTTGGCGCAAGTGTTGCAAGAGGCGAATGCAAAAGGTGAAGATATTGGTAACATTCAAATCCTCAAACGTTACGAACGCTGGCGTAAGCGGGAGAACTTGACAATTTTAGGTTTCACTGATTTGTTAGACCGAATGTTTTCTAATAATATTTTGCCAGTTGTGGTAGTTCGCCGCCTCGGGTTATGGATCATGCGTCGAGTACCTGTGGTCAAAATATTTTCTTTGAAGCTGATGATCGGTTTGAAGGGGCGGGTTCCGAAATTAGCACAGCAGTAAATTGCAAGCAAAACCCATTCAGTGCTAAGTCCTAAGCGATGAGTTCAAATTAACTTTCTCCAAGTTTCCTGTATTCTACTACGAACTCAATACTCGCTACTTAGGACTCTTGTAGTCGTGTGTATTTAGACGAAACAAGCACAATTGTAAAGAAAATACCGCCCTTCTCGTTTGGATGAAGTCATTATTCATCTGTGTCCATCTGTGTCCATCTGTGGTTCTTATTTCTTATGTATTGCACTCAACACCAGAACCGCTATAATTCCAAAAATTATATGGCTTAGCGATCGCTCACCAAAGTTTCTAAAATACTATGGTGAAAGAATATATTGATATTGATACTTATATCTTGCTGGCATCCTCCATTAGGGGGATAAAAATGCAAATAAAGGTTCATCCAAAGACTTAACTATTAACAGCATTGTTGACAAAATAATTGTATGTTTTTGTACTAGTATTTCTATAAAAAGTGTTTAATTCCTAAAATTCTCCTCAATTTTTTAGATGATATATTTGTTATATAAAATACAGTAAGACAATTTAATTCAGTGTTTATCTTGATAAAGATGGATTTTATAGTTGGAGTAATATGTCTTTGTTTTATGAGATATGACAAAGATTATCTAACTTAACAAACTGTCAATGATAAGTTCGGATTTGAGATTGACATCTCATCGATCCCCAAGATTAAAAATACAAAAGTTAAAACTGACGACGTTGACCACTAGTAATGCTAAAGTGGCAAGAAATTCATGTGAAATTTGCAGCGGGAATCGATGCTGAAGAAGCTACAGACAAAGCATATTTCTCTAATTGCGGGTGCAGGACTGTGTGCCTTTTTAGCTGGGGCAATCGTGTCAGCTCCCGAAATAGGAAAATCAGTAGGACAATGGCTTAAACCACGGAAGATTCAGCCTGAACAGCTTTCGGAAGAAAGCAAAGCTAAATCACCCGTTTTTGCCTTGGTGTCACAATCTCCACAAGAACGTGCTGCAAAATTAGAAGCGCTCAAGGAGGGGGCAAAATCAGCAGATCGAAATCGCGCTCGTTATCTTTTAGCAAGTGACTTAATTGAAAGGAAGCAAGCTAAACCTGCGCTTGAGTTACTAAAAGGATTAGAGAAAGATTACCCACTCCTTGCGCCTTATGTGTTGCTCAAGCAAGCGCAAGCAGAGGAACTCCTAGGAGAAGAAGGCAAAGCCTCGGATCTGAGGCAGAAAGTGGTGAAAGAGTACCCCAAACAAGCAGCAGCAGCGAAAGCTTTGTATCTGATTGCCCTACCAGAGTATCAGGACAAAGCGATCGCGGAATTTCCTTCGCATCCCCTAACTTGGGAAATTATCCGTAAGCGATTGCAGGAAAATCCCAATCAGCCGCAATTACAGTTAGTCTTGGCTAAATACGCTTATGACCAACTAGGAATTGTTCCTGTATTAGATCAGCTGGCGAACAACTCCACCCTAAAACCTGAAGAATGGGAAATTATTGGTACGGCTTACTGGGAAAACAGTGAATTTGGTAAAGCGGCGACAGCATATGGCAAAGCCACGCGCACACCCCAAAACTATTACCGCGTTGCACGGGGATTGCAGGTAGGCGGACAACGAGCAGAAGCCGTTGTCATGTATCAACAACTGGTGAAAACATTTCCGGATGCAAAAGAAACTGGCACTGCTTTGATGCGTTTAGCAGAAATGGCAACAGTACGTAAAGACGCCTTGCCTTATCTCAACCAGGTCATTAGTAAATTCCCTGACAAAGCAGGTACAGCGCTGGTAGAAAAAATCAAAATTCTTCAAACTCAAGATCAAAAAGCAGCCTCTGAAGCTCTGAAGCTCCTTCTTACCAAGTATGGCAACTCTGAGGAAGCCGCAGAGTATCGCTGGAAAATGGCACAACAAAAAGCGAAGGCAAAAGATTATAAAGCTGCATGGCAATGGGCAGAACCGATTCCCAAAAATAACCCCAACAGTATTTTGGCTCCCAGAGCCGGCTTTTGGGTTGCCAAGTGGGCAAGCAAACTAGGGAAAAACCAAGAGGCAAAACAAGCTTTTGAGTATACAATCAGCAATTTTCCCTACTCTTATTATTCGTGGCGAGCAGCGGCAACCTTGGGACTGAATGTTGGCAATTTCAACACAGTGCGTAAGATGAACCCACAGGTCGTCCCAATCCAGCGTCCGTTACCAACCGCGGGTTCGGAAACTTTTAAGGAATTGTACTTACTCGGTCAAGACCGCGATGCTTGGTTGCAGTGGCAGACGGAATTTCAGAACAAAATGCAGCCAACAGTCGCAGAGGAATTTACCGATGGTTTGATGCAGCTGGCAAAAGGAGAAAATATCAAGGGAATTGATCAAATTTCTAAATTGGAAGACCGAGAAACGCCGCAAGAACAAGCTGAATATCAAGCTTTAAGCAAACAGATCACTTACTGGCAAGCGCGTTATCCCTTCCCCTATCTTAAGGAAATTGAGACATGGTCCGAAAAACGTCAGCTAAACCCTCTGCTCGTTACTGCCCTCATACGTCAGGAGTCGCGGTTTGAGACAAAAGCTCGTTCTACAGCTGGTGCGACTGGTTTAATGCAGGTACTACCAAATACAGCTAAATGGATTGCCCCACAAATTCAGTTCGATACCAAAAAAATTGATTTACAAAACCCTAACGACAATATTATGTTTGGGACTTGGTATTTGGATCACACTCATCAGCAGTATGGCAATAACTCCCTACTCGCAATTGCTAGTTACAATGCTGGTCCTGGTAACGTTAGCAAATGGTTGCCAATTCTCCCTAAGGAAGACCCAGATGAATTTGTAGAATCAATTCCCTTCGATGAAACCAAAAATTACGTGCGTCAGGTGTTTGGTAACTACTGGAATTACCTGAGACTTTACAACCCGGAAATTTCCCAAATAGTATCAAAATATTCGGCTGAACACCCAGAATTACCGCTTCAGTGATGTTAAAGAGTGCAGAGGCGCTAGAGATGAAAGCGTCTCTACATCCACCTGCTTCCCAGTACAATGGTTAAAAGGTGATGCTCTCTAGCTAACTCATGACATCTTCACAAGACATAGACACAACAACTCCTCCTAGTATTGACGTTGAAGTACAAGGCGACTCAAAACCAGAAATAGATCCTATAGATCCTCTTGATGAATTGCCTGGTGAAATCGAAATGTCAATTTTCGATCACCTAGAGGAGTTGCGACAGCGAATTTTTTACTCGTTAATTGCTGTAGCAGTAGGTGTTATCGGCTGCTTTTTAGCGGTTAAGCCGATTGTTCAGCTGCTAGAAGTGCCAGCACAGGGAGTAAAGTTTCTGCAACTGGCTCCGGGAGAATATTTCTTTGTCTCCCTGAAAGTCGCAGGCTACAGTGGGTTAGTGTTGTCTAGCCCTTTTGTGCTATTCCAAATTATCCAGTTTGTCCTCCCTGGACTGACTCGGCGCGAACGCCGCTTACTCGGACCTGTGGTTTTGGGCTCAAGTGTTCTGTTTGCTGGCGGGATAATATTTGCCTACCTTTTGTTGATACCAGCTGCTCTAAAATTCTTTATCAGCTATGGTGCAGACGTAGTCGAGCAACTGTGGTCGATTGACAAGTATTTTGAATTTGTCTTGTTGCTGCTCTTTAGTACTGGATTAGCATTTCAAATCCCCATCATCCAAGTGCTACTTGGTGCTTTAGGGATTGTTTCTTCTAAACAAATGCTTTCTGGTTGGCGCTACGTCATTTTGGGGGCAGTGATTTTAGGAGCAATTCTCACACCTTCAACAGATCCCTTCACCCAAAGTCTTTTAGCAGGAGCTGTGCTCGGGCTTTACTTTGGTGGTATTGGTTTAGTTAAACTGATAGGAAAATGACACAATTTTCCTATGAAGACTTTGAAAAAGTAGAAATTCGTGTTGGTAAAATCATCAAATTAGAAGATTTTCCCGAAGCGCGCAAACCAGCATACAAACTTTGGATAGACTTTGGTGATTTGGGTATCAAAAAATCTAGCGCTCAAATTACCAAACTATATCAAAAACAAGATTTAACACACAGGTTAATATTAGCTGTCACAAACTTTCCACCCCGTCAAATCGCTGATTTTATGTCTGAAGTTCTTGTCTTAGGCGTAGTACTAGACGATGGTGAAGTGGTGTTAATTCAGCCAGATAGAGACGTACCTCTAGGTAAAAGAATTCTATAACAATTTTCTTTCTATTCTTTTCTTAGCGCCCTAGTACAACGCGGCGAAAATAAAGCTACCATTCCAAAGCAGTGAAAAGCCTACGTAATAAGCTTTTTGACTTTTGACTTTTGACTTTTGACTTTTGACTTTTGACTTTTGACTTTTGACTTTTGACTTCCAAAGCAGCGGTACTCGCCTACCCTTCAACAAGGGCTTCGTTCGCCCTAACACCACGCCGCTGAATGTCTAAGGCGTCTACACCCGTCTCATGCCGTTCATACTTTCAACTACTCAATCAACCATTCCGCAGCGCGTTCACCCAAATCTAAAGGCATGCTCACAGCTTTACCAAGTCGTGGGCGTTCTCGTGTTTCTCTAATATAGTTTTTCACCTGTGTCTCACAACCCAAGCCAGTAAGATAATTGGCGATACTCTCGAGATGCTCTTGGTAGTCTGCCTCACTTAATGGAAAGGAAGCTTGCTCTAAATATTTCCACATAACTTGTAAGAATATTTTACCCTGTGTCCGACGCAACTGGACATCATAAGAGCGTCCCCACTTCTCAATCAATAGTTGGTGTAATTCCTGTCCCGTCATAGCTTTTCTCAGATATTTTTACATTTAGTTATGATGTTAAGTTCCATTACTCAAGTATGATAGGACTATAAAGAAATGTAATCCTACTAAGAAAGATGCTAGAAATATCTTTGCATAGAGCATTCTCGCATCCTTGTAGGTATTATCATTTTGGCTCAGACAAGAGTTTTTTCATGAGAAACTCTTGTAAAATCTGTTAACAAAATACACAATGAACGCGTAGGTTATGGCGCAATTTTCTGAATCAGTGGACGTTCCCGATATGGGGCGTCGTCAATTCATGAATCTTCTGACTTTTGGAACTGTAACCGGAGTCGCACTGGGAGCATTGTATCCCGTTGTCAAGTATTTTATTCCACCAGCAACTGGTGGTGCTGGTGGTGGTACAACAGCAAAGGACGAGTTGGGCAACAATGTCAGCGTTAGCAAGTTTTTAGAAAGCCATAATGTAGGCGATCGCGTTCTGGTTCAAGGACTCAAGGGAGACCCTACCTATATTGTGGTAGATAGCAAAGAGGCGATTACTGATTACGGTATTAACGCTGTTTGCACCCACTTAGGTTGTGTTGTTCCTTGGAATGCAGCAGAGAACAAGTTTAAGTGTCCCTGTCATGGTTCACAGTACGACGCTACTGGTAAGGTTGTTAGGGGTCCAGCACCGCTATCTTTGGCTTTGAGTCATGCAAAAGTAGAAGAAGACAAAATTCTTCTAACTCAATGGAGTGAAACCGACTTCCGCACTGGGGAAGCACCTTGGTGGGCTTAATCAGGACTAAAGTGCATAGGACCGAGTCTGGAGTCGAAATTTGACTCTTGACTAATGACACATCAGGCATGACTAATAACTAATATCAGAGAACGTTGTCCAAGTTGTCCTTATAGAGATGAGAAATGTTTGTCAAACGGCGAGTATAGCTCGCAGTGCTAGAGCAGTTGTAAAAACATTGCTTATAGCGATCGCTACAGTGACATTTTTCTTCACCAGCGATTTCGCCTTTCCTCAAGCGGCTTCAGCATATCCCTTTTGGGCACAGCAAACCTACCCCGAAACCCCTCGCGAACCGACAGGGCGGATTGTGTGTGCCAACTGTCACCTAGCAGCAAAGCCAGCCGAAGTAGAAATTCCCCAGTCTGTTCTACCTGACACGGTATTTAAAGCCGTGGTCAAAATTCCCTACGATACCAGCTTGCAGCAGGTGGGTGCCGATGGTTCCAAAACCGGCTTAAACGTTGGTGCTGTGCTGATGCTACCAGAAGGCTTCAAAATTGCTCCGGAAGAACGCATTCCTGAGGAGTGGAAAGAAGAAGTCGAAGGTTTGTTCTACCAACCCTACAGCGAAGAGAAAGAAAACGTCGTTATCATCGGACCACTACCTGGTGAACAATATCAGGAAATCGTCTTCCCCGTTCTTTCTCCCAACCCCGCAACGGACAAGAACATACAGTTTGGTAAGTATGCTGTTCACCTAGGTGCTAACCGGGGACGCGGACAAATTTACCCAACAGGCGAAAAGAGCAACAACGCAGTATATGCTGCTTCTGCTACTGGTACAGTTAGCAAAATCGCCAAAACAGAAGATGAAGACGGTAACGTCAAGTATCAAGTTAGCATCCAGCCAGAATCTGGGGATACAGTTGTTGATACCATTCCCGTTGGACCAGAATTGATTGTTTCCGAAGGGCAAGCAGTCAAGAAAGATGATCCTTTGACCAACAATCCAAACGTTGGTGGATTCGGTCAAGATGATGGGGAAATCGTGCTACAAGATGCCAGCAGAGTTCAATGGTTGATTGCATTTGTCGCACTTGTCATGTTGGCTCAAGTTATGCTTGTTCTCAAGAAGAAGCAGGTTGAAAAAGTACAAGCTGCAGAAATGAATTTCTAAATTAAGAGCCAATTTGTGAGTTATAAGACAGGCAAAATGCCTGTTTTTTTTTGCGGTACAAAACCGCTTTGCGTGGCACCTTTATGACAGAGAATGAGCGTGGCGATGCTCCTCTGGAGCCGCCCAAAGGGCGATTGGCTCCGCCACTGCCCCGAATCGCAATCGCAGCTTCTTGGCGGGAAAGCGATCGCCTTTGTTATGCGCTTCATAGCGATCGCACACCTTCATCTGGGACTGCGCGATCGCCCCTCGAATCAAAGAGCGAAAGAGCCAAGTACATCAATACCCAAAGTTCTTGACGCGATAACACCAATAAGCACACCAAGACCTAGCGCTCTACGAAAATAATTAACGCCTTGAAATAATTCTAGCCACGCCCAAGTAAATAAAGAGCCAAAAGCAAGTGCGTCTAACCCTGTATTCACAACCCCTGTTGTAAAAACTAATTCGAGCAAACTAGCTGTTATCCAAACAGTTGCGTAAGTCCTATTTTTCTCGGATAAAGGATTTGGAATTCCTCGTGATTTCCCAGCCTCCCAGTCATGGGGACGGGATTCTGAGCGATAGTATATAACCTAAGCTCCTAATGAGTTGAGGGATTGCCAATGACAGCCGCAGTAGAGTATTTCCCCATTACTCCAATTGAATACCCAGATGAGGACGGTAAGCCGATGGCTGAAGGAGATATCCAGTGCAGTTACTTAACTTATGCAAGAAACGCGCTACGGCTATATTTCCAAAACCGTTCTGATGTATATGTTGCTGGCAATTTATTTATTTACTACGAACAGGGTAATCCAGAATCAGTTGTAGCACCAGATATATTTGTGGTCTTTGGAGTAGACAATCGTGATAGACGCTCTTATAAAACTTGGGAAGAAAATAATAAAACACCTGATTTTGTTTTAGAGATTACCTCAAAAGCAACTCGTACAAAAGACCAAGGTGCAAAAAAAGGAATTTACGCCTTTTTGGGAGTTCGCGAATATTATCAGTATGACCCCACAGGAGATTATCTCACTCCCCAACTCCAAGGTTTGCGCTTAGTCGATGGAAATTATTTCCCAGTTCCTACCAGTACTCTGCCAGATGGTACAGTATCCTTATCCAGTGAAGTCTTGGGTTTAGAGTTGCGAATTCAATCAGGAGAAATGCGCTTCTACGACCCAGCGACAGGTCAAACACTGCTAAGCTATGAGGAAGAAGCAGCAGCACGACAAGCTGCTGAAGAGAAAGCGCAACGCTTAGCCGCTAAACTTAGAGAATTGAACATTGACCCAGATACCCTATAAGGGACTCCCAAATTAAAAAATATCCAACTTTTTCTTGTGGGATGGGCTTCTAGCCCGTCCTATTAACTGGGCGGGCGGGGACGCCCACCCCACAAGATGGATAATTTATTTGTTGCAATACCCTAATACCAAAGCACCTCACCCGCAACTCCTCTCGGTGCCAGTGGGGTGAGGTTCTTGGCGTATTTGAGCTAAGTCAAAACCCCTATAATTACAACGGTCGATACACTCGGTAGTTGATATTAGGGAAAATATTGTCCATCAACTCAACTTTTTCCAGCCAACCACTATCGATTTTGCCGATTTTAACGTCTTCGTAAAGCTTGTTGAAACGCATGAGGTGCGATCGCGTCCTTCTAACAGCATAAGGTACCATCGTTCCCGTTCGCATAATAAATGCCCAGTCGGAAGATTGCGCCAACAACAATTCCCGCGCCGCTTGGTTCAACGCTTTCCATTCCAACTCATCCGCTGGTTCCCGCTTTGATATTTCAATCATCCGTTCTGCTGCTTTATGCAGATGTGGGTAAATCCACGCATTTGTTTCGTTCAACCAATACTCGTGAAATCCTTTATAACCCCAACTCGATTGCGAAGGACGGCAGACTTGCTGAGTTGGTTCCGCCCGCAGATAATCTGCCAAGTGGGTCATTGCATAAGTCTTTTGGTCAAACCAGGACTTGCGGAACAGGTAATCGATGAACCAGGGACCCTCGTACCACCAATGTCCAAATAACTCTGCATCGTAGGGAGAAACAATAATCGGCGGACGATGCATTATACCATAGAGATGTCCAGCTTGCTGTTCTCTATTATACATAAAATTAGCAGCGTGTTCCGCAGTTTTTTCCCTTGCCCAGTAGGGGTCGTAGAGCGCCTTATCTCCTAACCCTAAACCGCGTCCAGTAATTTTGTGATACTTAATGCCCGTATTTTTCCGCTGACCGTTGGGCATGATGTAGGGCTTGATGTATTCATATTCAGCTTCCCAGCCCAAGTCTTTATAAAATTCCCGGTATTCCGGCGCACCAGGATAGCCTACCTCAGAAGACCACACCTGCTGTGAAGATTCATGATCTCGACCAAAGACAGCGACACCACTTTCTGTAAAAATTGGGGCATAGCCGCCAAATCGCGGACGAGGACGGGCATAAAGAATGCCATGTCCATCAGTGAGGAAGTAGCGCAACCCTGCATCGGCTAACATTCGATCTACACCTTCGTAGTAGGCGCATTCTGGCAACCAAATACCTCTGGGTGGCTGTCCAAAAGTTTCCTCGTAGTGTTCGCACGCTACCTTAATCTGTGCCCACACAGCCTGCGGGTACATTTTCATCAGCGGTAGGTAGCCGTGGGTGGCACCGCAGGTGATGATTTCTACATTATTAGTATCTTGAAACTGCTTAAAAGCTGTTACTAAGTCCCCTTTGTAGCTTTCCCAAACTTCTCGTATCGCCTTAAACTCACTGGCGTAATGCTCGGCTAAATACTTGATATGACCATTGTGCGCATTATGTTCGAGTTCTAGTTGTATAAGTTCTTCTAGCTTGGCTAAGTGGGCGTCGTAGCGTTCTTGCAGCAAAGGATCACGGAGCATCGACACAAGAGGTGGTGTCATACTCATCGTGATTTTAAAATCAACGCCGTCTCGCTTTAAGCCTTCAAAGACTCGTAGCAAGGGAATGTAAGTTTCAGTGATGGCTTCATAAAGCCATTCTTCTTCCAGCACATAGTCACTTTCTGGGTGACGAACGAAGGGCAGGTGTGCGTGGAGTACAAGCGCAACGTAGCCGATAGCCATAATAAATAGTTCCGGGGTGTTACCTATTAATTGAAGGTTGGGGATTTGGTAGATTTAAGATTATTTTAAGACTTTATGGTGGTTAAGAGACATTGCCCCCACTAACACAACATCGGCTATGATTCTTCACTCTCTTGATACAAGTGTTGCAACTCCTGCAACTGCGTCCTGCGGGAACTACGACGATATTTTTTAGATTCCAGCTTCGGTTCGTACTGAGTTTGTCCCTTACCTTTGCTTTTCACTTTGAGAGTGGATTCAGGATCTGTCTGCTGGTTCTGGTGAGTCTGGCGCTCAATCGCTTCTCTCAAGAAATCTAAGTAATGTTGATATCGTTCCCATTCTCCCCGAACGACACACTCCGGTTCGTCTCGGTGGAAACAATCACTAAAACGACAGCTACCAACCGCTAATCTCTGCCTTGCTTCTGGAAAATAACTTGCTAATTCTTCTGGAGGAGAATCAAGGTCAGGTTGGTTAAATCCCGGAGTATCTGCGAGTAAACCCCCGGTAGGCAATTCAAATAATTCTACGTGACGAGTAGTGTGCCGACCCCTTGCTAGTTTGCCAGAAATCTCTCCGACTCGTAAGTTAGCATTGGGAATCAGTCCATTGATGAGGCTGGACTTGCCAACCCCGGAAGGTCCAGCAATCACCGTAATCTGATCTTTGAGCTTGTCTGCTAGTTCGTCAATATTTATACCTTGACCAACACTAATAAATATTGGTTGGTAGCCCCAATTTCCCAACTGCTGATAAATTTCTGCCTGTTGTTCTTTTGAGATTAAATCGCACTTATTTAGGCATAAGATTACATCTATATCGGTAGACTCAGCTTTTACCAAAAATCGGCTGAGTTGGTATGGTTCCAAAGGCGGATCGGCGACGGCAAAAACTAACAGAATTTGGTTCACGTTGGCGATCGCCGGACGATCCAATTGACTTTGACGGGGTAAAACGGACGCGATCGCTCCTCGTCCGCCAGCCCAATCTGGTTCTTCCACGACTACGCGATCGCCCACCATAACTTGTTGCCCGATTTTTTTCAATCGGCTTCTACGGGTACACAGCAGGATAAGGCGCAGGGGGGAATTTGGAGGTTTAATCTCCTCTGCTCCCAGGCTCCTCTGCTCCCCTGCATCTAGCTGTACTCGATAAAAATTAGCTTGCACGGCTAAGACCGTGCCTATTAACTGGTCAGTAGTTTCTAGTCCTTCCCCTGTCATGAGGCACTATCGGGACAGCGGACTCGCAAAGAAAAATAACCAACGCAGTCTGTGATTTGCTCTACCTGATACCCCGCCATTGTCAAACTATCAGGAACCTGCTCAATCGGCTCCCCAGGATCTAGCCAGACTTCTAGTAACTCTCCCGGTTGCATTTGCTCCAAACGGAGTTTTGTCCGTACAAAGTTTATCGGGCAAGGGGTGCCGCGCAAATCGAGTTGAGCATTAGGAGTTGAGAGGGCAGATAGACTCATCGTTGGTGAAAAAAGTTTCCCAAAAATCCTTCTAGACCACCTTTACCTGTGCGATCTCCTTTAATTTTAGCGAGCTTCTCCAGTAGTTCACGTTCCTCAGTGGTTAACTTGCTGGGAATATCAATTAACACAGTAATCATGTGGTCGCCACGGCTGACAGGATTACCCAAGCGTGGTACACCACGATTTTCCATTTTCATCACAGTATTTGGCTGAGTTCCAGGTGGAATTAACAATTCCTCTGGTCCATCTACCGTATTTACCTCTAAGCGGCAGCCTAAAATCGCTTGCAGGTAGCTAATTTTGATTTCTGAGAGAATGTTGATGCCATCCCGATGGAATTCCTCATCCTCATTCACAAATAAGTAAACGTATAAATCTCCTGGAGGACCACTGCGTTGACCCGCATCTCCTTCTGAGGAGATTCGTAAGCGTGTGCCGTTGTCTACCCCAGGTGGAATGGAAATTTTCAGTTTCTTCGTGACTTGTTTTGCACCCTTACCGTCACAAGTATCACATTTGTCTTCTATGACCATTCCTGTAGCATTACAGGTGGGACAAGTCGAAACTTGCGTGAAGCTGCCAAAGGGCGTTCTAGTGACGCGACGTACTTGACCTGTTCCAGTACAAGTCGAACAAGTGCGGGGGCGAGTACCTGGTTTTGCTCCAGATCCGCTACAGATTTCACAAGTCTCTAAATGAGAAATGCGAATTTCTTTTTCACCGCCAAATACTGCTTCCCGAAAGTCTAGCTTTAGGTCTAGCCGCAGGTCATCGCCCCGCACTGGTCCACTACGCCGTCTTTGCGTTGTCCCACCCATACCGCCAGCAAAACCGCTGAAAATGCTTTCAAAAATATCAGCAAAGCCACCCATGTCGCCGATATCTTGGTAGCCTACACCAGCTCCACCATTTACAGCAGCTTCACCAAAGCGATCGTAACGAGCGCGAACTTCCGGTTCGCTAAGCACTTCATAAGCACGGTTTATTTCTTTAAAGCGCTCTTCAGCTCCCGGTTCTTTGTTCACGTCTGGGTGATACTTCCGGGCTAAGCGGCGGTAGGCGTGTTTGATTTCTTCTTTGTCGGCGTCACGAGAGACACCTAGAATTTCATAATAATCGCGAGCCATATAGCAAAGGTGAAAGTTAAAAGGTAGAAAGCGGCTATGCACAGAGAACAACAGCAGCAGCGGCTTATTGCCGAAGCGCGTTAGCTCCACTCTAACGAAAAGCCGCGCTATGCGCGTCTTGTGGAAAGTGAGCTCAGAAGTTTGTCAAGGCAGAAGGCAGAAGGCAATGGTTAAGTTTTATTAATACTAAATTATTTTACCTTTTACCCTTTACAAAAATCACCATAACAGTCTTCAAATCTGAATGCTGAGGATGTTTTCCTCTGAAGAAGGTTGCCTAGAGTTGTAGACCCACAGCTTCAGAGAGGGTTTCCTGCTCTCACGGCGAGGAGCATAGCACTTCTGGCCGTTCTACAAAGTGGCAGGCGAGTGGTGTTGCCCAGTAAAAAAATCTGGAATTAGTTTTGAAATCAAAGACTAAATTGAAACCAGAAAAATTTTTACTCGCACATCAGCACTGATTGCTCCGCACTGAATAATTGCAACAGGTACTTTCCTCGTGGTAGACGACAAAAGCATCTTTTACAATTGTGCTATGTAGATGGCAAAAACTCCGCTCATTTTACAGATAGGCTACCCGCACAAAAAAGTGTGGAAAACCCCACAGACATCATGAAATTGCATTTGTACTGTAACATTATTTAGCCGGAAGTATAAACCTCCGGCTAACAATTCAGTGTTATTACGAGTGATATTATGATGCTCAGTGCTAAATCAAGAATTACCTTTTGAGAATTTATAATTCATAATTCATAATTTCCTTAGTCTATCACTTCATAATCAACCTGCGTGGTATTTTCGTCATCAAAATCAAAGTTAAATTGTGGTGTTAGCGTTCCATTCACTGGCGCGGCTGCTTCTGAGGTCAATAAAGTATCTAAAGCTTCAGTCATTTGATCGTGCCTATTAACGCGGTTATACACCTGGGAGCCAATGGCAAACAAACTTTGCTGGAAGTCATCTAAGCGTTGCTTAAATTCTGCTAGGGAAATAGTTTCATCGGTCATTGCTGCTTGTAGCAGTGCCATTTTTTCATTTGCCAAAGCTCTCATCTCGTCGCTAATCAAGTTGCCATTGTTCTTTAATGTCGATTCGTAACTGTATAACAGATTATCCGTCTGGTTTTTGAGTTCAACCAGTTGTATGCGTCTTTTGTCTTGTTCGGCAAACATTTCGGCTTGTTGCCGCATTCTTTCGACTTCGTTGGCACTCAAGCCACCTGTATTGGTAATCCGAATACTTTGTTCTCGAAGAGTGCCTTTGTCTTGTGCTGAAACTTTGAGAATGCCATTGACATCAATTTCAAAAGAGACTTCAATTTGCGGTACACCACGAGGAGTCGGCGGAATTCCCGCCAGAAGAAATTTACCCAAACTCTTGTTGTCTCGTGCCATTGCCCGTTCACCTTGAAGGACGTGAATTTCCACTGAGTTTTGCCCATCGACTGCTGTGGAAAAGACTTGGGACTTACTGGTTGGAATTGTGGTGTTACGTTCGATAATTTTGGTGAACACTTCTCCCAAAGTTTCAATACCTAAAGACAAGGGCGTGACATCTAACAAAAGCAAATTATCAACTTCACCACCCAGCACCCCAGCTTGGATAGCTGCGCCTAGTGCCACTGCTTCGTCGGGGCTGACAGAGCGATCTGGAGTTTTGCCATTAAAAAATTTGATCAAGGCATTTTGCACCGCAGGAATGCGAGTGGAACCGCCCACCAAAATAATCCGGTCGATATCTTGTGGTTTGAGTTCCGCGTCTTTCAGCGCTTGAGTCATCGGTTCAATGGTGGCTTCCACCAGATGTGCCGTTAACTCTTCAAATTTGGCGCGGCTGAGTTCCATCTCCAGATGCTTGGGACCGGTTTCATCAGCGGTAATGAAAGGCAAGTTAATTGAAGTACTGAGCATACTGGAAAGTTCAATTTTTGCTTTTTCCGCTGCTTCCCGTAAGCGTTGCAAAGCCATTTTGTCCTGAGACAGGTCAACTTTCTGTTCCTGCTGGAAACGTTCCATCATCCAGCGTACGATACAGTTATCAAAATCGTCCCCACCCAGGTGGTTGTTACCACCAGTCGCCTTAACTTCAAACACTCCATCTCCAAGTTGTAGGATGGAGACATCGAAAGTACCGCCTCCCAAGTCAAATACCAGAACGAGCTGCTCTTGCTCAAGCTTGTCCAACCCAAACGCTAAAGCCGCTGCAGTTGGTTCATTGATAATCCTTAAAACTTCTAGTCCGGCAATAGTGCCAGCGTCTTTAGTTGCTTGTCTTTGACCATCTGTAAAATATGCTGGTACTGTGATCACTACCTGAGTCACAGGTTCACCCAAGAAGTTTTCCCCATCCTGTTTTAGTTTTTGTAGGATCATGGCGGAGATTTCTTGTGGTGTGTAGTGATGTCCACGAATCTCGACATCAACAGTATCGTCTCGACCTTTGACACAGGTGTAAGGTACACGATCGCGTTCAACTGCGGTGTCATCCCAGCGACGACCGATAAATCGCTTGATGCTGAAAATTGTGTTTTCGGCGTTGGTGACAGCTTGACGCTTTGCCAGTTGACCGATTAAGCGTTCACTGCCTTTAGCAAATCCCACAATACTAGGTGTCGTTCGTCCGCCTTCTGAATTAGCAATGACAATTGGTTGACCACCTTCGAGAACCGCGACACAACTGTTGGTAGTGCCTAAGTCGATCCCAATAACTTTTCCCATAAATATCGGTATTTTTATCGGTATTTTTACTGAGTACTTTTCGCTTGAAGTTTTAAGCGCCATCCGGTGTTAGCGCTACACAAACACCGGTCAAGGCTGCTCAACTTCGGGCGTGATGTTTCGCGGACTATTTTTGTTTGTGGTTAGATATGCGATGCTCGCCCAAGTTTGCCAGGCACTTTTGGTCAGTAAGGCGAGCGACTACAGCTTAGCTGTTAGCTGGGCTCGACTGATTTTCTTCAGAAGAGGGTGCATCTTCCTTTGGAGCAGCCACCTTCACCATTGCATGGCGCAGCACGCGATCGCCCAAGTAATATCCGCGTACTAATTCTTCTAACACTGTTCCTTCAGGATATTCATCCGTAGGTTCGCGCAATACTGCTTCGTGTAGGTTCGGATCAAAGGGTTGACCTTCAGGACGCATCGGTGATACACCCAAGCGCTTTAAGCTATCAACTAATAGTTTGTAAACGCCTTGGTAGCTCTTATGAATGGTCATTTCCCCATCATTTTGGGGTTTGATTTGCGACCGTGCCCGTTCAAAATTATCGACGATTGGCAGTAATTCAGTAATTGTGTTCCGCTTCACCTGCTGTTCCAAGTCTTCTTTCTCTTTTTGATTTCGTTTGCGGTAATTCTCAAAATCAGCCACAATCCGCAAATATTGAGTGTTACGCTCTTCTACCTGCGCTTTTAAAGACTCAATTTGTTGATTGACTGCTGGTTCTTTGGCTGTGGACTCATTACCAGCAGCCTCAGTTGCAGCAACACCACTATCTTGACTCTGCGTAGCTGTATCTCCAGAGACATTGGCTTGAGTTGACACTTGATCAGTCACTTCGCTTTGGGTTGCGTTGGTATTTATTTCGGCTGTAGAGTCGCTAGTCATTGCTTGCTTTTCCTCGGTTTGTTCACCTAATGGCTGGTTTGTATTGTTTTGCTGTTGCTCGTCTATCATTTTGCACTCTTCCCAGATGCTATATTGGGCAGTTATCCCCATATTTTGCAGCTCTTAAATTCAGCTACAAAAAGCGGTCACCTAAAGTATCAAGTTATGAACTCAAGGCAAAAGAGTGTAGACGCCCGGAGGACGGTGAGACAGCGCTGCAGGAGGGTTTCCCGACCTAGGCGACTGCGTTCACCGTTCGCGAAGCGTGCGCTCTGCGCTCAGGTGTGCCGTTCGCCGTTAGGCGTGGCGTTAGCCATAGGCATACCCGCAGGGCTTCCCGTAGGATTGTAGGAAGTATGAAGTGAAGTACGGAATATTTCATCCTTCATTCTTCATCCTTTAGCCTTTATTTGGTCACCGTCATCTATTTTGACAAATGCTGAGTGCGTTAGCGTATACGCTCCTAGGGCGGCTTTCCGTAAGGTAAAGGAGATGCAAAGAGCGGACGCTTGCTTTATTTGACAGGTTATTGTTTTTTGCCAGATAAAGCAAGTGTGAAGTCTCTAGAGGAATTTAACGGTATTTTCGTACGTGTTACGTGTTTTTTTATAATAAATTATTTTCTTGACTAACCCTGAGGCAAGCAAAAGTTCCTTTGGCAGGCGCTCTAAGACACGCTCAAAGGGTACAGTATTATCTAAACTCCGAGCTAGTCTCAGAGAACCTTGAATTTGCAAGCATACCATCTTCGGCTCTTTGCTGTGCTTGAGAATACTCAATAAATTAAGAACACACAGGAAAAAACCATGATTAAGCTATACGACGTCGAACTGTCAGGGAATTGCTATAAAGTACGGCTGATGCTATCACTGCTGGGGTTGGAGTATGAACGTGTACCCATCGCTTTGAATAAAGGCGAACACAAAACAGAAGAATTTCTCAAACTTAACCCACTAGGACAAGTGCCAGTTTTTAGGGATGGCGATGTGGTGATTAGGGACGCCCAAGCAATTTTAGTTTACTTGGCACGCCGTTACGGCAGCGAAGACTGGTTGCCCACAGAAGCAGAACCGATGAGTAAAGTGGTGCAGTGGTTGTCTGTTGCAGCTAACGAAATTCAACATGGTGTTGCCGCACTCAGAAAACATTTCTTGTTGAACGCGGAAATAGACTTAGAGCAAGCGCAAAAGAAAGCACATCAGACACTTCAAATTTTGGACAAACACTTGAGTGAACGTTTTTGGTTGGAATGCGATCGCCCAACAATTGCTGATGTTGCTTGCTTTCCCTACATTGCATTAGCACCCGATGGAAAGATTTCTCTGGAACTTTATCCCCATGTAGTGGGTTGGATTGAACGAATTAAGCAACTGCCAGGATACGTTGATATGCTTGGCGTGTAGGTGTTTTGGCATCAGTTGCCATAATAAGTTTGAGATTATCTGCTTTCCGCCGCGTCATTTTTCTTATGAAAGACTTGAGACAAACAATAATCAACTACTCCAGCAAAGATCTCGAACAAAGAAAACATTGGTATTCTCCCGCAGCAGAGGCTTATAACAAAGCAAGACCTCGCTATCCCAAGAATCTAATTGAGCGCGTTGTCGAAGCAGCCCAACTCTCTTGTGACTCGAAAATTCTGGAAGTGGGGTGTGGTCCTGCAACTGCAACGGTAGCGATCGCTCCATTAGGCTGCTCAATGGTTTGCTTAGAACGTGACACTCCTACACCTCTCTACAAGTAGGTGTAGGCTTCTGGCAGATTTTATCTTTCCAGAACTTCGTTCGTGGTACTCCAACCGTTTCCCACTACCGCAGTTTATAGTCAGGAAAAATGCCCCTCCCGACTTGAATGATTGAAAAAAACCATTCCCCTACGTTCCTTGAAGATTTTACATACCGGAGGCTGTAGTCGGCTGGTTCATTGCAGCAATTTAAGACCGCACTTCCCGGTAAAACCCCATATCTTCAGTTGTCTAGGTACAGATGGTTGACTAGAATTTTAGTCTTTGTCAACACCTCTCTATGTTAACATAATGGGTGGCTTTTGTGTACCCTTTATGAAAGATTCAAGATTAAGTTTAAGGATATCAACTCGTAGGTTAAACAAGTTGCGGTCATATGCAGCAAGTAAAGATAAAACAGTCACTCAAATTGTCGAGGACTGGGTTGATAGGTTACCCAACACGGAGATAGGCGCTCTCATTGCACTGTCCCCATTCCCTCTTCTAACGACGCAGAAAATTGGTCAGGGGATGTGCCTTGAGCGCTCGGTCATTGATCCCACGCTCCCCTTACGGGTGAGACGTGGGATCAATGACCGATTAAGGTAAGAGATGCTGAAGATCCTGAAATTTTTGCCTTGATTTAACTGAGTATATGTGTCAATTCTGATTGACAGTTTGGGAATACTCTAATCAGAGGTTTCCGCAACGAATTGCTCACATATGACTCAATCGTCATCACAAAGACGCAGTACTGCTCTTACTACAAGAATAGAGTTTTCGCCCTTCGGCAACAAGCTGGTGCAATCTGGCTTTGTCAATAGCGAACAAATGAGACAGGCGCTGATTGAAAGCCGCAAGTCTGGCAGACCTTTGACACAAGTGCTGGAATCAATTTCAGGACGCCAGCTCTCGCCAGAGTTATATAGGCTACACAAAAAGCAGCAGCTATTTGAACTGAAAATACTCTACGGTGTTGAATCGCTTGATCTGGAAGTTAGGCAAGTTGGCAAAATAAAAATTGGTCAACTGATTGATACTCTCATTCCCGTGGATATCTGTCGTCGCTATCACTTGGTACCACTTGCTAAGAATGAAGACCAAAACCCGCCCTCTGTTTTGGTGGCGATGGTAGATCCGGATAACCTAGACGCTTGCGATGATTTAAACCGCATTTTGCGCCCGCAGGGATGGGCTTTGCAGCGGATGGTGATCACCCAAGAAGATTACCAGCAACTGATTAACCAATATTTAGATGAACTGACTGTTAAACAAAAGAACTTAGAACAGGAAAAGTCTACAGACATCAACCAAGATTTAGAAAATATTGAAAATCTTAATTTAGATGATGCGCCTGAAGATAAGGATACTGACTTGGGCGCAGCGATGAAGGGTGCCCAGGATGCCCCCGTGATTAATTTAGTTAACAGAATCCTTGCCAGAGGACTACATGAGAGGGCTTCTGATATCCATGTAGAACCGCAGGAAGACAACTTACGCGTTCGCTTTCGTAAGGATGGTGTGCTACGTCAGGCTTTCGACCCCCTGCCCAAAAAAATCATTCCTGCTGTCATAGCTCGTTTCAAAATTATTGCTAACTTAGATATTGCTGAACGGCGTATTCCTCAAGATGGACGCATTAGACGAGTGTTTGAGGGACGCAAGGTGGACTTCCGCGTCAGTACCTTGCCCAGTCGCTACGGTGAAAAGGTTGCACTGCGGATTTTGGATAATTCTGCAACCCAACTAGGATTAGATAAGTTAATTACTGATCCAGAAACTTTGCAAATTGTCCAGGAGATGGTTAGCCGTCCCTTTGGTCTAATTCTAGTAACCGGACCGACAGGTTCTGGTAAAACAACAACGCTGTATTCGGCTTTGTCAGAACGGAACTCTCCAGGCATTAACATCTGTACGGTTGAAGACCCTATTGAGTACAGTTTACCTGGAATTACTCAGGTGCAGGTGATTCGGGAAAAAGGGCTAGATTTTGCAACGACTTTGCGAGCCTTTTTGCGGCAAGATCCTGATGTGCTTTTGGTAGGTGAGACGCGAGACAAGGAAACGGCAAAAACAGCTATTGAGGCAGCACTAACTGGTCACTTGGTTTTAACAACGTTACATACTAATGATGCTCCAGGGGCGATCGCCCGTTTGGGAGAAATGGGCATTGAGTCTTTCATGATTTCCAGTTCTCTGATTGGCGTGTTGGCACAGCGCCTAGTACGGCGTGTTTGTTCCAATTGTCGCATTCCCTACACTCCCACTTTAGAGGAACTCGCTCGCTACGGTCTATCAGCTTCTCAAGAAGCAGGTGTCACTTTTTACAAAGCTAATACTCTCATTTCAGAGCAAATTCAAGAAGCCAAGGCAAACAATCAGCTTTGCCCAGAATGTAATGGCGTTGGCTACAGAGGACGTTGTGGTGTTTATGAAGTCATGCGACTCACCGAAAACCTGCAAACCCTGATCACCCAAGATGCACCAACAGAACGCATCAAAGAAGTGGCGGTGGAAGAAGGGATGAAAACCTTACTGGCTTACAGCTTGGATTTAGTACGTCAAGGCGATACCACCCTAGAAGAAGTAGAACGGGTAACGTTCAGTGATACAGGTTTGGAAGCAGAGTTAAAAGCCAAACGCAAGAGTAGTCTTACGTGCCGAACTTGTCAAGCTGGATTGCAGCTCGAATGGCTGGATTGTCCTTACTGCATGACACCACGATTTCAAGATTAGTCATTTGTCTTCTTCTAAGAACAAATAAGTTTGCAAAAGGAATTTTCAAACAGGAATCACAAAGATAGAAATGATAATTGAAAATTTAATGAAGCACTTGATTGAAATGGGCGGTTCGGATTTGCACTTATCCGCAGGTTTGCCTCCCTACTTCCGCGTGAGTGGTAAACTCACACCCATTGGCGATCAACCGTTATCAGCAGATCAATGCCAAACCCTAATTTTTAGTATGCTCAACAACTCTCAGCGTCAAACCTTAGAGCAAAACTGGGAGCTAGATTGTTCTTATGGCGTCAAAGGATTAGCTCGTTTTCGGGTCAATGTTTACAAAGAACGTGGTACTTACGCCGCATGTTTACGGGCATTAAGTTCTAAGATTCCTAACTTTGAAAAATTAGGTTTGCCAGATGTTGTGCGGGAAATGTCAGAAAAACCAAGGGGATTAATTTTGGTGACAGGTCCCACGGGTTCTGGTAAAACAACAACCCTAGCGGCAATGATTGACTTAATTAACCGCACCCGTGCAGAGCATATTTTAACAGTAGAAGACCCGATTGAATTTGTTTACGAACCTATTAAAAGTGTCATCCACCAAAGGCAACTTGGTGAGGATACAAAAAGCTTTGCTAATGCTCTGAAATCAGCGCTGCGGGAAGACCCAGATATCATTTTGGTAGGGGAAATGCGCGATTTGGAAACAATTTCGTTGGCTATTTCCGCTGCGGAAACAGGACACTTAGTGTTTGGTACTTTGCACACCAGTTCAGCAGCACAGACTGTAGACAGAATTATCGACGTTTTCCCCCCAGAAAAACAAACTCAAGTGCGAGTGCAGTTATCTAATTCACTGGTAGCAGTCCTGAGCCAAACTTTGGTTCCGAGAAAAAATCCCAACTCAGAAGAGTTTGGTCGAGTGATGGCTCAAGAAATTATGGTTGTGACTCCTGCTATTTCTAACTTGATTCGTGAAGGAAAAACATCTCAAATTTATTCCGCTATCCAGACTGGCGCAAAATTCGGGATGCAAACTTTAGAGAAGGTTTTAGCAGATTTATATAAAGCAGGAGTTATCTCCTTGGAAGCGGCAATGTCTAAAACTTCTAGACCAGATGAAATTCAGCGTATGATCGGTGGTACACAACCAGCAGGCGCAAGACCAGGACTAGCTGTAAAACCACATTAAAAAGTTCAAGTCAAAACGCATAAAACTATTAAAAATACTTTTTAATATTCAGATTTGACTGAAACAATCTGAGTAGACTTCTTGTAAAAGTATGATTGATAGATATTTATAAGCACCACACAGATGCACGCAGATAATTTATCTATGTCCATCTGTGTTCATCTGTGGTTTAATTTTCATAAAATTGACTTTTGCAAGAGATTTAATGACCAATCCGCTCTTTTCATTTTTTAGACCATGCCAACATTTATTGCCCGTGTTAGGGACTCGCAAGGAAAACCGAAAATAGAAAAAATTAGAGCTGATTCCTTGGCTCAAGCCCGTATTAATCTTAGACAGCGAGGTTACGTAGTCCAAGACCTGAAAAAACAACCTCAACGCTTTAATTTCAAACAACTTAAAACCAAATTTACGAACGTTTCAGTGAAGGATAAAGCCGTGTTTTCTCGTCAATTTGCTGCTTTGGTAAATGCGGGAGTGGCAATTGTCAGAAGTTTGGGTGTGTTATCTGAGCAGTGTAGCAACCCTAAACTGAAACAAGCTCTTTTGGGCATTAGTGCTGATGTCCAAAGTGGAATTAATCTTTCTGAGGCAATGCGGAAATATCCTGATTGCTTTGATAATTTGTATGTCAGCATGGTTGAGGCTGGCGAAGTTGGCGGTGTTTTGGACGAAGTACTAAATCGTTTAGCCAAATTGTTAGAAGATGTTGCTCGATTACAAAATCAAATTAAATCAGCACTGGCTTATCCAGTTGTTGTAGGATTTTTGGCAGTTGCCATTTTTATCGGGATGACCGTTTTTCTCATCCCTATTTTTGCAAATATTTTTAAAGAATTAGGAACTACATTGCCTCCTCTAACGCAGTTTATGTTATGGATAAGTGAAATTTTGAGAAGTTGGCGGCTGTTGCTTGTCATTGGTATTGTGATTGCAGCAGCAATTGCTTATAGACAGTACTATAAAACTCCGGCTGGACGTGAAACTATAGACCGCCTTTATCTAAAAATGCCGTTGTTTGGTGACTTAATCCAAAAATCATCAGTTGCCCGTTTTAGCCGCACGTTTGGTTCTTTAACTCGTTCAGGTGTGCCAATTCTCACTTGCTTAGAAATTGTGCGGGAAACATCAGGAAATCAGGTAATTGCCAACGCCATCGATGCAGCGCGTGCAGAAATTCAACAAGGAGGTATGATTAGCCTTGCCTTGCAAAAAGAAAAAGTTTTTCCTTCTATGGCGATTCAAATGATTAGTATCGGCGAGGAAACTGGTGAATTAGATAGTATGTTGATGAAAATTGCCGATTTTTATGAAGATGAAGTCGAACAGACAGTCAAAGCACTAACCAGCATTTTGGAACCAGTAATGATTGTGGTTTTGGGAGGGATGGTAGGTACAATTTTACTGTCGATGTACCTGCCTATGTTCAAGGTCTTCGATACCTTGGGATAGCCAAAGAAAAATTATGAATGATGAAGAAAAATTTTCATCATTCATAATTTATAAGTTTTCTAAAGACTATATCAATCCGATAATTTTGAATTTTGAATTTTGAATTTTTTTATCTATGCCTGTGCAAAAATCGCATTACGAAGCTTGCTTAGCAGAGTACAGCAATTCCCTAAGTGCGATCGCCCTGTTGAAGCAGCACCGTCCCTATCTGGAAATGATCCCTAGCTTGCGCCGTCCAGATGAAAGCGTGATCACGATTCCACTTCCAATAGCCCGTCTTCGTTCTGGCGTAACTACAGTAGCAGAAGCAAATCGCTTACCCTGTGATTTGGCAATTTTGATGTGTGATCCAGAGTGGAAAATCAAAACATCTCCTGAAATTCTGATTTTTATTCATCGTCCCCATGAAGATTTTTCTGACTTTTTGGGACGTTGGCGACAAACACAGGTTTGGCTAGACAAGGACTATGAGTGGGTTATGCCTAAGCGCTACACACATATACTTAGTGAGGGGACGAATATTATATATCCTCTATTTGTGGTTTTTTCAGAAACACCAGAACGTATCAAACGGGGTCTTACAGGAGCTGACTTGCCATTTATAATTCAAACACCGGAATCTCTAGTAGAGGAGAACACAATGGAAATTTTCTCTTCAGAAAGTCCATAAATATCATTAGACAAGATTGCATCTCTTTGATTCCATCTGTGTCCACCCCCTCTTGAGGGGGGAAGACAGAGGAAAAACTTTTATTTATTATCCATCTGTGGTTAATTATTCTTTTTTTTTGGAATGAATGCAGGAAGTCTATTGTTTGTGTTGGGCGATCGCCCAAGGGGCACTGCGCTTTGCGCAATCGCCCAGATCGCCCAACAATTAGACATCTTTAACTTGACTTTATAACTTGTTTAGGGCTGCTTTTCTCAGCACCATCGAAGCCCGCCATCTCAAAATTAGTGTCGTCCCGGCTGTAAATAATATACCCAGTAACAGGCTTTTCAGGCTGAGACTTTTGCCGCTATCATTTACCAAAATACTTTCTAGTATCAGAGAAGGTAATAATATTCCGCTAGCAAGCAATAATTTATTAAAAGTTAACTTTCTTTTGGCAAGAGTCGTTAAAAGCGCTAAGCAAAGCCCTAGAGGGATAAAAGTCAGTCCATAGTAAAAAATTTTCTGGTCTTTCGGAACCAATTCCAGCAGATTCAAAGAATAGGCATTTTGTGATTTATCCACGTAAACTTGGATAGTCGCCCCAGAATAAGTGATGACTATCTGATGGGGGCGAGTATCTGCAAAAATACCAGGGATACTTAATTTTGTGTCTGCTCCGTTTGCTCCAGTGATCGGTGTTCGTATTCGTAAGTCTAGGTCGCTTCCCTGCTGTCCCAATGTAAAATTGCGATGAAGAGAATCACCTGAAAGTGAGACTATGCGTGCAGGTCCAGTCTGATCTGTATCAGCAGTAGTAACGGTAGTGATGATTGTAAATTGAGAAGTTTCACGTATCCTTTCACTCAAGAAAGTGGCAGGTTCTTTTGTTTTTAACCAATGGTTAGGACTCAAAGCAACACCTTTTTCATCTTTCTCCGGTGGTTGTCCTTGCGACAATAGTTCAGGAAGTTGACCAGTACGATCCTGATAACTTCCTTTACCAGTTAAGTCATAGGAAGCTACCAAAGACTTTCCGATAATCTTCGAGTCATTTTGGTTATTCAATACTTGTGAAACTTCATTTTTAGAAATTGCTCTGTCAGCAATAGAAACTTCTGAAACATATCCCTGCCAAGATCTACCACCAGTTTGCTCATTACCTATCAAAAGTGGATAGTTCAAAGACCAATTGCTCAAATTAGTTGTATGTTGCCAGGCAATTGAAATCAAAAATGAGATGAGTATGTATCCAACAAAAAATAAAGTTAGTTTTTTGATCGAGTTGCTAGATCTACTATTTTCTCTATGTATTAAAGTATAGATAAAACTTTGTGAGTTCCAGAAATAAAAGCAGATTAAACCTACCAATCCACCTATCGTATTGTTAAAAATATCGGCAGGAGTAGGTGTTCTTGAAGGTAGAAAAACTTGCAATGCTTCAACTGTGAATGATAAGCCTGCACTCACAAGTAGAACTGCTAAGCATTGAATCCCCGGTTTCACCCTTATTCTCTCTAAGAGACTGGCAAAACCGAAACCTAAAGGAGCAAACAACAAAACATTGTTTACCTGGTCTTTAAAAAAACTCGAGTTGTCAAAACTGGCAACAAGTTCTGGTAGTGAAAAAGTATCTGGAAAGGAGAAATTAAAGGGAAACAGTGTAGCTACTAGCACCACTAAGATGCTAAGAATGACTAGGATAAAATCTCCGGGAAGTACTGATTTATCTAGGTTAGATAATTGGCTAAAAATTTTGCGTCTCTTCATAATGACCCATGTTTTTTGTCTTTTTATTAATTGAGAAGTGAACCATTAGCTACTGCTAGACGGTTAAACAAGAGGAATTAACAAAAAGTAAATGAGCGGTTTTCTTAATGTTATTTATTCGTTAATCGTAATGGGGAAAGAATTTTAAATCTTTCATAAAGACGCCGTAAAGATAAGTTTCCAGAAAATACATTTTATAAATACATTGCGCGATCAAGTTTTTCCGGATTTCAAACTATGCCGCACCAACCACCGATGCAGAACAGCCATAAGAATTACCAATGGCACCATTAAGGCTGGAATAGTCTCCAAACCAGCACGAGCTGCTACCCAACCAGCAGCAGTTGGTACAGTGGCTGCACCTAAACTGGCAACGCTCGTTACAAACCCGATTGTTGCTGGTACCAGCTGGGTAGGTACGCGCTGTGGCACTAACCAGATTGTTGCTGGAAAGATGGTTCCCAAGGCAAAACCAATGCAAGGCAAGCTCAACAATTGATTTGGTAATAACCACCACATCATTAAACCACCTGTTAGCAATGCCAGGGAAATATCAACTGTGCGAACTGTACCGAATCGCTGCATGAATCGCCCAAGGCTGAAGCGTCCAATTACCAACCCCAACCAGTAAGCACTGATGCTGTAACCTGCAACTACTTCCGGTGTGCCACGACCAATGTGTTGAACTGTGTAAGCCCAGTTACTCAAAGACGCTTCCGCACCTACGTCAACTAGTAGTAAAAGCCCTGTCATCAGGACTACTGGTGCCCTCAGGGCTAAACGCAGGTTTGCCCAAGCATTCGTATCGGATGCTGTAAGTCGCACGGTCATGGGAACGTAGTGATGCACAATAGTCCAAAAAACTCCTGCAACTAGCAGTCCTACAACACTAGCAAACACCAGGTAGATGAGTCGCCAGCCAAGCCCTAGCAAAAGAAGCGTGGTGGCTACAGCAGGTCCGAGTAATGCACCAATCCCATAGAAGGCATGCAACACACCAATCAGATTAGCATTGCGTTGGTCATTAACGATGTAAGCGTTAATACCAGCATCAATCAATCCGATTCCAAGACCCAGCAGTGTTCCAGTGGCAACCATGACAAACCAGTAAGCGGTAACCGCGTAGATGATCAGCGCACTCGTAAGCGTGACCGAGGCGAACAAAAGCATCCAGGCAAGTCCCAGTCGGCTGCTGATTAGGCTACTGGTTAATGCAGCAACGACATAACCCAGGATTTGGCTAATAAACAAGAATGTAACGGTTGCAGGAGTGAGGTGATAGGTGGACAGGATTGAGGGCAGCAGCACTCCCAGACCTCCCTCGGCAATGCCAATGCCGATAAAGGCATAGAATGCGATCGCCACTCCAATCCAAGCTGGATGGTTTGATTGTGGCGATTTTACTCTATTATTCAATTGATTTGGCTTGATGGTCCAGATTCTGGTTCTACGCCGAAGCAAACGCTTTACCAATCGAAAAAACATGATTTTGGGGTTAATGTTATGGTTGCTTAAATTTTTGCCGCTTTACGTGCCGCAGAACATCTTGGTTTGTCTGTTCCAAAAGATTTATTGATTGTTGGTTTCGATGATATTCCATTGGCATCTCAGATGTGACTATCTCTGACGACAATCCAGCAACCACTTATTGAAAAAGGGGCGATCGCCGCTGAACTGCTTCTTGCTATTTCAATCGCTGATAGGGATTTACACAAAACTGCTACTGCCACCACAGATAAAATACCGCATTTCGTGATGAGCGGTGTGTTCGACTTAAATGAAAATCGGCATAAGGTTCTTCAGACGAAATTAGTTGTGCGAGAATCGTCAGGACCTGCTCCAATACAGTTGAGATAAACCTGAGATAAACCATAAAAAATCTTACTTGCGACTGTTGCAATAACTTTCTGCAACCGCAAACTATTAGTACTTATTAGTACATAATAGATAAGTTTTATCTTGTGTTGTCACCGTGGCAAATTCCACTCCCGTTGGAAGAGTACACAGCGACCCGAGTTGTTGTCTACTTTTTCTTCGACGGCAGATGGATTCCAATCAAATTTTGTACCTTGAACAAGGCAATAAAGCTTTGTTATGAGGCATTGCTCTCAAATCGGGAAATTTTTTTATTTCCTGTTGACATGGACCCCAACGACTTTGATACACCACATTCCAAGTAAATGAAGTACAATACTCTTGCCTAAAAGCCAGACACAGAGCAAATTTTACTTTTGAATTGTGAGAGGTCATTTATAAAGTAAATATTTAACTAGGATGTGTTACGGCTATGTAATGATTTGAAAGTCTGAGAGAGTAAGAACTTGCCGCAGGGCATCACAAAAGTTGGTGCCGTACTCTGGCTTTAACGCACCCTACAACTTAAGGTTTACTTTTCAATTCTGACGACTGATACCAATTCTCCATGAAGATGCACTTAATATTAAAAAATGAACCGCCAAGTACGCCAAGGAAGAGAGAGGTAATTATTTAGTGCAAGTTTACAGAGAATTGGTATGAGTCCTGAACTGTATTGGAACCTGCTTCAGCCATAGTCTGAGGGATCGATAGACCTATGATTGAATATTCATTGAATATTTTGAAAGTTATTCTTCTATCTGAAAAAGAGATGCCTGTGGGGCTTTCATGACAGCATCATAGCGCTCTATTCCCTTTTTGCCGTTGTTCCAATCATCCAGCAGCACTTTGGCAGAATTGGGTATTGTGTAGCGAAGTGATTCTCCTGTTTTTTTGTGCTTAATAACGACAACTCCAAACAAACCCGCATTGGTTTTACTTGGCAAAACACGCAGCGAATTTTGCCCAGGTGTGGCGACTGTCGCAATCATAATGCCATCGACGACGCAAGGACACGGCGAATTTGCTCCATCTTGATAAGTCACGTCTAAATCGCGTGGTTGTGCTTTCAGCCTTTCCTTAGCATCTAATCCAATCCTAATGCCTAAGGCAATATAAGTTCCAAATCCGCCATGAACTCGTTGCCCTAATTTCACCCACTCTTCTGGTGTTTCTGCCCTCACTTTAATAGGAGAAAATGCTAGGCAGAAACAGGCTAATAAGCTGACGAATAAAGTTGGCTTATTTAGGGCTTGCACACAAATCATCCAAAATTCAAAATTGGGTGTTAAGCTAAATTCTTTATTTCAATTTAGATGTTAGCTAAATTCTTTTTCTTGCGTAATGCCAGCAACCCAACTACACCAAGACCAAGTAATGCCGATGGTTCAAAAACAGAGATTTTTTGGGCTGTAAAGCTACTTTCGTAAGAAATTCTCAAATTTCCATCTGACAAAAAGCCGTAGCTGGCTTCAATTTGTTGCAACCCTCCAGAACCAATGGGAACGGAAAAGATGCCGTTATTATCTTTAGAGACTTCTTGACCCAAGTATTCTACTGTCACATCTGAAAGTGGTTGTCCTTGATAGTATACTTGAACTTCCAGATTGTCTCCTTCCTGAACTGCAAAAGGATTTTCCAAAGGTATAATTTCCAGTGGTTGGTTGAAGGGTTGCGCTAGAGTGTCAGACCAATCATAAAGAGCTTTGGTGTACTTCAGATTATGACTCACATTTTGGTATTGACTAATTTCTGCTTCTGAAATATTGCGAGATTCATTGTCGGATATTCTCGCATAATAGCCATTATCAAAAAATGCAGTTAACGCCGCAATGTTGCTATCAGGAGTCAGAGAAAGTCCATCTTGTTTCTGATTGATAGTAAATGGCACTATCTGTTTTGTTGCATCATATGCTGTGGCTTCCTTAAGTTTTGCCGGAGAATAGGGCTGCGGTCCTTCTTCTGGATGACCATACAATAGATTGTATTCTCCGTCTTGATAGTCAAACCAGACGACGTGTGCTGAAGCTGGTTGCAACATCAATGGTAGAATTGCAACCCCCAATAGCAATTTTTTCAAATTGCGGATAAGCATCTCAATTTCCTTAATTGAGTTATTACATCATTATTAAACGCAGGTTTTTTGATACCGAACAATCCCCCCGTAAGGGATATAATTGTTAATAAAAATTTCCATTTTTTCCTAATGCTTAATTTTTGATTTTTTCATCCTAATAATCATAAAAAATATGATATTGTACAAGATTTATCTATTACAACCGGACGTTAGAATTTGTGGCTCTAACGTGTGAAAGGCAATAAATAAGCTGGGTTTTGTTCCTCAACCCAGCCTACAAAAGATAAATAATTGAATACTCAAGGGGGTAGCTAATAGCTACTTGACAAACTGGGGCATGATTTCAGCAGCGGTGAATAAACCGTAAATACCGCGTTGGTGCAATGCAATACCAGCTTTGAGATAGCCAAAGGCAGGACCACAGACGTTGGCTGCCATGCTGGTTTCATCACCTAATGTGAAGGTATGAGTAGAAATTTTACCTTCAAAGGTACGACCAGTAACTTTAACGTTGGTGCTGATGGGCTTTTTAGGATTGCGGGTATCGACTATGCCACCAACAGTAACGCGATCGCGTCCCACAATTCCCGCCAACTCTAGCATCACATCATCGGCGTGTTCCATGTTCTCTAACTTCAGCACACCATTGGTTTTATCCAGAAGTGCTTCTACTTCCTCATCCGTCATTGCCCTAGCAGTTTCCACGCTAAACCCTGGCATATGAGCAATATCTTCGCGGATGGTAGCGCGGTAAGCTTCCCAATTGGCAATTCCCACTCCAAAAGTAATTTCCACTCGATGAATTTCGGCGTAGCTTTGGGCGGCTAAAGCTGCTGCTGCTGTTAACAGTCCTGGAGTTGCCCCACATCCTGTCATGTAGGTAATTCCTGCTGCTTGTAGTTCTTCTTTCATCGCCAGCAGTTGTTCTACGGCGCTGGTACGCTTAATTGCATCCACCAAAACCCCGCGCCATCCAGATTTGATAAACTGCTGAGCTACAGAAGCAATAAAATTATTAGGTAAGTTGGGTAAAGCCAGAAAATATCCATCTACAGGATGAGATTTTTCGATTAAATCCTCAATACTGCGATGAGTTAAAGTCCCCAAGGGTTCTAAATAACCCACTGAACCTTGAGATTGGTAAGTTGTAATACATTCTTGAGCATTTAAACCATCAGCGGCGTAGATATAGCCTTGCTTGTCTGCCGCTGCCACTAAAATCATTTCACGTTTTGGGGCGAGTACTTTGGCAGCAGCTTGCCCCAGTCCACCAAAGCCTAGTACTCCTACGCGCATCGCTTTGGGGCTAGAAACTGTAACTTTCTTGCTAGACATATCTGTACATTTGTGATCATTTTGTAGAGGTTTACGCATAGTCGTAACCATCCTTCCGATGAACAGGTGTTAAGTACTCCAATTTGATTGACCTTCGTTTTTTGTCGATAACAAACTCTCCGTAACCATGCGACATTGGGCAGACCCGCGCTGTAAAAGTCCCAGCATATTTACCTTTGGGAACCGAGGCACGAACGATGTCGCCAGTACAAAATCCTAAAATTGGACGAAGTGGACGATGTTTTTGTGGATAACCAAACTTGTCTGTCTGACATCGTTGTCTACCACCAAAACCAGTTGCCTTAACTCGTAGAATCTTTGTAGTAATCAATTTGACGATTTCAAAAGAGCCGACACAAGCCGCATCAATCCAGTGTGCTTTTGGCAAACCAAACCGAATTCGATTGAACTTAGTTTGACCACCAGTACCAGTCTTTATAGGCAAACCAAAAGACTTAAACGCATTGAACAACGCCCACCTCGTAGAATTGACCGATGCGGCATCTTTTAACGGCGATGAAGCTTGTCGCAATACTCGGTTTAGGACATCTGGCTTACCTTTGAGAAAATCTTTGATATTTTTGTTTCCTTTGCGCTGATTACACTTGTGGCAAGCTAAGCAAAGATTGGATATGCGGTCTGAACCACCTTTTGATTTTGGTTGGATGTGTTCAATTTCGAGCGGAACGTCCTTGACTGGGCAGTAAGCACATTGACGATTCCATTTCTCTAACAAATACTCACGGCACTCATAACCATGGAAAGTGCCTTGCTGGTATTGGGTTCCAGAAATTTCTGGATTTTGAATAGCTTGCGTGTCGAATTTTACCAATTCCTGAACAATTGAGTCAATGGGAGTAAACTTTTGAAGTCGTTTTACCCAGGTTTCAGTTGTTAAGACACGGTGTCTCAAAGATGGTGCTAACCAACCGTTGGGACGTTTACGATTGAAGAATCTAGCTTCGCGATAACGAGTGTTTCGGTTTCTCCGTCCTCTACGCACCGCTCTACGATGTTCCAAACTATCCTTAATTTGTTGACCGCGATGCTGTAACTCCATCCCCCAGATGACATCTCCACGGTTTGTAACCAGTGCAATGCCAGTAAACTTTGAGCCTGGGTCGATTTTGAGCGTAAGCGGATACACATTTGGATTTTCGATAGCCCGCTTCAAAATTAAAGTGAATGGATAGCGCCGAAATACTGCTGCTTTCCCAGAATTCAGTAGCTTCCTAGCTTGTGTCGGATGCACTGGATTGAGTGGTGTTTTGTTTTGGTCGATTAGAAAAACATAATTCGACATATTCTGTCATCCTTATTTCTAAGTAAGGTTTACCTCGACAATGATTTAAGAGCTTACTAGGAAGACGGCACTACAGCTATAAACCTGTTTACTGATTGCTTAACCGTCTTCGACAGTGAGAAGTTGTCAGGAGAAGCGCTAGCCATGCAGTGAGGCAGCGCTCTTGGTAGGGTTTCCCTCGTGCCGGCTCTGCCGAAAGGGTTTCCCACGCCTAGGTGACTGGCGTTGGTTTCCCTCCGTAACAAACTTCGGTGGCTACAAACTGGCGTTCATTTGTAGGTGTCATGACTCAAAAATCGTAGACTTCTAGAGTCTTAGTCTGCACGCTCTGACTTTGTACAGCTTTGTCTATAGTTGACTAGTTCTGTATAGGTTTTTCGGAGCGGAGATGAGTAGAACCTGTCACTTGCTCTGCATCCATGGTCAACTTTGTAGAGTTAAATAACAGCTTACCCTACCGTTTAGGAGTCAGTAATGCTCAGTTGTGAGTTCAGATTTGTTTTTAGTCAACACCAGTCTCATGGCGATCGCCACCGACAAGATTGATCCGGCTTGTTAAACTAAATTTACGTAGCTATACAGCTTTAATTCCAAATCCATCATTCAAAACTAATTTTTAACTTTAATTTTGAATTTTCAATTTCAGTAGCGGGCTAGCTTTTCCCCATACTCACAACTCTATGTCGCTCCCCACCACTGCTGGTAGACTCATAAAAATTAAGAGTTTGACACTCTGCCGAGGCAAACTTTGTTTGACAACTCATAAGCTTTGGTTCCTGCGGGCAAGTAAGGTGCAGATATGAAACAGCTTATTTTTGATGATAATAACAAATTTTTTGACAAATTTTACCATTTCTGCGGCTCTTACTACTGCTTACACAGGTTTTTAGCCGTTATGTCCCTGAAATTATCAGTCGAACTTTTAGCTTGACTAAATTGATAAGGTTAAGAGAAACTAACAAATATGAGAAGTAGTACCCTATACAAATAATAATTTTTGTTAACTTTATGAGATATATATTTTGAGAGATGGAACATTAGTTAACAAATGGCAAATTTGTAGCTAAGAGAAAACGCTGTCTCACATGGCTACTTTTGTAGCAAGTCGCTACAGCAATACTGTCCAAGCCTAGGATTTTGGTTAGCAAAAAGCATGGAGACTTTAGAGTTCGTAATTTATCCAGACGGTCGGGTACAAGAAAAAGTCACTGGCATTGTGGGTGCATCCTGCGCTGAAGTTACAGCAGCGATAGAGGCACAGCTAGGACTAGTACTAACTCAGGAGTCAACTTCAGAATACTTTGCGACCAAGGTGCAGCAATCTGGTGTGGTAAATACGCAAACCAGCTACAGCGATTGGTAAGTTTTCAAACTAGTTTAGTTACATTGATTTACAACTATCATGTCACACTTTAGCCAAATCAAGACCCAAATCCGTAACATTGATTCCTTAAAAGATGCACTGACAGAATTGGGTATAGACTGGAAGCAAGGTCCACGCGAAGTCCGTGGTTATCGCGGTCAAACCCATAATGCCGAAGTTACCATTGAGCAGGAAAATGGTTATGATATCGGCTTTAGATGGACTGGCAAAGAATACGAACTGGTTGCTGACTTACAGTACTGGCAACAAGACGTATCGGTAGAAGGTTTCTTGCGCCGCGTCACACAACGTTATGCATACCAAACAGTAGTCAAAGAAACTGCTCGTGCTGGATTTCAAGTTGCTGAACAACAAAAAAATGAAGATGGTTCCATCCGTTTAGTCGTACAGCGCTGGAGTGCGTAATGTCTGATTTTTTGCCGTCGCCGGAACAAGAGGAAGACAATCGCTCAGGTTTTGAACCAGAATTGGGCGGTTTTTTACGAGACGCGCCAGAACGTTCTGGTTTTGAGCCGGAATTGGGTGGTGTTTTGCGGCAAAAGGGTGTTTATGTGGACGAAGTTACCTGTATCGGCTGCTTGCACTGTGCCCATGTTGCCCGTAACACATTTTATATTGAACCAGATTACGGGCGATCGCGTGTGATTCGTCAAGACGGCGACCCAGAAGAGGTTATTCAAGAAGCAATTGACACTTGTCCTGTTGATTGCATCCACTGGGTTGATTACACCAAATTGAAAAACTTAGAAGAAGAACGCAAATATCAGGTCATTCCCTTAATTGGATATCCAGTGGAAGGGGCAGTTGTTGCTGCCCAACGGCGACGCAAAAGGCAAAAACTAACCCGTAAAAAATCTCGTTATTAAAGTTAGTTTCACCTCATGTAGGAGGACTGGTCAAACCAGTCCTCCTATTTTTAATAGACTTCTTGCATTAATTGCAAAAAAAAGAATAATTAACCACAGATGGACACAGATGGACACAGATGGAACTCACATTCCGCAATCTTGTCTAATGATTAAACAAAGGCACTGTCTGTTGGCATGAGTGGTATAAACCAGTTTGCTGACCTATTCTTTCTCAGGGAAAGTCTGCACCTTGCCATCGGGACTAAAAACAGCTCGAATTTTTACAGATTGTCCATTTTTATTAGGAGAAACAAAAGGTTCACCAATCAGAGGCATCCCTGTGCGGTCAACGTAATCTCTGGCAGCTTTTCCTAAAGGTAAAATTTGCTCAATTGAGCCGTCAACAGCCACGACTAAACTGTACTCAATGCTTTGGCTCAATCCAGAAGGCGGTTGCCAACCTTTTTTCAATTTTTCTCTAGCTTGTGCCACTTGAGCCGTATCAAACAACGTGTCACTACTGGTTCTGGTCGTAGTGCCACTACTAGTCGTAGCCACTTCTGTAGGGAGATTACCTCTATTTGCACGGGCTTCCCGCAGCCTGGTGATTAATCTATCAGTAGCACTTGGTTCAGAGGTGCCTGGTTGCGAGAAAGATGGTTCACGGCTAGCACCACTGGAATTGGGTAAGGTGGCTAGTGGTGGGGGGGCGCTTGAGGTATCGGGAGATATGTTACCTGTGCTGGGCAAATTGCTTGGTATTGAATTCTGTTGCTCTGATGCAGAAGAAGTGCCACTCTTTGGAATTGATGTTAATGCCGTACTGTTTTGCCTTGGTTGGGATTGAATAGCAATTTTTGGCTTTGGTTCTGTGTTGAGTGGAGAGGTTGAGAGGGTTGGAGCTTTTGGTGTTCCAGGTATATTCAGCGTAGTTCCTAAAGATGGTAAAGGTGCTGTGGGGACATTACCTAGGCTAGGAGATGTTTGGGACGCAGAGGGGAGTGTAAATTTTCCAGATGTTTGAGGTGTTGCAGGCACACTAGGCAATGTTTGAGCGATCGCTGGTGGAGAAGCAGTAGAATTAGGCACTTGTAAGGGAGAACCAAGGGGTGGCAGCGACTGCGAAGGCAAAGTATCAGGGGGAGCGAATGTAGGTAGTGTTGATGAGGGTTGGTTCTGTGGTGAGGATTCTAGAGCAATCTTCTCTTGTGCCGTTGGTTTTTTGGCTGTCTGCTTTTGTCTGTTTTGGTTAGCATACTGCCAAGTCAGTGGTGCTAAACCCACAGCTACCACCAAAACTGCTGCAACCGGTGCCCAAGTCGGTATCCGACTCCTCGTTGTACGAGGAGTGAGATTTGGTAGCGCCATCACATCAGCAGAATACTCATCTAGAGCAGTTGCTAAGTCGAATAATTGCAGCAGACTCAGTTCAATGACAGGACCAGATGCTGGGTTTGCCAGAGAACCAAGAAAAAGGTTGTGAGTTAAGTGAGTGCTAGGTTTTATGTGTATATCTGCAACTGGTCTCTGGGTAAAGGAGTTTATCGCTTGAGTTTCTAGTAAAGAGGAGTTGTTAAAATTTCTTTCTTCAGCTTCATTAGATGTGAAGCTTGCGTCATGTGTTCTGGAGAAATTTGCCCAAAAGCTTTCAGGAGACATTTGCAGGAACTCTTGGACGTAGTTTGTCACCACTGCACACAAAGCCTCTAGCTGGTCGCTGTCGCCTTTAATTGCGATTCTCTTTTCCTCTGGCAATCGCGGATCGTCAAAGCGAAGCTCAAACTCTAGCTGCTTGAGGACAGATTTACCCATCCACTGAGACAAAGCTGAACTCTGCGCCAAGACTTCTAGCGTGCAAGTGGGCGGTGTATACCGACGGATCACAGAATTTGATACAGGCATGGCAGGAACTGCGAGCGGGATATTTTTAATTTTTGATTTTTGATTTTTGGTTTTTGATTGGGAAATCTAAAATCTCACAAATCTCAAATCTAGAATTTGATGGAACGGTCAATCAGTGCTAGCCACAGACGGCGGTGCCCACCAGGTCCACTGTAAAAAAGTAAATCTATAAGCATTTTCAGTGCTAGGTGGGTGAGTTCATCAGTGGAAATTGTCGCGTCTTCCTCCATCCGCTCTTGGTAAGTGTTGCAGAAAGCATCAATATAATCTCCAAGTAAAGCAGCCTGATGAGGTTCGCGGTTGTCTTCCGCCATTTGTTCCAATAGACCAACAGCACGGCGAATCAATTCTTGGTGCTGTTTGGCAAGATAGCAAGTAATGAGAACAAGCGCCCTAGCTTCCTCCACATCTAGTTTTTTTCGTCCTCCTTGACCTTTACGCAGCGGATTAGACTGGCGCAGTCGCCATAACGCTACGCGGTCCGGCACTCTCGACTCTAAATTGAGATTGACTGCCGCTTGTAGCATTGCCTCGGAGCCAATGCCAGTTAAAGTTTCTAACGCCAACAGCACCAAGTCCAACTGGGTTTTGATATTGTCCCATTGAACTGAATTTGGGGCTGGGAGGTTAATTAAATCCTCCCACTGAGAAGTTGGAGCGGGTGAATTCGCGGCAGAGTGCATAACTTTTAGCATAGGTGATCAGGCTGGTAGGGACTGTTGCTGTTACCCATTTTGAAACCAGACTCTCAAGGGTGAAGATTGGTTTCCAATCACTATTAGCCGAAGCCAGGAGCTACAGCTTCTATCATTTTGGTGAACAGCAGAGGTATTTGTCTTAACTCTATGACGAAAAGCTATTTTGAAAAAAGTATAAGCTTTATTAATTGTGCTTTGTCTGCCGAACACATATGGCTGATTTTTATTTTTTATTAAAAATACACATCGGGATACAGATTTTTACTAGTAGCCGATCGCTATTTATAGTAGCGCAATTGTTTACTAGTCATTAAGCTAACATACGTATAATTTGCTTATTTTTTTGTTAAGAGATTTATTTGTCATTAGTCATCTGTAATTAGAAATGACTAATGACAAAGCACGCCTCTCACCAGTCATGATGCAATTTTCATGCGTCACAGCTTATTTCACTTATACTCATTGCCACAAGAAAAACCCGGATTCTTAGTTGGAGAATCAGAGTTTTTCAATACTATTCAACATAAGCAACCGTCACACCAGTACCGCCATCGGCTTGTTCGGCTGCTTCATAACGGCTGACTCTCGGGTGGTGCTGCAAGAAGGCGTGAACTCCTTGCCGCAGCTTACCCGTGCCATGTCCGTGAATAATCCATATTGGTCCTGTTGCTTCTGAAATTGCCTTGTCCAAAGTTATTTCGGCATCAGACACCCTACGCCCACGCAAATCTACCGTATTTTTAGATGTGCGAATTGCAGGAGTTTCTGTCAAGGTTGTGATTTTTGACTCTCCTCTGCTCCTAGCCTCCTCTGCTCCTCTATTCTTGGGTTCCTTAACGACTGGTTCAGCTTTTTGACCATCTAAAGATTCTACGTCTTGTACCTTCACCGTCATTTTCATAATCCCAAAGCGGACTGTTAACTCACCATCTGAATCAGGAGCAGTTAAGACTTCCGCTGTTTGCCCTAGCTTGGGTATACGGATGCGATCGCCCACTTTGGGAACAAATCCCACTTTCGGTTTTGGTGGCTTTACTGGTATAAATTTCTCAGCTACTTTATTCAAAGCATTTGTTGCTTGTTGGGCATCTTGTGCTGTTGGCTGACCTTGCTGCAAGCGGCGAATCACTTGAGCTATCTCACCTTTTGCTTGGGTAATTGCCTGCTGCACTGCCACCTCTTGCGAGGCACGCAAAGCACGTTCTCTTTCCTCTAATCCTGTGGCTTTTGCGGATACTTCTTTGTATAAACGCTCAGCTTGCTGCAACAAATCTTGTGCTTGTGCTGCTTTGGTTTCTTGACTGCGGCGTTGTGCTTCCAACCCAGCAATCACCTGATTAACTTCGTCTGTCGCTCCTCCCAGTTGCGTTTTCGCCTGTTCCACAACTTCTGGTTTCAAACCCAAGCGACGGGCAATTGTCAGAGCGTTGGAACGTCCAGGAATTCCCCATAGTAGACGGTAAGTGGGTGAAAGGGTACTTTCATCAAATTCTACAGAGGCATTTTCAAACCGCTCATCTTCATATTTCAGTGCTTTTAGTTCACCAAAGTGAGTGGTCGCAATTGTCAACAGAGCATGGTTTGCTAAATATTGTAGTAGCGATATTGCCAAAGCACTTCCTTCAGCAGGATCTGTTCCTGCGCCCACTTCGTCGAGCAGGATTAAAGACGAGGGGAGGGATGAAGAGGATGAGGAGGATATGACTCCTGTTAGTTCCTCATCTGCCTCATCTGCCTCATCTGCCTCATCTGCCTCATCTGCCTCATCTGCCTCATCTCCTACTTCGTCTATCGCTGCCAAAATCCGACTAATGCGCCGAATGTGACCAGAAAAGGTGGATAAGTTTTGCTGTAGCGACTGTTCATCGCCTATATCTGCCAGCACCTTGTCAAACCAAGGCAATTCTACAGGTTCACGAGCAGGCACAAATAAGCCTACTTTCGCCATCAATACTGCCAAACCCAGAGTTTTCAAAGTTACAGTTTTACCACCAGTGTTTGGACCGGTAATCGTAACTACCCGAATGTGCGGCGCGATGAGCAAATCAACGGGAACCACTGCAGATCCTTGTTCATGGTGATGCTGCCACTCCAAAAGCGGATGACGCAACTGCCGTAACGTAATGCTTTCGTTTTGCTCGCGGTGAATAAAGCGTGGGGGATTTGCTTTAAGCCAGAAACTATAACGTGCTTTTGCCAATGCCAAATCCAAGGTTGTGACAATTGCTAACAACCTTTCCAAATCCGGTTTGACAGCACCCACTTGCTGAGTTAAAGTACGGCGAATCGCTTCTTCTTCTGCTTGCTCTCTTTTTACCAACTGCCGCAATTGGTTTCCCAAAGGAACTATGGAATTCGGTTCCACGTACAACGTTGCGCCGCTGGTGGAAGTATCATGGACAATGCCCGGTATAGCGTCTTTTTGGGGCGCTTTCACGGGAATTACAAAGCGATCGCTTCTTTGTGTAATTATTTGTTCTTGAACTGCATTCGCTTTTACCTGTAAAATATTTTGCAGTTTTTGGGTGATTTGACTGCGTACTTGCCGAACAGAAGTGCGAATTTCACCGAGTTTTTGGCTGGCGCGATCGCTCACCTGCCCTCTTTCATCTATACATCTGTGAATTTCTTGCTCTAATTCTGGATAAGTCCGTAAATCGGCAACCAAATCATTCAATATCGTCAAATCTGGGTGGTTGTCGATCACACGGCGTAGGTTTCTTGTGCCAGCGAGAGTGGTGGCGATCGCCAACAGTTCATCTCCTGTCAAAATCCCTTGCAGTTCTGCGCGTTCTAAAGAATCACCAATATCTTGAATTCCGTCAAACGACAGCCCTGGACCTAGGCGGTTTTCCAGTTCATAGACTTCCTTTGTTTGCGCTAACAACTGCTCAGTTTCGGGTGGCAACGCAGGAATTTTTAGATGGCGTGCAGCAATAGTCCCCAGCTTGGTTGCCGCAAAGGTGGACAAATGCTGGCAGAGGCGAGACCATTCAAGTAGTTCTAAAGTTTCAGATTGGATCAAGGCTTAAAAAATATCTAACCTGAATGAAATATGAAATTATGGTAACAACACTATCGCCTAAGCTCCTCACCCGCTAAGGTGAAATTTCCCGTAATCATTAAATAATTTCTTTGTCTTGCTACTACAAGGAGTCAGAACTCAGAACTCAGGAATCAGAATTGAGCGCGTATGTATTTTGTACGAGTGGTCAACCAGTACTGCCGGAGGTGACGACAACCTGCTGCAGGAGGGTTTCCTAACCTAGGGAACTGGCGTTCACCGTTCGCGACTGCGTGCGCTTTGCGCTCAGGTGTGCCGAAGGCATACCCGAAGGGGTTTCCCTAATTGCCCAAGCTGAGTTCTGCGTTCTGACCTATGTGTTCTTCTTTTTGACACAGTGTAGGTGGTTGAATTCAAAAAACCTCTGCAAATACCGTCATAATTTTGATACCCTAGCTAGAACAGATTGGGGTACAAAAGCGTGGACATTCAAATTGGGCGGGGAAAAACAGCTCGCAGGGCATACGGAATAGATGAAATTGCGCTCGTTCCTGGAAACAGAACACTCGATCCAAGTTTGGCAGATACCAGATGGCGTATTGGCAATATTGAGCGCGAAATTCCGATTATCGCCAGTGCGATGGATGGCGTAGTTGATGTCCGCATGGCTGTGCTTCTGTCGCAGCTAGGAGCATTGGGCGTTCTGAACTTAGAAGGAATTCAAACTCGCTACGCCAACCCAGAGCCTATTTTAGACCGCATTGCCTCTGTGGGGAAAGAAGAATTTGTTCCCTTGATGCAAGAACTTTATGCTGAACCGATTAAACCGGAATTAATTGAACAACGGATTGGGGAAATAAAACAACAAGGCGGCATTGCAGCAGTGAGTGCAACTCCGGTAGGAGCAAGCAAATTTGGTTCAGTCGTGGCAAAAGCTGGTGCAGATTTATTTTTTGTGCAAGCAACTGTAGTTTCCACAGCACATCTGTCACCAGAGTCTGTGGTGCCACTTGACTTGGCTCAATTTTGCGAAGAAATGCCCATACCTGTGATTTTAGGAAACTGCGTCACTTATGAAGTTACTCTGAATTTGATCAAAGCCGGGGCAGCAGCAGTACTCGTAGGAATTGGTCCTGGTGCAGCGTGTACCTCTCGTGGTGTGCTGGGTGTCGGTTTACCACAAGCAACTGCGATCGCCGACTGTGCTGCCGCACGCGATGATTACTATCAGGAAACTGGCAAATATGTGCCAGTCATTGCTGATGGCGGTTTAATCACTGGCGGTGACATTTGCAAGTGCATTGCCTGCGGTGCGGATGGTGTGATGATTGGCTCTCCTTTTGCCAGAGCCGCCGAAGCTCCAGGAAGAGGATACCATTGGGGAATGGCGACTCCTAGCCCCGTCTTGCCTCGTGGGACGCGCATTCGTGTCGCCACCACTGGCACCCTAGAGCAAATCCTCACAGGACCAGCACAACTCGATGATGGGACTCATAATCTTTTAGGAGCATTAAAGACGAGCATGGGAACTCTAGGAGCTAAAAACATCAAAGAAATGCAGCAAGTGGAAGTTGTGATTGCTCCTTCTTTGTTAACCGAAGGTAAAGTCTACCAAAAAGCACAACAATTAGGTATGGGTAAATAAAGCGACTCAGTACTCTTTAGGAGTGAGTGGTTAGTAGTACTGTATGACAATCAACGACCAACAAATATAGAGACGCTTTCATGAAAGCGCCTCTTTACCAGCACTTCTCCATCCCCGAGACTCAATGCTGCACATCAAATTATAAGGATGCTCCCGCTCAAAACCTTGTGGCTTGAGCCACGGGATGAAAGCGCCAGGAAAGTGCCTTTAGGCTTGGGTTAAATATACTAAGATATTTACATCAGTACAAGATTTAAAAACCTACCCCCGGACTGGGGGAAAGTCTACGCCCGAAACAGCTTTGAGGAGATATCACTACGCCCTTGTGGTGAGACAGCGCTACGGCTGGAGGGTCTCCCGACAGCAGGCGACTGCTCTCCCGTTGGGCAAACGTGGTGAGCCTGGGAACCTGAGAAATCAGGATATTAAGACAGCGATGTCTTAAGAATCTCTGCTCCTTTAGGAGCAGAGAGTGTCAATAAATAAATTTTTCCAGACTCTCAAAGTATTACTGGAAAAATCTCATATGTCGCCTAAAATAGAGATAGCGGAGACGCATGTTTCCGTTCACTCCTCACACCACACTCCGCCCGGCTACTGTTCGGGCGGTTCCTTAATAAATAGTTATTTTGAATAAGTTCAAACGCCATATGCAAAACTATGTGTCTGACTGGCAAGCAGTGGTTTTTGCTATGGTAGAATTTTCAGCAAACTCCAACATAATAATAGGCGAAGGTTTTTACGCATGTCAGCACCCGAACAAGTTACAGACTCTACCTTTAAACAGGAAGTACTAGATAGCGAGGTTCCTGTTTTAGTTGACTTTTGGGCACCCTGGTGCGGACCTTGCCGGATGGTTGCCCCTGTTGTCGATGAAATTGCCGCCCAGTACAACAATCAACTCAAGGTAGTTAAAGTTAACACCGATGAAAATCCCAATGTTGCTAGCCAGTACGGCATTCGCAGCATTCCTACATTGATGATTTTTAAGGGTGGGCAAAAAGTTGATATGGTGGTCGGTGCCGTTCCGAAAACTACATTAGCCAACACTGTGGACAAATATCTTTGAACACAAGCGCCTGAAAACTGCTAAAGAGTCTTCGATTTGCTTTTTGAAAGTAAAGATTCGTAAAGAATTGAGAGGCGGCAAGTTTCGCCTCTCTACAGATTTGTTCCCTTTGTGATTCAGCGTATGTTTGGCAGCATCTAGGCTGTTCTAGCTAAGAAATTTTTTGTTGTGGGATTATTTGTAAAGTAAACATTAAATTACCGTAGGGTGAGTTTTGAGGCTTTGTACTAGTTTTTAGCTATGTACAAAACTGCAAAATGCTGCGTAACGCGTCATAAGGTGGGGGTAGCGTTACACTTTGTTAAGACACCCAACGGCTGCATAAGTCCTATCGCGTGATTCAGTACACAACAATTAACCAAAGCGGTCAACAAACTCTGAACTTTGGACTTCGCGTAGCGGTTTAGAAATTCCAGATGAAATTTAGATAAAATGTAATGCCATTTTGGCAGCAGTTCTCATGACCTCATCCGCGTCGTTTGACACATTAGAGTCTCTCCAAACGGACATCGCTAAATTATTTGAACACTTACCTACGTCAAAGCATCGGCAATATATCATCCAGGCACTAGCCACCATAGTGCGTCTGGCTCAGAAGAGTGAAGAAATTGAACGTCTCGATTGGAAAATATTGTCGTCTTCTTTAGCAGACATGGAGCACGGTTTCCAGCTCTTTTATGCTTATCGACACGTTCGCAAAGTGACTATCTTTGGTTCTGCTCGCTTATCACCAGAAACACCAGAATACCGCATGGCGTATGAATTTGCTCGCTATGTTTGTCGATTGGGGTTTATGGTGATGACAGGCGGTGGTGGCGGAATCATGCAAGCGGGTAACGAAGGTGCTGGACGAGAAAATTCTTTTGGCTTAAACATTCAGCTCCCTTTTGAGCAAGAGGCAAACCCGATTATTCAGGGAGATCCAAAGCTGATTCACTTCAAGTATTTCTTTACCCGCAAGCTGTTTCTCCTCAAAGAGAGCGATGCTATAGCCTTGTTCCCAGGTGGTTTTGGCACCCAAGACGAAGCTTTTGAGTGCATGACCTTAAGCCAGACAGGTAAGTTTGGTCCGATACCTTTAGTTTTAATCGACCACCCAGGAGGCGATTACTGGCGGTCTTGGAGCGAATACATTGATAAGCAACTGGTGCAAAAAGGTCTAGTAAGTCCTGATGACCCCAGCCTTTACACAGTGACAGACAACTTGGATGTAGCTTGCAAAGCCATTACCAGCTTTTACCAAGTTTATCACTCCTGCCGCTACGTAGGCGATCGCCTTGTCATTCGTCTCAAATCAGAGTTATCAGATGCTGAGGTCGAACAACTGAATGCTGACTTCAGCGACATTCTGGTTACAGGACGGATTGAAAAAAGTCAGGCTTTACCACAAGAAGCCCAAGATGAAGCTTTTGGGCTACCCCGCCTGATTTTATACTTTAATCAAAGAGATTTAGGGCGGTTATACCAGTTCATCAAAGTGATTAACCAAATGGGTACTCCTTCATTAGAGGAAAAGGCGCATCCGGAGAAGAAGTAAAGCGAGTTGTTAAGCAGGGGAGTAGGGGGAGTAGGGGGAGCAGGGGGAGAAAATACTCCTTTACCTTTCTTATCTCCCTCATCTCCCTCATCTTCCTCATCTCCCTCATCTCCCAAGCAGTGCATCAGCTATCGCTTAGCACCCAATTTACGAGAGTACGAACGCCAAAGCCAGTCGCACCGGGACCGTTGTAGCCATTTTCTTTGTCTGTCCAAACTGGACCTGCAATGTCTAAGTGCGCCCAAGGAGTTTCTTTGACGAATTGCTTGAGGAATAAAGCCGCAGTGATTGAACCACCAGCACGTGGTCCGGTATTCTTCATGTCAGCAATGCCAGACTTGAGTCCTTCAAAGTATTTTTCTTCCATTGGCAAGCGCCAAAACTTTTCCCCTGAGGCAACAGCCGCTTTCTCTACCTGCTCAGCTAAAGCATCATCGGGAGAGAATAAACCGGCAATATCATCTCCTAAGGCAATGATACAAGCACCCGTGAGAGTGGCTAAATCAATAATTGCATCCACTCCTAGCTTTTCAGTAAATACCAGGGCATCTGCTAAAGTCAAACGTCCTTCTGCATCGGTATTATTGACTTCAATAGTTTTGCCGTTGGAAGCTGTCAGAATGTCGCCTGGGTGCATGGCACGACCGCTGATCATATTTTCTGTCACAGCGGAGATGAAGTGAACTTCGACATCTGGTTTGAGTTGACCAATGGCTTTAGCAGCTCCTAAAGTTGCGGCAGCACCACCCATGTCAATTTTCATGGTTTCAATGCCGCTACCTGCTCCTTTAATGTTAAGTCCACCAGAGTCGAAGGTCAAACCTTTACCGATAATCGCTAGCTTGCGTTTTGGTGTCCCTTCTGGTTTGTAAGTTAAGTGAATAAACTTAGGTGGCAGTTCAGAAGCTTTTGCTACTCCCAAAAAAGCTCCCATGCCTAATTTTTCGCAGTCTTCCTGTTCTAGGATTTCTATTTGCAAACCGTGATCCGAGGCAATCTCTTGAGCAGTTTCAGCCAGAGTAATCGGCGTTACGGCGTTCGCTGGTGCTGCGACTAACTGTCGTGCCAAGAAGACACCCGCAGAAATTTGATTCCCACGAGTAATAGCTGCTTCCTGTCCACCCAGTCCTAGTAAATCTACTGTTTCGACTTGTGGTCCTTTATCCTCTGGCTCAGATTTAAAGCGATTATCCTGGTATAGTGCTAATTGAACTCCCTCGGCGATCGCTTGCGCGGTTTGTGTTGGATCGTTGTTCCAAATTGGCAAGCTAATCCCCAAAGTCTTGCTCTTTTGCTTTTTAGCTAACCTGGCTGCGGTAGCTGCGGCTCTGCGCAAGCCGTCTAATTTTAAAGCTTCGGGTTTCCCTAAACCTACCACTATAATTTTACGAATTGGGCTATTAGCACCTACTCGCGTCACAACACTGCTGCCTTGTTTACCCTTAAATTCCTCTTCGGCAATCACTTCTTTTATACTACCAGCCAACTTTTCATCTAAACTTGCAAGTTCGCCAGTTAACTCTACTGCATCTTCAAATAATCCAATTGCTAAACCATCCCCCGTCCATTCTAGTAGGGGAGTATCAGTCGCACGAATGTCCATTTCCTGTATTCTGTGTAAAACTTCTTGTACCAGTATTGCGCAAAATAGGCGCTTTATGCTGTTTGGAAAGATGGGGTAGAGAGCGAAGTGAGTATTGGAGAGAATGACTAATGACTAATGACTAATGACTCTTGACTAATTCCGCGACTACATTTGCTAGGTGATCTGGCATCACAGGCTTAGAGAGATGTCTTTGGAAACCTGCTGCCAGCGCGAGGCTACGATCCTTATCCCCAGCATATGCCGTCAGGGCGATCGCCGGAATGTCTCCTCCCTGTTCGCGTGGCAATGCCCTAATTTGCCGAATCAAGCTGTAGCCATCTTGTTCTGGCATACCAATATCGCTAATCAGGACATCTGGTTGGAATGTCGTTAGAATTTCTAATGCTGAGGAAGCAGAGGTGACAGCAGTGGCGATCGCTCCAAAATCTTGCAAAGCGAATATCAAAAAATCTCGTGAGTCAGCGTCATCATCTACTACCAAGACGCGCACTCCTTCTAACGGAGATGATGGGGTGTTGAGCTGCTCAGATAATGAGGGAAAAGAATTTTTCCCCCCATCTTTTCCTTTTCCCCTTTGCTTATCTTTCTTCTCAAGGAGTGGCAATTGCACCGTAAATGTTGCTCCTTGTTTTTCTCCTGAACTCTGTGCGCTGACAGTTCCACCATGCAGTTCTACGAGGTGACGTACAATTGCTAACCCCAATCCCAAACCGCCGTGTTTACGAGTGGTAGAACCATCTGCTTGACGAAAGGAGTCGAATACGTAAGGAATAAAATCACATTTTATACCAACTCCTGTGTCTTTTACAGAAATTTTGGCATAGGATGCTAAGGAATTTTCTTCCCTGCGCCCCTGCTCAAGAGCTCCCTCATCTACCCATTCGAGATTCACTTCTACGAGTCCTCCGTGTGGAGTAAACTTGATAGCATTAGACAGGAGATTCCAAACAATTTGCTGTAATCGGTTGGGATCGCCTAGAACAAGGAATTTTGGCTTTTGGATTGTGGATTGGGGAGGTAAAGAGAATTCTCTTTGTGCGCTTGTGATTTTGTCTTCGGTTGCTAATCCAGAATTTAAAATTGTAAATTGCAAATCGATGGATTTGGCTTGAGCTGCTAGACGCATTGTGTCAATTGCGGCTTCAATTGCTGGAATCAAATTTGTTGGGTAAGGACGCAGAGTCAATTTACCACTTATTATGCGAGATACATCTAGCAAATCTTCAATAAGTTGTGTTTGTAACTTGGCGTTACGCTCAATTGTTTCTAAGGCACGACTTAAGCTTGTTGGATCTAAGGTGCGGCTGCGTAGTATTTTTGCCCAGCCCAAAATGGCATTGAGTGGCGATCGCAATTCATGGGAAAGCACTGCCAGAAACTCGTCTTTAATCCGGTTTGCCTGTTCCAATTCTTCTTTTTGTTGCCGTAACTGAGCTTCATTTCTCTGTAATGCTTGCTCTGCCAGCTTATAATTGGTCACGTCACGACCAATCGTCAGTAATGATTGGATCGTCCCATTTTGTGTAAATTCCGGCACTATACGTGTTTGGTAGTAAATGCGTCCTTTTGAGCCGGTAAAATCAAACTCCATCCAGCACCCAATTGCTGTGGCAAACACTTGGCGCAATTTTTCTTGCCAAGTAGCAAGTTCCTCTGGATACCCCATTTCGGCAACGGTTTTGCCAATCCACTTTTCTAGTGGTATGCCGGTTGCTATTTCTGTTGCGGGATTTACATAGCAATAGCGGAGTTTAGTATCAATGCGGGCGATCACGTCGGGTGAATTTTCTGCTAAAGCTCTAAATTCCTGCTCGCGGCGGTACAGTTCTGCTTCGGCAATTTTGCAGGCGCGTTGATACTCAGCCTCGCGCAGCGCACGGCGTACCGAAGGGACTAGACGCTCTAACCGTTGCTTGAGAACATAATCAGTTGCCCCCCTTTTCAGGGTTTCAATGGCGACTTCCTCACCCATTGTTGCGGTCACAAAAATGAAGGGAATATCTGGGCAGTGATGCTGCGCCATCTCTAGAGCCGTCATACCATCAAACCCAGGTAAGGAGTAATCTGAAAGAATTAAGTCAAAGCCATCTTGCTCCAACGCTGTCTGGAATTCAGCTTGCGTCTTCACATGCACCTGTTCGCAGGCAACACCACCTTCGTTGAGCAGGGCATGGATCAGTTCTGCATCCAGCAAACTATCTTCGAGCAAGAGAATCCTTAGACCTGACATTGCTATATTCCTGCTACTCCTTGAGTACTCCGTGCCGGAGGGATGGAACCGGGGGGCGGTTCATTAATTATTGCCCAAAATAACCCAAGTCCTTTAATGACTTCAACAAATTCATGAAAATCGATAGGCTTAACGACGTAGCCGTTGACGCCAAGGTCGTAACAGCGAGCCAGATCCTGCTCCTCTCGCGAGGAGGTCAATACGACCACCGGCACGATTCTCAATCCTGGATCTGCCTTGAGTTGCGTCAGGACTTCTATCCCATCAACTTTTGGCAATTTGAGATCCAGCAGCACTACAACAGGATGACCCTCGCGGCGCAAACGATACAAACCTCGACGATACAGGTAATCCAATGCTTCTTCGCCGTCACGAACGACAACGACTTCATTGCCCAAATGGTTTTCTGCCAGTGAAGTCAGGATTAACTCAACATCGTTAATGCTGTCTTCAACTAGGAGAATGCGCTTTAATTCCATCGTATACTCTCTACTCTCCACTTCTCACTCCAGACCCCCTTGGTAGCGAAAAATAAAACGTCGCTCCATTATCTATTTCACCTTCTGCCCAGACGCGTCCACCATGACGGTGAATAATGCGTTGGACATTTGCCAATCCTACACCCGTGCCTTCAAACTGTGGATCGCTGTGCAACCGTTGAAAAACGCCAAATAATTTGTGAGCGTATTTCATATCGAAACCAATGCCGTTATCTCGCACGAAGAATACCACTTCTTGCTCACTGCTGGTACTGCCTACAGTAATTTCTGTTATGGGGCGGGTTTTGCTATATTTATGAGCGTTTTCCAGCAGATTACGCAGAACCAGTCGCAACATTGAGGGATCACCATAGACTTGAGGCAAGGATTCTATTTGCCAGGAAACCTGACGGTTTCTATTTTCTGATATAAGGTCGCGTTGCACCTCTTGCACGAGTAGATTCATGTCAGTCGTGGTATGACGCATTTCTGAGCGTCCCACACGGGAGAAAGTTAACAAATCATCGATTAATTTACCCGCTTGTTTGGTGGCTTCGGTAATGATGTTCACGTAACGCTGGCTAGTGTCATCCAGTGCTGTTGATCCAAGGCGTTTTTGCAGCAAGTCTACAAATCCTGTAATATGCCGCAGTGGTGCCCGCAGGTCATGGGAAACTGAGTAGGAGAAAGATTCTAGTTCTCTGTTGGCAGCTTCTAGTTGAGCTGTGCGCTGTTTGACCCGTTCTTCCAAAGTTTCGTTAATTTGGCGAATTTGAGCCTCGGCTTGCTTACGGTCTTCAATATCAACACAAGAGCCGATGTAACCAAGAAACTCACCTTCCGGGGTGAACCGGGGCACACCAATATCTAAAAGCCAACGATATTCTCCATCAAAGCGTTGCACGCGGTACTCCATTCGGAATTCTTGCCGGGCATCAAATGCATGAGTATATGTTTCCAGACAACGCACCATATCATCAGGATGGATACGTTGCGCCCAACCATCACCGAATTCCTGCTCCATCGTGCGTCCAGTAAAATCTAACCAAGGTTTATTGAAGTAGGTGCAGAGTTTATCTGTACCAGACATCCAAACCATCATCGGAGCAGTATCTGTGACATGGCGAAAGCGCTGCTCGCTTTCCATAAGGGCGGCTTCGGCTCGTTTGCGCTCGCTTATGTCGATAGTAATTCCGTCAAAGCGCTTTGGTATGCCAGCCGCATCACAAAAGGTGCGCCCAATCGCCCGAATCCAGCGTACTTGTCCATCTGGGGCAACTGTGCGGTAGTCAATGTCATAGCCACCAGTCTGATCAATAGAGGCTTGAATTGCCTGCCGTGTGGGTTCCCGGTCATCACAATGCAGCAGTTGATAAAATAAATCGATAGTGACTTCGGCATCAGGTGGTAGACCAAAATGCGCTTTGCACTGGTCATTCCAAATCAGCTTGTCCAGTGGTAAGTTGCAGTACCACAAACCAAGTTCGGCTCCCTGAATAACCAAATCCAGACGTTCTGTACTTATTCGCAAAGCATCTGCCTGCTCTCGCAGCGTCTGCTCTATCTGTTTGCGGTCAGTAATATCATGGGCAACCGCATACACCAACTGCAACTCAACATCAGGAACAGAATTCCAAACCAGCCATTTGTAGGAACCATCTTTGCAGCGGTAGCGGTTCTCAAAATTGATGGTGATGGCTCCTGTTGCCAGCTTCTCGACTTCTTTTAAGGTTTTTGCCTGGTCTTCTGGATGCACAAACTCAATAAACGGTGTGGCAAGCGCTTCTGAGTGAGTGTAGCCGAGAATTTTCTCAAAGGCTGGGTTTATACGCTTAAAGTAGCCATCAAACCCAGCAATGCAAAGCATATCAGCCGATAGCGTAAAGAAGCGATCGCGTTCTGCTTCTGCTCGCTTGCGTTCGCTGATGTCCAAAATGAAGGCGATCGCCTCTTCCTGTTTCTCCCCAGTCAGGGCAAACCCAACCAACACGGGAACACGAGTGCCATCTTTGCGGATATATTCTTTCTCATAAGGAGGATAGACTTTCTTGACTTTTGCCTCGGCTATAGCCGCTTCATCGAACGGCAGATACTCTGGTGGCGTTATATCAGTCCAGCGCACTCCACCTTCTAAAAAATCTTTGCGGCTATAGCCAAGAATATGCAAGTAGGCATCGTTGACTTCACTCAGTCCCCCGTACACATCGCCATACTGAATACCAATGATATCTGAGTCTACAAATAGCCGCAGCCGCGCTTCGCTTTGACGCAATGCTTCTTCTGTCCGTTTTTGGTCATCAATATCTGTACAAGTGCCAAACCACTTGACAATTGTGCCGCCTTCGTCACGTAACGGTAAAGCTTGTACTATATGCCAACGGTAAACGCCATCAACTCGTTTGAGGCGGTACTGTACCTCAACTCGGTTTCCTGTCCTAAGCCCAGTTGTCCATTTTTCTACGGCTCTTGGCAAGTCGTCGGGATGAACCACCTGCTGCCAATTCGACGCCAAAGTTTCTTCAAGTCTAAGTCCAGTGTAGTCTAGCCAGCGCTGATTGAAGTATTCTACAAAGCCATCGGGACGGGTAATCCAAACCATCTGAGGAACGTTTTCGGCAAGCAACCGATAGCGTTCTTCACTTTGGCGTAGTGCTGCTTCTACTTGTTTGCGTCCAGTAATATCGCGGTTGACTTCCAAAAACCCAACAAGTTCACCCTGAGAATTATGAATTGCAACCTGACGGCTTTCTACCACAATTTGCGCCCCGTCTTTGCGGGTGTGAATCAATTCGCTTTCCCAGCGCCCTGTTTCCTGCAAGCCTGTGTCGAGGTTTTCAACACCACCTTCTGGTAATTGAGTTTGCAACAACTTATGGCTTACCTGTCCTATGGCTTCTGCTTTTGAGTAGCCATACATTTCTTCTGCGCTTCGGTTCCACTTGGTAATGACATTTTGGGCATCACGGACAAAGATTGCTTCATACGTCAGTTCCAACAGTTCAGCTTGCTCTTGCAGCGTCGCAGCTTGTTGCTTTAGCTTCTGCAATATCTGTTTGCGTTCCCCATCCACGCGGTTAATGAACTCAGCATTACGCCAAATCAGTGCCAAAAATATCACAACCAGTGACACTACAAGCAGCGATATGCTAAAGTCGGGGTCGTATTGTTTTGCCCTTTGACCTAGAAGAATCAACCAGCCCAGAATTAAGGGGAGCACGATCGCACTTGGTATGAGTTGACGGGCGATCGCGCCGCCGTTTAATTCACTAGTAATTGTTTGCATGAACCCTTGCTCGGGACGGGTGTACAACACTCCCACACAAAGCACCCCAAACGCCAGTGCTGTGTGTAACGCCATTGAGGTAGTATAAACGCCGAACTGGTAAAAATTTTTCACCCCGTAGGCATACCCAACTAATGCTTGCAAAGAAATGAAAGCCACAATCAAGCTCAAACCCTGAGCCAGCCAATAACTGCGGTGAGTCTTCTGCCCCAACAGCCATAGTGCCACACCCGATAGGAGAAAATTAACGGCGGTATTTGCCCCCATCCGACCTAGATGAGATGTTTCTACAGCTTCTAGCGAGTCACGAAACACCAGTTCGTCAATTCCTAAATCCCACCCAAAGAGGTATTGACATAATGTCAGTAACCCGATGGTTGTAAGTGCGATTGCGCATCCTTGGGCAATGAGGAGTGAGGATGAGGAGCCAGCGCCGTGCGGGGGTTCCCCCCGCCGGTGCGACTGGCGTGAAGATGAGGAATTTATCCGCCTTATCCCCCTTATATCGGTTGACAAAAGCCAAAGTGACACCCCAGACAGCAAGAAAGCGATCGCTGTATTGACTTTGATTGTAACGAGTCCTGGCAATACGCTTTTTAGCAGGACAATGTCAAATACCCAGCCACTCAATACGACACAACCAATGAAAATCACAAAGACACTTGCAGCTTGTGCAACGGTTATGGTGAAGGTGAAGTTACGCATAAACTTTCACCCCAACTTCAAGCTTCTGTTCTTTGATATTATATTTGCAGGACATAGTTTCCTACATTGCTTTGCCAAATGAAACACTCTGAAAGTGTTTATAAAATCCACCTTACGACTGATGGCAAGGTTTCTGGATTTACCTTAAGATAGATTTTTTATTTTTTCTTACTAAATATTAACAACAAAGCCGGTTTTCCAAAGAAACCGGCTTTGTTGATTGAAGGTCATCTATTGTCATTTCTGACCAGAGCAAAGGAACAACAAAAAGTTACTTGTTATTTATAATCGCTGTAGATGTATTCACAGTGGATTGAATAGAATTAACATCAAGGTCAAATTTGGTAGCTATTGCTTGAATGATATTTTGTTCAACTGGTGTAGTCTCACCGTTGATTTGGGCAATTCTGTAACACTGAGCCAACAAGGGTACAGCAAAATCACGGTTGAGTTGATTGAGAAGTGTATCCAAAGGTTGAGGCGATTTAATGTTTTGAGATATTGCTTCCAAGGAGGTAGAACTGAGATTCAAAGCTTGCAACTCTGGCAAAATATCTTGCCATGTTTTTTCTGGATAAGTGGCAAGGATCATGTGAACCAAAATTTGATCCATTAACGCTTCTTGAGCAATGGCTTTTTTCAGATAATTTTCGCTCTGTTGTTTTAACTCTGTCAGTGTCTCTTGAGAAGTGAGCGACTTTGATTCATCTAGCTTCGCTTCATAAAATCGACAAGCTGCATAGCCCAGTGAATAAATCATCGTTGCATTAGAACTAGCACCAATTACTGCACCAGCAAAAGGTATATTTCGCAGCAAACCTAAACCTGTTGCTTTCAAAACACGACCACCACCCAACGCCAAACCAAAAATCCCCAACACTTCTCCCTTACGGGAAGGGTCTTTTAAATCCAATCCGTAGACAGCTGCAATTTGATAAACCATTTCTGACTGTAACTCTGTGGTAGCTGCTAAATCAATTGCCAATAAAGCCGCCGCGAATCCAGGTAAAATACTAGTTGCCAATCCAATACCGCCTGCCTTTGTTGCTTTCTCAACCATGATGCGGTGGGCAAGCTGGCTAGGAGATTCCTTGGGATATTTTTCCTTAAGCTTTTTGGCTGCTGCTTCCGCTTTGTCCAAATTGACGTTATCAACAGAACCAAGAAGCCAATTCAAATTTAAGACTCCAGATAGTTTTCGGATCAGCCAGATTTCACTCAAACGATTGACGACCTTTCCTGCTCTTTGAGTCCCTTGCGAAATCAACTGGTTTGTTTGTTTTGTCGCTGCTTCTTTGACCCCAACGACTTTTTCTGCTACGCCTTTTCCAGCTTCCAAGAAGGATTTTAAAAAAGATTCTCTATCTTTTTGCGGAGCCTTGGTCAACTGATTATCGGCTTGTTGTGATGCCGAAGCGGGTGAATTCACTGTTTTTTGTTGGGGTTCGGTTTTCATTTTTCAGCCACCTAGCAAACATCTTTCTATTTTGTTTGTAGCTTTGGTGCCATTGCTTTTTCCTCTCTCTGTAAGCACAATTTGTCGAATATCTTTCGTGGTTTATCCAACCATTAGTCTAATAAACGTTCATCAAAGGTACGACAACAGTCGGTGTTGGCTGTTGTAAAGTATTCGTTAGGGCTTTGACATACTCACCGCCCGCGCATGGTCGGTGATTGTTGACGCTTCGTTGACAGATGCTGCTTTATCAGTCTTATTCCATCTCTGCGCCCGTTTAGAGTCGTGGCAATGCCCTATCCCGACTTTGTTTATACAGCAGCAATTCCTGAGTCAGAAGTCAGGAGTCAGAAGTAAAAAGGGCTTGATGTCTGGCTTTTAGACAACAACGTTGTACTTCATTTACTTGCAATGTGCTGTATTTTTTGCTGCATTCTCATCTCGGTCGTGTTCGGCTCCACAATTGAAGCATCGAACCGACCGAACTTTTAAATCGAGTTTACCCCATTTGTATTCACACTCAGAACAAATTTGGCTGGTTGGTTCCCATCGATTTATTGCTCGAAAATCTCGACCAAACTTCTCAGATTTAGCTTCACAAAACGTTCTAAACTCTCTCCAACCTTGTAGGCTAATGACAAGCGCAAGCTTGCGATTTTTAACCATTTCTGACACATTTAAATCTTCCAAAATGATAGCTTGATTCTCGCTTACCACCTTGGTTGACAATTTGTGTAGAAAGTCTTTCCGGGTATCTGCAATCTGGTTATGCAGTTTCGCAATTCTAATCCGAGTTAAGTTTCTATGCTTTGAGTCTTTGGGTTGACGTGCTAGTTTTTTCTGAAGTTTACGAATTTTCCTGTCTAAAGCTGAATACTTAGGACCTTCGGCTTTTGTTCCGTCCGACATCACAGCAAAAGTTTTTATCCCTAAATCAATACTGATGCTTTGATTTTTAGCCTCGTTATGAATAGGCTCAATTTCTACCACAAAGCTTAAAAAATAACGATTAGCACAGTCCTTAATTACCGTGACTGAAGTAAGCGCAGAGGGTAAAACTCACAGGCGAAATTGGTTTAATATTACCAATTTTTGCAAGATATACCTCGTTACCTTTGATTGAAAATCCACCGATTCTAAATCTTGCAGATTGTTGGTTTTTTTTCTTCTTGAATTTCGGACTGCCAACTTTTTTACCCTTGCGCTTACCTTTAAGAGAATCAAAAAAGTTTTTGTAGGCAACTGCGGTTAGCAGCAACAGACTGCTGCAACGGGATGTTAGAAACCTCAGATAACCATATTCGTTTTTCAGTTTTCTTAGCTTGCGTAATTACCAAATGAGTACAAGTCGTTATTACTTGGCAGTTTGTCGGATTTTTTGCAAATAGCCAAGGCATCATTCCAAACTACGCGGACACAACCAAACAACTGAGCTAAAAGCTGTTGCTGTTGGTCTGTCGGGTAGAAACGGAATTGATATCTGGCTTTCATGACAAACGTTATAATTGGTCTGTTAGTGTATTATATATTGGTCTAAAGTTTATGACAACTCAATTCCGTAGAGAAAGACACAGTGTTACGGATTTAAAAATTCATTTGGTCTGTGTAACTAAATATCGTCGGTCTGTGTTTACTGGTGAAAGTCTCGATTTAGTTAAAAAGTCGTTTTGTGAAGTTGCAGAAAAAATGCATTTTCAAGTTCTTGAATTTAATGGAGAAGGTAATCACGTCCACGCACTAATTGAATATCCGCCTAAATTATCTGTTTCTCAAATAGTGAATGCTTTAAAAGGTGTTTCTAGTCGTCGGTACGGGCAAGCCGGATATAAAAAACCCCATAAAGAAGCTCTATGGAGTCCTAGTTATTTTGCTATTTCCGTAGGAGGTGCGCCATTAGAAGTTTTGAAGGAGTATATTAAGAATCAAGAAAAGCCGTCAAGCGAAGGACGGGGCTTGTATCCCATTATTTTCGGTCAACACTCTATAATGAAGAGCTAAAAACTCTCGACGTGTTAAATATTGTGAGGTTTTATGAATCATTAAGGATTTCTATAATAAATCAGAAAAAGAGTGCCGAAACCCGCTTAGTTATGCAATTGTTAAAGATATACTAGTTGTTGTTTTGAGCCATATCTCACTTGCTTTGTCAGTAACCACCGATTCATGAATGTCAACGAGTTTTCTTTGCAGATCAAGGTATGGCGCTCACAATTGGCTGGACTGCTTGAGCATACTCATAAATCGACAGCCCCAAAGAAACTTCTGAGCAAAGCGTTGGAAGAGCTACGCATCGCTGTAGAAGAACTGATGGTAGCCGAGGAAGAACTACGCCAGCAGAATGATTGGTTGGAAAACGCTCAAAAGTTGGTGGAAGCAGAACGTTGCCGTTACCAAGAATTGTTAGAGTTTGCACCTGATGCCTATTTACTCACAGATCACAATGGAGTCATCGAAGAAGCTAACAGCGCCGCTGCTATCCTCCTGAAGGTTTCGCCGCATTTGTTGGTAGGCAAACTCCTAGTCACCTTTATTCCCCTTACAGAACGACAAAGTTTTCGCTCTCATCTGAACAAGCTTCATCGGCAAGAGAAATTACACGAGTGGGAAGTACGCTTTAAACCCCGTAAATGTGAGCCTGTTGAGGTTGCCATAACAATGGCAGCTGTGCGCGATCGCTCTGGAAACCTGATTGCTGTACGCTGGCTATTACGTGATATCAGCGAACGCAAACTGTTAGAGTTGGAACGCATCGAGCTTTTAGCGCGCGAACAACAAGCAAGGAAAGAGGCTGAAGTAGCACGCGCACGAATGACTAATATTCTCGAAAGTATTACTGATGCTTTTGTCACTATAGACACCGAGTGGCGCTACACTTATGTGAATTCTCAGGCAGAAAAACTTTTAGGAAAAAGTGCTAGCGAGCTAACTGGTTTGATAGTGTGGGAGGTATTCCCTGATACTGTCAATTCACAATCATATACACTGTTTCATCAAGCAGTAGAACAGCAGGTGAGTGTCACCTATGAAGAGTTTTTCCCAATATTCAACAAGTGGTTCGCTGTTCGCTTGTATCCATCTGAAGATGGTCTATCAGTTTACTTTTTAGATATTACAGAGCGCAAGCAGACAGAGAAGGCTTTGCGGCAAAGCGAATCTCGGTTTAGGCGTTTGGTTGAGTCCAACATCTTTGGCAGCACAGTCATGGATTTTCTTGGCAACATCACAGAAGCTAACGATGCTTTTCTTTTGATGGTGGGTTACACAAAAGAAGATTTACGTGCTGGCAAGCTGCAATGGATAGATATGACTCCTAGAGGATACTTAGGTTTAGATAAGCAGGCGATCGCACAGGTGAAAAAATCTGGCAGCTGCAACCCTTATGAAAAAGAGTTTATATGCAAAGATGGCAGGCGCGTCCCCATTCTGATTGGGATGGCTTTATTAGAAGGTTCTGTTAATTCTTGCATCTGCTTTGTTCTTGATCTGACGCCAACCAAGCAATTGGAAAAGGCTTTGCGGCAACAAGCTGCGGAATTGACTCAGGCAAACCGCACCAAAGATGAGTTTTTAGCCGTAGTCTCACACGAGTTGCGATCGCCCCTCAGTGCTATCTTGGGCTGGGTACAAACACTACAAAATGCCTCTTTAAATCCAGCCACAACCGCACGCGCTATAGAGAAAATCGAGCATAGCACCAGGACACAAATACACCTAGTCGAAAATCTTCTGGATATTTCCCAAATTATTACAGGCAAGTTGGAGATGAGCCTTGTTTCAATTGCACTTGCCCCTATCATCGAAGTAGCGATTGCTCATGTCCGTTTAGCTGCTGATACCAAGCAAATTCAACTCCAGTCAAACTTAGATCCAAGAGTAGGCAGAGTGTTAGGCGATCCCAAGCGATTGCAGCAAATCATCTTGAATCTGCTATTTAATGCCATTAAGTTCACACCGCAGGGGGGAAGGGTAAAAGTCGATCTCCAAAGAGTGGAGGCAGATAAGGCAAATAAGGGAGCAACTTCCTCTTCATCCTCCTCATCCTCCCCACTCCCGACTCTACACTCCCTAAACTATGCCAGAATTACAGTGACAGATACAGGCATTGGTATCAACCCTGAATTTCTACCATTGGTCTTCGAGCGCTTTCGCCAAGCTGATAGCACAATGACAAGATCATACGGTGGTATGGGATTAGGTTTGGCTATTGTGCGCCATCTGGTAGAAATGCATAGTGGGACTATTCGCGTAGCTAGCCCAGGGAAAGGACTGGGTACGACGTTTACAGTTGAACTTCCATGCGACAGTATATAAGAGTTTCTAACCCTTGAGCGCTTGACCCTCATTAAAACGAGCGCCAATTTTTCTACAAATGTCTACAGGCACCTCCAAATATTCCTGAGCTTGTAAATACTGTTCAAGTTTTATTAGAGTCTCTCCCAAATTAGCCATTGCTGCTGCTTCCCCAAAGCGATCACCTATCTCCTGTGCTATCGCTAAATACTGCTGATGGAAAGCAAAGGCTTGGTCATAGTCTCCCAGAAAATATAGCGCTTCTCGTTTGGATGAAGTAATTATTTATCTGTGTCCATCTGCGTCCATCTGTGGTTCTTATTTGTTGATGTATTGCACTCAACACTCGAACCGCTATAGTAGACATTACCCAAATTACCCACCGTTTACCCAACACCTGGGCGATCGTAAATCGAGGTATTGATGTATGAACAGGAACGGGGGAAACTACGTCCCCTCTCCCCACGGCGGGGGGCACCTGGAGAGGTTAACCGAGAAGTATTGGGACACTCCTCCCAAGTGGCGTCCCCTACAGTATAGATATTTAATTCAGCAACGCCCGATTTTTCATCTGAATTCAGCCTGTTTGCTCCTCCTACCCCAGCGCTTCAACTGTTTGGGCGCTACTTTCTAAAAAATTGTTTGCTTTCATAATTTCATAAAGATTCGTATCTGTTTCTAACAAGCAAGCGTGTCCGCTTTGTGGTAATACCACCATTTTGGCGTTAGGCAAGATATTGACTAAACGTCTTGCTTCATCCAAAGAAGGTAAAAGTCGGTCGTTGGCACCGGCAATCACCAAAACGGGTTGAGTGAGGTGACGTAACTCCACATCATCAACATGAAACTCTCTGAGTAAAGAGATTCGCCAAAGGACAGTTTGTGGTGGTACGGTGCGCATGGTTTTCAGGAGCTCGTGCCTATCGCTCTTGGAAATGCGTGCCAAAGCTGCCAAAAACGGCAATAAACCTAATGCGCCGACGTCATAAAGGTTGGATGGGACTAAGTAAGTCAGTTGAGAAGTCCAAGTTAACAAAGGGCGAAGATTAAAGGCGCTTGCTGAGTTGATAAGAACGATGCGCTTAAAAAGCTGCGGTGCTTTGATCGCCACTTTCTGAGCCAAACAACCCCCAAAGGACTCTCCACAGAGGTAAACAGGACGTTGAGAGCTTTTTTCTAATTCTGCATGGATCAAGTCCAATACGTTATTAGCCAGCACATCCCAACTGGTCAAGTCTTCCCTTGGTATTGCTAAACAACGCACATCAAAGCCGGCTTCTAATCCAGCAGTTTGCGATCGCAATAGTTGACCAGTTCCATCCATCCCTGGCAAATATACAAACAGCGGAAACTCTGGCTGGAGTCGTTTAGGTGTGAGGAAACACGGTTTTAGGTCAACTTTTGGAATAGTCATGAGTCAACAGTCATTAGTCATGAGTCATGAGTTAACAGTCATCAGTCATTTGTTATTTGTCAATAGTTATTCGCTCACTAAGGACAAACCACATCGGACTAATGACAAAGGTTATTAGTAGCAACCTTCATGTAGTAACTTTGCAATTTCAGAGTGACAATGATTTGTCAATTCCGTCACCACAGTTTTTGCTTTTTTCCCTTGGTATTTTTCTTTTTGTAGAGGCTTAATCCAATATGGGCGACCAATCAATACGGCTACACGACGATATGTGACTAACGGATGCCAACCTGGTTGATTAAATAAAGGTTCTGAAGGGTCAAACAGGCTTAATACCCTCAAAGGTACAGCAGATGTGTTAACTTCTTCAAGGGACGCTATTGCAATTGGCAAAATTGCTAAATCCTGTACTTGGGCTCGCAATGCCAAGTGAGCAAAACCTCGTTGAAATTCGCCCACCCGGTTGGGCTGGGTAAATTCCACCATCGGTTTTGTTCCTTCGGGAAAGACTCCTACTATTTGCTTTGACTGCAACAGGAGTTGTGACTGCTGAAAAAAGCTTTGCTGGCGCTGTTGGTTTGCCTCCTCTAAGGGAAAACAGCCTAATTGTCCTGTGACAATCTCCCGCATTATTGGGACTTGCCCCATGTAGTGATGGCAAGCAAAGCGAATCGGATTAGATAGCGCCGCCATTAAAATTGGTGCATCCATAAAGCTGCGATGATTGCTCACTACTAACACACTGGCATCTTGGGGAATGCGATCCTCGTAATAACGAAATATTTTGGTTGATAGCGCCGCCAGTAACCAGCGAGAAATCTCAAGGGGGCTACTTACACTCATGTCTTTTCAATATAAATTTTCCGAAAATTTCGCAGCTGAACTTGATAAAATTTTTACATTTCTTTACTAATCAGGACGACTGTCTTAAGGTAGAAATGTTAAAGCAACAAAATCGTTAAAATCCATTGTGCAGCAATAGGTTTATCCTTTAATAATCTGAAATGTAATGACAATTTTTTGTGGATATTAACAGGAATTTCTTGTCTTTTTTATAGAGATTAACTGAATTTATACCTATGATAAAACAAACTTAAACCAAAGAAATTTGTTATTATGAAAATATTGATTGAAAAGATGAGATTTATGTTATATAATGACGTGGTTTTACCAAAAAAAGTAAGATAGAAAAGATTTTTTACAAGTGATTTTTTATTCTCCATGAATCAAGTAAATAAAACAGAAAAGACATTTGCACTCACAACACCGCTATATTATGTAAACGACTTACCCCACATCGGCAGTGCTTATACAACGATGGCAGCAGATGTAGTGGCACGATTTCACAGACTTTTGGGGCGTAGGGTACTGCTGATTACGGGTACAGATGAGCATGGGCAAAAAATTCAGCGGACAGCCGAGAGCAAAGGGCGATCGCCACAAGAATATTGCGATGACATTGTGCCTAGTTTTGTTTCTTTGTGGGAGTTGTTAAACATTCAATATGATCGCTTTAGTCGCACCACGGCTCCTCGTCATGAGGCGATCGTCAAAGAATTCTTCCAGAGACTGTCCAAAGCAGGGGACATCTACCTGGGACAACAACAAGGCTGGTACTGCGTCTCCTGTGAAGAATTCAAAGAAGAAAGAGAACTGTTAGAAGGACACCGCTGTCCTCTCCACCCAAACAAAGAAGTTGAGTGGCGAGACGAGCAGAATTACTTCTTCCGTTTATCTAAATATCAAGAGAAACTGCAAGCACTTTACGAGTCTCAACCGGATTTTATCCAACCACAGAGTCGTCGGAATGAAGTCCTCAACTTTGTCAATCAAGGGTTGCAGGACTTTTCTATTTCGCGGGTGAATCTAGATTGGGGTTTTCCAGTACCAACCGATCCCAAGCACACTCTTTATGTTTGGTTCGATGCGCTTCTAGGTTATGTCACCGCATTGTTAGAACCGGACGAAGAACCGACGTTAGAAAATGCCCTAGCGAAATGGTGGCCGATAAACCTGCACCTAATTGGTAAGGACATCCTGCGCTTCCACACAATTTCCTGGCCCGCAATGTTAATGTCAGCTGGTTTGCCATTGCCAGATCGAGTTTTTGTGCATGGATTTTTAACCAAAGATGGTCAGAAAATGGGCAAAAGTTTGGGTAATACCCTTGATCCTGTAGCGCTGGTGGAGCGGTATGGTAGCGATGCTGTTCGTTATTACTTTCTTAAGGAAATCGAATTTGGCAAAGATGGAGACTTTAATGAAAGTAGATTCATTAATGTTCTGAATGCAGATTTGGCAAATGATTTAGGTAATTTGCTAAACCGCACTCTAAACATGGTGAAGAAATACTGTTCAGGAAATGTGCCGCCAATTACAAATGAAGATATTCCTATTGACAATCCGTTGAAAGCCATTGGTTTACGTCTTGGGGAACAGGTGGAAAATGCTTATAAAACGCTAGCTTTCAATCAAGCTTGCGAGGCTATCCTCTCACTGGTGCAAGCCAGCAATAAATTTATTGATGACCAAGCTCCTTGGTCATTGTATAAACAAGGACAGCAACAAGCGGTAGAACAAGTTTTGTATGCAGTTCTTGAATCAGTGAGACAAGCAGCTTATCTCCTGTCTCCACTGATTCCGGATATTAGTAGCGATATTTACCAGCAATTGGGCTACGGAATAAATTTTAATGAACAAATAAAAACTGCCATAGCCGCTCCTTTTGCCATTCATGGCACATGGGGGGTGCTAACCAATCAACAACAGCTGGGTGAACCTCGACCAATCTTTAAGCGAATAGAACCTCCTAAAAACAATTAGTTGTTTCAAATTTCAATTACTGATTTTGTCTGAATTTATCGGGACTAAATTTATTTGTCCTGAAAGATTATCATAAGCGGCTCTAACCTTGCATCTAAAAGTAGACAATTAAGTATCAATTATTACATTTGATAAAAGAGGTATGACAACAATGTTGAATAATCTGGAAAACGACTCGATATTTACGCCAGAGCAAGTTTTAGAAAATCGGGGTCGTGTCGCCATATTTATTGATGGCTCAAATTTATTTTATGCAGCCCTGCAACTAGGAATTGAAATAGATTACACAAAGCTGCTCTGTAGATTAACCGCTGGCTCTAGACTGCTGCGAGCCTTCTTTTACACTGGAGTAGACCGCACAAACGAAAAACAGCAGGGTTTTCTGTTGTGGATGCGGCGCAATGGGTATCGAGTCATTGCTAAGGATTTGGTACAGTTGCCCGATGGCTCAAAAAAAGCCAACTTAGATGTAGAAATTGCCGTGGATATGATGGCTTTAGTAGATTCCTATGATACAGCAGTGTTAGTCAGTGGCGATGGAGATCTCGCTTATGCAGTCAATTCTGTGAGCTATCGTGGTGTAAGGGTAGAAGTGGTGAGTTTGCGCTCAATGACGAGCGACAGTTTGATTAATGTTAGCGATCGCTATATTGATTTAGAAGCGATAAAAGACGATATTCAAAAAACCCCTCGCCAAAGCTATCCTTATCGACCATTATCCAGTATGGGTTTTTTGGAAGACCCCAGGGAAAGTGATGGTCATCTAGAAATCCAAGACTAATGCTGCAGCAAAAAAGCAAAAAAAGAAGAACGAAGAGTGAAGACAGAAAAATTTTTCTTGTTCTTTCTTCTTTATTCCCTCTTCTATCTTCTTTCCTGGTCATAGGACTCGTTGCTTGTGGCGGGAGTCAATCTCAAGTAGCGACCAAAACACCTTCTGAAACCCCATCACCTGGAGAAAAAGAAAGCAATTTGACTTTCTCTGATGTCACCTTAGAGCAAGCAGATGAAGTTGGACGACCTGTATGGAAAGTCAGAGCAAAAAAGGCGAAATACACCAAAGAAAAACAAATTGGTGAGGCGGAAACTCCATATGGGGAACTTTACCAAGATGGCAAAGTTGTTTATCAAGTACAAGCTCAAACGGCAGACATAGCACAAGATGGTAAGCAACTTTTTCTTAAGGGAAAAATCATTGCTACAGACCCTCGCAATGGTGTTGTGTTGCAGGGTAATGAGTTGGAATGGCGACCTAAAGAAGATTTGCTGATTGTCCGCAACCAGCTTAACGGAACCCACAAACAATTACAAGCGATCGCGCAAGAAGCACGAGTGACAACCCGTTCTGAACGCGTAGAATTTTCTGGAGGGGTGGTGGCAAACTCCTTGGAACCGCAAATGCAAATGCGAACTGAGCATTTGATTTGGCGAATAAAAGAGGAAAAATTGATCGGCGATCGCCCTGTGCAAATGGATCGCTATAAAAATAACCAAATTACCGACCGAGGTAGAGGAGACGCTGCCGAAGTCAACATGAAAACAAAGATTGCCACTATTAAGAAAAATGCCCAGATAGAATTACTAGACCCACCAGTGCAAATAGCTAGTAATTCTATGACCTGGAACCTAAATACAGAAACAGTCACCACAAATTCTCCTGTGCGGGTATTCCATCGCGCTGAAAATCTGCTCGTGACTGCTAAGGGCGGTGAAATGAAGATACCACAAAAAACTGTTTATTTAACAGGCAACGTTTACGGTGTTGGGCAGCGTCGCCAGTCGCTCAAGTCTAATACCCTAACTTGGTATCTTGACAATCAATTAGTTGAGGCTCAAGGCAATGTGCTTTACCGCCAAGTAGACCCTCCATTCGCTTTTACGGGTGAAAAAGCCTCTGGTAATCTACAAGCAGAAACTATTGTCGTCACTGGTGGCAGTTCTGGCAATAAAGTGGTAACAGAAATTATTCCCCAAGAAGGTAAAGTGAAAAGTCAGTAGTTTATGGTTAGTTGTTAACAACTCACAAATGTAGAGACACGCTATAATCCGTCTCTACAACAACTAACCTCCATATAACATCTCATTACGATTGGCTGCACCAAATTGGGGTAATGTGTTGATTGCTACATGGGGAGTCAGGGTAGCAGGGACACTTGGAGCAACTTGTAGTTGCTGCGAAAGACGTTGCAACAATTGGTCTTGCCCAGTGCGGAAAGCTGATACATTAGTACCACGGTTAATAATGGCAAACCAGACCAAACCGCGATCGCGTGTGGGCATAACTCCTGCTAAAGCACTGACATCGCGGAGAGTGCCAGTTTTCATAACAGTGGCAACGGGTAGGTGTCTGGAGTGCATCGTTCCCCGATTGTCGAACCCTGAGACGGGAAATAAGTCAGCCAAAGTCAACTGATGAGTGAGTGCTTCCTGTTGAACTGCCATAAACATAGCACAAACTGCTCTGGGGGAAATGCGATTTTCCTGCCCTAGTCCTGAACCGTTGATTAACTGAATTTCTGACTGCGGTACCCTTGCCAGCCGAGCAGCTGTTGATTGTACTATCGGCGCTCCTCCTACAGCGTCTGCCAGCATTTGAGCGATTTCATTGTTGCTGTAAACGTTCATCTCCCGGATAATTTGCTTTAAGGGGAGCGAGTAGTGACGCAGTAGCAAGGTGTGTTGAGGATTGAGTTGCGGTTCTACTTTTACTCCTCCAGCAATGACAACTTGAGGCTTAGGAGTTCCTTTTGCCATCAGCGAGTGTTGGAAAGTGGTTGCACGGGGCCAAGTGGTAGCATTTAATGCTTGCTTGAGCATTTGACCTGCTAGCAGGGGATGGCGTTGGAAATTCATGGCAAAATTGCCGGTAATGACCAAATTTCCTGTGATCCGCTTTATGCCCATTTTGTTGAGACTATTACCAAGGGCGATCGCTTCCTCCCAGACAAACAACGGATCGCCGCCACCTGTGATCACCAAATCGCCTTGTAATACCCCATTTTGCAATGGTCCTGTCGCACTAACCAAAGTTTGAAATTGATGATCTGGTCCAAAATTGTTTAAAGCAACGAGTGAGGTGGCAATTTTGGTTAAGGAAGCAGCCGGCAGAGGAACCGTACCTTGGTGATTAGCCATGAGCATAGGTCCTGATTGTATCCAAACTCCCTGGCTCTCGGTTTGATTCGCTGCCACTAATTTCAATGTTTGCAGCCCCTTGAGATATTCCAGCACTGTAGTAGCCCCAGCTGGATTTGGATCGGCGGCAACAACCAAGCCAGGGCTACCTTGCCAAGCCAATAGATCCAAAGCATTTATCGGCTTAACTTGTACCCCAGCCATTTCGAGCCAAAAAGAAATTAAACCTGAACCAAACAATTCCAGCATGCTTCATTCCTCTGTAGAATGTGCTACTTTGTTTACTGTATTATTATGTAAGTGTTTAATGCTGCTAAGCATTGAGTCATGATAACTGGTGATTTTGCCTTGTGAAAGTGGGGCGCATAATAAAGTTTTTGTAGAAAGCATAACCCTCACTTCATGCATATCTGAAAATAGGGATTTTCATCTTACACTGTTAGTTAATCTAATACTTAATGTCAGGGTATCTATTTCTGGGCTTGCAGTCTGTTGTTGCCCAGATTCCAATCTACATTTTCTCCTAAAATATACACTGAGGTTCTTTCCCTGAAAGTACAAACATAAACTTTAGGGGAAGAGTGATTCTACTGTGTTAGGAGAACGAAGGGAAATTTCCAAAAAGGATGGATGATGTGAAAGCAGGGAACAAAGAATGAAGAAGACAGGATGAAAAATGAAAATTTTATACCTATTACTTCATTTTTTTGCCTTTTCGGACTTGCTCCGACCCTTTGGCAAGCTGTCCTGCAGGAAAAGACACACTTTTGCTTTTAGTTCATATTTCATCCTTCTCAATTGCGCCTTGAATTAACGAGCGTTTTGTCTATCCAACATCTTCCTGATATGAGGACTTCAATCAGGCTATTTTTTGATTTTAGGCAGGTGTGTGCTTTTTGTACCAAAAAAATGCTATGTCGGTTGAAAGCTACTAAATTTTATCCTCCCTGCCGTGATTTTACTCCTCAGTTACAGAGGGAATTCATGCTATGTTGGGCTTGGCAGAACCTCTCTTTGAAAGGATGAAAGAAAGGGTAAAGGACAAAGGATAAAGGACGAAAACTTTATACTTCATGTTTCACACTTTATACTTGATTCTTTTGCCTTCATCAGAACATCTACGACTTTCAGCGGAGGCATCTGGTAAAATTTGTAAGGTTTCTAGAAGCTCTGAGCAATGGGATCGACTTGCGTACGGATAGCAATTGACGCAATGGGAGGGGATCATGCACCCAGTGAAATCGTTGCTGGCGCACTGCGGGCACGAGAAGAATTGGGTGTAAAAGTATTATTGGTGGGCGATCCCCAACAAATAGAAAGCAAACTGCCGCCAAAAATAAATATGGCGCAGTTAGAGATCGTTCCTGCTGAGGATGCGATCGCAATGGATGAGGAGCCTTTAAGCGGCATCAGACGCAAACCGAAGGCTTCAATCAACGTAGCAATGGATCTGGTAAAACAAAAGCAGGCAGATGCTGTGGTTTCTGCCGGTCACTCTGGGGCAGCGATGGCGTCAGCTTTGCTCCGGTTGGGACGACTACGGGGAATTGACCGTCCAGCAATTGGTGCGGTATTTCCCACGATGGTAGCGAGTAAGCCAGTCCTCATACTTGATGTCGGCGCAAACGTAGACTGCCGTCCTAAATTTTTAGAGCAGTTTGCCGTTATGGGGTCGGTTTACAGTCAGTATGTCTTGGGTATTCCAAAACCATTAGTAGGTTTGTTAAATATCGGTGAAGAAGACAGCAAAGGCAATGACGCAGCTGTTCGTGCTCACCAACTGCTGCGTGAAAATTCGCGAATTACTTTTGTTGGCAATGCTGAAGGGCGTGATGTCCTTTCGGGTCACTTTGATGTAATTGTGTGTGATGGATTTGTGGGCAATGTGCTGTTAAAATTTGCCGAAGCAGTCGGGGAAGTCATGCTGCAGATTGTGCGAGAAGAGTTACCCCAAGGATTGCACGGTCAAATTGGTACAGCAATTTTAAAACCAAATCTAAAGCGAATTAAGCAGCGCATGGATCACGCAGAACATGGAGGTGCTTTACTTTTAGGTGTTGACGGAATTTGCATTATTAGCCACGGGAGCTCTCAAGCACCTTCAATTTTTAATGCAATTCGTATGGCAAAAGAAGCTGTAGATAACCAAGTGCTGGATAGAATTCAGTCACAATATCAAAGCATTCAGCGCGAGAGTGGTTAGCAGCAGTCACTAGTCATTAGTGAGCCAGCGCTGCAGGGGGGTTTCCCTCCGTAGGCGACTGGCGTTCGCGAAGCGTCTCCGAAGGAGATACCCGAAGGGTCATTAGTCATTTGTAATAACTCCAGACTAAGGACTAAAGACTAACGACTAAGGACTAAGGACAACTATGCTGATAGCTTTGGAGATGCTAGAGTGCAAAATTTAGGAATAGCAATGACAGGAAGTGGGTCAGCAGTACCAGCAACTTTCCTGGATAACCAGTCACTTACAGAACTGGTTGAGACCTCAGATGATTGGATTACCACAAGAACAGGAATTCGTCAACGGCGGTTGGCTTCTTCAAGTGAAACCTTAGCTGAGCTTGCCACTGCCGCTAGTCGGCAGGCGATAGCGGCGGCTGGAATCAACCCACTAGACTTGGATTTGATTCTACTAGCAACCTCTACTCCTGATGACTTGTTTGGCACTGCTTGTCAAATCCAAGCTCAATTAGGAGCCACCAAAGCGGTAGCCTTTGACTTAACAGCAGCCTGCTCTGGCTTTGTGTTTGGACTGGTTACAGCTGCCCAATATATCAGGACTGGCGTTTATCAGAACGTGCTGCTGATTGGAGCGGATATCCTCTCTCGTTGGGTAGATTGGCAAGACCGACGTACTTGTGTATTGTTCGGTGATGGTGCTGGGGCTGTGGTCATGCAGGCGAATGAGAAAGATTGCTTGCTGGGATTTGAACTCAGAAGCGACGGAACTCAGAACAACTGCCTTAACCTTGCCTACACAGCTGAACCCAAAGAACTTACCCAAGGCGTCAACGTTGGTAAAGGCAACTTCCAACCCATCACTATGAACGGCAAAGAAGTGTACCGCTTTGCTGTACAGAAAGTGCCAGAAGTTATTGACAAAGCTTTGTTCCGCGCCAACCTGAGTGTTGACCAAATAGATTGGCTACTCTTGCATCAAGCAAATCAGCGTATTCTCGACGCTGTTGCTCAACGCCTGAACATTCCAGAACAAAAAGTTATTAGTAATCTTGCTAACTACGGCAACACCTCTGCCGCCTCCATTCCCCTTGCCTTAGATGAAGCAGTGCGGCAAGACAAAATTAAACCCGGTGACATCATCGCCACCTCTGGCTTTGGTGCTGGACTAACTTGGGGTGCAGCAATCTTCCAATGGGGAAGATAGTCTTTTGTTCTTTGTCATTGGTTATTTGTCCTTTGTTAATAAAAAATGACTAATGACCAATGACTAATGACTAATGACTAATGACTAATGACTAATGACCAATGACTAATGACCAATGACTAAAACTGCATGGGTGTTTCCTGGGCAAGGTTCGCAGTCCCAGGGAATGGGAATAGACTTATTAGATGTGCCATCCGCGAAAGAGAAATTTGCCCAAGCGGAGGACATATTAGGTTGGTGTGTGATTGAAATGTGTCAGAATGCCGAAAAGTTATCGCACACTCTGTATACACAGCCTTGCCTATACGTTGTAGAAAGTATTCTTGCTGATATCTTACGAGAAAAAGAACAACCAAATTTAGTTGCAGGTCACAGTTTAGGAGAATACGTCGCTCTCTACGTGGCTGGCGTGTTCGAGTGGTCTGCTGGGTTGCGCCTGGTGAAACGTCGTGCCGAACTTATGGACAACGCCGCAAGTGGCGGGATGATGGCGGCTTTAATGAATTTTGATCGCGAACAGTTGGAAAAAGTGATTGCCGAAACTCCCGACGTGGTGGTGGCAAACGATAATAGTCTGGCTCAAGTGGTCATATCGGGTACACCCGCAGGAGTAGAAGCCGTGATGTCCCAAGTCAAGGCAAAGCGTGCTAAGCCCTTGAATGTTTCTGGAGCATTTCACTCACCCTTAATGGCAGCAGCTGCTGCTGAATTCCAAGATATTTTAGAATCTGTCGAATTTCAACAAGCTTTTGTACCAGTATTATCAAATGTAGAACCAGTTCCGACTGTTGATGCGACTGTTTTGAAACAGCGTTTAATGCAACAGATGACTGGGGGAGTGCGGTGGCGAGAAATTTCACTAGCACTACCAGAAATTGGCATCCAGCGAGTGGTAGAAATTGGTCCTGGTAACGTGCTAACTGGTTTAATTAAACGTACTTGCCCTGACTTAATTTTAGAAAATATCCGTAGTCTGGGTGAGCTAGGAATGTAGAAAAACTAGGGGAAGCAGGGGACTAAGGGGAGCAGGGGAGGTGAAATTAATCTCCTTCATCTCCCCTCACCCCCTCATCTCCCTTATCTCCCTCATCTCCCTCATCCCCCTCCCACTGCATTATGTCTCAAAGCCGCGAACCGTATGTAAGTTTGTTACTTTACCACGCCTTGAAGTGGTCGGTGGTCAGTCCTATGTTCCACAATTACTTTCAAGGAAGGATTTATGGTGCCGAAAATGTCCCTCCAACCGGATCACTGGTGATAGTCAGCAATCATGCCAGTAACTATGACCCACCAATTGTTTCTAATTCCGTACGCCGTCCGGTGGCGTATATGGCAAAGGAAGAATTGTTTAAAATCCCGATTTTCAGTAAAGCAATTCAGTTGTACGGTGCTTATCCGGTAAGTCGGGGTAGTAGCGATCGCACTGCTATCCGTGCGGCATTGAAGTATCTTGATGATGGATGGGCTGTAGGTATTTTTTTGCAAGGGACTCGCACGCCAGATGGACGCATTACAGACCCTAAACGGGGTGCAGCGCTGCTCGCAGCTAAAGCAAAAGCCCCTATTTTGCCTGTGTGTTTGTGGGGAACTCAGGCGATCGAGCAAAAAGGTTCGATAACTCCTCGTCCAGTTCCAGTAACAGTGCGAATTGGCGATTTGATTGATGCTCCCAGTTCCACTGATAAACACGAATTGGAGGCGGTAACGCAAAAGTGTGCAGCAGTGATTAACGCGCTCCACGATTTGGGAAGATAATTTGGAAAAGCCTGAAAATATGCTTAAAGGAAGTGGCAAGAGCCGCTCATTTTGTGTCAATTTAAAACCATGCGATTTTGGATTTTAGATGTTAAATCGCTAATGGGCTTAGATAATTGCCAATAATTATCTGAAAATCAGTAGATTTTTTACGTCCACCAGTGGGGAAAAATACCACAAACCCCTAATCTAAAATCTTAAGTTCAAACTTATGCTTGTTCCAGGCTGCTGGACGCAATTAATCATAATTAGGCTCTTTTTAAAGCATACTTCCTAAACAGTATATGAGCGGTTTGGATGCCAACAATTTGTGGAATCGCCTGAATAATCTGGCGTTAGTTCGTTTTTTGCTTTTAGTTGCTTCTGGCTGGGCAATTGTACAACTTCTAGCATACTTTGAACCAGTTATCGTTATTTTCACATTTGCTACTATTCTAGCTTTTTTGTTGAGCTATCCCGTACAATGGTTACGGCGTTTTTTGCCTCATGGTATAGCGGTTGTCGTAGTTTTTTTGTTAAGCATTGTCATTCTTGGTGGTCTGACAATTACTGTAGGCTTAACAGTGTTATCTCAGGGACAACAATTAATTGACAGTGTTACTGGATTTTTAAACTCTTTAATACCGTTTATAGAGCGAGTAGAGGAATTTTTTCGTAACCGTAATTTGCAAATAGATTTAAGTGCGCTCGAAGAGCAATTGCGAAATCAAGCTATATCCCTACTTGTTAACAGTTTAAATATTTTTCAAAGCTTTCTCAGTAACTTTGTGACTTTTATCTTGATTGCAGTCGTCGCTTTTTTTATGTTACTAGATGGCGAAAAGCTTTGGCATTTTGTTATAAAAATAGTACCAGAACGACGACGAAATAGATTTACAAAAATAACGAAGCGCATCTTTTTAGGTTTTTTTCAGGGGCAATTGATATTAACCTTGTTTCTGACATGTTCGACTTTCATTGTTTTCTTGGTACTCAAAGTACCTTTTGCATTGATATTATCAGTTTTCGTTGGAATTATTGATATAATTCCCGGCATAGGAGCTACTTTAGGGGTTAGTGTCATTACTCTAATTGTGTTATCACAAAGCGTTTGGATGGGGCTCAAAGTTTTGGTAGCTTGTATCATACTTCAACAAATACAAGACAACTTGATTTCACCTCGGATTATGCAAGGTGCTCTCAATCTTAATCCTGTAGTTGTATTCTTTGCTTTGCTTGTTGGGGCTAGAGTCGCAGGGTTATTAGGAATTTTTATTTCTATTCCTATTGCTGGGGTAATTGTTTCTTTATTTGAAATTGATGAAATGAAATCAGAAGTTGAGTGATTATTTATGTTGGGTTTGTTTAATATAGTAACTAATGACTACTGACGAATGACTGATGGCTAATACAGATTTAAGAGTGCAATTAACAGAAAATTTGGATGAGGCGGAGTGGGAATGGTTAATTCCCCATGTACAACGAGATGCTGTGATTTTAGTGGCTGTAGAACTGGATTTACTTGATGTGGGGGTAGCGATCGCTAGCGATAATACCTTGAAAGTGCAAACATGGATAGATGAGGCACTGATTACCAAACCTTCAACGGCACAACTGGGAGAGTGGAACACTCAGCATACAAAGCGGTTTAACACTCTGATTATCCAGCCTTATGTACTTGTACAAGAAAAAGCTGCTGCTTAACAAAATATAGCCATTTGCAATTGGGTAAGGTACACAAAGAAATAATGAACCACAGATGGACGAGGCAGTGCGTTGCGGAGCCAGTGCTGAAGACGGGTTTCCCGTCGCAGGCATCTGGCGTTGGGGTTCCCCCCGTTGAAGCAACTGCCGTACAGATGGACACGAGATTTATCTGTACTTCATTCAATTGAATTGCGCTATATAAAATTATGGCAACAAAGAAACCCAGTTTCTTAAAACCGGGTTTCTTTATAGAGTTTTTTAATTCATGAGATCCCTTGCAAAAACCGATGGGAAGTCTTGAAAAGAGCTTTGCCTTTGAAGCAAAGTAACATTCCTTTACTGCTTGTTTTGAAATTCGTTAGCACCAGCATAACCAGTTGCTACCCAAACTATAGCTCTGACTCCATCACGGATAGATTTTTCAATGGGTTCAGGAGAATTTTCAGAAGGAACTGCTACAGGTTTAAAATCAATCCCTCGACTACTTAAAACAATCTCACCGATAACTCTGGCGCGGCGCATATGGTAATCAGAAGTTACTAAATATACACTCTTTATGCCACTTTTTTTTAAATCATCGACTATTGTAGTGAAGTTTTCCACAGTATTGTTTGCTCTGTAATCTAGGTGCAACCGTCTTGGATCAACCCCAACTTTAGCAAACACCTTTTTGGTCACCCTCGGCGGACTACCCCCAGAAATCCAAATGGGTAAATTCGGGTGTTTGCGGGCAAAATCTGCTGTAAACTTCTCTCGCTCTAATTTTGATGTCGAACCACCCAAGACTAAAATTGCTTGGGGCGGGACAAATTGGCTTTGAATTTCCTTATAACCCCACAACATCATCAGTGGTAGGGCTAGGAACATAAACCGAGAAGAAATACCTTTAAATCCTGTCTTTTTCAAGGGTCTATCACTTGGGTTGCTTGAACAGAATTTTATAGCCAGAAGAATAATAATCTAGATTATCAGAGTTCTGAAAAGTATAGCTAAATTTGTATTTGACTATACTTTTCAGTTGCATGTGTCTATACCAAATCCGCTGTAGAGACCTCCCCTAAAGACCGCCGATGCGGTCTTTTTTTGACAAGCCGCAACTTGCAACCGGAACTGGTGGAGGTAACAGACGCAGATTTGGTATCAACTGTGCCTATAAATAAGAAACATTTCTAGATTCAAAGCACAATTGTTTCCGCAACTGGAGCAGATACAAAGGTTTTTTGACTAGTTTATTGAATCTATCAGACAACGGGACTGGCCAGATTCGAACCGGCGACCTAGCGCTTAGGAGGCGCTCGCTCTATCCTGCTGAGCTACAGCCCCAAATAACTACTATTTTTGATAATAGCAGTTTTAGCGCGACTGCCAAGAATTGTCCCAGGGTCCGCCGCCTATTTCTAATCCACACAGAAAAGTACGTGCTTTCAGGATAATTTTTCTTTTTCCAATACCTAATTCTCGCAGTTCTATATTTAACTCTCCCTGCATAGTGTCACGACAGCAAAATATCAAACCTTTGGCTGTTGGCGCACGTAGAGGAGTCCCGGGTAAATTGGTAGTTCCCGTTACCTCAACCTCGTACTGCAAATTTCGCGCTTTCATTTGCCATCTACCCCAAGGTTGAATATCCCAGTGTACTTGGGAATTCCAAGGTACAAATTCATAGAACTTGCCTTGATGGTGTATGCCAATCATTGCGACAGATTCCATCCACCATAAAACACCACGCCGTCCGCCACCAGCGGTGAGGGCGAGGTCATCTTCGCCTTCAAAGCTATTGCAGTTCATCCAAAACCATTTTTGGGGAAAAGCGCCTCCCCAATTTTTCTCGCTGTAAGCTGGGGCGTTAGTAAATTCGTAGCGTTTGCCATTCCAGTCAATCCAACCGGAAGCCAAGCCATGCGCCATCAAAATTTGCCATCCAGGTTCAAAAATTTGCAAAAATGACAGCCAACCTGCTGTTGATTGTTGAATACTTCGTTTATCACCCCATCCGTAGATAGGATGGATTTCATACTGCCAACGACAGTAGCACCCAGTCGCAGGGTCGTGAATTGACCCCTGATTTAGGGTAGCTGTTGCTTGATAGCCTTCTTGCACATGGTGTTCAAACTCGGGTGGTGGTAGGTACAGAGGTTGAATGTGTAGATTTGTTTTACCCCAATGACCCAAGCTCAAAACGTCACGACTCGCCCAAAATTTGCTCACATCCGGAAAAGTCCGGCACAGATACTCATCGTTGGGACCGAGGATTTGTGCTGCACCACCACTGTGGGGTTTACCGCCAATGGGGTCTTCAATAGAATACATAAAGGCAAAAGTTTCACCTTCTGCGGGCAAAGTGACCCGGTAGTACCAACCTTCAAAGAAGCGACGACTACTACCATCCCAGTGGTAACCGCTATGGGGTGTTTGGGTTGAATGATCAGGGTTTGTGGGAATAGTTAACATAGATTTACCGTGGTGCAAAATTCCTCTGTATGAGCGATCGCCTTAACATAAATGATGCCTACTCTATCCTGGAACTGAAACCTGATGCATCGCCAACAGAGGTTAAGCGAGCTTATCGTAAGCTAGTTAAGATTTGGCATCCTGATCGGTTTTCTCATCCACAGAAGAAACAGGAAGCAGAACAAAAAATTAAACAAATCAACGAAGCTTACAACAAGCTTAAATCTAATCTACCTAGTTCTGCACCTCAGCCAAGTCAAACAAAAGAAACAAAAATTTATGCAAATCGCTCCAACGCCGAACTTTTCTACAACTCGGGAGCAGAAAATGCAAAATTAGGAAGATACGAGGAAGCACTTACAGACTTTACTCATGCAATTCGCCTCAATCCCCACTACATCGAAGCGTACAAATACCGTGGCTTTATCTGCTCCCTACTTGGATATGAATATCGAGCCACTGCTGATTTAAATAAAGCTGCACAGATGGAAGCGAAGTTAAAAAATAAACAGGCTCATTCTGCATCGCCATCATCAAGACACTCCAGTAGAACCCGAGGAAAATCAAAGCTAAAAACCCTTTTAGAAAGGTTTTTGCGGTGGATAAAGTCCCTGCTAGGGTTCAAGCCGCGCTGGCGATGAAATCTCTACCGTTTCATCCAAGGCGCGAAAAATCCGGCTACCTCATCACCCTTCGGGTATCTCCTTCCCAGAGGCTGCGCCAACGCCCAACGGGAGAGGGGGAAACCAACGCCAGTCACCTGGGCGTGGGAAACCCGCCTGCAGTGCTGGCTCCTCCTGCAGCACTGGTCTCACCTCGTGCATAGCCCTGGCTGACAAGTTAACGGGATCACAAGTCCACTATGTTGGCGGAAAAACCGCCCCAAACCGGGATTTTTCACCTCAAAACGCAGCTTACGATTGGGCGGTTTTTCACTTTTGTTGCCGGATTTTTACACGTTTTAGCCCAACCGATTGATGCACTTGTTTTTGTCATGTTCCATTGACATGAGACAGGATAAGCACAGATTCGAGAAATTTATTGGAAGAAGATGAGGATAGGCTTGTGAAACCGCGTTACGCACTCAAGTTGTTTTTTGATTCGAGGACCCAGCACAACAGTCTCCCTATTATGACCAAATTCCACTGGCTAGAAGTTAGCGAATACGCCTCCCTCTCTCTGTCTGCACTAGGATTAGTCACAGCGGCTGTCACTCAACAGATGATTTATGCAGCAGCTCCCTTGACTGTTACAGTTTGTTTGAACGCCGCGAATCGGGAAAGGTTAAAGTATTTGACGACTCAGCAACAACAAGCAACAATTGCCAAACTTGACCTACTGATTGACCCACTCCGACAGCGGCTTGCAAACTTTGATACTTTCACTCAAAAACTTAGTACCACAACCCAACAGCAGCTTGAGGAATTACGAAACAACCAGGAGCAAGACTTTAATATTTTTACAGAGCAATTTGAACAACTTTATGGGTCTTTGCTAGAGATCACTATAAAAATTCAACAACAGATACAGGAATTACAGCAAAATCAGCAAGAACAAAATATTGATACCTTGAAACAGCGCCTGACTCAACTCGATAACCTGACGCAAGAGTTGAGTACAGCGACTCAACAGCAGATTGATCCACTTTATGAACGCCTTGCACAACTTGATGCCTTGACACAACAGGTGAGTCAATCCACTCAGCAGCAGATACAAGCATTACAGCAAACTCACCAAGAACAAAATACTGACGCCCTCAGACAACGCCTGACTCAACTCGACGCCCTCACGCAACAGTTGAGTAGAACAACTCAACAGCAGATTGACCCGCTTTATCAGCGTCTTTCTCAACTCGACTCGTTTACACAGCAATTGAATCAATATACTCAGCACCATATACAAGCATTGCAGCGAACCGTGAACGAACAAAATGTCGATGCGATGAGACAACAGCTGAGTCAACTCGACGCCCTCACAGAACAATTGAGTACAAATACTCAAAAGCAGATACAGGAATTCCAGTATGCGATCGCCGTCATTCAGACGGAACTACAAGAGTTATCTCAAATCAAACAGCAATACCAAAATGTGCCCGAAAAAAAGAAAAAACCAGAAGGTTTCAGCCCTCACCCAGGTCAACCAACGACTAAACCACCAGTAGCTGTCGCCCAAAACAAGCAACGCACAAATTCTTCTCCACCCTTACCCCCAGTTACGGCAATACAAAGCTCGAATCAGGTAAATAACACAACAAATGAAGTGTTGGCACCGATTGTAACGGCACCCACATTAGCGCCAACAACAGAGAATTTAACAATTGAAACCACTGTTAAAAAAGTTTCATATAAAGTGACTTCCGTCGCCTTTAGTCCCAACGGGCAAATATTAGCTAGTGGTTGTGATGACAAAACCATCAAAATATGGCATCTGGCTGATAAGGAACCCCGGATTCTCAAGGAAACCGGAGGGTTTTCCTGTACTGAAGCAGTCAATTCCCTGGCATTTAGCCCTGATGGCAAGATTTTGGCGAGTGGAAGTGACGACAAAACCATTCGCTTGTTGGATATCTCCATAGGGAAGGAAATCTGTACCTTCACAGGACATAAAGAAAAGGTTTATTCTGTTGCGTTTAGCCCAGATGGAAAAACTTTAGCCAGTGGTAGTAAAGATAAGACCATAAAGCTTTGGTCTATAGATACATATAAAGAAACATCTATACTCCACGGACATTGTGACGAAGTTTTATGCGTTGCTTTCAGTCCGGATGGCAAGATTTTAGCGAGTGGTGCTGCTAGGAAGGATAAAACTATCAAAGTTTGGTATCTGGCTGAAAATAAATTTTTGACTCTTAAAAGTCATTCTCAGGAATTGGGAGGAATTCATTCTATTGCTTTCCATCCAGATGGAAAGCAGATCGCAAGTGGTAGTACAGACAAGACAGTTAAGATTTGGGAACTGTCAAGCGGTCAAGAACTCCGTACTCTTACAGGACACTCAGATGATGTGTTTTCTGTTACCTTCAGTCCAGATGGCAAGCAGATTGCAAGTGGTAGTAAAGACAAGACAGTAAAACTTTGGCAGGTGGACACAGGGCAGGAAATACGTACTTTCACAGAGATTGAAGAGCCAATTTATTGCTTAGCTTTCAGCCCAGATGGTAGGACGCTAGCAGTTGGTGGCAATGGTGATAATAGTGTCATGTTATTGCCTTGCAATTGAGGCTGGCACAAGTTAAAAGCGCCAGTTTGCTCTTCTTATCAACTCAAACATTGGCAAATCGACTTCTCCAGGAACAATGTAAAACAAGATTATATTTATAAGAAATTTTGGAAAATGTTAAGACGGATTAACCGTTATAAAATTTGGTAAATTTATAGACTAGCATCAACTGGACAATGCTACTTTAAAGATAGGCACCCAGAAGTTAGAAGTTTATCTAACATCTTAGTATTAGAGCTTGTGCCTCCCGCTCTAATCGATTCGCAATCATTTCTCAGTTGTTGTGTTTTGTATAATGTGTTTTCGCCTAAGTTGAGTGATGAGTTCTGGAGGTTTTTGAACGTATCAACAAACATGCCTGCCTAGCTGGAATAAAGAACACACAATTGTGAATAGACTGGTTGCGAAACTTGTCCACCTTAGTTTAGTTACTTTCCTCTGATTTTTAACTCTTCTAAATCGTCTCAAACAAATAAACCGCCGAAAGCCGCTGATAGATTCCATCGTAGCTTTCGGCGGTTTAATCTTAATGACTCGTTAAAGTAATCACAGTCACTTCCGGTGGGCAAAACAAACGTCCTGGTGAATAGGTTCCTAACCCACGATTAATGTAAAGCTGGTTCGTTCCCACCTTGTGGAAACCCTGCGCCCATTCCCAGTGTTTCACGACTTTAGAACAGTCTGCCCGCAAAAATGGTATCCATCGCCGCAGTTTTCTGGGAAGTTTGCGAACCGCCTGCTTATAGTACATCACCACAGGACCAATTCCTGGGAGTACGATTTGACCACCGTGGGTATGACCAGACAGTTGCAAATCTACTCGCCATTTTTGCAAAATCTCAGCACTATCTGGGTTATGGGATAGTACGATGCAAGGTGTAGCACCGTCTAGCTGATTCATCACATCTTTAGGGTGAAATTCCCGTGACCAGTAGTCAGCTAGCCCGACGAGTGGTAATTCTTTTCCTAAAGGATAGGCTATTTCATTCCAAAGAACTTTAATATCGATACTATCAAGTGCAGCTGTCACTTCTGCTTTTGAACGGCTGTAATGTAGATCATGATTGCCAAGTACGGCATAAACCCCAGCGCGACTTTGCAGATGTTTGAGTCGTAGCACCAGCTGATGAATTGGTGATGGATCGTCAGTCACATAGTCGCCTGTTAATAGAACCAAATCAGGTTCAGCTTCGTTGCTGACTGCGATCGCTTGTTCCAACATTTTTTCCGACAGCCGCTTCCCGTCATAATGCAGGTCTGACATATGTACCAGCTTCGTACCTTGTAACGATGCTGGCAACCCTGCAATATTAACCGTCAACTTCTCGACGCTTAGAGGTCCAGATAACAACCAGTGCATTGCGCTGACATTACTCCTCCTACCAGCGTTTTCAGCTTAACAAATCATCTCTGAATGAGTATAGAATTCTGGACGACTTTTTGAAAAATTTATGAAAGTTTTTGTAAATGTTAAACTAAATCCCGTCTCAATCACAAAGTGATTTAAGCTACTATAGGCTATACTGTATCGCCAAACCAAATCTATGGAGCTTGCTTACATAAAAGACTACAGTCATTTTGAACAGCACGTAGCAACACTTCTCCATAGGGCAGGTTGGACAGTGATAACTACCAAATCAAACCAGCCTGGCTACGATTTAGTTGTTAAAAAAGGAAACTTAGTTGGCGCAGTTCATCTCAAGTGGCTCAGAAACAATGTAGCAGCTCCACAGCTTTTAAAATTTGCCAATTTTTTAGATTCTGATGAGGGAAAAATTTTTAATTTTGGCTTATTTATAACAACAAAAGGTTTCAGCGGACCTACACTCGCTTTAATTAGGTCTTGGGGGAAAGATACTAAAATTCGCTGTGGAATTGCTAAGGAAAATAAACTTGTTGGAATCGATAGCGCTGATTACGAAGATAAAGTTAATCACCACAACTCAACTAAACCAGAAAAGATTTATTTTGGCATTTTTACTTGTAAAGGCGGAGTAGGGAAAACGACTATAGCAGGGCATTTAGCAGGAGCATTTGCACTACAAGGATTTAATGTGGCACTTGTAGATTTAGATCCAGAACAAAATTTGCAAAAACTTGTTGGAGATGGTGTTTTTGTTCCTAATCTTAGAGGGATGGGAACGACGATTGAAGTATTTGATGGTAGGGATTGGCATGAAGATTCCGCCCGTGATTGTAAAATAGTTATTTGCGATTGTTCACCAGCAATTGAACGCAATCCAACAAATTTAGTTGAAAAATTTCACTATTGCATCATACCAACAACCTTAAATCCACTAGGCATAAACAAGCATGGGAAGGTGATTCGAGATACTGTGACAGAAATCCGTCATTTTAACAAAAATGCTCACTTGTTTGTCCTAGTTAATAACTTTAAATATCCCGGTTCTCAAAAATTAAGTCTTTTAAGAAAGGTTTATTTAGAGACGTATAAAGACATTATCAAAACAGATGATAAGTTTCATTGTATAGACCCACAAGAAGTTTGTATTCGTACTAGTGAACAACTTTATTACTGGGGAATACATATTCTGGAAAACCCAGAAAATCCATCCAGCCGATTAGCATTTGACTTGATTGGTGGAAAGTGCTACCCGCGTGATGATTTTATCAGCTTGGCAGATTATATAGAAAGAAAAGCTGGTATCGGAATTTTGCGAGATCAGTAGGTAGAGACGTTGCAATGCAACGTCTTACATTATGAATATGCGAATTATCTTATCTAAACAGAATTGCTTTGTGAAGTACCCATACTTAGCTTCGCTTGAAGTATGGGCTAAGCGCTAAGGCGCACGCTTCGCGAACGCGTCTCATTTGCCGTTGCTCTGTTGGGTACACTCATTGTTGGGTGTCCGGAACTAAATCCGGTCTAAGTCTTACACAGCGTCTCTGGTATTGCTACCTTTATCTCCCCGTGGAGAACCCGCGCAGCCATCCCACTTCCTGGGACAGTTATTATTTTTCGTACATTCCTGTATGGCTTATTTTTTACCGCTTTAGTAGTAGGCGAACCAGTGACCGGAATCTTTCCCCCTTTCTCTCGCTCTTAGACGAGGGTTCGAGTATGACCTCTACTGTGACCGTTTGTTGTGAGTCGAGTGGGTGGGTCAACAACCATCTATATACTATCATTTATGTAGATGTTGTGTAGATGAATATGAATAAAAAAGGATTGAACTTACGGATATCTGAACGTCGTTTAAATAAGCTTAGATTATATGCAGCAAGTAAAGAAAAAACGATGACTCAATTGGTAGAAGACTGGATTGACCGACTGCCGACACCAGAGATTGGCAACTCCTCAGCCATCCCCAGTCCTGTCAATCCTGCGGATTAAGTTGGTCGGGGATGTCTTCATCGTTGCCCGCTGTCCATCCCCACCTTATGAGTACATTGAAGGTGGGGACTTCCGCGATACCGTTAAAATAAAAATCAAAAAACAAGTGACGTTTTATCTCACAGTGAACACATCTCTAACTGAGAATATGTTATGTGCATCTGTCTTTAGCAGCGATCGCCTTTTATGTCTGTAGCAGGGTTAATATCCAGTTCTTAACTTATTAAATGTTTATTAAGTGATGTAAAGCAGTTGCTGGTAAGCGATGTAAGTAACCTAGGCAACTGCGTGTTTAGTAAGCAATCGGAGATTTTTATGACTTTCACTAGCGACTCAAAAACAAAAGAATTAGTAGAACAGTTTCGCCGCTTTGATGTCGATACACAGCTAGCCTTCCTGTGGTTCGGCTACCTAGACATCAAAGATCAACTGACACCAGCAAATCAAACTTCTGCACAAGACACCGCTGCAGCTTTGTACGACACAATCGTAGCACTACCCAAAGAACAACAGCTTCAAGCACAGCGCGATATCGTTGCTGGTGCAGATAGTGAGATTAGCCACGCCTATAAAGCTGTAAGCTCTAGCGCTAAATTGGATGTGTGGTTAAGATTGGCACGGGCTATGGAAGATGGTACTGTTATTCAAGTACCTTCTGATTATGACTTGCCCGCTGAAACAAACGACTTTGTGAATAAAATCAAAGGTTTGGATTTTGAGCAACGCATTGACTTTACTCGTAGCGTAGTTTTCGAGTACGGTGCTAAATAGTCATTCTAACTAGTCATTAAGCTATCACAAACCCGGTTTCTTGGAGAAAGCGGGTTTGTGTGCTTTTGAACTACTGACAGTTATTGTGTGTGTAATTTTTCCCATTCTGGGCGCAGAAGACCATATAGAATTAGGTCAAAGCGCTGTCCCTCACGCTGAATAAAGCTACGTTGGACACCCTCCTGGCGGAACCCTACTTTTTCATGTGCCTTGATCGAACGGATATTGTAGGCGATCGTAGATGATCCTACTCGGTAAAGGTTTAACTCTCGGAAAGCGTATCCAAGAATGAGTTGCAAAGCATCTGTGCCATAGCCTTTACCCCAGTATGCGGGATCGCCGATGGCAATACCCAACAACCCAACCTGATGCATCCATTGGATTTGAAACAAGCCAACGACGCCAATTAAGGTATCATCAGCCAAAGTTCGCAAACGGAAGTGGAAGCTGTTTGGTGAGTTGAGAACACTTGTTTCAAATTGTGTCCAGCCTTCAGGAGTCATCGGTTGTGCTGGATCATTATCCGCAACCCGCAGATACTCGTCATTCTCAGACCATTTAGCAAAATACTCGTTGTCCTGAGGTTTAGGTGCAGCCAGACGAACTAACTTGCCTGTAAAAAGAGGCTTGAATTCCATGTAAGATTCCTTTGTTGATAAGTCTTTGAGGTTGTAAATCAATACAAAAACTGTTCGCACTAGAAGCGGAGTGCGAACTCATACCAATTTGGGCTGTTTGGGAAACAGCTATCAGCCCAAAATGACGTTTTTACTCAATGACAGGCAACAAAGGCAATCCTTAGATTAAAATGTGATATTACATTTGTATTTCTTTTGACTGTAGCTTGTCAAGTCACTTGCTTATAAACCAGTCCATTTGAGTAATGAAAAGCGTGGATTGAACTTTAAAACCATAGATCCAGACAGATTAACACTAGTTATTTATCTGTGTCCATCTGTGTCCATCTGTGGTTCCATTTTCTTTATTCTTAACTTTTAGAACAGTAGTTTAATAAACTTAAATTTTTATTGAAAATTTCATGCAAACAAAGTTTAAGTAAAAAAGTTAAGTATTATAACTTTGCCACAAAGCGACTTGCTGCCTTAGTTCCGACATATCTAAATGATTGCTGGCAAAAGCTTTGCGTAAAAGTGGGTAAGGAATAAAATCATCATACTTTTCAAGTTGTGGTGCTTCAGCATCACTGAGTAAATCTTCATTTTTTATTCTTTGTTCACATAAGGAAAGAATTTCAGAATAAAGATTGTTAATCTTTTGGGGAGCTAATTTAATTGTCAAAAAATAAGGATTATCGCCACTGATACCGCTAATTTCCAATGATTCGCGGCAAAAGCGGTTAAGCAACCTTTCCAAAGTGCGGTAAGCGACAGTACCCATCCAAGGAAAAATGCAGCACTTACCTTTTTCTAATTGCAAAATATTACGTTTATCTAGTCCAGCATCTCTTGCTAATTCACGAACTAACTGCAAACGCTTTAAAGCATTTTTTTGTAAGTAGCTATACTCTACATCCTCAAACAGGACTTGTCGCATCCGTTGCAAAATTCTTGTATGAATGATGCCACTACCACCCCGCCAATAAATACTAGCTTTCCCCTCTACCTGCTTCACCAAAATAATCTTTTTTTTAAAATCAACATCTACAACTTCCCAAGTTTTCCCTGCTAGGGCGAATGAATGTCCGACAGGAGACGGCGTAACGATACTGCCAATTTCTGTATTTCCTTGCTTAACAACATACTCCTGATTATCCGGAAAAACAGCATAAAACTGAAATCTTCCTACCACTTTTTCCCCTGCCAAACCAATAATTAACTTACCTTGCTCGGTTAGGTAAATATGGTCAATATCAATTAAATAACGTAGCAAAAACTTAAAATATTCTTGAGAAATAGCAGCAAAAGTTGGCAGACTTAAAACCTGTTTAGCAAGGGCAGCAGCTTGTAGTTCCCCTGTTGCTACTAAAACGCTCATCGTCTGATGATATAACAAACTCAAAGGATATTTTAAAGGCTTTATCGGTTCAATCCAACGCTCCTCCAAATAAAGTTGAATAATCGCAATACATTGCAAAAGTTGCCAAGGAATTTGTTCCGGTAACGATGCTTCTTTTGATACCTTCTCCTCAGCGCAAACAAACCGCATATCAGCAGCTTCACCTCTTCTTCCAGTACGTCCCAACCGCTGTAAAAAACTAGCAACAGACAGAGGCGATTCCAACTGAATAACTCGCTCTAAATAACCAATATCTATACCCAATTCTAAAGTCAACGTAGCAGCAGTCACCGCTGGTTGATTGAGTTCACGCATAGCAGCTTCAGCCGCTTGACGCAAAGAGGCAGAGATACTGCCATGATGCACATGATAAATATCTGGATACCCCTCAACACCTGCAACTTGACGCAAACAAGCAATAACAGATTCCGTTTGGGATTTATTATTAGCAAAAATCAAACACTTCCGAGACTTACTCAAATTAAAAATATACCTATCATATGCACTTATACCTCCTTCTCTCTCCTCTTTTCCTCTCTCTGCGTTCTCTGCGCCTCTGCGGTTCGTTTCAGAAACATAAAAATGCTCCACAGCAAGTCTAATTTGACGCTTCCCTCCCTCAATATTTGGAGTCATCACCAACTTATCAGTCCCAGAACGCAACCACTCCTCAGCCAATGAGTAATCACCAAGAGTCGCCGATAAACCAATTCTTCTAGGTTGTCTTTGCGTCACCCTTGCCAACCGTGCCAATTGACAAAGAATCTGACAACCCCGTTCCGAACCCATAAACGCGTGGATTTCATCAATGATCACAAACCGCAAATCACCAAACAAACGTACTAACTCATTATGTTTATTAATTAACAAACTTTCTAAAGATTCCGGCGTAATTTGTAAAATTCCCTGAGGATTCTTAAGAAGCTTCATTTTATGACTTTGGCTAACATCACCATGCCAATGACAAACTGGGATATCCGCCTCTCTCAACAAATCATTCAGACGTTCAAATTGGTCATTAATTAAAGCTTTAATAGGACCAATATAGAGTGCGCCAATAGTACTAGAAGGGTTTTCATGTAATAGAGTCAAAACTGGTAAAAAAGCTGCTTCTGTTTTCCCCGAAGCAGTCCCAGCAGCAATTAGCAAATGAGCATCAGTGTCAAAAATAACTTTACAAGCTTCGATTTGAACTGCTCTTAATTCCGTCCAGTTGTGATTGTAAATATATTCTTGAATAAAAGGGGCGAGTCTGGAAAATGTAGCATTGCTCATCTTGTACTTACACCTTGACAGAATTAAGTTAACGCACCCTCTAAGTCTGTGTCCTCTATAGTTTTTTTATAAACTAAATTCCGCAACATCATCCTCATCCGCATCTGCATCCTTACCCAAAACGGTAGGTTTAAAATTAGCACCATGAATGAGTTCACCAAAAGAAAGATTTGGATTTTGATAAAGAATATTCAACACACTAATAAAATCTCGCACAATTTCACCTGGAGTCAGCAAAGCTTCTGTACCCAATCGGTTAACAATTTCTTGGATAAAATCTTTCAAGTCACGGCTTTTTAAAGTCTTTTCGTAACCAAAGTTAATCGCATGAATTTCTGTTAATCTTTGCAAAAGCGCGAGGATTTCTTCTTCTGTTAGTGTGTTAAGCCGCATCACTGGTCCCATATACTCCTGCACACCTGCTTGAGTCACAAAACGACTTTCTTTTGTCCGTCTTCGCCAAGCAGCATCGGCAAAAAGCCCCCGATTTGGGTCTTCTAAAAATCTTATAGTACCACCAAGAAAAATACCAAGATGCTCTGCTTTACACTGCATGGTGTCGTTGAACATCCCCAGCAGTCTGTTATAGTTTTTTTCCCGCGTTACTGTAGGAGAGATCTGATATAAATGTGCCGCTTCATCAAGCAGAATTAAAAGACCTTTATAACCAATTTCAGCAACAAATTTAGCGATGAGTTTGATGTAGTCATACCAACTTTCATCATCAATGATGACACGCACTCCTAAGGCAGCTTTTGCCTCAATTTTTGTTGTAAATTCGCCCCGTAGCCATCGTAGTGCGGCATTTTTTAAATCATCATTATCCAAGCGGTAACCACGCCAATAGGCAACAATGACGGTGCCAAAATCAAATCCGTGAACTAAATCCTCAATATACTGAACAACTTCCCTAATTTTTTCTTCAACTTTGTCATCAAAACCTTCGTCATTGGGACGCATTCCGGTTTCTTTAGCGACTTCTTGTTGGATTTTATTAATCCATCCTTCCAAGATGGAAACCAACGCACCACCATCTGGACGAGTTTTTGTGGCGAGGTGACTCATTAATTCTCGATATGTTGCCAACCCTTCGTTGTTACTTCCTGCGAGTCGGCGTTCCCAGCATAAGTCAGCATCTGCTACAACAAAACCTTGTTCCATAGCACGGTTACGAAGCAGTTGCAGCATAAAACTTTTGCCTGAACCGTAATTGCCAATGACGAAGCGAAATGCTGCTATCCCTTCTGCTATATCATCAAGATTTTGCAATAGGCTTTTGAGTTCTTGTTCCCGTCCTACTGCTATGTGTTCCAGCCCAACTCTGGGTACGACTCCCGCACCAAGAGAATTTATCAAAGCAGTCGATACTTTTTTTGAGATTTTGAGCTTTGTCATCTAGATTACTGCACCTCATTTTTCTCGTTCCTACGAAGGGCGTGGCAAGGCATTCAGTGGGCTGCTGCTTCCTGTAATTTACCAAAGGTAGAGCATAATTGTGAAAGCGTTCCCAGGCTAAACCTGAAAATGAGAATTTGCTATAAACATTTAATTTAATGAGGTTTGTCCAGCCATTTTGCCCTCGTACATTACAATAATTTTTTTTACATTGGTCATATGTTCTTGATAAATTTCTGGCGTTTCCGAACTTGGATTAATTATTAATTCACCAATCGTATCATTAGCATGTTCATTAATGGAATCAATCAGTAAATTTGGCATTGTAATATTTTCTTCAGCAATTTTTTTAATAGCAGCATTAGGGTTATCCTGCTCTAAGATTGCTTTTAATACCTGAATTTCATAACTGTGTAGCTGTTCGATAAATTCAGCCCATTCTTCAGAGAAATTTTCTAGCTGATCGCTAGTCTCTATTGGTTCTAAGGATTCTATGAATTCAGAGAAAGGAAACAGATCAACGCTCGCTTCCTGTTCGTTTTCATTCAATTGTTCCTGAGTAGTCAGGGTTTCCATTTGGTGAAGGAGTTCCCAAACTTGGCTTTGCAACTGGTCGCGTTCGTCTTGCAAGACTGAGACTTGCCCTTGTAACTGTTGTAGTTGAGTTTGTTGTTCTGCAAGTTGGGTTTGCAAGGAATTCAGGTTTGCTTCTATAAGTTCTTTCTCAGCTTTTTTATCTAAAATAAATTGCTTTTGCTGATTTTCCTGAGCTTCTAACTCTTGTATTTGGACTCGTAACTCGTGTAATTTTTCTTCTAATTGAGGCTTTAATCTGTTCAGTAGAGTTAAGTTACTTTCTAATTCTTGTTTTTGCTGCTGAAGTTCACTTATATGAGCTTGCAGTTGAGTGATTTCAGCACGCGAAACATTATGGTTCAATTCTAAACGACGTTTTTCTGCTGTTAGTGCCGAAAAGGAATTATTGAGTTCTACTTTTGATTGATCTAATGCATGAAGTTCATTTTGTAAATAGTTTATTTGTGCTTCTAACTGTTTTTTTTCTAGAACGTAAGTGCTTAGCTCTCTATTGAGAGTATCTCTTTGGTTACGTCGTTCTAAGACTTGGTTTTGTAGCTTGCTTGACTCTGCATATAATGAAGCGTTATGTGCTTCAATTTGATTCATTTCTGCAACAAAACGCGACTTTAACCCCTCAAGGTCTCTAATTCGCTTTTGTAGAGAATCTAAAATGAGCATTTCATGATTTCTTCTTCTTTTATCTACAAATAATGCTGATAGATATGTCGCAGGTACAGTGATTACACCTGTGAGAACGGCTTTGTTAAAATCCCAGGTAAGGACGAGACTAAGACCAAAACTCACGCCAAAGGCAACTATACCTATAATAAGTCGATTGCTCACCGTTGCTGATTGCATATTGCTTGTTTTTAACATAGTCAAGTCGTCAACCTAAGCATTTTTTAAATTACTAAGCCTCACACTGTCGCTGGAAAAGCTATCGGTGTAATCATTTTCGTACAACAATAAAGAAAAATTAAAAATGAAATTTCTCTATTTCATAATTCTGTGTTCGCTGGAGAGTGGGTTGAACTCGATAGTGTCAAATCTGCTTTTAAGAAATCAACAAATTGTCTTGCTGTTCTTCCAGAACGACCATTATGGCGAGTCGCCCACTGTAAAGCTTGGCGTTCCAAATCTTCCTGACTGATATCGATTCCAGCTTGTGCCGCAAGATGCCGGATAATTTGTAAGTAAGTTTTCTGATCAGCTCCTTCAAAAGTTAAGGTCAACCCAAAGCGATCGCTAAAAGAAAGCTTCTCTTGCATAGTATCCCATGCATGAATTTCTTCGTTGTCCTTGGGAGATGGTCTATCGGCAAAAAACTCTCGAATTAAGTGGCGGCGGTTGGAAGTAGCATACACGACAACGTTTTGCGGTCGTGCAGTTAAATTACCTTCCAAAACCACTTTGAGTGCTTTAAAAGCATCGTCATCTTCTTCAAAAGACAGGTCATCGACAAAGATGATAAATTTCTGTGGGACACCGCGCAACTGCTCCACAATTTTTGGTAAATCTTTCAATTCAGATTTTGCCACTTCCAGTAAGCGTAAGTTGCGATCGCCATACTCCTTCAACAAAGCTTTTACCAGAGAAGATTTTCCCGAACCGCGACTCCCGTAAAGTAAGACGTGTAGCGCTACCTGTCCAGATAATAAAAACTCTGTGTTTTTCAACAAAGCTTCTTTTTGCGACTCGTAACCCACGAGTTGACTCAACTCAACTGAATCCGGATAGCGTATTCCGATAAACTGCCCAGCTTGCCAACGCAAAGCCTTATACTCTGCAAATAAACCTGTACCAAATTGGCGATAATAAGCTGCCAATTCTTTCACAGCATCAGCCCAATTTTCCAACTGTTGTAGTTTCTCTATGAGCGGTAATTCGTGAATTCCTGCTACTCTATCCTGCTCTACATACCACACAACTGGTGAAACGGGTAGATGAGCAACGGCTTGCACCCACTGACTCAAAGCAGCGCTGCTGCACTCATAAAGATTTTGCAACGCTTGTAAATCATGCTGAACTGCTGCTACTAGTGCAGGCGGTAAATTCTCAAATTCTTGCTGTTGAGCTAGCTGAGTAAAAGGATTATCTGCTCTCAGAATTTGAGTCATCAGATACTCCTCCCAGTTTTGATGTCTGGCAGCTAAGCACTTGAAGTAATTGCCGTATGCCTGGAGACAACTCTGCGCGTCCGCATCAGTGTAACGTATTGCTTGTAACAGGTCAAGATATGCAATCCCCACTTCGCCTTGGAGGACGGATTGGTAGAGTAAGAGGGACGCTGCTTGGCGCTGGAGAAATTGAACCTTTGCGATTGCTCTATTATCCATCAATCAATTATGGTGATGTAGCTAAATAGCTATGGTAAATTGTCTGCCGATGCTTGCAGCAAAATCAAAATCTACATAGGTTTTAACAATGACTTTAGGTATTGTTGCAGCCCTTGCCTATGGCATCTTAGCTATTATCGGTGGCATCATTGGCTACCGTAAAGCGAATAGCAAAGTTTCTCTTATTAGTGGTATCATCAGTGGTTTACTACTGATGATTGCTGCTTTTGTCCATCTCCAAGGACAAACTTGGGGTTTGACGTTAGCAGCTGTGATCACTGGTGTTTTGATAGTTGTCTTTGGATTTCGACTGGTTAAAACACGCAAATTTATGCCTGCGGGATTCATGACTATTTTAGGTGTGCTCGCACTAGCGACGATGGTAACTCAACTGGCGGTACTGAGGTAGCATAAGCTTACTCGTCATAACCATTCTCGGTTTTTGAACGCACGGGCTTGGCTACACAGGCAAAACCTGCCTGTGCGCTATCCTTGTGGCTTTCCGCAAGGGTAGCGCATATTCTATTGCCCAAGGTGTGTTGCAACTGATGCCCTAAACTTCCAGCCTCTAGGCATTCATCAATTTTTTCTATGAAGTCTATAGGCTTTTGTCGTAATTCATCCTCCATTTCTAGCGGTTTTTAGGTAAATGAACCACATTTGTGATCTCGCTTCCATTCCTCTTTACTTATAGGACAGAGGAACCTTGAATCTTTCCCCCAACCCTAGTAGGGAAGGAGGGTTAGGTTTATTGGCGTAGTCTAATTAACAGCAAAATTGCTGTAAACGTAGTGCGTCACGTTTACGTACACGCCCGTAGAGTTGTGCCTCCTTTAAAAGGGCAACGCTTACGCGTAGAGTAACACCCTACCTCAGCAATATTTGCTGTCAAGTGTTTTTTTCTTTTCAGAGTTTATTAAAAAATGTTTTTGAGTTTAAGAAGAAGTCAAAACATCAGTTCATCTGTTTATTAAAAAATGTTTTTGAGTTTAAGAAGAGGTAAAAAATTTTGTTGATTAGCATTCTTGGGATTCTCAATAAAATGTTGCATAAACTACAGAAAATAGAATTTTATTTTCTGGTAAAAAATTCCTAGATCAAAAGCACAATCAGTAACTTCTCTGAAGTCATTTGATACTTCACAAAAATGTAAGCTTCGCAATAGCGTTGCTGTAAGAATTTCAGCTACTAGTCATTCTAAAAAGCAAGATTGCTTCGTAGCAAAGTCATTGGTAGCTCCGGAAATTAACTCAGATGTCATGTACTTTAGGATGTCATCTAAAGGAGGAGAAGAGGTCTGTTAATGTATATTTATCATCCAAAAGTTATAAGCCATTATGAGCATCAAAATGCAAATTTACAAAAGTTGATTTATAGACTTAAGTATGTAGACACAGACATTTGAAAGATTTGGCTGAACACTTACGCAAAATTTAAAGCAATAGTAAAGGTAGGATTGCCATTTTGGCAGGTTCATTTTAGAAAAATCGGATATTAGTAGATTGTGCCAATCGTTATTGATACTCGCACGCTTGGTTGCTATCTACTGAATACTGTTGAAGCGAAGCCAATACTGAAATAGCGGATTATCCAAGCAATTTTACGCTATAGGAAATAATACATGGTACTTTCACTATCTTCTCATAATGTTATCCAGTATCTGCATAAAGCAGGTCTGTGTAGCTCAGAAGAAGGCGTATATGCCGATTCTGAATTACTGCTAACTAGCATGAAAAATTGCAATTTGCTTGTGAATTTGAATGGAAATTACAAGCTGCTGGTTAAACAGGAACGATACATTAATAATGATGCCAACTCCCATGAGTTTTTCAATGAATGGCTGTTTCACCAATTGCTTCAGCAGTTTCCAGTTTTAGGAAATATTCCTGCGATCGCATCTTTATTAGTGCATTTTGATGAAGAGAAATCTATTCTTGTTCGCAATTACCTAAAGGAATATTTTGAATTAGCAAGTTTCTATCAAAAAAGTTTGTCCTTTCCCAAAGCAATTGCAAGCGCTATTGGCACCAGCTTGGGAGCGCTACATCGTGCTACTTTTAATCGCCGAGAATATCGTGATTTTATGGCAACTGCTCCTCAGGGACAGTTTCGCTATCAATTTTATAATCCAGCGCAAGGAATAGGGTCAATTGGCTCTGAGATTTTTGGAAATGTTCCCACAGATGCACTGAAATTCTACGTTCTTTATCAACATTATGAAAGTTTGGAAGCCGCAATTGCAGAATTAGCATACGAATGGAATCCCTGCTGCTTAACTCATAATGATTTAAAATTGGAAAATATTTTAGTCCATTCAAGGTGGGATCAGTTAGATAATTGTCTTGTACGACTCATTGACTGGGAAGCTTGTGCTTGGGGAGATCCTGCTTTTGATTTGGGAACTTTAGTAGCAAGCTATCTAAAAATTTGGTTAGAAAGTCTAGTGGTAGATCCCACTATCGAGTTAGAAGAATCTTTGCTTCTAGCAGCGGTACCATTGGAAGTTCTCCAACCGTCAATAATAGCCCTAACTCTGGCTTATCTTGATTCTTTCCCAATGATTCTTGAGTATCATGGCGACTTTGTTCAACGAGTTATTAAGTTTGCGGCTTTAGTTCTGATTCATCAAATTGAGGAAAAGATTAAGCATCACAAATACTTTGATAACTCAAGTATTTGTATGCTCCAAGTTGCTAAAACTTTACTCACCAAACCGCAAGAGTCTGTGCTGACTGTTTTCGGGATTGCAGAGTCAGAGATTATAAAACATTTTGCGAACTTCCCTCAATTCTCTCACCCAGAACCAGAGAATAACTTGCTTCGCCTTTATTACGACAAAACTCGTTTGCGTGGTTGTTAATACGAGAAGGTGACGATAATGGAGAAGTCAATAAACAATCGACTTCTTACAAAAGTATGATTTGGATATTTAGAACCGCAGATGCAGACAGATAAATTATCTGTGTCCATCTGTGTTTATCTGTGGTTTAATTTTCCAAAAATTGCCAAAAAATTTCATTTCGCACTTTTGTTTAATTACTACCCTCCCTGAATACTCGCGCTCGTCGCAAAGCGTCCCGTGAGGGATACCCTCTCTACCGTACTCTCTCATTTAATAAGTTCCAATAATGCTAGAGTCATCTACCAAACCGCTGCTAAATTCTCTATTAGATATTGCTAGCAATATCCAAATTGAATCTAACTTTTGCATTCGCCACCCTAAATATCAACCCTTTGCTCTACCAGCCAAAATAGCAGAGCGATTTCGGCAAAATCCGCCAGCATTACAACAGAAGTATCTTGCTCTACTTTTGCGAAATTTCCTTCACGGAATATATTACAACGGCTCGCTACAAACCACATTGTCACTTGATGGTGATGCGAGTCATAACTTAGCATACAAAAACCTAGAGAGCCATTCGATTTTAGAGATTGATTGGCAATTTTACGAGCAATTACATACCAGCAATCACGGTACAGGTTACTTTGATCCTGGTTGGCAGGTGTTGCGACGGGAACCAGATGGTAGTATCGCAGTTACTAAAGGCGGTTTGACATTGTATGTTGAGTACAATAGCAACCTAGAACCATCAACGCAGAGCGCCAAAGTAGGAGAGTATATTAATATCTGGATGCCTAAAAACCGACTGGAAAACGGTTTTTACGTAGCGGTTAGTAATGTCGGACAGGATTTACAGGTTCACCCAGATGCTGGTTTGGGCGCAGGGCGAATTTACTTTAATGTCACTCCATTTGGTGCGACCGCCCTCATGAACAGCCTCACACAGCAACTGAACGCTGCTGGAATTCCTTTTAATTTTCAGGTTTTACATAATCCATTAGCCTATGGGCGCTACGACTCAGGAGTGCTGTGCTTTGAACGCGAAGACTACCTAGCAGTGCGAAAAGTCCTTCAGGCTGTCTATGCAGATTATCAATCGCATTTTCACAAAGAAATCCCCTTATTTACCAAATTTTTGGCACCAGGGCTAGGTTTAGCTGAAGAAGTCAGCCAAAAATTTGCAGCACAAGAAAGTTTTGGAATGAATCGGTGTCAAATTGTAGCTAATGCTTTGTTGGAAGCTTGGCAACAAGGTAACAATTCAACGCACGAGCGAATGAGGGCAATTGAGCTACATTTTACTCGGTTCGGCATTGATTTACAGCGTCCCTACCTCAATCCTTACTCTGAGGATATTTACTACGAACTAAACTGATAAAACGAATGGTTGCGGTAAAATTATTTACTATAGCCGGCAAATAGTCTGCTATATATTTTTGAATTTTGAATTTCTCAAAATGCCTTTTACATATAACCGCACCGTTCGCTTTCAAGATACTGATGCTGCTGGAGTCGTTTACTTTGCTAATATCTTGGCTATTTGTCATGAAGCTTATGAAGAGTCTCTAGTTGTATCTGGCATTAACCTCAAAGATTTTTTCACCAATCCATCTGTGGCTTTTCCCATTGTTCATACTAGTGTGGATTTTTTCCGTCCGCTGTACTGTGGGGACAATTCGGTTATTAGATTAATGCCACAACAGCTTAGTGTTGATAGGTTTGAAGTCGCTTATGAAGTAATAGTTGGTGAGGTGATGGCTGCTAAAGCAGTGACTCGACACGTTTGTATTGAGACAAATAGCAGAACTAAAAGAGAGTTGCCAGAAGAAGTGACGGAATGGTTGGAGGCGAACCGCCGAGGCGCAGAGAGCGTAGAGAGAAGAAAGTCAAGAGAGGTTCTTTGAAAGAGTTAGGAAACGAACCGCCAAGACGCCAAGAACGCCAAGAAGAAGAGAGGTTATTAAAGAGAGTTTTGAAGAAAACTTGTGGCTATTTGCTGTAGCTGTTGGCGATTGATTTTGCCTTGAGAGTTGCGAGGTAGGGTTTGTACAGGAATCCAATGTTTGGGAATTTTAAATTTGCTAAGTTTCTGTTTTAGGAGATTTCGGATTTCTAAATCAGAAGTCTTCGAGTTTTTCGGAATGTAAATTGCTGTGACTGCTTGTCCCCAAAGTTTATCTGAGATGCCGATGACACAAACATCTGCTACCATTTGTGTTGCTCTAATGGTTGATTCAATTTCGATTGGATAGACATTTTCACCACCTGTAATAATTTTGTCGCTGTTACGTCCAACGATATGTAAATAACCTTGGTTATCTAAAAACCCCAAATCATCTACCCGCAAATATTCCTGATTATCCCAAGGATTAGGATAGTAGCCTAAAGCTAGAGATTGAGAATAAATTGTGATATTTCCTATTTGATTTGAATTCAATTCCTCGCCTTGCTCATTGCAAATTTTTACAGAGGCATGGGGAAGGAGTTGAGTACAGCTATCTTTCCCATTAAGAAAATCATCGGGTTTGAGGGTAGCAATTTGTGAGGCAGTTTCTGTCATGCCATAGGTGGGAGCTAATCGGATGTTATAATATCTTGCTTTTTCTAAAAGTTCGTTCCAAGCTGGCGCACCTCCCAAAAGTACGGTTTGAAATTGGGATAACCAGTCAGTTAATTCTGGATTTTGTAGAAGACGCTGTAACTGTGTTGGTACTAAAGAAATACAAAATTTTGATTTTTCAATAGTACTTGTTTGATTTTTGATTTGACCATATTCTAAGTCTTTAAATGGCTGAATAACGAGTTTTCCACCAGTATTGAAGGAGCGCATAAATTGCATTAAACCGCTGACATGATAAAGCGGTAATACGCAAAAGGAATTAACTTGATTGAGCGAAAAATGTTCTGTAAATCCTCTTACGGATGCCATTAAAGTTTCCCAGCTATGAATGGCAAACTTCATCTTTCCCGATGAACCACCAGTGGGAATCATGATGAGTGCTGTGTCAGGAAATGACGAGGTGGGGAGGTGGGGAGATGAAATTTTTGAATTTTGAATTTTGTAGACGCCCCTTGGGCGGTGAGACAGCGCTGCAGGAGGGTTTCCCTCCGTAGGCGACTGCGAACCCGAAGGGCTTCCCGCAGGGTATTTTGAATTGTTTTGTCCCCAATTTCTTGTCCCTAGTCCCCAAATTAAATCTGGGTTGACTAAATCAAAAACCTGTTGCCATTCTTGTTTTCCCCAATCGGGATTGCAAAGAAAAATCGGACAACGAGCAGCACAAGCGGCGAGAAACCCTGCTAAAAACCGCACTGGATCGCGTTCAGCTAGGAGAATTTTCAGTGGTGTGCCTCGATAATATGAAAACTGCGTTAATTCTAAATACAGTTGTTCGCTTAACTGGGCAAATAAATCGCTATCATCACAAATTAACCAGTCTTTAGGTAGAGGCTGGTAAAATGTTTGCTGCACAATATTTTCTAGAGTTTTTTCCATAAAGCTTCTGGCAAAGTTTCTTCTTGGGCAAACCAATGGTTGACACCAAAACCTACTGCTCTGTTACCCTGAGATAATTCAGCGGCTAGCTGGAGCGCTGCTTGTCTACCAATTGCGGTTTCAAAAACGGATGAAAAGACAGCATCAATTTTATGCTGCTGACAAAACTGACGCAGGCGAGATGGTGAACCGACTATCCCAGGCTTAATTACAAAAATTCCTCGCCAACCTTGTTTGAAGCATCTGGTTAGTTGGTTAAGTGTGGCGACAGACTCATCTAGGGCGATCGCCGTCTTATAGTCATGAGTTAACTCCAACATCGCCTGAAATTGATCCACAGACAAAGGCTGTTCAATAAATTCAATTTCTAGGGATAATTGCTCATTTGCCTTGATATTGTCGCAAGCCCGCAGCCATACATTAGCTTCTTTAAGCTTGAGTCCGCCATTGGCATCTAATCGTAGTTTTGCAGAGGTTGGCAAAGTTTGAGCAAGTAATTCAAAAATTTCTAGTTCTTTGGCAATGGGATAGACACCAATTTTCCATTTAAAAGTCCGGTATCCCTGCTCCCACAGACTTTGCCAGGTTTGTAGTGCTGCTTCTCCAGCTGGTAACAAACCACTGTAGCAAAAAAACTTGGCGTTCTTGGCGTCTTGGCGGTTCGTTTCCCAAGCGGACTCAAACCCAAATTGACACGCGGGTAATTGATCCGGGATAGAGAAAATCATCTCTTGTGTGATTTCCTCTGAAAGCTCGTGGCAAAATTCTAGAGCTTGTTCTAGAGTTTCCGAACCAAACCAGCTGATGGGTGCAATTTCCCCCCAGCCGATTTTTCCTGTTTCATCGGTGAGACGCAGGATAATACCTTCGCGAATATCCCAGGTTCCGTGACTTGTGGTGAGCGATCGCACAAATCTCTGCTGATAAGGACGAAACTCAAATCGATATCGCATCAAAAGCCTGCAAGCAAAAATCCCAAACCCAACAGCAAGCAACTCCAAAAATGGACTGATACGGCAATGAATTTACAGTTACTTACTTTTTCCGGGTGGTTATGATTTTGCTGAACATGACTGCATAACTTTTTCGCAAACGGTAAACTTGCAAAACTTAGTAAAGTCCACACGGGGAAAATTCCACAAACCACAAACAGCAAAGTTAGGGCATAAATGCTACCAGTAAACCAAGTTAACAAGTCAGCCGCTTTTTGTGTTCCTATCCGCACAATTGGGGAACGTTTTCCTGCTGCTATGTCATCCTCAACTTGGTGAAAGTGCGAACAAAACAAAATTAAGCTTGTAGCAATTCCAACAATCACCGAAGCTGCGAAACTCATCATTGACCAGCTACCAGTTTGACTGTAATATGCTGCTGCTATAGCCAAGGGACCAAAGGCAAAAAAGCAAATGATTTCCCCTAAACCCTGGTACCCTAGACGAAAGGGAGGTCCTTGGTAAGTGTAGCCCAAAGCACAACAAAGCACAATGATTCCTATGACGGTTAAGTCTTGTTGCCACCAAGCTATTGCTAGTATTCCCAGCAAACCCAGACCTAAAAATAAATTTCCCAACCAAAATATTAATAGCTTATTGCCTGTTAAATTCACCAAAGAATGGTGTTTATTTTTGTCAATCCCTGTTTCAGAATCAAAGACATCATTACTAAGATTCTCCCAAGCTAGGATAAAAATTGCCGCGACTGAGAAAGTAGAAAAAACTGCTCCATGAAACATTTTAGTTTCCGCAAACGCGATCGCCGTTCCTACCCAGATGGGCATCAGAGCAACGCTGTACATTGGCGGTTTTATTGCCGCCATCCATAACTTAGTGTTGGGATAAGAAATCAGCTTTGTAGTCATCAGTCGTGATTAATGAAATTGCCAACAACTTTTTGGGCAAAAGTTCTTATGGTTTGTAAATACACCATATACAGACAACACATTCAAAAAAGCCACTTTTGTTGTAAGAGTGAAGCATTGATCAGGTGCATTCAGGCTATAACCTGGTTATCCTCTGTCTCACTCTCAAATGACAGCATAAACTTGGCACTGCAATCAGGTTTTTGCCAAACCACAATCTGGCAGAGCCACTACGCTGGTTACAAGGCGACTGTTTTGTGTTACCTGTAGAAATACGACCACGAATTATCACTCTTTTGGAAGTTAACTTTAGAAAAATTTACTCTTTCTAGATCCATGACAGTTTCTCCATGTAACGCTGACTTTTTTGTATATAATAAGGAACTATGCCGCTTTCTTTTAGCTGTTCAGCAAAATTGCATCAGGAATAATGTCACACAAATTGCTAGTCTTTCCCTGGAGATTGACAGAATTGACCCCTTAGTTGTACTTGAGCGCCTGGCACAACCAAATAGAATTAATTTTTATTGGGAGAATAAAGGAAAAAAGGAAGCGCTTGCTGCTGTTGATGCTGTTGCTAAATTAGAAATTGTAGGGAAAGACCGTTTCGCTAAATCAGAAGAGTTTATCAAAGAGTGTCTTCAAAATATAGTTTGCTTTTCTAGGACAAATCAAGCTTTTTCAGGAACTCAATTTTTATGTAGTTTTAGTTTTTTTGACCAAAATACCCAACTAGACTATCCATTTCCAGCAGCTACCATTTTTCTCCCACGTTGGCAAGTGGCTGTTAAAAATGAACGTTGTGTATTAGTTTTAAATACAATTATCAATTCTGACGTAAATATTCAAAGAATTCTGCAAATTTTCTGGCGCAAGATTGAAATTATCAACTCTATAGGATATGACTCGCAAACTCTTGATTATTCTTTGCCAAAATTTAGCAAACAATCGGTTGCGAATCCTCAAAAGTATAAGCGTTCCGTCTTGTCAGCGTTGGACAAAATTCGCTCTAATGATTTAAATAAAATTGTTTTGGCAGATGCACTTGATGTGAGGTCAAATGCTCCTTTTAACTTAATTCAATCGTTAAATAACCTGCGACAATTGCATCCTAATTGTTATGTGTTCTCTATAGGTAACGGCAAGGGACAGAATTTTATCGGGGCAAGTCCGGAACGCTTAATTAGTATTGAGCAACAACAGTTAATGACTGATGCTTTGGCTGGTTCTGCACCACGGGGTAAAACACCTGCTGAAGATGCTGCTAATGCCAGTTGTTTACTCAATAGCATGAAAGAAAGGCACGAACATTCGTTGGTGATTGATTTTATCACTCAAGGTCTGTCTGAGCTGGGTTTGTCACCTCAAGTCTTAGCACCTCGGTTGCGGCAATTATCTAACATCCAGCACTTGTGGACGCCGATTAGCGCCGGAGTTCCTGATAAAGTACATCCTTTAAAGATAGTCGCCCAACTGCATCCTACACCAGCAGTTGCAGGTGCTTCCAGAGAAGTTGCTTGTGATGAAATTCGTCGTTACGAAAGTTTTGAAAGGGGTTTATACGCTGCGCCACTGGGTTGGGTAGACTTGGAGGGAAACTGTGAGTTTATTGTGGGAATTCGTTCAGCACTCATAGATGGCGATCGCGCCCGACTTTACGCAGGTGCTGGTATCGTTGCTGGTTCTGATCCCGACAAAGAACTTGCAGAAGTTCAACTCAAACTACAAGCGTTGCTCAAAGCATTAGTTTAGAATTTTGTGTAATGCGTGTAACAATTGCTTAACCGTGTAGGGCTTTGGCAAAAATGTTTCGACGCCAACCGCTTGCGTCCGTTGCTTGTTGTCTGAAAGTCCGCTGGTAGCCATAATCTTGACACATGGGTTCATTTTTAGCAAAGCACGGATGGTGGTTAAACCATCCATCACTGGCATCATCATATCCACCAACACGACTTTAATTTCTTCCCGATTTTGAGCGTACGATGCAAGCGCCTCAATGCCATCACAAGCTGTCAACACTTTATAGTTATAGTTTTCCAGCGTGATTTTGGTAATCTCTCGAATTTCAGTCTCATCATCAACTACCAAAATTAATTCTCCATTTCCCCTAGGCAATTCCAAAGTTTCTGCTGGCGGCGTTTGGTTCTCTTGGACTGCTTTTAAAAAGACCTGAAATTCTGTTCCTTTACCAACAGTGCTAGAAACACTGATAAAACCGCTGTGGCTTTTCATAATGCCAAGCACCGTTGAAAGACCAAGCCCTGAACCTTTGCCAACGTCTTTGGTTGTAAAGAAAGGCTCAAAAATTCTATCCAAGACTTCAGCGGGCATACCAATTCCAGTATCCCTGACGCTGATCACAATGTGGGGTCCAACAGTTGCATCAAGATTCATCCGCGCATAGTTTTCGTCAATCAAGAAATTTTCGGCTGAAATACTCAAAATACCGCCTTTTGGCATTGCATCGCGAGCGTTAATAACCAAATTTATAAGCACCTGATGCAGTTGTGTTGCATCTCCAGACACAGTCCAAAGATTTGGTGCTATATCAGTGCAAAATTCGATAGATTTGGGAAATGTCTGTTTGGCAAACTGCTCAATTTCCAATATCAAATGCCGTAGTTGTAAAATCGTGCGCCGACCTTCGACACCGCGTGCAAACGATAGCACTTGCTTAACCAAAGCCGCACCACGTTGAGCGTTTGTTTCTAATGTCTGAAGCAGCTGCTGGTTCTGCTCATCAGAAATTTTCATCTGCAAAAGTTGAGCAGACATGAGCATCGGAGCCAGTATATTATTGAGGTCGTGGGCAATACCGCTGGCAAGTGTGCCGAGGCTTTCCAGTCGTTGAGCGCGAAGAAACTGTGCCTGGAGTTGTTTCTTTGCTGTGATGTCGGTGTTTACAGTCAGAATTGATTTTGGCTTCCCGTGTTCATCGCGCACGAGTGTCCAGCGAGTTTCAACAATAACTTCCTTGCCATCTTTTCGGACTTGGCTCAATTCACCATACCACTCGCCTGCCAAGTTCACTTGAGACAAAGCTTCTTGGAGTTGCGACGAAATTTTTTTATACAAAAACTCGTTAGCGTTCCTACCTAAAGCGTCTTTTGCTTTCCAACCGTAAAGACGCTCAGCGCTCCTGTTCCAAAAGACAATTTTGTTTTCTAAATCTCTAACCACAATGGCATCTGTCGCGACATCCAGCCAAGCCGCTTGTTCGCCGATTTTCTGTTCTGCTAGTATCCGCTCGGTAATGTCCATTCCGACACCGAGCATACGGACTGCTCTACCAGTTTCGTCATAGTAGACTTGCCCTTTATTTCCTATCCAATGCAGCGCACCATCAGGTGATACTAATCGAAATTCGGCTTCATAATCTGTCCTATTTTCAATAGCATCTGTAATGGCAGCAAGGACGCGATCGCGATCTTCAGAATAAACAGCATTGAGAAAATCTTCAAATGTATGGTCATGGGAGCCTAAGGGAAGACCACAGAGCGGTTCCATTGGGTTACAATCCACAACATTATTGGTTGTGATGTTCCAGTCCCAAGTTACCATGCGGGCTGCTTCCAGAGTTAACCTCAATCGCGCTTCGCTGTCTTGCAGTGCTTCAAGCGTCAGCTTTTGCTCTGTGATATCCATGCAGGAACCAATGTAACCCGCAAAACTACCATCTGAATGGAATCTTGGGGTACCTGTATCTAATAACCAACGATACTCACCATCAAAACGCCTGACGCGATATTCCATAGTGAAACTGCGGCGAGCATCAAATGCAGTTGTGTAGGTTTCCAAGCAAACCTGTAAATCGTCGGGATGAATAAGTTCTGCCCATCCGTCACCTAGTTCTTGTTCCAGTTTGCGTCCAGTAAATTCCAACCAGCCCTTGTTGAAATAATGACAAAATTGGTCAATACCAGCCATCCATATCATGACTGGGGCTGTGTCTGCCATAGTACGAAATCGTTCTTCACTTTCTTGGAGCGCGGCGATCGCATTCTTGCGTACAGTGATGTCAATAGAAATGCCAACAATGCCGACTAATTCCCCTTTGTCATCGTATATGGGCGAATCAGTAATTAAGATTGGGAACAAGGTGCCGTCTCGACGGCGAACGAGAAATTCCCCAGACCAACTTTTACCTTGTTGCAGCTCAGACATAATCTGGGCGGCTTGCTCTTGTGAAGTCTCAGCAGGAACAACTTCCAAAATATTTTGACCTATGACTTCCAGCGCTGACCAGCCATAGAGTATTTCCGCAAAGCGATTCCAGTATATAATTTCCCCGTCTAAATTAGTGGCAATCACTGCCTGTTCTACCGTTGATAGCAGATGCGCCTGAAAGTAAATTGCTGCTTCTGCCTGCTTGCGTTCGGTAACGTCACAAGCTATACCCAAAACCTGTACAGGCAAGCCATCTGCATTTTTGGAAAAAACAGTATCTCGACTACGCAGCCAACGCCACTCGCCATGACCATCTCTCATTCGGTACTCTAGTTCGAGAACTTCACCCTCTTTCACACTTTCAAAGCGTTTATGGTATTCTGTAATTCGTGGCATATCATCTGGATGAACGAGATTAGGCAATACTGCCTCTCTCATGGCTTCAATTTGTTGCGGCGCATAGCCTAAAAATTCAACAGCTTGTCGGTTTACATAGATGTTGCGCTGTTCAACTAAGTCGTAGACGTATATCAGATCCGGGCTTGTTTCAACAATCCGCTCAATAAAATACTGCTTTTCTTGCAAAGCAGCTTCTACCTGCTTGCGTTCAGCCAGTTCGCTTTGTACCTGTAACAACAGCGTAGATTGCTGAATGGCGATCGCCAGTTGATCAGCCACTGCACAAGTTAATTCCACTTCCTGCTGTTGCCAAGAAAAAGAGTAGTTATTTCTGATCAGGCTAAGACTACCCCAAAGAGTAGAGCCAAAATGCACTGGAACCAGCAACCATGCTCCCTGATAAGTTTGGGCAAAGTTACGGTTGATTTCATCTGAACAAGCACTAGCATCTTCGATTTCAACAACTTCCAATCGCTTGAGTCGGGCAGCAATTTCATTGTCAACATCGGGAATTTCCAACCCCAAAGCACTTGGTAAATCTGGAATTTGATGATAATCAGCGACATTCAGCCACAGTTGCCGTTCGGGTAGATATTGCACAATTTCGACTCGATCAGCTGGCACAAGCTGAGTAATCTCATAAACTGCTGTGGAAAAAATTGTTTCTAAGTCCAGAGAATTACGGATACTTTGAATCACCCGATTGAGCGCCTGCTCTTTTTGTTGGCGTCGCTCCCGTTCGTGTTGCTGTCGTAGCGCCTCTTCAGCCTGCTGCTGAAGAGATGCTAATTGTTCTAACTGAGAAAGGTTTTGGCGCAGTGCAGCTAACTCTTCAATCAACTGCTCTTTTGTCTTTTCCTCGTCTTTCATTGCCTTATATATTAGGAAAAAGCTCTGTTTGAAGCAGTCACTTAGAAGATTTACAAGAAAATTTTATCCCTGTTATCGTTTCAAAGTATAAAGTCATGTCTCCTTTTAAAAGACACGTTTAACAATTGAATTATGAAGGTTTTTCAGATTTTTCATTATTCAATCAGCGAACATAATTGAACAGAAAATATTTATTTAGTAATTTATCAATGACAAGGTAAATGCACAATAAATTTCAACTAATACGCAGATAGCTTGATTCTGTAGGGTAGGCACTGCCCACCACTACGAATTTTTATGGTAAAAATATAATACCAATTCTTGGCAATAGCTTATGGGTAGTTCGTAGTTACGTTTAAGTGCAACTAAAAACCAAAGCGAAAATCTGAAATTGGTTGACTATAAATCCCTATGGATAAAGGGCTTGGCATCTGCACCTGTGTAAGTAGCCACAATATGACCATTGCCAGTCATCTGATATTTGTATGTTACCAAACCTTCTAAGCCAACGGGACCACGAGGAGGCATTTGTTGAGTACTAATTCCGACTTCTGCACCAAAACCATACCGGAAGCCATCAGCAAATCGGGTAGAACAGTTGTGGTAAACTCCGGCTGCATTTACCAGCGCCAGGAAAGTTTCAGCAGCCTCTGCATCTTCAGTGACAATGGCATCGGTGTGTTTAGAGCCATAATCGTTAATGTGGGCGATCGCATCCTGCAATGAATCCACAACTTTAATCGACAAAATCAAATCAGAGTATTCTGTCTCCCAATCTTCTTCTGTTGCAGCTACAAGACTTGACAAAATCTCGTAGGTGTGTTTATCCCCTCTTAATTCCACATTGAGTTTTTGCAAAGCCTCAGCAATTTTCGGTAAAAATTCTTGAGCAATGCTAGCGTGAACTAGCAAAGTTTCAATCGCATTACAAGCAGCAGGATAGCCCGTTTTCGCATCGACTGTAATAGCAATGGCTTTTTCAATATCTGCGGCTTTGTCTACATAAAGATGACAAATTCCATCAGCGTGACCTAATACAGGTATGCGGGTATTTTCCTGCACAAATCTGACAAACGAGTTAGAACCCCTAGGAATAATTAAATCCACATACTTATCTAATTTCAAAAGTTCTAAAATTTCTTCTCGTGTTGTTAACAACTGCACCGCATCTGGATTAACAGCAGTTTGAGATAATCCTTGTTTAATCGCCTTAACTATGGCTTCACAAGAACGAGTTGCTTCCTTACCACCCTTGAGAATAACACCATTTCCCGACTTGATAGCAAGAGAAACTATTTGAATTGCCGCTTCTGGACGTGCTTCAAAAATGATACCCAAAACTCCCAAAGGACAAGTGACGCGCTTCAGAATTAAGCCTGTATCAAGTTCACGGTGAATCTGTACAGCACCAACTGGATCAGAGAGTTTGCCCACATCTCTGACACCAGTAATGGCATCTCTTAACTTATGTTCATCTAACTGCAAACGCTTATAAAGAGGCTTAGCAATTCCTTCTGTAGTCGCTCTTTCACAATCAGCAACATTTGCTTGCAAAATTTCATCTTTTGCAGCTTCTAAAGCTTGAGCGATCGCTTCAATAGCTTGATTTTTCGCGTCAGTTGACAGCACCGCCAGCTTGAGTGCAGCCTGTCGGGTTTTTTTAGCAACTGCAATTAGGTTTGATAAATCCTCACCAGAAATAGTCATGCTCAAAAATCACGTTAACCTTATATCTTTCCCCAATGGTACCAACACTAGACCTCTTGCACTAATCCCTAAAACTCCCCTCAATCTCCAAAGCAAGCGGAGGGAAGTTTTAATTCCCTCCTCGCTTGCGGGGAGGGTTAGGGTGGGGTGCTAAATATTCGTGCAACAAATCTATTAATTATTCTCTCCACCTCCGCATCCTCCACTTGGTTCACCCAACTGGGTATGAAAAACTACTCGATTCGGGTGAGGTTTAAGTTAAGTAGCCCAAACTACTTTAGAAATATCGAACGCAAACAAGTTTAGGAAAAAGAACAAATGACATCTACTCAACCATCTACCGAAGCTCAACTTGACAGACCCGAACTAAGAGAAGGTTCCACAGGAGAAGCAGTTAAAGAATTACAAAATTTGTTAAAGAAATACGAACTTTACACAGGTGCTATTGATGGCATTTTTGGTCCAGCAACAACAAAAGCTGTCAAAGCCTTCCAACACCGTGTATTCTTAAAAGAAGATGGTATTGTTGCCGATAAGACTTGGCGAGCACTTTACAAGGGTGCGCCAGTGGATCTGCCAATTCTGAAAAAAGGTAGCAAAGGCGATTTAGTTGTTACTATTCAAAAAATCTTGCTAACTACCAAAGACTATACTGGTAGTGCTGATGGCGACTTTGGTGTCCGCACAGAAACCGCAGTGAAAGCTTTCCAAAAGCGTGTAGGTTTACCACAAGATGGCGTTGTTGGCGATCGCACTTGGTTTGAGTTCAGCAAGATTCATCACTAATAAAACTTGCGTACCATATTTTTCTGTTAAAACTTTAACCAAAAGAACTCAGGAGTCAGGAGTCAGAATTCAGCTTGGGTATTCTGTATGACTGGCGGATGAGTAAAGGGGTTTAAATAACGACAGTTAACACGGTGTCCACAATTGGTTGGGGTTTGAATCCCCATCCAATCATATTGCTGACTCCTGAATTCTGGCGTATCTGTTTTCTTCTTCAATACGACTCAAAAACCCAGTTTCTTTAAGAAAGTGGGTTTTTCTACTTCTCACTTTTTTTATATTTATATATGTAAAGGAAATCAAAAGATTACATAAAAAAATTTTCAAACGTGCTGTATACAAAGCAACATAATTAATAGATTTCAACAACTTTATTGAGTGAAAGCTAAAGGAGGACCTGATGGTTACTGCGACTGTACCAGAAAACCAGGTTAAAATCGGTCCCACCAAGCTGCTGATTAATAACGAGTGGGTGGAAAGCGTTAGCGGTCAGCGGTTTGAAACTATCAACCCCGCTACGGGTGAGGTCATTTGCGATGTTGCAGAGGCGGATGCACCAGATGTTGATAAGGCAGTGCAAGCGGCTCGCAACGCTTTCAACAGTGGCGAGTGGCGTAAGATGTCTGCTACCCGTCGCGGTGAGTTACTTTATAAACTGGCTGATTTGATTGAGCATAATATTGACGAACTCGCACGGCTAGAAACCCTAGACAACGGTAAGCCGTTGCACGATTCTTACGGCGACATCAAGTTAGTTATTGCCTGCTACCGCTACTACGCAGGCTGGGCTGACAAGGTGCAAGGTAAGACCATTCCCATCAATGGTCCTTACTTCTGCTACACTCGCCATGAACCAGTGGGTGTGGTCGGTCAGATTATCCCTTGGAATTTCCCATTACTGATGCAGGCTTGGAAACTCTCTCCAGCTTTGGCAACTGGTAATACTGTAGTTCTCAAAACAGCCGAACAAACACCTTTGTCAGCACTGCGGATCGGCGAACTCATTATTGAGGCTGGTTTCCCTCCTGGTGTAGTCAACATTCTATCGGGATATGGACCAACAGCAGGAGCGGCGATCGCCCACCATATGGATGTTGATAAGGTTGCTTTTACCGGCTCAACTGAAGTTGGGCATTTGGTCATGGAAGCAGCTGCTAAGAGTAATCTCAAGCGCGTGACTCTAGAACTCGGTGGTAAGAGTCCCAACATCGTCTTTGCCGATGCTGATATGGAGCAAGCAATTGTTGGTGCTCACCACAGTTTGTTCTTCAACCAAGGTCAATGTTGCAACGCTGGTTCACGGCTGTTCGTCGAAGAGAAATGCTATGACGAGTTTGTCGCCAAGAGTGTAGAAAAAGCCAAACAGCGCGTCGTGGGCGACCCCTTTGACTCGAATACCCAGCAAGGACCACAGGTAGATCAAGACCAGTTCAACAAAGTCATGAGCTACATCGAGTCAGGGATGCGGGATGGTGCTCAGATGTTATGTGGTGGGAATAGAGTTGGCGATCGCGGATTCTTTATCGAACCGACAGTCTTTGCCAATGTCAGCAACGACATGAAGATTGCTCAAGAGGAAATCTTTGGTCCAGTAATGAGCATCATCAAATTCAAAGACATTGATGAAGCCATTCATCTGGCAAACAGCACAATGTACGGTCTCGCCGCCGGAGTATGGACAAAAGATATTACCAAAGCTCACGCCATTGCCAACAACGTCCGTGCAGGTACGGTTTGGGTGAATTGCTACCACGTCTTTGACGCTGCTGCACCCTTCGGCGGCTTCAAGCAATCTGGTATGGGTCGCGAACTTGGTGAGTATTGCCTAGAGCATTACACTGAAGTCAAGACCGTAACCATCAAATTGTAAGAAAATTTAAGGTTTTAAACCACAGATGGACACAGATAAATCATCGGTGTGCATCTGTGTTCATCTGTGGTTTCATTTTCATTGTTCTCCTGCAAGTTGAACCTTAGCTTGTTGCCACAGCGTTTCTAATTCCTCTAAAGTGTAATCAGAAAGAGGACGCTTAGCAAAAGCCTCCATTTTTTGCAAACGCTGAATAAACCGCTGATTTGTTCCCTGCAAAGCTGCTTCCGGGTCAAGATTATTCCAACGCGCAAGCTGGAGAAGAGAAAACAGCAAATCACCCAACTCAGCTTGTTGTCGTTCTGGTGTTTCGTGTTCTAAAGCCTGTTTGAATTCCGTCAATTCCTCATTAAACTTGTCCCACACCCCATCAATATTTTCCCACTCAAATCCAACAGCCGCCGCCTTTTGCGAAATCTTCATCGTCGCTATCAACGGCGGAAGCTTACGCGCATAGCCGCCTAGCTTGTGACTGAGTGTTTGACTATCTGGCGATGGTTCACCTTTTTCCGCAGCTTTAATTTCTTCCCAGTTTTGCCGCACTTGATCAATGCTTTGCACCGACACATCACCAAACACATGAGGATGACGACGAATCAGCTTTTGGGAAATCCCTTCAGCCACTTCCTTCAAGGAAAACTGTTCGTATTCGCCAGCGATTTGTGATTGTAGGACAACTTGTAAAAGTAAATCGCCCAATTCTTCAGCAATTGCGTCTTTATCCCCACTATTGATAGCATCTACCACTTCATAAGCTTCTTCTATCACATATGGTGTCAGCGTTTGGGGAGTTTGCGCCAAATCCCAAGGACAACCCCCATCAGGAGAGCGCAACTTTGCCACTATATCAATTAATTCTTGTAACGCCGCCAAAGTCTCAGCGTTCCTTTGGGTTTGATTAGTTTCCATAATTAATAAAAACTCTGCGTCCTCTGCGTCTTCTGCGGTTCAAAATCTTACTCTTTGTAGTTGGCAAGCAGAATGCCCACCCCACAATATATTTATGACTTTGTGCGGCTATTTCTAGCTTTTACTTTACCCCTACTACTACCGCGACTCGTCGCTTTACGTTTCTTCATTTTCGCACGCGGCGGCAGCAACCCACGAACTCCCTGCTTTTGGAAACGCTTGTACGCTGAGCCGCCCCAGTCGCTGAGAGAATGGCTCATAGCACCAAGTTCCAGTCCTATAAGTAGGGCAAGAAATTCTGTACTGTAATGAGTGAGCGTGGATGTAACAGTTCCGCTTGCACTCTGCCAATTGAACTCCACATTCCACAGCTTTTCGACAACAAATAAAGGGAAAATTGCCGCGATCGCTATCAAGCTACTTAGATAAAGTACACGTAGCGTCGTGCCGATGACTGGTCCATGAGATAAAAAAGAACGATGCCGTAGACTTTTTTGATAAGGTAGCCAAATATAGCGTAAGAAACCCCAGCGTTGGTAGTGGCGGGAGTAAATGTCCAAGTCAGGACCGAACATCAGCCCTCCGAACAGAAAACCACCGACAACCAACAAAGTCAAGTTACCGCTCTTGGTTTGCCAGAAAGTCACACCAGTTACGAACGGCAAAGCCCATAAAGTAATGCGATCGTGAGTCCGACCAGAGGGCATAAGCAATTTTATGATTCGCTCATTTAAGATGTACAAGCCATTGTGACTCAGTAAGCACTAAATTCAATGCACAATAGCATAGAAGAGATTGGGATTGAGCAAAGAAAAATTTTTTCAAAAATACTATCGCGTTCTCAGAATTTATGTGCTAATATTAGTTATTGTGTACGACAGCGGGCAGTTAGCTCAGTTGGTAGAGCGCCTGCCTTACAAGCAGGATGTCACTGGTTCGAGTCCAGTACCGCCCATTTACCGCTGATTTCAAATCGTTAAGCGAAAATAAACTTTCTCATGCAATTTTAAGCCTAGTTTGCCGCGATGACAAACCAGGCTTGAAACATTTGGCAAAAATTGCACTTTTCGTAAAGCAGTTTGATATCAAGTCCGCTTAATTAGTTATCAAAAAATTTTGCGTCTTTCTTTGCGACGCCAGAGCCGGCACGAGGGAAACCCTCCAAAGGGCGCTGGCTCGCCAAGCGCGTCTTTGCGCGAGATTTAACGATAATTATTCATCCGGACATATATCAAACCCTGAAACAGGGCAAGCCGCACCAAGCAGAAAAGCTGAAGTCAATTGATTGCTGTGAAACGGAGAAGGGGGGATTCGAACCCCCGTTAGGTTTCCCTAAAACGCATTTCGAGTGCGCCGCATTCAACCACTCTGCCACCTCTCCAAAGGCATGATATTCCTATAATAAGGAATATATCACGAATTGGCGGTTTTTTAGCTTAATCGGTCATTCATCCCACACCTGACCCGATAGGGCAGTGTGGGATGAATGACCGGACAAAAAGATTGCGTCCCCCGACCAATATCAACTGTCAGTTGATGAGGGAGTGGGGATAGCAATCTTTTTGTCTATCTCTGGAGTTGGTAATGAGTCAATGAAGTCTTCAAGTATCTGAGTCATCGTCTTGTCTTTCCATGCCGAATATAAACGCAACTTATTTAATCTGCGCTCAGATATTCTTAAGTTCAATGTCTTATTCTTCATTAATGCCAGTACAGTAGCCTTACATTAATGATATTATATATGTACAAAGGAGGTGATGAAAAGTGTTGAAAGCAATCAAGGTCAGACTGTACCCAACAACTGAACAACAAGTAGCTCTATCCAAATCGTTTGGTTGTGCAAGATGGTATTGGAATTATGCTCTCAATGCTTGCCTTCAACACTATTCAGAAACAGGTAAATCTCTGAAGCTAGGTGTTTACAAGGCTTACCTCCCACAATTAAAGGTAGAACACCCTTGGTTGAAAGAGGATTGTTATTCCGCTGTTTTACAGTGCGTAGCAATCAATTTGAACAAGGCTTACACTAATTTTGTTGAGGGTAGAGCTAAGTTTCCTAGGTTCAAATCAAAGCATCATAAGCAATCAATCCAATATCCTCAAAACGTTAAGGTTGCGGATGATTGTTTGGACGTTCCCAAGATAGGTGTTATTAAAGCGGTCTTTCATAGACCTATTGAGGGAAAAATTAAAACAGTTACCATCAGTAAAACTCCTACAGACAAATACTTTGCTTCAATTTTGTGTGAAGTAGAAGACAATAGTAGTGAACCATCTGGTAACCCAACGGGAGAGCAGTCCCCTAGGTTGGGAAACCCGCCTACAGGGCTGTCTCACAAAATACTAGGTATTGATTTGGGATTGAAAGATTTCGCCATTGTTCATGATGGTGAACAAGTTACCAAACACTCAAATCCAAAACACCTGAAACGTCACGAGAAGAATCTAGCTCGCAAGCAGAAGAAATTTGCTCATAAGGTTAAAGGAAGTAATTCAAGAAACAAATACAGAAAACTTGTAGCTCTTGTTCATGAGCGAGTATCAAATTCCCGCTACTGACTTCCTACACAAATTAAGTAGGAAACTGGTAGATGAGAGCCAAATCATTGTTGTGGAGAATCTCCACGTCAAGGGAATGGTACGGAACCGCAAGCTAGCAAAGGCAATATCCGACGTGGGTTGGGGAATGTTTGTTAATTTCCTCGATTACAAGTTGAAGCGTAAAGAAGGACGACTTGTAGAAATAGGAAGATTTTTCCCCAGTTCCAAAACCTGTTCGTGCTGTGGTCATATCGTTCCGGAGTTAACGCTCGATATCCGTGAATGGGATTGTCCCAAGTGCAAGACTCATCATGACCGTGATGGTAATGCAGCATTGAACATAAGGAATGAAGGTATTCGGATATTATCTATGGACGGAGGGAACCCCGTTCTTGCCGTGTCGAGGCAACGTAAGACCAATAAACCGCAAGGTGGAAAGGCTGTTGTCGTTGAAACCGGAAGCCTACACCGACCCCTTGCGGCGGTGTAGGTAGTTCACAAAATAGATGTTTTGTTTTCTGCTGCCTGGATAAATGTCTCAAACTGTCGGTTGGGTGTCCACTGGATAGCGCCGTCTCTGCCTGTAAAAAATAGTTTTGTCTGACTTAGGCTTAATTCAGAGAGCGTTTTTTGGTCAACGTTGGTGCTTGTGGCGATCGCCACCTGTGGTTGTAAGGCAGGAATTAATTCTTTTAAAGACTGACCAGGACACCACAAGACTTGCGTACGAGGTAAACCTCCAGTTTTCAGTAGCTGAGCCAGTTGACTTGTTTCAAGTTCACCCACTAACAGCCAATTTTGGCCTAAAATTTGCAACTGTAAGATGGGCAATTGGTTGTTGATGTGCGCGACTACCGAACCAGTACTGACAGTTTGACCGACTGACAAAGCTTGGTAAATTCCCTTACCCTTTTCCACTTCCTTTTGAATGACCTGACTGGTCATGTAATTTTCTAATGTGGGAGAATAGTCATAGAAAACTCCAATTGGTAAACGTTGTAATACCTCCACCCATGCACTATTGCGATTGCGATGGAAATTAGAAGCAATTGCCCAATCTATCTTATTCACACCCTGCTGTTGTAAAAACGGCAGTATAGTGAAGCGTCCTGTCCCTTCATCCCCACTATTAATGAGTGTGACCTTTCCTTGGTCTTGAATCACTAAAACTGCTTCCTCGCCAGATGCTAGGACTGTTATCCGAAATAGGGTGTTTGCAGAATGCCAAACTGGAATAAATACCAAACCCAAGGCAACCATACCAGCAAACCACCATCGCTTTTGCCACCAATGCACCACCCATGCCAAGATAATTAATGTGTATATTGCCAGCATCTGACCAATGGATATGCTACCAACAGCAACTGTGCTTGCTGGTAAGTTCGCGAAAAATTCCACCAACTGTAGCAGCCAATGAGTTGGATGGTACAACAAATTAGACAAGGCGCTTCCTGCGTCAGGCAAAATTAAGCTTGCCAAGGCGCTTACCATTCCACCGATACTGATGACAGAAATCAATGGGGTGGAAAGGATATTGACTGGCAAAGTGTAAACGGCTATTACACTAAAGACATTCAACAGAAGGGGTAATGTCCAAATGGCAGCAGCGAGGGGAACTGCAATTGAAGATGCAATAATTGGTGGCAACCATTCCAAACGTTTTATGATTGGGGACGCTGTGACAATTAACCCCAGCGTTGCCAGAAAACTGAGTTGAAATCCTAAATCCCAAATCCATAAAGGATTAAATAGCAATAATAGTACTGCTGCAAGCAGCAATGACCCGAACTGTTTGACTTTGCGTCTTAATCCTAATCCAATAAGTGCCGCAAATCCCATAATGACGGCTCTCAGTACCGATGGTTGCAAACCTGTTAGAATTAAGAACAGAATGAGAGCTATGCTGCCAAGTGTAATTTGGGTTGCTTTTTTCGCCTTTGATGTTAAACCCAGTATGACACCCAAAATTAATGACGTTTGAAACCCTGACGCTGCCAAAGCATGAGCGAGTCCCACCTGCACGAAACGGTCTCGGGTATCATAGGGTAAATCAACAACTTTACTACCCAAAACCATAGCACTAACAAGCGGACCTTCTGGGATACCCAATAAACGAACTTGCGATCGCACAATTCGTTGGCGAACTTTCCACCATCCCCATTCATCCCCTTCATCGAGAATATTAACTTGCCGTCCACTTAGACCAGCAAAAGCACCTTCTTGTTGAAGAAATTTTTTAAAATCGAAAGCACCAGGATTTGATGGTGGTTTTGGTTTGTACAGAACGCCAGTGATACCAATTTGTTGAGTGATGTGTAACCCAGTGGCTTGAAGTAAAGGTACAGTGACATATAACTTTCCAGTCACTCCTTTAGTTGTACCTGCTGAACCACTGTCATTTCTTACCTCATCTAGCTGAGTTGCTTGTAACCACAATTGTCCACGCCCAGAACGAGTCATGCGGGGTGTACTAAGCACCTCACCGCGAACAATAAAAAGTTGTTCTTGATTGTTGCCATTTTCTGACGGAACGAATTTACTAATATCGTTTCCTTCTGGTGTGGGAACTCGCGATTGAAAGTACAAGCTAGCCAACAACCCCACCACGCCAGCAATCAGCCACACTCTAGCGTGAGGAGTGGTTTGCGGTAACTGTGGCGCTGTCTTAGTCTGTGTTTGGGAATTTTCCTTGTTTTGTGGGGGTTTCCGTATATTTGGGCGTCGTCTTCCAAAAAAGATCCCTCCTACTACGCCCAAACCCAACACCCAAAAGCCACCCCACGGAACTGCTGTAAACAGCAACCCCAGAATGTAACCAAGACAGATTATCACACCACTTGCCTGAATCATTAGAGTTTTTGCAACAAGCACCCGGCAAACAGAAGTTGTGACTATACAGGCTTAGTCTGTGCAGGCGTACTTTATGTGTTTATCCTGAGTAGACAAGCTTGATTTGTATAGCCTCAGACTTCCAGTCTGCCGAAGTATAAAGATTTTGGCAATAGGTCTATCAAAAACTCATACCCAATTTCAAACCCAATGCGGCGTGTACAAACAGGAGACAAAGTGCTGTGCTACCCAAATAAGCATGCAATATGCGTAATGAAGGTTTATTACCTACAAATCCACTTAAAGAAATTGCACCATTAATAAATAACAGTAACAGCACAATCGAGCCAGTCCAAAAGTGAGGGCTTTCCAGAATTGGCTGATGATGCATGACTAATGCCAACAATCCGCCTATGTAACCAAGCGCCATGAATAAAAACATCCACGGCGCTAATTTACGATGATCACTCCGACTTTTCATTGCAGCTTCTTTATCTTCAACAAGTCGCCCTCTCCAACCCGCCAATCCAACAAAGCTACCCATCACAAAAACGACAATACCCATCATCACCGGATGTCCCCAATGGACTATAGGATGAGGGATTCCCAGAGAGCGAAACCACGCTGCAATAGGTTCCAAAACTTGGCTGAGATTGACCATTCCTCAAAAACCTTGACTTTTTTGCAACATCTAATTTAGCAATTTCTTGCATAAATCGAAACAAAAGCTTAGGAAAGTCGGCTTTATTTGTGTAACCTCACCCTTTTGGGCGAGGCAGTTTTACAAAAAATATGGGCTCAACTAGCCGCTTTCAACAACGGAAAACCCAGCTTTTCTCGTTGTTCTACATATAATTGCGCAACCTTACGCGCTAAATGTCGAATTCTTGCAATATATCGGGTTCTCTCGGTTACAGAAATGACTCCTCTGGCATCCAGTAAATTGAAGGTGTGCGAACATTTCAACACGTAGTCCAGGCTAGGTAACACCAGTCCTCGTTCACTCAATTGCTGCGCTTCCTGCTCGTACAAGTTAAATAATGTAAGCAGCATTTCAGGATTTGAAGCTTCAAAGTTGTAAACACACTGCTCAATCTCGCCTTGGAGGTGAACATCTCCATATGTAATGTTATCCGTCCAGTGAATTTTAGTCATTGCTTCAACCCCCTGGAGATACATTGTCAGTCTCTCCAAGCCATAAGTCATTTCAATTGACACAGGACGACAATCGAGTCCTCCACATTGTTGGAAGTAGGTAAATTGAGTAATTTCCATCCCATCTAACCAGACTTCCCAGCCAGTTCCCCAAGCTCCCACCGTTGCATCTTCCCAATTGTCTTCTACAAAGCGGATATCGTGATCCTCAGGACGAATTCCCAAAGCCCTCAAAGAATCCAGATAAATCTCTTGAATATTATCTGGTGAAGGCTTAATCAGGACTTGAAACTGGTAATAGTGTTGGAAGCGATTGGGGTTTTCACCGTAACGTCCATCTGTAGGACGGCGACAAGGCTCTACATAAGCGACAGCCCACGGTTCTGGTCCCAACGCTCTTAAAAAAGTATGGGGATTCTTAGTGCCAGCGCCCTTTTCAATATCGTACGGTTGGGCAATGAGGCAACCGCGATCGCTCCAGAACTTATGCAATACAGCTATAACTGACTGAAAATTCACAACTACCCTTCCTTCATCACTTTTGAGTGCATCTCCCATTTTTGCCTAAACCCGTGCCAGGGAGCAGTTTTGGGTAGTCTAAAAAAAACTTGGAAATTTTTTGAAAAAGGAGTTGACAATCCAGGAGTGGGTGGATATATTAAATAAGTGCCTGAAGAGCGGACGCCAAAACAAAGGCAAAGCCAAAGGCTCAGAACCTTGAAAATTTTATAGTTTTGAAAGCTAGTATACACCTTAAGCGTTGCGGTAGTAAAGAATAAAAACCGAAGCTGAAGGTTAAAAAAATCAGCTAAAACAATGAGCGTACATTTGTGTTCATCACTTATGTACAAGGAATCAAAACGGAGAGTTTGATCCTGGCTCAGGATGAACGCTGGCGGTATGCTTAACACATGCAAGTCGAACGGGCTCTTCGGAGCTAGTGGCGGACGGGTGAGTAACGCGTGAGAATCTGGCTTCAGGTTCGGGACAACAGTTGGAAACGGCTGCTAATACCGGATGTGCCCTTGGGTGAAAGATTTATCACCTGAAGATGAGCTCGCGTCTGATTAGCTAGTAGGTGTGGTAAGAGCGCACCTAGGCGACGATCAGTAGCTGGTCTGAGAGGATGATCAGCCACACTGGGACTGAGACACGGCCCAGACTCCTACGGGAGGCAGCAGTGGGGAATTTTCCGCAATGGGCGAAAGCCTGACGGAGCAATACCGCGTGAGGGAGGAAGGCTCTTGGGTTGTAAACCTCTTTTCTCAGGGAAGAAAGATGACGGTACCTGAGGAATAAGCATCGGCTAACTCCGTGCCAGCAGCCGCGGTAATACGGAGGATGCAAGCGTTATCCGGAATGATTGGGCGTAAAGCGTCCGCAGGTGGCAATGTAAGTCTGCTGTCAAAGCGTCTGGCTCAACCAGATAAAGGCAGTGGAAACTACATAGCTAGAGTAAGGTAGGGGTAGAGGGAATTCCTGGTGTAGCGGTGAAATGCGTAGAGATCAGGAAGAACACCGGTGGCGAAAGCGCTCTGCTGGACCTAAACTGACACTGAGGGACGAAAGCTAGGGGAGCGAATGGGATTAGATACCCCAGTAGTCCTAGCCGTAAACGATGGATACTAGGCGTTGCCCGTATCGACCCGGGCAGTGTCGTAGCTAACGCGTTAAGTATCCCGCCTGGGGAGTACGCAGGCAACTGTGAAACTCAAAGGAATTGACGGGGGCCCGCACAAGCGGTGGAGTATGTGGTTTAATTCGATGCAACGCGAAGAACCTTACCAGGGCTTGACATGTCCGGAATCCTCTTGAAAGAGAGGAGTGCCTTCGGGAGCCGGAACACAGGTGGTGCATGGCTGTCGTCAGCTCGTGTCGTGAGATGTTGGGTTAAGTCCCGCAACGAGCGCAACCCTCGTTCTTAGTTGCCAGCATTAAGTTGGGCACTCTAAGGAGACTGCCGGTGACAAACCGGAGGAAGGTGGGGATGACGTCAAGTCAGCATGCCCCTTACGCCCTGGGCTACACACGTACTACAATGCTATGGACAAAGGGCAGCAAGCCAGCGATGGCAAGCAAATCTCGTAAACCATGGCTCAGTTCAGATCGCAGGCTGCAACTCGCCTGCGTGAAGGTGGAATCGCTAGTAATTGCAGGTCAGCATACTGCAGTGAATTCGTTCCCGGGCCTTGTACACACCGCCCGTCACACCATGGAAGCTGGTCACGCCCGAAGTCGTTACCCTAACCTTTCGAGGAGGGGGACGCCGAAGGTAGGACTGGTGACTGGGGTGAAGTCGTAACAAGGTAGCCGTACCGGAAGGTGTGGCTGGATCACCTCCTTTTTAGGGAGACCCACTTTTCAGTCAGGAGTGACCAGTAAACAGTCAGCAAAAAAACTGGTAACTGGTAACTGATAACTGAACACTGAAAAGACATCCCGAGGTCGGTCGCAATCTTAAGGAAAGCTTTCAAACTATAAACAGGGTTCGATTATGGGCTATTAGCTCAGGTGGTTAGAGCGCACCCCTGATAAGGGTGAGGTCCCTGGTTCGAGTCCAGGATGGCCCACCTGAAGACAGTGAACAGTCAGCACTCATCAGTGAACAGTAAAAAACTGATAGCTGGTAACTGGTAACTGAAAACTGACTTAGGGGGGTTTAGCTCAGTTGGTAGAGCGCCTGCTTTGCAAGCAGGATGTCAGCGGTTCGAGTCCGCTAACCTCCACCTACTCCAACTGAAAAATTGCCACAAAAAAAGTAAGAAAACACTTTGGTGTGGCGAAACGAGTATGATACAATGAGAAAATGTGGATCAATTCAGCAACATGACATTCGTCAGACTGCTGGAAGTAATCCAGCCAGAACCTTGAAAACTGCATAGTAACGCGAAGCAGGTAGACACAGACATTCTAGGAAATCATGACATGAGTGCATGACATGAAATCAGAAATGAAAGTGTTTGCTTTTGATAGATATCACCAATTGTGAAGTGGTCAAGCGAATAAGGGCTAATGGTGGATACCTAGGCACACAGAGGCGAAGAAGGACGTGGTGACCGACGAAACGCTCCGGGGAGCTGGAAGCAAGCGACTGAGCCGGAGATATCCGAATGGGGCAACCCCAAGTACTGCCTGTTGAATATATAGACAGGTTAGAGCCAACCCAGCGAATTGAAACATCTTAGTAGCTGGAGGAAAAGAAATCAATCAGAGATTCCCCAAGTAGTGGTGAGCGAACGGGGAAGAGCCTAAACCAACGAGCTTGCTTGTTGGGGTAGTGGGACAGCAATATCGAATCTGGCGGTTAGACGAAGCAGCTAAATACTGCACCAAAGAAGGTGAGAGTCCTGTAGTCGAAAACTTAAGGATAGTAGCTGAATCCCGAGTAGCATGGGACACGTGAAATCCCATGTGAATCAGTCTCGACCACGAGATAAGGCTAAATACTACTGTGTGACCGATAGTGAACCAGTACCGCGAGGGAAAGGTGAAAAGAACCCCGATAAGGGGAGTGAAATAGAACATGAAACCATTAGCTTACAAGCAGTGGGAGGACGATTCAACGTCTGACCGCGTGCCTGTTGAAGAATGAGCCGGCGAGTTATAAGCACTGGTAGGTTAAGTCAAAGACGTAGCCAAAGCGAAAGCGAGTCTGAAAAGGGCGCTGATCAGTGTTTATAGACCCGAACCCGGGTGATCTAACCATGTCCAGGATGAAGCTTGGGTAACACCAAGTGGAGGTCCGCACCGACCGATGTTGAAAAATCGGCGGATGAGGTGTGGTTAGGGGTGAAATGCCAATCGAACCCGGAGCTAGCTGGTTCTCCCCGAAATGTGTTTAGGCGCAGCGGTAACGAATATATCTGGGGGGTAAAGCACTGTTGAGGTGCGGGCTGGGAGACCGGTACCAAATCTCGACAAACTCAGAATACCCAGAGCACACGTTGCCAGTGAGACGGTGGGGGATAAGCTTCATCGTCAAGAGGGAAACAGCCCAGACCACCAGCTAAGGTCCCGAAATCATCGCTAAGTGGCAAAGGAGGTGGGAGTGCACAGACAACCAGGAGGTTTGCCTAGAAGCAGCCACCCTTGAAAGAGTGCGTAATAGCTCACTGGTCAAGCGCTCCTGCGCCGAAAATGAATGGGACTAAGCGATGTACCGAAGCTGTGGACTTAGAAATAAGTGGTAGGGGAGCGTTCCGTAGTAGAGAGAAGCACTAGCGGCAAGCAGGTGTGGACGAAACGGAAGTGAGAATGTCGGCTTGAGTAGCGCAAACATTGGTGAGAATCCAATGCCCCGAAACCCCAAGGGTTCCAGAGCCAGGTTCGTCCACTCTGGGTTAGTCGGGACCTAAGGCGAGGCTGAAAAGCGTAGTCGATGGACACAGGGTCAACAATCCCTGACTATTAAGCCGGAGCATGCACTGGACGCATAAAGATAAGCTACACCCTGACTGGATTGGGAGCTTTCTACGGAAAGCGCGTAGTGAAAATAGTGCCAAGAAAAGCGGTGTATGTGATGAAAGCTTAGTACCCGTACCCCAAACCGACACAGGTGGGGGGGTAGAGAATACTAAGGGGCGCGAGATAACTCTCTCTAAGGAACTCGGCAAAATGACCCCGTAACTTCGGGAGAAGGGGTACCCGAGCAATCGGGTCGCAGTGAAGAGGCCCAGGCGACTGTTTACCAAAAACACAGGTCTCCGCCAACTCGTAAGAGGAAGTATGGGGGCTGACGCCTGCCCAGTGCCGGAAGGTTAAGGAAGTTGGTCAGGGGTTCGCCCTAAAGCTGACGACTGAAGCCCCGGTGAACGGCGGCCGTAACTATAACGGTCCTAAGGTAGCGAAATTCCTTGTCGGGTAAGTTCCGACCCGCACGAAAGGCGTAACGATCTGGGCACTGTCTCGGAGAGAGACTCGGCGAAATAGGAATGTCTGTGAAGATACGGACTACCTGCACCTGGACAGAAAGACCCTATGAAGCTTTACTGTAGCCTGGAATTGGGTCCGGGCTTGGCTTGCGCAGGATAGGTGGGAGGCATTGATTCACTCCTTGTGGGGAGTGAGGAGCCAACGGTGAGATACCACTCTGGCGAAGCTAGGATTCTAACCCGTTTCCGTCATCCGGAAAGGAGACAGTTTCAGGTGGGCAGTTTGACTGGGGCGGTCGCCTCCTAAAAGGTAACGGAGGCGCACAAAGGTTCCCTCAGCACGCTTGGAAACCGTGCGTTGAGTGTAAAGGCAATAAGGGAGCTTGACTGCAAGACCAACAAGTCGAGCAGGGTGGAAACACGGTCTTAGTGATCCGACGGCACAGCGTGGAATGGCCGTCGCTCAACGGATAAAAGTTACTCTAGGGATAACAGGCTGATCTCCCCCAAGAGTCCACATCGACGGGGAGGTTTGGCACCTCGATGTCGGCTCATCGCAACCTGGGGCGGAAGTACGTCCCAAGGGTTGGGCTGTTCGCCCATTAAAGCGGTACGTGAGCTGGGTTCAGAACGTCGTGAGACAGTTCGGTCCATATCCGGTGCAGGCGTAAGAGTATTGAGAGGAGCCCTCCTTAGTACGAGAGGACCGGGAGGGACGCACCGCTGGTGTACCAGTTATCGTGCCAACGGTAAACGCTGGGTAGCCAAGTGCGGAGTGGATAACCGCTGAAAGCATCTAAGTGGGAAGCCCACCTCAAGATGAGTACTCTCACAGCAATAAGCTGGTAAGGTCACAGGAAGAACACCTGTTGATAGGCGGGCGGTGTAAGTGCAGTGATGTGCTCAGCCAACCCGTGCTAATAGACCGAGGGCTTGACTTCAACAACATTGGTACAATTCGCGTGACTATGCAGCCTTCAGGGTTTTGAATCAGTTCTCAGTTAACAGTTATCAGTCAACAGGATGTCCGATAACTGGTAACTGGTCACTGGTAACTGACCACTGTTTTTCCTGGTGCCTATGGCGCGGTGGAACCACTCTGACCCCATCCCGAACTCAGTTGTGAAACGCTGCTGTGGCGACGATAGTTGGCGGGTAGCTGCCTGTGACAATAGCTCGGTGCCAGGTTAATATTTAAGCAAAAAGCCTCTCTGATTAAATTCAGAGGGGCTTTTAAAGTATGGTTAGGTTTTTGACAGACAACGGAATTTTTAACTGAATTTCGCGAACTTTTCCATCCTTCCATAGAGTAAAGTAACGTGAGTTCGACGGAACTAAAAAATAGCGGGAGATAGTGCTGGTAAGTCTTTGGCATAAATATCGAGGCATGGCTTTTGCGGCAGATAGGTATAGGCAGTTAAACGAGCCATCAAGTTTGGTAGTACCTGTAGGGTCTAGAACATGACTTGACGAGATGCATAATTTTTATACTTTTATAAAATGTTTTGTCTATTTTTTTGCAATTTTCATATCTTCAAGCTTTCTTTAAGCTTTCTAAGTAAATTCACTGCTTTTATTTGTTAAACGAGATTTTACACTTTGATTAAGTAGCCCATAGCTGTATTTTAGCTGTATAGATTGAGTAGCTAAATTTACTTGATTTTGGGTAAGACAGGGATTGCATTACCACAAATAAACTCAAAAACGCATTTGTGCTAAGGAATAAGATATGCAAACATCCCTGGCTTCTGTTCTTGAGCAATATATTGCTGAAGATGCCTATGTAATTTGGCAAACAGGACACATTCCTACCAGCTTTATTGCCAATTTCACTGCAGCAATGGAAGCAAATCGTTATTACTATGACAATCCTCAATGGGCTAAAGGCTATTTTGAAGCCTGTCACCGGGACGAAGCATTCAAAGGATGCTGGCGTGCTGCAATGGGTAGTTGGGATGACAAAATTGTCGTTGATATAGGGTGCGGTCCTGGCAATTTGTATGCGTCGTTGGGTGGTTCACCAAGACTGCTGATTGGTATAGACATTTCGCGCACGTCTCTTGAAATGGCGCGAACGATTGGTTACATACCCATCTTTGCAGACGCCCACAACTTGCCATTTATTGACGAGTTTGCAGATATCGTTGCACTCAATGCAACTTTACACCATTGCGACAATATGACTCAGGTTTTGGCAGAAGCAGCGCGTCTGGTTCGTCCTGGTGGATTGTTGATTACAGATCATGACCCACAGTTGACTGCTTGGAACTGGAGAGGTTTGGGTATGCTTTTGTATAAGATACGGGTACCGATATATCGGTTAATGAGTGGTGGTAAATTGATGTCACAAAAAAAACATGATGCCATGATTGCAAGCGAAACCCACCACAAACCCGGTGCTGGTGTTACGCCAGAACTTTATTACCAAACTTTGGAGCCTCTTGGCTTTACAGTGAAAGTATATCCTCACAACCACACTCTTGGAGCGGAAGTCTTACAAGGCATTTATGGTCGATCGCAGATCAAGTATCGTTTCAGCCAATGGTTGTCTGGTATTAATCCCAATTCACCAGAAGCGGCATTATCTCTGATGTGTGTCGCCAGACGCAATGCCTAAAGCTCAAAACTTGCATTCTGCCAAACCTAAATAACGCACACCTTCTGGGTTAACTTCAAAACGGCAAGGTAAAACTTCTAAACCAAGGTCGATGCCAGACCTTAACAGTCTACCATACATAGGGTCAGCACTATCACCAGGAGCAAACTCAGTGCAATCACCTCGATTTATAAAGTAAAGCATGACTGCACGATTCTGGGGCAGGAGTGCTGTCAGTTCCCGCAAATGCTTTTGTCCTCGTGTTGTTTCCGTGTCTGGAAATAGTGCCAACTTGCCCTGCGCCCAAGTTGTATTTTTTACTTCCAGATATATATGACGGCTATTTTCAGCCAAAACTAATTTACCACTTTTTAGGAACAAATCGCTAGATGGGATGTTGAAGTTTGTATGTGGAAATAACAAGAAGTCCACCCGACTTGATTTATTTTCCCCGTAGGGAACTTCAGTGCGAATTTGGCTATATCCCAATTCTGGAAAAAGGTATTTTTCTAAAGCTAATTTGATAATCCTATTGGGTAAATTAGTATTTATGCCTACCCAAGTGGGTTCGTTATCATGTACCTGGATCATTTCCCAGGTATAGAGAAGTTTGCGGTTAGGATTATCACTGTAAGACAGCTGCACTGCACTACCAGGAGTACAAAGTCCTGTCATTGGTCCTGTGTTGGGGCAGTGCGCTGTTACAATTTCCCCAGAAGCAAGTTCAACATCGGCAAAAAATCGCTTGTAGCGTCTTAGCAAGACACCAGGATACAGGGGTGGGTAGCGGTAAAGGTAGTCATTCGTCATTTAGTCATTTTCATGAACAATTTGAAATGAGTCAACCGAAGACTGAAATCTGAAGTGTAAAGTATGAAGTACTTCACCCTTAAGCTTTCAACCTGACTTTATCCTGCAAACAAATGCCATGAATGACGAATTTTACAATAAAGGATTGGAAAAAGCCCAGCAAAAAGACTATGCTGGAGCGATTGAGGAATTTACCCGTGCTTTGCAGCTAACACCTTACTTGGCTGAAGCTTACTATCAACGGGGTTTAGCATACTATGATTTAGGAGAAATACTCAGTGCTGTTTCTGACTTCACAGAAGCGCTGAAGCTTAATCCCCAAAGTGTGGAAGCTTATTACTGTCGCGCCTTAGCACGAGTGGCGCTGAAAAATCTGCCAGGGGCGCTTGCAGATGTGGAACAGGTGATTCGTCTCAATGTAAATTATGCCGCGGCTTATAATTTACGGGGGACAGTGTGCCGTAAACAAGGGTATATTCAAGATGCGATCGCCAACTTTAAAAAAGCGGCAGAATTATATCTACAGCAAAAGGACACAGAGAACTGTCGCCAGTGTCTAGAAAAAATTAAACAGATCCAACCAAAGGAACAACCTGCGGCAATTGTACAAACAACTCCCACAATTGCACCAATCAAATCTGAAAAAGAATATTTCGCGCAGTTACTGGAAAAAGCAGAAAAGGGAGACACCCGCGAGGCGATGGAGGATTTAAACTGGGCGTTGCAAGTTGATCCACAAGATGCACAAGCATACTGCTGTCGAGGGGTGGTGCGTTGCAAACAGGGAAATTATCGGGAGGCTATCTCAGACTTTAACCAAGCACTGCGACTGAATTTTGATGATGCCATAGTTTACCGTAACCGAGGAAAAGCCCGTTCTCATCTAGGAGATCATACTGGGGCGATCGCCGATTTTAACTCTGCACTCCAGATGCAACCCCAAGACGCGATGCTGTATATTGCTAGAGGCAATGCCTATCGAGTCATGGGGAATTATCTTGGTGCAATTAACGACTATACCCAAGCACTGCAAATAAATCCCGATGATGCAACAGCTTACTACAATCGTGGCATTGCCTACACTTGCCTAGAAGAAATGGAACGCGCTGTTGAAGATTATCAGCGTGCGGCAAGTATGTTTTGTGAAAAAGAAGACTGGGGAAATTACCAACAAGTCTTAGATAGCCTAAACAAAATCAACTCCCCTAGCTCTAACTCAACAAACGCCAGGTATAAGTTACTACGACAGCGCCTGTTGAGACTGGTTGGAGGATATTGGGAAATAGCCCAAAGATTGATTGATCAGGCGAAGTACGACTATCCAGGAATGTCAGAGGAATGGTATTTGCAAAAAGTGATTGGTGATTGGGAACGCGATAGAGGATAGATAAGGTTTAGTGATGCGATGATTCCTATATCAACTGCAATATTCGCCGCTATGCCGATAATGCCCCATCACCAGAATTTTAGGATGTGTGATGGGCAAAGCCCCGCATAAAGGCGATCGCAATGACAAAATGATTTACGGCGGGTTTGTCGGTTGGATTCACAGTGAAGGTTTAAACCAGGCGTTAACTCGTATTAGAAGAGATTTTACTTAAGGGAGTAGTACTTAGTGGCTCGTGGTCAGAAAAAAACCGAACAGAAAAACGGCAATGGGGCGACTTTAGGGTTTGAGCAAGCCCTTTGGGCATCTGCGAATACCTAAAAGGAATATACCTCAAGCAAAATAAAGGAGGAGTAAACAAACTTGCACATTGAGTTTTTAGTAGAAGAATTATCAATGAAAGAAGCTCTCCAAAATTTATTACCTAAAATCTTAGGAGAAGAAATTACTTTTGATATTCATCCTTACCAAGGTAAAACCGATTTGCTTTCTAAATTACCTAACCGTTTGAGAGGATATAAATCTTGGTTGCCAGACGAAGACCGAATTGTAGTTTTAGTTGATGAAGACCGGGAAGATTGTAAATTATTGAAGGGAAAACTAGAAAAAATAGCTATTAATACAGGCTTTAGTACTAAAACATCCGTCGGTATAAGTCAGAAATTTCAAGTCCTCAATAGAGTAGCAATAGAAGAACTAGAAGCTTGGTTTTTTGGAGATCTACATGCTCTTATCAATGCTTATCCTGGAGTATCACCTAATCTAGAAAATCAGGCAAAATACCGTGAGGCAGATGCGATTACAGGTGGAACTTGGGAAGCTTTAGAAAAAGTGCTACAGAGGGCAGGGCATCATAAAGGAGGTCTAGAAAAGACAAGAGCAGCACGATAAATTTCGCTACATATGAACCCATCCAACAACCGCTCTAAAAGTTTTCAAATATTCTACGATGGCTTATTAAAAATCATACTATCTTGATATTTACGATATCCAAAGAGCAGTTGAAGATGAAGCCACAGCCCGCATTTACTATGAAGGACGCATGATCAGACTGGAACTGTCAGAATCAGAACGTCCTCACATTGAGCCAGAATTTGAAGAAGTCAGCGAAGGTCAGGAACAGTCAACCAGAAAACAGTTAAAAACCAAATGGGGCAGATTGAAAATAGGAAGCTTAAGCACAACGCGAGCTTCAAAAGCTCTATGATAGTGTGGTGAGGTGAATTTATAGCCTCACACAGCTCGTTGACAAGTCTAAAGACATTATTTTGTTAACGGTTGTCGAAATAACTTTGACGACAAATAATTAGTTATTCGTCAATTAAGATTGACAAGTAATTTGTCGAAAACTACTACTTTGACTACTTTGACAAATAATGTGTCGCCACGGTCATTTAATTTGTCACTTTACAACATCACTATTCCAGGTTTTGCAAACCAACTGCAATCTTGCTATGCTTTTCAATTTGCCCCATGACTTGTTTTGCCCGTGCAATCACCACCTTGGGTAAACCCGCCAACCTTCCCGCCTCAATACCGTAGGACTTATCAGCGCCTCCCGGTTGGACTTGATGCAAAAAGATAATTTGGTCTGGTAACTCCTTCACCGTCACCTGGTAATTGGCAACATTTGGCAATAGCGACGCTAGTTCATTTAACTCGTGATAGTGCGTGGCAAAAATCGTCCGCGCCCGAATCTCCGTTGCAATGTACTCCGCCACCGCCCAAGCAATAGAAAGACCATCAAATGTTGCCGTTCCTCTGCCAATTTCATCCAACAACACCAGCGATCGCGACGTTGCATGGTTGAGAATATTCGCCGTCTCATTCATCTCTACCATAAAAGTAGATTGACCAGTCGCCAAGTCATCTACTGCACCCACACGAGTGAAAATGCGATCGCACACTCCCAACCTAGCTTCCCTAGCAGGTACAAAACTACCAATTTGCGCTATCAGCTGAATTAACCCCACCTGACGCAAATAACAACTCTTACCACTCGCATTTGGACCAGTGAGGATAATTAAGTCAGGATGAGAAGAATTTCCCTTGTCCTCCTCTTCCCTTCCCAACTGCGTCGAATTCGGCACAAAGAAACCCGCAGGCAAAGACTGTTCCACAACCGGATGACGCCCATCCACAATCGTAATTTCTCGTCCTTCCACCATTTCTGGACGACAGTAACCTTGATGAACCGCTAACTCTGCCAAACCACACAACACATCCGCCGCCGCCACAGCACGAGAAATATTGCGAATCACCTCGGCTTGTGAACCCACTTCTTCGCGCAACGCCACAAAAATCTCATATTCCAACTGGTTCAAATCATCTCGCGCCGTGAGAATTCGCGCTTCCCGTTCCTTCAACTCCGGCGTGATGTAGCGTTCTTCATTAACCAGCGTTTGCTTGCGTATATAATTAGACGGCACTTGGTCTGCCTTTGCACGGGAAATACTGATATAATAACCAAAAGTTTTGTTAAATCCCACCTTCAGCGTCGGAATTCCCGTCTTTGCTCTTTCGTCTACTTCCAAGTTGGCAATCCATTTTTGGTCGTCTTCGACAGTAGCACGTCTTTCGTCCAACTGAACATGAACTCCAGGGCGAATCAACCCGCCTTCTTTGATATGTATCGGTGGCGACTCCACCAGATGACCGCGAATTTGCTGTGCTAACTCTTCTAAAACAGGCGGTACCTTCTGCAATGCTTTCAGGAAGGGTGAACGAGCATCAGCGACCAAGCGAGATAATTCCGGTAAACGAGATAGAGAATCTGCCAAAGCAAGTAAATCTCTTGCATTAGCAGTACCAGAACCAGCGCGTCCCGTGAGCCGATCTAAATCATAAATTTGACGTAACAACTGCCGTAGTTCTTGACGGAGAGTTGTATTTTCTACCAATTCTTGAATCGTGTCTTGCCGTGTCCGAATACCTTTAATATCAAGTAGTGGTTGCAACAACCACCGCCGTAAAGCACGACTACCCATCGCCGTACTGGTTTTATCCAAAGCCCAAAGCAGGGAACCGTGAAAAGTGCCATCGCGCACAGTTTGTGTAATTTCCAGGTTGCGGCGAGTTTGATGGTCAACAATTAAAAAGTCAGTGAGGGTATAGGTGCGTAGCGACTGGAGGGGGATAGCGTTTTCCTTCTGCGTATCTTCCAAATATTCCAGCAACCCACCTGCGGCGCGGACGGCTAAAGGAAGATGATCGCAACCCAATCCTTCTAGCGATCGCACTTTAAACTTTTGCAACAATCTTGCCCGAGATTCTCCTTGAGAGAACGGAATTTGCGATCGCAACGAATAACAAAACGATGGTGGCAAACATTGGGGGAGATGTTCTGATTTTTCTCCCGGACGCAGTAAACTTCCCAAGTCTGGTGCGTTGGTGGGAATAAGCACCTCCGCAGGCTGCAAGCGCATAAGTTCCTGTGTTAAATGCTCTAAATTGCTACCTTGCGTGGTGAGGAATTCACCAGTGGAAATATCTGCATACGCTAAACCCCAATGCTCCCCAGCCATGACCACAGCCGCCAGGTAATTATTGCGACTTGACTTTAACATTCCCTCCTCTAGCAAAGTGCCAGGGGTCAGGATGCGCGTGATTTCCCGCCGCACCAACCTCCCTGCAGCTTCCGCAGCATCTTCCACTTGGTCGCAAATGACAACAGCATATCCTTTTTCTACCAACTGTGTCGCGTGGCGTTCCCAGGCGTGGTGCGGTACACCACTCATCGCTACCCGTCCGACTTCCCCTACTGACTTGCTGGTGAGGGAGAGTTCTAATTCCTGCGCCAAAGTCACAGCATCTTCAAAGTAACATTCAAAGAAATCTCCCACTCGATACAGTAGCATCGCATGAGGATACTTATCCTTCGTCTCGACATAATGCTGAAACATTTGAGTCAGCTTACTGCGATCCACCAATCGAGTGTCAGTGTGCGGCGCAGTCGGGTTATTGGGTTGGGATGTTTGGGATGCAGAGTAAGAAGCAGTCATGGATGTCTACCAATACACAGGGCAACCTGTCAATATCCGATGATAGCTTGATATCAGCGATACTCTCAAATTGTTCAAGGTTTATTAACTCTTCGACGACTTCGCCTAGGAATTTGCACAGGAGTCGTTGGCTGGTAAGCCTTCAGTCCGTCATCACCCGTGAGAATTTCCACCTGACAACCGATTTTGGCGTAGTATTCAGCCACTGTCTTAATAGTCGCATCACCGATAGAAATACGTTGCACTGCTAAGTTACACCATTCATCCGCTAACTTTTTCAAGCCTTCTGCGTCCCAAAATTCCGCTTGTTCAGTGAAAGCAGCCCAAGGTGTTGTTGCGTCTGCTGCTTTCACCATCAAGTCTGCTAAAGCTTGAGCCATTTCATATCGATTGAAATTTGCTTGTGCAATGTGATTACCAGTTTCTATAATGACGGCTAGAGGTAGCACAAAATATGCATTGTCTTCTTCTTTTTTGAGAAATTCATCAACTCGCTTTTTGTCCCACTTATTCTCATCCGTTCCACAGGTATCTTTGCCAGGAACCCCCAAGTAAACACACAGTATGGATGTATCTATTATCAGAACCTTCTTCATATTTGGCGCTACTTGGTATCAGCCAGGCTCCTTTCAATAGCACCCTTCGTTGTCAGCTTACCCAGTGTACCCGATGCCATTAACTTAGGCAGGTTCTCAATATCTTCTAGCAAAGTCAGTTTACTTTCTCCAGTTTCAGAATCTCGATGCGCTACAACCACGAATGGTACTATTTCTGGTCCCAAAGCATCAAGCAAAGCTGGGTTATGAGTCGTTATTAATATGTCAATTTTTCTTGTTTCACCAATTTCTCGCAGCATTCTTACCAGTAATTCTGCCCGCGAGGGATGAAGCCCGTTATCTATTTCTTCAATTACCAGTTGACTACCTTCTGGTCGAGTAAGAAGCGCTGTAAGGATAGCTAGAAATCTCAGCGTACCATCCGACATACTTCTAGCATCTATCTCTGTGATGTGACCTGGTTTCCATAGCTCCTCGCAGTAAAGCATGGCATCTGTGCCAAACCTACCGACTTTTTCTGTCCAGATTTTTTGAATATCTCCTTCTGGCAAATTTTTGGCGTAGGCAGAAATAGTTTCTTCCACCTCAGCTTTTTGCTCATCAGGTAATGCTGCTAATACACCAGCAATGTTTGAGGCATCACTTTCAAGCGTGTCAGAAAGCAGTGAGTAATCCCGCATTTTGGAAGGAATGGGATTGAGAATGAAAATATTTGTGAGCGCAGAGATTATTAGATTGATTTTGTTTAATGTATTACTCAACTCATCTATTTGTTCTTCTATTTGTTCTATGTTAAGTGTCTTGGTTGTGGTCTTTATTGATTTTATTCTATTTTCTAACTTTTCAGTTAACGATTCTACTTGTTTTTGATTTTCTTCTTGTAAAATTTTCTCATTATTCTGATTTTTAGCGGATAATATTTCCTTAACTAACTCGTTGAATTCTTTAATATTATTTTTTGCTTTATTTAAACTATCAGAATATAACTTGTTTTTCTTGAAACTGAGCTTTAATTCTGGGAAAAAAGATTTTTTTGATTTCGTCTCATTAATTAAAATCTCCTTTTCAAGAAGATGTTCATCATTTTTTTTATATTCTATACGTTCTTCCAAAACTTGAACCACAGGTTTTGTTTGTACTGTAATACTATAAAGATAATCGGTATTTTCATCTTCCCCTTGAAGAATTGCCTTTAATGTAAACTGAGCTTCCGGTTTACGTGCAGCCCATTCCACACCCCCTCGAATTGAGGGTAAAGTTTTATCTCCTGCCAAAGCTGCTTCAATATCCTCGCCTCTAACTATTCTTTGGAGAAATTCCAAAGCTTCAACGACATTCGATTTACCACTCGCATTCGTACCAATAAGAACAGTCAGTGGGTCAATCGGAAGTTCTGCATAACGAAAACTTTTCCAATTCTCAAGGATGAGTTGCTTAAGCATGACCCACTCCAAAACTCTAATAGTTGACTTTTCTTATTATCGCTTTATCGCTCTAGCAAAACAGTTGGGGTTTGTTCACTAGAAATGCTATCACCTGAGTTATGTTGCGCAGGCGGTAGCCTAAATCCCCCCTCACGCCAGCTATCCGCCACATCTTTGATAAAACTGGCTATAGGTATAGCAACCAATAAACCCAGTAGTCCTCCCAGTTTGGTTCCTAACAGCAAGGAAATGACCACCCACACGGGATTTAAGCCAGTCAAATTCCCCAAAAGGCGAGGAGCAACAAAATTAGAATTGACTTGGTCGATCGCCACAGAAACGGCTAAGACTTCTATCCCTAACCAAAAGTTCTGCAATCCCACCAATAAGCTCACTATAGCAATACCTATACCCGTGCCAAAGGGGAACAGAGAAAAGAATCCAATGACAATACCAAAAAGTAAAGCCAAGGGAACTTGCAGCGCCAAAAATACAAGTATCAGAGCAACCGCTAGCAAAGCACCCAATGTTGCTTGACCAATAAAGTAATTTTGAAAGTCCTCGCGCAATAATTGCCGTACTTGCGAACCAATATGAGGCGAGAACCACAGAAAAATTCCATCCCAAAGACGTTCTCCGTTCAATACTAAGTAGATAGTCAGTACGACCGTCAGCAGCACATTGACTACACTACCAATGGTATCCACAGCAAAACTGAGGATTTGACCGGTAAAGGACTGAACTTGATTGGATAATCTGTCTAACACTTGAGTCAATAAACCACTCAAATTCACGGGAAGCTGTTGAGTCGCAGCCCAGTCTTGGAAAGCTTGCAGTTGTTGCGTTCCAGAATCAATCCAACTTGGCAAAAAATTAGCCAGTTCGTTAAGCTGTTCCAAAATCAGAGGAACTAAGGTGAGAGCTAAAGCGACTACAATCACTACAGCTAACAACAACACACTCCCAACAGCTAAGTTGCGTTTTACCCCTCGTTGTTGGAAAAACCGAATGGGATAGTCTAGAACAAAAGCCAGCAAACTGGCGGCGACAAAGATACTGACCAAAGGTTGAAAATACTGCACAACCTGAAGCAATACCCAACCGTTGAGTACAGCCAGGGGAAATGCGAGGCTCAAACTTAACCATCGTGGTAGTTTGTAGTTAGTCATTAGTTATTAGTCAGATTAACACTTGAGTCAGAAGACAATTTATCGTGTCTCTCCATAAAATCTAACAAAATCTGCTGATGCACAGGTCCAAGGGGTCGCACGTCTCCTGATACAGCAGAATAACTCGCACCCAAGCGAATGTCTTGCGGTGTTATTAAGCCCATATCCCAACCTTCATTCAGAACCAGTTGATTTAATTCCACTGTGAGTGGTGCATGGAAGACATGACGAACCGCAATTTTGTCGGGATAGCAGCCAAACTTAGAAAATGTTGGTGGTAAAGTATAACCAATTTCTTCTAAAATTTCCCGTTGTACCGCAAACTCTGGGGTTTCACCGGGTTCTATGTGTCCGCCAAAAAGTGCCCAGTAACCGGGATAGACAATATTGGGGATGTTATCCCGCAACTGCATGAGAAATTTGTTGTTTTGGTAGAGAATGGCGATCGCCACTTCGGTAGCCATATTCACTCCTGCTTGTCATAATTCACCTGTACGATAGACATTGTCTCTCATGCATGACTACCACAAAAACTTTAACTCTTTAAGAAAACCCTTGCATAGCAAGGGTTTTGAATGTTATGCAGCGATATTACTTGGGAGGGTTAAAGCCAGCTTTTTGCGCGGTAGCTGTATCTGCAAAGCAAATGTTTGGCTTGACCTTTTCATAATCAAGTGATTTGGGAGCATGAAGAATGTTACCCCGCTTCTTGGTAACTACGCCCTTAACAGGAGCATTGCTAGGACAAGTGGTTTCTCCTTGGGGCTTAACACCTAACTTCTGAGCTTCAGCCGAAATCCCAGTAGTTGAAGAACCACCAGTTGTCCCTGTTCCAGGACTATCTGAGGTTCCAGTTCCAGAAGACGGAGCAGTTGTAGATGTAGACGCGCCAGAGTCGCTAGATGGAGAAGTATTGCCTTCCTCAGCCTTTTTCCCACAACCCGAGAGGGCTAAGATAGTCAAAAGTGCGATGGAAATAGTCCATTGATGTCGGAATATATTTTTCATAGCCTGTTTTGATTGCTGAAATTGCACCCATTAGACCCTAAGTGGGTCGGTTTCATTAAAGTCAATGTAAAGAAGGGTAAGGGTGAGGGATTTGGGTAAGTAACCTTCTCTTACCCTTTCCCTCTACCCTTGTACAAGTTTTCCGTTTATTTACGCCGCTGCTGCTTATCTAACCGACACTGACTTCGTCAGTTGTAACGTCTGTTGCACCGCTAACACCGCTTGCAATGTTTACCAGTTGGTCGAGAATCTCTTGACTGGGAACTTCCCCTTTGAGAACAACTGTGCTGCCCGTTTGTGCTACCCACAAGTTGTTAATATCATCAAATTCGGGGTTTTCATCAAAAGCTAGGGCGACTCGCTTTGCCAAACCACTCTGATCGTACTCTCCATTTAACCCCACTCGCTCTAAAGGAATTTCTTCGCCTGTATCGTTGTTCTGACTAACTGCAGTGGGATCGGGATTCACTTGAGCATCTTCAGGCTTTTCGAGACCAAAAAGTCGTTTTAACCAACCCATAAACTTTTTTCTCCAAATATCAAACACTTCATTATTGGTCTACTTCAAACTAGGGTTATTTCCTTCTCACTCAACCCGTGTAGATTTGTATTTCCTACTGTTTGTTCAGAAATTTTCTAGTGGGTTTGAGGACAAACGAAATAGCCCTGCCTTGAAAGCAGAGTTGTTGCTTTATCAAAAGGGACGCAATAAATAAAGTTAAAAACTGATAAAAAATTGTTTCTTTCTCTATCTAAAGTATGTCTCCCTTGTCTCTAAAGCAACGCTGTGTAATGACGACTTCGTACATTACAACACATACATAGAAAATATGCTAAAAAAAAAATAAATTTTTGGCGACATTAGGATGACTAGAGTAAGTTAACAATATAGCCGCTGTCATTCGGTTAAAATTAGGACTTACGCACTGTACAAAAAGACTGAATTATGCATAACGTGCGAGCTTGTGAGGGAAGCATTGTCTGTATCTGCGGATCAATTGCACTGCGGCTGCAAAATGTTTCAGCTATCTAGAAGTGCATAAGTTGATTTCACTTACACCTACTTAAGAATGCAGCTATGAGGACTTACAGCACATTGCAAGTAAATGAAGTACAACCCTGTTGTCTCAAAGCCGAGACACTAAGCCCTTTTTACTTCTGACTTCTGACTTCTGACTCAGGAATTGCTGCTGTATGTCCTCGCTAGTTCAAAACCCCGACTTTATTGAGGTGATTTATGTAGAGATGCACTATGGCAATTCCCAGGCAAGAAAAATTTTGTCAATGCCTAAATTCTAAAAATTTTGCTTTGATATAAATAATAATTAAAATTTGCAGAAAAACTAACTTTAGATCGACGAACGTACTCAACACTACCGGACACTTGCCTGCGTCAGTCTAATAGTTCACCTTTATTAATTATGATGTATTAATTATGATGGTTGTATAAGTTCGTAGTAAGGAATGCGCGTCCACGACTGTTATCGCTTTCGCAGCGATCACTACGAAGCCTTCAAAACTAATGCGTTCTTACCACTAAAATCTCTATTCATCCGGATTGCTGGGGGCTTCTCGATGCAAGAAGCTCCCATAACTTGTTGGGTTGACGTTCCAATCACTGCTCTTCTATTTACTGCTCCTCTATATAAACTTCTCCATATTCTTTGCCAGCTAAAGGAATACTTTGGTGGCGAACTTTACCCTTAATCACCACTTGCTCTCCCTCGCCTAGACCAGTCTGATTGGTGACAACCCAGATTTTCCCTGTAGAATCATTAATTTGATATGCATATTGATTCAAAAGCGGAATTCGTTTTTCCACCTTACCTTGTACGTACACTGTAGTACCATCGTCTTGTTCTGGTTTCAACTCCTGAATTTGGGTGATGTTGGCTCCTATGGCATTCATGCCAAACCGCCCCAAGTTCCCACAACTCAGCAGTCCCCCTACAAGGCAAAGGGTCAATCCCAGGCGTATGGGTACGACAATGCCATATTTGTATAAAAACGAGAAGTTGAAATTTTTCACGAGTTGCATAACGAGTACCTCCACTCGCAAATTTTGGCATCAGTGCTTGGGTTGTGACAATTTTAATTTAACAAGTGATTATCAATACTTTATGTTTCATTGAGCCACTCCCCCAACTTCTAGTTGGGGGATTCAGGCAGAGTTGAGACTAGCTTTTTACTCGTTATAGCTATCTGGCTAGACTTTCTGCCTTTGTTAGAGAACCGCTCAAAGGGAGAATCAGACTTCCTGCTTTCAGGCGCGCCTACTTGCTTGCGGTTTATCGAACGTTGCCACGCCTCCAACAAGAGCGACTCCGCCCTCGGATACTCAAGATTAGCATCCTGCAATGACAACACATCCTGATTAACGAACCTACTCACAAACGCACTAAACAAATCCCGATGATGGTCTGGGATACCCGTTACGTCACGGTGAACTCGCTCAGATTAGATGCCTGGATTTTAGATTTACAGATTGTGAAAATCTTGCATAGGCTCAGTTTCACTCAACCATGTGTCGCATTCTTTTTTCACGCTTGGTCTCCTAATCCTTTTCCTTGAAAATCTAAAATTCTTTCCTGATTGGGGAACATTCTAAATTCTGGGTTCTCAAGTCTTCTTAGACAACCAATCTGAGAAGATAAAGAGTGTGGTCTTGCTGTTTACGCTCAGGCATCTGACAGCAACGCCAAGGCGTAGCGTACTTGTGTTGAATTCTCATGGAAACAAAAACAGCCAAACTTCTTGATGGTAAAGCGTTAGCTGAAAAAATTCAGCAAGAACTTTCTGATGGCGTTAAAGAATTGCAACCCCAAATAGGACGCCCGCCAGGTTTAGCAGTGCTGATGGTGGGCGATAACCCAGCGTCAGCAGCTTATGTACGCGGCAAAGAACGAGCTTGCCAGAAAGTGGGTATTGCTTCTTTTGGTAGACATTTTCCCACGCAAACGACCCAAGCAGAACTAGAAGAAGTTATTGCTGCACTTAATAATGATCAAAGGGTGGATGGCATTCTCGTGCAATTACCCCTCCCTAACCACTTGGATGCTGTGGGACTTTTGCATCAAATAGAGCCAGATAAAGACGCTGATGGACTGCACCCACTTAACTTAGGACGACTGGTGCGGGGAGAACTAGGTTTACGCAGTTGCACTCCCGCGGGGATCATGCGGCTGTTGCAGGAATATGCAATTCCCTTGCAGGGAAAACAGGCGGTGGTAGTAGGACGTAGTATTTTGGTGGGCAAACCAATGGCTTTGATGCTTTTGGAGGCAGATGCTACTGTGACTGTAGCTCATTCGCGATCGCACTCTTTGGAGTCGATCACCAAAAATGCTGATATTCTGATTGCAGCAGTAGGTCGTCCAGGACTTATTACGAACGAAATGGTGAAACCGGGCGCTGTTGTGGTAGATGTGGGGATGAATCGTGTGACACACTCAGACGGCAACAGTCGTCTAGTAGGCGATGTCCACTTTGAGTCCATGAAGAGTGTTGCCGAATACCTCACCCCAGTTCCAGGTGGTGTAGGTCCGATGACAGTCGCGATGTTACTGCAAAATACTTTTTCCAGTTATTTAAGGACGAATCAAAAATTATGAATTAAGAATTATGAACTATGAATTATGAGTTATTATTCTTCACTCTTAACTCTTAAGTTCTAAATTTTTTCCTGACTCCTGACTCCTCATTCTTAATGTGCCAAAGCCTCGTAAAATTGTTACTTATATAACAGAATATTAAGGAATTCAAGGATGGTAGCAGCAGATAACATTCAAAAAACTCCTGAGTCAACCAAATTTGACCTAAGAGCTTATCTCAAAGAGCGACAAAAGCTTTGTGAAGCTGCTTTGGATAAAGCTATTCCCATACGTTATCCAGAAAAGATTTACGAAGCAATGCGCTATTCACTCTTAGCAGGAGGTAAGCGTGTGCGCCCGATTCTTTGCCTTGCTACCTGTGAGATGATGGGCGGTACAATCGAAATGGCACTTGCAACAGCTTGTGCTGTGGAGATGATCCACACAATGTCGCTGATTCACGACGACTTGCCAGCAATGGATAATGATGATTACCGTCGCGGTAAGTTGACAAATCACAAAGTTTATGGTGAAGATATAGCAATTTTGGCTGGGGATGGCTTGTTAGCTTATGCTTTTGAGTATGTGGTAACTCACACCCAGAATGTACCACTGGAGCGAGTTGTACAGGTAATTGCTCATTTGGGTCGTGCAACCGGAGCGACTGGCTTGGTTGGTGGTCAAGTGCTAGATTTAGAATCGGAAGGAAAGACAGATATTTCCCTAGAAACGTTGAGTTTCATTCATAGTCACAAAACAGGTGCCCTCTTAGAAGCTTGTGTTGTTTGTGGCGGCATTTTAGGAGGAGCATCATCTGAAGATGTGCAGCGACTGTCTCGGTATTCCCAAAACATTGGGCTTGCCTTCCAAATTATTGATGACATTCTAGATATCACTGCAACCGATGAGCAATTAGGCAAAACTGCTGGAAAAGACCAAAAAGCTCAAAAGGTGACGTATCCCAGTCTTTGGGGACTGGAAGAATCAAAACAAAAAGCTCAACAGCTGATTGAGGATGCTTGTGCAGAATTAGAACCCTTTGGAGAAAAATCTTTGCCTTTAAAGGAGTTGGCACACTTTATCACCAATCGCAAGCACTAAATAATGAATAATGAATGATAAAGGCTGAGCGACTTTACAATTCATAATTTATCATTCATAATTCATATTTCTTTTCATAATTCATCATTCATAATTCATAACTTCTCATCTTACGCAAAATAGCATGCAGGACATAGGCGATATATTAGACAACCGAGTGCTGTGGGTTGCTCTAGTAGCTTGTTTGATGGCTCAAGCATTGAAGCTCGTCATCGAGCTCATCAAGAACCGTAAACTGAATATAAGTGTTTTAGTAACAACTGGAGGTATGCCTAGTGCTCACTCAGCACTGGTAACAGCCTTAGCAACTGGAGTAGGGCAAACTCTTGGTTGGGCTTCTGCGGAATTTGCGGTGGCGATGATTTTTGCCATTATAGTCATGTATGACGCCGCAGGAGTTCGCCAAGCCGCTGGAAAGCAAGCCCGGATACTCAATCAAATGATTGATGAATTATTTCACGAACACCCAGAATTTAACGGCGATCGCCTCAAGGAATTGCTGGGACATACACCAGTTCAAGTCATTGCTGGATCGGCGTTGGGTATAACTGTCTCTTGGTTGGCGAGATCAACCGGCGTGTTGGTTTTTAGTCCATAGTCAATCCTGCGATCAAAAGAAGCTGACAGCTACTGCAAACGCACAGTTGAGCGCAGTAGCACCACTTTACGACTATCTACGAGTAGGGCAAAAAAACCTTTTTCGCTCAGCTTCTCCAATGTGCTATATGCTTCTTTTTGGTTAGGTGTGTAAATAGCCAGCAAATAAGGGCGTTGTCCGTAGGAAACAAAACCCACGTCTCCTCCCACCACTTGCCGCACTTGATTGGCAACTTCCGGGCGGTTGTAGTAATCTACCAATACGGCGAAACCCCCTCCCAACCGTTCGGGTTTGTAGGTGACTTGCTGAGGCTGAGTCTGTACCACCTCTGTTGAGCGAGCAGTTTCTGATGGTCGAGTGGTGATAATACCAGACAAACCGGCAACATTGTTGATATATTTTGCCCAACTGTTAGCTTCGTCTATCTTGGTAAACCCACCTATGCGCGTCACTGTATCTTTGAGATATCTACAGGTGGTTGTTTTAATGTTAGATGGTAAAGCGTGGCGCAACTGTTTCTGATTATCTGCTGTGGGACTGATAACCAACAAAAGATACTCACCTGTATTCGGAGGTTGACAAACGGGAAGATCTTGTTGTTGAGCCAAAGCAGAATTGATGCCGCCAGAAGAGCCCACAAGGGCTAGCACTAAACCACTCAGTAAAGCATTTGGTATCTGAAATTTCTGGACAACAGTCTTAAACATAAATTTATCTTGAACTTTTCTTTTAAAAGATTATATTTAGTTATTAGTCAATAGTCTATAGTCCAATAACTAATGACTAATGACGATGTAGAGACGCGCCATGGCGCGTCTCTACAATGACTCATGACCATAGATTAAGACACGGCAGCCAGAGATGCCAACGCATCAGGAATTTCTGGTGAAGGAGCTTGAAATTCGCCTGTCACGACGTACTCCAATCGAAGTTTCAACCAGGTAATAAATTGGGGATTGGTGGAAATAATCGCCACTGCTGGTTGAGGACACTTCGCCTTAACTTCTGCCATTTGGGGTGCTTCCAAAAAAGCTGGCTGCTTAACCACCCAAAAATCAATTTCTTTTTCTTGTTCGTGGTAGTGACGGGTGCGTTCCTTGAGAACTTCCTCCATCGGTTCTTCTTCAAGAAGAAAGCGTTGAGAAGCCAAAACGTAATAGTATGTTTGCATTTTCTTCCTTTGGTTGCTAATGAATAATGATAAGGGCACAGTGACCAGCACTGTACCCTTATCATCTAAGTGAACCAGAATCACCTGATCAAAGCACTTAAGGGACAACGACTCGCTTGCAGTTCGCCAGTTGCTTGTTTTTGTGTTAATCCCCAAAGTCGCCTGACAAAACCCCAAAAACTTCCTTGCTGTTCACCAGTTCCTTTTTTGGCACCAGCTGTCAGCTTTTTAAGAAACAGGCTGTTGTCGAAGTAGTGTTCTATGGAAAGAACTCTCAAATCATCAGTGACACGCGCCACACTCATACCGACTATCTCCACCGTCTCTCCTGTAGGTGCATAGTCTTTGTATGAACCGTTAAAAGTTCCCCAATGCCGCCATTTGAATGTAACATTTGGTGGACCTGAGTAAACCTCAAGCACTTCCCACAAAAATCCTTTGGGAAATGCTGTATGGAAGAGATTGGCTGATGATTCAAAATCTTCCTCGGAAGCCTTGTAATCTTCAGTATCGCCGATAAATAAGTTGTAAGTGCCTGCGTTTACCACATCTGATGCTGTGTACGCTGCACCACCATTACTACTCATGCGAAACTGTTCGTTCACAACTGACAACCACTCAGAAGGGTTGGTTTTGAACGATGCTTCCATCTCAAAGGTTCTCACCAAGTTTTGGACAAGAGCCTCTAATGAACCTTCAAGATGGTTCTGTGTACTTTCCTTTGCAAGATTTTCCTTTGAGCGGGTATAGTCTGGAGGTGTACCATAGCGCCACTCGGCATCGCGACTATGTGCAATAACTGTGTCTCTGCCCTGTACCCAAAGCGGAGTGCTGTTCGACTGAGTTGCGCTCATAAAATTTTTGGAGAAAGAATAACCCTAGTCTTGAACATACCAAACACTTTCTGGATTTACGCAGTCGAACCCCAAAATTGTCGAAAGCAGTTGCCCTTACAGTAGCCCTCGCATCGCTTGCTTCATTTCGCGGACTGCTCTTTCCATCCCCACTAATGCTGCCCGACTGACGATGCTATGCCCGATGTTCAGTTCTTCCATACCTGGAATGCCAGCCACGCGATAGACGTTCCAGTAGGTGAGTCCATGACCGGCATTGACTCGCAATCCTGCTTGAATCGCTTGCTCACACCCTTCGTCTAGCAAGGCTAATTCCTGGTCACGACTAATTTCATCCTTAGCCTCAGCATATCGTCCGGTGTGCAGTTCAATAAATTGTGCCCCCACCTTGACAGATGCTTCAATTTGTGCTGTTTCGGCATCGATAAACAGACTCACTGGAATGCCAGCGCTTTGCAATTTATCAACCACTTCTCCGATTCTACCAATTTGACCGACGATATCCAGCCCGCCTTCTGTGGTGACTTCTTCGCGCTTTTCGGGTACTAAAGTCACATAATCGGGTTTGATGTCGAGGGCGATCGCCACCATTTCATCAGTCGCAGCCATTTCTAGATTGAGGTGCGATCGTACCGTTTGCCGCAACAGGCGCACATCTCGTTCTTGAATATGTCGCCTATCTTCCCGCAGATGCACGGTAATGCCATCTGCACCTGCTAATTCTGCCAGTACCGCCGCCGCCACGGGATCTGGTTCCACCGTCCGCCGCGCTTGTCGGATAGTGGCAATGTGGTCAATATTTACACCAAGTGTCGGCACCCCTACTATCTCCTTATCCACACTCTCAGGTCTTGATTTTACAGGAAATGGTGGTTGGGAGGTGAGTGAGGCTTCAAAGTGGATGGAGTAGCAAGTGGAAAAATGGCAAAGTGGATCCACAAGCCGACTCTTCAAGACTTTAAGGTAAATTGGGGGAATAATGGGGAATACTTTATGTCGCAACCAACTCAAAAAAAATTAATTCAAAAAACTCCAGGAGTTTGTGGAGGTAATCCACGTATTCGTGATACCCGCATTGCTGTTTGGACTCTCGTTTCTTTTCGTCAGCAAGGAGTTTTAGATGAGGAGGCAAGTCATTATTTAGTCGAATTTGCTGACACTCAAGGGCGTGAATATTCAATTGCTACCTTATTTTTGAGCCTGATAGCTTAAATCCCCATTCTCGTTTGAGATTCCCATTATCTCAATACTTGATGGTGTTTCGCTGTATGTGCGATCAGCTTTACGGCAAATGGCTGATAGTATATTTTCCTTAACAGAAATATTTTGACAAGATTCTTGATAAGTACTAGCAAAGCGGGAATTACGATTATACTTCAACTCTCCATTAACATTTTCGATTCCCAGAACCTGAATTGATGTTGACTTGTATGAACCATTTACTCTAGGACAAGTGGCGGATAGTATATCTCCTTGAATAGAAATGTTACGACAAGTTTTGTGATAAGTACTGTCACTTAATGCTTCAGGCTGAAGCTTTTTGAGTTTTTCCAATGTGTCTTGGTATTCCTTTGTGTTTCCTTGTTGCTGATACAGTTCTGCCGCTTTGTGATAATTTTCAATTGCTGCTTGCTTGTTTTTTAGCTTCGAGTAGGCTACACCCCGGTAACGCCAAGCCTTAGGATTATCAGGTTCAAGGCGAATTACTTGATTAAAATCATCTAATGCCTGCTGATGATTTCCCTTCTGACCGTAGACACTAGCTCGCCAGTAGTAAGCTTCAGCATAGTTGCGATTGAGTTCAATCGCTTCGTTAAAATCCGCAATTGCTCCATCATATTCTTTGTTATTGTATTTCTTCAATCCCCTTTTCTGATAAAGCTCTGCCGCTTTTTGATAATCTTCATTTGCTGCCTGCTGGTTTTGTTGGCTAGAATAAACGTCGCCTCGCTTGCGGTAACCATTAGGATTGTCAGGTTCTAGCAAAATCGCCTGAGTGTAATCCTTAATGGCTGCCTGATAATTTTTCATATCATAGTAGGCATCCCCGCGATGTTTGTAACCACAAGCACAGGGTTTTCCACTAGTTCCAGTTAGACGGATAAACTCAGTGTAATCCTCAATGGCTGGTTGATACTCTCTCAAGGCGTGGTAGGAAAATGCTCGCCAAGAGTAAGCGTTGGCATTGTCACCTTTTAGCTTAATTACTGAGGTGAAATTTTCAATCGCTGCTTGATAATTTTTCAGCCAATAGTAGGCCCGTCCTCTATTATCGTAAGCCTCAGCATGATTGGAATCGATATTTAGAGCCAAGCCGAAGTACTCAATCGCTTCCTGATAGTCTTTGCTATTGTATTTATCTAATCCTCGATTGTAGAAAAACTTAGCTGTTATTCCAGGTGTAGAAGAGATACTGGGATGAGTTGAGGATGTAGGTAACGCCGTTATTTTTGGCTGTAGTAGACTGACCATAAAATAAGATGATAGCCCCACTACTGTAGTAATACCCGCACCCACAAGTAATTTGGATTTTTTTAAAACAGGGACAGCACTAGCAAATGTTCTGTCACTCTGATTTGTTGTGGATACAATAGTTTCAACATCCCGTGCCAATTGCCCAACTGCTTCGCGATTTTGTGACACCTGATTTTGGCTCACGGTTATGGTGCCATTAGATACCCGTGAGCCTTCAAAGGGTTTACTTTCAGCTTGTTACTCTCATTGAAATTAGGCTTCTTTTTGAGAATGGGAATAGAATCACCAGAAACTCCAGCCATCCCAATAGCGGTGCGAGCAATGTTGAAGGCAAACTCTATGGGTGAAACCTCATCATATTCTGGATTGTAACTTGCTAACCCGTCGTAAAAGCCAACAGCAAATTCAATCGCTGCTTTGTCCTCAATAACAGCGTTCATCCCAATCACATAATCAATGTGTTGGGCAATCGCCTGTGCTTGTTCCTCGGAATAACAAGCATTTAGCAGCACACACTCCACTTGCTTGGCAAACTGTCCAAATAAATCAGCCAGTGCTTTTCCAGTTACTAGCTGGGTTTGTCCAGTTTCATCCTCAAATATCAATCCCGTGTGTCCTGAGCCATGTCCAGAAAAATGGATAATGTTGGGTCGAAAATTTAAAACTGCGCGGCGAATGTCTCTTGGACGTACCGCCAACTCTTGTTGCACAATAAATTTATCGCGTTTTTGCGCTAGCTGCAAACCTTCCTTAATGTCGCGCACTTCCGTATCCAAACGCAGTTGTAACGTTTGTTTTGGGTTTGCAGCCAAAATCAAGATTTTTTTAACCGGAGTATGGCTAGTCATTTTCTGGTTTGTGGAAAAAATTTTTTAATCATCAAGTAAATACAAATAATGTTTGAGTGTCTCCGGAAATATCTGTAGTTCTTACCATGACATCAGTGCTGCTCCTGTGCTTATGAACTGACTGCTGGCTACTAACTCGAAGCACTCGTATAAAACCGCAACGCAAACTGCCAAAACCTGGAGGAAACAAAAAACAATACCAACGCCAACACTCCCGCGCCTACTATCCAAGCGATTTCACCCCTACCTAGCATCGCTTCCGCTGGTATAGTCGTTAAAAAAGCTACAGGAACAACATAGGTGAAGAAAAAGCGGTATGCAGTAGGATATGCTACCATCGGATATCGCCCAGCTTCCAAAAAACCCCGCAGCACTTCGGTAACATTGTATATTTTGACGAACCAAATACTCGTGGCTCCCAACATGAACCACAAACTGTAAAGAATGACCAAGCCAAAACTCAGGGGAATTGCACTGATGAGGTAGTCGTCTATTCCTAAACCGAGTTTTCTACCTGCGTAGCCAATTATGATACTCCCAAAGATGAGATCTGGCAGTCCCCAAGGTGACACGGTACGGGTGGAAAGCCAAAACTGGCTGCGGATGGGTTTGAGTAGCACAAAGTCCAGTGTACCTTCCTGTACATGGCGGACAATGCTATTCAGGTTTGGGGCAAGGAAAGTCGCAGAAAAACCTTGCAGCAAGGTAAAAATTCCCAAAACTACCAAAGCTGCTTCCCATGACCACCCTGAAAAGGTGTAGCCGTTACCGTAAAACAAGAATAGCCCGAAGAGACTACCTGCAAGATTACCCAAGCTGCTCAAGGTTGCTAGGAGGAAGTTGATACGATACTCCAGCTCAGCCTCTATGGCAGCGCTCCAGAATAATTTTAGGACTCTTAGGTATCTGTTTTTCAAGCTGAAGAACTATAAGCGCAAAAGTAAGTGCATTATACTTATTATCTCATCTACTTGACGCTTTTTGCTCGCGCCCACCTGTTCTCCAGAGGAAAGCAACGAGTACTGCTGCGGTAAACAAAACGACTGCTGCGATCCGAAAGGTTCTCTGAAGACCAAACACCAGTGCTTCAGCAGGTGCAGCTGTGACATCAACAGCAGAGGACTGGGAGAGAGTCAGCACTGCAAACAAAGCTCCCATGACTGACAATCCTGTGGTTTGTCCTAAAGTCCGGGATAAAGACATCAACCCGGAAGCAATACCCAGGCGTTCTGGAGGAACCTCGCCCAAAATAGCGCTATTGTTGGGTGATTGAAACATTCCCAGCCCAATGCCAAAAGGCGCAACCCGCACAATATAACCCAGTTCTGTCAACTGAGCATTGAAGGTACTGATGCCAAGACACCCAACTGTCATCAACAGCAACCCAATCAAGCTGATGATACGCGGTCCAAACCTATCTGATAGATTCCCAGAAAAGGGGGCGACGATACCACCCAACACAGGCGACACCGCCAGCAACAACCCTACTTGTTGGGTGGAGTAGTGGAGAACTAACTCGAGAAAGAAAGGAGCAATAAAAATCACGCCTGCAATCACGATAAACACTAGCAAGCCTGATAACAAGCTGAGGCTAAACTGTAGATTGCGAAACAGCCCCAAGTCCAGCATGGGTTGTTGGATGCGTCTTTCAACCCATAAAAAACTTATTAAGCCAAGGGTGGCGATCGCAAGCAACGCCAGTGCCCCGATACTACCAAAGCCCTGATTTTGTCCGGCTGTCATCCCAACGGCGAAGCAAACCAAGGTCAAAGTCATAATCAGTGCCCCTAGCCCATCAAACTTTTGTTTGGTTGGGTTGCTCTTACCTGCAGGAACACTGCGGACTACGACAAAGCTGGCGAATATCCCTATCGGCACATTAACCAAAAAGATGCTGCGCCAGCCAGAAAGCCCAATCAGCAATCCCCCGACTGTAGGACCAAGGGCAATACCCAAAGAGACAACCGCGCCAATGATACCCAGCGCCCGCCCGCGTTCTGAACTTGGAAAAACCTCGGTAACAATTGCCGCTCCCAGCGCTGAAATCATCACGGCTCCCAGTCCTTGCAGTGCGCGAAACCCAATCAGCCAGTAGTCTCCAGGTGCAAGTCCACATAGGAGTGAACTCAAAGTAAACACCACTAATCCTCCGAGATACAGCTGTTTCTTTCCGAACATATCCCCGAGACGCGCTGCACCCAATACTAACGCAGTCACGACAAGCAGGTAGCTCAAGACAACCCATTGTATCGTGGCAAAGCTTGTGTGGAATACCTGCACCAAAGTGGGAAGAGCAATGTTGACAATACTGGTGTCAATAGTATACATCAGTACACCCAGACCAACACCCAACATTGCCCACCACTTTCCTGATGATGGCTGAGGTAGATGCAATTGGTTTGAGTTGCCGTTCATATTCTTATTTTTTGGTGTCTCAACCTGCTTGGGTTAGTTCTGCCGTCAGAAAATTTCGTAGTCTTTTTACCGCTCGCTGTCTAACTATTAGCTTTCTAACCATTCGTTGTCAATATATTTGTGTGCTTGCAATCAACTTAAGGAGACTCTAAATAGTCAGTTTGTCTCTGTTCTACAGTTTGTTCAAACACTTGCTTTAATAAAATCAATCCTTCTTCTATCTGAAGAATTTGTTCTTGTGTGAGGTCACTGAAGAGATCAGCAATGCGATCGCGAGTTTGTTTGCGAGCTTGTTCCAGGTGATGCAGCCCGTCTTCCGTCAACTTGAGGACAACACGCCGCCGTTCTTGGGGGTGATCATTGCGATGGACATAGTTGCGCTGAACAAGCCGCTCTATAGTTGCTGATGCTGTCGCACGAGTCACTCCCAAGTGTTCCGCAAGGTCAGAAAGTGAAGTACCAGGATTACGATCTAAAAATGCGAGCGTCCGGAATTGAGGAACGGACAACGTAGTAGAGCCTATAGCACGCATATCTGCTCGGATTGCTCGCATAACCAATGGAATTGTTTCCATCACCTTAGCCGCACAATCTTTTGAAGTTGTTTTTTGAGAAGTTTGCTCTAAGCCCATTTGAATTGTTATTTTTCCTAAGTCACTGCAAGTTTAACGATGCAAAGCTGCCACTCTATTGTAGAGATAACAATCTCTTAACTTCTGCTGCCACTTTTATTGGATACAATCTGCACTAACTGACATCTTGCACCAATATCAATAAGAGGCGGAGCCTCTATATTCTCGTTCCCAGGCTCAGCCTGGGAACGAGGGCTGGGAGGCTGAAGCCTCCTCCTTGTTGAGAATGGTGAGTCCAGAGAAAACCGCCCCTCCCCAAAACATCGGGGAGGGGTTGCGGGTGGGGTTTGCACTCTGGTTGGTAATGATGAGTGTTTAAACGGACTTGGTATGACTTAGGACTGAAGGCAAAGAAAAAATAGTATGAGTGTGCGTGAAATAATTTATGTCACCACGCGTGAATACAGTCGTCCACTAATGACCGTCATGACCACAATTGCAAATAGCAGAACTGTAAAGTCTACAGCAAACCCATATGTGCTTGTGCCATTTGCCAACATTGTACCTCTAAGAGCATCGACCTGATATGTTAACGGATTGAGGTGTGAAATCATCTGCAACCATTTTGGCATCAGCGAAATGGGGTAGATCGCATTGCTCGCAAAGAACAATGGCATAGTCATTAACTGCCCAATCCCTGTAAAGCGTTCTCTTGTTTTCACAAGACATCCAATGATTAGTGAAAAAGTCGAGAAACAGACTGCTCCCATAATCACAATCAGCACAACTCCCACAATGGCGAGCGGATTGAAATTCAACTTGACACCCAGCAGCAGTGATAATCCATAAATAATGACTATCTGAGGTAGACTTCGCACCCCAGAAGATAGAGATTTGCCCAGTACCATAGCTACGCGGGGAGTGGGACTAGCCAGGAATTTATGAACAATTCCTAAGTCTTTTTCCCAAATAATTGCCATACCACCTGTGAAAATTGCCATAAATAGCACGCTTTGAGCCAGAATTCCAGCAGCCATGAAGTCCAGATATGGCAAGCCATTGGTGGGAATGGCACGAATGCGGCTAAAGACTTGTCCAAAAATCAGAAGCCACAATGCAGGTTGGGCTGTACGCAAGAATATATCGCTTGGATCATGCCATAGCTTGCGGACTTCCAGCTCAACAATCACGAGTGTCTTTGTTATCAAGTCGGAAATGGCAGCCAGTAAATTTGCTGAACGAGAGGGTCGTCCGTTAGCCCAACCGACGTGCAGCGCGTCTGATTCTCGATGTCTCATGGTAGTTGACTCCTGATGCTAATTGATCACCTGTGTAGTGGATAAACACGTCATCTAAAGTTGCATTACTCTTAGCCAAAGAAGCTTTCAATTCTGCCGGTGTACCAGTTACAACGACCTTGCCTCGATGCATAATTGCCACTCGGTCACATAAGCTATCTGCTTCTTCTAAAAAGTGAGTAGTTAACAGTACAGTCGTGCCATAATTCTCAAGGAGTTGTTGCACAAGCTCCCACACCTGATTGCGTGCTATCGGGTCTAGCCCTACAGTTGGCTCGTCAAGAAACAGAATTTTAGGCTGATGCAGAATTGACTGAGCAATTTCCAGCTTGCGGATCATGCCACCAGAGTAGTTTCGTACTAGTCTGTGGGCGACATCCTGCAAACCCATAAATAATAGAGCCTCCCGGATTCGATGTTCGCGTTTTGACCGGGGAATATCGTACAGCTTGGCAAAAATCAGCAGATTTTCATAACCTGTTAAATTGCCATCTGCAGAAAGTGCTTGGGGGACATATCCAATGACTCGCCTTACTGCTGGCGCTTGATGAGTAACATCAAATCCAGCTATGACTGCCTGTCCTGAGCTAGGGGGCAGCAGAGTTGTCAACATCTTAATGACAGTACTCTTGCCTGCACCGTTCGGTCCGAGCAAGCCAAACACTTCACCGACTTCTATAGTGAAACTTAAGGCATCGACTGCGGTAAATTTGCCAAACTTGCGAGTGAGGTCCTGCGCCTGCAATGCAGCCTCAGTGATAGTCAGTTGCACCACGGATGAAATTTGCCTCCGTTAGTTAGATATTCTAACAATTAGTATTGCATATCTTTATTCACTCGAATACTTACGTTTCATTCATAGATGCAGAACTTACGCACTATAGCGCTTCTCACTCGGATGAAATACATATTTTGTGGGGTGGGCATCCACCCATTGGTGTCAACTTAAGCTAAAACCCTGTCTTTAATCTCGTTTCCAGGTTCCACCTGGAAATGCCCTTGAAGCGGCTAGTAACTAGGGGTGTAGGGGAATAGGGGTATAGGGGGGTCACCGGACCCCACCCTTAAAGGATAGGGTTTTAAGCTGTAGTACCCGTGTTTTTTCGTGCTATGCATCTCAAAACACATCTTTTTTCTATTCCCCTTAAAAGGGGAGGCTTTAAACCAGTCTTCTCCCAAGGGGAGACGCTACGCGAACGGGACGGACTATATTCCCCTACACCCTTACCCCCTTACCCCCGCGCCCGTTGCGGACTCGGTAACGCTCTTAAGCAAGGCAGAGCCTCCTAAGGCTGCATTCCCAGCCTCAGGCTGGGAACGAGGCAAAAACGACGCTAAATTGAGTGTTTGAGCTTTAAGTTGACACGTATGGCATCCACCCTGCCCTCAATTTAAGACGGGTTAGAAGCCCATCCCACAATCCAAAGTTGTATTGCACTCAATCAAGAACCGCTATAAAACGGTCTAGGCAGATTCTGGCTAATACAGGAGTTTTCAATTAGGTAGAACGCAGGTTTTGCGTAGGGGCACAGCAGTGCTGTGCCCCTACCATGTAGTTTGTAGTTTATGTTTTTGAAAGCGCTGTATATTGGCATCGTGTTCTCTGCCTTTGGTGTATGCAATGGAAAAGTGTGATAAATCAGTTAAAGTCAAAAAAATTCTGATATTCTTTTGAATTTTATGTTAAATAAGTTATTGAATTAGAGGATTTTCTATGCATTTTGATTTAGTACAAATAATAAAATCACTGGGATACTTTGGAGTATGGGGAATTATTTTTGCTGAGTCTGGCTTACTGATTGGCTTTTTTCTACCAGGTGATAGTTTGCTGTTCACTGCCGGATTCGTAGCATCTCAGCAACTACTTAACATCTGGGTTCTCATAATTGGTGCTTTTCTCTGTGCAGTCCTTGGTGATAATGTGGGTTATGCAACTGGACACAGATTTGGTCGTAGGCTCTTTCAAAAAGAAGATTCATGGTTATTTCATAAAAAACATTTGGTAAAAACAACAAATTTTTATCAAAAGCATGGTAAGAAAACACTTGTTTTAGCGCGATTTGTGCCTATCGTGCGGACTTTTGCGCCGATTGTCGCTGGCATTGGTGCGATGCATTATCGTACATTTATGTCCTATAACTTAATTGGCGGCTTTCTTTGGACATTCGGCATCACTCTGTTAGGATTTTTCTTAGGAAAATCTCTACCTGCCGAACAGGTAGATAAGTTTTTGTTACCAATTATTGGATTAATTATTGTTGTTTCTTTAGTGCCGTCAATTCTTCATGTTGTCAAAGAAAATCAAAGCCAAAAATAACGGGTAAGCTTAGTTTGTAGTAAGCGAATGGCGCGTATGCAGCGTATGCAGGACTTACTACAAACTCCGCCAAGTTTGTATAGTGAACTACTAAATGGTTTAGTCCTTTGTTTGATGGGTGCAATTGTAAGTCCCTCAATTTTATTTGCCTTAATTTGGGGTGATTCGAGTCTTTTTGACCTCCTGACGGCAAGGTTATGGTTGTTAACTATTTGCTCAAAGAAAATAAGAGTAAGAAAGGGGCGATGTCTTCAATGGGAAGCAAATGTTGAGCTGCACCGAGGGCCAGTGCCTCTTTCACCATGCCAAACGCCACACCATTCTCATCTTGAGCGATTGTCAGACCTCCTACTTGAGAAATGACTTGTAAGCCTTGTACACCGTCATGACCAAGCCCAGTCAATAAAACCCCGGCAGTTGTTCTGCCATAGAAGCGAGCGATAGATTTAAACATAACTGTAATCGAGGGACAATGCTTTTCTCCTGGTACAGCTCTTGAATAAATAAACTTGCCTCGAGAGTCTAATTCAAGATGATTCTTCTCTGGAGCAAAATAAACTGTTCCTGGTTCAGGGGACTCACCAACTTGAGCAACTTTGATTTTCAACTTACACTGCAAGGACAACCAATCCACCAATTTTGACAAAACGCCTTCGCCTACGTGCAGGGTACAAATAATCGGTAATGGGAAATCAGCCGGCAGTTTGCTCAGAATCTTTTGGATAGGTTGAAGACCTCGTGTGGAAGCCCCTATACAGATCACCCGGTAGGAAAGTGTCACATTTGTTACTGGTGTTTCAGTTTTTAAGGACGACCCAGATGTTGTCGGCGACCCAGGAGGAGTCAACGGCTGTTTTTGTTGTTGCGGTTTGGCAGCCACATTCATACTCGAAAGGACTTTAATTTTGGCAATCAACGCTGCTTTAATTTTCTCATAGTCAGTCGGCGAACCAGTGGTTGGTTTGGGGAAAACATCTGCAGCACCGGCTTGCAACAGACGAAAGATAGTGTCGATGTCGGTGTTTTGGACAAAATTGCTAATCACCAAAATTGGTCGCGGGTCTTGAGCCATGACACGCTTGGTCAACTCCAGACCATCCATATTTTCCATCATCAGGTCTGTACAAATCACATCCGGCTGCGTCTTGGTAATCACTTCCAGACCCTCCTCACCATCGCGTGCTGTACCGACCACAGCCACCTCTGGTGAGGAATTTAGCAATCGTTGGAGAATTTCCAGAGCAATAGGGGAATCTTCGACCAGAACTACTTTCTTTTGGCGTATACTCATTTATACAAACTTCCTTAATGTATCTAAAAACTCTCCTTGCTCGAACTCGCCTTTGGTGATGTAAGCGTTTGCTCCGACCTGTGCGCCTTGGCGCTTGTCCTCCTCCGATGCCATCGTTGTCACCAAAATGACAGGCAATTCCTTGTATTCTGGTAATTGGCGAATTTTAGCAGTCAGTTCCAGCCCGTCCACATTTGGCATTTGGATGTCCGAGATCACGGCATCGAATTGGCTTTCCCTGAGTTTGTTGAAGCCGTCTTGACCGTCTACAGCAGCAGTGACTTCGTAACCAGCACTTTCCAAAATCCGCCTCATTTGGGTACGAATGGGAATGGAATCTTCAACCAGAAGAATCTTCTGTTTGATTTGTGCTTTTTCGCTTAACTCCTTAACTGTAATAGAAACAACTGTCTTTTTGGCTGACTTGAACAAATCTGGAGGATTGAGCACCATGCAAACTTCTCCAGTCCCGAGAATTGTGGCACCGGATATATTGCAAACCCTCTTGAGCAAATGACTCTGCGGTTTCAAGACAATGTCCTGTAGCTCATTGACAGTGTCTACCAGCAATCCCAAACGCTCGGAACCAAGCCGCAGAATAACGCAGGGAATGCTTTTGATGCCAACGTTCAAAGCTTGGGTTGATGCAGGCACTTTGACAGGTAAGCCTAATAAATCTGCAAGCCAAGCAACCGAGACAGGCTGTCCTTGGAATGGGAAGGTTTGGCTCCCTTCCACAGCAAAGATTTCCTGAGGAGAAACCAACAGCATCGTTTCCACAAATTCCACAGGGATGGCATAGGAATTTTGGTTGACTTGCACAATCAAGACATGGGTCGTTGCGAATATGCTACTGATCGTGATGCGAAATAAACATCCCTTGCCTGGAGTAAATTCTACTTGGATGGTTCCTTTGAGTCGTTCGACGTTGGCACGCACGACATCCAAACCGACGCCTCTGCCGGAAATCTCAGTGACTGCTGTGCGAGTGGAGAAACCAGGCGCAAATATCAATGCCTGAATCTCCGCCGTTGACATCGCTGCCAGTTCTGCTTGAGAGCGAATGCCACGGCGCATCGCTGCCAGTTTAATGGCTTCGATATCCAAACCGCGCCCATCATCTGAAACTTCAATACTCACGGTGTTGCCAGTTTGGTAAACCTTCAGGTGAATTGTTGCCGTCGGGGGCTTGCCAAGTTTTAAACGCTCTTGGGGTGTTTCGATGCCATGATCTATGGCATTGCGAAGGATGTGCATCAGCGGGTCTTTCATCTCTTCAATAATCCGCTTGTCTACACTAATCTGTTCACCTTCGATGTGAAGATCAACTTCTTTGCCTTGCTGCTTAGCCAAATCTCGTACGGTGCGGGGAAACAGATGAAAAATTGTGGATAATGGCAGTAGTCGCAGAGAGGTGACTCCCGATTGAAGTTCATTGGATATGATTTCGAGTCTGGCAGTATAGTCAAACGCTTTCTTCTGGACTCGATTGAGGTACTCTCCCAGTTGCTTGAGGCGGTTTTCTGTTAAATTAGAGGAATTTTGCATCTGTTGCAGTTGACTACCTAGCCCGCGTCGTTCTAAGTCTCTATATGCTTGACGGATGATAAAAGCTTGTCGGTTCAACTCTTCCCACAGGGTGATCATTTCGTCAATTTCAACAAGTTGGTCTGCAATCTGACCTTTGGTAACTAGCAGTTCACCTACTTGTGTCAACAGCTTATCGAGCCTTTGGGATTCAACGCGGATAGTGTCAATTTGGTAGTCGCTTTCAGGCGCAATAGTGTCTGCGTTTGCTACCGTGGATTCATTAATTTCAACTGCATCATTGAATACGGTTTGTGGCTCTGCCAGGGTCAAGGAATCTTCCTCTGATTCGGTATCATCGAAGACCAAGGACTGTGCAAAGGGGAAGGTAGAGGAATCCTCCTCTGATTCAGCTATGTTTTCTGGTACGGTTTCTGGAATTTCCGACCATGCATCACTAGACTCACCTCTCATAAGTTGAGCTAGGACATGGAAGACGCTGACTCCTGCTGGTTGTCCGGTAACGGCTTCATGGGCAATTTTACGAATAGCATCCAGTCCTTGAGAAAGGCATTCGTAGAGTTGGGAAGTGAAAACTCGCTCACCCTGCTTAACGGACCCCAGAATTTCTTCGATTTGGTGGGTGAGGGTTTCCACATCTTTGACCCCCAACATCCGGGAATCACCTTTGAGGGAGTGGGTTTCTCGCAGTAATCCTTCCAGTTTGGCTTTGTCTTGGGGATTTTTTTCTAGATGCAGCAACCCTGCTTCGATTTTCTGTATACGTTCGGCACTGGCTGCTTTGTACAGCGATCGCAGTTCTTCGTCTTCTATCATCATGGCTTTAAAGCTGTTTTGATGAATGATTTTGTTTCGTTTTGTTACAGCATAGCCTGAAGATTCTGAGCCGCTTCACTGAGGTCTTCGGTAGCTTCTTTCACCTGGGAGATGCCAAGGGCTGTTTCTTTTGCCTCTAAGTTGATGGCATTCATGGCTGCGACAACCCTTTGCACCGCAACAGCTTGCTGTTTAGCTGTCATGGCAATCTCTTGGTTATTAAGGAACACCATATTAATAGCATCAGCGATATTGATGAACACATCACCTGTTTCTTCAGCTAACCTGATTCCTTGGGTCGCTTTTTTGGTGCCTTCATCAGTCACCATGATAGTGGAGTTAATTGCTGCTTGCACTTCGTTGACCAAAATATGAATTCGGTCAGCTGATTTCCTGCTTTGATCAGCCAGTTTACGAATTTCGCCAGCCACGACGGCAAACCCTTTGCCTTGCTCACCGGCACGCGCTGCTTCTACGCCTGCGTTGAGAGCCAGCATATTTGTTTGGGTCGCCAGATCTGCGACGATGTCAGAAACTGTGGTGATTTGTCCTGTTTGCTCAGAAAGACGAACAATTTGGTTGGCGATCGCAATCACCTGGTCTTTCAGTTCCGAAATACCGTCCATCGCCACACCCACTGTTTTCGTTCCTGACTCAGCCAGTTCTAAGGCTTTCTGCGCCCCAGAGGCAGAGATTTCGGCTTTTTGGGCGGATTGGAGCGAATAAGTTCCCACTTCCTCAATCGTAACTGTGGTTTCATTCACTGAGGAAGACTGCTGCAAGATGGTGCGTTCCTGTTCGTTGACTGTGCTAGTAATGTCTTTTGTCGAAGATGCAACCGCATTAGAGGCGTCTTGGATTGTCTTAGCAATACTCGACGAGAGGGCATAAGAAATGACTAGGGAGATAGAGGCAGCTAGCAATGTACCCAAACCGGCAATAATTTGTATCAAGACAGTTGCCTGTCTGACTTCGTTAATCGATGCTTGAATAATTTTGTCTTGCTCCTGTTCAAACTCTTTCTGCAACGCTTCAGCGTTTTGAATAAACGGTCTAGTTTTTTCTGTTTGAAATGTTTTGAGTGCCTGGTCTTTCTTACCTGTCTTTACCAAAGTAATAGTCTCTCGACCAGATTGCTCGATTTGCTGCCCAAGTTGACGGATTTTTGTCAATCGCTCTTTCTGCTGTGGGTTGACAACAACTTTTTCAGCAACGTCTAGGGATTTCTTATAGTCAGATACCCCTGTGTTAAAGGATTCTTCGAGATTTTCAGTCTCACTAAATATTAAGAAGCCGCGTGTTGCCCGTTCCATCCTTGATAGACCCAGCGTTGCTTTAGATGCTTCACTAGATGCGGTTTTGGCATCTTCCACTTCTTTGAAGGATTGATCGAATCTTCGAGAATTTCCAAAAGCCAGACCGCTTATCACTATCAATAAGAACAGCGGAAATGAATATCCCAATAAAATTCGACCTCTTAACTTTAATTTTGCCAACATATGTTCATATCCTTCTGGGTGATATCTATCTATAAATTGATTCCGAATTGAGTCAAGATTTTGAGTTATACTTAATACGAATTGTGCTTAGCACTATATTTGTTCATTCACTACCAGTCCTCCTTGGGTCAGGATTTTAGGTAAGTCTAGGACAATCAGCATGTTTTCCTGAAAGAAAGCTATTCCTTGAACGTACTGTGCATCGCCCGTGAGTTTTATTGTGGGCAAAGGTTTGATTTCAGCAGGGTTGAGATTAACCACCTCCAAAACTTTATCGACTGGCAATCCGGCAACAATATCATCAACTTGAACCACGACTGCTTTAGAACCAACTCTAATCGGGCTGATTGGCAAATTCAAAACATTCCGAATATCAACTAAGGTGATAATTTCTCCACGCAAATTCATATTGCCAACAATATGGTTTGGGCAGCAGGGAATTGGCGTCAAATTGTCAATATCCGTAAATTCCCGCACCAGTTCTAAGTCTAGCCCATAGTACTCGTTACCAATGCCAATGACTGCTAGGGGTATGAGGCTGGTTGTCACCTCTAAATCTTCTAATGATTGCCTCAGATCAAGAGCCCGCTGTCGGAAAATAGCTCTTTCTTCAAAAGTCGCATGGGGACAAAATAAGTCGTAGAAGTTTGGTGTTTGGAATTCTTCAATCTGTTGGTATTCGTTATAATTTTGTTGCTCGTCATCAGATGCTGTTATGCTCTCCAACTGGCTTTGTGCATCCCAAATCAAGGTAACTAAGATATCTGGTTGACGAACTAATTTCTTGGAATCAAGCAAAAAAATTGTTTCTGACTCTATATTGGCGATACCAGCAAGAAATGTCGTGTTGATATCACAAAGGAATCCATCAGAAGGCGCTGCTTCAATGACTTCATCATCTAGTTCTAACATTTCGTTGACCTGGTGAACTAGTATGCCAATTTGCAAGCCCTCCCACCCTAAAATGATGATGTAGTCGCTAACGTGGCAAACTTTCGGCGGATATCCTTGAAGCCAATCAAGATGTATCACTGGCACAATTTGCGTCCGCAAGTTGAGGATGCCGATAATATCGGTACTTGCTTCAAAAATGGGTATCAGTTCCGGAAGCGGGAAAATTTCTTGAACCAGTGCTGCTTCGATTCCATAGTGCAAATCATGTATACGAAATGTCAGGTATTTTTTGTTCTCCATTGCAGTTTTCTACTCTTGATGTTGACTGTTAACAATTAACTGTCAATGGTCAGACGAGACTTATTTGAATACAATTTGATATAATAAAAGGATAGGTAACAATACAAAATTAAACTGAAAAGCTTGCAAAACTTTGTTATCTAAAGTTATATTTGTAAGAGACAGTTTTTAAAGTTTCTGGTCTTTCGCCCACAAATTTTCCCACAATTTCAAGTAAATGGTGAGGTTCAAATGGCTTGGTTAAATAATGAGTTGTTCCAGCAATTTGACCTCGAAGTTTATCAGAGAATTTATCTCGTGCCGTGACCATAATAATGGGTAATTTTTTGAATTTCGCAATACTACGTACTGTACGGCAGAATTCTAAGCCGTCAATATCTGGCATGGTGACATCCAACAGCAACAGTGCAATAGGATTGGTATTCATCAAACTCAGCGCTTGCAAAGCGTTATCTGAAAAAAGAACTTGATAGCGTTCTCCCAAAGCCCGCTTGATTAAAATCTGCACCACAGGGCTGTCATCAACACTTAGAATAACTGGACGTTGCTCTTCAACATGAGAAACTGTTTGAACCAGAGGTGTATGCTGTCCAAAAGTTATCCAGCTCGATGCTACCCACTCCGTATAGCTTCGTGCTATATCTAGAGGGTCTTGGTCTAATTGTTCGGCGATGTCAATGAGCGATCGCCTACCATCCACCCACTTGTGTAAATCCTGCTGCGCAATGCTTGTTTTTACTGTTCGCCAACCTGGTAACAGCTGAGGAACCGCCTCCATACTGGGAATAACACGAGCAAGTGCAGTCCATTGGTGCTGGCGATGAGCAACATCTTGGATCAGTTTATTCCATTCCAAACCGTGAGCATCTTTTCCATAACTTAAATCAATCTCAACTGTGGGATCTAACTCTAACTTTCCTGGATAAGGCAATGTTTGTTCTAACACTTGCACAAATTGAGTATGGATACAGGTTTCAATCTCTTCCCACTTAAACACTCGTATCCGCACGATTTGCTCTAAAAGTTCTCGAAAAGATGACGGATTTTGTAATTTTTGCGCTGCATATCCAACAGCAACCTCAGCCCAGTCATGACTTAACTTAATCCCAATTCTTCTAGCAAGTTCTTGATTATTAACTATTTTTGACCCGCCGTAAACAATCTTGCCGTTGTTCAAAAAGACAACACGTAATCTTGGCTTTTGCTCAGAATTTACAATTGCATTGATGCAAACAGATCCACTCTTCCCTGTACTTTGTAGATCCTCTAGCAAATCACTGAGTTGTCCCGCTTGATACTGTAATGATTTCAACATCCTAAATTAAATAATTTACTATACATTTCGAGGTATATGTAGCGGATGAATCATATTTTGTCATTACCCGCACTTAAGATGTGGACAAGCTCATATGAATTTTGCTTTTCCGTCTTAAAAAAGAAAACCTGTCTATTCAAAATTCTGCCCTTGTCACCTACTTTGCTTAATTCAAAATATGCTTACGGCACCCTACGCGTGAACACCCATTCTAAATTCAAATTTTTTTTTAATTTTTAATTTTGAATTTTAAATGTTTGAGTAGCGAGTCTGAGATCAAGCCTCGAGTTGCAACAGTGAGTCGTCAGAGGCTCCAAACCCTCGTTACCAGGTTCAACCTGGTAACGAGATATTACAGCCAGAGGCTCTTGTTGGGTGCAAAATCTGAGGAGTGTCACCTACTTTGCCTCAAAGCGTAGGTTTACTAAATTCACCCCAATATATCTAGCTAAAACAAACACTGTCTTGCTATTCTATTCCCTATCCATAAATGACCTAACTTAACTGGATCTATCCTTGATCACACTCAAAGTGTGCGCTTAGTGAATGATGAAATTTACACTACAGATTTAGGGCAGTCAGTGTAAGCACCACAGCCCTCCAAGAAAGTAGGTATTCATGCTAATTAATCTTCACCTCTGGAAAATACAGTAGATACCCTATAACCTCATTGCGACCGATAGCAAAAACTAGACACACCCAATCACTCAACTACAAGTCCCTGACGGTTCTGTAAAGAGGTTTTTTTCGTTGCGATCGCTTTCTTACGTATATACGTATATACGTATTTTAGTAAAAAGCGACAACAGAGTACGGTTACGTACTCAGCTTTAGTTGCATAACCAAAGTTACCAAACAAGACACTAAAAATCAAGTAGAATCTATGAAGGCTTTAAGAAAAGTTGTTTAATTGGGATCAAAGCTTTGATTAAGGCTTTGAAATGAATCATGTACCAGGTTAGGTCTTATACTGCCTTTGTACCTGTGATTGCTGTATGCAAAAATTCCAAAAAATAAGATTTCTAGGCACATTATTGAATTGATTATTATTGATTTTTATTTCATTCTTTCTCTTAAATGTTTACATATAGCAATCCTCCGCAGATTTATGAAAATTGAGAGACACAGATCCCCTTTGTGATAGTTGTCGGCTGGGCGTGGAGAAACTCGAAACCCTTCAGCGTTCCTCAACCACTGCCAGGGTGGTTTAAAATTTGGTTTGTTACAGTGCAGGTGTTGGGAGTGATAGTACCTCTCGTGGTGATTGTGTGGGGTGTATGGTGGCGTGATACTCGCCTATGAACTGCGTTTGTTCCCTACTTGGTGATGCTGGGGTTGCAAATCCTATCTGAGATTTTAACACTGAGGCAATTTCAGACAGTTGTGTGGGTGATGGTTCCTTATTTATACTTACCTTATCGCTTTTGGCAGCTTTATGAAGCGTGGAAGTTCCTAAGTTTTGAAACCGATTTGGCATGGGTAAGAAATTTATTGCTGCTACAAATAGTGCTGTGGATTGGCAACCATGTCTTAAATGTAACGCAGTTACCAAGGCTACTGCGCTGGGAAGTTAAAGAAGATTCCGACATGAGTATTTAGTTGAGCTTTCAGAAACTAGAGAAAAGCTGATAGCGTCAAACAAAGGAGAGTATTTTTGTGGACGTTGTAGCTTGAAAACGCGCTCTAACTACTGGCAGCTTCTACCGTACATCCAACCCCAGTGGCAAACCCTTGTCAAGGGGTTCATTGGCATCTTGGGATATGTGCTAGCGACTTTGGCACTTTTGACTCTCGTGCGTCAATTCGCAACTGTTTTTGGGGGTGGTGATTTAAAAGCGATCGCCCTACAACTTGGCATCATAGCAGCAGTGTTTCTGGCACGAGGATTTTTTCAATCTGTGCAAGATATGTACATGGCAAAAGCAGCACTGCGAGTCGCTTTTCATCTCCGCAAACAGGTTTACTCGCACCTGCAAAAGCTCAATCTCAGCTTTTTTGAAACAGCAAAAGCAGGTGATTTATCTTACCGCCTGACTGAAGATGTTGATCGGGTTGGGGAAGTTGTACACAAACTCTTTCATGACTTTATCCCCTGCGTTTTGCAGTTGGTGGCAATTCCCATTTACATGATTTCTCTGAATTGGCAACTGACACTAGCTACAGTCATTGTTGCACCGTTGATGGGTATTTTAATTGGTTGGTTTGGCGAAAAGTTACGCCAGTTTTCCTTAAAAAGTCAAAATCGTGTTTCAGATTTGTCAGCAATACTAACGGAAGTTTTCAGCGGTATCCGCCTCATCCAAGCTTTTGCAGCAGAAAACTACGAAATTGCCCGGTTTAGCCGTGAAGCAGAACGCACTTTAAAAGCAAAATACTCAGTCGAACGGCTAAAAGCCATTCAGATTCCGATTATCGGATTTCTCGAAGTTTTGAGTGTTTTAACACTGCTGTTCGTTGGCGCGTGGCAAATTGCTAATGATAACTTGACAGTAGCGGACTTTCTCAGCTACCTAACTGCAGGAGGGTTGTTGATTGACCCTATCGCTCACGTAACGAACAACTACAATGAGTTTAAACAGGGTGAGGCGTCTGTTGACCGTGTTTTTGAATTGTTGGCTATTCAACCAACGGTGGTGGAAAAACCAGATGCTCTGTTGCTTCCGACCGTGACTGGTAAGGTAGAATATAGCTCTGTGTCCTTTGCCTACAAATCTGGTGAACCTGTCTTAAAAGATATCAGTTTGTTGGCACAACCAGGAGAAGCGATCGCCCTTGTGGGTGCTTCGGGTGCTGGGAAAACCACTTTTGTGAATCTTCTCCCCCGCTTCTATGATCCTAATACTGGTCAAATCTTAATCGACGGCGTTGATATTCGGGATGTCACGCTTGACAGCCTGCGGCGACAAATTGGCATTGTTCCCCAAGAAACGATTATGTTTTCTGGGACAATTGCCCAAAATATTGCTTTCGGGCAAGACTTGTTTGATATCGAAGATGTTGAGAAAGCTGCGAAAATTGCTAACGCCGATCAGTTTATCACCCAACTGCCAGATGGTTATCACACTTGGGTGGGAGAGAGAGGCGTGAATTTATCCGGTGGACAGCGACAAAGAATCGCGATCGCGCGTGCTGTTTTGCTGAACCCTAGAATTCTTATTTTAGATGAAGCGACATCGGCATTAGATTCAGAGTCGGAAGCTTTGGTACAGGAAGCGCTAGAAAGGCTGATGGAAGGGCGGACTGTGTTTATTATTGCTCATCGTTTGAGTACAGTGAGGAGGTGCGATCGCATTTTAGTTCTGGAACGCGGTCAAATTGTCGAATCGGGAACTCATGAAGAATTGTTAACGCTAGGGCGTCGTTATGCCAGATTTTACGCCCAGCAGTTTAGCCAGACTTGACGTACTCCTCGGCATAAAATGTACGCTTGTTTCTTAAAAGATGTTCCAATGTAGGCATTAGCCATACATTTCCACCTTGATTCCTGTTTTTTAGACTCTTAACTAGACTGAAAATCAGTCCCCGCCGGACCGTCTCCGCAGGCATTTTGATTTTACGTCCACTTTGGGCGTCCCACCGCAGACTACGGTACAGTCACTCATACTACGTTTCTACCCAAAGGAGTCCAGTTATGGATATCCTGTATGGATCGCCAAGGGCGTACCTTGAAGAATTCTACCAGAGAAACATGATTGTTAAAACCTGTCGTGTCACGTTTCATCCCCGGATTAAAAGGCAGGGGTTCTCACGCTCCCGTTATGCTTTGATAGACAACTCATGGGAGAGTTCATGGTCTTCATGAGGAGCAAAATCCCAGTTTAGGAGTTTTTCTAAAAGTTGACTCTGACGTTTGGCATTTTGCTCAATCTCTTTCAGCGCCACAATTGTAGCACTGCGGTCAAGTTGACCTTGACGCCATAGTTGAGTCAAGTGAGATGTGCGATTTAGGCACGACTTGAACTCGATAGCCAGAGAATATTGAAACTTTCTTAATTTTTGATAGTGAAAGTCTACATTGAGTGACACACTTGAAGCATGAGGGTCGATTTCGTAAGGAGCAAGACGCCAGTTTAGGAGTTGTTCCAACAGTAGAGTCTGAAGTTCGGTGTGTTGCTCAACGATTTCAAAAGCTTGAAGAGTGGCATTGTGGTCGAATCGACTTTGACGCCACAAATGAATCCAAGATAGCAGACAGTTAAGGGAAAATCTAAATTCAATAGATATAGAAGATAGAAATTTTATATACTTTTGGTTAACGTAATCTGCATCTATCTTAGTACTGACTTTACTTTTTCTCATATCATACTTCCTAGTGTAGTGTTGACCAGAATCGGCGGTAACTACCGGAAACTAACGGAATTAACTATACTGTACAAGTTTTCTCTACGAGAGTCTGTATACCCACAAGCAGATTTGTTCTACTATCTTGAGGAGTATCACTAAACTGAAACTTTAAAAAGAATTCGGGATCACCACACGGGTAAATCAGGGATACTCACCAAGATTTTTTGTTTTAAAAGAAAGAATTTGGAGGCTTTTCATCTTGATCCATCTAGCCAGAAAAATTTTCCAACAGATAATTTCTTCGTGTTTATCTGTATACATCTACGCTTTTAAATACCCTACAATCCACTTAAGTTTGTAAAACTTTAGAAAAACTAAAGATTTTAGGAAAAGTCGAGAGAGCATAAATGGCAGCCATTACAGTTCATCAAAAAGTCTTTGAAAAATTAAAACAAGCTTATATAGAAAAGTTAGGTAGTTCACCGAAACTTCTCATTACTGAGTTAAATCGTGTTTATCAAGATAAAGACAATTTGACAAAAGATGTCATTTCTGACAAAACTTTACGTAATTTTTTCAACAACCCTGAACCAACAAAAATGCAGGAGAAGAATCTTAACTTCTTATGCAGAGTGTTGCTAGGATACGAAAGTTATCAAGAAGCTTTGAGACAACAAGCAGCATTAGAACAAGGACAAGCAAATACTCATGTTCATGAAGATTGGCTTGACCGCTACCAGGAATATCTCAGAATAAAGTGCGGCACAATGAAAGTGCTTACTATGACTCAACCTGTACAATTAGATAGTGTTTATGCGAATGTCAATGTTTTAGAAGCTATTAAAAGCAAAAAGCAAACAACAATTGAAGAATTGTTAGGTAACATTTCTAGCGACAGTGTTAATAGTATAAGTGTTAGTCGCATCAACTATACAGTGAGCGATAGAAATATAGCAGCTTTAGATGCCGTTAAACATTATCATAAGCTTCTGATTTGGGGTAAACCAGGAGCAGGTAAAACGACTTTTCTTAAACACTTAGCTTTGCATACTACCCAAGAAATAGGACAGCAAATTATCCCGATTTTTATTTCCTTGAAAGCATTTGCAGATGAAGAAGATAAACATAGCCTTATTGATGCTATCAAACGAGAATTGCTCACTTACGCCTCTGTGTCAGCGTCACTTGTTCAGGAGTTACTAGAACAAGGTCGTTGCTTGATACTATTAGATGGTGTAGATGAAGTCAGAGACGCAGAAAGCAACCGAATATACAGAAGCATTAATACTTTGGTAGAACAATTTTCCAAAAACCGTTTTGTTATAACCTGCCGTTCCGGAGCTTCAGATTATACATTTGAATATTTTACAGAAGTGGAGATGGCAGATTTTAATGAACACCAAATTGCGATGTTTGTTAAGAAATGGTTTGCCTCTAATCAAGATCCCAAACTAGGAGACGAATTCTTAGCAGAAATAGAAAAAAACAGGTCTATCAAAGAGTTAACAACAAATCCTTTACTACTCACTATGTTGTGTTTAGTGTTTGAGGATTACTATAAATTGCCCAAAAATCAATACTCACTGATTGATGATGCTATAAATGTCCTACTACGCAAATGGGATGCTAGTAGGCGAATTGAACGCAATTGGGCGAACCAATTTAACTTACCACATCAACGAAGAGTTAATCTGCTTAGCCAGATAGCTTATGAAGCTTTTAACCAAGAACCACAAAAGTATTTTTGGCAAACGAGTGAACTAGAAGAGTTAATTAGGGATTATATTGAAAATCTTCCTGAAATTTCTCCTAAGACGCTGAGGATTGACAGTTTAGCAGTCTTGAAAACTATCGAAGCCAATCATGGATTACTCGTTAAGCAAGCTCAAGAACTTTATTCATTCTCCCACCTAACTTTTCAGGAATACTTCGTTGCTAATTACATCGTGGAGAGTCGAAATCCCGAAATTTTGAAACAAATTATCAAGCAGCACTTAACCAACCATCAGTGGCGAGAAGTGTTTCTCATGATTGCAGGACGACTCGCCAATGCTGATGAATTCCTCAAACTCATTTTTAGCCAAATCAACAAGCTAGTCAATAGTAGAATTTTCCAAGATATGTTGACTTGGTTGGATGATGTAACAGCCTTACACGCAGTCAAATCTAGTTCATGGAGAGCGTTTTATTTATTTGTTGATCAGGAGTTTGAACTTTATACTAATCGATTGACAAAAATTGATTCTAACTTGGGTTTAAAACTTGCAGTTATCTTGAAAGAGTTTAATGACGAACGAGAAAAAATTATCAAACGTTCACAAGTGTCCAATTTTGCATTAAATTTAGTTGATATTTCTGCTAAAGTTTCTGCTAAAGCTTACGAACAAGAATTTGAACCTCATAATATCAACCCTTTGTTAAGAAAAGAACTTCCTGTTAGTGTTAATTCTCCTCAACTCCGAGGTGGACTCACTATTGATAAGGAAAAGGGTATCATTAGTATTCATAAACAGGAACATCAAATCACTCTTGATAAAGAACATTTTCCTTTTCAAAATTCTAGCAATAGTGATGAACCAGAAGATATAACTGAGGGTGAAGAAGATATAGTTGCTCGTGCTAGACAACTGAAATATGACGATTTAGCAGATGAATTGATATACTTGCAAGATTGCTTTCCCTCTGATGACGCTTTGACATGGGAATGGCAAGAGTGGTCAAAAAAATTGAAAGGATTGATGAGGTTGTATTTACATATTGGTTTTGATGATGTGAAATTTTCCCAAAAGCAAATCAACACTTTGAAAGATTATTTTTATGCCAATATTCTATTAATAGAATGTATTCGAGGAGATTGTTACTCTTCAAAAGAATTACGCAACCAAATTGTTGACCATTTATTGTTGCCAAAGAAATGTATTCCTAAAACCCTCACCCTTGAAATATAGAAGTTATGTTCACAGGGCGTAAGGTGTATTCATCTTTTTCCACTACACCCTTATTATTCCGCTTATTACCCCTTATTACCGCTTATTACCTTTAATGCTATATTAATTAAGTACGCTATAGCATTAAAAAAGAATGGCTGTATGTTATCAACCCAGGGCTAAAGCCACTGGGCTTGTCCTAAACAAGCTGGACAACGTAAGTGATGACTAGCCCATGAGACGCAATTTGGTACACACTCCCGAATGCTTCTCCAGTTCGGGTTATCTGTAAGGCTTCTTGTTAAGTCGTGGTTAAAGACCAGTTATCTTAGTTGCGTTGGGCGAGGAGACCCTTCGGGTATGCCTTCGGCACACCTTCGGTGAACGGCAATATCCTGCGACGGGAAACCCGTCTTCAGATTTGCCTCACTTAAACAGGTTTGCTGGTTCCTGGGATTATATCCAATCAAAAACCAGTCCCTTTCACGGGCATTAAAATACCCGTTCATGTTTCCTCCCACGCCTAGAAGGCATGCGTTTCCACATGTACCGTGAGGTTTTATGAGCAAGCAGGTTAAGAAAGTATGTAAGCACGAACCGGGTAAAGACTGGACAGACGGCTGTTGTAGCTCGAATCATGTAGATGACACGAGTTCTAGAAAGCCTGATGAACAAGTCACAAAATTTGCTTTCGAGCAGTCTTTTTCAGCCGTTTCATTAAAACCGGAAAAATCTGCCAGCCTCATTACTAATTAGTTGGTTTAGCGCCAACGATCTGGGCGGAAAAATCGCCCAAACCTGAGATTTTGGAGGCATGCAGGAGTATTTATACATGGGCGATTTTTCCGGAGGCTGGCAGATTTTTCAATCGTTGTGACCCAACCCAACCAGGGACATAAGCGAAAGCTACTTGCTGCAATTATTGTGCTATAATCCAGTCGGCAAATTCAAAGTATGCACTACCCAGTCCCTACCTTTTATTTCCTGGGAAGTTCATAGGGTTTCCAAATAGCTCAACAAATCCGCCATTTCTTGCGGGCTAGGTTGAAATTTCGGCATGGGTGGAGTTTCCCCACTAATGACTTGGTGAATCAGACCATACGGGGATTTACGCTTTGAGACTCCTTGTAAACTGGGACCTACACGCCCATCTGCTTCCCAGCCATGACAACCAGCACAGTTGATTTGAAAGATGGCGTGTCCTAGTACTTGATCGCCTTTGAGGGATAGAACGCTTTTGACGTATGGATCGGAAGCTCTGGTTATATCAACAGCAAAAATGCTCAAAACGACTGCTAGCAGAATTGCCAGCGCCGTCAGAGTGATTCGCCAAATCAGAGTTTCAGGTTTGGTAATCTGGTTATCCAAAAGTTTGCTGTTTAAGTCGAAGTGTACAAAAAGTTTTCATTTCATACACATAGCTTAAAAGTTCTTGATTGTGACTGCAAGCACAGACAAATGTTTTTTTGCTAACTAAGCAGGGGGTAGGGGTGAGGGGGATGCTGTCGGATGAGGGGGATGAGGGGGATGAGGGAGATGAGGGGCATGAGGGGGATGCTGTCGGATGAGGGGGATGTGAGCTTTTGGAAGAAGGGATTCATGCGAGATTTGGTAGAATCAAGGGCGGGAACAAAATATTGAACGATAGCAACAAAGGAGATTTAAAGTGGTTGAACCCTTGCTTGACGGCATTGTGCTGGGTCTAATCTTCGTAACCTTGAGTGGATTGTTTTACAAGGCTTACCAACAATACAAGCGCGGCAATCAGCTAGGTTTGTAAAGAAAGCATAAGGAGATGAGAGAAATGAGAGAGATGAGGGAGATAAGGAAGAGTACTAATTGTTCTTTGACTTCCTCATCCTCCTCATCCTCCTCATCCTTCTCTACTTTTGAAGCCCTTCCCTCACTCCATAACCCTGTAAAAGGTTAAAGCTGTGTTTCCGTAAACTTTTTCGCGGTAGATTTCCCAAGATGGAATGACTGGAGGTGTCCAATCTTGAGGATTATGTTCGACTGCTATTTCACCATTGGCGTCTAAAAGCCCAGAGTGAGCGATCGCCTCTAGCACTGGCTGGTATAATCCACTCGCATAAGGTGGATCGAAGTAAATTCTGTCAAACTGTCCTGACAATTTTGGCAAAAGCTGTACGACATCTCCCCGCAGTACCTTCCATTCTTGTTCGGCACTCGCTAAGCTCTGCCAGTTTTGTTGGATAATTGCACAAGCACGGTTAGATTTTTCAATCCCTACGACTAGGCTGGCTCCTCTACATAAAGCTTCTGCACCCATTGAACCAGTACCGGCGCACACATCCAGCCAGCGACAACCTTCTATTGTCCCCTGCCAAATATTAAAAACTGCCTCCCGTACCCGCGCACTTGTCGGTCGGGTTTCTCTCCCTGGTAAAGTTTTTAATTGTCGATTACCGTAAATTCTTAAACTCATTAGTCATTAGTCATTAGTCATGAGATGCAAACATCTTTTTATAGGGTAAGCATCACCCACCAGTTACTTGTAAAGGTAGGCAATGCCATCCTATATGAAATTTACAATTTTTAACAATCAATTCTCAAAAAACCCTTTGACTATGAACTAAAGACTAGAGACTATTGACTCATCCACAATTGTATTTAGGCAGCAACTTGTGTCCAAACTTGGGATACAAAATTAGACAGAATTTGCAATCCAATATTAGAGGACTTTTCTGGGTGGAACTGAACTGCCATAAGGTTATCGCGGGCGATCGCAGCTGTTACAGTTTGACTACCGTGGGTAACATTTGCAGCACAGACTTGCGGATCTTGTGGATCAACATAATAGGAATGAACAAAATAAACCCAAGGTTGAGATGGGAGATACTCCCACAAATTACTTTTTGGGTGAGTCAGTTCGAGTTGATTCCAACCCATATGAGGAATGGCGATTCCTGGTTCTCGGTGAAATCGCCTGACTGTTCCTTTAATAATTCCCAGTCCGGGTTCAACTCCTTCTGCACTTGACTCAAAAAGAATTTGCAGCCCTAAACAAATGCCTAAAAAGGGTTTGCCAGATGCAATTGCATCTTTGATTGGTTTTTCCAAACCACGTCCTCTCAAGTGTTGCACTGCTGGATCGAATGCACCCACTCCCGGCAAAACTATAGCATCTGCCTTTTCTAATTCCTTTTGAGAGTCAGTAATCTTAGGAGTTGCCCCGGCTTTTTCCAAACCTTTGCAAACCGAGTGCAAATTTCCCATGTCGTAGTCTACGACTGCAATCACTGTCATTTACCTGCTCCCTGTTAATTTATGATGGAGGGTATTTCTATATTATCTATATTAAATAATATTCGATATGAAGAAAAGAATTCTATTAACTTCTTTTGACACTTGGTTATCTGAGCAAAAATCAAATTCTTCTGATGATTTGTTGGCAGAAGTTGCTCGGCTTAACTCGTTACCTTATGATTTAACCTTGTTGCGACTATTGCCTGTAGATGTGCAGCGAGCCAGTTTTCGAGTCATAGAAAAAATCCATGAACTCCAACCAGACTGCATTATCTGCTGTGGCATGGCACGAAAGCGGACACTATTAAGTGTGGAAGTCGGCGCTAGTTGTGGAGAAAATGTGTTGCAGACAACAGTTGATTTAGAGCAATTAGTGGCGGGAGCAAGGGCAGTTGAGATCAGTCACGACTGCGGAAAATTTGTTTGCGAAGGTCTTTACTATTGCGTTTTAGATGAACTACGCCAACACCAATTAACAACCCCTTGCATCTTTGTCCACGTTCCTATTTTGACTGAAGAAAATTTGCCCTTAGTCCTTGACGATTTTTTATTGATTATGCACAGGCTGGCACTTTGGTAAAGCTGTTTGCGTCTGTAGCGAGAAAAATATATGTAAGTATATGTTGCCATTCTTACTAATTTTTCCTATCGCTCAAATAACTCCTCCCCCTGCAGCACCGCCACCGCAAGAAATTGTGCAACAGCAACAAGTGCGTCCTTTACCAGGCAATCTGGATAGTGTGCCTGTATTTAACAGCAACAGTCCAGAAAAGGTTCTTAAAGAAGGAATTTTGCTTTCCACCTTTCCATCCGAAGGCAAAAAAGTCTCAACAGCACACCTGAATTTTCCTTTTAAAGGACGATTTGATGTTTTTGCCCATCATGTTGCCCAAGCACCCACACCAGAAGACTTGCGATCGCTCTATCTGGGTATAATTCTGCATAACCCAGGAAAACAACCTGTGACAGTGAATATCTTGCAGGCGGCGAGTTATTTAAGCCAACCAGATGCACCGTTTGCGGAGTTGCCATCTAAGAGTGAGAATATTTTGGGGACAATTTTCGCCGGACCAGGCGATCGCGTGATGTATGATGTTCTGCGGGGACAACGACAAGACACATTTCCTCCCCAAATCATCATTCCACCAGGCGAAAGCCGGATGTTGATGAATGCGCCCATTCCTGTCAACGGACTCACACCACCGTTAAATGGTCGGTCTACACTCATGCGACTGTGGAGTAATGACACAGTTTATGCAGCGAGTCTGGCAATGTTTGCACCAAAGAATCCTGATGGCAGCGAGCGTGAGCCTACTTTAGAAGAATGGCAAAATTTACTAAATAATGGTGATTTATCCGGACCACGCGATAAAGTCCCCACCCCTCTTGAGGAGACTAACAAACCAATAATATATGGTCGTGTTGCCGGAGTCGCCCAGGGGACTGAATGGAAAGCATTATTAATAGATGATCCAAAAACTCAGCATCTGACCATTCCCAGTTCTGGACAAGCCTTTTCTTACGCTCTTAGTGCTTTAAATCGCGGTACCTTAGGAACGAGTCAAATACAAAGTGCGCCGATGCTGGTACGTTATCCTGACACCGCATATCGCGCTCATGGAAATTACACTGTGCAATACAGCCTAACATTGCCACTGTATAACAATACTCAGAACCCGCAAACCGTTATGGTGTCCATGCAGACACCAATAAAAGAAGACCAGTTAACCAAAGCAGGATTGCGCTTTTTGAATCCACCAGCGCCGCAAGTCTTGTTCCGGGGTTCGGTAAGAGTACGTTATAAAGATGACCAAGGTCTACCCCAAACACAGTATTTACATTTGGTGCAGAAACGTGGACAACAAGGGGAACCATTAGTGCTGTTAAATATGAAAGCAGGAGAACGAAGATTAGTAGAAGTAGACTTCCTCTATCCGCCAGACGCCACCCCACCCCAAGTGCTGACAGTTCAGACGATGAATAATGTCGGTTCAACTAGTTTAGTGAAATAGTGAAGTTGTCATTACAGCGGTTTTCAGCTAAGGTGGGCATTGCTCACCAATATTTCAAACCTCTATCATATAGCTTTGAGAAGCAATGCCCACCCTACGATTTATGGTCTAATCATAGAATCAGCGCTGTAAATACATCCGATGAACAAACGGCGAGATAACGTCCCCTTTGATCCTTACTACTTCGAGAAACAGGCATCACGAAATGTAACCTTTTCGCTGGGCGACACCTTCCGCCACATCTACCAAATTAATCATTGGTGTGGAGCCGATTCAGTTTCAGGGGAGGGAGCTAGCAGGAGTCAAACGCAACAGATCGAAGCTGAACTTCCAGCACTACTCAAGACATTACAGGTGGACGTACTTCTCGACTTACCCTGCGGAGACTTCAGTTGGATGCAGTTCATCGATTTACCATCACGTTACATCGGTGCAGATGTTGTCTCCGAACTCATTGTAGAGAATCAGAAGCGGTACGGAAGCCAAAATCATCAGTTTATGACACTGGATTTGATCAGCGAACCTCTACCGACGGCAGACTTATTGTTATGTCGGGACTGCTTTGTGCATCTTCGGAATGCAGAAATTTGCTCTGCTCTTAATAATATCAAAAGGAGCCAGATCACTTACCTGCTAACGACGACTTTCCCAAATTGTGAGGAGAACGAAGATATCACCACAGGCGACTGGCGCTTGCTAAATTTGGAGAAACCGCCTTTTAATTTTCCGACACCACTACGGCTGATCAATGAGCAATGTAGCGAGGGAGATGGTTTGTATCGAGATAAGAGCTTGGGATTGTGGCTCTTACAAGACATTCCTTTGGTGAAGACACAGTAAAACTCACCTGATTTGATTAAAAATAATTAATAAAAGGCAAATAATAAAATAAGAATGGAGAAAATCAACAAATAAGTTTACCTGTGAAGAAAAAATCCCACGCTTTCTAAGCATAGGATTATCAGTCTGACCTTTCATTTCCCAAAACTTTCACCTTGACGATAACGTCATCATTCACCTTGACATAGACCTTGACCACCACTCCAAATGTGGGATCGACTTTGACGAAAACGTTGACCTTTACCACAATTTGCAAGAAACCCCGGTAGTTAAACCGGGGAAAAGGGGTTTTGTCGTGTACTTTGAGTCTTTTATGCAAGACCGCATTAATTTATAAAGATAGGCTTGTTTCAATCCAAATAATTGCCAAATTGCCAAGTAACTAGGTAATAATAGCTAAAATAAAACCCCAGGCTTATTACCTGGGGTTGACGGTGTTTCAACCACGATGTGCATGACGGCTTACCGCCCTAATCTATCCTTTTGTTCTTAACAAGAGTAGCCAAAATGCCAAGAACACTTATCCACAGATAACTACTGAGTTTGCGACAATTCCCTCAACAACAATGTGTTCTTGGCGAAAAAATCGTAATAAATATTAAGTAGAGTCGGCAAGGCACACCCTATAGACTAAAAAAAAGAAATTAAAAAAAATTAATAATTTGTGAATCAACAGCCTAACTATCAAACCACAGCACAACCCTCAAATGGCTGGCATGGCAAACTTAATTTAGTGTACGCCCATCGCCAAAATACAACAACGCTGATTCACAACCAAAATCAAGCACCGCTGAAGGTGCAACGCCCATTTTATCCAGAAGGGCAAGAGGTTTGTCATAGCGTGATTTTACATACAGCAGGGGGAGTTGTGGGAGGCGACCGCCTTTCTTGCAACTTCCACCTGCAACCGAACGCCCAAGCACTCATCACCACAGCAGCAGCAAGTAAGATATACCGCAGTAATGGCACTCAAGCAAAACAAAGCATTGAGATACAAGTTGATACTGGTGCTTGTTTGGAGTGGTTACCCCAAGAAACAATTGTCTTTAACGGGGCGATTTATCGGCAAGACTTGCGGGTAGAATTAGCTACGAAAGCGAGTTGGATAGGCTGGGAAATCAACCGATTTGGACGCAGTGCTAGAGGAGAGAAATTTGCAACAGGAGAATGGCGATCGCATACCGAAGTTTGGCAGCAAGGCGTCCCCTTATGGATTGATCGGCAATGGTTACCAGGTAGCGTTGAGGTTTTTCATAGTCCCCACGGTTTGGCAGGGCAACCTTTAGTAGGTAGTCTGGTATACGTTGGGCAAGAGGTTTCATCTGATTTGGTGGAGAAAGCGCGTTCTTTGTGGGATGGCAAAGGGGAAGCAGGTGTGACTCGTCTTTCATGTGGATTATTATGTCGATATCGTGGTTCTGCTACATCTGAGGTGAGAAACTGGTTTATTGGTGTGTGGCAGCTATTGCGTCAATCATTTTTGACACGTTCTAGTTGTGTACCAAGAGTTTGGCAGATTTAAACAAACCGCCAAGACGCCAAGGACGCCAAGAGAGGAGAGAAAAGAGGTAGGAAATGCAACTTACGCCGCAGGAGAAGGATAAACTGTTGATTTTTACTGCTGCACTATTGGCAGAAAGACGGAAAGAAAGAGGTTTGAAGTTGAATTATCCAGAAGCGGTGGCGTATATTTCTGCTGCTATTTTGGAAGGTGCAAGAGACGGACGAACTGTGGCAGAGTTGATGAGTTATGGTACAACGCTGTTAATGCGGGATGATGTGATGGAAGGCGTACCAGAAATGGTGCATGAAGTCCAAGTGGAAGCAACTTTTCCTGATGGGACAAAGTTAGTAACAGTCCATAATCCAATTCGTTAATTTAGCTTTGCACCTATTTCGTTTGAGGATGCTTATAAAATGCTTTCCCCCGAATTACAGATGAATATCCCTGAGGTTGTAGAAGAAGTCAAAGCAGCTTTCAAACGCTACGAGCAAGCATTGGTGACAAATGATATTACGGTGCTTGATGAATTATTTTTTAACTCACCCAGCACAATCCGCTATGGTGCAGGTGAAGAAAGTATTGGTTATCAGGCAATTCAAGATTTCCGCAAAGGGCGTAATCCATCTAACTTATCTCGAGATTTACAAAACACCATTATTACAACTTACGGAGACGATTTTGCTGTAGCCAGTACGGAATTTACTCGCACTACTTCATTAAACAAGTTAGGACGACAGCAGCAAACTTGGGTTCGCACTTGTGAGGGTTGGCGAATTGTTGCAGCTCATGTCAGTACGCGTGATTTATCTAGGTAAATAGTTATGATTCCAGGGGAAATTATTACAGCAGTTGGGGAAATAGAACTCAACGCAGGTCGTCCTACTGTAAGATTGCAAGTGTCAAATACAGGAGATAGACCGATACAAGTTGGTTCTCACTTTCACTTTTTTGAAGTCAACGCCGCGTTAAATTTTGATAGAGAACAAGCGCGGGGAATGCGCCTCGATATACCCGCTGGAACAGCAGTCCGCTTTGAACCAGGGGATGAAAAAGAAGTGACATTAGTCCCCTTAGTTGGTAGTCGTCAAGTCTACGGTTTCAACGCCAGAGTTAACGGACAGCTGCCACAATTATAAAAGTTTATTTTTAAACGCAGAGGGACGCTGAGGTAAACGCAAAGTAACGCGGAGTTAAAGTTTATTGGCTATGCGTTTGATGCCTTCTTTTAGGTGGAGAACGTTAAAGTTGAGGAGAAGACCGAGTTTGCAATTAGCTAGTTTGAGATAAGTTAAAAGTTGTACCGAGTGAATTGGTTTGATAGATTCTACAGATTTGACTTCAATAATGACTTTATTTTCGACTATTAAATCTAATCGATAAACACAATCCAATTTCACCTCTTCGTAAATAAGCGGTAATGGAACTTGCTTACCAACATTTAATCCCTTCTTTCTCAACTCGTAATCCAAGCACTCCTCATAAGCTGACTCTAACAAACCCGGTCCCAACGCTGTATGCACTCTCATTCCACAGCCAATTATCACCCCACTCAAATCATTCTCATCCATTCTCTGCGAACCTTTGCGCTTACCTTTGCGCCCCTTTGCGTTTAAACTCAATTCTAACCTCGGTTTAATAGCAGTGTATTATGCCTTACAGAATGTCTCGCCGCGCTTACGCGGAAACCTTTGGTCCAACAGTAGGCGATCGCATCCGACTAGCCGACACAGAATTATTTATCGAAGTAGAACAAGACTTCACCACCTACGGGGACGAAGTGAAATTTGGCGGCGGTAAAGTCATCCGCGATGGGATGGGACAATCTCCCATTTCCAACGCTGATGGTGCTGTTGATTTAGTCATTACGAATGCCTTAATTCTCGATTGGTGGGGTATCGTTAAAGCAGATATCGGCATTAAAGACGGCAAAATATTCAAAATTGGTAAAGCTGGAAATCCTTATATTCAAGACAACGTAGATATTATTATTGGTCCTGGTACCGAAGCGGTAGCTGGGGAAGGCATGATTCTCACTGCTGGCGGTATCGACACCCACATTCACTTTATTTGTCCGCAACAGATTGAAGTGGCGATCGCTTCCGGTATCACCACAATGATTGGCGGCGGTACTGGTCCTGCTGCGGGTACAAACGCTACTACCTGTACTCCAGGACCTTGGAATATTTACCGAATGCTGCAAGCCGCTGATGCTTTTCCTATGAACTTAGGATTTTTAGGTAAAGGCAATGCCAGCTTACCTCAAGGACTGGTGGAACAAGTGCAAGCAGGTGCGATCGGGTTAAAGTTGCACGAAGACTGGGGAACGACACCCGCTGCAATTGATACTTGTCTCAGCGTCGCCGATGAATATGACGTCCAGGTAGCCATTCATACCGATACTTTAAACGAAGCGGGGTTTGTGGAAGACACCATCGCCGCTTTCAAAAATCGTGTTATCCATACATACCATACTGAAGGTGCTGGCGGCGGTCACGCACCAGATATTATTAAAGTGTGCGGGGAAGCGAATGTGCTACCATCTTCCACCAATCCTACACGTCCTTACACCGTCAACACCTTAGATGAACATCTGGATATGTTGATGGTGTGTCATCACCTCGACGCTGGTATTGCCGAGGATGTGGCGTTTGCAGAGTCGCGCATCCGTCGGGAAACTATCGCCGCTGAAGATATTTTGCATGATTTAGGTGCGTTCAGCATGATTTCTTCCGACTCCCAAGCGATGGGACGAGTTGGTGAGGTAATAATTCGCACCTGGCAGACAGCGCACAAAATGAAAGTGCAACGCGGAGACCTCACCCTTGATACCCCCCTTTCTAAGGGGGGCAGGGGGGATCTGGCAGACAATTTTCGGGCGAAGAGGTATGTTGCCAAGTACACTATCAACCCAGCCATTACTCACGGTATTTCTCAGTATGTGGGTTCAGTGGAAGAAGGCAAACTTGCAGATTTGTGTTTGTGGCGTCCGGCGTTTTTTGGTGTCAAGCCGGAGATAGTCATTAAAGGCGGGATGATTGCATGGTCACAAATGGGCGATGCGAATGCAAGTATTCCCACACCGCAACCAGTGCATATGCGACCGATGTTTGGCAGTTTTGCGGGTGCGCGTCACGCTACATCGTTCACTTTTGTCTCACAAGCAGCTTTGGAAAGGGAAATTTCCAGCCAATTGGGTTTGCAAAAGCAAGCCGTTGCAGTCTGTGGGACACGCCAGTTGAGTAAGCGGGATATGAAGCTGAATGATGCGTTACCTCATATTGAAGTTGATGCCGAAACTTATGAAGTGAGGGCAGATGGGGAGTTGCTAACGTGTGAACCTGCAACAGTTTTGCCGATGGCACAGAGGTATTTTTTGTTTTGACGCTAATGGCAAGGAACAATTAGCAATTAGCAATTATTAGCCTGTAACCAGGTGACTAAAAAGTTGGCGAATTAAATCCTTTTTAAACCGTAAACCCGCCAGCAGCTGAGTACAGTTGGAAATCAGCTGTCGCTGTTCTGGTTCTTCTATATTACCGACCTCTTTCCCAAGCGTTTAGTCGTTGGGAGCGATCGCTCAATCCCGTTAAGGAAAAAAGAAATTAACACTCACTAGCGTGCAAATTGTGCAGTAGAGAGCGATCGCCTGCTTTGTAATGAAAACGCGATGGCACGGAGTGCCCGCCAAGGGCGATGGCGCAGAGCGCCCGCTGAGTCCTCCGGACACGCTACGCGAACGCGATCGCTTGTTTTATCGTCATATGGCGATGGCGCAGAGCGCCCGCTTCGCGATCGCTTTCTATCGCTTTAGTGTTTGTCACACGCCCAAAGCTTTTGTTACCAAGATTAAAGCGGTTTTCAAGTAAATAAACCACGGGGTAGGGGCACGGCAATGCCGTGCCCCTACAAAAATCTGTGGTTCAATTAGCTGAAAATAGCTGTAATATCAAGTCCGCTTAAATACTTGTCATTACCTTAAGAACCCCACCCCGCCAAAGCTGCGCTTAGGCTCCCCTCCCCGCTTGCGGGGAGGGGATAAAGGGGTGGGGTGCAGTTAACGTGGTAATCATAACTTATTAGCGGGACATGATATAAAGCTGTCGTCACTAACATCAAGACATTCATAAATACAGCAGATTGCAAGAGAAGCCGCCGCTTCTAAAAACCGAAGCATATCTAGGCATAAATCCGTAAATATGGGCAAGCTCAACTCCACGGTATAAGTTCGCTCAATTTCGTTGCGCATTTCTGCTTGGTTCCCTTGCCCTGTGGCTCAGGTTCTTTGACCACTAATCCCCAGTTAGAGATACTGAAACGAATTTCAAGTACGAGACTTAAAAAATATTCAATTTTTTGTAATTAGTTCGTGCTAAGTATTTCAAGGTTTTCACGCCCAGTAAGCTATGAGATCCCGCACTAATCAAGCGTAATTATATTATACACGTAGATATGCACAATTACCGGAAAAATCTCGGCAAGAATACCAAGATTTGCCGAGATATGCACAAAATTTATCGAGCAGCAGCCAACCCCTTCACCGCGTCACCGTGCCTCCACGTTCCCGCGTCTCCTCACTCCGCCTCCAAGTTCTTCAACTCCTCTGGTGTAAACGGATTCTTGTCTGCACGTAAATCTTTTACCCAGCGTTGCCGTTTTGCTTTCGCCTCAGCATCGTTACTAGATTTAATAAATACCTCAAACTCTTCAATGGCACCCGTAAAATTACCAACTAGCGCCCTTGCCAAACCCCGACTCTCGCGGGTAGATCCATTTTCAGGAGCAAGTTTCACTGCTTTTTCACAAGCATCATTAACTACATTCTTGGCATAACCTTGCAAGCTACCCCGCCAACACAGGCTGTCCCAAGCATTAACGAGGGTTTCTCTGGTTGGCTGTAGCTGTTCAATCTTTTTATAAACTGCAACTGCTTTGCTAAAATCATCCTGCTTCAAATGTTCTTTTGCTTGGGAAATTAAACCTCGTACAAAAAAGTCTTTAGCAGCTTTTTCTGGGTTAGTTTGTACACCTTCTGTGTCTGGATCTATATCTACTTTGGAATTTAGTTGCTGTACTTGTTGAAACTTGGCGACTGCTTTAGCTCTATCACCTTGTCTGGCTAGTGCTGTGGCTTGATTAATGAATGCTTTGCTGACAAGTTGTTTGGCAACTGTTTCTGCATTATTTTGTACGCCATCGGTGTCTGTGTCGAAGTCAACTTTGGGATTGAGTTGCTTTGCTTGTTGAAACTTAGCGATGACATCGGCAACATTGCCTTGTGCGGCTATGAGTGTGGCTTGATTAACTAATCCTTTGCTGGCAAGTTCTTTGGCAACTTGTTCTGGATTGTTCTGCACACCATCGGTATCTGGATCGAAATCAGTTTTGGCGTCTAGTTGCTTTGCTTGTTGAAGCTTGGTGACTGCACCGTCAAAATCGCCTTTGTCTGCTATTTCTCTGCCTTCTTTAACGAATGCTTGACTGACAAGTTGTTTGGCAACTTTTTCTGGATCGTTCTGGACACCATTGGTATCTGGATCGAAATCAATTTTGGCATCTAGTTGCTTTGCTTGTTGAAACTTGGCAACTGCACCATCAAAATCGCCTTTGTCTGCTATTTCTCTGCCTTTAAAAGCCAAACGGAGAACTTCGGTTTTGACTTCTGGATTAATGTCTAATTTAGAGTCCCATTTTTTAGCTGTTTTGAACTTAGCCAGCGCATCCTCAAAATTACCATTCCTGGCTGCATTTTCTGCTGCTGTCACCATGACTGGGGCTGCTGCTAACAAAATATTTTGATTTTGGCAAGCTTCTAATTTTTCTAAAGCTTCTGGATGAGTGATTAAATAACCTTTTAGCCTTTGACAACCCCGCGTAAGTAAATCATCTAAATTGAAGTA
>NZ_AP018194.1:1660988-1662005 GCF_002368235.1 Scytonema sp. HK-05 | reverse complement strand
TAACTTGCAGAAGCAAGGGTTTTGCCATCACTGCTAAATGCCACGCCCAAGACAGCAGAGGAATGTCCTTCCAAGGTATTTTTTTCTTGAATTGCCAACATCTCTTGAATGCTGATTATGGGACTCAAAGCCGGGTAATCGACAATGGGGCGCTTTCCCTGCACTAGCTTCTTGAGTGTTTGCCCAGCCTGCATCGCCATGACAAAGCTTTCAACCCTTTCTGGCGGATTTGAATTAAACCGTTCTAGGGCATAGCTGCCAACCTGTTCGACTTCAGTGGCAGTAAAAGCCTTTCGTCTAGCTTGTTCTGCAATTACAGCTATTCCTACAGCCCCCAGTAGCGACACTCCTAAAATCGTAGCCCCAATGTAAGTTTGTCGTCGCGTTTTCTTTTTTGCCCGTCTCTCTTCTTCCAGGGCTACTTCTGCTTTCTGTTGCGCCGCTTCTAAAATCTGCTTCGCCTGTCTTTCAGTTGCCAAAGCAAGTTGCATTTCTCGCTGATCCAAATCTTGGCTAGCTGCTAAAAATTGATAATCCAAATCACTGAGGCTTTTGTCTCTCGCCCAAGCTTGCACATCCCGCAACGCCTGTCCCCGCAATAGCCAAGATTCGTCTTTATTAGTAGCAACCCACGATTCTAATGCTTCTGCATAAGGTCGTAAACCTGCTAAGGTTTTTGTCACCCAATTTTGATCAAAAACAGATTTGTAAATCTGATTATAAACTCTTAACTTCGACTGCTGTTTTACCACCAACCCCGACAACCGCAACTCCATTTGTTCAGGGCTGTCATCTCCGGCAATTTCTCCCTGCTGCAAAATTTGCTGATACAGTCCCAGTAGTCTGCCGGCACGTTTCTCATTTTTCAAAATGCGATCGCGTATCGTCCGCAAATGTTCTGGTTCATCCTGCGATTCCCAATTCTTGATAATCCGGGATTTTACCAATTCCTCCACATATAATCCCTCCTCCAACCCCTCCCCTAACCCCTCCTCAAACCCCTCCCCTAACCTCTCC
>NZ_AP018194.1:1208740-1659793 GCF_002368235.1 Scytonema sp. HK-05 | reverse complement strand
CCTCAAACCCCTTTCCCAACCCCTCCTCAAACCCCTTTCCCAACCCCTCCTCAAACCCCTTTCCCAACCCCTCCTCAAACCCCTTTCCCAACCCCTCCTCAAACCCCTTTCCCAACCCCTCCTCGCTTGCGGGGAGGGGTGCCGCAGGCGGGGTGGGGTTCTGCGGATGAGTATGAATGAGTTTACAAAGCTTCTGCGTCAGAAAAGGTTGTCCCCCAGTCCAAGCCAAAATTTCTCTCATGACAATCTGGGGATGAGTAACTTTTTCTACCAATCCTTTGACTAAGGGTTCGGCTTCATCTGCCTGAAACCCGCGTAGTTCAATTGCCCTACCAATATTAAAAGGTGTGCGTTTTTTATCTTCAATTAAATCTGAAGGCGTCGCTACCCCCAAGAGTGCAAAAGTGAGGCGTTTGTATTGCAGTTTATCAGCACGTTGGTTATAGCAGTCTCGGATCAAAGCAAAAAAATCGTCAGTTCCCACAGTTTGCTTCAAGTTGAGGACACCATCAATTTCATCGATAAAAATGACAATGTTTTGCTCAACCTCTTTTAGCAGAACTTCTTCGATAAACTCACTCAATCGCTGTACTGGGGAGAGAAACTCGCGATCGCGCCACCAAGCCCGTAAATTAAACTTGTCTGAGAGGTTAAAACTGCTTACCAAACGGCGGACAATTCCCGCATACCATTGATCCGGTGTGACTTGCTGGCTACCAATTGTAGTTAAATCAATTGCTGCACAGGCAATACCTTCTGCTTGCAGCCGTTGCATGGTTTGCACCCGCAAGCTAGACTTGCCCATTTGCCGTGAGTTCAGCACATAACAAAACTCCCCTATTTTCAACCCTTCATAAAGGTCTTGATCTGCCTGTCGCTTCACATAAGTAGGGGCATTTGTTGGTAAACTTCCCCCGACTTGATATTCATAGACTGGGTTTTGTGCTAGGTTCATGAACTGAGTTTCAGGGGATTCATTTTATAGAGAAGTTGAGCGATCGCGGAAATACTGACGGTACAAATTGAAACGAGGTACGACATAATTATTTTCTAGATCCACCAACCCCATACTTTTTAATTTAAAAGCTTGTATTGGCTCCAGTTGTACTGGTGCGGTTGTTGCAACAATTTGTTTCATTCCCATTGCTAGGTCAGGATGTTGTTTCAAATTCCACCAGTGTCGTCGCAAATGGTCGCCAAAAGGACCAGCATCTGTAGGGGCAACTTGTAATAACTCCTCCAGTTTGGTATCCCGTCGTGCAATGCGATAAAGTGCAACCCGCACCAAATAAGGATGTCCTCCCACCATTGCCATCAACTGCTCAACTTTGGTAGAACTCCAATTGAGTCCGTGCCTACGTGTCAAATCTTGCAGTTGTTCCGCATTAAACTCCGGTAACTCAATCGCCAGCCCCACATTAAAAGGCGATTGATTGATATTCATTGGGATATAAACTTCTGTTGAATGCGCTACTACCAACCGCAATTTCTTCCATACATCCCGATTCTTCGCCTCCTCATGCCAAGCCCGCAAAAGTCCAAAAAAGTCGGCAGCAATTTCAGGGTATTGATAGACTAAATCGACTTCATCCAAGCCCAAAGCCAAAGGTTCGTTGATTTGTGCCAGGAGATACTCCTCAAAATAAGCTGTACAATTATCCTTGCTACCAAAAATCTCATCCCAGTAATCCGCTAACCGATTTGGTAGCCGCAATTTCCGCCCGACACTAGCACAGAACCAACGCAAAAATAAATCCAGGTCTGCGAACACTTTACTATCAGCCAGTTGAAAACTCAAAGATACCGCTAGAGAACCTTGTTGGGAAGCTTGATGAAGAATCCGCGCCATCAGCGAAGTTTTACCCATTTGCCTGGGTGCTTTGATGCGGATAAGAGAACCAGGTTTCAAAATCGCCTCATAGCAATGAGATTCTATAGGGGGGCGTTCCACATAAAAAGCAGAAGCTAGATCCACTTGACCTTCTGGCAATTCTGGTTCTGCCACTGGTAAAGGTGGGGATTCCAGAGTTTCCACAGCAGGCGATGTTGTTAACTCCTCTTCTGAAAAGACAGCCTCACGACCTTCTGCCAAAATTGTCAATATTTCTTGCAAAATCTTGGGTGTATCCGCAGATGATTTCCACTCTCGCTGTTGAATTCTTTGTAAATAACCCCGCAAGTCATAATTTAGTGGCGAACTCAAAGGAAAATTGATGCGAACGGGCAAAATCACGGGTTTACCGTCAGGACGTAAATCTTGCAACTGCTTCGCCCGCCTCACTTCTTCTGTCACCATTTCACTGGTTGCAGATTTAGGAGATAATAGCAGCAGAAAGTAATCAGACTGCTGCAATTCTCTATCGATACGCTCCGGCCAGTTTTCCCCGAGTCGGATACTCTCCCCAGCCATAAATGCTTCATGTCCAGCCGCTTTCAAAGCTTCATAAAACTGTTGAGCCAGCGTTAAATCTGGGTCTTGGCTACGATAGCTGATAAAAACTTTAGCGCTTTGACTTGCTGGTTTCACTGTTTCTAAGGAAAAAGCTTGACCCAACTCAGACCATGCTGTAACCAGCACTTGGGTAGGAATAATAAACGCTGCTTTAGCTGCCGATCGCTCCATTTCTGCCGCTACAGCCATTCCTGCTATACCTTGTAGCTGCTCATCCCAAATCGGCGCACCACTGAAACCAGGCTCTAATGCATAACCTTGTTGTTTGACATCCTCCAGTTGCACCCATCCGTTTGCTAGTCCAGCCCTAATTTCACCAGAAGCCCAAGCGCCATTAGGTTGGTTTTTTGGAAAACCTAATACTCTAAAAGGATGTCCCCATAATTCGTCTGATAATAGTTGGTGAAAGTATAGGCAAATATTACATAGCCTTGGAAACCATTTCAGATTTCCCCTTCGCCTTCACTTTATTGGGTGTGACCCGCCTTGGCTGAACTACGCAGCTCCCTATCCCATCTGCAAATGCATTTGGGATTGCTTTTCTGAGAATGTTGTACGAGCCGTTGACATCGCTGTTTATGAACCGATTTCCAGAAGTCCTGTACAGTCCTCGGCTGATTCTTTTGCCACTAAAAGAGGGTGAATCAGTAACATGACCATAAGTAGGAATTGGATCGAAATCTAGAAAGCTACTCTTAGATGTGTAAGATTCCTCAGTCACAACTACCATTATTCCTGCCAGTTGACACTTATACGTCAGCATTTCTATAAAACGGGAATATGGCACAGTGACAAAGTTTTGGTTGTTTCGCTTTCCGAGATTAATTTCCTGTTTCCACAGATTGTTCTTACCAATTACCAACGTTCCAATTTGCTTTTCAACCAAGTGGTCAACTAGAAATCGGCTACTGTTGTGCAAGTAATTGTCAATATGCAGGTTTCTTTTTCTGGTTAATCTTTGAATTCGCACAGATGTTTGGCGTTTTCTACTTAACTTAGATTGCAGTGCCGCTTTGCGTTTATTGAAGAACTGATTAATACTTTTGAGCGGTCGTCCGTTAATCAAGAGAGGGACAAATCCCTTTTGATTTGATGTTAACGTTGCTAAGTTGTTTAACCCTAAATCAATAGCAGCACTTTCGTGAGAATTAACTGGGGTGGACTCCTGTTGCTCATAAATTACCTCGATGACATAACAATCACATTTCGGAACTATCCTGACCTGACAGACCTGATTTGCGACGTGTGTTGGAAAATCAATGTTGGTTCCAGAAAGTTTAACTCTTCCGCTCACCAGTCCCGGCTTGCTAATTGCTTGAATCGTGTAAATTAAGAGATTACGCCCTTTTGCCTTATCTTTGTACTTAGGCATCGCTGGAGATGCTTTGAACTTATCCGGGTGTGACTTGTATTCTTGCACACAAGCAAAAAATGATTTCCAATTCCGGTCTAAAACCATGAGAATCTGTTGGCTTACCTTCCTTGGCAAGTATCTGTAAGTTTCATGAGTTTTCATGTAAGAATGCATTTTGTTGTAATTTAGATACCCCCAACCAAAAATGTAATTTTGTCTAATAATGTAGTTAGCTGCGTTATAAAGATTCTTAGAAGCAAAACATAGCGCATCTATTTGTTCAAAAAATCGATGTCCAGATTTAATAATATGTTTCTCAGCTAATTGCATGACTCCTCTGAATTGTTCTGTAATTCGGCAATTAGCTTTTCCGTTTTTCTTTTGGCTCTACGTAAACCATAAAGACGCGAACAAAATGACGTGATCACAGCAGCAAAATCTGACATCAAATCTTCTTTATCATTCGCTGCATCGTTAACAACTTCTAATCTTCTACCTGTCTGTGTCAGTAAAACCTGTATGTAATTCGCACCAAACCTTGTCAGACGGTCTTTGTGTTCTACAACTAGAACATTGAATTTTTTGTCGCTAAGTACTGATATTAATTTCTGGCGATTATCGTTTAGACCTGATCCTACTTCTTCAACTACTTTGTAGATTCTGTATCCACGAGCGGTAGAGTACTGGACTAATCTATCCGCTTGTCTTTTGAGATTATCTTTATTTTCCGAACTGGAAACTCTGGCATAGATACAGGCAATCTCATGGACAAGTTGCGGATTTTGCTCGCCATCTCTAACTATTACTGTTCCTGTGGGCAGTTGATAGGCATCTAACTGACCCTGCTTCCACAACCTCCAAACTGTGTGGTACGAGACCCCTAATTTTTTCGCATACTCCGATAGCTTCATGGCAATCTTATGTTTCCATGAACCCAGTCTAGCACATCTGCTGTTGCTTGCTAATGTTTGCTAATACTTTCAGCAACTTATTTCAATACCAATTTTGCTGGTTGAGCAGCATCCGGAGGAGAGCTTTCTAACTTCAATCCTGCAATATCTTCAGCTAATTCATCCGGATTAACTGGTCGCCAGAAAACCACCTGAGCTGTGAAAAACTCTTTCGCAGCCAACAAAGGAAAATCCAAGCGAAGCTTTGCATCAGGCATTTCGGCAGTGTTTCTGGCAATTCCCAAAGCATCAGCTACCACATGGGCGCAGGTAAGGATGTATTGTTGGGACACCAAGAAGCCAGCACCAACCACTTTGCCACTGTTTGAGTAAATCCTGACAACTGATGACTCAAGCAGTGTGGTCATCCTGTGACTCCCGTTTCCACTTCAGCGTAATTTCGTAGTTGACCTCGCCATTACCAGAAGCAATCACTGCCCCAAGTTCTGCACTAATTTTAATGCCAAACTTGACTTCCACTTCGTCCGCTGGCTCTTTGATATTACGCACCTTGGTCAGAATCACATTAGCTACAGGTCTTATCTTATCCAAGGCAGACTCAAAAGTCTGATGAGCCTTGTCAACAATCTGATCCCGTAAACCAATGCGATCGTCAATGACTGCTGGCTCATCTACTTCTACAAGAATCGATTCGCCGCTTTCCAGAGGAAATTCAACTATGCGCTTCACACGCTCACCTCTATGCAAAATTTTTTCAAAAAATGGGTTGACTGTAGCCGTAATATCAGGTTCGGTTGATTACTTATCATTCCTCAAGAACCCCACCCCGCAATCATCTGCGCTTAGGCTCCCCTCCCCGCGAGCTCGGGGAGGGGATAAAGGGGAGCCAGCGCTGCAGGAGGGTTTCCCTCCGCAGGCGACTGGCGTGTGGGGTTTAGTCAACGTGGGAATTATAACTAATTAGCCGAACATGATATAAGCTGCAAATTTACTTTATATCAAGTACTCATAGCCACATTGCTATCCTTCTAGAGAACTGTCAACTCGCCTTTGCATTATCCTAGGCAACAATTAACTCAACAAAGCAATGGTTTTCTATTAACTTTTTTAAATTGTTATGACTACTTGGTCAATTATACTATTATAACTAGATTTTTATTTTAAAATTTATACTAAAGTTTGTAGTGCTACTTGCGTAGGCTAGTAGTCTTGCGACAAATTATGCAATTTTCGCGCTTCCGCAGTCATGCACTGTGATATATCTATGACTTACCGCTGCTAATCGTACTCAACAGCTACAAAAATCGTAACCTTTATCCCCTGTGTCTTGTTCTAAAATTCTACGAGCCATGATTGAATTAGCTTGTCATTATTTCTGGCAAACAGGAGCAGCATTGAACCTCTAAAAAAATAAAGACTAAGTTGAGAAAATTTTAGAGTAAAAAATGTTTCCTCCGTAGGAAGTCAACCTAAGTAAAAAATGACAAAAATAATACAAGTCTAGCTTTGTATACACTCATCTAGTTTTACTGCATCTCTTCTATGCTGTATGTCTAAATCTTCTAACTCTGATAAGATTCTGGTTGTAGATGATTCTCCTGATAATGTATTCCTGATTAAAACCATTTTGGAGGAAGAAGGCTACACAGTTAGCACGGCAGAAAATGGTGCTTCAGCATTGGCACAGATTGAAACATCGGCTTGTGACTTAGTCTTGCTGGATCTGATGATGCCGGGTATAGATGGTTATGAAGTTACCAAGCGCGTTCGGCAAAATACGGCATTGCCATTTATCCCAATTTTGCTAATTACCGCCCATGACTCACCCAACGTTGCTCAAGGATTAGACTTGGGTGCTGACGATTTTATCCGCAAACCTGTCACAGTAGATGAATTGCTGGCGCGGGTGCGATCGCTCCTCCGTCTCAAGCACAGTATAGATGAACGCGATGAAATCGCCCTCCAACGCCAAGATTTTGTCTCTCGCCTCACCCACGACTTACGCACACCCCTAGTCGCAGCGGATCGGATGCTGTTACTGTTTCAGGAGGGTGCTTTGGGAAATCTGTCAGATCAAATGCAGGAAGTCATAGAGATTATGGCTCGCAGTAACAGCAACCTGCTGGCTATGGTAAATACCTTGCTAGAAGTTTATCGCTTTGAAGCAGGTCGTAAAACTCTGGCGTTTCAACCTGTTAATGTCAGCCAGTTACTAGAAGAAGTCTCTGAAGAATTAAGTCCTTTAGCAGCACAAAAGGAACTTGCAGTCAATCTGGATTTGGGTGAAGATTCAGGGATTAGTAAAGTGATGGGCGATCGCCTAGAACTGCATCGGCTATTCACCAACCTTATAGGCAATGCTATCAAGTTTACCGATACCGGGTCAGTGACTATCCGCATCACCCCAGCGACTGCTTCAGATGAATATATTACCGTTGAAGTAGCAGATACAGGTCCAGGTATTCCTCCTGAAGAACAAGCAACTTTATTTGAACGATTTCGCCAAGGAAGTCACAAGAGTTCTGGTAGTGGGTTAGGGCTGTACCTTTCTCGTCGAATTGTCGAAGCACATCAAGGGACTATTCTTATGAATTCAGAAGTCGGCAAAGGGAGTGTCTTCACAGTACGTTTGCCCATCAAACAGTAATCATTATCGGTTATTCGAGATTAGTTATAAATAAGATATAGGCAAACAGCCCACCGTGACCAAAACAGTGCTAAGTACTAGACTTCTTGCAAAAGTATGATTAATGGATTATTTCAAACCACAGATGGACACAGATGCACACAGATAATTAACGAGTGTTAATCTGTGTGCATCTGTGGTTTCATTTTCATCCAATTGACTTTTGTAAGAAGTTTAGTGAGTACCGAGTATTGAATGAGATAAAGGAAACTAGGGGAAATTCACATCTTTCACCAAGCTTTAAAACCCTTATTTTCTGCCCCCTCCTCGCTTGCGGGGAGGGGGTTGGGGGGTGGGGTGCATTCCGGTGAGGAAAATTTACTCAGTATTCATACCTTAGAACTTAGGACTTAACTGCTTAAGGGTGGGTTAATTTTAGCTATCAAGGACAAAAAGATGATTGCTCAAGAATTATCAATTGCCGATATCATCCGCAAACAACGTGATTTTTTTAATACTAATCAGACAAAAGACGTTAATTTTCGACTTGAACAACTGAAAACTCTAAAACAAGCAGTTACTGAGAATAAAGAAGCGATTATCAACGCACTAAAAGCGGATTTAAATAAACCAGAATTTGAGAGTTATGCTACAGAAATTGGAACAATCCAAGAAATTGACTCTGCTATCAAACATATCAAAACTTGGACTAAACCTCAGAAAGCACCAGTTTCCCTGCAAGTATTTCCCGCTTCTGCAAAAATTTATCCTGAACCGCTAGGAGTCGTTTTAATTATTGGTACTTGGAATTATCCATTTCAATTAATTATCTCGCCATTGGTAGGTGCTATTGCCGCAGGCAACTGTGCAATTCTCAAACCTTCAGAACTTGCACCCCACACCTCTCGTCTTTTAAGTCAGATGATGGAAAAATATTTCGACCCGGCTTATATTGCTGTGGTAGAAGGAGGTGTGCAAACAAGTCAACAACTCCTAGCAGAAAAGTTTGACCACATCTTTTTTACTGGTGGTACAGCTGTAGGCAAAATAGTCATGGAAGCAGCGGCAAAACACTTGACACCCGTTACTTTGGAACTGGGCGGCAAAAGCCCTTGCATTGTAGATTCTGACATCAATATCGAACACACTTCCAGACGCATTACTTGGGGAAAGTTTCTCAACGCTGGACAAACTTGTATCGCACCTGACTATCTTTTAGTTGATAAAAAAATCAAAGAAAATTTGTTAGATGAAATTCAAAAACGCCTGCAAGAATTTTATGGAGATAATCCTGCCAACAGTTCTGATTATGCTAGGATTATCCATCAAAAACATTTTGACAGGTTAGTTAGCCTCTTGAAAGATGGCGAAATTCGCATTGGGGGAGAAACTAATCCTTCGGAACTTTATATTGCTCCCACAGTTCTTGATAATGTTTCCTTGAGAGACTCCGTAATGCAGGAAGAAATTTTTGGTCCGATTCTTCCTGTCATTGAATATACCGATATAACAGAAGCCATTGACTTAATTAACTCTAAATCAAAACCCTTGGCTTTGTACTTATTTTCTAATAACAAAAACCTGCAACAACGAGTCTTGCAGGAAACCTCATCTGGTGGAGTTTGTATTAACGACACAGTGATGCACGTTGCTGTTTCATCGTTACCATTCGGCGGCGTGGGTGATAGCGGAATTGGTAAGTATCACGGTAAATTCAGCTTTGACACCTTTTCCCATTACAAAAGTGTGTTGCACAAATCTTTTCTGCTGGACTTCAAATTGTTATACCCTCCCTATAAAGACAAGTTATCTACACTGAAGCGACTTATTGGTTAACAGTTAGGAGTATGCGTGGAGAGTCAAGAATCAAAATTGATATAGCAATCCTAAATCATTCGTAAAATTCTCTCTTCCTCTTTTCTTGGCGCTCTTGGCGACGCCAGTCGCCTGCTGTCGGGAAACCCTCCTGCAGCGCTGGCTCGTCTTGGCGGTTGATAATTTTTACCTATCAAATAGGACTGCTATAATTCATAACTTCTAATTAATAGACTTCTTGCAAAAGTATGATTAATAGATATTTAAAACCGCAGATGGACGCAGATAAACGCAGATAAATTATCTGTGTCCATCTGTGTCCATCTGTGGTTTTTTCACAAAATTGACTTTTACAAGAGGTTTAATGTAGAGACGCAACCTGGCGCGTCTCTACAACTAAAACCCAAAACCACTAACTATATCGTTCCTCCGCCCAGGGTTCACCACGGCGGTGATAGCCATTGCGTTCCCAAAAACCTGATTCCTCACGTTCTAGAAACTCCAAACCATTAATCCACTTGGCACTTTTCCAGGCGTAGAGGTGGGGAACGACAAGCCGCAGTGGACCACCATGTTCTGCTGGTAACGGTTCTCCAAAGACTTTAAAAGCAAAGAAGTTTTCTTCCCGCACAAAGTCTTCCAATGGGAGATTGGTAGTATAGCCACCATAGCAGTGTTCCATAACATGAACAGCTTTGGGGTCTACCTCAATGAGTTTCATAAAGTCTGTAACCTTGATCCCAGTCCACTTGACATCAAGTTTTGACCAGCGCGTGACACAGTGGAAATCTGCTGTGAATTCGTGCTGGGGAAGCGCCATAAAGTCTGACCAGGTAAAGGTTGCTCCTTTTGCCAAACCCCATACCCGAAACTCCCACTCATCTGTGCTAATTTGCGGAGTTGCACCGTAGGTTAATACAGGAAATCCCTTGGTCAAGTACTGACCAGGAGGAACGCGATCGCCCTCTTGCTGTGTAGGCTTTTGAAAAAATTTTCTTACCATAGTCACAGAAAAATAGCTTTTCTGAAGACACTCTAATTTTTATAGGGTTATTTGTTAATCAGTCAGAGGTGATAGTTAGTCATTAGTCAATAGTCATGGAGTCAAAGGACTCTAGACTTTTGACTATGGACTCAACCCTCAGGACTTTTAACTTAGGAATTATGATTCCTCTTCTTCCTCTTCTTCAGCAGTTGGATAGACAAATGTAGAACGTCCAGTCAAAATAGACTTGCCCAGAGAAAGAGCTTTCTGCGCTTCAACTGCGGCTTTGCGCCTCCATGTAGCTCGACGTTTGTCTCGTTTAGACTTGGATGTTTTCTTCTTTGGAACAGCCATTGTAACGGATACTGCAAATATAGACAACCTTTTTATTCTAAGGCATAGAAACAAATGCAGTGAGTCATTGGGTAAAAATCACTATTTTGCTTGCATCTGGTGCAGGAGGAGCCAACGGTGGGGGAACATTCATAGATCCAGTCCTTCCCCTTGGATCAACAGCACCCGAATTGAGGTATCGCTGGGGCAGTACTGGTGATCTGTGGTTTAGCTAGACTATTATGACGTAGGTTAGGCTTGTTCTTTTCACAAAGCCAACCACTACCAAAAAGCAAGTAAACAACGAGTAACAAAAATCGCGATGGCAAATAATTGGGCGATCGCAATTGGCATCAATCAATATCAGTTCTTTCAACCTTTAAGTTGCGCCCAAACAGATGCCGAGGCGATCAGAGATTTTTTGGTGACACAAGGTGGTTTTTTGCCGCAACAGTGTCTGCTGATGACAGAGACTTCGCCACCGTTTCGAGAGAGGTCTACCTATCCCACTAAAGAGAATATTTTCCTGTTGTTTGAAGATTTAGCCGCCACTTGCTGGCGACCACAAGACCGATTGTGGTTTTTCTTTAGCGGTTATGGCGTCAACCACAAGGGACAAGATTACTTAATGCCAGTCGAAGGTGATCCCAATCGCATCGAAGAGACGGGTATAGAAGTGCGAGCATTAATGCAAAGTCTGCAAGTTGCTGCCCTTGATGCATTGCTATTGTTCGATATTAACCGTGCTTTTGGAACCCACGCAGATGCTCGCGTTGGCAAAGAAACGATAGAACTAGCCAAAGAACTACAAATTCCTATTATTCTTTCTTGTCAACCAGACGAATTTTCTCACGAAAGTAGCGAATTAGGTCACGGATTCTTTACAGCAGCGCTGTTAGAAGCTTTGCGTTATGGCAATCGTACCAATTTGGCGAATTTAGAAAAATACCTGAGTGTTCGCACGCCAGAACTATGTCAACACTACTGGCGTCCCACACAAACCCCCATCACTATTTTTGTATCAAAGCCGCAGGTTATCTCGCCGCAATTGGAGGAGAAAAGCGAACCAAGAGTCAAGGAACTAGCACAAGTAGCGCCAAACAATAGTCTTTCATCTCCTCAGCTTCCCAGCTCCCCAGCTCCCTCACTCCCCATCTCCCCATCTCCTCAGCTCCCCAGCTCCCTCACTCCCTCATCCTCCTCATCCTCCTCACTCCCTCACTCCCTCACTCCCTCATCCCCCTCATCCCCCTCATCCCCCGATCCCCACAAAAGGTCATCAAACAACCAATTCTTGCCGCACCTTCTACTGGGGAGCATAGCTACAATACTTCTTCTATGCTTAATCGTGGTTGTTTTGTTGCGCGATCGCAAGTTAGCCCAGATATTACCAGCGTCCTCCAAGCTTGCAAGCAATAACACAAAGGTAGTTAAAGTATCACCAAAACCCAGCCCCACAGCATCACCAATCGTACTAGCCCAACCAGAAATCCAATCAACTCCTCAAGTCACTTCTAGCTCACAAGTCACTCCAAGTGCTGACGAATCGAAACAGCGTAACCAAGCACTGTTGGAATTGGAGAAAATGTCCCTGAGTCCAACTCAGGCTAGCGATTTGAGGCAAGCTATTAATACGGCTCGTAAAATTCAGCCAGGTGAACCGCTGTACACACAAGCTCAAGACAACATCAAGATTTGGAGCCGGATGATTTTAGATTTAGCCCAAGATCGTGCTAAGCAAAAACTATATGCGGGTGCTATCTCAGCAGCACAGTTAGTCCCCAAAGACCAACTTGTATACCCAAAAGCACAAACATCTATTAACCAGTGGCGGCTAGAAGCAAAACAGTATGTTAGCAATACAACCCTGATCGATGCTGCGGTTGGCTTAATTCGGTCTGGACAGGCTTCTAGCTACAATCGCGCTATAGAAGTTGCCAAAAAAGTCCCACAAGGTGAACCAGGGTTTGATGTTGCCCAAAAATCTATTGACAGCTGGAGTGAAAATATTTTGCAGCTTGCTAAAACAAGAGCCGCGCGAAGAGAATTTCAAGCCGCAATTGCAACCGCTGCTCTAGTTCCAGAGGGAACAGCCGCATATAAAAAAGCGCAAAATGCAATTACAGAATGGGAAAAAAACAGTCAATAGTTATGAGCTATTGCTAGTTGTTAGTTGTTAGCCGTTGGCTATGAGTTTTTGTACCAACCACTAACTACTAACTACTAAACAGTCTGGATGAGTCCTTAGCAAGAAGCTCATTTATCAGCAGTACTGTGTGACATCCTCGCCACATTCATCTGCTAGATAGCACAGCGCTCGGAAACGTAAGCCAACCACTTCTTCATATACGGGGTTGAGCTTGCACATTGGCGGAATATGAAACAGGGTTTTCCCCAAAAATTTCACATCCCGCTCAAAGGGACACTGGGAAGGAATCACCTTGCACAAGCGATGAGCGAGTTGGCGATCGCGAACTTGAATGTTCTCTAACCTACGGCGTATGGGTTGGAGAATATCAAAGTGAGGCTTGGCGAAAGGACGGCGCAACTGGGTTTGTTGAGCCTCACCTTGTGCTTGATTGATCAACACCCAGCTTGCCAAGAAAATGTTTTTTGTGGTATTATGGTATACCTTCATGGTTCACTCCTCTATTGAATTGAGGCTCCTGAACTGCCCGATGAACATCTACAACATTGCCACGACTTGTCCCGGAAGAATCTTGTCCTGACTCAGATGCAATCTGATGATTTGTCTAATCTGATGATTTCGTAGCTACTTGCATCAGTACTTGTTCTATATTACGTCAAGTTAACAATAATTTGCTTTTCCTCAGAAGTATGATATGGATATCTTGTTTATAACTTGACACAGATAAAATTCTAATGAAGACATCTACCTTTTGGTAGAGGGCAATGTAATATTTACAAAAACTTCATGAGAAATTTAATAACAGTATTTATGCGTAAGTAAAAATACTGAAATTTGGCTATCAGGCAGTTATGAGCTATTAGCCAAACTGCGTAAATTCTACATTGATAGCAACCTTTAAATATTACATCCTTCCTCGCAAAAAAATACTTGTATTTAAGAGAGGCTAAGTGGGAGATAGATAGAATAAAGGAGAGAAAATTTGGTGGAAATCGGGAATCACCATTTTCTCAAGCTATTTTTCAGTGATTTCACCCAGATTCTCACTCCGAGTTTAAAAGTGGTAATCTTACATTGGAATATGAGTAATTTTGCTGATAGCTATATCGCTGCTGACAATAGCTTGATAAATTTGTGATTCTCCTGCGACAATTTGCAATCTACAGTGTGTTAGGGCTGACTTACCACCAAAAGTAGAAGCTGATACTTGTGCGCGATCGCGCACAATCAATCGTCCAGTTTCGATGCTCAGGCTAATAATGTTGTGAATGTCAACAGCATTGTTGAAGTAAGCCGTACTCCCAGTAGGGACAGAAATTCTTTGAGAAACCAGGTTTCTTGAAGCGTTCAATTCAAAGTTGACACAGTAGAATGGTGCGTTAGAACTTTGTCCTAACGCACCACAATTCAAAGATTTGTTATGTCCTTTTAGTGCTGAGTGAGTCATTCCCACTCAGCAACGCCACGCGTGCACACTTGGGGAAACCCCTGCACCGCAGTGGCTCCTCAGCACTTCTTACGATGCAACTTGAGCAGCAGTACGGGTGCGACGCCTTCTGCCATCAGAAACTTTCACAGGAGGTTCATCAGGAATTTGCATCAATAAAGTTACGGATGGTTGACAATGCAGTTCCTTTCGCAAAGAGCGTGCTAGTTCCCGCTCCAAAACCTCTTGTAATCCACCCCAATCTACCTCTGGCTGGTCGCCATCAAAAGAAGGGGCAAATGCTGACCAGCGCACGGTGAGGATTTCTTCGAGCCGCTGTTGTATCCACTTTTGCAACAAGGAGCGCTCGACGCTCGTTACAACACCTCGCAGGTGAATTTCTGGCTTCGCCATCAGCTTGCCATTCCAATCTATTGCCGTCGCAATTGTGACAATTCCTTCTTCTGCCATACGTTGCCGTTCTTGCAGGACTTTGGCGCTGACCATACCACTACCGGAAGTATCCACCAGTTCTAGACCAGCTGACACTTTACCAGCAACACGGAGGGATTCCTCAGTGAGTTCGACGATATTCCCATTCTGAATAATCACCATGTTTTCAGCGGGAATACCCATACTCTGAGCCGTTTGGGCGTGCTTCACCAGCATCCGATGTTCACCGTGAACTGGTAGGAAGAACTTAGGTCTGGTTAGAGCAATCATCAGCTTTTGGTCTTCCTGACATCCATGACCGGAGACGTGAATTCCTTTGTCCCGACCATAGATAACGTTTGCCCCCTGCATCATCAATTTATCGATGATGGTGACTACGGCGATCGTATTTCCAGGAATTGGGTTAGCTGAGAATACTACCGTATCTCCTTGTCGGATTTTGATGTGGGGATGTTCTTGATTAGCAATCCGGGTCATTGCTGACATTGGCTCACCTTGAGAGCCAGTCGTCAAAATCAGCACATTTTCCTCAGGGAGATTCCGGACAACGTGCAACGGCTGAAATAGATTATCCTCACACTTGATATAACCTAGATTGCGGGCGTGAGCAATCAAGTTGAGCATCGAACGTCCGACCACGGTGACGACGCGGTTATACTTCTGCGCTAGCTGCAAAACCATGTTAATGCGATGCACGCTGGAAGCAAAGGTGGTCACGAATAGTCGCCCAGTGGCTTGACTGAATACTCTATCCAGATTTGGAAACACAGAACGTTCTGAAGGCGTAAATCCTGGGACTTCTGAGTTCGTTGAGTCGCTCATCAAGCACAGTACGCCTTTTTCACCGTGTTCGGCGAGCCTTTGCAAGTCAAAATGCTCACCATCCACAGGTGTGTGGTCAAATTTGAAATCCCCTGTGTGGATAAGCACGCCAAGAGGTGTATGAATGGCTACAGTAAAGCTATCAGCGATGGAGTGGGTATTGCGAATGTATTCTACAAAGAAATGTTTGCCAATTCGCACCAGATCGCGGGGAACGACGCTTCTTAACTCTGTGCGATCGCGCACCCCGGCTTCTTCCAATTTGCCCTCTAGCATTGCCAGTGCTAATCTGGGACCGTAAATCACGGGAATGTCAAATTGCTTCAAGTGAAAGGCTATCCCACCGATATGGTCTTCATGACCGTGGGTCACAATCATGCCTTTAATTTTATGGCGATTTTCCCGCACATAAGTCATGTCTGGAAGAACAATATTGACTCCATGCATCCCGTCTGTGGGAAAAGCCAATCCTGCATCTAACAAGATAATTTCGTCGTCATACTCGAAAACACAAGTATTTTTACCAATTTCATGCAAACCGCCCAACGGAATGATTTTTAGGGCGGCTAAAGATTCGTTTTTAGCCATTTTCTCCTTAGATTGTTCTTTGTCGTTAAAAATTTGAAATTTAGAGATTGTTCTTTGTCTTTTTAGATGTGGAATTTAACGCTCTTGTAAAACTCACAAGACAACCAATCTATGAAATCACTCTGAAAACAGTTGAATTTTTATGAAATATTCAATTGTTGTTTAATTAATTGGGCTTTAAAAGCTCACAATTCATAATCTATTGATTCACTCGTAGCACAGGCTTTTCACCTGGATTTTGGTAAAATTACGCACCAACTTTTTATAAATATCTTCCGCTAACGAGCCCTGAGCGCCTTCAACAACTTGCTGCTAAATTAGACCTAGCTCTTTGAGAACCACTTCTAACTTTCGACTGACTTCTGAGTCAGCTTCGCACAAGGGCGGACGAGTTGAACCAACCTCCCAACCTAAAAGTTTCAGTGCTTTCTTGACTAGGATAGGGTTTGTAGTTGCAAATAAAGCTTTAAACAGAGGGAAGAATTGGAGATGTATTTCCCTGGCTACTTCAGTTTTACCCGCATCAAAGGCTTGAATCATCTTTTGTAGTTGGTTTCCTACCAGATGAGAAGCCACACTGACGACACCCTTCGCCCCTATTGCTAAGAGAGGCAAAGTCATGTAATCATCTCCAGAGTATATCTGGAATTCTTTTGGCGTCAAGCGACGGATTTCACTTGCCTGGTCTATATTGCCGGTAGATTCCTTAATCCCGACAATGTTGTCAATCTCTGCTAACCGAGCAACTGTTTCTGGTTGAAGATTTTGACCGGTACGACCAGGAATATTGTATAACAGCACAGGTAGGTCAGGCGTAGCTTGAGCGATCGCCTTAAAGTGCTGATAAAGCCCCGCTTGCGGTGGTTTGTTGTAGTAAGGAACAACATGCAGTGCGCCATGTACTCCTATTTTAACCGCCTTTTGGGTAGCGGCAATTGCTTCTTTAGTGGAATTGGACCCACACCCTGCTATCACAGAAGCTTTTCCCGCCACCGCCTGCAACACCACACAAAACAACTGGTATTCTTCCTCCCAGCTCAACGTAGGAGATTCTCCCGTGGTGCCACATACCACGAGTGTCTCCGTACCGTTGTCAGCTAGATGTGCTGCCAGTGCTGCTGCTACATCATAATTAACACTGCCGTCTTCTTTAAACGGCGTAATCATAGCGGTTAGAACTCTGCCAAAATCTACCACCCTCTTTTCACTCCTAAATATTCCTCTTTGTTCTTTGTTTTTTTGGGTTTTGGTGGTTTTCTATTGTAATAATCTATCTGACTATTACTTTCTTTGCTTTAGCAAGCGCCTTAATTCTTCGTCTGTCATTTGTTATTTGTTATTTGTCTAATACCGATGACCAAATAACTTATCACTTATGACTTCTGACTTACGGCTACCGCTCTTTTGAGCAGATTTTTTTCTACTAATAACTCAGCAATTTGTATGGCATTCAAAGCTGCACCTTTACGGACTTGGTCGCCACATAGCCACAGTTCTAAGCCGCACGGGTGAGAAATATCCTGACGAATTCTCCCTACCAAAACTTCATCTCGACCTGTCGCTTCAATTGGCATAGGAAAATGATTTGCCTTCCAATCTTCCACCAATTTCACACCAGGTGCTTGACTTAGAATTTCTCTTGCCTTATCTGGGCTAAATGGTACCTCAAATTCTAGGTTAATCGCTTCCGAATGGCTACGTAGTACGGGTACCCGTACACAAGTTGCAGTAATTCTTATATCTTGATTGCCAAAAATTTTACGAGTTTCGTTAACCATTTTTATTTCTTCCTCGCAGTACCCCAAATCGTTCAACGGGGTGTTGTGCGGGAAGACATTAAACGCTAATGGATAGGGAAATACTTCAGCAACAGGTTGCTTGCCTTCTAAAATGGCACTTGCTTGGGTTTTCACTTCTTCCATTGCTTGAGCACCAGCGCCACTAGCAGATTGGTAGGTTGCGGCGATCAGCCGCTGCACTGGTGAAACTTTATGTAGAGGCCACACTGCTAGTGTCATCAAAATTGTCGTGCAGTTGGGGTTGGCAATAATGCCTTTGTGGTCAGATGCAGCTTGCGGATTCACTTCTGGAACCACCAAAGGAACTTCTGGGTTCATGCGAAACGCGCTGGAGTTATCAATCACCACAGCACCAAGAGCGACAGCTTTTGGTGCCCATGTTTTCGATGTGGAACCGCCTGCACTTGCCAGCACCAGATCCACATTCTCAAAGGCTTTTTCGCTGACTGCCTCTACAGGCAAATTTTCCCCCTTAAAAGGCAGCGATCGCCCTGCACTGCGAACGGAAGCCAATAACTTTATGTCAGAAACAGGGAAATTTCGACTTTCTAATAATTCCAGCAACTCTTTGCCAACGGCACCAGTCGCTCCCAAAATAGCTACACGGTAGGATTTAGACAAACTGGCTTCCTCCTTTACTAGATGTTATTATGTGCAATTTCTTGTAAAAATTCAAAGTTTCAATGGCAATAGCAGACATTAAATAAATTTTTTAATAGTTTGATTATTTTTTGCAAATGATTGTAATTCTTAATTTAATACATTTATTTTCTTACTTATCCTGATTAATGTTGCAATTTATAATGATTTATGACTGAACTTGCGACTCACTTAAAATATCTATTATACAGCAGACCATCTTTCAACGTCAGCATGACACAAGCTTGATGCATATTAGCTTCAGACAGCTATTGGTGTCTTTAAGATGCGTTCGTCTTGATGATTGGTGTACTATGATTCAAATGGACTGAAACCAGCAAGGCGATCAGCGACAGCTTTAAGCGAGGCAGGAGCTAAGCATAAGCTCTCGCTCAGTCCTACGAAGCAGCCAGCACCAACGTTACAACAATGGAAATGCGAACTGCTGGTTTAGAAACAGGATATCACGGTGTTAACCCTTTGGTAAAAAACAATTTAGAGTTGAAATTGCTAAACTAGTTAGCGCTAAAATGTCAAGAACTTTTAGCAACTAAAGGGTAAAGGATGAAGGATGCACAAAGGAAGGAATAAACGGGATACAAGCCCTTGGAGAACTCTGTGGAGAAAATCTTCAGGTGTTGTATCCTTGTCTAGAGGCACCGGATTCAGCAAGAAGTGGATACTTCTAAGTCCATAGTTTACACTTGGGTCAACAGTTGGCATCTTTCATCCAAGTCAGGAAACTTTAACTTAAAAGACGCTATTCCCTTGCGCCAAATCACGTAATTAGTAAAAAGAAATACCAAGAATAGAGACATAGCATGAAAGTTACCCAGGAAAAACTTCCCGCCAGTCAAATTGGTCTAGAAATAGAGATTACGCCAGAAAAGACCAAGGAAACTTACGAAAAAGTTGTTAAAAACTTAGCCAGTACTGCAAATATTCCTGGGTTTCGCAAGGGCAAGGTTCCTCGGCAAATATTGTTACAGCGCCTTGGCGTCACTCGAATCAAGGCAGCAGCTCTAGAAGAATTAATTCAATATGGCATTGAGCAAGCGCTAGAACAAGAACAAATCCAGGCGCTTGGTCAACCACAGCTGCGCTCCTCATTTGAGGAATTGATTAACAATTATGAACCAGGCAAACCCCTAACATTTGCTGCATCTGTAGATGTGCCACCAGAACCCAATCTGGGTGAGTATACGAGTTTGCAAGTCAAAGCCGAGGAAGTCAAATACGATCCAGAGCAAGTGGACAAAGTTTTGGAAAGCGAACGCCAAGAAATGGCGACGTTAATTCCTGTGGAAGGACGCTCAGCACAGATAGGTGATGTTGCTGTCGTGGATTTTAAAGGTGTTGTGGTTGCATCCGAGGGTGAAGACGAAACAACAGAACCCCAGCCAATACCTGGCGGCGAAGCAACTGATTTCCAATTAGAGATGCAGGAGGACAAATTCATTCCCGGCTTTGTGACAGGGATAGTGGGAATGAATCCTGGAGAAACCAGAGAAGTTTCAGCTCAGTTTCCAGACCCTTACGCAAATGAAGATTTAGCAGGAAAACCGGCTGTTTTCACCGTAACAATCAAAGAACTGAAGGAAAAAGAACTGCCCGAATTGAATGATGACTTTGCCCAAGAAGTCAGCGATTACGAGACTCTAGCAGATTTGCGCTCTTCTTTGGAAGAGCGTTTTCAAAAAGAGGCTGAACAGAAAACAAAAGCGAACAAGCAAGAAGCCTTGTTAGGTGAACTGCTCAAGCACGTAGAAGTTGACTTGCCAGAATCAATGATTCAGCAGGAAGTGGATGCGATGCTGACGCAAACAGCCATGCGGCTTTCTCAACAGGGGCTTGATATTAAGAAATTGTTTACCCAAGATGTGATTCCCCAGTTGCGGGAACGTTCTCGCGGTGAAGCAGTTGAGCGCATTAAGCGTTCTCTGGCGCTGCGGGAAATTGGTAAACGCGAGTCCATCCAAGTGTCAGCGGATGAAATCGAAGCCAGAGTCAAAGAATTGATGGAACAGTACGCCGAAAAAGATGTTGATGAGGATAGACTGCGTGAAGTCGTAGAAAACGAATTGTTGACCGAGAAAATCATCGATTGGCTTTTAGAACGCTCAACGGTTGAATTAGTCCCTGAAGGTTCTTTGAGTGCAGCAGAAACTGAAACTGAGACTGAGACTGAAGAAGTCAAAGCTGCTGACTCAGATGCTGCAACTGAAACAGTAGAACAAACCCCCCAAGTTAGTGCAGAAATCTCACCACAAGACACAGAGTCAACAGAGGCACAATAGATGACAAGGGGACAAGGGAAAGAGGACACGGGGACAGATCAATTCAAAATTTGGAATTTGGAATTTCTCCCTCGCTCTCTCCCTCCCTCCCTCACTCCCTGTCCTAAGGTGGAAGTCTAAGAAATTTTAAATAAGTAACAGTGTACGTAACACCCTTGGTTTGATACTGTTTTACACGATAAGAATTTATATGAGGCATAATGGTTAACACATAGCCACATCAAAAATCAAATTCCTTAAAAAGGCAGCTGTTGCTGTCTCGACCATTGTTACACTTAGTGTGAAACGTTCTTTTATGCTTGTATCGCAATCGGGAAACTACCAATTTAACAGTTTGAGTGACTTTAAACTCTACTCCCTAGACAGTCCTAACAACATCGTCCCGATGGTGGTAGAACAATCTGGCATGGGAGAACGCGCTTTCGACATCTACTCTCGCTTGCTACGGGAGCGGATTATCTTCTTAGGAACGCCAATAGACGATAACGTTGCCAACTCAATTGTTGCCCAGTTGTTGTTTCTAGATGCTGAAGATTCCGAAAAGGATATTCAACTGTATATTAATTCTCCTGGTGGCTCGGTGACAGCAGGTATGGCTATTTATGATACTATTCAGCAAATCCGTCCTGATGTAGTCACGATATGTTTTGGATTAGCCGCGAGCATGGGAGCGTTCTTGTTAGCAGCAGGAACGGCGGGTAAACGGATGTCTCTTCCTGATTCGCGGATCATGATTCACCAACCACTGGGTGGTGCACAAGGACAAGCCGTTGACATCGAGATACAAGCCAGAGAAATTCTTTATCATAAGTCTAAGTTGAATCAGTTATTGGCGACTCATACTGGTCAACCATTAGAAAGAGTCGAAGCCGATACTGATCGCGATTTCTTCATGTCGGCTGAAGAGGCGAAAAATTATGGGTTGATTGATCAGGTCATCTCCAGGCAAAATCTTCCCTCTCCAGGGGAAAACGTCACCATTGTCAAATAAGAGGCTGGTATGTCTAAGTACGACTCCCATTTAAAGTGTTCATTTTGCGGCAAGTCTCAGGAGCAGGTTCGTAAACTAATCGCCGGACCGGGAGTCTACATCTGCGATGAATGCGTAGACTTGTGTAATGAAATCCTGGATGAGGAGTTACTCGACACAAATGCGGCAGCATCGTCGCAACCAGCACCCAGGTCAGAACCACCTCAGAAACGCCGTGCTCGTTCCTCTAATCTCTCGTTGAATCAAATACCTAAGCCACGAGAGATTAAAAAGTACCTAGACGAACACGTCATTGGTCAAGACGAAGCCAAAAAAGTGCTTTCAGTCGCAGTTTATAACCATTACAAGCGGCTAGCATTGGTTCAGTCTAAAGGCAGTGGCAAAGGTTTGGATGATGCTGTAGAACTCCAAAAGTCCAACATTCTACTCATTGGTCCGACGGGCTGCGGCAAAACTCTGTTAGCACAAACACTGGCAAAAATTCTCGATGTCCCCTTTGCCGTTGCTGATGCCACTACGCTAACAGAAGCAGGGTACGTGGGAGAAGATGTGGAAAATATCTTGCTACGACTGTTGCAAGTAGCAGACTTGGATGTAGAAGAAGCGCAGCGGGGAATTATCTACATCGACGAAATCGATAAGATTGCTCGCAAGAGTGAGAATCCCTCAATTACCCGAGATGTCTCTGGCGAAGGTGTACAGCAAGCTTTACTGAAAATGTTAGAGGGGACGGTCGCCAACGTACCACCCCAAGGAGGACGCAAGCACCCCTATCAAGACTGCATCCAGATTGATACGAGCAACATCTTGTTCGTCTGTGGCGGTGCTTTCGTCGGTTTAGAAAAGGTCGTAGAGCAGAGAACTGGCAAAAAGTCAATAGGGTTTGTACAACCTGGAGAAGGTCAGACCAAGGACAAGCGTACAGCAGATACTCTGCGCAATCTCGAACCGGATGACCTCGTGAAATTCGGCATGATTCCGGAATTTATTGGGCGCATACCAATGGTGGCGGTGGTAGAACCACTGGATGAAGAAGCGCTGATGGCGATTCTCACCCAACCGCGTAGTGCCTTAGTTAAGCAGTACCAAAAGCTGCTGAAGATGGATAATGTCCAGCTAGAGTTTAAACCAGAGGCTCTGCGAGCTATTGCTCAAGAAGCCTACCGCCGCAAAACCGGCGCGAGGGCGCTGCGCGGCATTGTGGAAGAACTGATGCTAGAAGTGATGTACGAGTTGCCTTCGCGCAAAGATGTGACTCGTTGCACAGTCACCCGGGAAATGGTAGAGAAGCGTTCCACCGCCGAACTCCTGATACACCCATCCACACTACCGAAACCAGAATCAGCATAGTTGTCATTAGTCATTAGTCATTAGTCATGAGTAAAATACTGTTAACTCTTGATCTTTGACTTTTGACTTTTGACTTTTGACAAATGCCTTATATAAACGTTCGTGGTGTTGACCATTACTACGAGTGGATAAAAAAGCCATCGGAGACTGAAGACAAGCCTGTGATGGTTTTTCTTCACGGTTGGGCTGGTTCCAATCGGTACTGGCGAAGTACCGCTGATGCTTTCTCAGAAGAATTTGATTGCTTACTTTACGATTTACGGGGATTTGGGCGTTCCCGTGGACAACCAACTGTAGCCAAAGCGAGTGAAGCTGTGGTTGAGTCTGTCGAGTTGCACTCACCACAGGCAGAATCTGTAGCAATCCAAGAGTTAACTTATGAGCTAGAGGAATACGCTGACGACTTGGCAGCTTTGCTAGATGAGTTGCAGCTCCAACGCGTGTATATCAATGCTCATTCGATGGGAGCGTCCATTGCTACTTTGTTTCTCAACCGCTACCCCCAACGAGTGGAAAGAGCAATTCTCACCTGTAGCGGTATTTTTGAGTATGACGAAAAAGCATTTACAGCTTTTCATAAATTCGGTGGCTACGTGGTCAAATTTCGTCCGCAGTGGCTGGAGAAAATACCGTTTGTTGACCGGATGTTTATGGCGCGATTTCTACACCGTGCTATACCAGCAGCAGAACGTCGGGCTTTCTTGCAGGATTTTCTCATAGCAGACTACGATGCTGCTTTGGGTACAATTTTTACATCTGTTAGTAAAGCCGCATCTGAGTTAATGCCGCAGGAATTTGCTCAGCTGACGGTGCCTACACTACTGGTGGCGGGCGAGTTCGACAAAATTATTCCAGCCAAAATGGGTCGTCAGGCAGCGGCACTGAACGATAAAGTAGAATTTTGCTTGATTCGCAATACGGCTCATTTCCCTATGTTGGAAGACTCAGCTACTTACCTCAAACGCGTGCGAGAGTTCTTGCAACTAGAGCAAAGATTAGGATAGAAAATTGGCTTATGAATGAGTGAATTATGAATTGGGAATTGCCGTATTCATAATTCACTCTTGATCATTCAACCCAAACCCAGCTCTCGTTTGAGCAAGTTAATCGAGTTGGTACCAATATATTTTTCGCTAGTCATGTGTTTAGGTGGGCGAATAATGTCATCCATAGCAGCTTGCATAGCAGCTTGCACCGCAGAAAAACTCACTTGATCTACGCTAAAAATGACTTGTGCTCGCTTGACGATCGCCTGAAGTTTGTAAGCATCTTTTGGTTGTGCAGTCATCACCAGTATTTCATCCCCCCGTAAACCGTGGAGGATAACTTCTGCAGCTCGAAGAATTCCAGAACTGATGCTGACTATGCCAAGGCAACTGTCTTTAGGTAGGTTTTTAAACTGGTTGAATTCGTTGGCGTAGTCATGAATGTCAAGGGGTATGACGCGCACAGCTTTAGGTGCGGCGATGACTTCCACCTCGCCAATAAAATACCGACTGGTGACAACTGTCGCTGAGGAAGTTTGATCTAGCACAGCCGCTAATTGTTCCATCGCTACCAACTGCACTGGTATTTTCAGGGCTTGTTCTAATTCATAGACCATCAATTCCCCAACACCGATATCCTGAGTTGGAACTGCAACCAACACTCGCGCACTACAACGCAAGCGCCAATCAACTTCCGCCAAGAATAACTCACGGGCTTGATTGAGGGAACAGCCTTGAGAAAGGAGCTCGTCTAGTGCAAGCTGAACAACTTTGTATGCTTGAGGATATTCTTTGAGAATCGGTGATTGCAGCCTACTACCACCCTCATGACCCTGGGCGCGGACGTAAATCCCTGACCCAGCAAGACTTTCTACAAGTCCGTCGTCTTCCAATTGACGGTACACTTTGCTAATGGTATTACGATGCAAGCCTGTCTGCATTGCCAGCGCTCTCGTACTCGGTAGTTTATATCCAGGTGGATATTGCCGAGAGGCGATCGCAAACCGAATTTGATTAAACAGCTGGTTTGATGCGGGGATTTCACTGTCTGGCTGTATACGAAACTGAATCATCACCAAAGCTCCTGCATGATAGTAGCTGCATATGACCAGCTGCGAATGCTAACTGTCAAATATTTTACTTATATATTGAATTTCTCTTTGGGAAAATTCTGGTGTGGTTGTTACTCGTAGTTGATAATTTGATTGGAGATCGCCTTGACATCTTGGCATAGCTATTTCTTCATAATCACACAGCACTGGTAAAACCTATTATGGCAGAGCGAGCAATACATACCACAACTATTAAAGTTTCGCAAGATGATTTGCAAATCGACGCCTATCTAGCTAAGCCTTCTCAAGAAGGTTCTTATCCAGGAGTTGTGGTATTGCAGGAAATTTTTGGAATCAACTCCCACATTCGGAACGTTACAGAACGTATTGCCCAGGAAGGTTATGTCGCAATTGCACCTGCACTGTTCCAACGAATTGCCCCTGGTTTTGAAACTGGCTACACCCCGCAAGATATTGAAATAGGCAGAAACTACGCAATGCAAACCAAGGCATCAGAGTTACTGAGCGATATCCAACGATCCATTGACTATCTCAAAACCCTCCCTGAGGTGAAAAAAGATGGCTTTGGGTGTATAGGCTTTTGTTTTGGCGGTCACGTCGCATATCTTGCCTCTACCCTGCCAGATATTAAGGCTACCGCTTCCTTCTACGGTGCTGGAATCGCCACCCGCACCTTTGGGGGTGGAGAGCCTACCATTTCTCGCACAAGAGAGATTAAAGGCACTCTCAATGCCTTCTTTGGTATGGAAGACGCCAGTATCCCAATAGAACAGGTAGACCAAATTGAGGCAGAGTTAGAAAAATACAACATTCCTCATCGTGTGTTTCGCTACGATGGAGCTGACCACGGATTTTTCTGCGACCAACGCGCCAGCTATAATTCTATAGCTGCTGCTGATGCTTGGGAGCAGGTAAAACAACTGTTTGGACAACTTTAGCTATCCGATTTGATTTGCGTTCTGGTTGCATTTAGGTCGTCCCTACCCATTAGTCATTAGTCATTACAAAGAACTAATGACTAATGATAGTCTTCACGAGCAATCACAGTCACTCGAATAGTGTTGTTTAGCGTTGAGTAAAACTCCAGTGGCATCAGCTAGAATCGCAATTTATCTTTAACAGTCATGGATTCCGAAGCGCAATTTTCTCAAAAAGCCAATTCGTCGTTTACAATGGACGACTTTGCCAAAGCACTGGAAAAACACGATTACCAGTTTCAAAAGGGACAGGTGGTAAACGGCAGAGTCTTTCAACTTGATCCTGATGGAGCATATGTTGATATTGGTGGCAAGTCGTCGGCGTTTGTTCCTCGCGATGAGGCTTCTTTGAGAACAGTAACCGATTTGTCCGAGATACTGCCATTAAATGAGAATTTAGAATTCTTAATCATCAGGGATCAGGATGCAGAAGGTCAAGTCACCCTTTCGCGAAAGCAACTGGAAATCCAGCACATTTGGGATCGACTGGCGCAAATGCAGGAGAATTCTCAAACGACGCAAGTGCGGGTAATAAATGTCAATAAAGGTGGCGTTACCGTTAATGTTCAGGGTTTGCGAGGATTTATTCCGCGATCGCACTTGGTTGAGCGAGATAATTTAGAAGCACTTAAGGGTCAATCTCTCAATGCTGGCTTTTTGGAGGTTAACAAGAGCAACAATAAGCTTATCCTTTCCCAGCGCATAGCAACTCGTTCTGCTAGCTTCAGTACATTGGAAGTGAATCAGCTGGTGCTTGGGAAAATCAGTGGTATCAAACCCTTTGGTGTCTTTGTGGATTTAGATGGCACAAGCGCCTTGCTTCATATTAAGCAGATAAGCCAGAAATTTATTGAAAATCTGGAAAAGGTGTTTCAAGTCGGTCAGCCGATTAAAGCTATAATCATAGACTTGGATGAAGGCAAAGGTCGGGTTGCTCTTTCCACGAGAGTTTTGGAAAATTTCCCAGGCGAGATGCTAGAAAATATGGACGAAGTCATGGCATCCGCCGAGGCGCGTGCAGAACGAGCAAAAAACAAGGTGTCGGAATAGGGAATTTGGTTGTAGTTGCGACACGCGACTACTAACCCATTAGCAATGCCAAATCGTGGCGATAGCTCTCTCGAAGTTTCTGCAATGTCGATTCTGTTAAGGCAAACTTGATTAAACCGACTAACTTGCCGTTATATAAAACCTACCCAAAATTACCCATGCTTGGACTTTTCTATACTAGATAACTTGTACCAGTTGGTTGATTTTGGGCTTCGTCTACTTCCTGCTTCATTCTGATAGTGTCGGCACTCACCAGTCCACAGGCTCATACGGTCTAACTGACCGCGTTCTCCAAATTGATTGCAGCGTTCAAATCGCGGTCAATCACAAAACCACAATGACCACATTCAAACACTCGCTCATCAAGTCCGAGTGTTTCCTTTTTGGTTCCACAGTTTGAACAAGTCTTGGAACTTGGGAACCATCGGTTAACCACAACGAGCTTAGAACCATACAGTTCACACTTGTAGGTCAACTGGCGACGAAACTCGAAAAATGACATATCGGCAACTGCGCAAAGCCCAGTTTATGATTAGCCATCATGCCGCATACATTCAAGTCCTCAATGACTACTGTGCCGTGGTTCTTAGCAAGCAGTGTTGTAGCTTGGTGCAATGTATCTTTGCGGATATTAGCAATCTTTCTGTGCAGACGAGCTACTGCCAATTGTGCTTTTTTCCAGTTAGCTGAACCGACGATTTTATGGCGGTTCAACCATTGCATTCTGCTTAACTTGGCTTCATACTTTTTGTAAGATTTAGCACCTAAGACTACTTCACCAGTAGAGAGTGTAGCTAATGATTTGACACCAAGGTCAACGCCTACAATACTGTTTGAAACAGACTTTTGTTGCTCTACATCAAACCTAAAACTAATAAACCATCTGTCAGCCTGTCGGCTAATTGTTGCTAACGCGCGTTAATACTTGCGGAAGTCGTTCATAGGTTTTGAGAACACCAATCACAGGCACTTGAATCTTATTGTTTCCAAGAATTTTAACAGTACCTTCCAATGTGAAAGAGTCACGTCTACCTTTCTTTTTAAACTTAGGAACTCCAGCAGTCTTGTTAAAACAACGCTTCCAGGCTTCACGCAAAGCCATTAATGCTTGCTGTGGTGTCGATTTCGAGCATTCGTAATACCATTCATTTTCGGATTTCACCAATGCTATCAACCATTTATGCAGGTCAATAGCAGTAGGAAACTTAATCTTGGAATCAGGATTGGCTTTGTTATGGTCAAGTATTTGCTTAGTTAAAGCTAGTCCCCAGTTCCAGGCATGACGAGCCACTCCACAATGCTTTATCAATGCTATGCGTTGTTGGTTGTTCAGTTTTAATTCTGTTTTGAAACCTAACAACACTACGATACCTCCTTGAATACAGCCGTCATAGCATCAATTAATTTCTTGTTTTTCTTGCTTCTAGAGCTATAAGGAACTTCCAAAAAATAAAACAATCAACTTATAAAAATTATAATAATTATTGGTTGATGATATATAGCAGTCCTAAATCATTTGTGAAATACCTCCCTCAAGTCTACCTTGTCCTCCTTGTCTCTTACTTTTCACGAATCAAATAGGATTCCTATAGACTACGCAAGAGCGCCAGGGCTGGCAATGGTTGATTTTACCTCAATCCTGAAGATGGCGCGTGCCTTGGATGTGATGATTGAAGATTTGGTAGAGGTCCTTGAAGAGTGAAGCAACGGATAAAATAACGGATGTAACGGATAGATTGACTGGGGAAATTACAGAGAAATTATCCGCGACATCCGCTACATCCACTACCTTATCCGCTGTTATGCTTCATCTGCATCACCAATATCTCGCTTGGGTGGGCGCTTGTAGGTAAACGTGAAAGTGTCACCACTGGTAATAACTTGCCGCATCTCATCATACATTGGATAATTGCCCACACCACTCAGGTTTGCCCAGCCCCGTGTCCTGGTTAAAGCGACAAACAACTGGTTACGATAATTCACATCACTTTCATTGCGAGCCACATTATCAAAGCCGACTACATACACCATATCAGCCTCATTTCCCTTAGCGCGAGGGACACGAGAGACTGTAACAGCCCCATCACACCAGAAGTTGTTTGGCTGACTAACTTGCCATTCAAACTTTAAGATATTACTGCTGGGAGCACTGGGAATATAGATATCTATGCCCTGTTGCATCAAAAATCCCGCCACTTGAGTTTCTAAGTCCATTACCTCGGAATTAGAGCCTAAAATCACAACCAAGATATCGCGGGTGGGATTAAGACCATCATGGACGATGTTATGCATGATGTTCTGCGCCAACGCAGTGATTTCTTCTTGGCGAGAACTGTAAGTTTGAAATTCCAATACAGGTGTGTCCCAGAGTTCAGCAATGGGATTTGGTGAATATTGCGGAGGTCGATGCACAGTTATTGGCTGACCGACACGCCTGAAGTCTCCTGTGACTTCGTAACCGATTCTGTCCCAATATGTTTTATTTGTGATACCAGAAACCATTCCCTCTGGGCGTAGCAAACCCATAGCAATGGCATGAGCAGTTGTGAGAATTGGTCCAGGAGTGCGGTAACAGTGGCGCATCACTACAGCACGTTTGATACCGCCTGGATATTGTGGTTGCTTGCTCAAAAGATTGCTCAAATTCTCGCCAAATACCTCTTTAGCTTTTGGCACTACTATACTATCGAGGCTTTGTGCTTCATCGTAAGCCCAAATTAAGCGCCTCTCCTCTGGTTTTTCCTCACTCACTGGTCGCAATGCTTGATAAGCCATCCAGTAAATAGCTTGCTTATCCTCATATTTCAATTCATCTTCCGCTACTAAATCTTGACCTTCATCAATCAAGATGGCATCGAACATCGGCTCAATCTCTATTTCCTCTTGTAGCCGTTTACATAACTCTGCCAAACCTCGGTTAGGTTGTCTTTCTTTCGTGTCTGCAACAGTCCCGCGTCTTTTACCGTGGTACTCGCAAATCGTCCCGTACAAGCCTGGTTGTTCCCTCGCTCCCCAAGCATGAAGTACTTGCAGTTTCTGGTTTGTCTTATGGTCGTACTTCATCTCACCACAACTGAAGCGGCGTATCCACTTATCTACTAGTCCGGTAATTTGCTCGTAGAGCGATCGCGTAAAAAACACCAAGGCAATATCCCAGTCTGGGTGCTTAAGGTGCATCATCGCCGCTTTTTGACACAGCAGCACTGTCTTACCTGAACCCGCTATACCGCGAATTCGCTGAGGTCCTGGGGGAATTTCTTTTCCTATGTGTTCTTGCTGTAAATCTATTTCGTATAGCCTTTGGCGCAAACTGTCCATAATGCTGGCGCGGGTTTTGCCTGTGGTTGAGGTTGTAGCGCGAGGAGGTTTACGAAGTACAGGTGTCCCGCCAATCACTGAAAGTAGCAATTCCCAGTCTTTATCTTCCAGGCTTTCTCCTGGAACTACACAAGAGATTTGTTGAATACGTTCCAATAAGCCAACTTTGCCTAACTGGTCTTGAAAAATCACAGGAGGACAGTTGGGTAGTTGGTCAAAACCTTTTTGTTGCCATTGTTCTTGGGTAATCAGAGGTAATGCAACGAGCGATCTTCCAGTAACCCTGCGCCAGATAGCAGATTCGCGGTCAGTGTATGCAATCAATGCTCGCAGTTGATGTTCGGCTCGTTGATAAGGATTAGCTTCTGCGATGTGATAGTTTTGCAACTGCCAAATATCATCATTAATAGTCACTATTTGGTCAATGGCGACTGGCAATACTTCAATAACCACTAAACCAAATTCTCTATCAGCTATGAGGATATCAGGTTCCTTACGAATCTCTCCCACCTTCGAGAAAATCGGATAGCGCCAGTATCCGATACAGTTTCTATCAGAAAAAGCACTCTTAACAGCATCCCAAACTTTTTGCTCACCTGCTTCACTGCTAGCTTTTAATGGTTCGGTAGTGATAAATTTGCTACTTTGTTCTTCGTTACCACGATCCATTCAGTACCTGCCTGTATTTGTTAAACTTCTGATACAAAAGCATTTTGAGTAATGCTGTCAGGCTAGCACTGCAAATGTAATACTTACCAGTGCAGATACACGGAACTACTTACCTAAGTAAGTTCAGCAGATATGCGGTGTTAGTTGAACGAAGTTTGTGATAATTTTGCTCGTTAACTTTTAGATACTGAAGGTAAGTTAGCGTTGCTCCTCCTCTAAATTCAGGGCAACGATGGAATCTCAAAGTCATTGAACAAGCAAACATCATAAGACGTAGCCCCTAAAGCCCTAACCAGGCGCTGGTCTAGAGTCAGTAGCGTAGCACCAACCTGCTGTGAAAGGGCAACGTAAGAAGCATCATAGGCGGAAATGTTATAAGCCAAGGCGATGCTTACGGCATCTGCCATCAAGTCAACCGTCGAGACAACACGAAAGTCAAAAGCCTTCAGAGTTGCTAAATCTGCTGAAACTTTGGTGGTAGGGTAAAGTCCTGCACGAACATACTTCCAAAGCGTGTTGGCACATTCAATGTAAAACAGGTCAGGTACAAAGAATTCATTTTGAGAATTGCCAATATGAGCCAAAAGTTGATCAACTTTCAGGGATAAGGGATCTGGGATAAAGTGCTTGATGCAAACACTTGTATCCACTACGCACCTGATAGGGGTCGTCATCTATCGCGGTCTTCTCTAATCAGGGCGGTGCTATCGGGCCATTCGACATCAGTTGGAAGCTGCTCCCGACGGCGGCGACTTTCTTCTAAAAGTTTTGGTAAATTCTTTCGCCTCTGCTCTTCTGCAATTTTCTTTATCTGGGCTGCGGACAAAGCATTTCGTAATAAAGTAATGACTTGGGCGTTGATTGAGTTGTTTTCGGCTATAGCTAGCTCTTGTAGCTGTTCATACAAGTCATCGGGTAAATCTACATCATGAACGATAGCCATCTGTCGAACCCCTTGTTGAATTTATTGGACATAGTAGCATGATGCAACTGGCATGGATTGCAAGGGAGAGAGGGCGATCGCATAGTTGCTGGTAACAGAATTTTACTCTTATATGCTTATTGTTAGAGCTGACGGTATTATAGAACACAGTCTACGGCTTCAGGTCTGTGGATGCAAAGCGCTTGCCAGCTAAATGGAAAGATAAGCTATGACATTCGACTATGTATTGCTAGGCAAAAAACTGCGAGAAGTGCGTGAAGACTCAAACATTGATGCTGCAGAAGCAGCTTTTCGACTTCAAATCAGTTTAGAAGACTATTTGAAAATTGAGTCGGGTGAGAAGAAAGCAACTGGTGATCAAGTTGTCTTACTAGCAGCTCTATACCAAGAGGATTTTCGCTATTTTGTTACTGGTGATTATCCTTCAGCAAGATCCCAAATACAAGAAATGTTCCGCCTCAATGCATCACTTTCCAAAAATGATCGAATTGCAATTAAAATATTTGTGCGATTATGCGAATATGAAAGTTTTCTAGAACAAGAGATTTTCAACAAGAAGTACAGCCCTCTTCCAAATTACGGGCAACGCCAATTCGGTCATAATTACTTTAAAAAACAAGGTGCAGAAGCAGCTAAGTTTGAAAGGGAGCGTCTTCAATTAGGAAAATCACCAATTAGAGATATTTTTGACCTGATGCGAAACCAAGATATTCATGTTTTTAAGCGACAGCTAGAAGACCGTAATATTTCAGGGCTATATATAAATCATCCTACAGCAGGTCACTGTATTCTGATTAACTACCTTGATGACCTATACCGTCAGAATTTTTCTGCAGCACATGAATACTGCCATGCTTTGTTTGATTCAGCCTTGGAACAGGAGGTCACTTATTTCAAACAAGAAACTAATGAATTAGAGTGGCGGGCTAACAGCTTTGCAGGTAACTTTTTACTGCCTAAGGAATGTATTGAAGAGAATTACAGCCCAGCAACAGAATATGAAAATTGGATCAATCTAATTCGTCACATTGCCGAAACATTTAGAATCAGCGCCCAAGTGGTAATCATTCGTCTTTTAGAAATGGAGTGGATTGATGAAGACTTGAAAAAACAATTAATGAGTGAAAAGCGTCTTGTTATTAAATTACAAGAAAAATTTGATCCTGAGATTCCACCAGATTTATCTACAGGACAAAAGGAACGATTAACACACGTAATTCGTCATGGTCTTTCTTGGTATTTTATTGAACTTTGTACAAAAGCCTACAGAGATGGTGAAATCACTTACCAAAAGTTGTTAGAGATGTTTTCATTACCTTTGGAACAAGGATATCAACTATTAAATGACTTTAGAACATTTTTAGAGGTAGTTGACTTGTGAACTTTATTTTGGCTATTGATACCTGTGCAATTATTCATTTGATGTATATTCAGCGCTTTGACCTTCTCAAAATACTAGGCTATTCTGTTATAACCACAGTATATGTACAGTTAGAATTTGAAAAAGGGCACACTATTAGCCGTGACTTTTTTTTTAATCTAATTGATAAAAAAGAAATTTTCAACTATCCTTTGGAAATTGAGGATTTAGTTGAAATGGCAAAAGTTTCTCATTCAAAACGAGCAAGCAATGCAGAATTATCTTGTTTTGTGCTAGCAAAACGTATGGGTTGGAAGGCTATGACTGATGATAAAAAAGCCTCTACTTATATTCAAAGGTATATTTCAATGCCGCAAGGAAGCGTAATAAGTTTGGTAGATGTCTTATTAGATGCGTATTCAAAGTATTACTTAGGCGATTATGATTTGCGCTCCATACAGGCAACGCTAAAAGAAAATAAGTTTCATATCAAGGTCGATTTGGTTGCTGAAGGTGCTAGAAGACGATTGATGACTGGAACATGAGTTGAATAAGGCTCCGTAGAGATGTGTCGGTAGTAGTGCTTTTCAATTTTGCCTCATCCTAGCTACTTGATTCAGAACCTTAAGACTTAGGAAAAGCGCGATCGCCCAACCAACTCTCACAGATCATTCAACGGAGAGGGGGAGATTCGAACTCCCGGAACCTTTCGGTTCATCCGATTTCAAGTCGGACGCAATCGACCACTCTGCCACCTCTCCAAGTAAGCTGTCAGCGCTGAGCTGTCAGCAGTCGGCGTCATAAGCCGACCAAATACATAGTATATATCATCCTCTACGCAGGTTGCACTACTGGACTGGGTTTTTGATAAAGAATTTCTTCAGAAGTGACAGTGAAATCCTTTCCAACCCAAACTAGGGAGACTTGGGAGACGACACTACCTTCCAGCAGGACAATGGAGAAGTTACGCTGCTTATAGCTGCCATGTTCCACAATCCTGGGTACACTAGCAGCGTTCAAGTAAACTATCCCCTCTGGACTTCTAAAGATGCGCTTTCGCGGCTCTTTCTTTGTGTGTCGCAGGCTGTGATGCATATGACCAAATGTGACGAGGGGAATGGTTTTACCAGCCGTGATCGTCTGAGAAATTGCCTCTCCTAAATCCGCGTCGCCAAAGTCGCCCCCTATGGGATGCCAATCTTTGCCACAGGGATCTTCTGGGCGATCGCCCAACCCAGTGGGACCGTTGTGACCCAGAAAAATTATCGTCTGGTAAGCCGCACTCTTTGCTGCAGTGACAATGCGGGCTGTGGACTCTTCAAAACTGGTCACTCCATACCACTGTTGGTAGAAATCAGTATATTTCCACTCTGGTCCACCCCAGCTAAAGGGACGACCGCCAACAACCGTTAAATTTAGAGCCGGAAAATCTAGCTTACCGTAACCGACTTGGGTTTCACCCAATAAATCCAGTTGCTGCTGTACCCAGTCTTCCTTGGTGCGGTCGTAAGGACACTTCTTCCGTCCCCAGTCTGTAGCAGTGTACCAGGCATCGTGGTTTCCCATCACCGCTGCTTTGGGAATGTCGAGGGATGCGATCGCTCTTACGACTTGCACCGACTCATTGCCAAAATCCCCAACAAACAGCACTAAGTCAACACCCAGATGCTTGAGTGCAATGCCATCTTCTTCTTCCCATTGGTCGTGAACATCTCCTACTACAGCAATTTTCAAAGTTTTTGAGTTTGTTTTCTGACTGGTCATGCCACTTTCCTTGCCATCTGTTTCCAGCATATGAAAATTACGGGATTTTGACACAATTCCGGGGGAGGAGCATCACCCGTCAAACATTTTTGGTAAAAACTACTATAATTGAATCCACTAGATAAAACTTGTAAAATTCAGCAACGTCTAACTGTGTTTACGACTGCACTTGCTCAACGTGGAAAAACGGAACAGGGTGATCTACCACTAGATTTATTTACAGCCATTGAGACTCTTAAAAAAGAACTCAATGCTGTTATCCTGGCACATTACTATCAAGAACCGGATATTCAAGATATTGCAGACTTTATTGGGGATTCGCTACAGCTTGCTAAAGCAGCAGCGCATACAAATGCAGATGTGATTGTCTTTGCTGGTGTCCACTTTATGGCAGAAACGGCAAAGATTCTTAATCCCGACAAAATGGTACTTTTACCAGATTTAAATGCTGGTTGTTCTTTAGCTGATAGTTGTCCAAAAGAAGAGTTTGGGGCTTTTAAAGCGGCGCACCCAGACCATTTGGTAGTTTCTTACATCAACTGCTCTGCTGATATTAAGGCAATGAGCGATATTATTTGCACCAGTTCCAACGCTGTCAAAATTGTCCAGCAGATTCCCAAAAACCAGCCGATTATTTTTGCTCCAGATAAAAATTTGGGGCGGTATGTGATGGAAAAAACTGGGCGAGATTTAGTGCTGTGGGAAGGAAGTTGTGTTGTGCATGAAACTTTTTCTGAAAAGAAAATTGTGCAGTTGAAAATAGCATACCCACAAGCAGAGGCGATCGCCCACCCAGAATGTGAAACTACTGTCTTGCGCCACGCGAGTTTCATCGGCTCGACAGCGGCTTTACTCAAATATTGTGAACAGAGTTCTTCTCAAGAATTTATCGTTGCTACGGAACCTGGTATCATTCACCAAATGCAAAAACGAGCCCCGCACAAACGCTTTATACCTGCACCACCGCTGAATAACTGCGCTTGCAACGAGTGTCCTTTTATGCGGTTAAATACCCTGGAAAAGCTCTACTGGGCAATGAAAAATCGCGCTCCAGAAATCACCTTGCAAGAGTTTATCCGCGAGGCTGCATTGCGACCAATTCAAAGAATGCTAGAAATGAGTGCTTGATATTAAGCTACTGACCATTTTGACCATTTTCAATACGTGTGCCTCCTGGTGGGTCGGAGTTGCGCAAACCGTGTAGCGTGCCGTAGGCATATTTTAAATTGCTTAGGAGGACCTTTTCTTTGATTCTTCTTCAGCAGCTTGACTATATTTTTTGTATAGTTTAGTGCGGAGCTGAGCTTCCTGATAGCGGCTGTGGTTTGGTGGCACGGCACTCATTAATTCTGATGCCCGTTGCCACCTAGCAGCAAGATCCAACCACTGAGCTGAACTTGTAGCTGTTTTACCAGTTGCAGAAGCTTTGTTGGCAATTCGTACTGCTGCTGCAAAGGGATCTACAGAAAAAGTAGAACCATTTGGACTAGCAGTAGGCGGCGGTACTTCAGGTTGTTTTTGGTTGGTAGTTACTGGAGCTAGAGAGTTTAATGTTTCTGGTTGGATTGGGTTTTTCAGCTTATTTCCTAGCAAAGCATACGCAGCTACACCAAGCGACAGAAAAAACATACAAAAGCTCGCGGCTCCTAGCATTCGTCCAACAGGAGAATTTTTGATTTTATTGTTATGAGTAACTACTGAAAGAGGAGAAAATTGAGGTTTGGGTAAATTTGTTTTTCCTTGTTGAGTTGTACGCTCTTTCAATTCTTTTATTTTTTGCTTAAAAATATTAGGTTTGACTAATGTAATTTCCTGTGACCACAGCAATTGATTTTCGGGGTTGCGATTAATTTCCTCTAGCCACAGCAACTGCTGTTCCCGAACAATACGACTGTTGATATTGACTCGACAAATATTGCGTGGTGCAATTGACTCGAGAATCTGCTGGATGTGCTTTACCAAAGTTGATTGTTCAAGTTGAGCCACCGTACGAGCCTCACAAAGAAGTTGTAAGACACCATCGTCAAAAATAGCTCTGGTTCTGATACCAGACGAGGCTAGTTTTTCGTTCAACAGTTGAATAATCGCAGCAACGCTACCTTGATGAGCTTGCCAAGCGATATCATTTATCCGCTCTACCATTTGTGAATTAGGGATAGCAGTTTAACCCTGAATTATTAACAGACAAATTTATTTAGGAAATTTAGACTTTGCCTTGTTTTAGATTTTATGAGTAAAAATATGATATGCCAAATTTGACAAAAATCTCCTTTGTGGATCGGTTGCGTTGCTTTTGTCAAAAGTAACGCGGTTCGTGCGCTTGGGGATGGTGTGCATCAAACTCCTCAAGGGTTAATTTGACACCTCAACTCTAACAAAATATTTCAGCAATATTGCTTATTCACATATCGAGCAATGTCTTCATGTGTCACCAATCGCTTTGGAGACAGGGTGTAGAGCGTCAACTATGGACAGCCTCAGAAACTAGGACATAAAAATAAAGCCTCTTTCTGTGTTACAGAAAGAGGCTTTATTTTTATAATTGCCCTGGCACCGAGCTATTGTCACAGGCAGCTACCCGCCAACTATCGTCGCCACAGCAGCGTTTCACAACTGAGTTCGGGATGGGGTCAGAGTGGTTCCACCGCGCCATAGGCACCAGGAAAAACAGTGGTCAGTTAACAGTTAACAGTTATCAGGCATCATGTTCAGTGATAACTGTTAACTGAGAACTGATTCAAAACCCTGAAGGCTGCATAGTCACGCGAATTGTACCAATGTTGTTGAAGTCAAGCCCTCGGTCTATTAGCACGGGTTGGCTGAGCACATCACTGCACTTACACCGCCCGCCTATCAACAGGTGTTCTTCCTGTGACCTTACCAGCTTATTGCTGTGAGAGTACTCATCTTGAGGTGGGCTTCCCACTTAGATGCTTTCAGCGGTTATCCGCTCCGCACTTGGCTACCCAGCGTTTACCGTTGGCACGATAACTGGTACACCAGCGGTGCGTCCCTCCCGGTCCTCTCGTACTAAGGAGGGCTCCTCTCAATACTCTTACGCCTGCACCGGATATGGACCGAACTGTCTCACGACGTTCTGAACCCAGCTCACGTACCGCTTTAATGGGCGAACAGCCCAACCCTTGGGACGTACTTCCGCCCCAGGTTGCGATGAGCCGACATCGAGGTGCCAAACCTCCCCGTCGATGTGGACTCTTGGGGGAGATCAGCCTGTTATCCCTAGAGTAACTTTTATCCGTTGAGCGACGGCCATTCCACGCTGTGCCGTCGGATCACTAAGACCGTGTTTCCACCCTGCTCGACTTGTTGGTCTTGCAGTCAAGCTCCCTTATTGCCTTTACACTCAACGCACGGTTTCCAAGCGTGCTGAGGGAACCTTTGTGCGCCTCCGTTACCTTTTAGGAGGCGACCGCCCCAGTCAAACTGCCCACCTGAAACTGTCTCCTTTCCGGATGACGGAAACGGGTTAGAATCCTAGCTTCGCCAGAGTGGTATCTCACCGTTGGCTCCTCACTCCCCACAAGGAGTGAATCAATGCCTCCCACCTATCCTGCGCAAGCCAAGCCCGGACCCAATTCCAGGCTACAGTAAAGCTTCATAGGGTCTTTCTGTCCAGGTGCAGGTAGTCCGTATCTTCACAGACATTCCTATTTCGCCGAGTCTCTCTCCGAGACAGTGCCCAGATCGTTACGCCTTTCGTGCGGGTCGGAACTTACCCGACAAGGAATTTCGCTACCTTAGGACCGTTATAGTTACGGCCGCCGTTCACCGGGGCTTCAGTCGTCAGCTTTAGGGCGAACCCCTGACCAACTTCCTTAACCTTCCGGCACTGGGCAGGCGTCAGCCCCCATACTTCCTCTTACGAGTTGGCGGAGACCTGTGTTTTTGGTAAACAGTCGCCTGGGCCTCTTCACTGCGACCCGATTGCTCGGGTACCCCTTCTCCCGAAGTTACGGGGTCATTTTGCCGAGTTCCTTAGAGAGAGTTATCTCGCGCCCCTTAGTATTCTCTACCCCCCCACCTGTGTCGGTTTGGGGTACGGGTACTAAGCTTTCATCACATACACCGCTTTTCTTGGCACTATTTTCACTACGCGCTTTCCGTAGAAAGCTCCCAATCCAGTCAGGGTGTAGCTTATCTTTATGCGTCCAGTGCATGCTCCGGCTTAATAGTCAGGGATTGTTGACCCTGTGTCCATCGACTACGCTTTTCAGCCTCGCCTTAGGTCCCGACTAACCCAGAGTGGACGAACCTGGCTCTGGAACCCTTGGGGTTTCGGGGCATTGGATTCTCACCAATGTTTGCGCTACTCAAGCCGACATTCTCACTTCCGTTTCGTCCACACCTGCTTGCCGCTAGTGCTTCTCTCTACTACGGAACGCTCCCCTACCACTTATTTCTAAGTCCACAGCTTCGGTACATCGCTTAGTCCCATTCATTTTCGGCGCAGGAGCGCTTGACCAGTGAGCTATTACGCACTCTTTCAAGGGTGGCTGCTTCTAGGCAAACCTCCTGGTTGTCTGTGCACTCCCACCTCCTTTGCCACTTAGCGATGATTTCGGGACCTTAGCTGGTGGTCTGGGCTGTTTCCCTCTTGACGATGAAGCTTATCCCCCACCGTCTCACTGGCAACGTGTGCTCTGGGTATTCTGAGTTTGTCGAGATTTGGTACCGGTCTCCCAGCCCGCACCTCAACAGTGCTTTACCCCCCAGATATATTCGTTACCGCTGCGCCTAAACACATTTCGGGGAGAACCAGCTAGCTCCGGGTTCGATTGGCATTTCACCCCTAACCACACCTCATCCGCCGATTTTTCAACATCGGTCGGTGCGGACCTCCACTTGGTGTTACCCAAGCTTCATCCTGGACATGGTTAGATCACCCGGGTTCGGGTCTATAAACACTGATCAGCGCCCTTTTCAGACTCGCTTTCGCTTTGGCTACGTCTTTGACTTAACCTACCAGTGCTTATAACTCGCCGGCTCATTCTTCAACAGGCACGCGGTCAGACGTTGAATCGTCCTCCCACTGCTTGTAAGCTAATGGTTTCATGTTCTATTTCACTCCCCTTATCGGGGTTCTTTTCACCTTTCCCTCGCGGTACTGGTTCACTATCGGTCACACAGTAGTATTTAGCCTTATCTCGTGGTCGAGACTGATTCACATGGGATTTCACGTGTCCCATGCTACTCGGGATTCAGCTACTATCCTTAAGTTTTCGACTACAGGACTCTCACCTTCTTTGGTGCAGTATTTAGCTGCTTCGTCTAACCGCCAGATTCGATATTGCTGTCCCACTACCCCAACAAGCAAGCTCGTTGGTTTAGGCTCTTCCCCGTTCGCTCACCACTACTTGGGGAATCTCTGATTGATTTCTTTTCCTCCAGCTACTAAGATGTTTCAATTCGCTGGGTTGGCTCTAACCTGTCTATATATTCAACAGGCAGTACTTGGGGTTGCCCCATTCGGATATCTCCGGCTCAGTCGCTTGCTTCCAGCTCCCCGGAGCGTTTCGTCGGTCACCACGTCCTTCTTCGCCTCTGTGTGCCTAGGTATCCACCATTAGCCCTTATTCGCTTGACCACTTCACAATTGGTGATATCTATCAAAAGCAAACACTTTCATTTCTGATTTCATGTCATGCACTCATGTCATGATTTCCTAGAATGTCTGTGTCTACCTGCTTCGCGTTACTATGCAGTTTTCAAGGTTCTGGCTGGATTACTTCCAGCAGTCTGACGAATGTCATGTTGCTGAATTGATCCACATTTTCTCATTGTATCATACTCGTTTCGCCACACCAAAGTGTTTTCTTACTTTTTTTGTGGCAATTTTTCAGTTGGAGTAGGTGGAGGTTAGCGGACTCGAACCGCTGACATCCTGCTTGCAAAGCAGGCGCTCTACCAACTGAGCTAAACCCCCCTAAGTCAGTTTTCAGTTACCAGTTACCAGCTATCAGTTTTTTACTGTTCACTGATGAGTGCTGACTGTTCACTGTCTTCAGGTGGGCCATCCTGGACTCGAACCAGGGACCTCACCCTTATCAGGGGTGCGCTCTAACCACCTGAGCTAATAGCCCATAATCGAACCCTGTTTATAGTTTGAAAGCTTTCCTTAAGATTGCGACCGACCTCGGGATGTCTTTTCAGTGTTCAGTTATCAGTTACCAGTTACCAGTTTTTTTGCTGACTGTTTACTGGTCACTCCTGACTGAAAAGTGGGTCTCCCTAAAAAGGAGGTGATCCAGCCACACCTTCCGGTACGGCTACCTTGTTACGACTTCACCCCAGTCACCAGTCCTACCTTCGGCGTCCCCCTCCTCGAAAGGTTAGGGTAACGACTTCGGGCGTGACCAGCTTCCATGGTGTGACGGGCGGTGTGTACAAGGCCCGGGAACGAATTCACTGCAGTATGCTGACCTGCAATTACTAGCGATTCCACCTTCACGCAGGCGAGTTGCAGCCTGCGATCTGAACTGAGCCATGGTTTACGAGATTTGCTTGCCATCGCTGGCTTGCTGCCCTTTGTCCATAGCATTGTAGTACGTGTGTAGCCCAGGGCGTAAGGGGCATGCTGACTTGACGTCATCCCCACCTTCCTCCGGTTTGTCACCGGCAGTCTCCTTAGAGTGCCCAACTTAATGCTGGCAACTAAGAACGAGGGTTGCGCTCGTTGCGGGACTTAACCCAACATCTCACGACACGAGCTGACGACAGCCATGCACCACCTGTGTTCCGGCTCCCGAAGGCACTCCTCTCTTTCAAGAGGATTCCGGACATGTCAAGCCCTGGTAAGGTTCTTCGCGTTGCATCGAATTAAACCACATACTCCACCGCTTGTGCGGGCCCCCGTCAATTCCTTTGAGTTTCACAGTTGCCTGCGTACTCCCCAGGCGGGATACTTAACGCGTTAGCTACGACACTGCCCGGGTCGATACGGGCAACGCCTAGTATCCATCGTTTACGGCTAGGACTACTGGGGTATCTAATCCCATTCGCTCCCCTAGCTTTCGTCCCTCAGTGTCAGTTTAGGTCCAGCAGAGCGCTTTCGCCACCGGTGTTCTTCCTGATCTCTACGCATTTCACCGCTACACCAGGAATTCCCTCTACCCCTACCTTACTCTAGCTATGTAGTTTCCACTGCCTTTATCTGGTTGAGCCAGACGCTTTGACAGCAGACTTACATTGCCACCTGCGGACGCTTTACGCCCAATCATTCCGGATAACGCTTGCATCCTCCGTATTACCGCGGCTGCTGGCACGGAGTTAGCCGATGCTTATTCCTCAGGTACCGTCATCTTTCTTCCCTGAGAAAAGAGGTTTACAACCCAAGAGCCTTCCTCCCTCACGCGGTATTGCTCCGTCAGGCTTTCGCCCATTGCGGAAAATTCCCCACTGCTGCCTCCCGTAGGAGTCTGGGCCGTGTCTCAGTCCCAGTGTGGCTGATCATCCTCTCAGACCAGCTACTGATCGTCGCCTAGGTGCGCTCTTACCACACCTACTAGCTAATCAGACGCGAGCTCATCTTCAGGTGATAAATCTTTCACCCAAGGGCACATCCGGTATTAGCAGCCGTTTCCAACTGTTGTCCCGAACCTGAAGCCAGATTCTCACGCGTTACTCACCCGTCCGCCACTAGCTCCGAAGAGCCCGTTCGACTTGCATGTGTTAAGCATACCGCCAGCGTTCATCCTGAGCCAGGATCAAACTCTCCGTTTTGATTCCTTGTACATAAGTGATGAACACAAATGTACGCTCATTGTTTTAGCTGATTTTTTTAACCTTCAGCTTCGGTTTTTATTCTTTACTACCGCAACGCTTAAGGTGTATACTAGCTTTCAAAACTATAAAATTTTCAAGGTTCTGAGCCTTTGGCTTTGCCTTTGTTTTGGCGTCCGCTCTTCAGGCACTTATTTAATATATCCACCCACTCCTGGATTGTCAACTCCTTTTTCAAAAAATTTCCAAAAAAAGTTGAAAGATTCCTCAAAGCCCTACGTTGTATAGACTTTAGGGTATAGTAATTCTGAAAATCGTGAAGGAAGCGATAAAGTTGTGAGCAATTTTGGTGTTTTGCCGCCAAGGCTTGTCATAGATCCACTGTTGCGTAATTGGTTGTTGGAGGATATTGGTCGGGGCGATCGCACAACAGGTGCCCTAATAAGTCAAGAAGTAGGACAAGCGAAGTGGCTAGCGAAAGCGCCTGGGGTCATAGCCGGTTTACCAGTCGCGGCAAGGGTATTTCAGCTTTTGAATGAAAAAGTCAGCTTTGTGGCTGTTGTGGGTGAGGGGAGTTCTTGCCAGTCGGGAGAAGTGGTAGCTGAAATGGATGGTCCATTGGATGCACTACTAACGGGAGAAAGGGTTGCTCTTAATATAGTTATGCGCCTAAGTGGCATCGCCACGCTAACTAAGAAATATATAGAGCAAATTGCTGAGTTACCCACAAAATTAGTGGATACGCGCAAAACCACACCAGGGCTGAGACTATTGGAAAAGTACGCAACTACCGTGGGAGGAGCGGTAAATCACCGAATGGGGCTGGATGATGCAGTCATGATTAAAGACAATCACATTGCTGCGGCTGGGGGAATTGGCAAAGCAATTTCCCGCATTCGCCAATATATTCCTTATCCCTTAACGATTGAAGTAGAAACGGAAAGTTTAGACCAGGTGAAAGAAGCTTTGCAGCATAACGCTGACATTATTATGTTGGACAATATGCCTCTCGCCATGATGCATGAGGCGGTGCAGATGATTCGCCAGCATGGTAGCCGCGTTAAAATCGAAGCTTCTGGCAACATTACTTTAGAAACAATCCGTGCTGTAGCCGAGACGGGTGTAGACTATATTTCCAGTAGTGCGCCGATTACTCAATCCTCTTGGTTGGATTTAAGTATGAAGCTCAGTGGGTAGGAGAAACTCAGGTTGTTAAGCAAACATCTCTTTATTATTGGCGTTTTTGCTGTTATCTTTGACTCTGCACAGAGAGTGTTGCTTTGCCATAGGACTGACATCGATTTGTGGAACTTACCCAGTGGAGCAATGGAAGAAGGCGAAACTCCATGGGTGGCTGTCGCTAGAGAAGTTGAGGAAGAAGTTGGTCTTGTGGTAGAAGTCGAGCAGTTACTAGGTGTATACTCGCGACCAGATCAGAATGAAGTGGCGTTTGGGTTCGTCTGTCGTGTTGTGGGAGGAAGTTTAAGGTGTAGTGATGAAGCTGATGATGTTGAGTACTTTGAACTTGACCAAATTCCAAGCAACACCAACCATGAGCAAGTAGAAGCTTTGCAGGATGCTGCACAAGAAAAGTTCCAAACTACTTTAAGATTGCAAGCAGGACTTTCTCCACGAGAAGTATACTTTGGCAAGTTATGTTAGGTTCCACAAATCCATAACAGTCTTATTGGATTTATGAAAATTATCAACCGCCAAGACGCCAAGGACGCCAAGAAAACACACAAGAGAGAATTTCACAACTGATTTAGGATTGCTATATAAGGATAAACTAACAAAAACTGTACCGTTTTGAGATATTTATAATTTAGATAAAAACTTATGCAAGCTACACAAGAACAACTAAGAGTTAAATTGCAGGAAGCTTTGGGGGCGGCTTTTGGCGCAGACTATGCTGGAGTAGACCCAATTTTGGTTTCTGCTAGCAATCCTAAATTTGGTGATTATCAAGCAAATGTTGCTTTACCTTTAGCAAAACAGTTAGGACAGCAACCAAGGGCGATCGCACAACAAATCGTTGATAAAGTTGATGTATCGGAAATTTGCAAAACCCCAGAAGTTGCTGGTCCTGGTTTTATCAATCTGAAGCTGAAAACAGAATACCTGGAAGCACAACTCAAGGCAATCCAAACAGATCCAAGATTAGGAATAGCACCAACCAAAAATCCCAAGCGGGTGATTGTAGATTACCCCAGCCCCAATATTGCTAAAGAAATGCACGTAGGGCATTTGCGTCCAGCAGTGATTGGAGATTGCCTTTCCCGAATTGTAGAATTTGTTGGTCATGAAGTTCAACGGATTAGCCATGTAGGAGACTGGGGAACGCCGTTTGGAATGCTCATTGCATATCTAGAAGAAGCATACCCAGAAGCTTTGACCACCAATGAGACTTTAAATTTAGGTGACTTGTCTTCGTTTTACCGTCAGGCAAAAAAACGGTTTGATGCAGATAAGCAATTTCAGGAAGCAGCTCGTCTAGCTGTGGTAAAACTACAAGCAGGGGATGAAAAAACACTGCTGGCATGGAAGATAGTTTGTCAACTTTCCAGTAGAGCATATCAAGTTATTTACGATTTGCTGGGGATTGCTCCTTTTATTGAACGGGGTGAGTCATTTTATAATGCTTTGCTGCCTGAAGTCGTAGAAGAATTGGATAAACTAGGTCTGTTAGTAGAGAGCCAAGGCGCAAAGTGCGTCTTCCTTGAGGGATTTACTAACAGAGAAGGTGAACCGTTACCCCTAATTGTTAAAAAGTCAGATGGAGGTTATAACTACGCCGCTACAGATTTAGCAGCAATCCGCTACCGAGTGCAAGTAGATAAGGTGCAACGGGTGATTTACCCAGTTGGTGCAGAACAGAAAAATCACTTTACCCAAATTTTTCAGGTAGGAAGAAAGGCTGGTTGGATTACGGACGATGTAGAATTTGTTCACGCTCCCTTTGGTTTGGTGCTGAGTGAAGATGGTCAAAAGCTGAAAACTCGTTCTGGGGAAGCTGTGCTGTTGCGGGAATTGTTGAATGGTGCGATCGCCCATGCTCGTGCAGACATAGAAAACAGAATAAAAGAAGAAGAGCGCGAAGAAACGCAAGAGTTCATCAGCAATGTTGCCCAGATCATTGGCATCAGTGCGGTTAAATACGCTGATTTAAGCCAAAACCGCACCAGCGACTACATCTTTAGCTACGAAAAGATGCTAGCACTCAAAGGCAACACTGCCCCTTATATGCTCTATGCTTATGTTAGAACTCAAGGCATTAGTCGTGAAGGTAACATTGACTATAAAAAGCTGGGAGCAAATGCCGAAATTATCCTGCGGGAAGAAACAGAATTAACTCTGGCAAAGCACTTGTTACAACTGGATGAAGTTATTAGTGAAGTTGAAAAAGATTTGCTGCCTAATCGCTTGTGCGAGTATTTGTATCAGCTGAGCGATAAATTTAACAAGTTCTACGAAAATTGCCCTGTTCTTAAAGCTGAGGAACCTGTGCGAACATCGCGACTGGTGCTATGTGATTTAACAGCTAGAACTCTGAAGCTGGGACTCTCGTTGCTGGGAATTGAGGTTCTAGAGAGAATGTAGCAAGCAATATCTTTCTTCGTGTCCTTTGCGCCTTCATAGTTTGAAATTATGAAGGTGCGTAGACGCAAAGTACGAACTTATTGGGAGGCGATCGCAAATAGTACTAAGGCTGAAACTAAGATGGCGTAAACTTTTCAAAAAGTGCTTTCTCCCCAAAAATTGATGATAAAACTATGATTATGCTGCTAGTTTTGATCTAGTTTGAACGTTCGTTATAGATGGGTTGTGACTAACTGGTTTGTACAGTACTCCCACCAATGAATAGTCTTTTTCAATCTGCTCTACTAAAGCAAACAATCTTTTACGCAGAATTTCTAATTCAGATTCACTCAACTTGGTAAGAGTGCTGAAAGCAGGAATACGCTCAACAACAATTACAAATAATTTTTTTAGTTCCTCGATTGCTGTTTTGATTCGAGTAATTGACCTAGTATAGTTAAGTCCTTGACAATCGTCAGTAGCATATTCACGAACATACTCTGGAAATGAGTCAAAACGATTAAATTCTAAATCCTTCAGAATATTATCGTTCAAATTTTCGCAGGCATAATACTCTGCTTCACCAAAAAGATTTAGGTTTAGTGACTGAAGGTCTTCGAGTTTTTGCTCTACTGTATACCTTAGCCGAGCATACAAGTTGAATGTAGAAAAAATAGAACTTTTTATGTTCTGAGGAACTTGTTCGTCTAAAAGCAGGCATTTTGATATGAGTACCATTTGGTTAGCCATGATGTTCCTCTGTGTAGGTTAACTGATTCCACACGAAATTTGTTGTTTTCTCATCCCTCTGTGGATAGATTTAGCATATCACTCTTTAGTTAGAAAAATTGAGGTACAATCACAATTTCTTAAGAAATTGTGATTAAGTTTGGGAAAATAAAAATAACGCGCTGGTTTTTGACAAATTTGTAGATTTTAGGGGTTGGGGCAAATCTAGAAAAATCTGGGCAACCGTATGAGAAAACGTACCATTTAGTGTCCACTATGAGTGCAATTTCGGCGCTTTATTGCAAATATATACCAAAAAACCGACTGCCCAAAGCGCCGAAATTACGACGGTTGACCAGATTTTTACAGGTTTAATGAAGGGGCAATCAAAATTTCTCGTTTTGCTGGTTCACTACTGAGAGTGACATAAGGAATAGTTTCTTCTATCTGCTGGTGTAGTTCTGTTAGGCGTTCCAATTGACGGTTCGTCTTGGGAAGTTGCAACCGAGTGCGGGCAAAAACATAACCAAACTCTGCCAAAACTTCATCTGTGTCGTTGGGTAACTCAAAGTAGGAACGAAATGAGTAATTTGTATTCTCCTGTAGAATCTTCGGCTTTGACATAGCGTGTTACCTACTACATTCCTCTAATCCACTGTTATCCATAGCAATATCTTGCTCTTTGCCCCTACGATATTCATAATTCCTGCATTTATCCTCTGCAGGTTTAATGTTCGACTCATGGAAAAAGTGATGACATTATCCAACTACATTAATGGTCAGTGGTGTACATCTAGCGCTACAGAATACTTGGATGTTATCAACCCAGCGACAACAGAGGTACTGGCTAAAGTACCACTATCGCCAGCTTCTGAGGTAAACCAAGCTGCCCAAGCAGCAGCAGACGCTTTCGTGAGTTGGCGACGCACTCCACCCACGGAACGAGTGCAGTATTTATTTAAACTTAAAAATCTGTTAGAAGAGAATTTAGAGGATTTGGCTCGCACGATTACGCTGGAATGTGGGAAGACTTTGGCAGAGTCCACAGGTGAGATGCGGCGCGCTATTGAAAATGTGGAAGTTGCCTGTGGTATTCCTATGATGATGCAGGGAACTATCCTGGAAGACGTTGCTAAGGGCATTGATGAAATGATGATTCGGCAACCTTTGGGAGTTGCTGCGGCGATCGCCCCGTTTAATTTTCCAGGAATGATTCCGTTTTGGTTTATGCCTTATGCCCTTGCTTGTGGCAACACATACATTGTCAAACCCTCGGAAAAAGTACCGCTGACAATGCAAAAAGTCTTCCAGTTGTTAGAAAAGACTGGATTGCCCAAAGGTGTGATTAATTTAGTCAATGGTGCCAAAGAAGCTGTAGATGCAATTTTAGATCATCCACAAATTCGAGCGATTAGCTTTGTTGGCTCTACACCAGTGGCTAAATATATATATAGTAGGGCAGCAGCTAATGGCAAACGTGTCCAATGCCAAGGCGGTGCGAAAAATCCGTTGATTGTTTTGCCAGATGCAGATTTTGAGATGACGACACGCATTGCTGCTGATAGTGCTTTCGGTTGTGCGGGACAACGTTGTCTTGCTGCTTCAATAGCTGTGACTGTGGGAGAAGCGCGTCGGACGTTTACAGAAGCTATTGCTGAGACTGCCAAAAAGCGCGTTGTCGGTAATGGTTTAGACCAAAGTGTAGAAATGGGACCAGTTATTACAACCGAGAGTAAGACACGAATTGAGGATTTAATTCAAAAAGGGGCAGATGAAGGGGCGACGGTGTTGGTAGATGGGCGAAATCCTAATATATCTGGTTATGAAAAGGGTCATTTTATCCGTCCCACGATTTTGCAAAATGTTGATCCTGCTGGTGAAATCGCCAGTACAGAAATTTTTGGTCCAGTGCTGAGTTTGATACATTTAGATACTATTGACCAGGCGATCGCCTTAGTCAACAGCTGTCAATACGGCAACATGGCTTGTTTGTTCACCAACAGTGGCGCTGCTGCACGTAAGTTCCGCTACGAAGCTGAGGCTGGTAATATTGGCATCAATATCGGTGTTGCTGCACCAATGGCGTTTTTCCCTTTTAGCGGCTGGAAAGAAAGCTTTTTTGGAGACTTGCACGGTCAAAGCAATCACGCGGTAGAGTTTTTTACCCAAACTAAAGTCGTAGTAGAACGCTGGCCGAAGGATTGGTCACGTCAATTTTAAATCTTAGATTTGAATCTTACACCAGTAAGCGGAACCGTCCCGCTTTCTGTCAATAAACCCTCTCTCAAATAATTCTCGTCGCAACATTGCGGGATCACCAAAAGTGTGGTGTTGATTTAGTAGTGCATTCACCTGTTTTTCTGTGTAAATGACATCAACCTCAAAATTTGACGCTAAATACTCCAACACCAACTTTTGGAACTTTCCCTTGTTCCGTTTGGAGGGCCATTCTTTCACACGTCCTTGTTCATCCAGATAGCTTTTGAGTTCGTCTAAGTAATTATTCATACTTGGCTTTAGTGCTGTGCAAACTAAGGCTATAAACAAACATTAAGACAAATCACCACTTCACATGAGTTTTTCGGAAAACCGACTCAATCGAATGCTTAAAGGGGGCACTTAAGCCAGGATAATTTCGTCACTATCAGTCATACTGAACAAACCTCGGTTAACAGCAGTCAACATATGACGGGCAAACTGCTGCAAATACTTCTTGGAAATTCAGCAGCAGTAAATTCTGTTGCTATCTATCTACGTAGTCTGTTTTTTCCCGTGGTCGTTCAGGTAAAAAAATTACAATGTTGCAGGTAGTGAAGGAGTAGAACGTGAAAAATGCCTTTATTGCGAAAACACTGTTCGCATCACTAAGTTTGTTATCTTTACTTACCCCACAAAGTGCTCATGCTCAGATAGTACCGCAACCTTGGGTGTCAGTTGGTAGTCAAGAAGGTGATATTACTTATTCTGTGGGTGCAAGAGCCTTAAATTTGGGGGCGGAGTTAGGATTTGGTCCTGACGGCTCGACAGGTGTAGATGTACTAAAATTTATTAGTTTACCCGTAATTTCACCATATGTGGGACTGGGATACTATTCAGCAGATAAAGGTGTTGCTTTTTCAGGCGGGGTTCAAGTGGGCGCTAGCGATAACGTTTTCGTTGGTGTTGGTTATAATTCTGTTCGAGGAGTCAACGGACAACTGGGTGTAAGGTTCTAATTTTTCTCTGTATGGCAATCCTATGTGATTTGTGAAAAAGGTTTTGATTGAATTAACCACTTGAGATACAGAGAGCACAGAGTAGGAGAAAAGAGAGTTAAGCGCAAGCGCAGGCACTTTCACACGAGAAATTTAGCTGTTATGAGGCAATACCGTTCAGATAAGATGGTTTGTCACGTATAACCTATGTAGAGACGTACCATGTTACGTCTCTACACCCATGAAATGATCACAAATAGCCCATAACTGAACCGTATTGTGTTATAAGGGTGTCTGGAACTTAGCGTTCCAGACACCTGAGACGATGTTTTAAAAGTCGAAGGTAGTAAAAATTAAGCCGTCGTCTGACCATTAATGAGGTAGATGTTTCCGTATTTGATGAAGTGGCTCAGGATACCGGATGTTTACACGTTGAGGGTAAATTTGTAATTTTACTTAAAAAATATTGCTTTATAAAGTAAATAACTGTAGTGTTGAAATTGACTTTTAAAATGTTAATAAAACGGCGGTTTCCCACAATCGTTATGCAACTCGCGTATTTGTTGTGTTCGTTACTGGAAATAGCAAATAATGGCTGAAATGGGGAAATTTGGTCAACAAGAAACGCAACTGTTACTCAATCCATTAACTTCTTATCTCTCTCCCAAATTAGAAGTAAAGACTCACCCTAGTAGAGGATGAGGATGGGGAGAATGATTTAACTTACGATACGAAAATTGAGCGTTTCAGAGGGAATGTAAAAGTTACTTCTTCAAGGAGGGAGCATGGCACGGGTGATGATAGTTGGAGCTGGTGGGGTAGGGAACGTCGTAGTACACAAATGCGCTGCACAAGAAGAGTTTTCAGAAATTCTTCTGGCGAGTCGGACAATCGAGAAATGCGATCGCATTGCTAAAAGTGTTGGCTCACCAAAAGTGAAGACAGCTGCGCTTGATGCAGATGATGTGAATAATACAGTCAAACTTCTCAAAGAGTTTCGCCCTGATATTCTCATCAATGTGGCACTTCCGTATCAAGATTTAGTGCTGATGGATGCGTGTCTTGAGGTAGGAGTGGACTATCTCGACACCGCAAACTACGAGCCTCCTAACGAGGCAAAATTTGAATATAGTTGGCAGTGGAAATATCACGATCGCTACAAAAACGCTGGAATTACCGCTATTCTGGGATGTGGTTTTGACCCTGGAGTGACGGGAGTCTTCACTGCCTATGCGCTCAAGCACTATTTTGATGAGATTCACTACCTTGACATTGTTGATTGCAACGCCGGAAACCATAATATGGCATTTGCCACGAATTTTAACCCTGAAATCAACATCCGCGAAATTACGCAAAAGGGTCGATATTATGAGAATGGCGTGTGGGTAGAGGTGCCTCCTCTTTCGATTCATCGTCCAGTCCCTTACCCGGAAATAGGTGACAAAGAGTCCTATCTTCTCTATCATGAAGAGCTTGAATCCCTTGTAAAACATATTCCAACGCTTAAGAGAGCGCGTTTTTGGATGACGTTTTCACAGAACTATATCACCCATCTTCAAGTACTTGAGAATGTTGGGATGACGCGCATTGATCCGGTTGATTATGAGGGAACGAAGGTAGTGCCGTTAAAGTTCCTCAAAGCTCTGCTTCCAGATCCCTCATCTCTTGCGGAGGATTATACAGGACAGACATCGATTGGCTGTCATATTCGTGGAGTGAAGGACGGAAAAGAGCGCAGGTACTACGTGTACAATAACTGTGACCATGCCGAAGCATATCGAGAAGTTGGATCGCAAGCGATTTCTTACACGACAGGTGTTCCTGCGGTAGTCGGTGCGCTGATGGTAATTAATGGAATGTGGAAAAAGCCGGGAGTGTTTAATGTTGAGCAATGCGATCCCGACCCGTTTATGAAGGTGCTTGGGACTCTTGGTCTTCCATGGCATGAGGTGATCGATCAGCCATCACCGTTTGAGGAGAACTAAAGATGAGGCAGATTCGCGACGTAGTTTTAGAGACCATTCCATCACCTTGTTTCGTGTTGGAAGAAGCGCGTCTTGAGCAAAACCTTGCGGTTTTTGAACGAGTGCAGCGAGAAGCGCCTGTACGAGTACTCCTCGCTTTCAAGGCATTCTCCCTCTTTCATACCTTTCCATTGATACGAAAGACACTTCATGGTGCTTCCGCAAGCTCGGTTTGGGAAGCGCAACTCGCTGCGGAGGAATTTGGAGGGGAGCTTCATGTGTATTCTCCTGCCTACCGTGAGCAGGATATGCCTTCGATTCTCGGCTATGCTTCCCATGTAACATTTAACTCCATAAGTCAGTGGGAACGATTTAGACCACTGATTGAACGATCGCCTTCTCCACCATCAGTAGGACTTCGGATTAACCCGCAGTATTCACCGGTTGAGACCGCGCTATATAATCCTTGTCAACCATCTACGCGTCTTGGTCTTTCTCCAGAGCATCTTGGTAATTTATTGCCCCAGGGAGTAGACGGTTTCTTGTCTCACAACTTATGCGAGAGCGATTCCTATGCGTTGGAAAAAACCCTCTTACATATAGAACGCTTTTTCGGGCATTTTCTGCCGGAGCTAAAGTGGCTTAATCTTGGCGGTGGTCACTTGATGACTGATAAAGGGTATGATATATCACACGCGATTGATGTCCTCAGGGCGTTTCATAATCGTTACCCTCACATTGAACTCATCCTTGAACCGGGTTCTGCAATCGTTTGGGAAACAGGATTTTTGCTCTCGTCTGTTCAAGATATACTTCCCACCTCTGATCTGACGAATGTCATTTTGGATGTATCGTTTACTGCTCATATGCCTGATTGTCTAGAAATGCCCTACAAGCCTGTTATTAGGGGAGCACATGAACCACAGAAGGGAGAGAAAGTGTATCGCATGGGTGGCTCAAGTTGTTTAGCAGGGGATTTTCTCGGTGATTATGCCTTCTCTTACGACTTGTCGGTCGGCGATCGCATTATTTTTGAAGATATGATGCACTACACGATGGTGAAAACGACTATGTTTAACGGAGTGGTGCATCCATCAATCGGCGTGCTTAGGAAAGATGACACATTCGAGCTTTGGCGGCAGTTTTCCTATGAAGACTATCGAGCAAGACTTGGTTAAGCAAACGAAGGCGTGATATCATGTCCGCTTAATTACTTCTAATTTCTGCTTTACCTCACCCCAACCCTCTCCTTCCTGGCGGAGAGGGTGCCGTAGGCGGGTGAGGTTGTTCGTTTTTTATAAGTGTTTATTTTTATTGTTTAGGTTATTGCAACTGAAAATTTTTTTGCAACAGAAGCAGTGCGATCGCCTGATACCAATTTGAAAAAAGAATGCAACACATGGATAAAACCCCTCCCTAACCCTCCCACCTCCCTTTCATCCCACGCCACTTCTCAAGGGCGGGGGGAACCCCCGCACTCTTTGTGGCTCCCCAAGGCATCGGGGGGACAGAGGGGGGTGCGCTCTCTTCGCGGGTGGGGTATCTGTCGCAAACATTTTTTGAATCGCTATGACTTTTCACAGGATGTGGAAACGAAAGAGTGGTTGGCGCATTATAAACGCGAACCAAACTAGGAGAAAAGGGTTAGATAATTTTTTAGAAAGCTAATTGAGGTGTTTTCTTCTCTTTTTACCTTATTTATAGAAAAATGATTCAGTGATGAGATAAATTCTTGATTAGCTTGTTCTGTCAATTTTTGTATTTTTTTAACTTGTTTTAACTATTATTTTTCCTGAGAATATATTAATAAGTTGTTTTTTTATCATTTCTTGCATATTCTTTGTTTGTTTATAAAGAGAGATGCCAGCAAGTAGTAGGATAGCTGATATCTGCACTTCCTGGATTGATAGCAGGCTTTTACAAAAAATAAAGCTATCATCGAAATAAATATTAAACACAGTTAATTGTATTGGCTTGGCAGGCGTCTTTTTATGGAACAAGGAGTAAAATTACTTATTCAACTGGTATTAGAGTTGGCACCGATCATTGCAACTCTCGTAGAAAAGAGAAATGAAGAACGTCCAGCTATAGAAAAATACCAACCACCGGAACATATTCAAGAATTTATCCAATCTGTTAACGGTTCAACTCAGACCATAACTTATGCAGGAGGATTTGATAAAGAAAAAATTCAGCAACAGGAATCAGCTTTTTACTATCATAAAACACAATTACAAATAGCAACGCATCAGCGAGAAACAGCACTCAAAGTACCAGAAGTTCATAAAATTTTTGAAAGCTGGCCTTTACGATTATCGCCTTCACAAATTTTAGAGTCTCACATTAGTCATCAACGCACTCCGCTAAAAATTTTTCTGGCTCCTCCGAAAGTAAAGTTTGATAAATTTGATAGTACAGGAGAAGAAATTTCAGACCTCGAGTTTATGTTAGCTGAAGGTTTACGGGAGTTTCTCAACAAGCATTACTCTCTACACAATCCCGTAAGACCGACAGAGTTTTTAGCAGGAGCTTGGGATAGTAAGCGTTTTCATAGTGAATCAAGTATCAAGGCTCTGTTTGGAATGTTGAAAACAGAGCCCGTTTTAATTCTGGAGACAGAAGCTGATGGAGATTATCTAAATTTCCGTATTGGTTATTGGGGAATAGGACAAGATAATTATTACTATAAAACAATTTATAAATTACCCTACAAGGAAATTGTTTATGAATCAGCAAAAAGTCGTGCTTTAGAATGGAAAGCAATTAGAGACGAACTTATCACGCTAGGAGAAAATTTAGAGGAAATTAATAACATTGGTAGAGAAAATGTTTTCAACTTGGCAATTCTAGAAAAGTCGGAGAAATGGAAAGAAAAGGGAATTGACATCAGTAAGCTATCCTTAGAATACCAAATCAATCGTCAGGATGTTGAACAACTTTGCCAAATTTTGATTACATATCATAGTCTCGCTGCGGGTTGGGTAGCGGATGCATATCACTTGGTTCATCATGATGTGCCACCTCTGTTACCTGAGTTGCTGCCGAACTTGCTCACAAATGCTCTTGACTTCAAATCACTGCAAGCAATTGCCGCAGGATATAAACAACTCTACCAAGCTCTAGAAATGGAGCGCCGTTACTGGATTCCTGAGTTGGCGTTGGAATTAGCTCAAAGTTTCTCACATTTACCTAATGAGACGTGGGCAAAGGAACAGGTAGATTACTCAATTAACACATGGTTGCAACTACGTCAAGTTACTCAGCAGCAAGGAAGCCATCCATTAAGGGCGATGCAATCAGCTTTGAGAATAGAAGATGAGGAATATGTCGAAAAGTTAAGAGAATATTTTGCAGCAGCCGGCGATAGTCACAGTATGAGTTATGTTGAAAAACTTTTGCATGCGATCGCCAACCTGAAACACAAACGCCAAGACGAATACGCTTATCTGTACCACACTCTCACTGGGCACGCTGATAAAGTGACATCTGTAGCTATTAGCCCAGATGGGGAAACTTTGGTGAGTGGGTGTGCAGATAAAACGATTAAGCTTTGGAATCTCAGCACAGGCAAAGTTATCCGCACTTTAACTGAAAATATAGGAGAAGTTTCATCCGTGGCTATTAGCGCTGATGGAAATTTGCTCGCTGTTGGAAGCTGCGATACCCCTAGAAGCAACGTCAAAGTATGGCGTCTAGGTACTGGTAAACTACTGCATACTCTTTTAGGGCATCAAAAACCTGTTAACTTTGTAGTTATCAGCCCAGATGGACAAATTGTCGCTAGCGGTAGTAACAAAATCAAGATTTGGAATTTGCACAAAGGCGATCGCATTTGCACCCTTTGGCATTCATCCGCAGTTTATGCCGCCGCTATCAGCCCAGATGGTACAATCCTCGCCAGTGGTAGCAGTGATCATAAGATTAGGTTATGGGACCCACGTACAGGCGAACCATTACGCACCTTAAGTGGACATTTAGGGGAGGTGAAAGCAATAGCCATTTCTCCTGATGGACAAATCCTGATAAGTGGTAGTGCAGACAAAACCATCAAAATTTGGCATTTGGACACGGGAGACGTATTCTACACGCTCACGGGACATTTAGATGAAGTAAAATCTGTCGTTGTCAGCCCTGTTCGCGTATTTCCAAAGACGGTAGGCGATCGCTACAAAAGCAATGCTTACGGCGAAGCTGAGTTTGGACAAATTCTTGTGAGCGCTAGTGCTGATAAAACGATTAAAATATGGCGTTTAGACACTGGAGAATTGCTGCAAACCCTGAACGGACATTCAGCAGCAGTCAATTCTGTTGCAATTAGCCCAGATGGTGAGTTTATTGTGAGTGGTAGTTCTGACAAAACAATCAAAATTTGGCAGATATTCAAAGGCAAAGTTTGACCATCTCTGGTATCTTTGGAATCGTAACGCTTTAGGTTTTCTTATCGTGTAGCCACTGCCCACGAACGACTAGGCGATCGCCCATAACTTCAACGTCTTTTACATCCACGGGTAGATTCTTCAATTCCTTGGAAACTTGTTGCTTTACGCTTTCTTCGGAAATGCCAAAACGCTGGTACATATCCGAGAGAGGAAAGCTAAGATTTCCAAGCTTAACGCGTGTTTTGTCATCCAAGGTGACTTGTTTGTTGTGGATCGAAGGTTTTCCTTCAACCTCTATATATATGGGGCGGTATTTTAAAAGTGGTACAGTCGATACCAGTTGAGAAATTGCCGCTTGTTCTTGTGCTGGCAACTCTTTTACAGAGATTGTTCTTAAATCAATCACTGCACCTGTGGAGATTTTACCATCTTGAATTTGAGTATTTGTACTGACTACTGCTTGAGCAAGTGGACTTTTATCAGTCGTTTTAGCAATTCCTGAAACAATGAGCGTATTAACTTCATTAGCATCTAATTGGACTTCACCTTTAGCATTTGAGTCTTTAAGATGCTCGAAAATTTTACTCAATACTTGCTGTTGTGATTGTTGAATTTGGGTTTGGGTTTGCTCAGTAATGGCAGGTGGACTTGCTATTATTGATGGATTTATGTGTTCAGCAGGTAGCTGAATTGCTTGTTGCCAAAAGAAGAATAAAACAGCACCAGTACCGCCGATAGCACAACACAACAGTAATAAAAGTCGCTTGAACATAACCAAATTTCCATTTGGGGTTTTAGGCTTCATAGTGTTTTATATACATTTTCCAGGACTTTGCATCCGGGTTCAAAGAATGTGTCTCACTCACCGTAAGAAGTACCTAATGGAAGATTTCAATAGCTCTTGTTTCATTCATTTAGGATAGGTTTTTTGTTTGGCGATTAGTTCAGAATAAAGAGCAGAACATTGCTTTGAGATTTTGACTCATGCTGCATCGTTTAACAAAACAGGGACTTATTTGCATCACTCAACCAAATCACGCTTGGCTTTCAGGTCAATTAGCACAGGCTTGGGGAAATGAACATTTTGGTCAGTTTGCTCCAAAAAAAGAAGTTTGTTTCGGTGCGGAACAACATGATATTGGTTGGCTTTTTTGGGAACAAGCCCCCACGCTGAACCCGCAAACTGGCTATCCCTATAAATTCACGGAACTTTCAACACAGGAGCATATAAACATTTGGTCTGGCGCTAAACATCTTGCACTTCCTCTGGGTAGATACGTAGCACTACTGGTCTCACTTCATGGAACAGGATTATATGAAAGATTTACAACCTGGCAGAACTCACAAACTTCTTCTCAAATTGTGCAGGACTTCCTCAAGCGTGAGTATGCTTTCCAAGAACAGCTTATTGGTTTTCTGAAAAATGACCCATACTATACAGCTTACACAACATCAGAAGTCATCGAACATAATAAAAAGCTAGTAGCTACATGCGATGCACTATCAATAATTTTATGTCAAGGATTTACTTCTGAAGCACAGGTTTCTCAGGTACCCACAATCAACGGTGAAATTACACTCAAACTCACATTGCAAGAAGTTAAAGATAACTATCATCAAGTAGCAGTATCTCCTTGGCCTTTTCAACAAAGTGAAGTCGATCTGGTTTATGAGGGACGGCTTTTACAGCAGACTTTTAGCGATGAAAAAGCGATGCGAGAGGCTTTGATGGCTGATTGCGCGGTGACTCTAAGGACTACCTTGAAACCAGAATAAAAAGTTTTTTATACAGGATTTGCTTCCTTGGCTATATTCTCACGATTATGCGGTTCTTTTAGGAACATCGGATCAGGACCAGATGGAATAATACCGCCAGGATTAAGCGGGAACAAATTTCCGTAGTAGTCCTGTTTTACACTCTCCAAGTCGCACGTGTCAGCAACACCTTTAAGTTGATACAAATCACGCAGGTAAGGTCCCAGGTTCTGATAGTCCTGAATTCTTCTGCGGTTGCACTTAAAAAGCCCGTAGTACACAGCATCAAAGCGGAATAACGTTGTAAACAAACGCACATCAGCCAGTGTCACACTGTTTCCACATAAGAATCGATTGGTATGAAGCGCCCTATCAATTTCATCTAACGTGGTGAACAGTTCATCACAAACTTGATCATATGCTTCCTGTGTCTGGGCAAAGCCGCAACGATACACGCCGTTATTCACGCTTGTGTAAATCTTCTCATTCCATGAGTCAATCTTTTCTTTAAGTTCCTGTGGGTAGAGGTCTAGTGTAGGGTTTTTAGCAAACTCGTTCAACTCGGAGTTTAGCATCACTATAATCTCCGCACTCTCGTTGTTGACAATACTCTTTGTCTGGTTGTCCCATAACACCGGAACTGTAAAGCGTCCACCGTAGCCAGGTTCTGCTTGCCCATACAATTCAGCAAGCGTAGCGCAACCCTCATATTCCTGGTTAAACACCCAACCTCCTTCAATTGGAGAAGGTGACACAATTGTTACCGATATTGCTTCTTCAAGCCCTTTGAGCGCCCGAACAACAAGAGTACGATGTGCCCAAGGACAACCCAGCCCAACGATGAGATTGTAGCGCCCCATTGCTGGTTGGTATAGATTGCCGGACTGAGTCCCAATAAAGTTTCGGAATTGGCTATTTGGTCGAATGTACTCTCCCGACTTATTGCTGGGAGCTAGTTTCGACATCATTATCTGCCACATGGTTGTCCAGACAAACTTTCCCAACCTAATTATCAGCTTTGGAGGAAGTGACTTGCCCTTCTTGTTTCTGGGTTTTTTGTCTGCTGGTGGTGAAAAGGTATGTTGTGACATATTTTATTTCATTTCAATCCCTGATAGGGATTCATACAGTTTACTTTCCACCACTTTTATATAAAATACCACATACAGCGCCCCGATATGTATTCGACAGCCAGCCGCGTAAGCGATCGCACCATACATGGTAGAAGGATGTACTGCCTTCATATTTAATATTTATTGTCAACAGTCTTTAGCTATTCCACAACGTTCCTATTGATAATTTTTATAAATCAGTGCTGTTTAACTCTAGGGTTTGAACCGATGAACCTAATAATAAGTTATTCTTGGCTACTCCTCCACCAGCAGTGTAGGTAGAGAGTGTTCTTGATGTTGTAAGGTCAGCAAATCATCCTCAGTTAACTTTGGATGCTTTGCAGCAAGCAACTTACCTCGAACCACGTCTCCCACTGTTATAGGCTGATTAGCATGGCACCAGTAAACTTCAGGTTCGCTTTTTTGTGTCGCGTTGTACTCCAAAATCAGGTAGCTTTGATCTTTATCATCCCTTCCTAAAACGATAAAGTGTGATATCTGCTGTATATTATCCTGTTTCACTGGTTTTTATAGGTAAATCTCGAATTTATAAGTTAATACTTACGCTCACGTGCATATCCGGTAACTATTTACAAACTTCATGTAGTAACCATAGTGCCAGAACGTAATTTTTATTATCTGTTTGCTGCACTTGCCACGACTGAGTACATGCAGCGCAACAACACGAAATTACCCTAATGACAACTCAATTAAGAAAAAAAAGAGTGGGAGCAAGCATACCAAACGCTATCACGCTCCCACTTGCATTTACCGCTGAAGAGACAGGAATATGTACGGACGCTGCCATGATTTAGGGGGCTAATGTGCAGGTCAAGGACAACGCCCGTACGGGCTGAACATTCCTAGTGCGGCAAATGTAAACCTGATTATTAATATTTCCTTGTTATTACAACTAGTCAGTACACCATTGAAAGATATACTTTCTATTTGTATCCTTGGTTTTTTGGTAAAAAGTGTATCACATTTAATTTGGTATGTGATACACCCCGATAACAACACCCTTGAAGTCGTTTACCTTCTTTAATTTAACCAGATTACTCATAGCTTAGTTGCCATTTTGGCAAGTTTTTTATTTATCTTTTAAACTGCATCCAACAGCACAAATAAGTGATTTATAAAAATAGTTTCTCTTTTATTTACCTCCCATTATCTTCTATCTGGATTACCTGAAATTATAGTATACATTGCCTTGGAAGTAGCCGAAGGCTTGGTTTTGTTACTCTTTTGAGCACAGATTAAGCTTCCAGAAATTTCATTTGTATACTGTCAGCAGAGAAAATGCTTTCCTACTCTGAATTGTTTCGTTTTGAATTGCTGAATGTGGGGTAACACCCCTCTATAAGTGATTTTTCTAATATTAAAAAATTGATGAAATATACAAAAAAAAAGAGTGGGAGCTAGCATACCAAACGCTATCACGCTCCCACTTCGCATTTACCGCTGAAGAGACAGGAATATGTACAGACGCTGCCATGATTTAGGGGGCTAATGTGCAGGTCAAGGACAACGCCCGTACGGGCTGAACATTCCTGGTGCGGCAAATGTAAACCTGATTATTGATATTTCTTTGTTATCACAACTAGTCAGTACACCATTGAAAGATATACTTTCTATTTGTATCCTTGGTTTTTTGGTAGAAAGTGTATCACATTTAATTTGGTATGTGATACACCCCGATAACAACACCCTTGAAGTCGTTTACCTTCTTTAATTTAATCAGATTACTCATAGATGAGTTGCCATTTTGGCAAGTTTTTTATTTGTTTGAAAAAATGTCAAGAACATCACAACTTGGTAATTTGTCAAACGTTTTTTTCTTTTGTTTCGCCCAATCCTTTTTTGTAGAGGGTAGCTTTAATTATAGCTGAAATTACCGAAAAAGCTTTTGATAGCTAGGTTTTCTCCTTAATCTTATTGTAAAGTTTGTGGGGTGATACCCCTTAATTGAAGTCAATAAATGATGGGTCACACCCCCTTAATATTATTTGGATTGATGATGGGTCACACCCCCTTAATTTGAGTCAATAAATGATGGGTCGCACCCCTTAATCCGTAGCAATTTTCAATTCAATGTCTTCTGAGTTCTGCCTGCTCTTGTAATTAAAGAGGAGTCTTTCTCACGTTTAGCTTAAAACTTTATTCCAATTCTTTTGCGTACTTCCTGCATTTCCAACGCCCTTTAAGGGTATTGGACTTTGGACAAAAAGAAAATATTAGCTCGCGTGTGGGTTTGTATTGTGCGAGGCAATGTCCCTAGAGATGATACGTGGGACATTGATCGTATAATTTGGGCAACGCTTTATTGGAGCGATCGCCTCTGCCAGATTGATCGCTGCTTAAAGCTTCATCTTCATAGGGCTTGTTGTGATGACCCGTTGATGTTCCTGTCAATAGACTATTGAGAGGTTAAAGCAATGACTCATTTTGGCATTCTCTGTCTAGAGGCTACTGGTCACTTGAACACAATGTTTCCGCTTGGACGCGAACTCCAACGACGCGGACATTGTGTCACCGTCTTTAGCGGTTCAGGCGGACAAACTAAAGCACAAGCAGCAGGTTTCAGCTTCTGCGACATATATTCGGCTGGCGATCGCAAGCGAGGTGGGGAAACCCAAACCCCATCTGCAACAGTAGAGAAACTCAGAGGGTTAGCAAGCATACGGTACACCTTACAAAAATTTGCACAGATAGCTCAAACCAGACTACAACAAGCTCCAGCAATTATAAAAGAACACGGTGTAACAAGCGTTGAAATCTTCTGCGAAGATCTCGCCCAACCGATTAAAGGTAAACAGCTTGCTAAAAGCATCAACCGCAAGCTAAACCAATGGATGAAGGGTGAGTTACAGGCTTCGATTGAGAAAATCTCATTGGAGACAGGATCTACAGTATCAGTGGTAAATCCTGCTTACACGTCGCAAGTTGATCACCTAACCGGGACGCTTTTAGGTCGTCGGGAACGGGATTGCTTTATCCGGTATACGGGGGACGTGATCCAAGCTGATCTCAATGCATCGATAAACATTTGCATTCGAGGCACAGACAACAATATCACCCGCTACATGAAAGCAAGTGATGTTGAATCTGAGTTTTTAACTCGGACTGTGCGGTACTTAGTTTCGATTGGAAAGTCAGTGACTGATGCTTTAAACCTTGGGTGGCTTGTGCCTAAGTTTAAAGCAAAAGCACTCAAGCTTGAAGATGAGTATCACTCGCAGGGGTAGCGAGTACGGTTAAGCTCCGGTGGCTGGAAGTTTAAACCAATTGAACGACAACGCTCTTGCTAGCAGTAACCAGTACGGATGAAACCAACAATTAAAGACATTTCTACCTATTGCGTAGCTTTAAGTAGATTTAGTTTACCCCTTGTCTCTCACCAAAACTTTCTCAAAGACAATGGCATCAACCCACATATTATCTGAGTTAAAAATCAGTTCTCCTACCTGCTGATAACCTCGGTTTACATAAAAGGACAAAAGCTTCTGGTGCGTTTTAACTGCATCCACCCGTACAGCATGATAATCTCGATCCGATGCAAGTTCCTCAATCGCTTGCATACACCACGTCCCTAGTCCTTGTCCTTGCCAAGTTGGAAGTATCGCTAGTTTATGCACGTACACGGCAGGAACATCCCAAACTTGCCAAATAATATTTCCATACTTGATATAGGTGAATGGAACCTCTGCCGTCATTTCCAGCGTAAAGGTACCTACCAGATTCTCACCCACTGTGAGTGCATAAACCTCATGCTCATCTGCATCTTTGAGCATATTTCCAAGAGGATAAATTGGTGCTAACCAGTGATTCAGCCCGAAGCGGTTTTTTAAGTCGAAACCGCATGCCAATAGGATTTCGTGAAGTGCGGGTACTTCAGGCTGACTCACACGACGAATGCTCGATCGCATTTTATACGTTAATTCGCTCTTGAGAGACTGTTACGAATTATATATTTTATTAATCTTTGCGTAATATTGAAGACAATGGAGTGTGTTTACGTATATCTAAACTATTCGCCAAAGATTCTTTACCCTGACTCCGCAAGCGGTTTTGCTCTGGTGGTAAAACTGTGACTACAGGTTGCGTTTTAGCAGGTATTGGTACAACGGGCGTCCTTACTTGAGATGGCACAAAAACTGGCATATTTTTGGGACGTGGTTCTACACTTGGGCGACGTTGTGCTACGCGTGCCTGGTAGCGGTTAATGTGATTCTTTACCTTTTGACGCTGCGCTGGACGGTTTAGCAGTAGGAATAATATTAAGCTACCACTAGCACAACTAAGAATAATAGCAAGCACCATCCATAGAGGCATGGGATTGGTATTCTCAGAGGGCGTGTTGATTGGTTGTACAACCTCAGCTTCTGCTATTTCTGGTTCTTGCGGTTCGATACGCCCTACATGGATCAAGCTGTACAGCGCGACGGCACTGCTTCCTAGAAAAGCCACCGACAACCCAGTCGGCAATAGCCAAGGGTAATGTACAAGCAGATGTATCAGAGGATTCTTGCTCCCTGTTCGTCCTGCAATTTTCTTCCCCGGCTCCGGTATAGATGCTTCTGCTTGAGATGGCTGCTGCTGTACACTCTCGCTATTTTCCATGATGGCTTTCAGATTTATACCCTCCAATTATTGATTGTACTGAAGGGTCAACCATCATGTATCCGTAGAAAAATATTGGATTTCAGTATCTTTTTTTAAGAAAGCGACTCAATCCGATATTTTTTTAGTTAAAGTTTGTATTTTTTGATACCTTTTACGACGCACATACTGGCAATGAATTCTCTATTCCCTTGTTGGAACAGAATGTCTTTCAAGAGCAAGTTGAATTAATTTATCAACTAATTCGGGGAAAGAGACACCGCTATGCGCCCAAAGTAGCGGATACATACTCGTTGCTGTAAAACCTGGGAAAGTGTTGATTTCGTTGATGAAAACTTCTCCGGTAGCTTCCACATAGAAAAAATCTACTCTTGCCAATCCAGCGGCGTCAACGGCTGCAAACGCTTGCAAAGCCATTTCCTGAATGTGACGAGTGACAGCTTCTGGTACAGGTGCTGGAATCAGTAAATCTGCTTTTCCTTCTGTATATTTAGTTTCATAATCATAAAATTCAGCGTTGTAAGTAATTTCACCGACAACTGAAGCTTTGGGACTGTCGTTTCCTAAAACAGCACACTCTAATTCTCGTGCGACAACTCCAGCTTCTACGATGATCTTTCGGTCATAGCTGGCGGCGTTATCCAATGCTGCTTCTAATTCTTGCCGCGATCGCACTTTGGCAATGCCCACCGATGAACCTAAATTCGCAGGCTTAACAAAGCAGGGATATCCTAAAGTTGCCTCAATTTCATCACACAGTTTCGGGAAAACACAAGGATTCGACCAAACTTGCCCTCGATTCAACGCTTTGTATTTTACCTGTGGCAATCCTGCCTGGGCAAAGACTGTTTTCATGGCAATTTTGTCCATTCCCACCGCCGAACCCAACACTCCAGAACCAACAAACGGAACCTGCATTAAAGTGAGTAACCCTTGAATTGTCCCATCTTCACCGTTAGGACCGTGGAGAATGGGAAACCAAACATCTACTTCGGCGACTTGGGAAAGAGATTGCCAATGGCTAAGTGTTTGAGTTTTGGCAACTGATAATTGAGAATTGGTACTTTGATTGTCAGGAGTAGAATCTGGTAATTGCTGCGGTGTTCCTGATTTTAAGACTTGTTGCGGTGTGTCCCCAGCCAACCAACGTCCATCTTTCTGGATGTAGAAAGGCAGTATTTCGTATTTAGCAGTATTTTCGTCTGCACTGAGGGCGTTGGCGATCGCCCTTGCTGAACTTATAGAAACTTCATGTTCTCCCGAACGACCACCAAAGAGCAATCCCACCCGCAGCTTCGTCATCTGAAATACCTCACTCACGCATTAAATTCAGATAGCCTAGCACAACGAGCGGGAGTTCCTCCAATTTTCATGCCAGTAGCGCCCAATTGTTACAGTTTTAGGAACATAAGAATGAGCGCTACGTTGTAAACAAAAAAACTTACCTTCCACTAACATCAAGCGCGTGATACTAATCTACAAAATCTGTTGTAATTTCAGATTTTTCAGTGTTATTTGAAGTGATTGGACGGCTACCATCTACGTCAAGAGTACCCTCAATTTGAAAATTACTCTTAGCAATTGGACGTTGACCGTCTATATCGAGAGTATCCCTAACCTCTAAATCACTCTTGTCAATCGGACGCTTACCGTCTACAGCGATGATATCATGATCCTGAAAATCGCTCTTGGCAATTGGACGCTGACCATCTATGTCAATTGTGTCCTGAATCTGAATATCACTTGAAACAATTGGACGCTGACCATCTATGTCGAAAGTGCCTTTAACCTCAAAAGAACTTGGATCAACCGGACGCTGACCATCTATGTCAATTGTTTTGGGAATTGGTTTTGATTCGTTAGATGATGGCTGAGAAATAATGTTTGCTTCAGTATCTGTTGTATTCTGATCCGAATTATTAGCAGTGCTATCAACTTTGTTTGTGTTATCCATACTCTTTGCTTAATTTTTTTGAACTCGTAATACTTCTTATACTTATCATGACTGGAGACAGTGAATGAGGTTTGCAGTGGACTACTGTGCATGAATACGATGATTGCAGTTCAGCTAGGAATTAATACAGCTTCCGGCACTTCCACTGGTTCACCCGTTAAACTAAAAGCGCGAACTTCGGTAATTCTTACCTTCACCAGCGTCCCTTTGAGTTCATTGATATCACCTGTGAAGAAGGTGAGACGGTTTCCGCGCGTACGCCCCATCACTTGGGTTTTGTCTTTGGAATTTTGGTCTTCTACTAGTACTTCTTCGACGCGTCCCATGTAACGCTGCGATCGCTCGGCTGCTTTAATAGAAACAAGATGATTGAGTCGTTGCAGGCGATCGCTCTTCACCTCTTCACTCAATTGTTCATCCCACACTGCTGCTGGTGTTCCCGGACGTGGCGAATATGCAGCGGTATTCAATAGGTCAAAGCCAATATCATCTACCAGTTTCAGGGTATTTTCAAACTGTTGTTCCGTTTCTCCGGGGAAACCCACAATCGCATCAGCACTAATCGACGCATCCGGCATATACCGCCGAATTGTGTCGATTATCCGGCGATATTTCTCATGAGTGTAACCCCGACTCATGCGTTTTAGCACTTCGTTATCCCCAGATTGAAAGGGGATGTGGAAGTGTTCACACACCTTGGGTAATTCTGCACAAGCTTTAATCAGCCGTTCGGTGAAATAACGCGGATGGGAAGTTGCAAACCGAATCCGCTCTATCCCTGGCACATCGTGTACATAATAAAGTAAATCTGTCAAGGTATGCAAATGGCGACCTTCTGGTGTCACTCCCGGCAAATCCCGCCCATAAGCGTCAATATTTTGACCAAGTAAGGTGACTTCTTTGAAACCTTGTCGCCCGAGTTCTGCCATTTCTGCCCAAATTGCTTCTGGTGTACGAGATTGCTCAACACCGCGCACATTTGGAACCACACAGTAAGTGCAGCGTTCGTTACAGCCGTAAATGACATTCACCCAAGCGGTCACACTACTATCACGCCGTGGCTTGGTGATATCTTCCATAATATGAACTGGTTCGGTTGCCACAACTTGGTTGCCGTCCAACACTTGTTGTAGCAAATCTTTCAGGCGGTTCGCGTGTTGTGGTCCCATCACCAAATCTAATTCTGGTACGCGCCGCAACAGTGCTTCGCCTTCCTGCTGAGCAACGCAACCTGCAACAATTAAGGTGAGGTCTGGTTGCTCGTGCTTGCGTTTTGCTTGCCTACCTAGATATGAATATACTTTTTGTTCAGCATTATCCCGGATAGAACAAGTGTTGTATAGGATTAAATGTGCTTGATTTGGGTCTTCTGACCATTCAAAGCCCATGTCTTCTAAGATGCCAGCCATGCGTTCTGAGTCGGCTTTGTTCATCTGGCAACCGAAGGTAGTAATGTGATAGCGACGGGATGAAGTGGTCATTGGTAACTTTGTTGAATTAGTAGTAATGTCTATATGCTTTATTTCAATTGTATTAAAGTGTAGGCAAGGGAACCTGATTTACAAGGTGGTAGGACCTATGCTTCAAGTTAAGAAAAAATGCTTGAATAGTTGGGTTTAAATTCCTCAACCCAACCGACTTGATTAAGCAGCCTTCCAAGTACCGTGGAAGCTGTGGGGAATAACGCCTGGTAATGCCAGTTTACAAACAGGTTCCTCGTCTAGCCTATCCGCATCAAATACCCAAACTTCACTACTATCGGAATTACCATCGTACACAACTGTGATTATCCATCCTTGCTGAGGATTTTGGGAATCATCGGCATAAATGGGTTCCGAAGGATAGCGGTTTTCGCCACAGTCAGCAATTGTCAGGGTTTCGGTTTTGTGATCAAAACGGGCGATCGCCCCAAATATTTGTTTTCTATTATCCACTCCTTGGCGATGCACCGTCAGATAAGTTTCCCTATTGCTTTGTCCCCGGTCTTGCAGTGGTACAATCGGAAAATCACAATGGCGATCCATTATTTCCTTAATTCCTTGTACCTCACCAGCTTTAGGGTCAAGATGCACTTCCCATAAAGTACTCACAGCAAGGGTATGAGTCTCACCTGTCGCCACTTGTCTTAAATACTCGTTGGTTTGAAAGTCTTGATAGCGGACAATATCAGCAATGATGAATCCACTATCATCTACGTAACCGTTGCCAAAATGCCATTGATACCAAGGTTCAGTTTCGCCGCGACTCACCAGAGATAGAGTTTCGCTGTCAAATACGAGAACCTGAGTACCCAATTGCGGTTTCCACTCAAAAGAATCACCGTAGCAGCTAAACCCAGTTAACACTGGTAGGACGTTTAACCGCAGCGGAGGAACGAAAAATACAAGATATTGCCCAGCGAAGACATAATCATGTATTAACGGGAAACCATCGAGTTGAAACGAGGTTTTTTGCAGAATTTTACCTGTGGAATCACTCTTGTAAATATTTAGTACCCCATTCAATCCAGGGGAGATACCAAAGTTAAAAATGTTACCTGTTTTGGGGTCAATTTTGGGATGGGCAGAATAAGGCAATCCAATATTCAACGCTCCTAAATCATCTTCGCCGCGAGTTGCCAAACTTTCCAAGTCAAGGGCGTGAGGTTTACCGCCTTCCCATAGTGCCAAAAGTTTATCAGGTAATGCCAGCACTGAAGTATTGGCAACGTTCTTAAGTGGTTTCAACCATTGATTCCAAATTGGTCCCGGTGCAGTCATGCCATAATTGCCGTAAAGCAGCTGATCTGCTGCTGCTTCTTCTTGATAACCAGCAGTTTGCACGTAGCGGTAAACTGCGGTTGCACCTGCATCGGTAAAATGTACAGCAAGAATTGCGCCATCTCCATCAAACCAGTGTCCCACGCTGATACCGCCGCGTTCTAACCTTCCAGGACCGTTACGGTAGAGTGTGCCACGTAAGCCTTCAGGGATTTTACCACAGAGGATTTGCAGTTGGGTGGAGGGGAATTCTTGGGCGGCTTGGGCAAGCGCTTTTGCCCAAGCTTTTTTGCTTGACTTATTTTCTATTGTGTGCATTAAACGTTTCTAACTGTATCCAAGACCAAAGTATTACTTTGATTGTCGTTCCAACTTTGTTACAGTTCTTCTTCCAGAAGGCGCAGAGAAAACAGCCTACCTTGAATGACTCTACAAAATGTTCAAAAACTCTTCCACAGAAACTCCAGCTTGATTGAGAATACTCTTTAACGTGCCAATAGCCATCGTTTTACGATGGAGAGGCACAACACAACCAACTTCAATCACTTTTTGCTCTTCGCCTTTTGCCATAATTTGTTTCTTCAAAATCACATGACTTCCACGCTGTCGTACTTGAACAAAACCCAAGCGTTCTAGAACATAAAGGACTTCACAAGCTGGTACTCGTGGAAGCTTAGGCACAAATTGCCTCAAACGTCGTTAGCAACAGACGAGGTGCTGTTTCAGGAAGCGGGAACTCCTCTAAATAAAGTTCTGTTGCCTCCTTTAAATGGGCAATGGCTTCTTCTATAGTCTCTCCTTGGCTGGCAGTTCCTACCTCTGGACATTGTGCTACGTAAACATCTTCTTCCCAATACACGATCGCTGTCAAAGTTCGAGTTTTCTTGCCCTTAACTTGTTGTAATGAACTCATAGAGCGTTTATCTTTCCACTTCCTATTTTGACTTTAACTTCACCACAAGATTTCAATTGTCCGGAATTAACAACATCCGTTCTTCAATTGCTTGGCAGGTTTTGGGTGACACCCGCACTGGTGCTTCTTTGCACTGAGTTATGAGCTAATTTGCATAGAGAGAATTGTCAACTGCTTCACTTTCTTCCTGAGATAAATTGACCATTTTTGGAGAAAGATTGAAAGTATTGAGCCAAGTTTGTAAAAGGTTGTCAACCAAAGTCTAAAATAGATTTCAATTCAAAACTATAGATAGGTGCATCATCGAAAAATTGCACACCACTATATATAGATTCTGATTCCACAGGCTGCCGCATTCCTAATAGTTTCAGGATGCCATGACGTTCCTTATAGTTTTTTTCATACTTTTGAAATACAAACAGGATTTGTTTGGTTTGCTCATCTAGATTTTTGCTAAACGGACCGAGAAGCTGACCTCCGCCTCCCCAGATACTCTGGAAAATCGGAACGGCTACTCCACTGACTGCTGATGCTATGGCAGCTGAGATTAAAGGCTCAGCACCTGTCATGACATTAATGAATTCATAAATCAAACCTTTATTATTATAATTTTAACTTTTAAATGAATACCAGTCTTATAGTAGTTTACATTTGGGTGCAATACGATTTTCACCCCACCCCTAACCCCTAAGCGCAAGTGAAGGGGGGAAAATAGCTCCCCCTCTGGTGCTTGCACAGAGGGAGGTGAGGTTTTTATACCACGACTGCCGTCGCCTTCAATTGCAAAATCTTGTCAATCACATCTTCCACCACCTTATCTGGCGTAGATGCACCAGAGGTAATTCCGACGACAATTTCCCCATCTGGCAACCAGTTTTCTGTGATTTTCAAATTTCCATTTAATTCCCGATGTTCAATCCGATTTCCTGACAGAATTCGCATTTCACTATCAATATGATAAGAAGGAATTTGTCGCTCGACTGCAATCTGCTGCAATTGTGTGGTATTCGATGAATTAAACCCACCAATGACTATCATCAAATCTAGCTTTTGTTCCACTAACCCTAACATAGCATCTTGCCGTTCTTGGGTAGCATCACAAATCGTATTAAAGCTTTGGAAATGCTGATTCAACTCACTGGGATCATACTTTTTCATCATTGTCCGCTCAAACAGTTTCCCTATTTGCTCGGTTTCACTTTTAAGCATTGTGGTTTGGTTCGCAATACCAACCCTTTCTAAATCTTTATCAGGGTCAAATCCAGCGGAACAAGCTTTACTAAATTTTGCTAAGAATTCCTCTCGGTTTCCTCCATTCAAAATGTAGTTAACAACATATTCTGCTTGCTCCATATTCAGCACAATCAGATATTTCCCTGCGAAGGAACTTGTAGCGACAGTTTCTTCGTGCTTATATTTGCCGTGAATAATTGATGTATAATCGACTTTTTTGTGTTTTTCAACAGTATTCCAAACCTTAGAAACCCAAGGGCAAGTTGTATCAACAATTTTGCAACCTTTCTCGTTCAGCAACTGCATTTCCTGAACACTTGCCCCAAAAGCTGGTAGAATAACGACATCCCCAGGCTCGACAACAGAAAAGTCTTTTTTACCTCCTTCAACCGGGATAAATCCTACTTCCATTTCCACCATCCGCTGATTGACAGAAGGATTATGAATAATTTCATTCGTCATCCAAATGCGCTCAGAGGGGAAGTGCTTGCGGGTTTCATAAGCCATCGCCACAGCACGTTCTACACCCCAACAAAAGCCAAAAGCTTCTGCTAGCTGGATGGTGACATTTCCCCTTTGCAGAATGTAGTTGTTATTGCGAATTTCCTGAATTAAATTGCTTTGATATTCAGATTGCAGTTGAGTCGCGACTTCTGCTTGGTGACCAAATCCTTTACGATGATAATTTTCTGAATGTTGCAGCGAACGTTTAAAAGCTTTGGTATCCATTGTTTTTTCTCTTAAATTGCCACTTATCATTTTCTCGCGCTTTACGCTCAAGACGCGAAGAATTTCTTTGCTCTTTTGGGCAAAATTATCTTTTTTGCGCTTCGAGTTCAATTTGGCTATATAATTGCAAAGCAGAACTCCAAACTAAATAACCTTGTGAATTTAGATGTAAGCCATCTGTACTAAGTTCGAGGCGGAGGTTAGCTTGGTCGTTAGCAAACAATGGATGCAAATTCAGATATTTCACGCCTTCTTTTTGAGCTATAGCTTGGAGCTGCTGGTTCAAGGAGCGAATGCGACTATTGGGAATCGCCAAAAGTTTTTCTCGCTTTTCCCAAGTTGTCTGTTCTCCTCCATGCGGTAAAATGGATTGCACAACAATTTGCGTCTGCGGATGAGCTTTTTTGAGATAACGTATAATTTGCAACTGATTGTCTAAAATTATCTTATCGCTTACGCCCCGAATTAAGTCATTAATCCCAATCATCACAAAAATTGTTTCTGGTTGGGTGGAGTTGAATAATTCTAATCTTTTTAATAATCCTGTACTCGTTTCCCCAGAGATTCCTTGATTTAACCAATTTCTGTTTTGGGGTAATAACTCAGAAGGAAACCACAAACTCAAAGAATCTCCCAGTAGTATGGTTAAATGCTGAGGACGCTTTTGGGCGGCTACTTTGGCTTCTTGTTTCAGGATGTCTACCCATTGCTGATAATTCAGTTTGTGACGCCGGCCTAAGTTAGGTGTGACAGCTTGGGGTTGAGTGTCTCGATTGACTTGTGTGGGGGAAGTGATTGTTCCCAAAAAAGTAGTCGCTCTCTGCTGTCGATAAATAAGCAGGGCGACTGTCAACATGAGAACAACGTTAGTTAGTACAGAGAAAAATGCCCAGGTTGGAAAGGTTTTTGCAGGAGTAGACACGAGTAGCAAGACTTACCAAATCTTTGACTCAGATTTTAGACGTATATGCCAATAAATCTTAGTGCTTGTTACTGAAATTGATGCGCTCTCCAAACTCCTCGTTGTAACCTTCTTCACCGTGTTCGTTGATATCCAAGCCTTGCAATTCCGCTTCTTCCTTAACTCGCAGACCAACTGTGGCATCTAGAATTTTCAGAATAATCAAGGTACCCACGGCAGCGAAGATATAGGCAACAACAATTGCTAAGATTTGTGTAATCAATTGACCGGCATTGCCATACAACAAGCCATTATTCCCTGCTGAGTTGACTGCCTTCGTAGCAAAGATACCTGTGAGAATAGCTCCCACTGTACCGCCTACGCCATGTACAGGAAATGTATCTAAGGCATCATCAATTTGTAGTTTGTGCTTGAAGCTAATAGCATAAAAGCAAGCAACAGCGGTAATGCTACCAATCAAGATTGCTGCCACTGGTGTGACAAATCCTGCGGCTGGAGTGATGCCCACCAAGCCTGCAACTGCTCCTGTAGCTGCTCCGACTGCTGTTGGTTTACCACGCAACACTTTTTCTAGAATTAGCCAGGTTAAAGCCGCCGCCGCTGCGCCTGTATTGGTGGCAACAAAAGCGGCTGTTGCCAAGGGACCAGAAGCCAAAGCACTACCAGCGTTGAAGCCGAACCAGCCAAACCACAGCAAGCCTGCTCCCAGCAAAATAAAAGGAACGTTGTGAGGAGGGCTGAGGCGTTCAGGATAGGTTTTCCGAGGTTTGAGGACGATCGCTGCTACAAGAGCAGAAACCCCAGAACTGATGTGGACGACTGTACCGCCAGCAAAGTCGAGGGCACCCCAGCCACCGTACAAGCCCAATAATCCACCTTTAGCCCAAACCATGTGTGCTAGGGGGCTGTAAATAAACGTTGTCCACAGCAGCACAAACAAAGAGTAGGCGGTGAAGTTCATCCGCTCTGCGATCGCCCCTGAAATCAGTGCTGGGGTGATAATGGCAAACATGGCTTGGTAAATCATGAATGCCTGATGCGGAATTGTCGGAGCGTAGGAAAGCACCTCAGCGGGATTTGACCCTTTGAGATAATCGGTTAGCTCGTATCCCACACGATTCAAACCAAACCACTCCAACCCACCGATGATGGCGTTACCTGGAGCAAACGCCAGGCTATAGCCCCACAGAATCCAGGTAACTCCTACAATCGCCATCAGCACAAAGCTCATCATCAAGGTGTTGAGGATGTTGCGCGATCGCACAAATCCACCATAGAAAAACGCCAGTCCGGGCGTCATCAGCAACACCAAAGCTGCTGAAATCAGCATAAACGCTGTATCAGCAGCTGTTTGAGCATTAGAAATCGCTGCGTTGACATCAACGGGTGCAGCAAAAGCATTACCCATGAGCGGTCCACCCAAAAGCAGTAGGGCGCTAGCCCCGATGATCAATACTTTTTTCAACACTTTTTTGTCCCTTAGCACCAACAGTTTTGTGTTAGGTAAATAGATTTGAGCATTGTATGATACTGTGATTCCGTATGAAATGTTACGAAATTTTGACTTGTAGAAAAGTTTAATAAAAATATACTGCTAATTCTAGTTGTTAATTATTGAAAAATTTGTATAATATTAATCCAATCTTTTATTTTGTTTGCTCACTACAAAATTTAAACCCACCCCCTATAAAAGAGACAAAAGACAAAGAGGGCGAGTATATCGCTAATTAGCTCAAAAATCAAACAACCTAGAACTTATAAAGCCTAGAAATTATAAAGTTGTCGGTAAATCTCCCCTGCGCGAAACACCACTACCATGGATACCTGTTTCGGAAAATCCACTTGCACCAGCCTCTTTGACAAATCCGCTGTATGCTTCCATACCATGTTCGCCGATATCCAAGCCTTCAATTTCTTCTTCTCTAGTGACTCTGATACCTAAAGTCGCCTTGAGTGCTAACCAAAAGATGGTGCTGAGGAGAACCGTTATACCGCCAACTGAGACGACGCCAAGCAACTGAATAAAGAATTGCCCCAAGCCACCACCTGCAAATAAACCCTTTGCAGGACCAAGACCATCAGTATACCAGGGGAATTGTGCAACACCAGGACCGACAGCAAACAGACCAACTGCTAAAGTTCCCCAAATACCACACACCAAGTGAACTGAGGTAGCCCCCACTGGGTCATCAATACGGATTCTATCAAAGAAGGTGACAGCGAAAACTACTAAAATTCCAGCTACTAAACCAATGATGAAAGCACTGTTGAGAGTGACGAAAGCACAACCTGCTGTAATGCCAACCAAGCCAGCCAAAATACCATTGATAATCATGGAAAGGTCTGGCTTACCCAGATACAACCAAGCTGTGATGGTAGCAGCAATACCACCAACAGAAGCCGCCAAGTTGGTAGTCAAGGCAATGTGAGTAATCGCATTCCCATCAGCAGCCATCACCGAACCAGGGTTGAAACCAAACCAGCCCAACCACAGAATCAGACACCCCAAGGTGGCAATGCTCATGTTGTGACCAGGCAAAGCAACGACTTGCCCATCTTGATACCTTCCAATGCGTGGTCCCAGGAATGCTGCTCCCATCAAAGCTGCCCAGCCACCTACAGAGTGAATGACTGTAGAACCAGCAAAATCAAAAAAACCTCTCTTGTAAAGCCAACCACCGCCCCAAATCCAGTGTCCGGTAATTGCGTAGGCAACACCTACAAGTAAGAGACTGAAGATTAAGAAGTCAACAAACTTAATCCGTTCAGCAACCGCGCCAGAAACAATTGTTGCTGCTGTTCCGGCAAACACGAGCTGGAACAAGAACTTCGCTGCTAAAGGAACACCAGTCCAATTGAGAGAGCTAAATACACCTTTATAAGCATCTCCTGTGGCGGGACTGTTATCTGCGCCTTGCAGGAAGAACCCATTCAAGCCAATAAAGTCATTGCCATCGCCAAACATCAAGCCAAAACCAATCGCCCAAAAAGCGACGGTGGCGAGAGCAAACACAATCAAGTTTTTAGCAAGAACGTTGACAGCGTTTTTCTGACGACAGAAGCCAGTTTCTAACATACAAAAACCGGCGTTCATGAAGAACACCAAAAAGGCGGCGATCGCTACCCAAAGAGTGTCAATTGCAACTTTGAGTTCCGCTGTGGTTGGTGCTGCGGGAGCAGGGGTTTGGGCAACTGCTGTATAACCCCACGCCAGCACAATCAAACAAGCCAGGGGGATGCAGGCTTGCCAGCTAGGAGACAACTGCTTAATGACTCCATTTAATCTCTTGACACTTGATATATATTGTGCTTTCCTACCTAACAATTTTGCTGGTCGCTGCCTATTTTTTCTTCTTTTTATCATCATGCGCTCAAGCATCCTGAATCAGAAAATATGTTGAGTATCAACAGCTAATACCCAAAGCTAAAAAAAGCTGTTTTTGATATTTGCCATTTAGGTTAGCTGTCTGTTTAAAGTCACTGATTTCCATTATCAGTAAGTGGTTGTTTGAACAGGATATCAAAGAACCTGTTCAGCAGTCGCTAATGCTACTTGTGTAGCTATTAAGAATATTCTTAAAAAAGTATTATGTAGTTTCCAAAGTAGTCAAGTCTACTTGATTAACTCTTTAGGCATTATCTTTGACAAGATTAAATATCCAAATGAGTGAACTCATCATAACAAGATAGTCCTTAGATGACTAGTCATCGCCACAGAAGTCTTGAAAAAGAGCATAATGGGTGTTTTTAGGGAAAAATCAAAAGTCAACCAGCAAACAGGACAAGTTTTGTCTTGTTTGCTATTACGTTCTTCTTTTTACCTTCTCTTATTTGTTTCTACGTGCTGAATAGAAATGCTTTGTACTGAACCTTTCTGAGTCTTCAAGCGTATGACAAAGCACCTATAAACATTGCTTAAAGACCATAAAACATAAAAAAATAGTCAATTTAATGATGAAAATTGTGATACTAAAAATCTGTAGTTTTTAATACAGTTTTTTCTCTACTTTCAAATTAAGTACTTGCGTTACATTCTTGCTATCTTTCAACAGGAATGTAGAGCCGTCAAATCTGACTATTAATTTTTTATAAAAAATATTAATAAGTTGTTATTTATGGATATCTTGATGTGAAGAACGCAGCTTTAAACATCAGATTATGCACTACTAATGCTGATGGCTATAGCAGGCGAAACACTAATATAAATTTATACGTAAAAGTAAATAGATTTATTTCTATTATTCTGGTGATTGCATCTGCCTTAAATATTGCTCGTAACCAAGTTGTTCTAGTTTTGCTTGCTTTGCGATGACTGATTCCGACAAAGTTTGACGGTACTGCTGCACCTTTTCTAGTAATTCGCTTTGCTGCGTTGCGAGAATTTGTACTGCCAAAAGTCCAGCATTTTTAGCATTACCTATAGCAACAGTTGCCACTGGTATACCAGCAGGCATCTGTACTATTGAGTACAATGAATCAACTCCTTGTAAGTGACGGCTAGGAACAGGAACACCGATAACAGGAAGTGGTGTTAAAGATGCTACCATTCCTGGAAGATGAGCCGCGCCACCCGCACCAGCGATAATCACCTTAATGCCCCGTTCGTGAGCAGACTTGGCATATTCCACCATGCGTTCTGGAGTACGATGGGCGCTGATAATTGCTACCTGTGTGGCAACGCCAAATTCTTCACAAACTGCGATCGCGCCTTGCATAGTAGGCAAATCCGAATCGCTGCCCATAATGATACCGACAAGGGGAGTCATAAGCAATTCAAATTTGGGACTGGGTACTGGGGACTGGCGACTGGGGACTGGCGACTGGGGATATGGTTCCGTTCCGACTTGGGGAGGCTTTATTGCCCCTTCCATAATTTTTCGGCTCCCTTACCCAATCCCGAATCCCCTTTACTTTAGTGATGGAATCGTTGGCTGATGTAGATAATCATCTCATTTAGAGGTATATAGTGGCTGACATCCGCGATTGCGATTTTTGATTTATCACTGCCTATTGCCTCTAAAATCAGGTCAGATTGAACTATCTTCTTGCTGACGTGATGACCGATGCAACACAAAGCCTGATTGGTACTCCTGTAGACATTATCAATGCTCGAGTACTTGGCAGTTCAGATTTGCAGATGCTCTCAATTAACCCACAGGGCATAGTTGAGCAAATCCTACCAATGTCTAAAGTCCTCAAACGGGTTCCGCCAATTGATTTGCAAGTGTTGGATGTTGCTGGCGACTGGATTTCCTTAGGCGGTGTGGATTTACAGATTAACGGCGCGTTAGGGTTGGCATTTCCTGACTTATCAGCAGAAAACTCTCACCAACTGGTAAATATCTGTGAATTTTTATGGGATGCAGGGGTAGACGCTTTTTTACCTACCCTGGTGACAACTTCGGTAGACAATATTCAGCGATCGCTTGCTGTCATCTCTGATTTTATGCACCTTACCTCCAACCGCTCTTTGTATGGGCAGGGTAGTGCCAAAATTTTAGGAGTGCATTTAGAAGGACCATTTTTGAATCCTCAAAAGCGCGGCGCGCATCCAGCAGAGTACCTGCTCCCTCTTACTTTGGAGGAAGTAAAGCGGGTTTTGGGTAATTACGCTCATATTGTGAAAGTCATGACTTTAGCACCAGAGTTAGATCCAACTGGTGAAGTCATCACCTATTTGCGTTCTTTGGGTATTACTGTCAGTTTAGGACATTCCCAAGCCACAGCAGCAGAGGCGCAACATGCTTTTGAATTAGGTGCAACAATGGTGACTCATGCTTTTAATGCTATGCCAGCATTACACCACCGTGAACCAGGATTGTTAGGGGCGGCGATTGTTCATCCTCATGTTATGTGTGGTTTTATTGCTGATGGTCAGCACGTTTCACCAACAATGCTACAAATTTTACTACGTGCCAGCAGTCCCCCCTTTTCTCAAGAAGAGCAAGGGGAGATATACAAACAAAAGCTTTTCCTTGTTAGTGATGCGCTTGCACCTCTGGGATTGCCTGATGGGGTGTATCCTTGGGATAACCGGCAAATTGAAGTGAACAATGGAACGGCACGACTCCCGGATGGAACTTTATCGGGAACGACTTTACCTTTATTGGTAGGTGTGCAAAATTTAGTGAAGTGGGGAATATGTGATGTAGAAAGGGCGATCGCACTTTCTACCATTGCACCACGAAAAGCTATTGCCGCCTCAGCAATTCTCTCTGGTGCTGCTGCTAGTCAATTATTGCGTTGGCATTTAGATGAGCATACACAAGAACTCTCATGGCGGCGCTTGTTGTCTTAATATTTTGCGCCAAGACCACAACTCAGCAAAGATATTCTTAGTGTTCGCACACATGGTACTTTGAAGCATTGGAATGGTTAGATATTGAGTTTTATGAACGCAGCCGACGATAAAACGATAGTTAAAGAATATTTCAATTCCACAGGCTTTGACCGTTGGAGACGTATCTACGGTGATGGCGAAGTCAACAAAGTCCAGCTAGATATTCGCAATGGACATCAACAAACAGTTGATAAGGTACTGGGCTGGCTGAAAGCTGATAACAATTTAGCAAGTCTATCTATCTGCGATGCTGGATGTGGTGTAGGTAGTCTCAGCATACCCCTTGCGGAAGCTGGAGCAAAGGTCTACGCCAGCGATATTTCCGAAAAAATGGTAGAGGAAGCCAAGGAAAGAAGCATGAGCATCTTGGGAACCGAAAATCCCACATTTGCTGTCCAGGATTTAGAAACGTTAAGCGGTAGCTATCATACGGTGGTTTGCTTGGATGTTCTCATCCACTATCCTCAGCAAAAAGCAGATGAGATGATTTCTCATTTGTGTTCTTTAGCGCAGTCACGGGTGATTCTCAGTTTTGCACCGAAAACCTTTGCCCTGAGTTTGTTAAAGAAAATAGGGAGTTTCTTTCCAGGTGCAAGTAAAGCGACTCGCGCCTATTTGCACCGTGAAGCTGATGTGGTCAAAATTTTGGCAAGTAATGGCTTTACTGTGCAACGCCAGTCTATGACTCGCACGCGCTTTTATTTCTCTCGCCTATTGGAAGCAACACGCCAGTAAGCTGAAAATCGCGGCAAGATAAGCTCTATCTTCTGCTGCGATTTTAAATTAAAGCTTTTCTTCCATTTATTTATTAACAAAAGTATTTTATTTTACAGTTAGAGAAGCAATTTCCTTGAAAGTTAAAAGTTATTGCAACTTGTATTGCTGCTGTTTTTACTAGTGAGTGGAAGCTTGAGGAAAGTGAGGTTAGAATCACAGACAAGGTTTTAATTACAAAGATAACAACTATGAAGACTGCTGAGAAATTGGCTGCGGGTTGGCTACTTACACTCGGATTCATGTTTTTGTCGCTATCAGCTTCTGCAGTCATGCAGAAAAATGACATGCAGAAGGAAATTCTACCACCATGGAGACCAGTTACAGATTTTCCAGATTTTCGTAATCAAGATTTTCGTAATGAGCCTGCAATCACTGTACTTGATAATACTGCGTTGAATGGTCTAATTTTTGGCGTTCCTACCTCAGTTCTGGGAGTATGGCTAGCATTGGGAGCATACCGTGAAAGTCGGCAGGAGAAAAAGGCAATTAAGGCACAAGCGAAGAATCAGCTACAATCTACGTTTTATCAGATGATTCAAGAGAATAATGGGCGCATCACTCTTGTCAGCTTTGCAATGCAGTCACAACTCCCACCAGCAACCGCCAGGCAATATCTAGATGAGCAAGCTAAATTATTCAATGCTAACTTTAAGGTAAGTGAAGAAGGGGGAATCTCTTACGATTTTTATATTTAAAGAGGAATTTGGCAGAAATTGAACCCCATGACGCAAATTTTTTTGAGCTTAGCAGCTATTCTAGGCGGTTTATCTGTAGCTGCAGGTGCTTTTGGCTCCCATGCTTTGCGGGAAAAAATCAGTGAGCGATCGCTAGAAATTTTTGACATCGGCGCTCGTTATCAGATGTATCATGCTCTAGCACTGCTCGTCGTGGCACTACTCCTCAGCCGTATCGAGTCACCTCCCTTGATCCTTTTAGCAAGTGGCTGGCTGTTCATTATTGGTATTACCATTTTCTCAGGGAGCTTATATGCTTTAAGCTTGAGCGGTGTTAAGTCTTTAGGAGCGATCGCTCCAATCGGGGGAGCAGCGTTGATCGCAGGTTGGGGTGCTTTAGCTTTTGCCGCTTGGAGTTTGAAATAATTAAAAATTATGAATTATGAATTATGAATTGTAAAAAGAATAATCAGTCATAATTCATAATTCTGGGAAAGTGCAACAGTTATATCAGATTCGATTGATTACTTATCATTCCTGAAGAACCCCACCCCGCAATCATCTGCGCTTAGGCTCCCCTCCCCGCGTGCGGGGAGGGGATAAAGGGGTGGGGTGCAGTCAACGTGGCAATCATAACTAATTAGCGTAAATTGGGTATTAAAACACAACTCAATTGAATGAAGTAATTATTTATCTGTGTCCATCTGTGTCCATCTGTGGTTCATTATTTCTTTGGTGTACCTTACTCCGGGTTCTTACCGCCATAACAGTTATTTAAGGACAACGCGATCGCGTCCTTTGCGTTTTGCTTGAATAAGCGCTTTTTCAGCAGCATTGATCAGAATTTCAGGCTCTGTTTCAGATTCTGGTATGATGCTAGCAACGCCCAAACTGACAGTTAAAACATTAGCTGGAAGACCACCCATACCAGGATACTCGCAGGAAATTTCCAATGCTTTGACTTGCTCGCGGATGTTTTCAGCGATAGATATAGCAGTCATCGCATCTGTTTGAGCGAGAATGGCAAATTCTTCACCACCATAACGAGCAACTAATACTGAAGTACGTTCATCGCTGGTACACACAGGGCTCTTAACAGTGCTGGCTTGTGAGAAGCTGCTATAACCCAGCAGACGCTTGACGCAGTTATCAATAACGTTAGCGATTTGCCGTAAACAATCATCTCCTGCTGTATTACCGTAGTTCTTGTTATAAATTTTGAAATAGTCAATGTCGCACAAAATGAGTGATAGGGGAGTGCAATCGCCAGCAGCTTTTTGCCACTCTATTTGCAAGTGAGTGTGAAAGTTGCGGCGACTAATCAGTTGAGTGAGTTCATCCAAACTACAAAGAACGCGTAATTGCTGGTTCTCTTTTTCCAACTGATTCATCCGAGAATTGTTCCCATCCTGCCTTGCTTTAAGCTGTCTAAAGTACAAACGATACAATTCATATGTCGGAGTACAGTACTCGCCTTGCAAGTTAACTAGCCCCATACTCTGTAATTTATATGCAACAACTGGCTCTAATTTCACAGGGCTTGTCGCAAAAATGACTTCAGCAAAAGCAGCTTCCAATTCTGGCTGCTTTCGCAGTGCTAGCACATATTGCCTTAAATACTCGTTGTAAATTCCTGTTTCTGTAGGTGCTTGTTGCAACAGTTGCTCCAAATCCCGTTGTAACCCACCCTTACCCATGAGAGAATACAAAGCCAGTCGAACTAAATAAGGATGTCCTCCTACCATTGCCATCAATCTCTCAACTTCGGAACCATTTGTCCAGTCTAGTCCGTGACGTTGTGCCAAATCTTGCACTTGTTCTTTTGTAAACGGCGGTAACTTCAGTGGTAATCCGATATGAAATGGAGATAGAGTCAGTCTGAGGACAACAAAAATTTCCGTTGAGTAAGCCAAGACAAGACGAAGTTTTTGCCAAATTTCTACACCTTTGGCTTGCTCGTACCAGAAGCGTAGCAATGATAGAAACTCGTCGGTAATTTCTGGATACTCAAACACCCAATCCACCTCGTTTAATACTAAGACAAGGGGATTTTTCACAGAAGGCAATAAATACTCTTGAAAGTACAAAGAGCAGCTGACTTTACTGCCAATTTCCTCATTCCAATAATCATTGAGTTTTGGTTGTAGCCCTAACTTCTGAGTAATATTGGCACACAACCAGCGCAAAAATTTATCGATGTTGGCAAATACTGCTTTGTCTGCTTGCTGAAAGTCCAAACTTACGGTGCTGTATTCAAGATTGGCTGCGTGAGCAAGAATACGTAAGATCAGCGAACTTTTCCCCATCTTCTTAGGAGCTTTGATGCAGATGACACTCCCTGGTTGTGCTATTTCTGCGTAAGCAAGCTGTTCAATTGGTGGGCGAGGAATGTAGAATCTAGAATCTAGGGATACCGGACCACAAGGAAATTCTAAGGATATGGCGATCGCTGTACGGTTGAATTCCCGAATTAACTGCTGTTGCGCTCTATTCAAACCGCGACGTTCCAAAGTCTGACGGAAGTTGGATTTATTTATCGGTTCTTTCCAAACTTCACCCAGTAATTGCCATAAATGAGAAGCTACTTTTCTAACTCGTTCTTCTCCGTAGTGTGCTTCCGACGCTATGCTAGTATAAGTTTTGCCATCCCACGTAGAGCGCAGCACTATTTCTTGGAGTGGAGTTAAAGCGTTGGGAAGCGTTGCTTTTAGTAACAGTAGGACTTCTTCTATAGTCATTAGTCATTGCGTCCAACTTCTGTGTAAGAGTTCCTAAAATAATTTTTCTTTGCAAAATTTTAAGTAATCAGAATAACCTCAATGTAGCTCCTCAGTAGAGAGGATAGTCTGTCTTGTTCAAAAAAGCTACAAAAAAGTATTGACATTTTTTTTTAAATATGAATCCTCAGCCTAATTTAGGTTATAGTTCTTTGAAAAATCTTGTGACGTATTAGAATTTAGACTTGTTGTAGATTTCTATACTGAGTTGAAGACATTTTTACAGAGTTAATCAAGGAAATGTAGCCTATTTTTTCTCAATAAATGTCTTAATGACCAAAAGACTGGTTACATTCCTGCGTATACGTTTCTCTAGGTTCAATTCAAATTAGTGGTAGGGGTGATTGATTTCCGAGTTAATCACACAAAAATTAAAAGAATGTTAACAAATCCGACACTTTCCATGTTTATACTGTCGTCAGGGTGCTAAGACAGCTTAAGAGCTACAGGATATCTTCCTCATCGTACAGCAGCTATGTATATCGAAGGACCAGCCACCAATGAATGGGAGTTACAACTCTCATCACAAAGCACCCAAAACATCCCAAAGCAAGAGCAACTGCAAACAGATCAAGTATTGTTAGAAAAGTGTCAATGCTTGCAAGCAGATTGGCAAGAGGCGTTAGCAACCAGTCGTTTGGGGTTGTGGAATTGGAATTTGGTGAGTGACAAGATTTATTACACCCCTCACTGGAAGCACATCCTGGGGTATGAAGCAGAAGAAATCGAAAACAATCACACATCTTTTAAGCGACTCGTACATCCACAAGACTTATCCAAACTTTGTGAGGTTGTGAACGACTATCTGCAAGGGCGTACACCAGTTTACGAAGTCGAATTTAGAATGTTGAGTAAATCCGGTGAGTGGAAGTGGATTTTAGACAGGGGAAAGGTTTTGCAGTGGGACGAATCTGGAAAGCCAGTGCAGATGGTGGGAACGCACCAGGATATTACTAAGGAAAAACGCTTAGAAGAAGCTTTACAGCAGCAACAAAAGCGGGAGCAACTGCTTAATGCTGTCCGCAAGCGCATCCATTCTTCTTCTGGGGTGGAACTCATACTCCAAACTGCTGTAGAAGAAGTGCAGCGGTTTTTGCAAACTGAGCAAACAGTTATTTACCGCTTTGGGCCAGACGGAAGTGGTATGGTAGTTTTTGAGTCAGTCAAAGAGCCATACCCGGTTGATTCATTCATTGAAAGTCAAAATAAAGCCAGTTTGGTTGTTCCCATTCTCTTAAAAGTACAAGAGGATGAGAACAAGCCATCCGTCTCAATCCAAAATCCACAATTAGCGCTTCTCAATTCCTGCTTAGGAGAGAGTCAAAATGACTTGTGGGGACTACTCATAGCTTATGACTGTTGCGGTTTGCGTCAATGGCAAGAATGGGAGATAGAGACTGTTAAACAACTGAGTGTAGAAATTGCGATCGCCCTCAAGCAATGCCAACTTTTTGAACAAATCCAAACAGAAATTGCTTCAAGACTCTTTATCGAAGCGCAAGAAAAGAAAAAATCTGAACAGTTAGAAAATACGCAACAAGAACTCAAAAATACCCGAAAGCAGTTATTGCAGAATAACAAAATGGCTAATCTTGGTCAAGTTGTGGCGCAAGTAACTAACGAAATTTATCACCCCACTCACTTCATTCACGCCACCTTGTATTCTGCTAGCGATTACGCTGAAGAATTAATCCGGCTTTTAGAACTTTATCAACATTACTATCCCAATCCTGTACCAGTTATTACCTCACAGCTTCAACGCCTCGACCTCGATTTTATTAAAACAGACTTTTTGAAATTGTTGTGGTCAATGCGAGCAGGATCTGAGCGCATGAAAGAAATTGTTTTTGCCTTACAAAGTTTTTCAAATTGTGGCGATGGTCAAATGAGAAAAGCCAATCTGCATGAAGGGCTTGGTCATGTTTTGAGGATTTTGCAGCATCGTCTCAAAGAACTGCCAGATAGACCACGAATTGAGGTCATTAAAGAGTTTGGGGACTTGCCGTTAGTGGAGTCCTATCCTGATGAGCTAAATCAGGTGTTTATAAATATTTTAACTAATGCCATTGATGCTATAGAAGAAAGGTTAAAATACGATGACTCTTTCACTCCCAAAATTTGGGTTTACACAGAAGTTATTCAAAGCCATTTATCCTTAGTAAGGAGTTATGAGCAACAACCATTGAAACAACACAAAGTTGTCATTCGCATTTCTGATAACGGCAAAGGTATTCTCCCCCACATTCAAAGACATATCTTTGAACCCTTGTTTACAACCAAACCAAAAAGCAAAGGTAAGGGACTGGGATTATCAATCAGCCAACAAATAATTGTTGAAAGACATCAGGGTAAGCTGCAGTGTTATTCTCAGTTAGGTAAAGGTACAGAGTTTGTCATCGAGATGAATATCAAAGCACTACACCGATATCATCAAACACGGTAGCTTTTAGGTAGCCAGAATTTTCGTAGAACCCCACCCTGTTTTTGTCTTGCGCCAAAACCGCCCCTCGCCTTACTAAGGCATGGGGTCAAATCAACGTAAAATAAAGGTTTGAACGTAATTTTTGATACCAATCGGTTTAGACCCCTTCTTTTTGTTTCATTTTTCATACCTATCTACTAGGTAGTAAGGTGTAAAGTATAGGAGTACAATATCTTGCGCCCCTCTGAACCCAAATATATAAGCTAGATATGGACAAGCTTATCTATGACTTCGATTCCCCATAAAAGTCGCAAATTTCCAACTCAAGCAATAGGAGCCAAGATTTTCCACTGGATTAACATAATTAGTTTGTTTATTATGCTCACTAGTGGATTGCAAATTTACAACGCCAATCCTGTTTTTGGTGGACGAGCAGGTTTGCACATTCCCCCTATATTTACTTTAGGAGGTTGGCTCGCTGGGGGTAGACACTGGCATTTTGCTGCTATGTGGCTATTTTCGCTTAATCTTTTGTGGTATGGCATTTATATTTTACTCAGTCGGCGCTGGCGACATCGATTTGTAGGTGTCAATGACCTTAAAGCATTGCAAAAAAGTAAAAATCCCAAACGCCTCATTTATGCTTGGCACCGCATTGTCTATACAGCCATTATTCCTATTTTGCTGCTGGCTATATTCACAGGTATAGGAATGTATAAACCTGCTCAGTTTCCTTGGATTGTAGATATGTTTGGGAGTTGGCAAGCACTGCGAATCGTTCACTTTTCTTCGGTACCGATGGTTGTTTTATTTGTAGCGATTCACTTTTTATTAGGACGTAACGCTGGAGGTGAGGAGTTAACTGAATCTATGTTTTGGTAAACGAACGGTAGAACAGGAGCGGGGGATTGGAAGGAGAATAACTAATGACTAATAAGTAGGTTTGTGGAATTAAAATTAACCATCGTAGTAGGATGGGAAGCGCGATAGCGTAACCCATGCTGCTCAAGGAATTGATGCGTTACGGCTGCGCCTAACACATCCTACGTTTAATTATGTCCGCTTACTTAACTAGAATATGAATCTCATTCGTGTCAATCGTCCTGAATTATCACGCCGTCATTTTATAAAACTTTCTGGACTCTCTAGCATGAGTTTTCTTCTTGGTGGATGTGGTACACCAATATTTGAAGATGTTGTGGGCAAACTTTCTGAACCACTCAATCAGAAGCTTGAAGCTTTCATACTTAAACCACAAAAGCCGGTGCCAGAATTCTCTCCCAGTGAGATTGAACCAGAAGGTTTGTTAATTAATAGCTTCAGATATACTCCAATTATTGACCCGGCAAAGTATCGTTTAATTATTGACGGTGAGGTCAATAATCCTCTGAGCTTAAGTTTAGCAGAAATTCAATCTTTGCCTTTAACGTCGATGATTATTCGCCATGTTTGTGTGGAAGGTTGGGCGGCAATTGTACAATGGGGAGGCGTTCGTCTGCAGGAAATCGTTGCTCTTGCCCAGCCGAAAGCAAATATCCGATATGCTTACTTTAAATCGGCTGATGGTTACTATTCAAGCTGGGATATTGCTTCAAGTTTGCATCCCCAGACTTTATTAGTGTATCAGAAAAACGGTGAACCTTTGCCAGTAGAAAATGGTGCGCCTTTGCGTTTAGCTTCTCCCGTTAAACTTGGATATAAGCAAAGTAAGTGGGTTACTCAAATTACCCTTGTGAGTCAATTGTCCCCTTTGAGAGGCTATTGGGAAGACCAAGGTTATGAATGGTTTGCAGGACTTTAAAAATTCGCTCATTCAAAATTCGCTCATTCAAAATTCAAAACAGCGTTTTCCGACCCAGGAGGCGAAGCCTCCAAACCCTCGTTACCAGGTTCAACCTGGTAACGAGATATTAGAGCCTCTGGCTCGTGTTGGGTGCAAGCTCTGAGCAAATAAGTAATTAACTACTTATGAAACACAGATAAATTCATACCTTAGTAGACTGGAAACAGCTAGAAATATTTACCAATTATAATTTTTTTTATTTATTTGTTTATTGTTTTAGCAAATATTATGAACTTTTTTGATAAGTTAAATCAGGCAATTTCACAAAATCAAAGTTTACTATTTGTAGGGTTAGATCCCAATCCAGAAATGATACCCGCCCGCTACAAATCTCAAGATATCATTTCTGGCTTGTGGGATTGGTTACAATTTATGATTTCTGAAACAGCCGATAAAGTCTGTGCCTATAAACCTACACTTGGATTTTATGAAGCTTTAGGTGCTCCAGGCATAGAATTGCTGCAACGAACTCTAGCAGCTATCCCCGCCCAGATTCCAATTATTTTAGACGCCAAACATAGTGATTTAAACACAAGTACTATCTTTGCTCAAACTGTGTTTACAGAATGGAATGTAGACGCTATAACTTTGACCGCCTATATAGGACAAGACCTTGTAGCCCCTTTTTTGGTTTACCCAGATAAGGCTGTTTTTATTTTGTGCTGTACTTCTAATCCTACTGCTGTCACTTTACAGCAATATCCTTCGACTGAGGCACCTCTTTATTTACAAGTTGTCAAGGAATCAAAAAATTGGGGAACTCCAGAACAAGTGGGTTTAGAAGTGGGAACGACGAATCCTGATATTTTGGCTCGTATTCGTGCAGTTTCTCCCGAACGAATTATTATGGCTCGTAGCATCTGGGCAGAGGGTAACAACCTTTCCAAAATTTTAGCAGCTGGTCTGAATGCTAACGGTGATGGTCTGCTGATTCCTGTTCCTCAAGATATGTTGACACAGGAAGATTTGTCTGAGCAAGTTCAGTCTTTGCAAGCAGAAGTGAATCAAGCGAAAAATGAAATTACCTATGATGCTTCTAGTTGTTCTGTATGGTTTCCCGATGTTTGTTTGTTAGAACAACACCCTCTACAAGATTTGATTCTGCAACTTTATGATATTAGTTGCATTATGTTTGGTAACTATGTCCAAGCATCAGGAGCCACATTTCCTTATTATGTCGATTTACGGAAAATAATTTCTAATCCGCAAGTTTTTAATCAAGTTCTCAATGCCTATCAGGAGATTTTGAAAAGCTTGCAATTTGATAGAGTCGCAGGTATTCCCTACGGCTCTTTACCTACCGCAACTGGTTTAGCCTTACGTCTCAATTGTCCAATGATTTTCCCTCGTAAAGAAGTGAAGGCACATGGAACTCGAAGGTTAATTGAGGGTGAGTTTTTTCCTGGAGAGACAGTTGTGGTAGTTGATGATATTCTCATCAGTGGGAAAAGTGTAATGGAAGGAGCAGGAAAGTTAAAATCTGTGGGATTAAATGTCAATGACATCGTGGTTTTTATCGACCATGAACAAGGGGTAAAAAATCGGTTACAAGAAAATGGTTATCGGGGTCATTCTGTTTTAACGATGTCGGAAATCACGGAAACCCTGTATCAAGCCGGACGAATTAATGAGGAGCAATTTTCTGCTTTGAGGGAACAATCAAATGTGTAGTACGATGTTTTGTCTGTAGTAATTAAGCAGTCCTGTCTTACTCCCCCTCTGTTGTTCTCCCCTGCGGTGGATGTTGGTGATACGCTCTTTCTATAGGGTCTAATGTAGTGTTGCCTACTATAGGAGGTTATACTCATGTATTTTTTCATGCAAGCAGCAGCGCAAGCAGCTAAAGAACCATACCAATTTCCTTGGGCTTTCACAGCTGTGTATGTGATTGGCTTTCTTGCTGCTGTCACCATCGGCTCAATTGCTTGGTACAACTCTAAGCGCCCCGCAGGTTGGGAAGACAAAGAGCGTCCTGACTTTGTGCCTAAAGTTGATAAAGATCCAACTCCAGGGTTGGGTGAGCCGAAGTCCTAGATAGTACTGAGTTGTGAGTGTTCAAGAGCTAGTATCATACGTTCTGATTTTTTTATTTTGATAACAAAAAATAATTTACAGAAAGACAAGTACTTACTCAGGATTCATTGCTCACAACTCAGGACTCTGTTGGATTCATTGCTCAGAACTGAAAGAACCCTCAGTTCTGAACCTCAACCCAACGACGGTAAAGCTTTTGAATTTGTTTGAGAATGGCGTTAGACCCAGGTTGGGTTGAATCATTTTTGTCTGATAATTGTTGTAATTTCGTCAGGAGTCTTGCTTCTTCTGTTGCTACTTCGCCATCACTGTAAATTAAGCCACTGATCGCTTCAATTAGGTTTTGGTAATCTGCTGCGCTAGGGCGATCGCCTAAATATTCCTTCACCCACTCGTCAAACTGTTCTGGCTGCACAGCAACCAATTCATGCAGCAAAGGCTGAATTTCTGGATTTGTCGCCACGCCCTTTTCCTGAGCTATTTTGCGAAGATATTCTCTCTCTTCTGGCTGGATTCTGCCATCAATCCAAGCTGCACCAATCAAAATTTTAATTAAATTTGTCACACTGGAATTATTAACCATGTGTTTTTCCTCAAGGAATTAGGAATTGGTCTTCTTCCTTATTTTCCCTATTCCTCATTCCTCCTTCACTGAAAAATATTACATTTTAAATAGTATTTTTCCTTAATTCTTAGTTTTTCTTAAGCGCACCATAAAAAAGCCATCCATGTCTTGTTGGTGGGGCAAAACTTTCATCCAGCCTTGTGCTGTGGAGTACGCACTAGCAGAGGAATCCACACTCGGAGGCTCTATTTCCCAATTTGGATTCTCAGTCAGAAATGACGAAACAACACCTTCATTCTCTTTTGGATGCAACGTGCAGGTGGAATAAACGAGGACACCATTTTCCTTGACAAAAGTTGAGGAATGTGCTAATAATTGTTTTTGAAGCAGCGAGAGTTCTTCCACACTTTCTGGTGTCTGTCGCCAACGAGCATCAGCATGGCGGTGTAAAGTCCCCAAACCAGAACATGGTGCATCCAGTAATACGCGGTGAGCAGTGTTTTCCAACTGGGGCATATTACGGCTGTCACCAGTGGAAATTTCAATCGATTGTAACTTCAGCCGTTGAGCATTTTTTTGAAGTTTTACGAGGCGCGAGGAAGTGCGATCGCACGCAAAAATCTTCCCTGTATCCTTCATCAACTCTGCAATGTGAGTTGTTTTACCCCCTGGTGCAGCACAAGCATCAATCACCACCTCACCTGGTTGCGGGTCGAGTAAATGAGTCACCAACTGGGCGCTACTATCTTGTACAGTCCACCAACCCTTGTCATAACCAGGCAGATTTTGAATAGGACCAGCATTACTAATCAATCGTAAAGCTTGCGGTAGGTGAGGAACACGTTGAAACGAAATACCAGCAGATGACAACGCCGCCTCAACTTCTTCTATTGAAGTGCGAAGGGGATTTATCCGCAGGTCAATTGTAGGAGTTTTGTTCATCCATAAGCAAAGTTGTTCTGTTTCTGCCAAACCGAATTGTTCCACCCAAACTTGAATAATCCAGTCAGGAAAGCTGTATAAAATACCCAAGCGTTCCACGGGGTCAGAAAATTTCTCAGACAAGAAAGAAGATAGAAAACTTTCTTCATTCTTGATTCTTCCATCTTCTTTCTTTCCTAAACGAACATATTGCCGCAATAAACCATTAACAAAACCCGTCAGTCCAGAAAAGCCGTTCTCTCTAGCGAGTTGCACGGTAGTATTTACAGCAGCACTTTCAGGAATTCGTTCCTGATACTGTAGTTGGTACAAGCCCAAATGCAGAATGGTGCGGAGGTCTTTTGGCTGTTGGTGAGATTTCTTTTTACCTAATTGGTCGATCAGGGCGTCAAGGGTACGCTGTCTTCTGGTGCAGCCATAAACTAATTCTGTGAGGAGGCGGCGATCGCTATCAGGTAAATTTGCTTTTTGCAGCACTCTATCTAGGGCAATGTCAGCATAAGCCCCCTTGTGAACGTCTCGCAAGGCAATAAAAGCAAGTTGACGGGGGGATGTGAACAATTCAAAATTCAAAATTCAAAATTCAAAATTGGACAAGCCGATGGTAGCAAGTATCCTAGCGGTCTTGCTTGTACAAATGAAATGCATTAGACCTCCTATGAAAATAGAGGCTGAAACCACGCAAAATCGTTCCAGCATCATTTTCATTGTTCCTTGTGAGCAAAAGCTCATGGAGTAAGATTGCATAAGTAGAATCTATCTGTGTCCATCTGTGTCCATCTGTGGTTAATTATTCTTTTTTTTTGAATGAATGCAAGAAGTCTATTCATGTGATGAGGTGCGTTTACGTGACCGTAACGCACCCTGGTTTCATGAAAATTAGCTTTAAGTTACTTTACAAGCTTTAACTCAAGTACACAGTGTCAACCTGAACCAGTTCAAACTCACAAGCCCTAGAAGCAGGTTCTACGGTGAATGGCGCAAAAGTTACTAAAGGTAAAAATGTGGGGTTTTGCAATAGTTCTTTTGCTAACAAGAATCCAGCGATTGTCCAAGTTTGATATTTTCTGGCTTGTTTGCCCATCAGTCGCCCTTTCTTACCGTCGTAATACTCTGGCCATTCGTCTAGATGCAAGCGTGCTTCTGCAATTTCAACAGCCTTATGTCCAAGCTCTATTCTATTAGTTTTTACAGCAGCTGCTGACAACAACCACAATAAGACAGGCCAACTTCCACCATTGTGATACGACCAAGGCCTATTTTTGGGGTCACATCCAGTGACAATTCTATACTCTTCGTTTTCCAAAGCTGGGAAACAAATTTTCATGGGCATATCTCCCACCAAGTCCTCCCATCTCTCGTCGATGAGATTCATAATTGCTTGTGATTGCTCTTCACTCGTCAAATCTGAAACAACAGCCACCAAGTTTCCTAAAGAAAAGAAGCGAGTATCTAGCTGCGAAGGTCCAACATTACCAACGAGAAAACCACCTTTTCTTGGCAGCCATTTGTCCAATTCATAATAGGGTAGCGAATCTGCATATATATTGAAGGGATTCGCTGCTGCTTTGCCATACTCTTCACTCTTAAAGCGATAGATCTTGTTTAACCGATGAAGATCCATCCAATAATACTGGCGAATATGAGTCCGTAGAAGCGGCAAGCGATTATCGATCGCTGTCACAATATCTTCGTTACCCTGACAAATCAACAGTTCTCTAGCAGCACGCAATGCAGCAAAAAATAGAGCTTGAATTTCCAGGGGATGCCCATAGATACCCATACGACGGTCAATCATACAAGCGCCGTCTGGAACCAAAATCGTTGGGTACATATCAAACCGAGTTGCCAAACACAGTTCCATTATTAATCTCAGACCGTGTTGGAATTGAGGTTGATAAGCTAAAGAGAAATCTTTAGTAGCAACTACATAAGCACGCAATAAAATCACCCACCACAAGCAGGAATCAACAGGTGTGACTCGCGCAATAGCGTGTTCGCCAAAATCTGCTTCTAAATATTCTTCCTCACCATCACAGACAACTTTAAAGCTAGCCGGCATTAAACCTCGACCCGGCTTATAAGCATCTAATTGCCTTTCTTTAGGCTGTAATTTTAAGGTTTCTTCTAAAAAGTTGCGGACAATATCCGTTCTACCTTTCATTAGAAAAATGAGAGCAGAAGATACAAAATCTCGAACAAAACACTGATCGTAATTTAACGCTTCTACTGTTGCATCATAAGCAGCTACCGTCCCTACAGGACGACCTTTATAATAGAGAATCGACTTTTCTAGCGCTGTCCATGCTTCTTGTTCTATACTTTCACTCGATACCAAGTCATCTAATTGCATTGTAGGGAAAACTCCTTTTCTCTGGTCAATTGTGGTTTTGTTGTAGATGCACCAATGATGAAGTTATTGCTGCTATTCTCATCATAACAATGCTGATTAATTGAATAGCAAATACGAACCGCTACACGAACGATAAGCACAGCAACAACGGCTCTAGCTGCTCATTTCTCGCGGCTTAATTGAGAGTTATTTTCTTTGGGTTAATTATCTCTTTCTAAATGAAAGCCGTTGTTTTTTTTTACTTCAAACAGTCGCATAAACCTATTTTTTCATGATGTGTTGCTCTGTTTGAAATCCAAGAACCTTGGTTTTACCAAACAAATACATATTTCAGCTAGTATGTAATGTTTGCATAATTTTGTTGTTTTTATTAAGTAGTTATACTTAAATTAAAAAGAGATAATTTGGACTATGAATGAAATAATTTGACCACGCCCATATGATAAGAATCTATAACAAATTTTCACAAGATGCAATATGATTTTTAACTTTCTTTTTCACAGTTTAATAAAGGCTACTTATTTTACCTCAATTCCTCTTAAATGACGACGTTGTAATAGGTAAAAGAGATAAAACAGATAACATAAAGCGTACAAAAGTACAGGCAGAATACAGGTTTTACGCGCTGGCTTGCAGAAAAATTCATAAGCAATACAGGTAAATATAAAGTAACTTTTGAAACAACAAAAATTTTGTAACTTGTCTTGAAAACAGTAACAAAGCTATCTGATTTGGCAGTTTAGAAGACACCGAAATCTACTTTTTGTTTAACAGCATTCGACACCCATTCGCCAAGTACTCCATCGTTTAGTGAATCCTTATCAAAAACAGGCATTTTCAGCGTTTAGCTGAGTGCTTCATCCAAAGACAACAAAGCAAGAGCAACTAGCTGTGTGCCAAAATGCAGCAGCTAACGGTGTAAGGTATTGAACAAGTGTAAAGACCCGTAAAAGTAGACCCTAGGAACAGATGCATACCGCTTTTCTAGGAAGATGGCATAACCTTTGGGTACTTCCTCTACAGGAGAATCCTATTCTATTACACTGATTCAATGGAAAATGTGATTTAAAAGTCTACCTTGAAATCTAGTACTGTGCAGGCTAACCAGCTGTCTGAGAATAACCGAGACTCATTTTATCTCCAATCACATTCTGTACAAATCATTACAGTGATAAGAAAGTTTGTAACCTACTGCACAAAATTCATTAATAGACACACCGTTAGAAGTACTGATTAAGGATTCTTTATGATTTTTGCATGAGTCTTAACTAAAATCACCATAAGAAACAGTATCCATATATACAGAATAGCCTAAGATAAATCTTTTTGTTCAGTAAGAATCCGTAAATTATTTGAAACTTATTGTAAAGCTTGTGTAAAGTTGGACGTTTAATTTTTTGCTGAGCATTTAGGTAAATTCGCTCTCGTATATTTATCTTCTTTTTTTAGTAATTAAGTATAAATAAGGATCAAAAAACACATTTTGCCAGTGATAACTAATTTATTTGCAATACTTAACACTTCAAAAGTGCATATTTATCAGTTTTCAAGCGAGAAACTAGAGAGCAACCAGTTTTTGTGGGAAAAGTAAGAAAGTTAATTTATATACAGTTGATATTTGTCGAATAAGTAAAAAGATAACTTTTTTTTCTATACTAACTATAAGAACTTTTAAATATAAACACGACTTCGTCAAGTTAATTTTTATGTATAACTTTAATTAAGAAACCATCTACCGTATTTTCAACACTTCAGGGCAGGTCGATTTGTCAAATTTGCAAAAAAATTGCACAGGAACAGGAAAAATTCATGTTAAAAACCTCTCCAACTGTGAAAACTGCCTCAGTTGAACGGCTGCTTAACCTTTGGTCACAGCGCTTCATACTTAACTTGTCTTCCCTATCCTCAGGAAATCTGTCGCTTTACAGTTCTTTGCAGGCAGCAGCTTCAGCAGAAGGTAGAGCCTTGACCGCTGCTAAATTAAAAGATAACGTGCTAGATGTCAACTGCCAAATGGCATGGATTCAAACAAAAGCTCTTTATGGATATATACCTAATGTCCTAGATTTGAGCGAGGCAAGGTTAATCACTCAATTTGCCTTCCGAATTTACAGAAAGCTCTTAGAAATTTACCAACAGCAGTCCCTGGAAAACAATGTACTGACAATAAGAGTTGAGGAGAACTCTGTTTCTGTGTTGGCAATAGCAGCAGTTGAAGAGTTATCAACCGCCTTGGAACCAATATTAATGGTATTTCAAGAGCAGCACTTAGCATCTAAGGACTGGCGTGCCCTTGGTTTTATGACTACACAGTTAAACTTCAGCAATAAGTTAATTCTTAAGAAGCTGACACCTCCTGAGAAAGTACTACTGACTCCCTATTTAAAATTTGTCGAAGAGCAAATCGCTATGCCTTGGCATCGAGTTTGCGCTGCTGCTGCCAAGTATGAGTTAGGTTCGCCGATGTTAGTGCTTCTACAGCAAATGTTACCTGTTTGTGAGGACATTGCTCAAAGCGTTTACCGCCGACTTGTGGAATTATTGCCGAATCATCGTAGCCGTAGGGGAGGTTTGAGCGATCCAGAGGTTACATATTCATGTCTTCGTGACTTGAATATGTTCCAAGCTTATATATGGCTGTGTTTGTTAGAGGAGAGTATGACTCCATTAAAGAAGGAACTACTTCCTTTATGTGAGATGGTTGTACAGGGTGTAGAAATTCCGTGGGAAATGACAGAAAAATGGTGCCAAGTGTTGGGGGATGAGATGATGAGCCGTGTCAACCCAGAACAGCAGGATCTGTTGCTGCCTTACATTGAAGGAATGCAGCAGATATTCTTTAAGGAACGTAAGCGGCTGGGTGTTAGGCAGGAATCTGTTGGGGGTGTTATTTAAGGGGTAGGGGTTGGTTGGTGTGTGTTAGCGCTACTGGTAACGCAGCAATACAATATTGATATTCTGAATTGATATTCTGATGAAAATCAACCGATGCTTGTTGATGTCACAACCTGGTATCTAGAAATGTTAGACCCTAGGCAGTTGCGCCCTGCCTTTTCTAACAATTCCAAGCTACTCATAACACGGGCTGAAGTTCCCTCTCCTGAATTCAGTCGATTTCTCTATAGCAGTGTAGGTGGTGACTGGTACTGGATAGACCGCTTAGACTGGACTTACAGCCGATGGCTAGAATACCTAGAGAGCCCCGAGCTACAAACTTGGGTTGCTTATGTCTCAGGTACACCAGCAGGATACATTGAACTAGAAGCACAGTTAGACAATAACGTCAAGATAGCTTACTTCTGTATCTTACGGCAGTTTTGGGGGCAGCGGATTGGGGGACACCTGCTAAGTTTTGGAGTCAAGCAAGCGTGGGGAATGGGGGCACAGCGAGTGTGGGTACATACCTGTAGCTTGGATGGACCGTATGCACTGGCTAATTATCAGGCACGGGGCTTTCAAATTTACAAAGAGGAAACGCAAACCAAAGAGTTGCCAGACGAACCAATTGGTCCTTGGCTTGGAGCGTATCGTACTTAGGTTAAATCTTACTTTTCACAGTATCTGGAAAACCTCGCTTCTATTTCTCTCTCCTTATAGGAGAGAGACGCGTGAATTTTGGGGAAAGAAAGTTAGATTTTTTGTGGACTTTTCCACATGACGTGAAAAGTCAGAGGGTGAAGTACCCACCACTAAAACGGAGTACCGTTTATGGTGGGGGCTGGTTAAATAAGGCTAACACTTTGGCATAAATTTGATTATGTGTATTTTCCTACCTAGTTTGCTAAACATTAGTTATTAACCGATTGGTAGCGAAACTCTTTATAAGCCCGATTAATGACTTGCATCATGACTTTTGCACTGGCAGAACTGTTAATATCAGGGTGATACTGCCTTGCTAATCTCAGGTAAGCACCTTTTACATCCTTTAAAGAAGCAGCCTTATCTACACCCAAGACTTTCCACCATTCCTCAGATGGCATAGACTCAGCTATAGGTTCATCACTACCAAGCATTTGACGCCAAATCTTGATTGTGCCGCCTTTCCCCCCGCTCACGAATGTTTTTCCATCAGAACTGAAGGCAATAGGACTGCACCCAGCAAGGGTTTGTAGCAGTTTTCCAGTCTGTAAATCCCAAAGATGGATGATTCCGTCTGTGCTGCTACTGGCGAGGGTTTGTTTATCGGGGTTGATGGCAACAGACACAACCGCTGCTGAATGTCCAGTGAGAGTATGCAGCAATTCGCCAGTGTGAAGATTCCACAGTTTGATTGTGGTGTCTGTACTACCACTGATTACAGTTTGACTGTCTGGACTGATGACAACTGTATTAACTGCTTTCAAATGTCCATTAAGAATACGGGGCTGTCCCCAATTTTTTAAATCCCAAAGTCTAACAGTTTTATCAGCACTACCACTGGCAAGGATTTTGCTATTCGGACTGAAAGCAACAGACAAAACGGCGTCTGAATGTCCATTTAAGGTACGTTTTACTTCTCCGGTGTAACGTCCCCAAAGTCTAATAGTCTTATCGCCACTACCACTCGCAAGAATTGTCCCATCCGGGCTAAAGGCAATTGAGTAAACAAAGCCAGTATGACTGTAGGGATTTAAATAAAAGAATGTACGGTTAAATTTTTTTGTATCCAGATGCCAACTGCTGATTTTGCGAGCGACACCGGCACTGGCAAGTATTCTACTATCAGGGCTAATAGCAACAGATAAAATCGCCTCTTCTTGCCCAGCGAAAGTGTACAGCCATTTTCCTGTATTCAACTTCCATAGACGAGTTGTTCTGTCATTGCTTCCACTTGCCAAGGTTTGATTATCGGGGCTGATGGCGATCGCATTCACTCCGCCTGTGTGTCCGTAAAGAGTCTGCACGCATCTCCAAGCTTCGGGTGATGTTGGTTGGGCAGATACGACTTCTGCTTCAATATTAGGAGCAGAGGTTTGAGTTTTTGTCTTGAATTCAGCCTTGAGCGCCTGTAACTCATCCTCAACTTCCAAAGCTGCAAATTTTTGGTTAAGGTCTTCACCAGATAAAAATGCCTCTAACTCCATCACAGCTTCGTAATAGGCATCCATCTGCAAGACTTTTTCTTCCATCCGGTCAAAAACCTGTGCTGGAGTTTCCACACTTCCAGACTCGTCTAGTAGCTTGGCAATACCATAAGCTGCGAGTCCAATCATACCACCAATTGCTGCCATAGGTACTGTGCCAATACCAACAGCTAAACCTATCTTGGGTGCAACTAACCCCATACCACCAACGACGCTAGAAACACCAGCACCGCCTATTGCGCCAATTCCCATTGCACCGAAAGCAACAGCATCTCCCTCTGCGATCGCCTTAAAAGCGCCATAAGCAGCTGCACCAACTACACCGCCAGCAGCAACTACAGGAGCTGTCCCAATTCCAACGCCTCCAAATCCTCCAGCTAATCCCATCCCGCCTACTGTTGCAGAAACACCAGCGCCAGCTAGGCTTCCTCCTGCAATAAACGCTGCGCCTGTTGTGGAGTTTTGTCCCACTTGTTGTCGTCCTTATGTAATTTAAGTTACCTAACCTACTTGCACCCCATCAGTCACAAAGGGGGTAGTAGACCCGGATTGGGTATTACTGCCTGGATAGCTGCTTGCTTAGCTGCATAAAAAGCTACTTCAGCACATTTGTCAATCAAATCAAATTCAGGCTTAGAAGCATGAAAAGGTTTAATACCAAGTACTTCTACTTTGTATTTTTGTTCAAGTTTCAGACCTTCTGGTATGCAGGTGAAACCTATCTCTGAAGCATCGACATTCTTGATCCAAAATTCGTTGCAAAAAATTGCAGGTCTGTCATAGAAAGCTACTTTTAATTTGCCAGATTCGCTGCTGATATAGAATTTAATCTCATGTACGTAAGCCATGTTTTTACTTATCCAACTTGTTGTATTACTTGGTTTACACTCTTAACAAATGTTTGGTATGACTTTTTTTTAACTTTTATTAAACTTCTTCCATATTGGTAATAGAGAATAAACCAGAATTTGTATTTTTTTCTATAAGCATAGATATCCGACTGTTAGTACCAAATAAATGAGATGCTAAATTAATTCCTAAAATGTGAATGTTCAGGGTAGGTCTAAGTACGAGATAAACTTGATCTTCACCTCTTATTTCTGGTGCTTTACATATTTCAATTTCTAGAGATGGGTATACAACCGATGGCATTTTTTGAAAAACTTCCTGAAACCAGGACAGTAGCTGTTGTTTATTCTGGTTTACAAAAGAGTTACTATAATAATTATCAGATATTAAGTTCTGAATTCTTTGTAAATCTTTCGAGTCAATGGATTTTTTGAAATCCCTAAAAAATAGCAAAAGGTCTCCTTGTAAACCATAAGGATTCCATCTGGTTTCATGTGGTTCACGAAATAAAGAAATTCCTGCTTGAAAAACTTCAAATAACATAATAATTCCACTCAGCCTTATTTTTTCAAAAAACGCGCTCCCTTACCCCGATTGCAATCTATACACAGTGTTTGCAAGTTGCTAATGTCGTGACTGCCACCTTTGGAGAATGGCACTATGTGGTCAACTTCTAGCTCGATTTGCCGCGCGCTGATGCCACAAAAAACGCATTTGTAACCGTCTCTATGTAAAACTGAAACACGAACAGATGCCGGAATATGGCGCGATCGCCTCTTTGCTTGCTGCTTGAGTTTAGATTGGGATTTGGTAACAGCAGATTTTTTTGCCTTTGGCTGTGCTGATTTATCAACTTTTGGACTATTAGCCTGATCAATGAAATCCCGAATGACACCACGCACCAGTTTTTGCAGTGGGTTGGGAGGCTGTTTTGTCATTATTTGTTAAAGAGCCTGTTCAACCCATAAGCCGCTAGTCCAACAACTGCACCAGCTGCTACAACTGGAGCTGCTCCAATAGCCACAGCAGTTCCTCCTAGTGCTAAGCCCATACCACCAACGACAGCAGCAACCCCTGCACCTGCTGCTGCTCCGCCTGCCACTGCACCTATAGCTGTCGCGTCTCCCTCTTCTATTGCCTTCTTAGCTCCGTAAGCGGCTGTACCCACAACCGCACCAGCAGCAGCAACCGGAGCCATCCCAATTGCCACGCCCCCGAAACCTCCAACTAATCCCATGCCGCCAACAACTGCGGATACAGCGGCACCCGCTACGGTTCCTCCAGTGACTAATGCTGCACCTTCTACTTTATCTTTCAGTTCTTCGTCTTGTAGTGTCACTATTTTCTCTTTTAGTTTCAGAAATATTACATATACATTAAACGAGAGAACTATTGCTGCTCAGTAAGAATAAATGAAATTTTCCTTAGTTCTCTTAAAGCTTGTTTAAAGGTATACGCTAGGCTCTTCGGTAGCTTTTTAAAACGTTTTGGATGAGTAGTGTATAAGTTACATTTCATCCAGTTGTTTTCGCAGCGCTGCGAACTCTTAATCAACGACTTGCTTAGATGCGGAGCTAGATGGTTACTCACAAGGTTGTGCTTGTTGTACCGATGTGGGAAGTCCCAGTGCCATTTGCTCTTTCAAAGCTGCCAATTCATCATCAATGTCGCCACTAGATTCCAAAGCGGCGAATTGGCTTTCTAAATTGGCACTAGCCAATTCTGCTACCGATTGAGTGTGGGCTTCTTGGAGCAAGACTTTTTCTTCCATTCTCTCGAAGGCAGCCATCGCACTGCTACTACCTAGCCGCCCAACAGTGCTTTGCAATTGTGCTTCGGCTTTGGCGGCGGCTATCCGCGCCTTGAGCATTACTTTTTTCGCCTTTGCTTCAGAAACCTTAGTTTCAAAGGCGAATAGCTTACTCTGGAGGCTATCCACTAGAGCGGTTTGCTCATCCAAGTGAACTTTGAGGGTATTCGCATTCTCAGCAAAAATCTTCTTTCGCTCCAGCGCTTGCCGTGCCAGATTATCATCGCCCTTTTGCACAGCCAGCAAAGCGCGGCGTTGCCACTTTTTCTCCTCAGCTTGGGCTTGTTCGTAGTGTTGCAGAGTGCGTTTTTTAGCCGCTATGACTGGGATGACAGCCTGACGAAACTTGAGTAAGTCTTCCTGCATATCCTCAACAGCCAAGTCTAGCAGCTTTTCTGGGTCAGTTCCTTGTTGGAGTAATTGATTCAAAGCAGCTATACCAAGCCCAGCGACAGAGCCAGCAGCTTTCGTCTTTGCTTCAGAAACCTTAGTTTCAAAGGCGAATAGTTTAGTCTGGAGGCTATCCACTAGAGCGGTTTGCTCATCCAAGTGAACTTTGAGGGTATTCGCATTCTCAGCAAAAATCTTCTTTCGCTCCAGCGCTTGCCGTGCTAGATTATCATCGCCCTTTTGCACAGCCAGCAAAGCGCGGCGTTGCCACTTTTTCTCCTCAGCTTGGGCTTGTTCGTAGTGTTGCAGAGTGCGTTTTTTAGCCGCTATGACTGGGATGACAGCCTGACGAAACTTGAGTAAGTCTTCCTGCATATCCTCAACAGCCAAGTCTAGCAGCTTTTCTGGGTCAGTTCCTTGTTGGAGTAGCTGATTCAAAGCAGCTATACCAAGCCCAGCGACAGAGCCAGCCGCTGCCATAGAAGCCATGCCAACACCAAAAGCTGTTCCGCCTACGGCTACTCCTACACCGCCAATGGCAGCAGAAACACTAGCCCCTGCGGCTGCTCCAATTGCTGCTGCGCCAGCAGACGAAGCATCCCCCTCTACTACTGCTCTGATAGCCTCATACAAACCAAGACCAGTTAAGGCACCAGCAGCAGTCAAGGGAACAGCACCAACGCTAAAACCAGCACCTTTTGCCAGTATTCCTATTTTGCCAATAGAAGCACCAGCTATGCCTCCTGCCACCGCAAATGCTGTAGCAGTCGCATCTTTATATTTATCTATGTCAATTTCACGATTAACATGGTTTAGCTCAGCCTTAACGAGTCGGCTAATGCGGTGAAACAGTTCTCCCATAGCTCTATATTTCCTTTAGCCTGTCAAGCATTTAAACAGCAAATTGTACTGCCCCCAGTTTAGGCTAAGCGAACTGTTACAGCTTCGTAAGAATCAATGAACACTTGCTTAAGACTTCTAAAGTTTGTGTAAAGTAAAGCTTTGGAATATCTTATGTTCTTAGTTAATAAATCGCCCTTAATATGACCTCGTTTTCTCCTCACAACAAAGCCAAAGCTCTCAAACCCGGTAGCCGTCGCCCAGCGAAGGAACTCTGTAGCGAGTGCGGACTGTGTGATACATACTATATTCACTATGTCAAGGAAGCCTGCGCTTTTATTAATCAGCAGATAGGTGAATTGGAAGAACAAACGCACAGGCGATCGCGCGATTTAGATAACCCGGATGAGCTCTACTTTGGTGTTCATCAAGACATGATGGCAGCGCAGAAAAAGCAGCCGATTCCCGGTGCCCAATGGACTGGAATTGTGAGCACTATTGCCATCGAAATGCTGAATCGCGGCATTGTTGAGGGTGTGGTCTGCGTGCAAAATACCAAAGAAGACCGCTTTGGTCCCATGCCCGTCATCGCTCGTACTCCAGAGGAAATACTGGCAGCACGGGTAAATAAACCAACTCTTTCGCCTAATCTTTCGGTATTGGAACAGGTGGAAAAATCCGGGCTAAAGCGGCTGTTGGTGATTGGTGTTGGTTGTCAAATTCAGGCATTACGAGCTGTTGAAAAGCAACTTGGCTTAGAAAAGCTGTATGTTTTGGGTACACCTTGTGTAGATAATGTTAACCGTGCTGGGCTGCAAAAATTCTTAGAGACAACCAGCAAATCGCCTGATACAGTCGTGCATTACGAATTCATGCAAGACTTTCGCGTTCACTTCAAACACGAGGATGGATCAAGCGAAACAGTGCCTTTCTTTGGACTGAAGACTAACCAACTTAAAGATGTCTTTGCCCCCTCGTGTATGAGTTGCTTTGACTACGTCAATTCTCTGGCAGATTTGGTTGTTGGTTATATGGGCGCACCTTTTGGCTGGCAGTGGATTGTGGTTAGAAATGAACAAGGCAAGGAAATGTTGGACTTGGTGAATGACCAAATAGAAACTCAGCCAGTCATGTCGAAGGGCGATCGCAAAGCAGCAGTCCAACAAAGTATACCCGCCTACGACAAAGGTGTCACACTCCCCATGTGGGCGGCAAAATTGATGGGTGTGGTTATTGAAAAAATTGGTCCCAAAGGTTTGGAATACGCCCGGTTTTCAATTGATTCTCACTTCACCCGCAATTATCTTTATGTAAAGCGCAATCACCCAGAGAAATTAGAAGCACACGTTCCAGAGTTTGCCAAGCGCATTGTTGGGCAGTATAAATTGCCAGAATAATACTTATAATTATTCTCATTTATACAATACACATTTGACTTAAATAGGGTGGGCAATGCCTGCCCTAATTTATTAAAGTGCCTGAAAAAGCTATGATTCTATATGCAATTTTTAACATTTGACTTCTACGTTTTATGCACTGCACCTTACAGCTTTGCATTTCACATCTTCGCAGTTATTTCAATTAAATAAATATAACTTTATATTTAAATTTTAAAAATCCCTATTAAAGCATAATTAACACTGTGATTAACTAAGCTTAACTTTATAAGTATATTCTCTTCATTGATTAGTGAAGTGCGTAGGTGGAGAAACAAAAAATTTTGTGCAAAAAATTGAGAAATATATATGTGGTGTCAAGCATATTAAACAGTCAGCTTAGGCATGAAAACGCTACAGATATTTCTTAACCTTGGTCTAGGTATTGCACAACATCTACTCATCTTTTACTCATCTTTAAAATGCAAATAAAAAATTGCAAATAAAAAATTAAAGAGGAGAGTATGGGTTTATCACGGAGACGATTTTTTACTCTTGCAGGCACGACAGCTGCAACTCTTGTTGCTGGAGATGCTTTGAAAGGTCTTTATGCTAGAGCACAAGGAACGTCACTGACAAGCTATGGTTATGGTCCGCTTGTTAAAGACCCTAACGGCTTGTTAGAGTTACCACCCGGATTTCAATACCGAGCATTTTCGCGGACAGGCGATACTCTAAGTGATGGCAACTTAGTACCTGGTGGTCATGATGGCATGGCTACTTTTGCAGGACCAAATCGCACCACCATCTTAGTTCGCAATCATGAACTTAGCCCCAGTTCTTCAACAGGTGTTGTAGGCAATAAGTATGATGACCTTTGTAAGGGTGGCACAACAACACTAATCGTTAGTTCAGATCGCGAACTCATCAAAGATTACGCTTCACTGGCAGGAACTTATCGTAACTGTGCTGGTGGTCTAACTCCTTGGGGATCATGGATTAGTTGTGAAGAAAATACCTCTACTCCAGAGACAACTCCAGAGACGATAGAACGGCCAGCAAATTCTGGTATCTTCGTACCCAATCCGGATAAAGTTTCAAAGCGCCACGGTTATAACTTTGAAGTTCCAGCACTCCGCAAACCCAAAAACGGTACTGTTAACCCTGTACCTTTAGTAGAAATGGGTCGCTTCAACCACGAAGCTGTTGCCATAGACCCCAGAACAGGAATTGTCTATGAGACAGAAGACTCCGGAGATAGCCTCTTTTATCGCTTCATCCCCAATCAACCAGGTAACTTACAGGCAGGTGGCGTCCTTGAGGCTCTAAAAATTAAGGATAGATTTCAAGCCATCACTAAATCAAATTTCCCTGTAGGTCAACCATTCCAGGTTGAGTGGGTTCGTATTGAAGATTACGATCCTTATGAAGACACCGTGCGCAAAGAAGGTTTTGCCAAGGGAGCCGCACAATTTGCTCGCGGCGAAGGAATATATTACAGCAACGGAGAGTTTTACTTCTGTGCTACAAGTGGCGGCGCTAACAGTGGTGGTCAGGTTTGGCGTTACATTCCTGGCAGAAATGCCAAAGAGGGCGGCACTATTGAACTGTTTGTCGAGCCAAACGATAAAGCCATACTAGATATGCCCGATAACATAGTCGTAGCTCCCTTTGGCGATCTCATCCTTTGTGAAGATGGCGACGGCGATAACTTCCTTGTTGGGGTGACTCCTAAAGGGGAACTTTACCAGTTTGCTCGTAACGCCTTTAATGACAGTGAATTTGCTGGTGCGTGCTTCTCTCCAGATGGTCAGACATTGTTCGTGAATATCCAGACTCCCGGTATCACTTTAGCAATCTGGGGACCTTGGAATAAGGCTTAATGTTTCGCGCAAAGACGCAGAGGCGCAAAGGAATTCTTAGCGTCAAGCGCGTCTTTGCGCGAAATTATTCTTACAGTCCATTTACGAGTCGTGTGATACCATCCTTAATTAGTGCTTCTCCAAAGTTGATTAACAAGCCAAGCCGCTTATTAGCAAGGCGATCGTTGAACTACTGCGTGATACCAAACAAAGCAAGAATTTACTTCAACAAAAGATAGATAAAATTCTCAAAGAAGTCGCCGAAAAACTAATTTTAGAAGAAATCTCTCAAGAATATTTCCGAACTTTTATGGAGGCTTACAAAACCACAAAAGATGCTATTGAACGCCAACCCCCGTTTGGGGGAATTCAAAATTAAAAATTCAAAAAACATAATTTTGAATTTTGAATCTTGAATGCGTGAATTTTGAATTGGATCGAAGCGACTAGGCTGGTCCCACAGCTTCTATTGCTGCTTCCAAGGCGATCGCTACATGAGTCCAATGGGTTCCACCCTGGCAATAAACAACGTAAGGTTCGCGCAAGGGACCATCAGCGGAAAATTCCGAGGTGCTCCCCTCAATAAATGTTCCGCCAGCCATAACTACCTTACTTTCATAACCTGGCATTTCATCTGGAATGGGATCGAGGTACGAACCGATGGGTGAATGCTGTTGAATTGCCCGACAAAAGGCAATGAGTTTTTGGGCAGAACCCAGTTTAATTGCCTGAATGACATCCCGACGCGGGACCAACGGTGCTGGATTGACTGGATAACCGAGTTTGTCAAATACATAACCAGTAAGGTGAGTCCCCTTCATCGCCTCTCCTACCATTTGCGGCGCGAGAAACAGCCCTTGGAACAGCAGACGATTTTGGTCAAAAGTCGCACCACCATAACTGCCAATTCCAGGCGCGGTGAGGCGACAAGCTGCGGCTTCTACCAAGTCAGCACGACCGGCGACATAACCACCAGCAGTGACAATCGTACCACCAGGATTTTTAATCAATGACCCGGCGATTAAATCAGCGCCAACGTGAGTCGGTTCTTGGGTTTCAATGAATTCGCCATAGCAGTTATCAACAAAGCAGATAGTGTTGGGGTTTTGCTGTTTGACCAAGTGGATGATTTTTTCAATTTCCGCTATAGATAGGCTAGGACGCCAAAAATAGCCACAGGAACGCTGAATGAGTACTAAACGAGTTTTTTCCTCCACCGCATGGCTTAAAGCTTGCCAATTTATGGTTCCTTCTGGAGTAAGATCTAATTGTCGGTAATGAATGTCAAACTCATTTAGTGAGCCTTGACCTTGGCCTCGTAATCCAATGACTTCTTCAAGGGTATCGTACGGTGCGCCTACCACCGCTAGCATTTCATCACCAGGACGGAGAACACCAAATAAAGCACAAGCGATCGCGTGGGTTCCGGAAACAAACTGCACTCGTACAGCAGCCGCCTCAGCGCCCACCACCTCCGCAAAAAGTTTATCTAAAGTTTCTCGCCCTAAGTCGTCGTGTCCGTATCCTGTAACACCTGTAAAATGGTGTGCGCCGACTCTTTGATGGCGAAAGGCATTTAATACTCGTTGAACATTTTGCTTGACCTGAGCGTCAATTCCAGAAAAAATCTGTAACAGTGCCTGTTCTGCTTCATGCATCTGCTCCAAGCTGTCCATTAGTTCCTCTTTCACAAAAACTTAAGATTTGCGGATTTTTAAATCGCGCAGATGAGTCTGAACAATTCCTATTCAGGTTACTGCATGACAATTGCTACATCAACCAAACCCCAATTTAATTGGTTTCACATCGCATTTTTCGTTCCTTTGCACATCGGAGCTTTGTTGGCTTTGTTTCCGGCGTTCTTTAGCTGGAAAGCAGTCGGTGTATGCTTGTTGCTTTACTGGATAACTGGTGGTTTGGGTATTACCCTAGGTTTTCACCGCCTTGTCACCCACCGCAGTTTTCAAACTCCCAAGTGGCTAGAGTATTTTCTCGTTTTTTGCGGAACACTCGCCTGCCAAGGAGGACCAATCGATTGGATTGGAATGCACCGGATACACCATTTGCATTCTGATCAAGAGTTAGATCCCCATGATTCTAACCAGGGCTTTTGGTGGAGTCACATGGGTTGGATGCTTCATCATTCACCTGCTTTCGCGGAAGTTCCTCGCTTTACTAAAGATATTGCCGACGACCCAGTTTATCAGTTTTTGCAGAAAAATATGGTTTTCATCCAGGTCGCCCTGGGTGTAGTACTGTTGTTGCTGGGTGGCTGGTCTTTTGTAGTATGGGGGATTTTTGTTCGCCTGATCTTTGTGTGGCATTGCACTTGGTTTGTCAACAGTGCTACTCATAAATTCGGTTATCGAACTTATGAATCAAGCGATCGCTCCACAAACTGCTGGTGGGTAGCTTTACTCACCTATGGTGAAGGCTGGCACAATAATCACCATGCTTTTCAGTACTCAGCTCGTCACGGGTTGAAATGGTGGGAATTCGACCTCACTTGGATGACCATTCAATTGCTACAAGTACTCGGTCTGGCTACGAATGTGAAGCTGGCACCAGAAAAGTAGTAAGCGGTTAGTAGTTAGCAATCCTTATCTTATCCAATTTTCAATCCTTATCGCCCGGTGGGCAGCTTCCCAAAGGGTATTTTGAATTGCTTACTCTCCCCCGCAGCTTCTGGACTACTGCTTAAGCATCAGCGGGGGTTTATTGCGGGTGCGCTGAGGTGCATTAGATTGCTATAATCCAAAACGCGAATGTTACAAAACTTTGCGACAGCCACTTGTTTAGTGATTTGGTAGTGAGGTTTGTTGTCTTTTCAGGTATTCATGACTACATCAACAATCAACAGCCAGAAGTCAGGTTATGACTTTGGCAACTCGGACTTTAAGCTAAAAGATATTATCAAAAGCCTGCCAAAAGAATGTTTTGAGCAGGATCGCCGCAAAGCTTGGACTAAAGTGGTACTCAGTGTCTTGATGGTTGGCTTGGGCTACTTTAGTCTGGCAATTGCTCCTTGGTTTCTCCTACCCTTGGCATGGATTTTTACTGGCACTGCTTTGACCGGTTTTTTTGTCATCGGGCATGATTGCGCTCATCGTTCATTTGCCAAGCGTCGCTGGGTAAATGATTTGGTGGGGCATTTGATGATGATGCCGTTGATTTATCCGTTCCACAGTTGGCGCATTCAGCACAATTATCATCACTCTCACACGAATAAGCTGGATGAAGACAACGCTTGGCACCCAATCACCATAGAACTTTTTGAAAGTTGTGGAAAAATCCCGCAGTGGGGGTTCGAGCTGTTTCTGCGCTATAAATTGTGGTGGATAGGCTCAATCGTTCATTGTGGAATTTTGCACTTTGATTGGTCTAAGTTCCAAAAAAAAGACCAATCGAGCGTGAAGTTTTCTGTGGCTGTAGTTGTGCTTTTTGCCGCGATCGCTTTCCCAATTCTTATCGCCACAACCGGGATTTGGGGATTTGTGAAATTTTGGCTACTTCCGTGGCTGGTTTACCATTTTTGGATGAGTACCTTTACGCTAGTTCACCATACCGCTCCAGACGTTCCTTTTCTGGCAGAATCTAAGTGGAACCAGGCGATAGCTCAGCTATATGGTACGGTTCATTGCGACTACCCCCGTTGGGTAGAAATCTTTTGCCACGATATCAATGTCCACGTTCCCCATCACATTTCCACTGCCATTCCTTCTTATAATTTGCGGATGGCTTATAGCAGTATCAAAGAAAATTGGGGAGCGTATCTGCATGATGAATGTCGGTTTTCTTGGTCTTTAATCAAGCGAATTACAGACCAGTGTCACCTGTACACAACCGATAGTCGCTATCAGTCTTTTAAAGACTATTACGCAGGGCGATAAGCTAATAGCTCATAGCTCTAAAAAATAGATTCTGGCAATTCTTAAACACAAGTATGGTAAAGGAAATTGCCAGATATTACTCTGCTGCTTTGCACTTCCAGAACTTAGGGATACCTAAACCCAAAGTAGTGCGATCGCATTAGATTACGTTGCCTAAAAACTTAACACCCATTTCAGATCCAGTCACACAATCAAGTGCAATCAAATACAATCGAATTAAATAATCCTCATGACCGTGAATCATCTGAGGATAAGACCAAGCTGCCCTTCACGCTTCAAGATTTAAAAGCTGCAATCCCATCTGAATGCTTTCAGCCAAAAGTGGGAAAATCACTATTCTACTTTTTTCGTGACATCCTGATTATCGGTCTGCTTTATGCAGTCGCTCATCACCTAAATTCTTGGTTTTTCTGGCCAATTTTCTGGGTCACGCAAGGAACGATGTTTTGGGCTTTATTTGTCGTCGGACATGACTGCGGACACCAATCTTTTTCTAAGAAGAAATGGCTTAATGATTTGATTGGACATCTTTCCCACACACCGATACTTGTTCCTTATCACGGTTGGCGAATTAGCCATAGAACCCATCACAAAAATACTGGCAGCCTCGATAATGATGAAAGCTGGTATCCAGCAACTGAGTCAGAGTACAAAGGCGTGAATTGGCTGCATAATATAGGTCGAAATTACTTGTTTTTATTGGCTTATCCCGTGTATTTGTTTACGGGTTCTCCTAATAAACGAGGCTCTCACTTTTTACCTAGCAGCCGACTTTTCAAACCCTCTGAAAAATGGGATGTCATCACCAGCACGACACTCTGGACTTTAATGGTAGCTTTCCTGGGTTTCCTTACCTATCAATGGGGTTGGATGTGGTTGTTGAAATACTACGTTGGACCCTATCTTGTATTTGTCATTTGGTTAGATTTGGTCACGTTTTTGCATCATACTGAAGCCGATATTCCCTGGTATCGTGGGGAAGATTGGACTTTCTTGAAAGGTGCTATTTCTAGCATTGACCGCGATTACGGTTTTATCAATCACATCCATCATGATATCGGTACTCATGTAGCTCACCATATATTTCTGAACATCCCTCACTACAATTTGAAGAAGGCAACTGAGGCGATTAAACCGATTATGGGTGAGTATTTCCACAAATCTGATGAACCAATTTTGACGTCATTATGGCGTTCGTCCAATAACTGTCATTTTGTACCAGATACCGGAGGCAAGGTTTACTACACATCCCACAAGAAATTAGCAAAAGACGAATAGGAACCGGAACCTAAAATGTAGAGACGTAGCATGTGAGTCCAGCGCTGCGGGAGGGTTTCCCGCAGCAGGCGACTGGCGTAAGCGCAAGCGCACGCCAAGGGCGAACGCGTAGCGTGCCGTTCGGCGATAGCCGTGGCGTTAGCCATAGGCATACCCGAAGGGCTACGTCTCTACACATGGCGCATCACAACTCCTAACTTTTAAAACCGCCCATTTCCTTGCACAATATGCTTGACAGTCGTGAGGCTTTCTAGGCTAATCAATCCGCGTCGATGACCTTTTTGGTTGGACATCCCTAGAAATACTGACTCTCCTCGTGACGGGTTGCGGGAAAAACGCGGGGAAGCGTTGATGTAACTAGAAGCGCTGTTCACTCCTAAGGCAAACTGCCGACTTTCCTGGTAAGATTCGGTGACAATGCAGTCGGCATGACCACTGCTATAGCGATTAATCCAGGAAATTGCAGCCTCTAGACTATCTACCAATTTAAAAGCGACTGTCTTGGTTAAATAAGCGCTTTGCCACTCTCCATCCTTAGCAAGCTGTAACTGAGGAAAGGCTTCTACCAGTTCGGCATCTCCCTTTATTTCAAAGCCTTTTTCCTTTAAGCTATTCCACAATGTCGTTAAGGATGATGGCAAAGCTTGTCGGTGGATCAGGACTTTTTCAATAGCGTTCACCGGATCTGGTTCGCTTTGATGGCTATCTATAATCAGCCACCGCACCATTTCTAAGCTGCCATTTGGCGACCAGTAGAGATAACAGTTGCCTATAGCTGATTTTAGAACTGGGGAAGTGGAGTGCCGCACTACCTGCTGTATCAAGCTTGAACGTCCGTAGGGAATGACTAAATTCAAGCACTGGTCTTGCGTTACTATGTCCCGAATCGAAGTTCCATGTTCTTCTGTGATCAGCTGTAAACAACCTTCTGGTAAACCCACTTCAGTCACGGCACTCAGGAGTGCGTTAGCGATCGCCGCGTTAGAATGACTGGCTTCAGTACTGCCTTTGAGGATCAGACTGTTGCCAGTTTTGATACACAACCCCGCTGCGATCGCTCCCAACTCTGGAAACGCTTCATAAATAAACGCAATCACACCCAAAGGCATTAATTGCGTGTACGTTTGAGAGTCATCTAGTTGATAGTCAGCGTGTCTGACTCGCCGCAGCGGATCTGATAATTCCCCCAACCGTTGCAAAATGTCTACTGCCATCTCCAACCGTTTTGGAGTCAGCTTCAGCCAATCCAGAATTAAATCTGGCACTGCCATTTCCCGACTTGCTTCTAGATCCAAGGTATTTGCCTCTAGAATGTCGTCAAATGACCGTGTTATCGCCTGTGCCATTGCTAACACGGCGCGACTTCTGTCTGCTCCTTTTGTGGTTCCCAACTTTAGCGCAGCTTGATGAGCGCGTCTAGCGCTGGCAATTGGTTCAGGGTTTACATCAAAACCATCCACTGTCCGCATCGTTATCGTCGGTAGGTAAGCCACACCATCAGTGCTGGCAGAATTGCCAGCAGCACGGCTACCATTGCCCAAGCAATAATGCTATATCCATTTGCCAATCGTAGTGCCAATGGTAACCATATAATCACTAGCACGAAAATAATGCCAAGCGCTACGGGCAAATAGCTTTCTCCTAACCGAGGATGGACTACTTGCCAAATACTCCCTGTCCAGCGCCAAGCTCGCTTGTACGGATAGGTCGTGGAAAGCTGCTCCAGCACATGACCATTATCTTCCACCACGAATATTTGCTGACAGCGATCGCAACCAAATGCTTCTGTCAACGTAATCGGAATTAACCGCCCCCGACGACGACAGGGACACGGGTATTCGCTATTGAAGTCAATTTTGTCTGCTTTTTGAGGTTGCACAAGCGAACTTTTAACTTGAGCGTGTTTGTCCTAACTTAGTGAGGATAGCATCCTTTCATCTATGTCTTTCGGGCTGGCTACCCTCCCATGACCTTCCTTTATAACATTAGTCAGTTTGGGTTGCTCATTGCCTTTGGACATATTTTTTCTAAATTGAGTGGCAAAACAAATTTGACACTCAAAGGTTTTGAAATTATTGTGTCATTTTAAGTTTGAAGTCTGTACTCTCAAATCAAAAAACTTTTGATTTTTAGCCTTTCTACTTCATTCTTTAGTTTCGTCACCCTGAATTAACTGTAGTGCATCTTACAAAAAACTCGTTAGCTACACTTAAATATTATTATGAATGATGAATTCTCATTTTTGTAATTTCGTGCGCCTAATAACGTCACTTCTTTACAAAATATTTCATCACTTTTTTTTTCCTTTACAAGCGGGTAACGCGATTCGAACGCGCGACATTCACCTTGGCAAGGTGACGCTCTACCACTGAGCTATACCCGCAATACTCAACGTATATTTAATATGTCAGATAATTCATGGTTTGTCAACACCTTTTTTTGTTATTTGCCGTGAGTCCTTTGTCATGAGTTATCGGACAAAGGACTCATGACAAATGACTATTCTGCTGGCAATTCTCCTATACTGGCACTTTTGAGCGATGCTGGCGAAAGAGAATTTCCAGAAAAAGGTTCTTGGAGGTTAGAACGCAATTGCCGCATGAGGCTAGCCATTTCCAAAGCACTCATGGCGTACTCCCAGCCAAGATTGCTTTTAATGCCTGCTCGTTCTAAGGCTTGCTGCATGGTATCTGTTGTCAAAATGCCGAAAATCACAGGTACACCTGTTTGAAAAGCAGCAGCAGCAACGCCCTTGGCGACCTCAGAAGAGACATAATCAAAATGAGGTGTTTGCCCTCGGATAACGGCTCCCAGACAAATGACCGCATCATAACGACCAGAGAGCGCCACTTGGCGAGCCACAACTGGAACTTCAAAACTGCCTGGTACCCAAACATAGTCTACTTGAGAGCCGTGAGGATTGACATCAACACCGTGGCGTTTCAAGCAATCTTGACAGCCCTCCAGCAGCTTGGTGGTGACGAGGTCATTGAATCGACCAATAACCACTGCAAACCGCAAAGGTTCTGTCTGAGTAAAAGTTCCCTCGAAAACTGCCATAACTGCCTCTAAATCATCTATACTTCTTGCCAATATACATTTGTTCTGCAAAAAGTATAGAAGCAGGAAAATAAACAGACACGAAAGCTTAGGAAAACGCGGCGACGTAGACAGGGAAAATATCCCTACGCCTCCGTGTCGCCGCGTCTTTGGTGCTCGTGAGTTTCTATGCTATTTGCCAGCGCTATCAAAAAAGCAGTCGCTTAGACTACGAAAAAGCTTAATGCACCGACTAAAAACACTAAACCAATCCAAGCTCCTGAACCAATCCACAGCAGTCTTTTAGATTCATTCCAGTTTTGCGGAGTGGCATAGGCAACAGGGACGCCAACCACTAGGACAAAAGACAGCGCAACTAGAGCTAATAAAGCAACTTGAAATACAATTGTCATCTTCCCTTCTCCCAAAACAGCAAACTAGTTACTAAAGATAGAATATTGTACAGGTCAACACTGACAGTTTTTCCTTATTTGTTAAGCTAGCAGAAAATTGGCACACTTTATTGACGTTCTCCCCAGCAATCGAATCGCGGGGAGTGTTTATCACTCCTGGGGGATTGTTCATCCTTGAACGAAGTGAGCTACACAAATTGCTTTGTGGGAGACGCCATCGCCCCAACTACTGGGAATACGGAGGCACAGCACTAAACTCACCAATGACCAATGATTAATGACTATGGACTTAATTCTGTGCCATACAACAGCTGATTTTGACTCGTTAGGAGCAGCTGTAGGGCTGTCACGCCTGTTACCTGGAAGCAAGATTGTCCTAAGTGGCGGTTCTCATCCACCCGTAAGAGATTTTTTGGCGCTGCATCGGGATGAGTATCAGTTGATTGAACGGCGTTCGGTCAATCCAAAGGAAATTCGTTCCTTAATTGTGGTGGATACACAACAGCGCGATCGCCTGGGTAAGGCAGCCGAATGGTTAGATTTACCCCACATTAAGGAAATTATCATTTATGACCATCACCAAGAACAACTTGGGGATATTCCCGCTACAAAAGTACACATTTCCCCTGTTGGAGCAACAACAACTCTCATCGTCGAGCAATTGCAAAAAGAACAAATTTCCCTCACAAATGCAGAAGCAACCGTGATGGCTTTGGGTATCCATGTGGATACTGGTTCTCTGACATTTGACTATGCCACACCACAAGATGCCTTAGCATTGGCTTGGTTGATGCAACAAGGGGCAAGTTTGTCAGTTGTGAGTCAGTACGTTGATCCTGGTTTGTCTCCCCAGTTGCAACAACTCTTAAAGGTAGCACTGGAAAAACTACAAACCATATGCGTTGGGGGATATAAAATTGCTTGGGTGACTCTGAAAACAGATGGTTTTGTGCCAGGGTTATCGAGTCTCGCCTCGCAGTTGGTAGAGTTAACAGAAATAGATGCCTTACTGCTTTTGAATGAATATCCTCTCTCCGAAGGTGAATCACGCTTAATCGTGATTGGCAGATCGCAAATTCAAAGCATCAATCTTAACGAATTATTCCAACCACTCGGTGGCGGTGGACATTCCCAAGCAGCTGCGCTCAACTTGCGATCTGTAAACGCTGAGGAAATATTAAACCAACTTCTTGAGGGAATAAAAGCGACAATTCCCCACCCGCCTACCGCCAGAGACTTGATGTCTTCTCCTGTGCGCACCATTCGTCCAGAAACTACAATTGCCGAAGCACAGCGCACTTTGTTGCGCTACGGACACTCGGGTTTGTGTGTCGTTGATGCCGAAGGGGAACTAGTAGGTATTATTTCGCGAAGGGATTTAGATATTGCCCTGCATCACGGCTTTAGTCATGCTCCTGTCAAGGGCTACATGACAGTCAATATGAGGACAATTACTCCAGATACCACACTGCCAGAAATCGAGTCGCTAATGGTGACATACGATATCGGACGCCTACCAGTATTAGAACATGGGCAGTTGGTGGGATTTGTTACCCGTACTGATGTTTTGCGCGAATTACATCAGAAAGAGGAGAGGGGGAAAGGGAGAGAGGCGGGAGGGGGAGAAAAAAATATTAAATCTCCTACCCTAGGTGAGTTACATTCGCGGCTTGCGCCTCAGTTGTGGCAATTGTTGACTAAAGCATCACTAGAAGCAGAAAAACGCGCTTGGCATCTTTACCTTGTTGGGGGAGCAGTACGCGATTTGCTACTCGCTGAAGAAGCCTCAGGCACTTTGCTGATCAAAGATATTGACCTTGTCGTTGATGGCTTTCACAAATCTGCTGATGTGGGTGCAGGTGTAGAATTGGCAAAGGCACTTCAGCAACTTTACCCAAGCGCACGTCTAGAAATTCATGGCGCTTTTCAAACTGCGGCTTTGCTGTGGCACAAAGATCCAGAATTAGATTCTTTGTGGGTTGATATTGCGACTGCCAGAACAGAATTCTATCCTTATCCTGCGGCAAATCCTGAAGTTGAAGCGAGTTCGATTCGTCAAGACCTGTATCGCCGAGATTTTACCATCAATGCAATGGCACTGCGGCTGACGCCCCCCCGTGCTGGTGAATTACTCGACTTTTTTGGCGGGTTGGTGGATTTACAGGCAAAACAAATTCGAGTGTTACACGCTAACAGTTTTATCGAAGATCCCACCCGCATCTATCGCGGCGTACGCTTTGCTGTGCGACTGGGATTTCACTTGGAGGCTCAAACAGAAGAGTATATCCGCTATGCGATCAACAGCGGCGTTTACGATCGCACCACCCGAGAAAATAGCAGAACTCCCGCACTGCAAACTCGACTGAAAGCAGAATTGAAGCATATCCTGGAAGCTCCATATTGGAAATTAGCTTTGCAGTTACTTGCAGACTTAGGGGCGTTACAGTGCATTCATCCCACCCTCAAACTAGATGAGGAACTTCTACGGCAATTGCGTTTGTTAGAACGCTGTTTGCGGCGGTTTGACTCGCAGCAAACCCTCATCCACTGGCAAATGCGCCTGGAAGCTTTAATCGCTCATTTAGCAGCAGAATACCGAGGGCGTGTGGCAAGAAATCTGCAATTGCCAGAGGATAGCATTGCTAGATTGGAAAACTTAGCACAAGCACAAGATACTGTCAAGACACTCTCCTCCAGCCCCTCTCTGGAAGCACAGAGGGGAGGAGGTGTAGCGTCTGAGAAAAATCGTCCCAGTCAGGTGGTGCAGTTGCTGCGGCAGTACGATGTACCCTTGCTGATTTTAATTGCCGTGCAAAGTCCACGAGTCATTAGGCACAAGATTTGGCAATATTTGACTATCTGGCGTAACGTGCAGCCTATTTTAAATGGCAATGATCTGCAACAAATTGGCTATAAACCAGGACCGCAGTATCGACAAATGCTAGATGATTTACTTGCTGCTACGTTGGATAGCGTGATTTGCAACAAAACAGAGGCTCTTGAGTTTTTGGCAAAGCATTATCCTCGGTGAAGTCACCACTCACGATTCAATCTTAGACAACGGACCACGGCGCAGGAAGTGTCACCAGAAAAGCTGTTTCGGTGGAACTCGTGCCATTCATCAACCAAACGGCATTCTCACCTGTGTTTTCATTGCGCCAGAACAGATCGGTTTTGCCATCACCATTGAAATCGGCAACGCCAGCATTCCAGGCTTTGGGAAGAGTTAGTAAAAAATCTGACTTGGTTAAGGTGGTACCATCCATCAACCAAACGGCATTCTCACCTGTGTCAGAATTGCGCCAGAAGAAATCGGTCTTGCCATCACCATTGAAGTCGCCAATGTTATAATCCCAGGCTTTGGGAAGAGTGAATAGAAAATCTGACTTGGTTAAGGTGGTACCATCCATCAACCAAACGGCATTCTCACCTGTGTCAGAATTGCGCCAGAACAGATCGGTTTTGCCATTCTTATCGAAGTCGGCAATCTCAACATCCCAATCTTTGCCAGCAACGGACGTCAAAGGAGTTGGATTGAAGCCATTGCCATTGTTCAACCAAACAGTATTTTCTCCTGTTAAATCATTGCGCCACAAGATATCAGCCTTGCGATCGCCATTGAAATCAGCAATGCTATTATTCGATTCCTTGGGAAAATTCTGGAGAGAGAATTTATTGACGTTGGTGCCATCGACAAACCAAAGGCTATTGTCTCCTGTCTCAGAATTGCGCCAGAAGATATCGCTCTTACCATCGCCATCAATATCAGCAATGCTCGCCTTCCATTCTTTGGGAAGAGTTTCTGGCAGAACAACCGCACTAGTAATGGTAGTGCCATTCATTTGCCAAATGGCGTTCTCACCTGTGTCAGAATTGCGCCAGAACAGATCAGTCTTGCCATCACCGTTGAAATCGCCAATACTGTAATCCCAGTCTCTGGCAAGGCTCGCCACAAAAGCCGTAGAAGTATCGTAGTTTAATGTGGTACCATTCATCAACCAAACGGCGTTCTCTCCTGTGTTTTCATTGCGCCAGAAGAGATCACTCTTACCATCGTTATTGAAATCGATTATGTTCGCCGCATCTTTGAGAATCAGATTGGGATTAGGGTTGACCGTTGTTGACATACTTTTTGTGTATAACTACTGACCAAACAAACAAACATGATAAACATAACCATTTTTCTTTGCACAAATTCTTTAGGTATTCTCGAAAACTTCACAAAATCTTTGTCATTTTAAAGCAGTTTTCTGGAATTCTTTGCTGCTATGATGTAGCTAATGTCAGACCTCAACACGCCTCAAATATAGCCGACATGAAGTAGTAGCAAAAAACCGTTGCACAGAAGGCGACGGATTGTCATTGATAAATTATCAAACACATAAAGTATCAAACAAAGTATCAAGCACAACTCGGCTGGTTTGCTCATGAACAACCATGCTTGGAAGATTTTCTAACAACTTATCTCAAGAAAAAGCTGCGTTCCTTTGTGTTTGCGGCAATGTTTTGCCCGAAATAAATGACCCTTCTCTGGAATCCATTGCTGCTATGATGTAGCTAGTATCAAACCTCAACACGCTTCAAACGAAATAACTGACATGAAGTAGTCGCAAAGAACCGTTGCACAGAAGGCGGCGGATGTGAATTGAAGAAAATCACAAGCAACTAGGCGTTTTGCTTAAAAGCAGCTTAGTTAAAAAACTTTTGAACAACTTATATCTACAAGCACCTGTCGTGTGAACGTTAGATGCGGAAATTTGCACAGGCGAGGACAGAGATAAATTTACGTCTTTATTTAATGCCAAAACAGATAACCGTAACTGGCTAGAAATTAACAGGTAGCTACAGTTGAGCCACTTTGAAGTTTGAAAATTATGCAGAAAAAATCAATATTGTTAGCTGAGAATTTAGCTTATCAACTCAGCACTACGAGGACTTTATTTAAAAATGTTCAGGTAAACATTGTGCAGGGCGATCGCCCACGCATTGCCTTAGTCGGTTCCAATGGTGTTGGTAAATCTACTCTGTTAAAGATTCTTGCAGGTCAACTTAGCCCCACCACAGGTTCTGTGACACGAAATGGAACCGTTTACTATTTGCCTCAAATCAGTACCATCAAACAGAACATCAAAGCAGAGACAGTACTCGATTTTTTGAGTTCTGTTTCTGAGGAATGGTGGAAAATTGAGGAAATTTTGCAGGCGCAATTCAGCAGTACGCTTGACTTCTCCTTACCACTTTTGAATTTAAGTGGTGGGGAACTGACAAAGTTATTTCTGGCTATCGGTTTATCTTTTGAACCTCAAGTGTTACTGCTGGATGAACCAACAAATCATATGGACTTGATGGCGCTAGAAAGTTTGAGAGCTTTTCTTAACGACTTTGAGGGAGCGTTTGTCATTGTTTCTCACAAGCCATTTTTTCTAGACCAAGTTACTGATATAACTTGGGAACTCACACCAGAGGGTGTGAAAGTTTATGGAGGAAATTTTTCTTTGTACCGAGAGCAAAAGGAAATAGAGTTAGAGGCGAGATTGCGATCGCACGAAGTGGCGAGAAAAGAACTCAAACGTGCCAAAACTACCGCATTGCAGGAACAGCAAAGAGCAGCACAATCTAGCAGAAATGGTCGCGCTAAGGTTCTTAAGGGTAGTGTAGACAGAGCAGCAGCAGGACTGCTTAAATCCAAAGCCGAGGCGTCAGCAGGGATTGCCAAAAAGAAACATGAAGCAGCAGTAGCAAACGCTACTCAAAAAGTTGCACAGACGAAGGTAAAAACGACGAAGGCGACGAGTATTCAACTTGAACAAACAAGCCAAAAACGCCGAAACCTTATTGATATTCAAGGAGCAAATCTTTGGGTAGGTAAAAAGTTGCTCCTTGAGAACATCCAGCTTCATATCTCCTCTGGTGACAGAATAGCCATTGCTGGCGCTAATGGTTCAGGGAAATCTAGTCTGCCAAAGACAATTTTGCACAGGGATAGTACAACAGCGATTTTGGAGTCAGGTGAAATTTTACTTGCTCCCACAATGCAAGCCGTATACCTGGATCAAACGTATGAACTCGTAAATCGAAGGCAGACAATTTTGGAAAATATGCAAGCTGCCAATCCCAATTTAAATTATCAGCTTTTACGGCAGCAGTTGGGACACTTCCTTTTTAAATACGATGATGTACACAAAAGTGCATCGGTGTTGAGTGGAGGTGAGTTAGCAAGGTTGGCGATCGCCATGATTAGTATTTCAGAAATTGACTTGCTGATTCTCGATGAGCCGACGAATAACCTGGATATTGAAACGGTTGACCAAATGGTAGAAGGTATCAACGAGTACCAAGGTGCGCTTTGGGTCATTTCCCACGATTTAGATTTCTTAAGCCGAATTAATATCACTCAGGCTTACAAGTTGAGTGAGGAAATCTTACAAGCGACTACTTATTTGCCGGGTGAACAGGAGCAATACTATCAAGAATTACTGTTTAGTTGTGCAAAATATAATGACCAATAATTTCTTTTCATTCTTGAGGTGCTTCAATAGCTATTGCAACTCCCAAATCAGGACGGACAACCCACCAAATTAAGGTTTCTAAATAGCTTGGGAGGTCATCATTGGGACACAATTCTATACAGCATTCATGGTTTTATGTAAAAATAAATACATATGTTCAATGAACTTCTCATTTGGGGACTACGAACAGTCCAGCACTAAGGCATAAGCAGCAAAGCATCTGGGCAAGTTATAATTTTTTGCAGATGAACGTAACAAAAATTTATGAGTGACCCCCTTTTACAAGCATTTTTCGTTGGTAGAGCAGCTGCTGAAATCCTTACCGAGAAGTTGGAATTCGCCTTGACTGATGCTCTCTCGGAACTGGGCAAATGGGATGCTGAAACTAGAGAGCAACTGCGACACTTTACAGACGAAGTCTTAGAGCGGGCAAATCGTGCAGCAGAAGCTGCTGGTGCTGCTCAAACGACAAGCTATGGAGAACCTGGTTCAGCGTCAGTTGATCTGCAAGCCACGATTGATGATTTGCGAGCAGAAATTGCCACATTGCGAACAGAATTACAACGCTATCGCAGCAGTAATTCTCTGTAGAGACGTTGCATTGCAACCTTTCTACTAGAAAATGAGAGAGAAACAGTTTTGGAATCAGAGTGTCTTTTCTTCCTACTGACTCGGTCAAAAACCAGCGGTACGCAAAGCATATGGAAAAAGGTTATTCAGATAAGGCATACCGTTGGAATAGCGAAAACTACTCTCGTAGACGCCGCTTTTTAGACATTTGGTCATTTGTCTTGCTTTTGATGTTCAAGCTTTGGCGATACAACAAATCTTGGAGTTACCCAGGAGGAGTTACCGAAGCCAAGCAAGCTGCTCGACGTAAAGCTCAAGCAGTATGGATTCGCACTACCCTGCTAGATTTAGGACCAACCTTTATCAAAGTTGGGCAACTGTTCTCTACCCGTGCTGATATATTCCCCAGCGAATATGTCGAAGAACTTGCCAAGCTACAAGATAAAGTGCCGGCATTTAGCTATGAGCAGGTAGAAACAATTATTGAACAAGAACTAGGCAAGAAAATCCCCGAACTCTACCAAAGTTTTGAACCGATACCCTTGGCTGCTGCTAGCTTGGGACAAGTACACAAAGCTGTGCTGCATTCCGGGGAAGCAGTTGTTGTCAAAGTACAACGCCCCGGACTCAAGAAGCTATTTGAAATTGATTTACAAATTCTCAAGGGTATTACTCGCTACTTCCAAAACCATCCCAAATGGGGACGGGGGCGAGATTGGCTCGGCATTTACGAGGAGTGTTGTCGCATTCTTTGGGAAGAAATTGATTATCTCAATGAAGGGCGCAACGCTGATACTTTTCGCCGCAATTTTCGTAGCTACGAATGGGTGAAAGTACCGCGTGTGTACTGGCGTTACACTTCCTCACGGGTGGTGACACTGGAGTATGTTCCTGGGATAAAAATTAGCCAATATGAAGCAATAGAAGCAGCAGGTTTGGATCGCAAAGTCATTGCCCGCCAAGGTGCCGAAGCTTACCTGCATCAGCTACTCAATAATGGCTTTTTCCATGCTGACCCTCATCCAGGCAATATTGCCGTCAGTCCGACTGGTGCTTTGATATTCTATGATTTTGGCATGATGGGGCGCATTAAGACCAACGTGCGTGAAGGACTGATGCAAACGCTGTTTGGCATTGCTTCAAAAGACGGCGATCGCGTTGTCAAGTCTCTGGTTGATTTGGGGGCACTGGCACCAACAGAAGATATGGGACCTGTGCGGCGTTCCGTTCAATATATGCTGGATCATTTTATGGACCAGCCGTTTGAAAATCAATCAGTGGCTGCCATTAGTGACGATTTGTACGAAATAGCCTATGATCAACCATTTAGATTTCCAGCGACCTTCACTTTCGTGATGCGAGCTTTCTCAACACTTGAAGGTGTAGGGAAAGGGTTAGATCCAGAATTTAACTTTATGGAAGTTGCTAAACCATATGCCATGCAGCTTATGACCAATATGAATGGTTCTGAGGGGAATACCTTTCTCAATGAATTGAGCCGTCAAGCAGTTCAGGTAAGCAGTACTGCACTAGGACTACCACGCAGGCTGGAAGAGACACTAGAAAAGCTAGAACGGGGAGATATACGCGTGCGTGTCAGGTCTTTAGAAACAGAACGCTTGCTGCGACGGCAAACCAATGTTCAGCTAGGCACGACTTACGCTGTAATTGTGGCTGGTTTTACACTTAGCGCCACAATATTATTGGTACAAAAATATGTATGGTTGGCGACGATTGGGTTTATAATTGCAGCCGCAGTCTCAGGCTTGCTGATTCGACTACTTATGCGCCTCGACCGCTACGATCGTATGTCATAAATGTTGTAAAAAGTATATGAAACTTAATTTCACCGGTGTTAGCGATCCGGGACTTATTCGTTCTAATAATCAGGATGCTTACTACATAGACCCAGAGGGGCGTTTTTTCATTGTCGCCGATGGCATGGGTGGTCATGCAGGGGGCGAGCAAGCAAGCCGCATTGCTGCTGGGCAAATAGAGGCGTATTTGAGTGCTAATTGGAATTCCTCTAAACCTTCTGGGCAATTATTACAGGAAGCTTTGTTACAAGCGAATGAAGCGATTTTGCTCGATCAGCAAAATCATCCTGAACGCTCGGACATGGGGACAACGATTGTAGTCGTTATCTTTCGCCCTAAAGAGCCGCCTTTGTGCGCTCACGTTGGTGACTCCAGGCTGTACCGCTTTCGTAATTCCCAATTAGAGTTACTCACCCAAGACGATACTTGGGTAGCACGCGCTCTGAAAATGGGTGAAATTACGCCAGAAGAAGCCAGGATTCATCCTTTTCGTCATGTATTATCCCGCTGTTTGGGGCGTGAAGACCTACGTCAGATTGAAGTGCAACAACTGGACGTTCAAGCGGGCGATCGCCTACTGTTATGCAGTGATGGTTTAACAGAAGAACTAGCCGATCCAAAGATTGCTGACTATTTCAAAGAAATCTCTTTGGTAGAAAAGGCTGCTCTCTCCCTCGTTGAAGCTGCCAAACAGCATGGTGGACACGATAACATTACAGTCGTCATAGTCGCACTGAACTAGGGAATACGGTAGGGGTGATAGGTTTTTCATTTTAGGGTTTCGGTGACAGGTATTTTCTCTGTTCCCTGTCCCCTACATTTTGTCACCTGTTCCCTATATCCACTCAAAATTTGTTCAATTTGAGCATTTTTCCAATTTACAATTTGATACATATAGTTTTAGCCTCCCAAATTTCTAACTTGGGAGGCTAATTCAAGCGTTTTGTGTAATTGACATCTTGCACCTCATAAGGTAAGACGAATATAATTCAATCTTACCTACCTTACATCCCTTAAAAAGGCAAAGTGTAGACGACAAGGGCGCAGTGGCTTGCGCCTGTGGTGGCAATGTAAAATTGATGACATTGCAAATTCTACAGTTGATCTCAAGCAGGGAATAAGGGAGTTCCAGCCACCATGCATGGTAGAAAACCTATATTTTTCCGAAATCTGCTTCAACAGACTTGGGATCTATATCAGTAGGCTGAGGAACAAGGTGTATCGACTAAAAAACTACCCATTAGGGTGTGGGCAATTAGTCAAACAATTGTTATCTTTCGTAATACGGAGGTACAAATGTTCGGCAAACAAAAGTCCTCTTTATAACCCTATTGGTCTTCAGACAACTATTTCACTTTTACTTTTTTTGCTTTTAGGAGTTAATCATGAACCGACCTATCGAACTAAGCCTTGAACAACAATTCAGTATCCACTCATTTGCTACTCAAGTGCAGCACATGAGCCCTGATCAGGCTAAGGACTTTTTAGTCAAGCTTTACGAACAGATGATGGTGCGGGAAGCAACCTATAAGGAGCTTCTCAAGCATCAGTGGGGGCTAGATTCTGGTTCCAGTTTGGCATAGAGTTGTAGCGCCTTAGTAGGCGACCTCCTTCTCTTGCTTAGTTCCAAGGAGGAAAAGAGCTGGGGATGTCGGGGCGTCAACTAAAATGAGCGATTGTGATTAGAGAATTTACAGATGATAACTCATCTAACCAAATAAACTGGCTGTATACCTAAGCTTGTTTCAATTGACATAGCGAGTCACTGGCTCTGTGCATTCGTCAAACTCCTGCTTTGTCGCAAGCTAGCGTTACACAAATACCTGTGCCTGTTCTTTTCAAACAGTGCTTGACTCATCGCTCAAAGGTAATCACAGCAATTAGTCTATCTGAATTTTGCTCCTCATATTATTTATATTTACATTTCTTATAACTTTTTTGGCAAGTACATACATAATGTTTAACAATAATTAATATGAATGATGAGTCATGCTGCACTAGTGGTCTGTTTCATTAATTCTAATGGGTTACAAGATCCCCGACTTCGTAAAAGTTGTCGGGGATCTGTTGGCTCTAACCGGAAAGGTCTAATGGGGAGTCTGTATCAAGTGCTTGTATCTTTGCCAAAATTTGAGGCTTAATCTTTTCGTACTCGGTTTTAAGTAAACTTTTACTAAGTTGCGGTTCAGAAGATGATACGAGCTTGTTGCTCATCGTCACCCACAGTTGCAGCCGCTGGTGCTGTGCTGAGGCAATACTTGAAAGTAATACATGAACACAACGATTTGGTGCCTCTCGAGTAAAGAACAGTATACGGTAGAAACCTGTTTGTCCGAGTAAGCGAGTGATTTCTTGCCCGAAAGTTGTTTTCAAGTCGAGGTAGTATGGCAACCATTTGGCACCATACCTACGGTTGTAAATCAGGGTAATCCACAACAGCATCGGGTGAGGAGCAGTAACGAAAAGAAATTGATTGTAGCGCGTACAAACTAAACGTTTTTGAATTTCTAAAAGTGGTAGCATCACCCACAAAGCTGGTGAAACCTCTCCATTGGAAGAGAGGCGACTGGGAAAGACGATATCGGCGATGGGTTTATTCGCGGGCCAAGAAGCTTGCTTGGCAATTTCATCAATCAATGCAGATGCTGGCGTAGTCTTGTGTTCAACATCTGTCTTTGCTGGAGTTCGGGTAGTGGATGCTTCATTAATGGGTGGCAAAGTTTTGCTTTTGCCATAACGCTGTTCCAAGGATGCGAGAACCTTAAGAATTTCGTCTATACTTTGGGGTCGTGAGCTTGGTGCCTTGGCTAAACAACTCATAACCAAATTTTCGACCTCTTTTGGTACTTGTACGGCAGTAACCTCAGCTAAGGAACGCGGTTGTTGATAGTGGTGTAGTTTATACCAGACTCCAAAAGAGTGGCTTGATGCTACAAAGGGAATCTTACCTGTAAGCATCTCAAACATCATCACTCCCAAACTATAAATATCAGAACGGTTATCTAATTCCTTGCCATCCATCTGTTCGGGAGAAGAATAAGCGAGAGTACCTAAATAGTAGTTAGTATGATCAGTATCTGACTGTAGTAACTTAGCGATCCCAAAATCTAAAACTTTAACTAATTCGCCGAAACTATCATCTTGAATGACTAGCATATTGCTCGGCTTAATATCGCGGTGGATAATTGGGTAGATTTTGCCATCAACTGGGATGCCATGATGAGCGCAGTGTAACCCCAAGCAAATTTGACGCACCATGCTCAAAAATCTTGGTAAAGGCAGTTGTTGCTTGCGGATGACATTGCTCAGGCTTGCTCCTTGTAGGTATTCCATAACGTAGAAGGGAATATTATTCTCGTCTACGCCATAGTCCATGACTCGGACAATGTGGATACTTTTTTGCCCCAGTAAGGCACAGGTTTTCGCTTCTCGCTCAAAGCGCTCCTGCACTCGCAATTGTTGATTTTCCATTGATACAGCAAGAAACTTAACCGCAACGGGTACGCCACCCAACAAAACATCCTTAGCACGATAAACTTTACCCATTGCTCCAGCACCAATCATCTCCTGGAGTTCGTAGCGTTTGCTCAGTAAACGACCAATGTTGGGGTCTGACATAAAAAATTCGACTCTAATGTTTAATAATCTTGGGAGATTCCTACCCAGCCTACAAGTTGTCAGTGTTTTGATTTGAAAGTGGATTTAGATAAACGGGGTTAGCACATTCACCGAGAAATTTTGTACTATTGCGTACTTTTGCTCTTATTTAGTTTTCCCAAATTTGATCACTCAGATAACTTGAGGCGTGTAAAAAAATGGTTTTGATTTATCGGCTGACCAATAGGATTTGAGCTATCCTACCAATGCTCTCCACAAGCTGTTGCTCTGTCAGTTCACCGTAACCAAAGATAAACTCACCTTGAGAATGTGGTCTGAGATAATGAGGTGCAGCAGACATGATCCCGATACCAAGCAAAGCAGCACGCTGAATAATCTCTTCATCACTCAAAGGAGTTTGTAATCGCACCATCACATGAAGCCCTGCTTTTTCACCTAAAATCGTTGCTTTCTCCCCAAAATGAACGTTTAATGCCTTCACCAGGGCTTGACGACGCCTATCGTAGAGCGATCGCATTTTTCTAATATGCCGTTCTAGATGCCCTTGTTCGATAAAATCTGCAAGCACCTGTTGTTCAAGTAATGGGAGATGGCGATCGCTCAACCATTTAGCACGAGCAAAAGGAGAAACCAAACTTTTTGGCAGCACTAAATAGCCAATCCGTAGCGAAGGAAACAGAACTTTTGAGAACGTACCGATATAAAGTACACAATCACTGTGATCCAATCCTTGCAAAGCTGGAATAGGTCTGTCACCATAGCGATATTCGCTATCATAGTCATCTTCAATAATCAAAGCCCCGGTTTGCCGTGCCCATGTAAGTAATTCCAATCGTCGGGGTAGCGAAAGTATTGCACCTGTGGGGAACTGGTGAGAGGGTGTCACGTAAACAAGCCGGATTTGTTCACTGGAATAGTGAGCTAAGTCTTTAACCACCAAGCCAGACTCATCCACAGCGATCGGCAAGAGTTTAGCACCCTGAGTTTGAAAAATGAGCCGTGCGCTTAAGTAACCAGGGTCTTCCATAGCAATGACATCATCAGGTTCAATAAATAAGCGCATGATTAAATCAAGTGCTTGCTGCGTGCCATTGACGATTATCACTTGCTCTGGTTCGCAGTTGACAGCGCGGGAACGAGAGAGGTAACGGGAAATAGCTTCCCGCAAAGGTTTGTACCCTAGAATATCTGTTGTGTAGTCGAGCCATTGTAAATCAGAGCAACAGTAACGAGAAAGTAACTTGCGCCACAGCTTTATCGGAAATTGGTCAAAGGCTGGTCGTCCGTAGCGGAAGTTAATCGGCTTTACAGGCTCAGTAATTCTGGGGACATCTTCCGTCTTAGTTAAATGTTCGCCATACTTAGAGAGCTTGATGGGTGGACGAGCGATTTTCCCAGTCGATTGAATGGGCGTTGAATGTAGTAAATCATCAGGAAGTTGAGTGCAAACAAACGTACCAGAACCGACAACAGTTTCTATGTAGCCCTCACTCAAAAGTTGGTCGTAGGTTTGAGTTACAGTCGTGCGCGAAATTCCTAGAGATTTAGCAAGCTGACGTGTGGAAGGAATGCGTTTTCCTGGTAATAACCGTCCGCTGAGAATGCAGTAGCGCAGTTCCTCGTAAAGCTGTTGATGGAGTGGTAGAGGGGAATTACTATCCAGCGTAATGGCAAAATCCATACTTTACTGCTGTTAAAGTGGACTTATATCAAATCACAAAAGTGGCTCTTGTAGAAGACCACTTTGGGGAATTACGCTAACAAGAGTGAACCCAAGACCTGCACCCAGAATAGTGATGTTTTGAGCAACGCCTTAGTTCAAAAACATTGGCACTACTAATCAATGATGTGAGTTAGGGGCACTATCACAACCATGAGTTTGAAAATGGAAATTCACTACCTACAGCATGTTCCCTTTGAAGGTATTGCCAGTATTGAACAGTGGGCGAAATCAAAAGGGCATTCCCTATCTGCAACAAGACTTTACCAAGACGAGCCTCTGCCAAAAGTGGAAGATATCGATTGGCTGTTGATCATGGGCGGTCCAATGAATATCTATGAGGAAATTAAATATCCTTGGTTGGCTCAAGAGAAAAGGTTTATAGAGCAAGCAGTCAAACATGAGAAAGTCATTTTAGGAATTTGCTTAGGAGCACAGTTAGTCGCCGATGTATTAGGCGCAAAAGTGTTTTCCAACAAGTATAAAGAAATCGGTTGGTTTCCCATTGAACTGACGAGTGCAGCTCAAACATCACCCATTTTTAACTTCTTGCCTAAGCGTTTGAGTGTTTTTCACTGGCATGGGGATGCGTTTGAGTTGCCTTCAGGAGCAATTCAGATAGCTAAAAGCGACGGATGCCAAAATCAAGCTTTTATCTACAATGAAAGCATTATTGGTTTACAATTTCACCTCGAATCGACCAAGAACAGTGTTCAAGCACTCCTGGAAAACTGTGCGGATGAGATTGTTGAGGGTAAATATATCCAGAAATCTGATCAACTCCTCTCACACGAAGAGAATTTTAAAGGTATCAACGATGCTATGCATGGCATCTTAGATAGACTATCGAGCAAAACTTTTGCCTAAAATACACTTTTTCTATAATCAGCCTCTTTTAGCATAATGCCAAATTTGAGGTGAAGTCACTTATGCAGACACAACCAATAATTCAGACCAGAGAAGCGACTCCAGAAGAAGACTCACTGATTGCAAAGCATTTTTACCAAATGTGGCGAGACATTGGCGTTCCTGATGACGCCATCAACTCTAACTGGCTTGAGATAACTCTCCAGTTTATAGAACAGGCGCGTCGGGATTTGTTTTACAAAGCGTTTGTGGCAGAGGTTGACGGTGGAGTCGTTGGTTCTGCAAGTTGTCAACTCTTCACAGGTTTTTACCCGAATGTTCTCAAGCACCAGTACCGCCAATTCGGATACATTTGGGGCGTTTACGTTGAGCCATCTTACCGCAAACAAGGAATTGCCAAGCAACTGACTAGCGCAACGGTTAATTATTTGAAAGCAGTGGGTTGTACGCGAGCGGTTCTCAACGCCTCTCCCTTAGGCAAACCAGTCTATGAAAGTCTTGGTTTTTCCAGTGGCAATGCTATGCAGTTGGACTTAATTGATACTAGTTCTTTTTAGTTTTGATTACACGGTTCGTAATAGCGCTTAAGCGCTCACTACAAACTTTTCATTTGGAGTCCAAAATTATGAGTACTTTAGACAATCAAATTAATCAGGAACAGCTAACTCCTACACAACGCAGTCAAATTAAACGAGTCCCTCAGCGCGGCAATTATGAACGTCAGCTGATCTATGAGATTTTAGATGAAGGGTTAATCTGTCATGTGGGATTTGTTGTTGATAACCAGCCGTTCGTGATTCCAACTGCTTACGGTCGTGTGGAAGATAAATTATACATTCACGGTTCGCCAGCAAGTCGGATGTTGCGTTCTCTGCTTACTGGTATTCAAGTTTGCGTGACAGTCACTTTGCTGGATGGTTTAGTACTAGCGCGGTCAGCGTTTCACCACTCGATGAATTACCGTTCTGTGGTGATATTTGGTACAGCCACCCTCGTACAAGACGCTGACGAAAAGTTAGAAGCGCTACGAGCCTTTACTGAGCATATTGTACCTGAACGATGGGCAGAGGTACGCCCACCTAATCGTCAGGAATTACAAGGAACTTTGGTGCTTTCCCTACCAATAACTGAAGCATCTGCCAAAGTGCGGACAGGTCCGCCACGGGATGATGAGGAAGACTATAGTTTGCCTGTATGGGCGGGTGTTCTACCTTTGCAAGTGGTTCCAGGTGATGCGATCGCCGATCCACGTTTGCACAAAGAAATTACTCTACCAGATTATGTACAAAATTACACTCGTCTTGTTGAGGGGCGCGAGTAGCAGGCGATACTATAGGCGAAAATGAGGCTTATTTTGCTTAATTTCTCACCAATTGTCTATGTCCAATCGCACAATAGACAAAATATCATCTGTGTAAAGGAAGAGGCTTGCTCCCCGACCAAAGGCTCGGAAAGACTTCATCTGTTTTCCGCTTTGATCCACAGGTATCAACTCTTGAAATTCCTTGGTATCTAGGGAAACAAGAAATAATGAATCCGGCTTATAATAATCACCGGTAAACAAGGCATAATCGCCATAGTCACCATCAAACAGGGCGTGATATTCTTTGTTGACTGCAAAAGCACGAGAGTAGTGAAGGGGAAAAGGGAAGTATTCTCTACGAATCTCAAAGTTTGATATATGGACTAAAGAAAATTCGTTGGGATAGTAAGCTGTATCGCAGTAAGTCCAGATGTCGCGTGATGCAACATTCATTGCATAGCAAAATAACGTATACAAGCTTGAGTGTGTAGATGGACTTTCGCCTGAATACTTAAAAATGAAATTTCCGGTTTCATCCAAACAGACAAGTTCCGTTCCCCATCCACAATCAGATGTCATCCAAATTTGTCCAGTTTCAGTTGCTTGAATATCTTCAACACCATCACGTACACGAAACGAGTGAATGAGTTCACCACAAGACGAATAAATATGAGCGTTCTTGTCGTGATAGTTTGCTCGTGCGCGAACGACAAGCCACCGATCTGACCCCATTGGTTGGATATCATGGTAGTTCTCGCGTGTTGGCGGTAGATCAACGTGTTTGAGTACTTCTCCCAAAAAGTAATAAATGCGGTAGTTATTAATACTATCAGACCGGAGTTTGACATGACCATTTGGGTATCGATAATCTGGTGTCTGCTCGAGTGATAGAATGACAGGCGTTCCGCAGAAACCAACGCTCACGGTGATCAGGTTTCTTCCCTGAAGAATTTCCCTTAGATTAAGCAGGTGTTTGGTCTCAAGTTCTCTCATTGATATTCTCCGTCGTCTGCGAGGAGAAACGTAGACAAAGCACATCGTGCCGCACGCTACCCCCACGACTTCAACAACGCAAAGAAAAAAAGGTCAGTTTAACTCATTCCACGGAATTCCCCATCCGCCATGCGGTGGGGATGGATAGTGGGACAACTAGGAGGTACACCCCTTATGGGTGTCCGAGTAGTTGTCAATCTCTGAAGTCGGTAGTCGGTCAATGTAGTCTTCAAGAATTTGGGTGATTGTTTTTTCTTTGTTTGCAGCATATAACCGTATTTTATTCAATCTACGCTCACTGATTCTGATGTGTAATCATGCAAGTTTTCATGATAGATACGTCTACACAAAATCTACACATATGTTATCATAATTGTATCAGCGCTCCCACTGACCAAGTTGACTCAAACGGACTAGCTTGCGTTTGTGTACAGAGCAAACCTTGGGAACGGTACAGAACCATGACAATTGATAGGAGGTTGCACTGAGAAAGATTGCTTGTGCATGAAACCATCAGTGCGTAAAATCAGTTTGGTTTGGTTGTACAGAACTTCGGTTCCTTGTGCAAAGACTCCGTGGGGCATCAGGAGTCTCTAAACTGCCTGTGGAGGTATCGTTCTCGGGGATAATAAGACGCAAGTCTACTTATCTAGATGCGACCAATGAAGCAGGAAATTTCTACCAAAGCGATTTGGAGAAGCCCCATCCGCCACGCGGTGGGGAGAATGTCACTAGAAAATAACTGCCTACAACAATACTGATAAAATTACTGAGCCAGTCGTGCAAAAGCAGAGGATATATTCAGTATCGTCCCCATCTACTATGGCTCATGAATTCCTCTGCAACAACATCTTGGAACGAAGTCCGTGCTGCATTTCAAAGAATCTGGGGTTATGAAGATTTCCGTCCACCACAGGGAGAAATTATCCAGAGTTTGTTGGCAAAAAAAGATGCGCTGATTATCATGCCCACAGGTGGGGGAAAGTCAATTTGCTTTCAACTTCCTGCACTGCTACAAACTGGATTAACGCTCGTTGTTTCGCCTTTGGTGGCGCTGATGGAAAACCAAGTGCAGGAACTTCGGGAACGCAATTTACCAGCTGCGCTTTTGCATAGTGAATTGCCGTCTGACAAGCGACGTAAAACTTTGCAAGCTTTGGGACGACAAGAGTTAAGATTACTTTACTTGTCGCCAGAAACTTTACTGAGCAAGCCAGTGTGGGAAAAATTATGTCAGCCGCAAATTGTGATTAATGGCTTAATACTAGATGAAGCGCATTGTTTGGTACAGTGGGGAGACACTTTTAGACCAGCTTATCGAAGATTGGGGACGGTACGACCAGCGCTGCTTAAAGCAAAACAGTTGGGAACAAATATAGCACTAGCCGCTTTTACCGCCACCGCCGACCCTCTAGCACAAACTAAAATTCGAGAAGTTCTTGGGCTGCAGCAACCAGCAGTTTTTTGCATTTTTCCTTACAGATCTAATATTAACCTTTTTATTCGCATAATTTGGACGCCAAGAGGCAGAAAGCAACAATTATTAAAATTTCTTTCAGATAAACGACAACAAACTGGGTTAGTTTACGTTCGCACAAGGCGAGATAGCGAGGAGTTAACTGCATGGCTGCAAGAAATGGGTTACGCCACAGCAGCTTATCATGCAGGATTGGGCGCAGAGGAACGCCGCGCCGTAGAAGCACAATGGCTGAGTGGAAAAATCTTGTTTGTCATCTGCACGTGTGCTTTTGGTATGGGGATAAATAAAAGTGATGTGCGTTGGGTGGTTCATTTTCACCCACCGTTGTTGATTTCAGAGTACGTGCAGGAAATTGGACGCGCTGGACGTGATGGGAAACCAGCCGAGGCGCTGATGTTGATCAGTGAACCTACGGGGTGGTTAGATCCAGAGGATAAGCAAAGACAAAAGTTTTTTGAGGAGAATTTGCACAAGCAACAATTATCGGCGCAGCAAGTCCTGAAAAAATTACCAAAAACAGGGGAAGTAAATGCTGTGGCGCGAGAATTTCCCAATGGGGCGATCGCTCTTTCTCTGCTACACAGCAGCGGACAACTCCAGTGGCTTGACCCTTTCCATTACAGTATCGTTCCAGGGGCGAAAACTGAATCAGTCACACAATCACACGCGGCGAAGCAGATGAATCAGTATCTTAGTACTAAACAATGTCGCTGGCGTTTTTTATTGAGTGCTTTTGGTTTTGAGGAAGAGATGAAGAACTGGCGTTGTGGTCACTGCGATAATTGCCGTACGTAGTCAGCCTATCTTAAGAAAAGCGACTTTTCCAGTGAGTTCACCGGATCAGATGAATTGCTATTTCCATCACTCAAGCGACAATAAAGTAGTCGAATAGAGGAGGAAATTATGTCATCTTCCATTGTCGAACAACAAGCACTCTCGCTACCACCACTGATTCCGCGTGAAATTCTCTTTGGGAACCCGCAAAGAACCAATCCGGGACTTTCGCCTGATGGCAAGTACTTGGCGTATATTGCCCCTGATGAGAAGAATGTCTTGCAGGTGTGGCTGCGAACCGTGGGACAGGAAGACGACCGCATACTCACTGCTGACAAAAAGCGTGGTATCCGCATTTTCTTGTGGACTTATAACGCTGACCAGTTGATTTATCTGCAAGACTCCGATGGCGACGAAAACTTTCACCTGTACTTGGTCAATATTCAATCAAATATTGTACGTGACTTAACGCCATTCCAAAATGTGAAAGCACAACTGGTGGGACTTGACCCCAAATTCCCAAACGAGGTGCTGGTGGGGATGAACTTGAACAATTCCCAAAAGTTTGATGTTTACCGCGTCAACTTGAAAAACGGTGCGGTTGAGTTTAACACCGATAACCCAGGTAACGTCATTCATTGGACAGCTGATGCCGAGTTCCAGATACGTGCAGCGACAGCTAGCACACCTGATGGTGGTTCCGACCTTTTCTTTAGGGAAACGACAGATAAGCCGTGGGAAACCCTGCATCACTGGGAAGCAGATGAGGAAGGGGCTTCAGTAAGCTTCTCGGCTGATGGGAAAACACTGTATCTCACAGCCAATCACAATGCCAATGCCCAACGTCTGATTGCCCTAGACCTTGCCACCCGTCAGGAAACGATCATCGCGGAAGATGAGCAATATGATGTTGGCAATATCATAATTCAACCGATAACGCGAGTTATCCAGGCTGTTTCTTTCTACAAAGACAAACAGGAATGGAAGGTATTAGACCCAAGTATTGCGGCTGACTTTGAGGCAATACCAAAAGTGCGACCCGGAGAATTTTTTGTCGTTAGCCGCGATTTGGAAGACAAAAACTGGCTAGTTGCTTACATCACTGACGATGGTCCAGTATACTATTATGCCTATAACCGAGAGTCCAAAACGAGTACATTCCTGTTCAGCAACCAACCCAAACTGGAAGGGTTGCAGCTAGCGTCAATGCAACCGATTTCCTACAAGGCGCGCGATGGCTTGACGATTCACGCTTACCTGACAACTCCACCGGGTATACCTGCTGTTAACCTACCAACCGTATTGCTGGTTCATGGTGGACCCTGGGCACGCGACATTTGGGGTTACAATTCGCTAGCACAGTGGCTGGCTAACCGAGGTTATGCTGTTCTCCAAGTCAATTTTCGCGGTTCCACTGGCTACGGTAAGGCGTTCCTTAATGCTGGCAATCACGAATGGGCGGGCAAAATGCACTCGGACTTGATTGACGCCGTTGACTGGTTGGTACAAAAAGGCATTTCCGATCCGAAAAAGATTGCCATTATGGGTGGTTCTTACGGTGGTTATGCAACATTAGTAGGGTTAACTTTCACACCAGAAGTCTTTGCTGCTGGTGTGGATATTGTCGGACCAAGTAACTTGATAACGCTGCTGCAAACTATACCGCCGTATTGGGAACCGATAAAGGGGATGTTTTATCATCGGGTGGGCAATTTGGAAACAGAACAAGAGTTTCTCAAGTCGCGATCGCCTTTATTTTTTGCCGATCGCATTCAAAAACCCTTACTTATCGGTCAAGGTGCGAACGATCCAAGGGTAAAACAGGCAGAAAGCGATCAAATTGTACAAGCAATGCGCCAACGGAATTTGCCAGTAGAATACGTCCTTTACACAGATGAAGGACATGGCTTTGCACGACCAGAAAATCGACTACACTTCTATGCCATAGCAGAGGAGTTTCTCGCAAAATATTTAGGCGGCAGATTTGAACCTATAGGAGATATCCAAGGTCATTCAGGTGTGATTAATTAACTCTTAGTGCTATTCATCCCAGCGATGAATAGCGCTAAGAGTTAAAACTGCCGTAAAAAGCGCAGATCACTCGCATAAAGGCGGCGAATATCATCAATTTGGTGTAGAACCATTGCAAAGCGTTCTACACCAAAACCTGCGGCGAACCCAGTATAAACTTCTGGGTCGTAACCCACGGCTTTGAGGACATTTGGATCGACCATTCCGCAACCCATCACTTCTAGCCAGCGACCCTTCCACTGTAAATCAACTTCAGCAGAAGGTTCTGTAAAGGGGAAATAACTAGCGCGGAACCGAATGGGTAACTCGCCAAACATTGCCTCCAAAAATACCTTAATGGTGCCTTTGAGGTCAGTAAACGTTAGCCCTTCGTCAATTGCTAAAAGTTCTATTTGATGGAAAACTGCTGAGTGTGTTGCATCTACGTTATCTCTCCGGTAAACTCGCCCTGGTGCAACGACACGAATCGGCGGTTCCTCAGTTTCCATGTAACGAATTTGTACCGATGAGGTGTGAGTTCGCAAGAGATTTCCGTCTGGTAGGTAGAAGGTGTCTTGCATATCACGGGCGGGGTGGTCGGGAGGGGTGTTGAGAGCCTCAAAGTTATAGTAATCTGTTTCCATCTCTGGTCCTTGAGCTACGGTGTAGCCCAAACCGACAAAGATATCCAAAGCTTTGTCGATGATGCCATTGAGGGGATGGACGCGACCTTGAGGACGGTAAGTTCCTGGCATGGTCACATCCAAAGCTTCAGCTTCTAGCTGTGCCTGAATTTTTGCGCCTTCTAAGACTGCACGTTGCTGATCTAGGCTGTTTTGCAGGGCTTCTTTGACTGTATTGGCGATCGCCCCAATTTTCGGTCGTTCCTCGGCAGCCAGTTGCCCCATACTCCGCAACAGCGCCCCCAGTTGACCCTTTTTCCCTAGGTAGCTGACTCTCAGTTCCTCTAGACGTTCTAGCGTATCAGCGGCGGCGATCGCTTTTTTTCCTTCTTCTCGCAGTTCTAAAAGTTGAGCCTCTAAACTGTTAGTCATTAGTTATTAGTCATTAGTCATTAGTCACTAGTCCAAGGCTTTGGGCTACTGGACAAATGACATTTAGTAATATGCCATTAATTTGTCACGCGACAGTAGTATAGCCCAAACTTCTTTTTACCAGTTTAGCGGCTTTGGAGAACTCCACAACGCACAAGAAATGACTCTAAATTTTAAATTTCAGTGTAGCGAGTGCCTTCTGGTCTTGACACTTAAGTCGTCACTAATGACTAATGATCAATAACCAATAACCAATGTTTATGAAAATACTAATTAGCAACGATGATGGTATTTCTGCCCTAGGTATTCGTACTCTGGCAAATACTTTGGCTCAAGCAGGTCATGATATCAGTGTCGTTTGTCCGGATCGCGAGCGATCGGCAACTGGACATGGCTTAACGATGCACCAACCAATTCGCGCCGAAATGGTTGAGTCGATTTTTCATCCTGCTGTCAAAGCTTGGGCTTGTGATGGGACTCCCTCAGATTGTGTGAAGTTGGCGCTGTGGGCTTTGTTGGATTCTCCACCAGATTTAGTTCTGTCTGGAATTAATCATGGTGCTAATTTAGGAACCGAAATTCTCTACTCTGGTACTGTTTCTGCGGCAATGGAAGGTTTGATTGAAGGTCTTCCCAGTGTAGCGCTCAGTCTTACCAGTCATACTAGCAAAGACTTTCAGCCTGCTGCTAACTTTGCCAAAATCCTGGTGGGGCAACTGGCACAAAACCCTTTACCAGACTTGATGTTACTTAACGTAAATATCCCTGCTGTTAAATGGGAAGAAATTGCAGGAGTGGCTTTCACCCGTCAAGGAGTGCGGCGTTACGTAGATGTGTTTGATAAGCGAGTAGACCCCCGTGGTAAAACATACTACTGGTTAACGGGAGAAGTTTTAGAAGATGTGGAACCGACCCTAGATTTCAATATTCCCCAAAATATACCTATAGACGTACATGTCATCCGTAAAAACTACATCAGTATAACGCCCTTGCAATACAATCTTACTTATGCCAATGGTTTGAAGAAATTATCTCAATGGAACTTTAAGTTTCTGTAAAGTCTTTTCGGTATGGAGGCGATTATATCAAGGGTTCATAAATGCATGACAGGAAAATATAGGTTATAAAGTAGGAGCGCTATTGAAGCTCAGCCATACGCAAACTTTCGGAAAATCTGAGACTGCCGTCTAAACAATTTTTGATATATGAAGACAAAAGCAACCTTAAACAAGGTATGCTGTTTTACCAAGAAATTCCTCTACCATCAAAAGCCGTGAGACAGCATAAACTTAACAAAATTAAGTCACCATTTTTTGTATTGATTGCCCGGTGAGTCCAGCAAGCAACACCCATGTCTAGGATAGAAAATCAATTTACCGTGCATTTTTGGGGCGTTCGCGGCAGTATTCCCTGTCCGGGATCACACACCGTCCGTTATGGCGGGAATACCCCTTGCGTTGAAATGCAAGTGGGCGGCAAACGCTTAATTTTTGATGGAGGCACAGGACTGCATGTTTTAGGGCAATCTTTGTTGCCTAGTATGCCGATAGAGGCTAATATTTTCTTCACCCACTCCCACTGGGATCATATGCAGGGGTTCCCCTTCTTTTCCCCAGGGTTTATCAAGGGAAACATTTTTCATATTCACGGTGCGATCGCTCCCGATGGTTCAACCATTGAACAACGTCTCAATGACCAGATGCTGCACCCAAATTTTCCCGTTCCCTTGCAGATCATGCAGGCAAATTTAGATTTCCACAACGTTATACCAGGGCAAGCGATTCACATTCATGACATTACTGTAGAAACAGCTCCACTGAACCATCCAGGTGAAGCTATAGGCTACAGAATTAACTGGCGTGGTGGCGCTGCTGCTTACATTACTGATACTGAACATTATCCTGACAGGCTAGATGAAAACGTTTTATGGTTAGCTCGTAACGCCGACATCCTCATTTACGATTCCACCTACACTGATGATGAGTATAATTGTCCAACCAAGCCTAAAATTGGTTGGGGACATTCTACATGGCAAGAAGCTGTTAAGGTAGCCAAAGCCGCTAATGTCAAAACTCTGGTGATTTTTCACCACGATCCATCGCATGATGATGAGTTTTTGGATCGTGTCGGACAAGAAGCAGCACAAAAATTTCCTGGTGCTATTATGGCACGTGAAGGAATGGTACTCCAAGTACCTGTACCATTTCCTTTATCAGAATCTTTTTCTGTTAGTAAGTTTTCTGCTTATAGCTTGCAGTCGGAGCAACTTTAGATTTTGGATTAGATTGGTGATTAGGAGCTTTCAGCAGTCAGCACACAGGAAGTTCTGAGCAATGAGTTCTGAGTGGAGTGACTTGTTATCCTACTTATGACTGGTTACTAGGTACTTACAACTGTGCTAGCTGATAGCTGTAGACCCGGAAGGGCTTTCCCTAGGGTTCGCTTGAAGCTACAAAATCTTAAATCCCAGAATCGACGTGCTAAATTTGTCTCAAAATGGGTGTTCTGTGTGGGTTACTTCTTCGACTGAATTGGCTCTAACTCCAACTTTTGTTGCTCTTGGCAAATTTGACGGCGTACATCTTGGTCATCAAAGGGTTATTCAACCTATATTGCCCCCCACGAGGACAGAAGAGGACGCGGGGACACGGGGAGACGGCGACACGGGGAAAGTTCATGAAAAACTCTCCGCGTCAGAACGTCTCCCAGTTTCCGCGTCATCTCAAACTCCACACGTCTACTCGACGGTTGTCACCTTTGATCCGCATCCACAAGAATTTTTTACTGGGCAACCCCGTACTTGGTTAACGCCACTGGATGAAAAAATCCATGCCTTGCGATCGCTGGGAGTAGAACAACTCGTACTACTACCCTTTGGCAAAGAATTATCTGCTTTAACTCCTGAAGAGTTTGTACAAAAGATTCTCGTGGAACAACTGCAAGCTGCACGAATTAGCGTCGGGCAAGATTTTTGCTTTGGTTCCAACCGCACTGGTACTGCTAAGGATTTGCAATTGCTCGCCGCCAAGTACGGCATTCCCGTTACCATTGTTCCTCTAGAAACTTGTGGAGCTCATGAGTCCACAGATAGCAGTGAAGCGAGCGCTGTTTCGAGCCAGGAAACTCGCATCAGCACTTCACTGATCCGGCAACTGTTACAAAGTGGCGACATCGAACAGGCAAACCAACTCTTAGGACGTGCATACACTCTCATTGGAACTGTCGTCAAAGGTCAACAACTGGGCAGAACTATTGGCTTTCCCACAGCCAACTTAGAAATACCAAAAGACAAGTTTTTGCCCCGCCAAGGTGTTTACGCTGTTCGTGTTTTTGCCGTGGGTGAGACACTAGATACTCCTGAGAATAGTTACTTAGGCGTAATGAATATAGGTCATCGCCCAACGGTAAATGGTATGTATCAATCTGTAGAAGTCCATTTGTTCGATTGGTCTGGTGATTTGTATGGCAAAAAGCTGATGGTGCAGCTAGAAAGATTTTTGCGACCCGAACAAAAATTTTCTTCTCTAGAAGCCCTAAAAACACAAATTCAACAAGATTGCGCTGTCGCCAGAGCTTTTTTTAGTGCCGGGTGTTAGTTTATCTCTGCTGAGGGAATACTAATCAAGGGAATGGGGCATGGGGAATGGAAAATTATTCCCTACTCCCCATTTTCTATTCTCTAATTAATGAGTGCATGAGAGAAAAAATTGACGCTTTGACACAAAACCTGGCTCTTACTATTGTTGGGAAAAGCGAGACAATACGTTTAGTGCTAGTTGCGAGAGTTAGCTGGCGGTCATGCTCTACTAGAAGATGTTCCTGGGGTGCTTTGATTAATCCGAGTAAGAGGAAAGCTGCTTATCGTTGACTGATACAATTTTATCCAACCGAATTTCAGTCCCATCCTTTAGCTTGAGAAAATCAGCTTTATTTGCAGCGTAAACATCGACAATCAAACCTTGCACTTCCACTAACTCATTCGCTGCATTCGAGTAAACAATTCGGCATTCCTGGCGCAACGTCGCCAATGCTTCTAATTCATCATGAAAGTCACAACTAACCGGGATATACGCATCCATTGCCCTTCAGTTCCTGCATATTCATACAACTGTAGTTTAACTCTTCTTAATAGAAGCATCTGTGTGCAATCCTCAGAGATAAGCAACTATTGCACACGGGAACTTACGCTTTGGGAGATTTGCCCTCCTGGGCGGTTGGTGTAAACCTGCTGTCTAGTGGCGAGCCGTTGAGCAAAGAATCCCCTGGCTTTACGAACTTCGGAGCGTAGCGAGATTTGTTCAGCCAGGGGAGTGTCAAGCCCGCATCCCCACCATCACCAAGTTCAGCAATTCTTCCGCAAATCCATCGTCCAACGGCGCATGCTTCAGTAATAAGCGATACCAAACAGGACCATAAATCGCATCAATCACCAATTCCAAATTCAAGTCTGGGTGTAGTTCACCGCGTGCTATTCCCCGCTCTAAAATCCTACGCGTAGCTTCTGTGCGACTTTCAAGAAACTGTTCGCGAAACGCTTGAGCGATATTCGGGTCTGTTTGCGCTTCAGCAATCAGCCCGGTGACAGCAGCACCCGCTGTCGTTTTTGTCAACATTGTAAAAAGTTGTCGCAGAATTTGGCACAAGTCTTTTTTAACCGAACCTGTATCGGGTGTAGGAAGATTCTGCGCGGCTTGGGATGCATATGCTTCCATAATCACTGCGGCTTTGGAAGACCACCACCGGTAAATAGTTTGTTTTCCCACGCCTGCACGGGCGGCGATCGCCTCAATACAAAGTGCGCCATACCCTTTCTCCTGCAATAACTCAGCCGCCGCCTTAAGAATAGCTTCATGGGAACGTTGATTTCGCCTACGATTTGAAGGTACTTTCGGGGGAGATAGCGTTTGAGTTTCCTTGTTTTCTATTTTTTGTGGCATGGGTGCAGGCTCTAGACTTATTTCATATTTTTATTTTAAGCGATACGATACGACTTGTCTCATATAAATCAGACGATACGGTTCGTACAAATTCAGAAGATGAAAGTTGTAGCAATGAGATACGAACAAGAATTGAATAAATTTCGCAAGAATATGCAAGATTACACTTACTGCGATTCCGTAAAATACTAACGCTTCCCAAACACAGAGAATTTTTATGACAAATTCTTCTCAGGCACGAGTATGGTTGATTACTGGTAGCTCAACTGGTTTTGGTCGGACGTTGGCAGAAGCAGTGCTAGAGCAGGGTGAGACAGTGGTGCTAACGGCACGGAACCCGCAGCAGGTAGAAGATTTAACAGCAAAGTTTCCGGATCGTACTTTGGCGCAGCGGTTGGATGTGACGAACCCGAAGGAGGTGCGGGAAGTGGTGAAACAGGCGAGCCTGCTTTGCAGGAGCTTCGCTAACGCCACCTTTGGACGCATTGATGTTTTGGTCAACAATGCCGGATATGGGACGCTAGGGGCAATTGAAGAAGCCAGCGATGAGGAGATTCGCCGTCAATTTGAAACTAACGTTTTCGGCGCACTTGACCTAACACGGGTAGTGTTGCCTCATTTGCGACAGCAGCGTAGTGGGCATATTATCAATTTCTCCTCAGTGGGAGGCTTTGTATCTTTTCCTGGTTCAGGAATTTATTGCAGTACTAAATTTGCCCTAGAAGGGATTTCCGAAGCATTAGCCCAAGAAGTTGCGCCTCTTGGTATCAAAGTCATAATAGTTGAGCCTGGTGCGTTCCGTACTGATTTTAGCGGACGTTCTCTTGTCGTCTCTGACACCCAAATTGCGGACTATGAACCAGTGATTGGTCAGTACCGCCAGTGGGTGCAGGATATTGATGGTCAGCAACCAGGAGATCCTAAAAAAGCTGCTTCGGCAATCATTCAATCTGTTAACAGCGATAATCCTCCATTGAGATTGGCGCTTGGGGCAGATGCTGTAAATGCGATCGATGCCAAGCTTAAATCCGTCAAAGCCGAATTAGATGCATGGAAACAAGTTGCTGTTGATACTGCCTTTGAGGGAGTTACGGTGAGTGCAATAGGTAAATAAATGCCAGGGTGTGCTTGCCCGCTTATTACTCACCTTCCCTAGACTAGCTTGTTTATGTTTCAGTCAATAACTCAATCTAAACCTGTTGCCTTAATTCTCGGTGCAACTGGCAGAACAGGTTCTTACTTAGTCAACCTGCTAGAAAAAGACAGTGGTCCAGACAATCTTGAGATTCGGGTTGCAGTTCGCAAACCCGAACAGGCTGAAACTTTCACAAAACGGGGTATTCCAACTGTACATCTTGACCTTGATGACCTCTCAACCTATGAAAGCGCATTGCAAGGTGTACAGCGTCTATTTATGATTACTGGATACACCGTGGATATGCTCAGCCAAGGCAAAAACCTGACTGATGCTGCCAAAAATGCAGGCGTTGACTATATCGTTCATGTTGGCACCTTCCACCAACCAGGTCGCCCCCAAACAAAACTCATTCGCCATTACATCTGGCATCAACTTATCGAAACGTACATAGAAGCCAGCGGTATTGCTTGGACTCACTTGCACCCCAATGCATTCATGCAAAACTTCTTCGGTGCAGTGCAGGATGGCAAACTTCGTATGTTCTTTGGTCATGAACGCGTGGGATTAGTGGATTGTTATGACCTTGCTCGTGTTGCTGCTGCTGCGCTACGTCACCCGCAAAAACACGCAGGAGGACGATATTTTCTGAGTGTGGAAGCGCTGACGATGACGGAAGCTGCACAAATCCTTTCGGAAGAACTGGGCAAACCCATCACCTACGAACCATTACCCGCCTCGGATTTGCGAAAGTTACCCCTTGGTGAAGCAATGGAACCCGCCTATTTTGAGTGCATTGTCCGTCAGATGGAACTGCTTCAAGCTGGACAACTCCCTGACTTTGCGGATGTTTACGACAATATCCCAGAAATTATCGGAGAACAACCAACAGCTTTTCGTGAATTTGTCAGAAATAATCTGGCTCTGTTTGAGGCTGCGTAAGTTGATTAACAAAGAAGGGACAAAAAAAATCATGAACTCAACTTTGACACAGTTTTCAATTGGCTAAAATACAAGTTAGCTGTAAGGGCACAGCATTGCTGTGCCCCTACCATTTCCTTTGTACTTTATGCCTCAATACGGTTGCTGTTAAGGATTATTGGTGATAGCGAAGCGTGGCACGAATGTGCCATAGATTCCATAGGTGTAGAGACGTTGCATGCAACGTCTCTACATTGAGGTCTTGATAACGGTTTTGATCTTATCACCAACCGTATTGGTTTATGGTTTTAAAAGCGCTGTAATTACAAATTATTAATTATTTGCAACGACTTGCTGTTGCTGTTGTTGATTTTGCAAAGCTGCATACAGCCTGTTCAGTGCATTCACGTAAGCCTGCGCTGATGCCACAATGATATCTGTGTTTGCCGCATGACCGGAAAACACTCTACCTTCATATTTAAGACGGATAGTCACTTCCCCAATAGCGTCAATTCCTGCTGTGACTGACTGTACAGAAAACTCAATCAATTGGTTCGGTACATTAACGACACGGTTGATGGCTTTATAAACCGCATCTACTGGTCCTGTACCAATCGCTGCATCAATCAATTCTTCTCCTTCTGGAGTCCGGAGTGTAACTGTTGCGGTAGGACGGGCGTTGCTACCGCAGGAAACTTGCACTAATTCCAAACGGAACAAATCGGGAGCTTGTTGAATTTCATCATTAACAATGGCTTCCAAATCCCAATCGGAAATTTCTTTCTTTTTATCCGCTACTTCTTTGAATCTAACAAATGCTTTATTTAATTCAGTTTCTGTTAGTTCATAACCCAATTCTTTCAAGCGAGTCCGGAAAGCATTTCTTCCTGAATGTTTGCCCAAAACAATTTGATTTTCTGTTAATCCAATGAGTTGGGCATCCATTATTTCATAGGTGAGCTTATTTTTCAGCACACCGTCTTGGTGAATTCCAGATTCGTGAGCAAAAGCGTTCGCCCCGACAATTGCTTTATTTGGTTGGACTAGCATTCCTGTCAAGCTAGAAACTTGACGCGATGTTTTGTAAATTTGTCTGGTATCAATATTTGTTAAAGGTTCTTCCGAATCAATTGAACGTCCTAAGAAGGGGTTGAAATATTGCCGCCGGACGTGCAAAGCCATGACCAATTCTTCTAATGCCGCATTTCCTGCACGTTCACCAATACCATTGATAGTACACTCTAACTGCCTCGCGCCATTTTTTACAGCCTCTAAGAAGTTAGCAACTGCCAAGCCTAAATCATTATGTCCATGAACAGAAATAATTGCTTGATCAATGTTAGGAACGTTTTCTTTAATGCCTTTGATAAGCGCTCCAAATTCACTTGGGGTGGTATAACCCACGGTATCAGGAATATTAACTGTTGTTGCTCCGGCGGCGATCGCTCGCTCTAATACTTGATAAAGAAACTCTGGATCGGAACGTCCAGCATCTTCCGGAGAAAATTCTACATTATCAGTGAAGGTTTTGGCGTAAGCCACCATTTCTTCAGCGATCGCCACAACTTCTGATTTTGTCTTTTTCAGCTTGTACTTGAGGTGAATATCGCTTGTTGCAATAAAGGTGTGAATTCTCCCTTTTGCGGCTGGCTTAATTGCTTGGGCTGCCGTTTTGATATCTTCTTGTCGCGCTCTTGCCAAAGAGCAAATTACTGGACCATCTTCTGTCCCCACAATTTGGGCAATCTTGCTCACAGCCTCAAAATCTCCAGGGCTAGCAAAGGCAAAGCCTGCCTCAATGATATCTACACCCAAACGCGCCAGTTGCTTGGCGATAGTGAGTTTTTCATCTATATTCAGTGTTGCTCCCGGACACTGCTCGCCATCTCGAAGTGTCGTGTCAAAGATGATTATTCTCTCTGGTTTGGTATTCATTTGCAGCTTGTTGTTGAGTTTTTACTTGTGACTTAAAATACCTTCTACCTTAATTTTTTTGCGCTTAACTTTGTAAATAATTGCTAAGATTACTAAGAATCTACTTTTTCTATTCGATCCCGAATATCATTCAAATCTATATATCTATCAGTAGCATTACGTAGTTCTCTAGCTATCATTCCTTCTGTTGATACTACTGTAATATGGGTATTTTTTGAACGTAACAGTTCTATTGCTCTTTCAAAATCTCCATCTCCACTAAATAAAACAACTCTGTCGTACTGGTCTACTGTATTAAACATATCTACAACAATTTCTATATCTAAATTAGCTTTTTGCGAGTAACGACCAGATGAATCATCATAATATTCTTTTAAAATTTTAGTTCTGACTGTATAACCTAAACTAATTAGAGCATCTCTAAATCCTCGCTGATCCTGTGGGTCTTTTAAGCCAGTGTACCAGAAAGCATTGATTAACGTTGTTTCTGATTGTTCGTGTCTAAAATATTCTAAGACTCTTCGTGGGTCAAAAAACCAGCCATTTTTTTGTTGAGCATAGAACATATTGTTTCCGTCTACAAAAATAGACAGACGATTCATCGGAGAACCCATAGTAAAGTTACACCTAATAATATAAAAAGAATTTAGATTGAACAATAGATTATAGCAATTATAAAATAATAAGTTTGCTAATCTCTATAAATTATCTTGTCATATATAGCTTTTATCTAACCTCTCACATATCAGAAAATTAACTCAAACATGATAAGTCGTAGCTCTCCTCCTCTCTAATAGTGCTAACTTTTTTCCCTCTTAGCGCAGTCTGCTGCCCCTGTGATCAAAATCTACCAATAAAATTGACTAATTAACAGCATTCTTAGCTCCGTACCAGTCAACTTTACTCCTAAAGAGGTATGGAATAGGTCAACGATAGGGTACAAGCGATTGTGCAGAACACCCGCCTAAGTGCAAAGCCCACGCACGCTCTGGTTCGGCGATACTCCAAAGGGCGATAGCAATCGTAGCGCAGTACCTTTAAAGGCAATCGCACATTTATAAATTTTCTTAACAACAGTAGGATGCAACAGAGCGTTCGTAACGGTTGCACAAAGCGTCTGTTGTAGAGTTCCACAAGAATTCTTCAAAGCGGTCGATTTGGTGAGCCTACCGTTTCATCGCGCGTACTGAAAAACTGCGGTGCCTCATTACCAGTTAACTGGTAAGAAGTCCACGACCTTGACGTAAGATGCCCCGAAAGTACTGGTATACAAAAATCACAATCTTTCATAGGGCATCAAAAGGAGGCTGGCAGATTTTTCGCTCGTTTTTACCCAACCCTACTTTACCCTACTCTGCGAGAAACCCCTATCGTGGCACTTTGCTTTTTTAAAAAGCGTACCCTTTAGGTAAAATAAGAGTGCTCCTGTGATGGTATAATCAACTAGCCGTAATTTGTTTGTCCGTCAGGCAAGTGGTTAGGTAGTGTCTGTTGTTGCGTACCTTATTATGTCATACCCTACTCTCCCTTTTCGGAAGCAGACCTTTCGGTATTTACAGGGTTTTATGACAATACGAGGTTCTACGACAAGACGCTCTGCAAATGATACTTGCAAGGTTTTTTGCTCTGTAGCAAACTTGTTCATCCCATCTGCGGCAATGAATGAACAATTCAAAGGCTGTTGTCAACTCCCACTTAAGAGGAGCCACCTTCGGTGCATTTACGGCGACATCTACCGTGTAAGGTAAGTGCTTTACTCATCTGGGGAGCGTGAAAGTCTAAACTTCTGAGCAATCAGTCCCGAGTCACTTTTTCCAAATTTTCTGCATACTACTAAGCACTAAACACTCAGCACTCGGTACTCAAAACTGTTTCCGGACATTTGGGGAGTCATACAAAATACTTTACAAATGTATAAGTTTTTCATTTGAATCTAATTTCAACTGTGTGGCACTTCAAGAGTGTGTAAATAAATAAAGGCGTTGAACGTAAATTAATCACTAATATAATATGGCAGAAGAACCTACATCTACATTAACCAAAAAAAACGTCTCTGCTGCCAATCGACCGTCAAAGAACGTTACGAAAGCGACTTCGACGGTATCGGCACGTCGCTCAAAGAGATTGGCTCGCTTGGGTCATTTACTGGCTAGTGTTTCAGCAGTAGGTGCAGCACTACTGGCAACTTCTGGTGTGAACTTGGCTAAATTCATGGAAAGTCAAGCTCAAAGCACATTTTATCTATTACAGGGATCCGTAGATGCTCCAAAAGATATTGTGATTTTGGCAATAGATGAACAGTCTATATCAGTAGGTGAGCAGTACTATAAAACAGATCCAAAAGAGTATGCTTTCTTTGAACCGCTGCAAGCTTTTCCCTTTAAACGTGCTGCATACGCCCAAGTTATTGAGAAGTTGATCAACGCAGGGGCACGTTCTGTAGCCTTGGATATAGTTTTTGATACGCCAAGTAGTTACGGACCGCAGGACGATGAAAAGTTGCGCTCCTCATTACAACGCTATGGAAGCCAAGTGACTCTGGCTGCACTCTACGAAAATTCTGAAACACCCCAAGGCATCGTCATGCAATTGACACAGCCCCAGCAGATGTTCCGCACTGGGTCTGTTGCCATTGGTTCTGTAAATTTCCCTCTAGAGGTAGATGGCAAAATTCACAGACTATCTGGTGAGTATTCCAAGGTTGTAGGTGAAGATGCTTTAACAGTGAAAATGCTTTCTTTTGATGAAGCAGCTTTGAGAGCAGCCCAAGTGAATTATCCACCACCAAAGGGCGATCGCATACATTTTTACGGATCAGCAGGGACATTTGAGCAAATTCCCTTTTGGTACGTTCTCGATCCGGAAAACTGGAACACCTATTTGGAGCAGGGAAAGTTTTTTAAGGACAAAATTGTGCTGATTGGAGCAACAGCTAAGACAGGTCAGGGGGACGATTATCATCAAGTAGCTGCTATTAACAGTTGGTGGCATCCAGAGCGAATGTCAGGGGTGGAAGTTCACGCCCATGCGATCGCAACTTTAATGCAAAATAAAGCGATCGCCGAAGCAATTAAGAGTCCACAAGGGCGCGGTTTATTTGTGCTTTTTTTAGTTAGTGGATCTGCAGTTATAGTTGGCTTAAGAAAAAGAGGTGTGACTAGATTTTTCTCTAGTATCGCCCTTGCCATCACTTGGGGAGGAATCAGCTATTTCACCTTTATCTACGGTTTGCTCATCTTGCCCACAGCTATACCTATGGTGGCGATCGCCACTATCGGGCTGTGTTACCTAGGAACAGAAATGGCTAGGGAGATCATCAGAAAAAGCCAATTGGTCGATATTTTTCAGAAATATTCCTCTCACCGTGTTGTCCAAGAGATTCTCAGCCAGCAGGACGAATTCAAAGACTTGCTACAGCAAAGGGAGATGGCAATATCAGGAAAAATCCTGGACGGACGCTACAGAATTGTTAAAGTTCTCGGTTCAGGTGGATTCAGCGAAACTTACATTGCTGAAGATACCAAACTTCCGGGCAACCCTTTGTGTGTTGTCAAGCAGTTAAAACCAGCTAATAGTAAACCAGATCAGTTAGCAGTAGCCAGGCGTTTATTTACTTCCGAAGCCCAAATACTCCAAAAAGTAGGAACTCACAAACAAATACCGCAGCTTTTAGCTTATTTTGAAGAGGAAGAAGAATTTTATTTAATTCAAGAATATATAGTTGGTCATGCTCTCAGCCAGGAAATGCCATCAGGTAAACGACTCGATGAAACAGCAGTCATCGGGATTTTACGGGACTTATTGCAAACATTGGCATTTGTCCACAACAATAGCGTCATTCACCGGGACATCAAACCCAGCAACATCATAAGACGAGAGTCAGACGGCAAGCTGGTACTCATTGACTTTGGTGCCGTTAAAGAAGTCACTACACAAGTGGTGGATAATTCAGAGCAAACACCCTTTACTATTGGGATTGGTACTAGGGGTTATGCACCTAGCGAGCAGTGCTACGGACGTCCACAATATAGTAGTGATATCTATGCAGTTGGCATGATTGGTATAAAAGCCTTAACTGGCATGGCTCCCCACGAGATAGAAAGAGATGCTAATGGAGAACTGAAATGGGTTGACAAGGCATACGTGAGCCACTCCTTATCCAACATTCTCAGTAAAATGGTGCGGGAAGACTTCCAACAACGTTATCAATCTGCATCTGCGGCTCTTGAGGCGTTGCAAGAGTTAGTTGGTGACAACACGCAAACTTTGCCCAAAGACGACTCATCACTCAATACTGTTTCTTTAGAAGAGCCAGATATTGCCACCACACCTTGGACAGGAATATCTGAGAACACTGCACAAACTTCCTCCACATCTATACTGCCAACTTATTATAAAAATTCGATAAAAGACCGCAAGGATTTTCCTCCCTCTACCAAGTAGGGCAAAAATAGGGCGTTGCAAAATTGAAGAAGAATGCAGAACACAGCTTGGGCAATGAACTCATTGGTTTCAATACCACCAACTATAATTCCCAAGTCGAAGATTCTTCTGATTTTTGACAACTGATTTCTGAGTTCTTAGTCAATTTTTTTGAATATAAAACCACAGATAAATTATCTCTATTTGTCTGCATCCAATGCTTTGTACATCTGCGGTTCCAAATAGCCTATTATATTATGTCCGCCTAATTACTTATAATTCCTGCTTTACCTCACCCCAACCCTCTCCGCAAGGTCGGAGAGGGAGGAGCAACGTAAAAATGGGATTTTTGACACTCCCCGCCCTACAAGGGCGAGGATTCTTCATTCAACGTCACAACTTGCTCCTATAGGTTTTCACCTACAAAAGTATTGGTCACAACTCCTGAAGCGTTAATTCGGGAGTGCCCCTCCCTACTCCTTTTTTACCTTGGCGCGTTATTTTTCCTTTAAGCTTTCACAAGCTGCTAAAGCGTTAGCTTTGCTTACGTGATACTATTCTTATTTGTATCTATTCCGTTGCTTGGTTATACTTAAAAGCATTTGTTCTGTATTAAATTGTCTGACTCTTAATCGTGTTTGTCAATAAAGCCGTCCTGGAAGGACGGGGTTTTAGACCCAAAATTTTGATAAGCCTCTCCCCTACAAGGGGAGAGGAATGGAAGCGGGGTCAAATTAGGATACATCGAACTCACGTTAATATTACGAAGTCGATTTCATGTGCTAGGTATGACCGGAGTTGGCTGTAAAGGTTGACTATTTGTAGCTGGCGCTGATGACGGGTTTGCCGGAGTAGGTGGTGTCACTGGCGGTGTTGTGACTGGCGCTGGTGGCGGGTTAGCAGGAGTAGGTGGTGTCACTGTTGATGTTGGCGGTGGTGTGACTGGCGCTGGTGGCGGGTTAGCAGGAGTAGGTGGTGTCACTGTTGATGTTGGCGGTGGTGTGACTGGCGCTGGTGACGGGTTAGCAGGAGTAGGTGGTGTCACTGTTGATGTTGGCGGTGTTGTCACTGGCGCTGGTGACGGGTTAGCAGGAGTAGGTGGTGTCACTGGTGGTGTGACGACTGGTGGTGTGACGACTGGTGGCTGCGGTGTGACGACTGGTGGCTGCGGTGTGACGACTGGTGGCTGCGGTGTAACGACTGGTGGCTGCGGTGTAACGACTGGTGGCTGCGGTGTAACGACTGGTGGCTGCGGTGGATTGGGATTTTTTTTATCTGTATTGTCAGATTGTGCAGCAGTATTTGATATGACTTGTCCTGTATCCAGCAAGGTGCTAACTGGGGAATTGTCTCTAATAATGTTCGGACTGGGTGAATTTGGGGAAGTCGTAGTTGGGTTTACCAAAGATGGGTTTTTAACAATATCTTGACCAGTTAGTGGCGATTGTGCGGCGACAGCTGCAGCAGTTTCGGCTTGAACGCTGGCGATCGCCGGATCTGAACTCGGTACACCCTGTTTTAAAGTCAGATCTAGCCCCTTAACCAGGTCACCCGTTTCATAAAAAGTTCTCAGATCAAAATCGTATAAGCCCTTAAATTTACCTTTAACTATAACTATCACTTGCCCTGCTTGTAGCTCCTGATTTTGAGAAGCATCGTTGTTAGAAACTTGAATGCCACTGTTTGTCAATGCGCCGACAAGCGTAGTGTCAGTTTTCTCGTCGTAGCGTACAAATAATGCTGAACCGCGAATTGCTGCTGCTGCATTTGGCGTATTTATACGTGTTTGCCCCCTTCCTGGTGGGATGAGCAGCAACACTGTCCCAGTCGTCAGTTTGAAATTTCTTGTCTTCGGTAAGAATCGAAAGACTGCCTGTTCTCCTATCCGAGCCAAAGAACCGTCGTTAAAACGCAAGTCTGCCAAGGCAGAACGACCAGTGGATAACCCATCCCCAGGACTCATGGCATCCGATTTGCGTGCCGGACGATTCGGTTGCTTTTGCGGCATCAGTTGTACTAAGTTGCGGAGATTCTGAATGACAGCAAGAGTCAGAGGAGTTGTAGCATCTGCCCGGTTTGGCACTGGCAGCACAACAGCTCCCCATAAACTAATCACTACGAGTAGAAAAAACTTGCGAAACATAGTTTGGAGCCTCGGATAATTTCATTGATACCAAACCAGTTGAGAACAGGTTCTGATGTTTACGGTTTAAGCCTGTTATCTGTTATAACAAGTTTATTTACATACGTAAAATTGCTTAAACTGTACTAATAATTATGTCTAGAAAAACCGTGATTCTACTGTAGATGCATGATTTAAGTTTCTTTTAAGAAAAATCAATTTTTTGGATACCATAGTATATACTTCATAATTTTTTTACTCTTTAAAAAAATTAGGTATATTTACCACATCTTGTGGCTAAAGTTTCTTAGAAATTTAATATTTCTTCTTGGAACTTTTAGCACAGTCCGTGAATCTACGTTTGCCAAAAAAGATTAAATATGCAACCCAAGGGCTGGATAAATTTGTTCTTTTGGATTGTATTAGCTTCTAGTAGTGCAAACTTGTTTTGCATCAAGAAGGTAGATGCGGCGCAGGCTGCGAATACAGACCTGTCAATTACTGAAGATGAACTAGTATCAACCATACCATCTTTAGGGGCTGCGTGGGTACTCGCTCAATTGTGCCAAGAGCGTGAGCAAAAAGCTTCTCGCCAAGAAGTACACAAAACAATTTTTGGTAAAGGAGCACCGGGAGAGTCACAGCGAAAAGAGGGCTTCTCTTCTAACTATTGTGGCTCCACAGTCTGCTTTGCAAGTGTTTATACTAAGAGCCCAAGTTTATATTCGCAGACTCCGCCAGATCAGACACCACCACCACCACCGGAACAAAATCCAGTCCCGCCACCACCCGAACAAAATATCACTCCACCACCACCTCCCCAACCCGCCCCAGCGCCACCAACACCACCACCTCCCCAACCCGCCCCAGCACCGCCAACACCACCACCTCCCCAACCTTCTGTACCGAATAACCCACCACAATTAGAAGGTCAGCCAGCCGATTTTCCCAATCCTCTCTCTCCACCCTTAGAGGAACGCTTGCAAGTACCTGAAATAGATAACGCACAAAGATTGCAAAGACTATTGCAACGGTTGCAAGAGAACAAGCAACCATCTAGCGAACCTAGCAATAGTGAACTAGGAAGACTGCTAGTGCGCGAACGACCACTAGAACAGCAACAACCCCCACCGCGTCCTGAACCTCAACCTAGACCTATAGGCAACTTACAGGCTCATGTTGGCTATTTCCATACGAATAACATTTTTTCCTCGAAAGTAAATCCAATAGAAGATGGCTTAATTTACTCTGGACTCACACTAGCCTCTGCGCCTTTGCCCTTAGGAAGCAAAACTTATTTGAATGCATCAATTGATGGCAACCTAATTCGTTATATAAATCAATCAAAATACAACTATAACCAAGTGAGATTCAACGTTGGTGTTTACCAGCAGCTATCTCCGCGAATGTACGGAGAAATTGGATGGAGCAATCAACAATTGTTCTATGCCAGAAATGGCAGTAACTTTGACGCAGGCGATCGCTTTTTGAATGAAAATTCTTTCCGTCTGTCTTTGGGACGACGAGATCCCCTCACACCCAGATTGATGTTAGATAGCTTCTACGAATTTCGTCTGAGTTTGACTGACCCTCCCAGTAAAGAAGAGAACCGCGATCGAATCATTCATTCTGCTTGGATTTCTTTGAACTACTACTTAAAACAATCCCTCCAAGTTGGACTTGACTACCAGTTTGGTTTCTCAGACTTTACCCGACGCCAAAGAGAAGACCTGTACCATCGGTTATATGGTCACTTAACTTACGGAATATCCAACTACACAAATCTTAGCTTGCAGGGAGGTCTTTCCATCGGTGGTTCAACTGACAGAAATATTGATTTTGATGGCTGGTTCTTCAGTGTTAATTACAATTTGGAATTAGGTCGATTTTGAAATGAGTCATGAGGGATTGCAAATTTACTCAGTTCTTAGTTGCTCGTCCCCAGTCGCTAGATAACTAATCCAGTCACTCCAGCTACCAGCATACAGTTTACCCGTGTGAATGCCAGCCATCTCTAAGGAAAGTAAATTCACACAAGCAGTGACGCCAGAACCGCAATAGACAAAAATTTCCTTTGGATTTTCCAATTCCAACCATCGCTCTTGTTGTTGTTGTTGTGCAAGTATATAGCCGGAGGAGTCTGTCACTTGCTGCCAAGGATAGTTTATAGCTCCAGGAATATGACCAGCGATTTTATCAATTGGTTCTGTTATCCCTAAATAACGCTCTCTTTCTCGTGAATCAACCAACGCTACCTCTTGTGAATCTTTGCGATTTTTCACTACCGAAATATCCACTACCATTTGTGGTTGTAGATTAGGGGTAAAAGTAGCCTGTTGAGTTTCAGGAATGACATTTGTCACGGGATATTCAGCTTTTTTCCAAGCAGAAAAGCCTCCATCCAGCACTGCTACTTGCTCATGTCCCAGGTAACGCAATAGCCACCACAAACGAGATGCAAATGCAAGGCGGGAGTCATCGTAAGCCACAACTAGAGTTTTTTGGGAATTCACCCCTATTGCTGATAACTTATCAGCTAATTCAATAGGGTTGGGTAAAGGATGCCTTCCTCCATGTTCTCCTACGGGACTGGAAAGATCCTGGTTCAAGTCTAAGTAATATGCTCCCTTGATGTGACTTTCTTGGTATTGCTGTCGTCCTAGTTGTGGCTCGGCGAGAGAAAAGCGACAATCCACTATAACAACTTGGGGTTCGTCAAGATGTTTAAATAACCACTCACAAGAAACAACGAAAGGGCTGTCAGTCATAAACTAAAGCTGCTAATTTGTAATTATTAGTTGTAGAGACGCGCTGAATGAAAGCGTCTGTACATTTGGAGCGTTGTTCCACTTTCTACTAATCCTTCGGGCGAGCCAGTTGCTTATCGGGGAAACCCCCAAGACTGAACTGCCTCACCACTAGCCAGTCCTTATGACTATGTCAGACTTAGACAATTTTACACCTGAGCCAACAGCAGATGGCTCGTTCACTTTTTTTTCTCATGAGTTTGGCGAGTCGTTCCACAGCCATTATGGAGCGCGTCAGGAGAGTTTTCTCAAGTTTGCTGGTCCTACTCAATTGGCATTAAGAGCAAACAAACCAACGTTGCGGCTATTGGATGTTTGTTATGGGCTGGGATACAATACAGCGGCTGCTTTACAAGCCATTTGGGCAGTCAATCCCAATTGTTATGTAGAAGTCATTGGTTTAGAAATGAATGCTGCTGTACCACAAGCTGCGATCGCCCATGACTTATTCGACAACTGGGGATACGAATATACCCAAATTTTGACTCAGTTAGCTTTTGAGCATCAAGTGTTGCAACACCGTCTCAAAGCAACCTTATTAATTGGCGATGCTAGAAACTCGATCTTGTTTGTGAACAACTCAGGTTTTCAGGCTGATGCAATTTTTCTCGATCCGTTTTCACCGCCTCATTGTCCTCAGTTATGGACTGTTGAATTTATCAAACAACTTTCTATGAGTTTAGATATATGTGGCTTACTTGCCACTTATTCCTGCGCTGCTGCTGTACGTACCGCTCTTTTAGCAGCTAGCCTAGAAATAGGCTCTACAGCACCAGTGGGAAGAAAGACACCTGGTACAGTAGCCGGACATCGAGGAGTAGGGGCAGTGGGGGAACTAGGGGAGCAAGGAATTTGTCCCTCATCTGTGCTTCCGCCGCTTTCTCAGGCTGAAGAGGAACATTTACTCACGCGTGCTGCCATTGCTTATCGCGATCCACAATTATGCGATACTGCTGATGTGATTTTGAGACGACGACAACAAGAGCAACAAGCCTCTTTCCTAGAGCCTACCTCTCGTTGGCGCAAAAGATGGTTATCGAAAAATCTACTAGAAATTTTGTAATATTTGTTACTATTTTTTCGGTGAATTCTATAATTTTGGGCAATAATTTTTTGTGATTCACATCACCTTATGATAAGTAAGTGGTCACTGCTATTTAGTGATAAGCGTAGTTTGATGGTTCGCATAAAGAGATCGGCAATGATGGATAACTAAATATCTCAGAATTACAACTTTAAACAAAATACACCTAAGTTTGATAGAAAATTCGGCAGTTAAAGATTTTTTTTGAATCTGATATGAATAAATCTCCGTAAAAAACCTGATTTCAGATTTGCAATTATTGCTTATCCCGGAAAAACAGGAAGGAAAATAGGGCAGCAATATTTCCAATGCTCTAAAAGTATAAAAATTATACTTTTTAGGCAAAAAAATAGAGAAAATTTGTGTAAAAGCTTTAAAAACAAAGGTATGCATAAAGTCAAGTACTCACAAGATGCTTGATGAAACCCACTGTTAACAATTTCTAAACTGGAGTAAGCTTGTGGTTGAATCGAAAAGCAAGTATACAAGCTCTAAAGATAATATTATTGGTTTCAACAACATCTTGGTCAGCAGAGATGCAGAAACTTATTCTTTGGATTTATCCAAGAAAGACATCATGCAACAAAAGACTGAAGTCGCGCCTTGTTTGATGAATAATCTTGTTAATTCTATTCATGATTTATTCGTCTCTAAAAGGGTACAAGCCGAAGATCCGATAGTGAATGAGTTTGATTGTGATGCGCCTAAAATTTTAGTGGTGGATGACCATGGAGCCTGTCGGATGGCTACTGTCGCCGTTTTAGCTATGGAAGGTTACGAAGTCATAGAAGCAGACAGTGGAATTACTGCTATGGAACAGGTAGCACAGAAAGCACCAGACCTGATTGTACTGGATGTAATGATGCCAGAAATGGATGGATTTCAGGTGTGCCAGTTGCTTAAGCAGAATGAACATACCAGACTCATCCCAATAATTTTCATTACTGGTTTAAATGACAAGCGATCGCGCATTCGAGGAATTGAAGTTGGGGCAGATGATTTCCTCAGTAAACCTTTTGATCGTTTGGAGTTGACGGCGCGGGTAAAATCTTTGGTGACACAAAAGCGTCTGAATGAAGAGTTAGACCACACTGAACAAGTGCTGTTTTCTATAGCAAGGGCAATTGAAAGCCGTGATCCCAAAACTGGCGATCACTGTGAACGGCTGGTGAAGTTCGGCAAAGCTTTTGGTGAATATCTCAATCTCACACACAACCAAATTCGGGATTTGATGTGGGGGGGTTATCTGCATGACATCGGCAAAGTGGCTATTCCGGACGCAGTGCTGCTGAAAACAGGCAAATTCACGGCACAAGAATGGGATATTATGAAGCAACACGTTTTGATTGGAGAAAAAATCTGCCAGCCACTACGCAACATACGAGGTGTGATTCCTATTATCCGCCACCATCATGAGCGTTGGGACGGTTCTGGATACCCTGATGGGCTTGTAGGAGAAGACATTCCTTATCTAGCGCAAGTATTTCAAATAATGGATATTTTTGATGCTCTGATCAGCGAACGACCCTACAAAAGAGCTTTGACACTAGAAGAAGCGTTGACTGTGATGGCGGAAGAAACAGCTTTAGGATGGCGTAATCCTAAACTCATGCAGGAGTTTACAGAGTTTATTTCTTCTTTTCAAGATTGGCAATTATGGGTGAGTTAGGTTTTGAGTTTCTGAGCGCGTTAGTATAAATTGAGCCTACACTCAAAGCGAGCAGGCGCATTCAAAGCAATTCACTCATAGCTAAATTATGGTTGTTGTAGCAATTCTGGCGGCGGGACGTGGAACACGTATGAAATCAAACCTGCCCAAGGTTTTACATTCTTTGGGTGGGCGATCGCTCATTGGACGAGTTATCGACAGTGTCAAACCGCTTTCGCCGACTCGACAGATGGTGATTGTTGGGTATCAAGCTGTTGAAGTGCAAGCAGCCATGCAGTCAATTCCAGATTTGGAGTTTGTGGAACAGACTGTGCAACTGGGGACAGGTCATGCTATCCAGCAATTACTCCCCCACCTTGAAGGCTACACAGGCGATTTGCTTGTATTATACGGCGATGTCCCTTTGCTTCGCACAGAAACTCTGAAAAATTTGTTGCAAACTCATACTCAGCACCAAAACGCCGCCACTATCCTCACCGCACACTTAGATAATCCCAAAGGCTACGGACGCGTTTTTTGTAATAGTGACAATATTGTGCAACAAATTGTTGAAGATCGAGATTGCACACCGAGTCAAAAACAAAATAACCGCATTAATGCTGGAATTTACTGCTTCCGTTGGCAGGATTTGGCAAAAGTTCTACCTCATTTACAAGCAAATAATTCTCAGAAAGAATACTACCTCACAGATGCCGTCAGTCAAATAGAACCAGTGATGGCGGTGGATCTGGAGGATGACCAAGAAATTCTGGGCATTAATGACCGTTTGCAACTGGCAACAGCATACGAGATTTTGCAAACGCGAGTCAAAGAAAAATGGATGACAGCAGGTGTCACCCTTATAGACCCGGCAAGTATTACAATTGATGACACGGTAGAAATCGAGCCGGATGTGATTATCGAACCCCAAACTCATTTGCGGGGTAATACAGTGATTCAGACAGGAAGTCGCATCGGACCGGGAAGTTTAATTGAAAATAGCCAGATAGGTGAAAATGTCACGGTGCTGTATTCAGTAGTGAAAAATAGCATCGTGCAGACAGGAACCCAAGTTGGTCCCTATACTCATTTGCGCGGTGATGTGGAAGTGGGTGCTAGCTGTCGCGTGGGAAATTTTGTGGAATTGAAAAATACCAAGTTGGGCGATCGCACTAATGTTGCTCATTTGTCGTATTTGGGTGATACGACTGCGGGAAGTCGCGTCAATATTGGTGCAGGTACAATTACCGCCAATTATGACGGTGTGAAAAAACATCCTACCAAGATAGGCGATCGCACCAAAACTGGTTCCAATAGCGTTTTAGTTGCTCCCTTGACGCTGGGCGACGATGTTTACGTGGCAGCTGGTTCCACGATTACAGAAGATGTCCCTGATGATTCTCTGGTGATTGCCCGTGCTCGTCAAGTTGTGAAACCAGGGTGGCGCAAAAAGAGTCATGAGTCCACAAAAGACTAGTGAGTCCTGAGTCCGGAGTTGAAAGAGAGTTGTGAGTGCCAAGTCACTTGCAACTCTTTATCATCTCAGCACTCTGGACTGAATACACAGCCAATTTCTGTCCCAACGGGAATTTCTAAGGTGTCGCCAATCTTCTCGCCGTTGTGGTATGCGGCGAGAAGAGCTTGGCTAGTTTTCCCCCAAGCGATCGCTCCACTGGCATCTAAGGCGATCGCTCCAAAATCCCGCTTGTGTTCGTGTGCTTCCGCAAATGTACGCTGCATTGCTTCTTTGAGGGACATACCATCAGTGACGCGCACTACAATTCGTGGTGCTAAACACTCATCAATAATGTCTTCTCCAATACCAGTACAACTAACGGCTGCATATTGTGTCGCGTAGTTTCCTGCTGGCATGGCAGAATCACTGACGCGTCCAATCCGCTCAAATCCCTTACCACCTGTAGAAGTACCTACAGATAATCTTCCTTGAGTATCTAATGCAACGACACCAATCGTACCGCGCCGGGCATTGCTGGTTTCCACCAGTTCTGCTTCTGCTACCACACCAGCCATTGTTCTTTTAAAATTGTCTTGACGCTCTTGTATCCACTCTTGCAACCGCAACTCGGTTAAGCCATTGTAGCTAGGGATTTGTAACTCCCGCGCTAGTTCGGCTGCGCCATAATCTGAGAGTACGCGGTCAGGAGAGGATTGGAGAGCGATCGCCAAGTCAATGGGATTTTTCACTCGTGAAACATTTATTACCCCACTAAAGCTTTGGGATGCACCATCCATCAGGGAAGCACTCATACGGATTTGACCATCCGATTGCAGCACAGAACCAGTACCAGCATTAAAGCGGGGGTTGTCTTCTAACATTTGACAACCCCGCACAACTGCCTCTTTTGCACTGATTCCGGATTCTAGGAGAGAATAGATTTCCTCTATGATTTGGTAGAGAGAACGGCGTACCGTCTCAACTCCTCCTTTTCCCTTCAGAGAACTACCAGCCCCCCCATGAATAATTAATTTAGGTTGTACCTTGATCTCCATCTCTTTATTTATTTCTCCGTACCTTTACGGGCATTCATTGGTTTCATCTTTAGCCGACGAACGGCGACGACGGCAACGTTCTGAGCAGTATTTTACGTCATCCCAGCACTCTGCCCATTTTTTGCGCCAAGTAAAAGGGCGCTGACATACCGGACAAATTTTTGTAGGCAAGTCAGATTTAGAACGAAGACGTCCCATATTATTAAGCAACAGAACTGAGCTGGATTTCTGAGATTTGGAAGATAATTATAACTAGTTTGCTACACCCCAAGGGTAATTTTTGTAACTTATTGTGGGGTGAAACCCCTCATCTTTGTGAAACGATCTGTTTGTTTGAGCAGGCTTTTGAGGTAATAGGGAACAGCGTTTTGCGATTCCTACCGATAAGCAGCTTCCAGATTTTCAGTCATTAGGTGAAAAAAGCATGGAACCTGTGGTAACGAAACGGTTAATTATACGCCGTATGACTGAGACAGATTTGCTTGATTTTCTGACATATCAAACTCACCCTGAGGTTTTGCGATATATGCCTGTAGAACCACTTACCGAGGAGCGAGCTCAATACTGCTCGGTTAAGGAAAATAGAGGGAAAAATCCGGGGAATCTTGTTCGCGTTTTAATTACGAGAACAAATAAGAGATGTGAACTTACTTTTTCTCTTTGAGGCTTTCGTACAGTTCTACCCAGTTTTGCCTCAGAGGATGTTTGAAAAGTTTTGGGCGAATATAATTCGCTACTACACAAACAAAGTCCGCCTGCGCGGACTAACGTAAAAGCAAGGGTTTGAAACCCACCTGCGTGGGTTTTGTCTGTTTAGCCGCGACTTCTAGTCGCTAGGTAAGTAATAAATTAGACTTTTCAAACAACCTCTCAGAGAATCAATACATGAAGTTAAGTAATCGATTTGGGTTCTTCTAGCAACTTGCATTAATAATTTCTGCATCAATCATGTCGCGACGAATGTCGTCGTTATGCCCAATCGCCTTGAGTAAGTCATCAGTGATAGCATAGATCGCAATTATTTCGTTCAGCATATATCCGTCCTCCGTTTGACTCTGGAGGGAATTTTATTGCTTCAATGACCTCGTTGCGAGCGCCTGAATCTGTAACTAGCAACTTGGGTTACTACACTAAATGGTCAAAACGTATATCTTTCTCAGATTTATCCTACCTACGATTGGATACACGATAACGGCTACAATAATTTTAGTAAGTGGGTTGAAAGTGCAGCAATAGCAGTTGGAAAATAAGTGAGTAACTCTGGTCAGCAGTCACAACCAAGTCAACCAAGCAAGGTAACGCCGGATTCCAACTCCGTGCAAAGTTACCTGAACATTTTGCAGGGAATTATCACGCGCATGGCAACTAACAGTGCCAACTGCAAAACTTGGTGCGTTTCTTTAGTCTCAGCAATTTTGGTGGTGATAGCAGACAAGAACAAGCCCAATTATGCTTGGATTGCCCTGATACCAATAGTACTTTTCTTTCTGCTAGATTCTTACTACTTAGGTCAAGAGCGAAACTTTCGTGAGATATACAACAATTTTGTAAAAGAGCTACATTCTGGCGAAGTTGTAACAGATAAACTCTTCGTCTTGAAGCCACCGAAAGGAATGAATGTGGTCAATTTGTTATTTTCCTCCAGTCTCTCCTTTTCCGTATATCCGTTTTATCTGACATTGGTACTTACTGTAATTATTGCAAGATTTCTCATCCTCTAGCAGTTGCAATGTTTCCCTCCATAACACCAGCTGTTTACCATTCCTTGCACTGGAAAAGTTTCGATAAGATTTATTAATGCGTTAGTTCTGGAATTTTGGCGGAATCTCCATTTCTCGCTTTGTAGCTTGTTAGTGTAAGTTGACCATATACCTCATTATGGTATTGAGCCGAGATATGTGTAAAAATCTGCAATCTTGTCTGAAAACACTTGTCCTGCATAGCTTTCAACGTTTTTAATAGTTCCGCGTTACTTTGGTATACACATTACACGTATTTACTTATCTTTACACAGTTTGGTTTTTTCACCTCGTTCTACTTGCTAAAATAGGTGTAAGTAAGAGTAAAGTATCCAAAGTGAAATTATGTAGAATTGTTATTCCCTTAGATAATTAATTTACTAAGAAAATATGATGGAATCTCGTAAACCTGACGTATTTATCAGTTATGCTCGTGAGAATTTTGGAGATGCTGAAAAGCTTTGCAAAGATTTGGAAAGTGAGGGAATTAGTGTTTGGTTCGACGACCGATCTCTTAATGTAGGAGAAAGGTGGAAAATGGTAATTCCAGAAGCAATAAATAACGTTATGTTTTTTATTGCTCTGATTTCATCAGAGTCAACAACTAAAATTAATGGATTTGTACAAAAAGAAATAGACATAGCACTTGATGTGAAAAATAAAAAACCATTAAATGATTTCTTCATTTTCCCAGTACGTCTTGATGACAGTAAAATTCCAGATAAAATTTCATCCATGCACGGCATTGACATTTTTCCTGTTTTTAATTATCACCAAAAGTTACAAAGCATAGTAAAGAATATACGTAAATATAAAGATGAAAAAAATTTAGAGATTATAGGATTTGATTTAGGACATGGAGAAAGTGCTATTGCAATCACAAATTTATCTTCCTCTTCTGAACCTCAAGTAGCAGAGATTCATGGAAAGAGAAGTATTATTACAGCAGTTACTTTATCTAACACTGGTGATATTGTCATAGGTGAAGATGCTTATATTGAGAACAATGGTATTGATAATTTATATATTCATTTTAAAACCCCCGATTTTAAGAAAAGTAAGACAAAATCACTCAAACTTTTTGTTAAAGAATGTTTAAACATTTTAAAAAAAGAAGGTAAAGCTAAGCTAGATACAAATACACATTTCTTTGTAGGACATCCATCAGGGTGGAATAAAGAAACTTTAATTAAAGAATATGAGGAAATTTTACAAGATGCAGGAATGACTAACGTCAAGGTTAGACCTGAGTCAAGAGCTGCTTTTCTAGAAGCAAAAGAAACTGGAAGGTTACAAAAATCACTTACCAAATCACCTGATAATTTACTAAATAATTTACTAATTATTGATATAGGTTCATCAACTACTGACTTTACTATTATTAAAAACTCTGAAGAACTTCCTCTCGATCTTGGATATAACAATCTAGGAGGTAGCCTAATAGACGAATTAATTTTTAATAAAACATTAGAAGGTATGTCACCTGAAGATAGAGAAGAATTCAATAGGTTGTTCCAATCTAATCTTCGTTCAAAATTACAGTGTTTCTTGACATGTCGTAGAGCTAAAGAAGAGTATTTTTCAAGAGAAAGTGATAATAATACCCCAATTGAAAAAGAAAAGAAAATAAATAAACCCAATGGAGGAAAGTTATACTTTGAAGTTAGTATTAATAAAAAGGATATGGAAGAGATATTAAGCAACCCCTTAATTTCCCCCATTGATCAATTAAAGGGCAAAACGTGGAAACAAGCTTTTACGGATGCACTACAAGAATGCAAGAAGGAAATTGAATCACCAGAAATAATATTCATGACTGGTGGTGGGTCTCATATGTCATTTACTCGTGAGATTTGCCAAGAAGAATTTCCTCAATCGGAAGTCATACGTGGCTTAGAACCAGAATTATCTGTAGCTAAAGGACTTGCAATATTAGGACGTGTTGATTTCAAAATCGATCTTTTTAGAAAAGAAGTAAAAGAATTTATTGATGAACCAGAAAAGCTGGATTCTATTATAAAAGAAGCTATACAAAAATTTTCAAATAATTCAGCAAAGTCACTAACTGAGAAAACTTTGAAAATTCTGAAAAGCTGTATTGAGAAGTGGAGAGATGGAGAAATTCAAACAATTGCCGCTATAGAAGAAAAAATTAAAATAGAAATCAAGAATGATTTAGACAAAGAAAATAATTTCTCGGAAATAGAAACTCAAAAATTGATAGAACATTTAGGAAAAGAAATTCAAAAATCTACTGATGATTTATGTGACAGGTATAACATACCAAAAAGTATATTTGATATATCTATAAATCCAAATAATAAAGATGTGAATTTTTATTCAGAAATAAATAGTTTGCTAATAGAAAAGATATCTAAAAAACTTTATGCCACTTTACCTGTATTAATATCTACATTATTCTTATTTATTTCCATTTTTATTATTTTTATAGCTATTGATAGTGTTAGTATAGCGCCTATAGTAGTAGAGGCTTTTGTAGTAGCAGGAATTGTAGTAAGTCGAGATCAGGTATTTAGTTATTTCAAAGATAAATACGACAACATAAAAGATATTTTTGAAAAATTATTAAGAACAACCCCTATACCTATAAAATTACGAAATTTTTTCTTGAATGACGAGCAGATAACTAATTTAATAAGCGAGAAGCGTAACGATGTGGAAAATGACATTAATGAACAATTAAATTCAGAACTTTTACAAAAGAATATTTATTCGGGAATTAAAAATTACGTCAACAAAAGACTTAATGAACAAGCAGATATTGCTTCCTTCTTAATTAAACAAGCAGAAACAAGGTAAACTTTGTTTGACATTGTATAATGCAAAAATGGTATTGAGCCGAGATATGTGTAAAAACCTGCACTCCGGGTCTGGAAACTCTACTATATATCGGTTTCAGCCATTTTTAAATAAAATTGCTAAGAGAGCGCAAATGTTGGGTATGTATCGCTACAAAAACTGGAGTATTTATTAATTTTATTTACAGGTCTTACAACTTATATGATGAGTATCTTTTACCGTAAATTGGCTGAAACTCTCTTAGGTAAGGTTTACAGCCCAAAGTATGAGCCTTTAACCACACGGTATTTATAATTCTTTATGTCATACAGCACACTGAAAATTTAAATGCTATTTTTCTTCTCATCAAAAGCTGTCTACTCTTAATCTATTGCCTTTGGCGCAAAGTAAGGGGGAAATTGGGTGGTCACTTCACCCAAGCTATCAGGGGCATGGTTATGCAACAGAGGTGGCACAAGTATTACTTACCTATGGCTTTGCACACCACAAGTTGCACCGAATCACCTCAATCTGCGACACACGTAATACAGCATCGTTTCGGCTGATGGAGCGTCTTGGCATGAGGCGTGAGGGGCATTTACGGCAAAGCCAATTCATGAAAGGCTTATGGCAGGACGAGTATATATACGCCTTATTGCATGACGAGTGGCTTGCCCAACAGACATGTCACCGCTGATGGGTAGAATTTGCGTCATCTTTATTTATTCTGTTGACTAATATTTTGGCATCTTATAGTAATCCTAAATCATAAGCCCTACGGGCACGCACTCGCGTTCGTAAACAACAAGATTCCCGACTTCGCCAAAGTTGTCGGGAATCTCAGCATGGGGGATTTTCACAAATCTGCGGAGGATTGCTATAGATACTGAAGAACCACAAAAATTACGTCTTTTGCTACTACATAATCATTCCTGACAGGTTAAACAAATTGCACTTTTGTCAAACATAGATTGCTACTATATGAATTGCCCATACACAGTAAGCAGGCTTAGCAATTTTAGTTTTGGATTACGGATACTCATTTGGATATTTATAAAGACGCACTTCGTCCCCTTTTGTTCACTTTGCTTAAAGCAGATCCAGAGTGGTTGCACGCTTCAACGATGCGTAGTTTAAGTTGGTTGGGAAAAACTCACCACCAAGCACCTGCAAGCTGGATCAACCAACGTCTAGAGCAGTCATTTTGCCTGTCTGATCCACGTCTAGAACAAAATCTTTTCGGGGTACGCTTCCCCAACCCCTTAGGTTTGGCGGCTGGGTTTGATAAGGATGGCGTTGCAGTCCCTATGTGGTCAAAATTTGGCTTTGGCTTTGCAGAAGTGGGAACTGTCACTTTTCACCCACAACCAGGAAATCCTCGTCCTCGCTTGTTTCGCTTGCCCTTGGACAATGCTGCCCTCAACCGTATGGGCTTTAACAATCAAGGTGCAGCAGCAATGGCAGTGCGATTGGCACAAGTTAGGAAATTAAACTTGTCTATACCTATAGGTGTCAATCTGGGAAAATCTAAGATAACTCCTCTAGAAGAAGCCGCAAAGGATTATCTCAATAGTTTTCGTTTACTGAAAGATTACGGAAATTATTTTGTCGTCAATGTCTCTTCACCTAATACGCCAGGGTTGCGATCGCTCCAAGATGCCGCTATGCTCAGTTCTATCTTGGAAGTTTTGCAACAGGAAAATAATACACAAAAGCCTATTTTTGTCAAGATAGCTCCAGACTTAGAATGGGAGGCGATCGCCGATATTATTTCCTTGGCAAAAACCTATCAATTAGCCGGGATTATTGCCACCAACACCACTATCCGTAGGGATGCACTAAAAACACAAGTGATTGCCCAAACTGGCAAATCACCTCAACAAGAAGCTGGTGGTATCAGCGGTGCCCCAGTCAGGGAACGCTCCACCGAAGTGATTCGTTTTATTTGGCAGCAAACAGCAGGTGAATTACCGATTATCGGCGTTGGCGGAATTTTTACTCCTAAAGATGCCTGGGAGAAAATCACTGCTGGTGCTTGCCTGATTCAAGTATATACAGGCTGGATTTACGAAGGCCCAGCCATGAACCGCCACATTCTTAAAGGTTTGTTATCTAAGCTAGAACAAACGGGATTAAATTCCATCTCCGAAGCTGTGGGTTTACAGGGAAAAACGGAAAAGTAAAAAGAAATTTCTTTCTTTGAACTTTTGCCTTTTTCCTTTTAACTTTTACTTTCTTCAACCGGGAAAAACTCTTTAGTTTTCCTTGAGTATTTCCAAGCAACGCCATCCGGATCCCTAGTGCGACTCCATTCTGGAAAATCTGGATCATCTCGCCGCTTATAAACAGTGCTGGAATAAACATTGAGGCGCTTGGCAAGTTCTGATTGAATCAGAGAGCCAAAAACCAATTGTTTTTCCAGCGGTTTTTTTGTTTCCTCTGGGGTAGACTGCTGCGGTGGTAATTCAGGTTCTGATTCTTCCAGATGTGCCTGGGGTGGCGGTGGTGCTAGAAATGGTAGGGCGTGCTGGGCAACTGGTTGAGGAGCAAGTTCTTTCGGTGGTTCGCTACTGTCAAGTATGCTACCTAAAGTACTCGCTGTGATAAAGTAATAGATTTTGCTTCCGTCTTCCGAGTTACTGGTGCTGGCACCAAATTCTGCTGCTTTCGTATCTAGATAGCGTTTTGCTGCTTCGCCAGGAAAATTTCCCTTGATTGCCAAGTCCATTGGCGTAATCCTGCCTTGGTTTTCCCGAATCAGTTGATGGAAAGTCGGGTTCACTTTTTGGCACCACTGTTGCCACCTGTAAAGTTGCCAGACATTGAAAGTCAGGACGAGCAGGATGATACCCAACCAAATTCGCCAGGTAGCAACAAAGAAAATAATCAAGAACGAGATAGGCAAAAGTAGAACTAGAAAACCCTTGCCGTAGGTTTCTATTGTTTTTTCACTCATGCCGATGACTGCCAAGTGATTGTGTTTGGAAATAATAATATATCTTGGCAAAAATTGGGGACATTATTTGTAATACTTTGTCTATTTGCCAAAAATTTTTCCTGGCAAAACCCAACCAAAGGTGTAAGCTCCTTTTAGCAAAGCAGTTTATGTGGAGCGTGGAAGGTAGATTGCACTCGATGTTCAATGGTGGTTTTTGGAAGTTGCTGCGGCGTTGTTTGCTGATTGGTAGGGCAAAAAGTACTTACCATGCTGGCAAACATGAATTGACAGAGGATTTTTTTGCCGTCATAACACAGGCGAGCAAACCACTCTGTAACGCATTCCTCACGGTTAAAAACCGGGGGCAATTCGAGTGCCCTGTACGGTAGCGGCTTAGTTCCTATTCAGGTTCTGAAACACAAATGCCGAGCCTCCAGGCGTGGTTACGATTAGAGGGTGTACTCACCCCCACCCCCCTGAAACACATTGGATTGCAGATCTGTTGCAAGCAATATGTTTCTACCCCTAGCCGAGACATATCGCCGTCTCTTGCCTACGGTCGGGCCGTTCCTGTCGGGTCAACAGTGCGTTTCCTATTTCGGCATAAGTGTATTGTCGCAGATTTTTCGTGTTGTTCGGTGGATATTGAACGGCAATTAAAATTGCCTACGGGCTTCCTCCCCATGAATAGAATTCAGGGGCTTCCGCCCTCCGACTTTCGGTAAGTGTATGGTTCTCAATTTCACAAACAGCTAGGGCATCATTTCCTTGAGTGGCTGCTGTATTCGGCTGTGCGCGTGTTGTGACAACATACGTTTCCCGAAGAAATGGTTTAAATCCCCGTTTTAGGTAGTTGGTGAGTGCTGCTGGATAGTCCTCTGTAATAATAATCACGTCCAACTTCACAATACAGATAACGGTAGAACGATGCAGGACAATCAAAAATTTGGGTGATATGTAGGCGATCGCCTACAAGATTCACCACTGGCTTATGCTCATCGGGTGATAGCATTTGCAGGTAAGTTCTTGTAGCTTCGATGCTTTCATACTAAAAATTTTGCACCAAACTAGGCTGGCTAAGTTGAACTCGATTGCTTTTTGGACTTCATACCCTATAATAATTTACCGACCTGTCTGAGTATTAAACCTGCAATCTTGACGACTTAATCAAGAAATTGTCTATAAAAATACTGTTTTGTATTATGCGTGTCGCTTCATAATTAAGAAATTTATTTAGATAGGTTTGCACTATATCTCCTAACGTAAAGACTGGATATCTACACTTGTAATCTCGATACAATCCCAGGGCAGAAGATAAATTTTTCTGACTTTGATAATAATGATGATTTAGCCAAGCAATCAGCCGCAGCTTATGTCAGGAGTTATCAATGCATCTAGAACCTATTGTTTCTTTTGCCATACTGTTAACGGTCATCTTAATTGTCCCTCTCATCTTTGAGCGACTGAAGCTGCCTGGATTGCTGGGGCTACTGGCAGCTGGTGTAGTCTTAGGACCGCATGGATTTCATCTTCTCCACAATGAGTCGGAAACCCTCAAACTACTCTCTGGCATTGGGCTGATTTACCTGATGTTTGTGGCGGGGCTGGAAATTGACATGGAGCAGTTTGAGCGAACCAAGCATCGTTCCATCGGCTTTGGTACGTTTACCTTCCTTGTGCCCCTGATTGTCGGAACAATAGTGGGGCGGATATTTGGTTTTGGTTGGAATGCCTCATTTTTGATAGGTTCTTTGTTTGCCTCCCACACCCTGCTGGCATACCCAATCATCAGTCGGCTGGGAGTGATTAACAATGAAGCAGTGACTGTCACCATCGGTGCAACTATCTTTACAGACATCGGCTCACTGCTGGTACTGGCGGTATGTATCGGTATCCATCAAGGAGAATTTTCCACGTTTAGCCTAGTCAAGCTGCTGTTAGGGCTAATCATCTACTCTGCGGTCATCCTGTTCGGCTTTAAGTGGTTGGGGCATGAATTTTTTCGGCGAACCGGAGACGAACAAGGAAACCAATTTTTGTTTATCTTGCTGGTGGTCTTTATATCCGCACTGGGAGCAGAAGTTATTGGGGTAGAAAAGATTGTCGGGGCATTCCTAGCAGGATTAGCAGTCAATGAGGTTATCGGTTCTGGACCTGTGAAAGAAAAGGTGGTCTTTGTCGGTAATGTCCTGTTCATCCCAATTTTCTTCGTTAGCTTGGGCTTGTTGATTGATATTCCCGCATTTATCAGCAGCATTAGTTCTATCTGGCTGACCTTGGCTATCTTAGCAGGTTTAATTGGCAGTAAGTTCACAGCAGCACTCCTGGCAAAGTTGGTTTACCGCTACAACTGGCGTGAGATGATTACGATGTGGTCGTTGTCTCTGCCACAAGTGGCGGCTACGCTGGCGGCGACTTTGGTAGGCTATCGCGCAGGGTTGTTAACTGAAAATGTGCTGAATGCCGTGATTGTTCTGATGATAGTGACAGCGACATTAGGACCTTTAATCACTTCCCGAAGTGCAGCTGGGTTGACCATAACGGACACGACTCCCGAGACAACTGGGTCAACGCTTGGCTGGAAGGATGACCCAGCCGACGCGTTGACAGTGGTTGTACCTGTTCGTAACCCGGAAACGGAGAGGAATTTGATTGAAATGGCGGCACTGTTTGTACGCCGCGAATCAGGTAAGGTTGTCGCCCTAGCGGTGACGCCTGCTCATTTACACATGGACGCACCAGAGTTGGAGAATGACATCCAGCGAAGCAAAAACCTTCTATCTAATGCTGTAGACCTCGGTCGGGAATTTGGGGTAGAAGTGGAACCTGTGGCACGCATCGACCAGGGTATTGCTCAAGGTATTAGCCACGCCAGCCGAGAGGAAAACTCTAACTTGATTGTCATGGGCTGGGGCATAACTACAGGATTGCGTGCCAGGCTGTTTGGTGGTGTCATTGATAGAGTTCTTTGGGCATCTCATTGCCCTGTCGCTGTTACCCGTCTGTTAGATTCCCCTAGCAACATCCACAGTATTTTGATACCTATTGAAAATCTCACCCAAGAATCGGTGCGGATTGTGCGGTTTGCTCAGATTCTGGCGGATGCCAATCAAGCAGAGGTAACGCTGCTGCACGTGTGCGATCGCCGTACCTCAAACGCCCGCATTGCCTGGATGAAATCGCAATTGGATCTGCTGGTTTCCCGACATTTCCCCCAAAGCCGTACCACCATTAAAGTTATGCCAGCGGATAATGTAGTGAGTGCCATCCTGAACACAGCAAAATCCTGTGACCTTGTCGTGCTGCGATCGCGTCGTCGTCGCTTAAGTATAGGTCAAGTTGCCGTCAGCGACGTTACGACTGATGTGGTACGGCAACTCCAGTGTTCGGTAGTGCTGCTAGGAGAGCCACAAGGCTACCAAGCGAGTATACGTAAAGCCAGAGTGACTATTAAAAAGGTATCGTCTCCAACAGTTTCATAAGTGTGTCGTTTGTCTCTTCCCATAGGGGGATGTGTAATTTCATAAAAATAGCTAATCATGATAACCCTCTAGGCTATGCCCTAAGTATGAATTGCTGCCAGTAGCAATGGAAATCAAAATCAAGATAGATGCTCTTGTGATTGGAATAAGTCGAAGATAGAACCAAAAAGCCGTTTTTCGCTCTTCATTCTTCCCGAAAGTCATGACATTCAATTACGATCTGTTTGTAATTGGTGCTGGTCCTGGAGGACTAGCAGCAGCTAAAAAAGCAGCAAGCTACGGTGCGCGTGTCGCTATTGCTGAAAAAGAAGCGATTGGTGGCACTTGTGTCAATCGCGGTTGCGTACCCAAAAAACTGATTGTCCAAGCTGCTGACTTGGCGCTGCAAAACCAAATGGCGCTAAGCTACGGTTGGAGTGACTGCGAAACTTACTTTGACTGGACGAAATTTATCAAATCCGTAGATCAGCACATCGAAAGCATTCACCAGTCCTATTTTGAACAGTTGCAAAAAGCAGGAGTTGAACTCATTCGGGGTGATGGCACCTTCCGAGATGCTCATACTGTAGAGATTAATCAATCCGAATATACAGCTGACAAGATTTTAATTGCTGTAGGCGGGTATCCCATCAAACCAAACATTCCAGGCATTGAATACGCCATCACATCCCGCGAGATGTTTCACTTACCCTACTTACCTCAACGGTTCGCAATTATTGGCGGTGGCTACATTGGTGTGGAATTTGCCAGCATGATGAATGCTTTTGGGTGTGAAGTTACAATCATCGATCAAGATGAGACAATTTTATCAGGGTTTGATGATGACATCCGCATTGGCGTTCAAGAAGGTTTGAGCAAACGGCGAATTCGCTTTATTGGCAACAGCACCGCTAAACAAATCAAATACTCAGAAGAAAGACTGCTGTTAACCACGACTGGCGACTCTCGAAAAACAATTGCAGCAGATACTATACTCGTTGCTACAGGGCGCGCCCCAAATACCAAAAACCTTCGTTTAGAAAATGCTGGAGTAGAACTTGGGGAAAAAGGCGCAATCAAAGTCGATGAATACAGCCGCACAACTGCGGAAAATATTTTTGCCGTAGGTGATTGCACAAATCGCCTGCAATTAACCCCAGTCGCTAGGGCAGAAGGTATTGCTTTTGCCAACACAGTTTTCGGCAAAAAACCGCAAAAAGTCGATTATGAGCAAGTACCTTCTGCTGTTTTTGCTCGCCCAGAAGCAGCAAGTGTAGGTATGACGGAGGCAAAAGCACGCGAAACATTTGGTGAATCTGTCAAATGCTACTGCGATCGCTTTCAACCTTTACTCTCTCAACTCACTGATAAGAACGAACAAGCTACCATTAAGATAGTTGTTGAAGGTGAATCTGAGCGTGTTTTAGGCGCTCACATGGTTGGTGAACACGCAGCAGATATTATTCAAAGTCTCGCTGTTGCCATTCGTAAGGGTATTACCAAGCAAGACCTAGATGAGACAATTGGCATTCATCCAACAACGGCTGAGGAGTTTCTTCTTATGTCCCTTTAAGGGAATAACTTAGTCCTGCCTCAAGACCTTTTTCAAAGGATACCATCTTACCCTACGACATGTGAGTTTCGTTGGTAAAGTGGTATCAAATTTTTTTGATGACTCTCAAAGGAAAGCTTGATATGACATATGATTACGACCTATTTGTCATTGGTGCCGGTTCTGGGGGTTTGGCTGCTTCCAAACGCGCTGCAAGCTATGGGGCAAAAGTAGCGATCGCCGAAAATGATTTGGTGGGCGGAACCTGTGTGATTCGTGGCTGCGTTCCCAAAAAACTTATGGTTTATGGCTCCCACTTTCCCGCATTGTTTCATAATGCAGCAGGTTATGGCTGGAAGGTAGGTGAAGCACAACTGGATTGGGAACATTTCATCACAACAATAGATAAGGAAGTTCGGCGACTGTCACAACTGCACATCAACTTCCTTGAAAAAGCAGGAGTCCAACTGATTCCAGGTCGCGCTACGCTGGTCGATCCGCACACTGTAGAGGTGGACGGACGCAAAGTCACAGCAGACAAAATTTTGATTGCTGTGGGAGGACGTCCCCTCAAACCAGATTTACCAGGGATGGAATATAGCATCACCTCGAACGAAATCTTTCACCTGAAAGAACAACCAAAACATATCGCCATCATTGGTTCTGGTTATATTGGCACGGAATTTGCCTCTATTATGCGCGGATTAGGTAGTGAAGTGACGCAAATTATCCGCAAAGACTTGATTTTGAAAGGCTTTGATGAAGACATCCGGCTTGAGATACAAGAAGGGATGATGAACCAGGGAGTACGGTTCATCAAGAATACCCTGGTAGAAGCCGTGGAACGCGTACCAGAAGGCTTGAAGCTGACGTTATCTGGAGAACATACTGAACCAATCATTGCCGACGTATTTTTAGTCGCAACAGGTCGCTCGCCTAATATAGAAGCACTAAATTTAGAAAACGCTGGAGTTGATGTCGTTCCCAGTTCTATTGAAGGACCTGGGTATAGCACCATGAATGCTATAGCGGTTAACGAATACAGTCAAACTTCCCAAGAGAATATTTTCGCCGTAGGTGATGTTACTGACAGAATCAATCTCACTCCTGTAGCCATAGGTGAAGGTCGTGCTTTTGCAGATAGTGAATTCGGCAATCAGCGCCGTGTCTTTAATCACCAAAATGTCCCCACAGCCGTATTTTCTACACCCGAAGCTGCTACAGTCGGTTTGACCGAAGCTGAAGCACGTTCTCAATTAGGAGACGACGCAGTCAAAACCTATCGCACTCGCTTCCGCCCGTTATTCCACAGTTTGACAGGTGCATCAGAAAAGACAATGATGAAGTTGGTAGTGGATGCCAACACCGACAAAGTGCTAGGCGCTCACATGGTGGGTGAAAGCGCAGGTGAGATTATTCAAGGCGTGGCGATCGCTGTGAAAATGGGCGCAACCAAAAAAGACTTTGATGCCACCGTCGGTATCCATCCCACATCAGCAGAAGAATTCGTTACCATGCGGTAATTGCCTTGCACTACATCTACCTTCACGGCTTTGCATCGAGTCCTAATTCTGCCAAAGCACAGTACATCTGCACTTACTTTGCACAAGCCAATATCAAGCTGAAAATTCCCGATTTGAATGCTGGCGATTTTTCTCATTTAACAATCACTCGCCAGCTTTCTCAAGTTGCGTCCCAATTCAGTCATGATTCTACGCCAGTCACGCTCATTGGTTCCAGTTTGGGCGGTTTGACATCTGCCCATCTGGGACAGCAATATCCACAAGTGCAACACCTCGTTCTTTTGGCACCAGCTTTCGGGTTCTTATCTCATTGGTTGCCTAAGTTAGGAGATGAGACACTACAGCGTTGGCAAAAAGAAAAATATCTCATGGTTGACCACTATGGAGACGAGAAAAAACTTCCTCTAAGTTACGATTTCGTAAAAGACGCTAGTCAATACAAAGAAGAGGCATTGCAACGCCCGATCCCCACTCTTATCCTGCATGGACGACACGATGATGTGATTCCCATTCAAGCCAGTCGCGACTTTGCACAAAAGCGTCCTTGGGTAGAGTTGATGGAACTTGACAGCGACCACGGTTTAGGTAATGTTATGTCAGAAATTTGGCAGGCAATTCGGATCTTCTGCCAGTTACCGTGAAGGTGTATAATCAAAAATTCTTAGTCATTTGTTGATTATTTTTTACTAATGACCAGTGACTAATGACCAATGACCAATGACTAATGACTAATCATGCTGCCATTCATCAGGTCAGATTTAGCCCAATTTACCGCTTACAAACCTCACCCCAGTAGCAATACGAATCAAGGCGTCCAACCATCAACCCAAATTGACCGGCTGGACACGAATGAAAGCCCGTACGATTTGCCACCACAAATCAAAGAAAAACTGGCTGGGACTTTTGAGCAACTGATCGAGACGAACCGTTATCCTGATGGCGGACATGAAAAACTCAAAAGTGCGATCGCTGAGTATGTCAATGAGTCGGCGAAGCTCTCGCCATCTGTTTTCACTGCTTCCCATATTTCTGTTGGCAACGGTTCGGATGAACTGATACGCTCGATACTGATTGCCAGTTGTTTAGGGGGGCAAGGCTCGATTCTGGTTGCTCAACCTACTTTTTCCATGTACGCTATTTTGGGGCAAACTCTCGGAATTCCTGTTGTGACGGTAGGGAGAGAGGCGAATTTTGAAATTGATTTACAAGCAGCCCAAGTAGCCATAGAACAAACTCAAAATCCCCCCATCCGGGCAGTTTTTGTCGTTCATCCCAATTCACCCACTGCGAATCCCTTAACTCAGGCAGAGTTGGCATGGATCAGAAGTCTGAGCGAGCATATTCTCGTTGTCATTGATGAAGCTTACTTTGAATTTAGTCAGAATACCCTTGTTGGTGAATTACCACAGCGTCCTAACTGGGTGGTGTTACGCACGTTTTCTAAAGCTTTCCGGTTAGCAGCATTGCGCGTTGGCTATTGTCTTGCCCATCCGGAATTGATTGCCATTTTAGAAAAAGTTCGCTTACCCTATAATCTTCCCAGCTTCTCATTAACGGCAGCAACAGTTGCTCTAGAAAACCGCACACTCCTGTTGGAGTCAATTCCCCAAACGCTGAATGAACGAGCCAAACTCATTCAAGCTTTATCTCAACACTCAACATTACAAGTTTGGGAAAGCGCGACGAACTTTGTTTACGTGCGTCTCAAACCAAATGGTTCTCACTCACAAGACGCTGCTATAAAAATTATTCACCAAAACCTTAAAGCTGCTGGCACTTTAGTGCGGGAAATCAACGGAGGATTGCGGATTACTGTAGGGACTCCAGAGGAAAACGTCCGGACACTCAATCGACTACAAGCTGCTTTAGTTGATTTAAGTTGATTTAAATAGATAAAATTTAAATGAAATTTAATCTTTGATGAGTATTAAGACAAAAGCACTCTGTTGCGAGTTATTAAAATCTCGTACATGTTAGATATGATGTAAAATTTACCTCTATTCGAGTTGTGCCTTAGTCAAGCAAAAACAGCGAAAACTCACTCATCAAAACTGCCATCCACGTCACTGCCTAAACGGCGTAATATTGCCACCGTTTGTGGCAGCACACCCACTAAAAGGGCAAATGCTTCATCTGGCAATTGAGTCACCATTTCTGGTGGAAAGTATTGTTCAAATTGGTCTAGTATCTTCTGGACTCGCTGCCCTGGTACTGGGTTTTCTGTAATTTGTTTGATTAACCGAATCCACTGTCGCCTAATTAAGTAGGCTTTCTGCCGTTCCTCATGAGATTCAGGATTTAATAACGACAGGTTGCCTATGGGCAATGCTCCTCGACAATCACGATCGTAATCGCCGCCTACAGCCGCCCCAGGACCAGCAAATTCAGCATGGTAACGTTTGAATAGTATTAAACCATTTCGCCTACGACTGTTAACCATGAAAACTTTTCCACTGAGCAGCATGGTTAGAAGATCCGAGCCATAGGATTGCTCAGTTCCATCGGGCATGACAATATAGTCAAGGAAACTGGTGTCAGGATAATAAGTAGATACCATAGCAGTCTGATAGCGTTGATGCTTTTCGCTATCCATCTTTTCTCAAAATTTGAATGAGTTTGGTAATTGGCTGCACTTTAGATAGAGAACGATTTTGTTGCGGGATCAGCGTTTTGTATTTTTCTTACTATCAAGAATTGAGTGGTGGATTTGAGTAAGAATAAATAGACCTTTTTTCGTAATTGAGTAATCATATTCTATGAGATTTAACTGCATTTGTCTCCAACCCAAGGAGTATTTTTTTAAAGTTTTTATAAAGATAAATATCTGAAATACGAAGTTCTTGTAAGGATTTGAAATTTTTTTGAGCGTCATTTGCCTGATGTCATAAATATATAGTCTCTCTTATATAAAAACTATTTGCTATTTATTTTGTTATTGAAATACTAGATTTATTATCTAATATATACCGTATAAAGCCATAAAACTTTCATAAAATAAAAATAAATATTTTTGTTCTAATATATTAATAAATATCTTTGCATAGAAACTCTAAATTATTTTTTTAATGGAAAACATATTATATAATCAGAAAAACTCTATCAATCAATACTGATTGGAAAAATAGTTAAATCGCTATACAGTGATATAAAGATTATAAAATTTTTTTATGAGCTTTGTTTAAGTATATTTACTTAATTTAGCTAAATTTTTCATAAAAATATTCTTTCTGGCAGCCCCTGTATTCTATGTATGGTGCCTAAACAGACGGTTGTATTCTAGTCGCCGTCAAATATCTTGATTTTGCATATTTGAATATGCGATAGCGTTATATACTCAAGCAATGATTTAAGCTTGCACGAAAAAGTTTTAGAAGTCTACACCAAACGCCATAAGACTCACAAAAAAACAGAATTCAAATAGCTGAGTCAATATTTAGGTGCTTGTGCAAAAGAATCTGGCGTGAGCGTCTTAAAAAGAATGCATCAAAATGGGATTCGACTTTATGCACCTGATATCCCAGCTTGAAATACAGCTGCCCAGCCTGATGGTTATTTTCCAAAACGTGGAGGTATAAATCTTGGAATCCCCAGGAAAGGGCAACTTTTTCACAACCTGTCAGTAACCCAGAAGCAGCGCCCTGTCTGCGGTATTTTGGGTGTACAGCTAAATTAGACAAGTAAGGAAAACTCTTACCTACTTGTGTCCAAGAATCACTAAAACGCACACCCAATTCTACAGTTCCAACTAAGTTGCTTGCGGCATCAGCAGTCGTGTCAATGGCAACTAAGCACACGTGATGAGGCGCAGGAGATGCCAAACGATGCCTTAAATCTTCGTATATACCCAAACGCAATAATGGAAAAAGCCACCCGAATAAACCACTTTGGGAGTGAAAGCTTTCGGCAATGATTTGGGCAACATCAGTCAAATCAGCGGCAGTTGCCGCACGAATTTGGAATTGGCTTGACGAAGCTGGGAGGGCGGCGGCTGAGACTGGTTTTTGATGAGATGAGTGAAAAAACGAGGGTTTCAAAGCTACTTTAGTTTTGATTTTATGCTACAGAAATATTCTCAAATTTCCTAAAACACCATCAAACCTGTATGAAAACTTTAAATTGGCTCATAGATACTGGATATTGTTCCTCTATACTTAAGCTTCAGAGCATATCCAACAATCAGGAAAAAAGCAACATATCTGGCACTGTTTTTTGTAGTATAATCTGCTGCAACAAGCATTGCCTACAAAATTTTTTGACAAACACATCAGGGCAAAATCTGGTCTCTAAGCAAAACATTGCTGTGTGCCCAGTAGGATAAAGGCAATGATTGAAAAAGTTACTCAGGGCTTATGCAAGGGAACTGGTGGACATTTTGATAACTCAGGGTTCAGTACTTATAAACCCTATACTATCGGCAATGATTCAGCATAGCGGGCTGATGGTCGTGATTGCTAAATTGGAAGTGGGTATTTGTTCAATAGTATACTTTGCTCTTTAATTTTATTGTTGTATTGCAAACTTTACCATGATTGCTGTAAATAAAACTTATTTGCAAATGTTAACGTTAGTGCTGCGGTGGGAAAACTGAATATGCGGCAACAAGTTAGATTTTTCACCCAGGGTTGAGCGCTGCATACCTTGTTTGACAGTTCTCGCTCTTTGGTGAGGAGAGATTTAGCAACTAAGCAACTATTGTATAAGGTTAAAGCGGGAGCATCAACGTAATTGGGGTGCACCAAAGCAAATGGGAATCTACATAAGCTATTGAGGCAATTGGTTGTCAGGAAAAGCTTTGATTGTGAGCAGTTATGTGGGCAAACAGCCCGATCGCTAGCAATGTGCGAAGAAGAGACTTACAAACATCTCTACCCAATCAGATTATTATCTATCCGTCTGCCGTTGCAGCAGGAAAACGGTGCATGAAATCCCAAGCAAACAGTCTGCCTAAAATTTTGGTTGTCGATGACGAACTTGACAACCTTGAGTTGCTTTATCGCACTTTTTCTCGCGACTATAACGTGCTTAGAGCAAGTTCTGGTTCAGTGGCATTAGATCTGCTAGCGCAAGAGAAAGATGTGTCCGTGATCATCTCCGATCAGCGGATGCCAATGATGAGCGGTACGGAATTTTTGAGTTTAACAGCCACTCAATATCCTGATATTATCCGAATTATTTTAACAGGGTATACTGATGTTGAAGACCTGGTGGAAGCCATCAACTCTGGCAAGGTCTTCAAATATGTCACCAAACCGTGGCAAGCAGAGGAACTCAAAGCTGTGGTACGCCAAGCAATGGATACTCACAATGTTCTCAAAGCCCGCACTCGTGAATTATACCGCACACTCCGTCAGGAATCGTTGCTCAATATTATCACAAATACGATTCGCAGCGCTTTAGACTATCGACAAATCCTACAAACAATTGTACAAACTGTCGGTCATATGCTGGAGGTAGATGTCTGCCTCCTGCGCCCCTTCCAAGATGAGCAACTGGTGGATGAAGGATTTATTTACCAGCAGGATGAGGGAGATGAGGGAGATGGGGGAGAAATCAATTCAAAATTCAAAATTCAAAATTCAAAATTAGGAGTCTCCTCGTTATCCTCCTCATCCTCCTCACCCTCATCTCCTCTAAGCCCGTTGCTGGCTCAAACAGTTTGGGAAACCCGCGAAGTTCAGGTTATTAATGATGTGGCTAGCGATGAGTGCATTCAAGGCGCTCATCCCGAGTTGCAAAGCCGCGCCGCAGCTTTTGCAGCTGCTAACATTTGCTCTAGCTTGGTGGTACCACTGATTTGCCGACAAGAACTGATGGCGGTGCTGGCGCTGCATCAGTGCAAAGCGCCCCGTCTTTGGGGAGAAGATGAGGTGCAGTTGGTGATGATGGTGGCAGATCAGGCTGCTTTAGCTGTGTCCCAAGCCCGCGCCTATGAGCAAGTACACGCTCTCGCAAAGCGGGAAGCCCTAATTAATACGATTACCAGTGCGATTCGCTCTAGCCTTAATCCTCAAGATATTTTTGCGGCTATTACCCAACAATTGGGACAAGCTTTACAAGTAGATGGCTGTGTTCTGTCTTTGTGGACACAGGAAGATGAGTTTGTCCAGTGTGTCGGGTTGTATGACAATTCTCAAAACTTAAAGCGGGAAAATTCGGGTAGTGTTGACAATATTAATACTCAACAACTGCCTCAATCTCAAGCTCCTATTCAGGGAAATCCAATTCTCCAAGAAATGTTGCGGACACAGCAGCCAGTGCTTATTGCTGATATGAGCTTGTGTCCTCCAGAAATTCAAGGATTTGATTTGCCTTTGAAGGTGCCTACGCGATCGCTCATGGTTGTTCCTTTACTTACTGACGGCAAAAGTATCGGTAGTATTACGTTGCGTCAAGGTAATAAACCACGTCAGTGGATGACATCGGAAATTGAGTTAGCTTCTTCAGTTGCAGCTCAAGCGGCGATCGCCGTGCAGCAGTCTCGACTTTACCAAAAAACCCGCGAACAAGCTGAGCGCTTACTGGAATTAGATCGACAAAAAACCGAATTTTTTCAAAATATTTCTCACGAGTTCCGCACTCCGATAACCTTGATTCAAGGACCATTAGAAGCGGCTGTCGCCTCAAAGCAGGGGTTGTCCTACGCTCAAAGTGCGATCGCCTTGCGTAACTCCCGCCGTCTGCTGCGACTCGTCAATCAATTACTCGATCTGCAACGCCTAGACGCTGGTAGGATGCAGCCCGGTTTCCGTCCCTGCAATTTAGTTCCATTTGTCAGTCAAATTGTGGAATCGTTTCGCCCTTACTGTGAAAAAAAGGGACTGTACCTGCTCACTGAAATGGGAGAATGCCCCACTGTGTACTTGGATATAGAAAAATTCGACAAGGTGGTTTACAACCTCCTGTCAAATGCTATGAAATTTACCCCCCAAGGGGGAAGCATCAGCGTTAACGTACAACCAGTAGACGACAAGTGCATATTGCAAGTACAAGACACCGGAATTGGTATAGTTAAAGAACAAATTCCCCACTTATTTGAGCGTTTCCGCCAAGCTGAAGGCTCAGAAAACCGCTCTTATGAAGGAAGTGGTTTGGGTTTGGCTTTAGTCAAAGAATTGGTGGAACTTCACGGCGGTAGAGTCAGCGTAGAATCAGTCTACGGCAAAGGCACTACCTTTACCGTCTGGCTTGTCCCCGGAAGCACTCACTTGAGTGCAGAGCAAGTACTAGAGGTACCATGCCAACCCAACACCAGCCGCGTTAGCGTGGAATTAGCTGATTTGGAATTGGTACTCACAGGTGACGACAGCGAAACTCATACAACAGACTTTGATACCCAAGATTCAAAAGTCAAGAATGGGCATTTAATCTTAGTTGTAGACGACAACCCAGATTTGCGAGCTTATGTTTCCGAAATTTTGCGTGCGAACAACTATCAAGTGCAAACTGCTCGTAATGGTTTAGAAGGTTTGCATTTAGCCAAGGAAATTGTACCTAGTTTAATAGTTAGCGACTTGATGATGCCCGTAATATCAGGGTTAGAGATGATTCGAGTCATTCGCAACGAGGAAAACTTGAAAGGAATACCAATCATCTTACTTACGGCAAAAGCCGATGAGGAAACTCGCATTGAAGGAACAGAGTATGGTGCAGATGCTTATCTAGCTAAGCCATTCAATAATCGGGAACTTCTGGCAGAGGTGCGGAATCTCTTAGCATTGAAGGAAAATGAACGCCGAGTTGTGCAGTTAAACACTTACCTCACAGATTCGGTACTCAAGCGCTTTTTGCCCCCTGCTTTGGTACAAAAAGCAGCCGCAGGAGAATTAGTCCTGGATTTGCAACCGGAACCACGCTTGATTACAGTGTTGTTTAGTGACATTGTGGGTTTTACCCAACTGGCAAATACCCTGAGATCCCGGCGAGTAGCAGAGTTACTCAATGAATATTTAGAAGAAATGACGCGAGTCGTGTTTGATAACGGCGGCACTGTGGATAAATTTATGGGAGATGCTATTTTAGCTTTGTTTGGAGCGCCAGAAGAACTAACACCCAACGAACAGGTGCGTCGCGCTATCAACACAGCAAGGGCAATGCTGCGATCGCTTGAACATTTAAACCAACGCTGGAAAGAGCAGGGTATTTTTGGTGCAGGTTCTGCTGTACAATTTCGCTGTGGTATCCACCAGGGTACGGCAGTTGTGGGAATGTTTGGTAGCGCTGAACGATCTGACTATACAGCAATTGGTCCAAGCGTGAATATTGCCGCAAGGTTGCAACAAGCTGCTGTTCCCGGTACGATTCTGGTTTCTGCGGCTGTGGCAGATTATTTGCAGGATGAAGAAATGACGAAATGCAGTCCGCTACAACTCAAAGGAGTAGACGAAACTGTTCTTACCTTCGCTGTAAAACCAGAACTCGTAGCTAATCGATAATTATAGCGGTTCTCAATTGAGTGCAATACACCAAGAAATAAAAACCACAGATGGACACAGATGGACACAGATAAATTTGTACTTCATTCAAACGAGAAGCGCTATATTACTCCTGATTAACTGACACTGTTTAGTAGTTAGTGATTATTCGGACAAATCACAACACGTGATAAGGCAGTGCTACACTTACTCAGGAATCAGGACTCATGCCTTAGTTATGACACAATCGGTTGCTGACAAAACTCCTCTTCCAGATAAAGCACGGAGGCGACACACCGATCCACCTGGTTTGTGGATTGCTGTAGCCGCAATTTCTGTTACCCTCCACTTGCTGGTATTCTGGTTGCTACGCTCGAATTCCTATAGCCTGTCGCAACGAAGTTCTTCAAATCCTATCCCAGTAGAGTTTGTGGAGATTCCGTCAGGACGAAAAGCGCCATCAAAAGCAAAGCCAGTTTCGTCAAAAAGAGCTTCCACAACTGGAAAGCCGACTGTAGTTAGGTCATCAAAGCCAGCTACTCAAGAGAATTTTACTCCAAAGACTTCTAGTGTAGAAGATAGTAATGCGATCGCTTTCGATAACACCAAAAAAGCGACGACTTCTCAACCTAAAGCAGATGATACAACCCAGCAATCTTCACAAAAACGGGTTGTCGAGCAGGAAGCACAACCATCACCTCAACAAGATGCAACACCTGAACCAACTCGCGAACCTGAACCATTTATAGTCAAGACTCCCCAAGCACAACAACCAGAACCAACCCCAGAACCGACTCCAGAAGTCACTCCACAAGCACAACAACCAGAACCAACCCCAGAACCGACTTCAGAAGTCACTCCACAAGCACAACAACCAGAACCAACCCCAGAACCGACTCCAGAAGTCACTCCCCAAGCACAACAACCAGAGCCAACTCCAGAGCCTAACACTGCTGACAGTACAAATACAGACACTCAAAATCAGGCAAATCAAGAACTAGGTGAGCAAAATCAGGCTTTAAATCCCGAGAATAACAGCACAGATTCAACTCGTACTGATTCCTCACCCGGAACAGGTGAGCAACCGCAAGGGACACCTAGTAGTCTTCCCAAACCAGATGGTGAGGTTGCTGTTGGAAAGGAAACGCCTCTACAAGATATCGCTCCACCAGTACAACCAGAACAGTCGCCAGCTTTGAATGAGCAAAATGGGCAAGGAGTAGGAGTCGCGACTTGGGATATAGAAGCTGATAAATTAAAAAGAGATATACCAGAAAACCTAGCTCAACCCGAAGACAACAGCAGGCAAAAAGAATTAAATATCGTTTTATCTGACGCAGGAGGCGATGTTCAGCCTGTAGATTTTTTAGTGTGGCTAACAATTGACAAACAAGGCAACTTAATCTTCATCAAAGTAGATGAACAGATACCGCTACCGCAAAGAAGCCAATACCAGAAATATGCGGATGAAATTTACCAAGGTCAAAAATTTGTCCCCGCAACCAATCAAGACCCTGTAACTGGCGAGAAAAACCCAGTAATGAGCAATCTACCTGTACGTGTAAGAATTAATCGCCGCTAGCTTGATTTCTCGCTAGAATTATGTTACGTTATTAGGGTTGGAAATTTGCGGGCGTAGTTTAGTGGTAAAACTATAGCCTTCCAAGCTATTAATGCGGGTTCGATTCCCGCCGCCCGCTTTATTTATATAAAAGTAGTATATAAAAATAGTTTCCAGGTGAAGCCTAGAAACCAGAAGTGCTTTATGTAGCATTATTAAATTATTGCGTATTGCGAGTTATTGCGACAAAAGGAATATGGAATCTTCAACCAAACTTACCGCTGACGTATTCTTTGGTAGCTTCCTGTTTGGGATTTTGGAAAATTGTTTCTGTGCGGTCATACTCTACAAGGTAGCCGGTACGACCTCCTTTTTCTGACGTTTGGACGTTAAAAAAGGCAGTCATATCCGAAACCCGCGAAGCTTGTTGCATATTGTGAGTCACGATAACGATTGTGTATTGCTCTTTGAGTTGGTGAATCAGTTCTTCAACGCGTAAGGTGGAGATGGGGTCAAGAGCAGAACAAGGTTCATCCATTAAAATAACTTCAGGTTGAACTGCGATCGCCCGGGCAATACACAAGCGCTGTTGTTGTCCTCCAGATAAGGATAAGCCACTTTGCCGCAGTTTGTCTTTGACTTCATCCCACAAAGCCGCTTGTCTGAGCGATCGCTCTACCAATTCATCCATATCACCTTTGTAGCCGTTTAGTTTGGGTCCAAAGGTGATATTGTCATAAATTGACTTTGGAAAAGGGTTCGGTTTTTGAAACACCATCCCAATTTGACGCCGCACGAACACCGGATCAATGTGAGGTGCATACAAATTTTCACCTTGGTATAAAATGTTTCCTTCAGCCCGAAACCCATCAATTAGGTCGTTGAGGCGATTGTAACAGCGTAGCAAAGTACTCTTACCACACCCAGAAGGACCGATTAAGGCTGTTACCCGATTTTTCGGGATATCAAGCCAAATATCGCGTATTGCTAAGAAATTGCTGTAGTAAACGTTGAGTTTCTCAGTGCGGAAAACGGTATCAGTTTGATTTCCGTTTCTAATGTCAGTTGTCATAAAAAAATTACAGGTTTTATTGTAACTAAAGTTAAATTTGCAATTAGTTTTACTTATTGAATTTTGCGACTCGTTGCCCACCGGGCAATAACGCTAGTAAGTAGAACCAACAGCACCAAGATTAGAGACGCAGCCCAAGCCAATGACTGCAAGTTTTTAAACGGAGAAATTGCAAAGTTGAAAACTAAAACCGCAAGAGATGCAGTCGGCTCGAATATACCATTGGACCAGTACTGTGAGAATAAAGCGGTAAACAGCAAAGGTGCAGTTTCTCCAGCAGCGCGGGCGATCGCCAATGTTGCCCCAGTGACAATTGCTGGTACAGCGGCTGGCACAACCACTAACGCGACAGTTTGAAATTTAGTCGCACCTAATCCCACTGCTGCTTGTCGCAAATCTTGCGATACTAATTGCAAGGCTTCGTCGGTGGTTCGTACAATAATTGGCAGCATCAAAATAGACAAAGCCACTCCCCCAGCCACAGCTGAGAATCCACCTGTTGCAGCCACTACAATACCGTAAGCAAAAACTCCAGCAATGATTGAGGGAACTCCGCTGAGGACGTTAGTCGCAAAGCGAATCCACCGGGATGTCTTACCAGTGCTAAATTCTGTTAAATAAATTGCTGCTAAAACTCCAAAGGGGATGCTAATTAAAGCTGCAATTCCCACCATGAGTAGCGTTCCCAAAATGGCATTGCCAAAGCCTCCTCCCGGTACCAAAGGCGGTGGTGGCAATTTGGTAAATAAGTCTAGTCTCAGACTGCTTACCCCTTGGATAATGATGTAAGACAGCACCGCTATCAAAGGCAAAAGAGCCAATATCCCGCACAAAAAAGCGACAACAGTCATCACCGTGCTAAACAGCGTCCGGGGAGACGTGGGAGAGCGAGATAGGCTGCCAGCCAATCCCGTAGAGGGATGGTCACCAGAAGTAAAAGTCATTATTTCATACACCCAAATACTACAGTCGCTTCACTCGCAGAACGATTAACTCAGCCAAAATGTTGACTATCAAGGTTAAGAAAAACAGAACTAATGCAGCATACATCAGAGCGCTGACTTGCAGACCACTTGCTTCCGCGAATTGATTTGCTAACAGAGAAGAAATCGTATTAGCTGGTGCAAATATCGAGGCATTAATGACGTTGGCGTTCCCAATGATCATCGTTACAGCCATTGTTTCTCCCATTGCCCGGCCCAGCGCCAGCATGATAGCACTCATAATACCTGAAAAGGCAGCTGGAATGATGACTTTCAAAATTGTTTCCCACCGCGTTGCACCTAGTCCCATAGCTGCTTGACGCAAACTTGGAGGTACAGAAATCAGCGCATCGCGAGAGATAGCTGTAATAATTGGCAAAGTCATAATTGCCAAAATGACCCCTGCTGGGAACATTCCTGGTCCTGTAGGAGGGGTACTAAAAATTGGTACCCAGCCTAAGTAAGCGTTGAGCCATTTTCCCACAGCTGTTGTTAAAGGAACCAAAACGAAAATTCCCCAAATGCCATAAACAACACTAGGAATAGCTGCTAATATTTCTACCAAGAAAACCAGTACCGTTCGTACAGATGAGGGTAGTAAACTTTCGCTCAGCAAAACAGCAGTGCCAATACCAATTGGTACTGCTATCAACAGACCAATAAATGCGCTCACCAAAGTTCCATAGACTTGTGGTAGCACTCCGTAATCATTGTTTACTGGATTCCAAGCGCTTTTTGCTAAAAAGCTACTACCAAACTTTTGGATAGCAGGCATTGCTTGAATGGCAACCTGAATCGCTATCCACAATAAAATTCCTGCAACTGCGAGTGCAAAAATCCGAGTCAGCCAAATAAAACCTTGATCTACTGACTTTTCTGCTTGAGAGCGAGGTTTAACTTTTGGTTGACGATTCTCGGCTTGTGTATTCATGTAATGACTTTACCCATCAACTCAAAAAACGTGGGAGCGAACCACACCAAGAAATTCAAAATTCAAAATTTACGCATTGGATTCCGCTAATTGTCACAAGCATCCAAGTGATTTGGCTAGTGTCAATGAAATGCGTAACTGCTAGCTTATAAGTGAGCACTCATCAATTTTGAATGGGTGACTTTTACTGATCACTATTTACTAGCGCTAGCACCACCGGCATCGCCACCAGCAATTTTGTAATCTGCACTGATACCATCAGCAGCAGCAGCAACTTGTTTTACCACGTTTTGAGGTAAAGGAACGTAGCCTAGTTGTGGAGCAACCTTTTGACCTTCTGTCAAACCGTATTCAATCATGGCTTCTACCGCTTTGGCTTTTGCTGCATCAGGATATTTCTTGTAAGCCAAAATCCAAGTGTAGGTGACAATCGGGTAAGACTCGTTTCCTTCTGGATCTGTAATCGAGGCACGGAGATTTGCTGGCAAAGTTACTGATTCCAGTGTTTTAGACGCTGATTGATCAGTAGGTGTAACGAATTGACCTGCTTTGTTTTGCAAAGTAGCATAGCTAAGTTTATTTTGTTGGGCGTAACCGTACTCAACGTATCCAATTGATCCTTGAGTTTGTTGTATTTGGGCGGTCACACCTTCATTGCCCTTAGCACCAACTCCTGCAGGCCAGCTGACAGTTTTGCCACTGCCCACTTTGGACTTCCATTCTGGACTAATAGCACTCAGGTGTTGCGTGAACACAGCCGTGGTACCACTACCATCCGAACGATGTACGATTGTGATTGGCTGGTTAGGAAGGTTAACACCAGGGTTCGCGGCAGTAATTTTCGGGTCATTCCAAGACTTGATAGTACCTTGGAAGATGCCACTATAAACATCTCGTGGAAGTTTTAGTCCCTGTACCCCAGGCAGGTTGTAAGACAGCACAATGCTACCCGCAGTCATCGGTAGCAAAAGTACGCCGTTTTGCACCTTCTTGATTTCTTCATCCGTCATGCCAACATCACTAGCACCAAAGTCAACAGTACCTTTGGTAAATTGCTCCACTCCGGCTCCGCTACCAACTGACTGATAATTAACTTGGAGATTGGGATATTTTTGGTTTAAAGCCTGGAACCAAGTTTGGTAGAGAGGTGCTGGAAAAGACGCACCAGCACCAGTTAACGAGACTTTTCCACCTAAGTCTAGTTTGCCAGGAGCAGTTGCAGTTGTATTAGTAGCAGCACCAGGAGAGGATTCGCCAGTGCTAGCACCATTTTGCGCTTGCGGTCCACCGCAAGCCGCCAAGGCCATAGTCAGTGCGAATACTGAAATTGTTCTCGTTGACTGAGAACAATTAGTTACAGGGTCACGAAAAAACATGGGTGTGTAGTTTTGGTAATTTTCCAGCTAAGCGTTTATACTATACAGCTGCAAAGTAAAGATAAGGTTAACATTATTGGAATGACTACTTTTTCATACCCCTAATATTGCAAAGTTTAATCTTCTTGACTGGATCAATCTTTATGGCTGCAATCAGTTAATTCGGAGAACAAATAATACATTAGTACATTAGTTTTAGTAGAACACAGACAAACACAAGTGACACGACGGTGGTAATGTAGAGAGTTCATCCTCTTAAAGAATGAAAAATTACTCTTAGACAGTTAGATGTGTTCAAATTAGCATTTTTAACTTGTTTAAATTTATAAAATAGCAATCCTGCTGAAATTTAAGCAGAATATGGCACAAGAAAGCATGGAGCAAGAGATAGCAATTTCTGAGGAAAAGCCTTTGTCTGCCTCTTGCTCTTATTCAAGTAGTTGGTTAAAACAATGTCTTCTTACTATAGGGGGGTCTCACAACTATGCCTCAAGCAAACTTTGGCAAAGGGTAAAATTTTGTAATCTTTTCACCTGCTGGTAATGAGAAGAACTTGTGCCTGCCTCCTGTTGGTAGTGAGTTCAACTCAGGAGTCAGCTGTGTATCACTAACTTGAGTATACCTTAAGGTTTATACCAAAAGAGTGAACAGGTTTTCTTCACTGCTTAGCAAGGCTTCATATACTTTGAGGGTCAAATTTGCCTGGTGTATGTATATTTTTGAACTATAGATTAAAAAATAAAATAATATTAATTACACTTTTGTACGAGAGTCCTTTGCATGAGTGCCTTGTAAATGCTAGCCGCATCCAATCAATTACTTTGGTCTATGATTGGCTTACTGCTAACGATGGGTGGTACATTCCTAGAAGCCTATGTTACCACCTTACCTTGGGATTGGAGCCAGTATGGAATTCATACTTTGTCTGTGGGTGTCACCTATCAAATTGGTGGGGTGCTGCTCGTTGGTTGTTTAGGGGGCAAGAATGCTGGGGCGCTCTCGCAAATCGCATATTTAGTGATGGGGTTAACTTTGTTACCTGTGTTTGCTGACGGTGGGGGCATTGGTTATGTGAAGTTGTCCCAGTTTGGTTATTTGCTTGGTTTTATCCCTGGAGCTTGGATTTGTGGGTTTTTCGCCTTTAAAGCTAGACCTCGGCTAGAAACTCTCGCCTTCAGTTGTTTTTGTGGCTTGTTAACTGTCCACTTGTGCGGTATTACTTATTTGATTATCAGCTATGTTTTTCAATGGAAAGGAACAGAAACTCTGTCTCTGATGCAAGAAGCAATGCTCACATATTCCTGGTTGGCACTGCCTGGACAACTATCCGTAGTTTGCGCTGTCGTTGTTATAGCATATGTGCTGCGCCATCTAATGTTTTACTAGTCATGAGTTTTTAGCTTGAACGGCGTCCATCCCCACGTCTCACCCGTAAGGGATGTTTGTAAACTTCCTAGACTACAAGTTGAAAGCGAAGGATGGACAACTTGTTAAGTTGGGAAGATTTTTCCCTAGCTCAAAAACTTGTTCATGCTGTGGTCACCTTGTTGATGAGTTAACACTTAATGTCAGAGAATGGGATTGTCCCAAGTGTGGGAAACGTCATGATCGTGATGGTAATGCAGCATTGAACATAAGAAATGAAGGTATTCGGATATTATCAAATGACGGAGGCAACCCCGTTGTTGCCGTGCCGAGGCGGAGTAAGACCAATAAACCGCGCATGTGGAAAGGCATCTGTCAATGACGCCGGAAGCCCACACTTACTCGAAGAGAAGTGTGGGTAGTTCACTGGTTTGTCCTTTGTCCTTTGCCCAAATGACAAATGACCCTTCGGGTATTTCCTCCGCAGCGCCTTCGCACTTACGCCAGTCGCCGCCCAGTTGAAAAGCTTAAGCGAAGTTTCCGCTTGTTGGGAAACCCCTATGCCTGACGCCACGCCTTACGGCTTCGGGTATGTCCCTCACCGTGGGCACACCAAGGGCTGTACCGTGCAATCTCATGCGCAAAGGCACGGACACGCGCTCGCGCAATTCGTAAGCTTTTCCCGAATGAGGCACGACGGGCACGCTACGCGTAAGTCCTTACGGACAGGCTGCGCCAACACGAAGCGCTTACAGCACCGATCTCACCGCCTGCAGAACTTCTTTTGTTGCTGCGCTGGCTCACAAATGACAAATGACAAATTCGCCATGCGTTTAAAAAATCTCCTGTTCTGGATTGCTGCCTTGTTAGCTTTTTTCTTAGACCAACTAACAAAATACTGGGTGGTGCGAACTTTTGCCTTGGGACAAACACAAGCACTACTACCGGGGGTATTTCACTTCACCTACGTTACCAACACTGGTGCAGCTTTTAGTCTGTTAGCAGGGAAAGTAGAGTGGTTGCGCTGGCTATCTTTGGGAGTGAGTTTAGCATTGATAGCACTGGCATCGTTTGGTCCGGTGTTACATCTTTGGGAGCAACTAGGCTATGGCTTTATTTTAGGCGGAGCGATCGGTAATGGCATCGACCGATTTGTTCTGGGCTACGTCGTTGATTTTCTTGATTTTCGAGTGATTAACTTTCCAGTCTTTAATTTAGCAGATGTCTTCATTAATATCGGTATTGTTTGCCTGCTAATTGCTACCTTTCAAAAGACTCCCACTTCAAATCGCAGGTGACGATAAAAAATGAGAAGGAGTCATCCGTCAGAATTCAGGAGTCAGAATACCCCATGCCCTAGTTCCGGGGTTTCAAGCAAGGAAAAATTTTCTTTATCTCCACGATTAAAATCGGGGGCTTTAAACCACGATTCATCCACGCCTACGCACGGGAGTCATTCTGACTCAGCAGCGACTGACTCCTGAATTCTTCTTCGGTAAAAGGTAGAAGTACGATGACCTGACGAAAAAAAGTCTGGCTACCCTGGAAGAACGGCTTTTGCGCAAAGCGTACCCTTGTTTTGTTCCAGAGGCTACGCCCCAAAGTACCTGTCCCATGACTTACGGGTACGCCCTACGGTGAACCCAGGCTCAAAAATGAAAAGTCCGCACAAGCGGACTTTTTTGTCTATCCCCAGACTTTTAGTCTGAAGGTATAATTTTTATCTTGCAAACTACTGTCAAAAAGAAGAAGTCACAATTTGTGCAATTTCTGAACTGAGTTTGTAATCAGTAAGGGCCTGAACCCCAGATCGCAATATGCCCCCACGCTCATCTTTGATTCAGTGGGGGCATATTGCTCAAGTGAACCACGAGTTGCACAGAATTATGGCTGAATTCTGGCTCCTGACAACTGACGAAAAATGCCGATCAAATTACGCCCAATCTAGCGTTGAGACGACTACCTCGACGATCCACCTGAACCAGGGTTTGTCGTGCCAGAGCCTGGATCTTGAGAGGGAGATGAACTTGGATCGGTAATTGTGCCAGGGGCGGTTTGCTCAGTACTGCCGCCAGGAAGAGTTGTGCTACCAGGAGGAAGCGGAGCAACACCACCGGGTGTGCCTCCTGGGGTACCAGGTTCAGTAGGTGCTGTGCCTGGTACATTTGAACCACCAGGAGCAGGGCTGTCGGGAGATCCTGTTGTACCGCCTGATGGAGACGTTTGAGTATCGCCTGTGCCACCAGGTAGGGTCTGTTGTTGAGTCCCACCACTGGGGGTGGCAGGGTTGCCAGCAGGAGCCGGGGGAAGATCAGTGGTGCCGCTGGGAGTGTTTAGCGTGCCAGGGTCATTTGGCGCTTTGCCTGGAACAGCTGTGCTGCCATCAGCCGGTGTATTTTGTGTTCCTGCACCGCTGCCAGATGGGCTTTGTGTAGATGCTGCGCCACCTTGACAACGGGAGTTAAGCGGGAAATCCTTGCAAAACTTTTCCTTATTTACCCTTGGTGAAAGTTTGACTTCCCCGGATGAGCTAGTGGATTGACCACCTGATTGACCACCTGATTGAGCAGTCTCGAATTTGCTTGACTGGGCAAGAGCAACGTTGCTGGTTAAAGCCAGAGTCAAGGCTGTACCGATAAGGGTTAGATATTTTCCGTTCATATTACTTAACCTCCACACCTCAACGGAGTACTCCCGCTTATTAAACCAAAAGATCTTCATTTAGAAAATCATCCTAAATGAAGATCTGTATTTTTGCTTGAAAATGTGCTTATGTGTTAAAACGGGAAAATTTATCTGTTTTATTTATCGAGTGCTAGTTAATAGAAATACAAAATGAAAGGTACCAACTTCACATTTGTTCAATACATGAAACAGAGACAAGACAAACACTACAAGGAAAGAAGAAAAAATATTGGGAATCTTATATAAAGATGTGACAAAATTAACAACATAAGTCAAATTATATATATATCTTAGTGTCAAATTGAATCGGGAACAATTCGGTGCAGCCAACGTCCTCATAGGCTTATGAGTACAATGGTGGAATACAAGCAGCGAGATTGCAGTGCGTCCGATTCCTTACCAATAAACGTGGTGTCAATAGCCGATGAGTTCCCCCCAACCGCCTCAAAAGCCACAAACTTTGCTTGGTCAGATAACTCAAGCAGTACAAACAATTCAAGCTAGAGTCGATTTTTCCAAACTAGCGCTGAAACCAAATGCCAAAGTACCAGAACTTTGGGTGCAGGATGCGGGGGCGGATAAGGCGGAGGTGTATCCGTTGTTGGGCGATCGCTACATCATCGGTCGCAGTTCCAAATCCTGCGATATTGTTGTCCGCAACCCAGTTGTCAGCCAAATTCATTTGTCTTTAGCACGGGATTCTACTCAAAGACAACCGGTTTTTGTGATTAAAGATGAAAACTCTACAAATGGCATTTATCGGGGTAAGCGTCGGCTCACTTCTTTAGAGTTGCGTCATGGCGATATCCTGACCCTCGGACCTCCAGAACTTGCCGCCTCAGTCAGACTGCAATACGTCGATCCACCGCCTTGGTATGTGACAGCAGGAACTTGGGCTGGTTACGGTGTCGGTGGAATCACAGCTCTGATGGCGCTAGTCATTGGCGTGGAATGGCTCAAATTTGATGTCAAACCCCTACCCGGACCAACGCAAGCACCGGTGGTGATTTATGCTCGTGATGCCACCACCAAGTTACGCGAACCTCGGACGACTGCTCATATAGATATGAAGCGGTTGCAGGACTTTGGTCCTTACTTGCCAACGGCAATCGTTGCCTCAGAAGATACTCGTTATTACTGGCACTTTGGAGTTGACCCCTTGGGGGTTTTGCGAGCTGTGTTCATCAACACGCAAAGCGGTGATGTCCAACAAGGGGCGAGTACAGTGACCCAGCAAGTTGCCAGAAGTTTGTTCCGCGATTATGTAGGCAGGCAAGACTCGCTTGGTCGCAAATTCCGAGAAGCGATGGTTGCCCTGAAATTAGAAACGTTTTACAGCAAAGATTACATCTTGCTGACTTATTTAAATCGGGTTTTCTTAGGAGCTGATACTTCAGGCTTTGAGGATGCTGCTCGCTATTACTTTGACAAGTCAGCAAAAGAATTGACACTGTCTGAAGCTGCAACGTTAGTGGCAATTTTACCTGCTCCCAACGGGTTCGATTATTGTGCCGGAGGAGATAGCCAGAATAAGCTCAGAACGATTGAATACCGCAATCGCGTACTGAAGCGGATGCTGGAGATGGGTAAAATCAAACAAGATGAGTATAACCGCTCTCGCAGATCGCCCATCGAAATCAGCCCCAAAGTCTGCGAACGGCAAGCAAAAACAATTGCTCCTTATTTTTATAGTTATGTCTTCCAAGAACTAGAAAAAATTCTGGGAAAAGAACTGGCAACAGAAGGGAACTTTATCATTGAAACCCAACTAGATCCAGCAATTCAAGCACAAGCAGAAGTCGCATTGCGTAATCATGTCCGCACTGGTAAGTCATCTTTTAATTTTTCCCAAGGAGCGATGCTTACCTTAGATTCGAGCAATGGAGCAATACTCGCAATGGTCGGAGGCACCGATTATAGAACAAGCCAGTTCAATCGTGCTGTTCAGGCAAAAAGACAACCAGGTTCCACCTTCAAAATCTTTGCTTACACAGCTGCTATCGAGCAAGGGATTTCACCGGAAAAGTCTTATTCCTGTGCCCCTTTTCGTTGGCAAGGCTTTACCTACAAACCCTGTCGTACTGGCGCTGGTAGTTTAGATATTGCCAGGGGGCTTGCCTTATCTGAAAACCCTATTGCTTTGAGGGTTGCTCATGAAGTCGGGCTGGATAAAGTTGTGGGAATGGCGCGACAGTTAGGGGTGAAGTCGCACTTAGATGCAGTTCCTGGCTTGGTACTGGGTCAAAGTGTAGTAACTGTCATGGAAATGACTGGTGCATTTGGCGCTATTGGCAATGGCGGTGTGTGGAATCGCCCTCATGCAATTAGCCGGATTTTAGATAGCAGTGATTGCCGTGACCGGAACGACCCTAAAACTTGCCGCGTGATTTACTCCTATGACCAAGACGCAGAGGCTAATAAACGAGTGCTGCAAACGAACATAGCTGATACAATGACTCGCTTGCTGCGCGGCGTGGTCACAAGCGGTACTGGTCGCAGTGCTGCCATAGGACTAGGGGAAGCAGGGAAAACCGGTACAACAAATGACAACGTTGATTTGTGGTTTATTGGCTTTGTTCCCAGTCGGCGACTAATCACTGGTATTTGGCTGGGAAACGACAACAATTCCCCTACATCTGGAAGTAGCGCTCAAGCTGCTCAATTATGGGGAAATTATATGGGTAAAATTACACGGTAACTCAAAGGAGTCAGAATACAGAATACAGAATTCAGGAGACAGAGTTATCTACTGACTCCTGACTCCTGACTCCTGACTACTTACTCCTAACGATATCCCCGCCAAGGTATAACCTCCAGCGTGCGGTTAGGCTTGAATACCACCTGGAAGTGTGCAAGAGGTTCTTTGTTATTTGCAGGGGCTAGGTATGAACCGTAGACATCTTGGAACATCTTAGGAAGAGGTGTTCCTTGAAAATAGTCAACGGCGGCTTGGTTGAGTGGTTCATAGTCAGCGATCACGCCATCTTTGTTGACCGCCACCCGATATTTCAAATCTCGTGTAAAGGAGGGAGAAGTACTCCAACTTTGGCTGATGGTGTTATAGAGTTTCTGGTTTAAATCCTTAACTGCGTTAGGGTCTGTGATTTTTGTACCAACAACATCTGGCGTTTTAGGGTATCCTCGCCAAGGGCTAACCTGTAGCACGCCTGTGTTAGTAAAGACGACTTTAAATTGGGCGATCGCCGCTTGCGGCGCTGCGCTTTGGGCGATCGCTTGATTAGTTCCCGAAGCACGATTTGCCGGATTCTGAAGTAGACTTGGTAAGGGAGTTTTCTCCACTGCATCATTCGTCCCTTTATCTACCGCTTTATATCCAACAATCGCACCATCCGCAGCCACACCCAAGCGAAAGACCAAATCCTGATTCAATCCTGAGCGCTGAACCCACTTTGGATTAATTTGGTTATAAACTTCCCGGTTCAATGCACGCAGTTGAGATGCATCAGTAATTTCAGGAACTGTATTTAAAAGGGCTTCTAAATCCTTAACAGCAGGCGAGGCACCGGGTGTGGGAGTTGCCGCAGTTGTAGAATTTGCTGCAACTGAGGCAGGTGTCGTAGGGTTAAGAATGGAATTTGCCGTAGCTGGGGCAGTTGGTGTGGGCGTCAATGTTGGATTTGCGCCCATTTGTTCATTAGGAGTCGGTGTGGGGGTGACAGCAGGCGTTGCCGGACTATTGACATTGGTGGTTGTATTTGCGTTGTTCTGTGCCTGTGGCTGCGGCGGACGCACTTGCGGGACTGGAACCAAGCTAAAAGCAACGGCGGCGGCTGCCAAACTCGTCACTCCCACACTCGCTGGAACCGCCTGCTTGACTAACGCCTGACTGACACCGCCATGACGTCTGGCAACTGGTTGTAATTGCAGTGTTAACTCTGGTAAAGTTTGGCTATCTGCAAAAAATTGGTCTATTGCTTCCACCAAATCGAACAACTGCACTGTGTTCAAATCGAGTTGTATCGGCTGCTTTCCATTATTGGGGTTAGACCCGACTGACTGTGGTGCAGTATCTGAATGTACAATGACTCTGTGTCGGTTGCTATCGATTTTCTGGAACTGCACTAACTCCGACTCAAAGTTGTGTGCTTGAGGGTGTGGCACACTACTCAAAAATTCTTGGGCATATGCACTCACTGCCCTGACCAAACTTTCAAAAAATTCTCGCCCTCCTACCATCGGTTTACTATAGCCAGATAAATAGCATTCTGCATTTACCAATATGGATAACTCTGGGCGCAGTTCCTGAAAATGTGCAGCCCTTGAGGCATCACTTAAACCCTCCAACAGTAGCGTGCAATTAGGTAGACTATACTTACGTTGAATATTCATTCCACTTCACCGTCAAAAAGACTAATCCAGAACCGCTGCATTCCAGCTGTGCCGGTACAGAATAGTAATTGTCCCAACAAACTTATAGCTAGCTCATCTAATTTTTCATCAGAGTTTAATGCCAATACACCACCAGAACGCCGGGGATTCATTCGGCTCTTAAAATGAGTTCTAAACCGCTCTAGGTAGTTAGATAGACGCAAATTCTGTTCCAGAGGAAGCTGTTTTTCAACCATTTGTTGATATATCATTAGCAATTGGCGAATGACAACTGTTAACCGTCGCGCGATGTAGCAAGCAATGACCACTAAGGCTTTTGCTTCCATGATAGACAGGGGGCGGCGGATGTGTGCTCGTCGTATCGGGTTAGTGCTACGCATTCGCCATAAATTCACTCGATCTTTAACAATTCCTTTAAGATCCAACTCTTCAGCAAATGACAAAATCGCTTCAGAGCCACCAAGCTCTAATGCTTCAATTGCCAGTAAAATGAGGTCAATTTGCAACCGGGCTTTAGGGGGACATCCCTGTCCCTCTATCGCCGGTTCGGGTAAAGTGGCCAGAATCATCGGCAAAGACTTGGGGATTGGACTGTTAAATTGCGTGACACTAGCAGAGACATTCATTATAAATACCTTATACAGCTGCAACAAACTAAGTAAAACTAATTTAAAATAGACAGCCAGTCAAGAAAATCAGACTGACGGTATTATTGGCAAGTCTGGTTGATATATACATTACTTACTCTTCCAAGACGATTGTTTCCGCATTGCCTTGAATCAAAGTTTTTAAAGCATCATTTCTCTTAACCTCAGTCGTTAGTATCATTACATCCTTAGCTTGTAGATTCGCTCTCATCGTCAACGGATAGCGTTTATTGAGGGCTAATACCAAGCGTATGACATTTTAGTGTACGATTTTTCCGGGAGGGTGCGCCTTGTTTAACCAGGAGCTTGCAATCGGGCGAATAGGGTTGTAGCTTGTACTGCACTGAACTAAAACTTTTTTCTATTTTATGGATTTGAAGTCTCTGATTCGTGACATTCCAGATTTTCCTAAACCGGGAATTTTATTCCGCGATATCACTACGCTACTGCGCGATCCAGAGGGACTGCGCTACACGATTGACCTGTTTGCACAAAAGATAGAAGCTACTGGACTGAGACCAGAGTTCGTGGTGGGAATAGAGTCACGGGGCTTTATTGTTGGCGCACCGCTTGCTTGTCTATTAGGAGCTGGTTTTATTCCTGTCCGCAAGCCTGGTAAGTTACCAGCAGCAGTTCATTCAATTGAGTACGCACTAGAGTACGGTACTGATTGTTTGGAAATTCACCAAGACGCTTTGTACCCAGGTAGCCGAGTTTTAATTGTAGACGACTTGATAGCCACAGGTGGAACCGCAGGTGCAACCGCAAGGCTAGTCCAAAAAATTGGCTGCAAACTTGAGGGTTTTGGGTTTATCATCGAGCTACGGGATTTACAAGGGCGGAAACATCTGCCAGATGTGCCCATCGTCACCCTTTTAGAATACTAGTCATTTGTCATTAGTCATTTGGCTAAGGACAAATGACTAAGGACAAAGGACAAAGCACAAATGACTACTACACGAATTTCCTTGGATGCAGGTCGTGATTGGCTTTTAAAGTTAGTCACAAGTGAGACTTTTATTTATGTCATGAAACGGGTATTGCAGGCGCTGTTGACTTTGTTGTTAGCGTCGGCGTTGTCGTTTGTGATTATTCAACTTGCCCCAGGGGATTATGTAGATACGTTACGGCAAAACCCAAAGATTTCTCCAGAAAGAATTGAGGAACTGAGACGACAGTTTGGTCTAGATAAGTCTTGGCTTGAGCAATTTGGACTTTGGCTGTGGCGAATCGTGACACAGGGGGACTTTGGCACCAGTTTTGTTTACCAGCGGTCGGTGTCGTCGCTGTTGTGGGAACGGGTACCCGCAACTTTGCTGTTGGCAGTATCTTCTCTGATTGTAACGTGGGCGATCGCCATCCCCTTGGGCATAGTCGCTGCTGTGAAACAAAATCAGTGGGTTGACCGTGTTTTGCAGGTGATTAGTTACGCAGGGCAAGGGTTTCCCAGTTTCATCACCGCCCTATTGCTGCTGATTTTGGCTCAAAACGTCTCGCCCATCTTTCCAGTAGGTGACATGACCAGCATCAATCACGCCGAACTCAACTGGTTTGGTAAAATCCTTGATATTGGCTGGCACATGATTCTACCCACCATTGCTTTGAGTGTCACGAGCTTTGCTGGCTTACAGCGCATCACTCGGGGCGAATTATTGGATGTGCTGCGCCAAGATTATATCCAAACAGCTCGTGCTAAAGGGCTGCCCGAAAACCGTGTTATTTATGTTCATGCTCTGCGTAATGCAATCAACCCCTTGATGACTTTGTTAGGTTTCGAGTTAGCAGGTTTATTGGGTGGTGCGTTTATTGCGGAATTTTTCTTCAACTGGCCTGGTTTAGGGAGATTGACTTTACAAGCGGTGCAGGCTCAAGATTTGTATTTAGTGATGGCAAGTTTGGTGATCAGCGCTGTACTGCTGAGTGTTGGTAATTTGATAGCAGACTTGTTGCTCAAGGCGAGTGATCCTCGCATTCGCTTAGAAAATCTTAATTAACTAACTAGATGCAAAGGGCGGCGCACTCGTGTTGACCGTCTTTTGTCATTTGTACCAAACCAATGACTAATGACTCATGATTAATAACTATGTTTTCCGAAGTTTATTATCTGGTGCGGTCAAAAGCTGACGGTCGTTATCTGGCGGCTCTTCCCAACCGCGAAGCTTTGGGTTATTTATTATTATTTCGCGAAAACTTTGATGCCCTCAGCTACCTCAACACTCATGCTGCATCTGTTGCAAATCGCTTTTCTATAGAATCTGTTCCAGGTTCTCAAATAGGAGGTTTGCTCAAACGCTGGGGTTTTAGTGGCGTGGGTATTGTTTCTGACCCGTTAATACCAACAATTGAATTTTTGCAGCAAAGTTAAGAGCATACCTCCAATCGATACAGATGCTTCACCGCGCGCCATTGTGGCTAAGCATGGTTTTCTGGTTCTTAGTGCCTCAAACAAAGCCAATTCTCGAACGCCGCCTCTGTTGTCACTTTAGAAAAGGCAAACGAATTGTTTTGGCTAAGCATACAAAAGACCTCATTGCTGTTTTGCAACGAGGTCTATTCAATCGAAAATCGTAAAATTTCTACACTGGTGCTTTTTCTAATTTCAACTTAGAACGCTTCACTTGTTCGGGTATGGAAACGGGGTAATCTCCAGTGAAGCAAGCGGAACAGAAGCTTTCAGGATCTTCTCGTGTCGCCTCTAGCATACCTTGCCAGCTTAGATAAGCTAGAGTATCTACCTCCACTTGCTTGGCAATTTCTTCCACTGACATGGTGGCAGCAATGAGCTGCTCTTGGCTATCAGTGTCAATACCATAGAAGCAGGGGTGAGTGACTGGGGGAGAGGAAATTCGCATATGCACTTCCAACGCACCTGCTTCACGCAACGCTTTGACTAGCTTGCGGCTAGTAGTCCCTCGGACAATCGAGTCATCCACAATGATCACTCGTTTGCCATACAACACATCTTTGAGGGGGTTGAGTTTCATGCGGATACCTGACTCCCGCATACTCTGTGTCGGTTGAATAAAGGTACGCCCGACGTAGCGATTTTTAATGAGTCCTTCAGCGTAGGGGATGCCAGAGGCTTGAGAATACCCAATGGCAGCAGGAATACCAGAATCAGGAACACCAATCACTAAATCCGCATCAGCAGGAGATTCTTGAGCCAGTCGCCGCCCGATACGCATTCGATAGCTGTACAAACTCTCGTTATGCATGACGCTATCAGGACGGGCAAAATAAATCATCTCAAAAATGCACATCTTCCGCTGGGGTTTTTGGCTCCATTGAAAGGAAGTTAAACCCTCTTCGGTAATCCAAACTAACTCGCCTGGTTCCACGTCCCGCAGATATTCGGCACCAATAATGTCTAAACCACAAGTTTCGGAGGAGAGAACATAGCGAACTGGATTTTCACCTAAGGTACCAATCACAAGGGGGCGAATGCCATTGGGGTCGCGGACACCCATGATACCTGCTGATGTGCCAATGACTAAGCTAAAGGCTCCTTGGCAGCGGTGAAATGCCCGAATGCAGCCATTTAACCAATCTGCTCCAGCATTGATTTCTTCAGCAATGGCAAAAGCAATCATTTCTGAGTCAGTTGTGGTGACTAAGTTCCAGTTGTTGTTGAGCAATTCCTCTCGCAACTGCACCGTATTGACTAAATTACCATTATGTGCAAGAGCAACGGAACCTAAACGGGTTTCGACAACAGCAGGTTGGGCATTGACTTTGCGGCTGGAACCCGTGGTTGAATAACGAGTGTGACCAACGGCTACACTACCAGGCAAAGTTTGCAAAATGGATTCATTAAAGACTTGAGACACCAACCCCATGTCTTTATGTAGGTTGACTTGTTCACCCTCAAATGTGGCAATACCAGCCGATTCTTGACCCCGGTGCTGGAGAGCGTACAATCCAAAGTATGTCAGTTTGGCAGCGTCTTCTCCTGGTACGTAGACGCCAAAAACACCGCAAGCTTCTTCTGGCTTGTCTGGACGATTTTCCAGGTCATTGACTGAGTCGTTAGGCAATTCGGGATGGTTATCCAAAGAGTCGGGATGGTTGGGAATCATGCTAGCTGTGCTCCTGATGAGGGTATCAAGTCACTAGAAATATGTCAAAGGATAGTTGTAGAAATTCTTAAAAAACTCTTAACCATCCATTAAAACAGTAACGCAATTATGCCTATGAACGCCAGTATCCCAGGTGAGGGGATTTTATCAATTAACTGGGAGTGGTGTTATGGATGGTTAAACGCCTTTCAATCGCGTTTAAGTAGCGATCGCTCATTTCCTCAATGCTAACGTTGATTAAACTTTGATTATCAGTTGTTAAAACCCGCAAACCTATTTCGGTATTCCCAACCTTGCCAAGTTGCTGCCAATGATTACCGAGTTGTTCTGTTAAATAAGTTTCCCAAGTTTTTTGTTGTTCTGTTGCAACAGAGACTACAATTCGCGCGCCACCTTCGCCAAAAAGAACTTCATCCCAACGTTGGGGCTTCTGTGCTGGTAGTTCTAATTGGATTTGGGCACCAAGTTTGCCAGCAAGACAACTTTCTACCAGGGCGATCGCGACTCCACCCTCAGCACAATCATGAGCCGAACGTACCCAACCTTTGCGAATTCCTTCACGACACACTTGTTGTACACGGCGTTCCAATTCAAAATCAACTCGTGGCGGTTTTCCGGCAACAGTGTTGTGGATAGTGGCTAAATATTCCGAACCGCCCAGTGTGCAGTGAGAAGAAAGTTCGCCCAACAGATAAATCAAATCACCATTCGCTTGCCAAGCTTGACCACAAATCTTAGTCAAATCGGGAATCAAGCCAACCATACCGACAACAGGGGTAGGATAGATTGGTTGTGGGTTGCCTTGGGAATCGAGAGTTTCGTTGTAAAGAGAGACATTTCCACCAGTCACTGGGGTTGCTAATTCTCGGCAACCTTCAGCCAAACCGCGACAGGCTTCTGCTAATTGCCAGTACCCAATAGGTTTTTCTGGACTGCCAAAATTTAAGTTATCAGTGACCGCCAGAGGTTCTGCACCCACACAGCTAAGATTTCGTGCCGCTTCTGCCACGACTGCCTTAGCTCCCTCATAGGGATCAAGATAAACATAGCGAGGATTGCAATCAACCGTAGCCGCAACACCTCGTTCCCAGGCTCTGCCTGGGAATGCCTGCATATCAGGCTCTGCCTCAAGCTGCTGAGGACGCAAGCGAATCACAGAGGCATCTGCACCACCAGGTAACACAACGGTGTTATTCTGCACTTGATGGTCATACTGACGATATACCCAACGTTTCGATGCAATAGTGGGCGTATCGAGCAAAGTCAACAGGATGTCATTCCAACTTTGCAAACGTCCTTGAATTTCAATTCCAGCAGATGTAGTCTCAGGTAAAGAATCAGGCGTCCATTCCCAAGCTTTTCGTACATATTCCGGTGGTTGTGCCAACACTTCTCGGTGATACACCGGCGTATTTTCTGCCAACGCTGTCGCGGGAATTTCTGCGGCAATTTCACCTTGGAATAGAATCCGTACAATAGGTTCAGAAATGACGCTTCCTGCAACCACAGCTTGCAGTCCCCAACGGTGGAAAATGTCAATTAACTCTTGTTCGCGTCCCTTGTGGGCAACAAATAGCATTCGTTCTTGAGATTCGGAAAGCAGGTATTCATAAGGAACCATTCCCGCTTCCCGTACAGGAATCTTGTCTAAATCGAATTCAATACCTACGCCGCCTTTTGCAGCCATTTCTGAGGTAGAACAGGTGATCCCGGCAGCACCCATATCTTGTGCGGCGACCACTGCACCTGTTTTAAACGCCTCCAAGCAAGCTTCAATTAATGACTTTTCCAAGAAAGGATCGCCTACCTGTACCGCCGGACGGTCATCTACGGACTCATCACTCAGTTCTGCACTGGCAAAGCTTGCGCCTCCCATACCATCACGTCCGGTGGTGGAACCAACATAAAGCACTGGGTTGCCGATACCAGATGCACCAGATTTAACAATTTCTGGCGTTTCCATCAATCCCAGCGCCATCACATTCACCAAAGGATTGCCAGAGTACGCGGGGTCAAAGTAAACTTCACCGCCTACAGTGGGGACTCCAACACAGTTGTGTGTAACGATACCAGAAGTCGTCACAAAAAGATGAGTGTTATCTACCTCAACATCATAGACATCGCATTCCTCAACAGTGTTGGTTTCTATGCTCTTAATTTTGACAGCAGCTACCTCATTTGAAGACTTACGAAAACGTGGGAAAGAATATTTCGTGCCGTCATAGCGTGCCAAAGCTGTCGCTAACTCTACAGTGCGTTCCTCGGCAAAAACGTTTGATAACGCTGTTAGTCCCACGAAGTTGTTAACTTCTAACTGCCATAATGGTAGCCCCGTATACTGACGACCTTCTATTTGTCCTGTTGATGGCGATCGCTGATAAATATATGGGATTACCCCCTGATTTTGGACGAGTGCCACGGTTTGGTCAAACAGTTTGCGGCTAGTTGTCGCATAGGTAATTTTTGCATGATTTCCATGAGTTTTTGTGGTCAGGGAACCATCACCTCTGAATAAACCTTTGAGTGCTTCCAACTGTAAGTTAGCAGACCATTGGAAAACAAAACTTGGGAAAGCTTTATCACTTGCTCCACTACCGCAGCGCCAAACGTCTTTTAAAATGTAACCAAACAGCCATGAAGTCGCATAAACAATGATTGTAGAAGCCCGTTTTTCTAAACAAGGGCGAAGTCCCAGATATTTGAGTCCGTACACAACGTCATTGACATATTCGGTTTCGTGCAGAGCAAAGGTGAAGATAATTTTATATGTATTACCGTTTTGAGAGACACATCCCTCTGAAAGATAGTAACCGAGTAAGCGTGCTAACACCTCATCTGCGTGGATGGCTGCTTTCATGTAATTAGCTTTACCACGACGGAAAAGACAAACTTCGTGGCGAGCAACATTGAGCAGTGGCTCCAAGCTCAGAAAATGTGAAAGGGGTAGTATACAATTGTTTAGGTAGCGGTGACGACTGTAAACAGAAGGTTCAATTAATTGTAAAGCTGTCCGAATGACATCTGTTGCTTGCCAATTTGAGGGCAGTTGCACGTAAACATTTTTACCACTTTCATCTTGAGGGTTCAAAGCGCTAATGAAATCGAGTGGTGAAAAATCCCCACTACCTTCTGGTGATTCTGGCAACGACACTAGTATTGGCAATTCGTGACCAACCTGTAAGCTTTGGGCTGGACAAATTTCCCACTCACCGTTTGACTGGGTTAACATCGGATGATCTGGTGTGACAGTTAGGTTACGACCAAGAGATGTACGAATAGTTACCAGGGTTTTAGTGCGTCGTTTAAACACACGCCGCACGCGCTGCCAGCAACTTTCGTGAGTGTCAGGGTCTACGGATAGGGTTTCAACTGCAGCAGTATCATCTAACTCTAAGGTTATGAGATTTGAATGCAGCCTTGATTCTACAAAGTTGCCGATGGTGTCAAAATGTACGCCAGTGCGATCGCGCCAGATAAATGTTTCTTTACCAACCAAACAATTTCCGTAATGTGAAATACCAGCGACGACGCCACTAAAAAGCCGTTGTGTTTTCGCATCTTCCAACGAACCAAAGCGCAGGGAGTTTAATACGGCAATGGGACGCGCACCCATTGTAAAGATATCTCTTAAGATACCTCCTACTCCTGTAGCGGCTCCTTGAAACGGTTCAACAGCCGAGGGGTGGTTGTGTGATTCAATCTTAAATGCTAGCTGCAGGCGATCGCCCAAATCTACAACACCGGCATTTTCACCAGGTCCAACAAGAATGCGGGGTCCTGTCGTGGGAAATTGTTTGAGTAACGGACGAGAATTCTTGTAACAGCAGTGTTCTGACCACATCACCCCAAACATTCCCAGTTCAGCTTTGTTGGGATGACGCCCTAAACGCCTGACAATTTCTTCATATTCTTCTAGCTTCAAACCTTCAGCAGCGATTTCTTCAGGAGAAAAAGGAGCAGAGGAAATGGCGGTCATGGCAATAATGCACCAAGGGGACAGAGCATTATTTTAGCGATTACTTAGGTGCTTTTCTAAAAATGCAGAGACTTCTTCTTTAGACATTTCCCGTTGAACAACTCCCATGACCAAGTTATAAGCTTCCTCCTGTCCTTCAGGTTGCATTTCACGGAAGGATGCTGCAAACCCAGGAATGCTCAATAGTTCCTTTTTTGCTTGGGTTTCTTCTCTTCGGTGGAAATAAACTCAAAACGCAGCTACTACTTGCAAGCTCTCAGGAGACAACTGACGTAAATGGCTTTCTATTTCCTCAAGTAAAATGCTTTGCTTTTGTTCTGCTGCCATCGTTACCCCTAGCTAGATTGATTGCAAGATCTTATGACTTAGTTATGCTATTATTTCTAGCCTATGACGGCTGATGATTGCCGTTTGGCAGCAACTGTAGAAATACGTAATTTTTTCTTTAAACTTGAAGCTCTCAAGAAACAAATAAGTGTTTCCACTAATTGAATCTTGTAAATTCTCTCATAAAATAAATATGTACTAAGCCAAGGATGAAAATAAATTTCACTATATACAATATGCCTATCTCAACTGGTGATTGAACAAGTTCTATATTGTTGAAATCATCAATTCTGCAATGGCTATCATCCTTACCTTAGTTAACAAAATTTTATTTGTGTACTGTTCTCAGTACTACTCAACACAATCGTTCCAGTTACCTGATTGATTGAATTGGTGGCTTAGTTTGCGCTTTTCACAAAAGGAATTGTATTAGAGCGCTAGTGAAGTCATTATGTGTGAAGCTTTGTCCGCAATTTTCATCGGTGCTATGTGTATGAAAAAATTTCTTTTTTCAACTGCTATTTTGACTTTTCTAGAAATTAATTACAGCATTTCGCTGCGAATGGGAGTTTCTGCTGTTTCCTGACTCATTTTTAGTTTCAAAAATGTCATTGGTGCATGATGAATGCTTTTGCACCCATCTTGCTCAAACCAACACTCCTGCATGAGTCATGAACTAGTTTCTAGATTTTGCATTCAACAAATCTGCTCTCACTGAAAACCCGTCTTCATATTCGATTGGGTCATGGATCATGGCTCTTAATTTTTTCTTTTTCAAGAGTTATTATACTATTACTGTCCAAAACTCGGTTTTGGGGTCGAGTAGCACAACCCAAGCAAGCACCAAGCACGAGTATCCCTGCCATTAAATAGATGAACTGACGCATTTTCGATCATGTACGTTGAGCTTTACGTAAATTGATTTAATAATTAATTTTGCAGTTTTTGATGAGAGAATATAATAAAGCTTGTCTGAATTCTAGAGATACGAAGTTCCGCGTGTTTATGTGTGGATACAGTCTGCCAGAAATAATTTTGTGATGAACATCACTGATACCCATGATTAAGATCGTATTCCTCATATGAGTAAGTTGGGAGAATACAAACAACTGAACTCTAGCCGAGTCATTAATAGGGAACACACTAAATGCCGACAGCCTTCTCTTGAAGACTGTTGGCTTTTTATATATGGGGCAAAGTCACAGGAGTGGCGGAAAATCGGGAGGTGGGGAGAAAGTCAAAAGTCTTTTACTAATAACTCTTGAGTGTTGAGTATCCAATAAAATTTCCCCACAACCTGTTAGTAACTTGACAGAGATTCTGCCGGAGCCACTATCTAGTGTGGGGAAGATATGATCAGTATATAAGTATTATTGGTGTTGAGTCCTGGTTGCTTGCACTTTGTTTAGAAGCCCGCAAGCACAAGGAAAACAAAACTCACTTTGTATTACGACATCGCTTGAATGATGTAATCAAAGTAGGGTGCTGCTTCAGCGGCGTCTTCTGCATTCAGTAAGTTAAGGGAGGCTTTTTTCAGAGAGTTGATGGCTTCTACCATTCCAGGTACGGGAACGCCAAGCGAGTTGTACATTTCCCGCACGCCAATTAAACCAATTTTTTCAATTGGTTCTTTGTCACCGGCAAGTACACCGTAAGTAATTAGGCGCAAGTACCAGCCAAAGTCACGGATACATAAAGCACGCTGACGTTCACCGTATGCATTGCCTCCTGGCGCGATAAAGTCGGGACGCTTCTGCCAAAGCTGTTTAGTAGCTTCTTGAACTATCTTTTTTTCATTTTCAGCTAGGGTTGTGACAATTCGTATCCGTTGTGCGCCGGTTTGCAAATAGTCTTTGATATTCTTGAGTTCGCCACTGCTGGGATAACGCAGTTGGTCGTCGGCTTGGAGAATAACTTGGCTTACTACAGTCATGATTATGGCAATGACATGAATTAATTATTATTTGCTAGTTTAACGAGTCTTGAGTACACAAGTGAAGAGAGTGGGATGGGGGAAATGGGGCAGATGGGAGAGATGGGGAGAATGATTTTTGACTTTTGAGTTTTGAGTTTTGACCAATGACTGAAAAAATTTGGAAACAGGGTGAGTTAATTGAAGTTGAGATTTCGGATTTGAACGATACGGGTGATGGTGTAGGGCGTTGGCACGAGAGGGTGGTATTTATAAGCGATACTGTACCAGGCGATCGCGCTGTTGTCCGTCTGGTACACGTTAAACCTAACTACGCGCACGCCAAACTTAAAGAACTGTTGCAACCCTCTCCTCACCGTGTCCGACCAAGCTGCATTGTGGCTGATAAATGTGGCGGCTGTCAATGGCAGCATATTGATTATCAGTACCAGTTAGCTGCCAAGCGAAATCAAGTTATTCAAGCTTTGGAACGCATTGGCGGTTTCGTCCAACCACCAGTAGATCGAGTGCTTTCGAGTCCCGAGTGTTTGGGCTATCGTAACAAAGCCACTTATCCTCTGGGATCATCTCACACCGGACAAGTTCAAGCAGGTTACTACCAAAAAGGTAGCCACCAATTGATTAACTTGAATCAATGCCCCGTGCAAGACCAAAGATTAAATCCTCTGCTGTTGGAAGTCAAACAGGACATCCAAAAGCACGGTTGGCAAGTTTATAACGAACAGCGCCACACAGGTGTTGTACGCCATCTCAGTTTTCGCATTGGTCGCCGGACTGGGGAAATGTTGCTGACTTTGGTGGTCAAGGACTGGAATTTACCCTCAATTCAAGACCAAGCCGAGGAGTGGTTAAAGCGCTATCCCCAGTTGGTGGGGATTTGCTTAAACCGCAACCCAGACCGTACTAATGCCATTTTTGGCACCCAAACTCGTTGTATTGCAGGGCGTCCCTACCTGCGAGAAAAATTTGCTGGGCTGGAATTCCAGGTACGACCGGATACGTTTTTCCAGGTACATACGGAGACGGCAGAGGCATTATTGCAGGTGATTCAGTCGGAACTGAATTTACAAGGTTCTGAGGTGCTACTTGATACTTATTGCGGTATTGGAACGTTAACATTGCCACTTGCTAAACAAGTTAAGCAAGCAATGGGGTTAGAATTGCAACCAGAGGCAGTGGAACAAGCAATTTTAAATGCCAAACACAACAATATTCATAATGTAAATTTTCACACTGGTGCAGTAGAAAAATTACTTCCCCAGATGGAGATTTCACCAGACATTCTTTTGCTTGATCCCCCGCGTAAGGGGTGCGATCGCGCTGTGATTGAAACCCTACTGAAATCAAAACCACGACGTATTGTTTATGTCAGTTGTAAAGTCGCTACCCTTGCCCGTGACCTCAAATTACTTTGTCAAAACGGAGTATATACTCTCACACGGGTACAACCAGCTGATTTCTTTGGGCAAACTGCTCATGTGGAAGCTGCCGCATTTCTTGTACTATCAGATTTGACCAAAGGTACTAACTCCTTGACAAAAACTCACTCTAAAAATTTGTAGTCCAATACATAGTAAAAATGCTAGAATTGAATTAAGATAAATATATGATTCCTTTTGTGTGAAGATCTTGAAGTTGCAAAGACTCTCCCAAAAATATGAATCGAGTTGTTTAAGTTATGAATCGGCAAGTAAAAGAGTATGTTAATACTCTTTTCATTAGAAAGAATATTCAGTTGCTTACTGTTTGAGCAGTTGCTATAAAAGCCGTTTTTTATGTGAGTGACTCTATGTCATTAAGGAGAGTTAATGCTCCCTAGCATTTTCAAAATTTAGTTTAAAAGACGAAAGTTTGAAGGCAACATGACCACCTCAAATTCTATCAGGGTGCCTGTGACAGCAAACTGATGTCTAGCTAACTCTGAAAGCTACGGGGTTCCACTTGTGATTACTATTTCGCTTCGTCCTACAGGGCGTAATTGGGGCACAATTAGTTTTGCCTCAACTCTATACCTCTGTCCAATACTAGATTTGCTTTTGGCAGAGATTCCGGTCAAATTACAAGCAGAACTGCGACTAGGACTTCAAGAAGCCTTAGTAAACGCTGCTAAACATGGCAATAATCTAGATCCAAGTAAAACAGTTGTCGTCCGTTTCTCGTTAATTGATAAACAGTATTGGTGGGTGATATCCGACCAAGGCGACGGCTTTACACCTTCCTCTACTAGCGATGTCGATGTCGATCCAGATATCGATCCAACAGAATACTTACCCCCGGATGAGTCAGAAAACGGTCGTGGTATGTGTATTCTCCATCAAATTTTCGATCAGGTGCAGTGGAATAGGAAAGGCACAGAGTTGAGGCTTTGTAAACACCTAGAGAATCGATCCAGACTAGCTCTGTTACGGTGAAAAGAGGAATGGGAAAGTAAAGGAATGGGAGACTGGGGGAAATTTCTTGTATTTCCTCGCTCTCCCTCCCTCTCTCCCTAGCCCTTCTTCTCGCCGTGAGTTGGACAGGGTGGAGCAGAAACAGAGCGATCCAACCAACCAGTTGCTTGCTCAAGTCTGAGTAAAGCTTCTTGTGGTTGATCTTTAAGGAGATACACAAGAGCAGCAGCAGCTTGTTCACTTGCACGAACTTTGCGGTTAGACTTGAGGCGATGCCAATCGTCAGGTGAAATGCTCAGCCTCTCCATAAGAGCTTGCGCTAGTTCCAAGGTACTAAATTCATTCAGTTGACTCGTGTTAGGCAGCTGAGTTGATTGCGACATGATATGAAATCCTGAGTGCTGAGTAAGTGACTGATGGGGAAGCATTTAATCCTAAGTTTACTACTTGTGCATGAAACCGCCTAAGCTCTCATTCGGTGAGGAAAATCAACACGAAGAATTTGAACAAGCACTCTTGGAAGTGGAGCAAGCGCTTGTTACTTTAAAAGAACGCTACAATCAAGTGCAAGCAGACAGATTCCGTCAAACAGAATTGCAACAACGCCTCAAACAACTGCGTCATAGTAAATTGCCAGAAGTGAAAGCCGAGTTAAAGCAAATTAAACAGCAGTTGGAAGTGCTAGAACTCAACTTGGAAAGCCAGTTGTTTTCCTGGGGTAGCCTTAAAGAACCTTTTTGGCAAGCCATCCGCTTTGGCGGATTGGGCGTTATCATAGGCTGGTTATTAAAGTCTGTTGCTGGATAATATGGTAAATCGACGAATTGCAGAAATATTGCGAAGTGGTCAACCTGATGAATGGCTGATAGTTCAAGGCTGGGTTCGTACCAAACGCGAATTAAAAGGTTTTTCTTTTATAGAAGTAAATGATGGCTCATCCTTGGCTAATTTGCAAGTAGTCATTAATCAGGATTTGCCAGAGTACGATGATATTTTGAAAAAGCTCAATACAGGTGCTTCTGTGGAAGTGGCTGGGGTACTGGTAGCTTCTCAAGGTAAAGGACAGCGGATCGAGTTGAAAGCTCAAAAGCTGAAAGTTTACGGGGAAGCTGATCCCGAAACATATCCCCTGCAAAAGAAACGTCATTCCTTTGAGTTTCTGCGAACTATTGGACATTTGCGATCGCGTACCAATTCCTTGGGTGCAGTTTTCCGAGTTAGAAACGCGTGCGCTACCGCCATTCATCAATTCTTTCAAGAACGCGGCTTTTTGTGGGTACACACTCCGATCATCACCGCTAACGACTGCGAAGGTGCGGGTGAATTGTTCAGCGTGACGAGTTTGGATCTTAAAGATGTTCCTCGCACAGAAAGCAAGGCAATAGATTATAGCAAAGACTTTTTTGGCAAACCAACATATTTAACAGTCAGCGGTCAGTTAGAAGCCGAAGTTATGGCGATGGCGTTTACCAACGTCTACACCTTTGGTCCTACCTTCCGTGCAGAAAACTCCAACACCTCCCGCCACTTGGCAGAATTTTGGATGGTAGAACCGGAGATGGCTTTCTGTCAACTCAAGGAAGATATGGATTTAGCCGAGGCGTTTCTCAAATATATTTTCAAATATGTGCTGGAAACTTGCCCAGAAGACATGGAATTTTTCAATCAGCGCATTGATAATACCGTGTTAGCAACGGCAGATAATATTATTAACAATGAATTTGAGCGCATAACTTATACAGAAGCCATCAAACTGTTAGAGAAAGCTGATGTTAAGTTTGAATATCCGGTAAGTTGGGGCTTGGATTTACAATCAGAACACGAACGCTATCTTTGCGAACAACTTTTCAAAAAGCCGGTCATCGTCAGCAATTATCCAGCGCAAATCAAAGCCTTTTATATGCGCTTAGATGACGATGAAAAAACTGTCTCTGCTATGGATATGCTTGCGCCTAAAATTGGCGAAATTATCGGCGGTTCTCAAAGAGAAGAACGTTTAGATGTTCTTGAACGCCGCATACTCGCTCAAGGGATGAAACCAGAAGATTTGTGGTGGTATCTCGATTTGCGCCGCTTTGGGACTGTTCCTCACGCTGGCTTTGGATTGGGTTTTGAACGACTCGTGCAATTTATGACGGGGATGGGGAATATCAGAGATGTGATCCCGTTTCCACGGACGCCGGAAAGTGCCGAGTTTTAGATATGGGATTTTCAACCAATAAATTATCCAATTTTGTGGGGTGGGCATCTTGCCCGCCCAGTTTATAGGACAATACAGTTCAGTTAATGATTTTTTGTGGAGATTTCATGGGTGTAGAGACGTTGCATGCAACGTCTCTACAAGATTAATGTTGAACAAATTTTCTTATCTGAACCCCCCAGTTTATAGGACGGGCTAGAAGCCCATCCCACAAGAAAAGTTGGGTATTTTTTAATCTGGAAGTCCCTATATGGTTTTACTGTTTGGGGCACCCAGCAGGAGTAGACCCCAAACTACTATTACCTGAGGTGTGAGAGATCAGGGTAACGTGCCCTTTGCCATCGAACACCCAACCAGTCGCGGGGACAATCTTCACGGTTTCAGCTTTAGACGGTGGTAAGCCAGCAGGTTTCTCTGAACGCTGCTGTTGCGATGCGATCGCTGACAGGCGAGTATCTAACCATACTACATCAGTACTGAGGGGTTCGTAAGGGCTGGGAGGCAAACCGCCACGTCCGGTAAAGGTAAATCTGCTTTTTCCTGTGTCAGAATCTGTGCTAGCAACGGCAGCACAGCTACTCTCTGCTATTAGCTCTGATGTACCTGCTAAGACTGTGGGTAGTTCGACTAATCCCAAGCTTTGGTCGGCATCGGGTGTGTTAAGACTGACTTGACCGCCTAAAGTAGGGTTTTGCTGGGAAATCGCTGTGATATCGTTTGTTGGTAAGTTATTTGGGTTTAAATCATTAGGGCTTAACCGCTCAAGGTCTTGTCGGCTCAGTGGTGCGATGTTAAAAATACCAGCAGATCGAATTGTAACGTTTCCTCCCTGACCGCTAAACGCATTGGCGGTGATGTCGCTATTTTCATTTGGGACAGCAACGATAAAGCCACCGGGGGCATCAATGGTGATGTTACCGCCATCGCCGCCAGCACCAGCGGTGCCTGCGGTGGCGGAGATTTGACTGCCACGACGCAGCAATAAGACTTCTCCCAAATTTAAATTAATATTACCGCCTTGGCTGGTAGCAGTTTGAGCAGAAATCGAGGCTTTATTGTCAAGAGTTAGATTACCTGCTCGTAGCGTAATATTGCCTGCATTTCCTGTACCATCGCTATTGACTGATATTTTTGCCCCATCTCTAATTGTGATTCGACGGGGATCGGAGTTTCTCCGCGAAACAGCATCATTTACCGTCACAGATATGTTACCTGCATCTCCGCGTCCACTGGTAGCGGCATTGATCAGAGCATTATTGGACAAGGAGAATGTTCCGGATTTAAGTTGGATATTTCCCCCTTTACCAACGCCACCAGATTCTACTGTGCTGTAGACACCGCTAAAACGTCCATTGCTGCCTGTGCCGTTGAAGGTAACGGCATCACGGGCATCAATAGTGATATCACCCGCATTACCCTGCCCAGCGGTAGCGGCACTGAGTTGCCCACCGTTGTTTAAAGATAAGGAACCAGTTGTGAGCTTGATATTTCCTGCATTGCCTACGCCATCAGATTCTACTGTGCTGTAGGCACCACTGGAAGCTTGATTGCTACCAGTGCCATCAAATTTAACAGTATCGCGGGCATCGATGGTGATATTGCCGCCATTGCCCCGCGCAGCGGTGCTGGAAAGCAGTTGAGCGCCATTAGTAACAGAAAGGGAACCTGTTGTCACCTGGATGTCTCCCCCCTTACCAGCTACTCCTCCAGGTAACGATAGGCTAACAGCACCACTGGAGCTTCCGTTGCTGCCTACGCCATCAAAGTTAACGGCATCACGGGCGTTAATAGTGATATTGCCTGAATTTCCTCGTGCAGAGGTAAATAGTAGACCGCCATTAGTCAATGAGAGTGTTCCAGTTGTCACCCGGATATCTCCGCCATTGCCTTGACGTCCTGAGGTTTGTGCCGCGCTGTAATTTCCATTACTAGCTACGCCGTCAAAGGCAACTGTATCGCGGGTATCGATGGTGATGCTGCCTGCATTACCTTGCCCGAAGCTATCAGCATTGAGTTGACCACCATTTTTTAAGAACAGCGCCCTAGCATTCACGCGGATATTTCCACCATTACCTACACCATTACTTCCCAGTGTAGTTCTTGCACTGCTGCCAAAAAGTTTATCCTTTCCTATGCCTTCAAAGGTAACTGTATCGCGGGCATCAACCGTGATATTGCCTGCATTCCCTCGCCCATCCGTGCTGCTAGATAGTTGAGCGCCATTGGTAACAGAAAGGGAACCTGTTGTCACCCGGATGTCTCCCCCTTTACCAACACCACTTAGCAAACTGCTGTAAATACCACTAATTTCATCGCCTACTACGCCATCTAAATTAACTGTATCGCGGGCATCAACAGTAATATTGCCTGCGTCACCTTGCCCCGAAACGTTGGTATTCAGTTGAGCGCCATTAGTCAATGAGAGTGAGCCTGTTCTCACGCGGATGTCTCCGCCTTTGCCCACACCGCTATCATACACACTGCTTTGGGCAGAACTGCCACCGTTAAAGGTAATCGTATCGCTCGCATCAATCGTGATATTTCCAGCGTCGCCTTTTCCTAAGGTGCTGCTACTGAAAAATGCTCCATTGTTCAATGATAGAGTACCCGTTGTTACCTGGATGTCTCCGGCTTTGCCCTCGCCCCCTTGTTGTACACTAGTGTTTGCACGGCTAAATATTTCCTCTCCCTTGCCGTCAAAAGAAATGCGATCGCGGGCATTAAGAATAATGTTGCCCCCATTCCCTTTTCCCGAAACCGTGGTAGACAGTTCAGCCCCGTTTTGTACTGTCAGGGAACCAGCGTTGATGTTGATACTACCGCCTTTGCCTTCTGCCGCTGTATTTACATCGCTCTTTATGCCGCTATTGCCACCGTTAAAAGTAATCGTACCGCTCGCATCAACAGTGATATTGCCTGCGTCACCTTGCCCTGAAACGTTGGTATTCAGTTGAGCGCCATTAGTCAATGAGAGTGAGCCAGTTGTTACCCGGATATCTCCTCCCTTACCGACAGCTTGTGTACCCACAGTGCTTGAGGCATAACTATTACCGTCAAAGCTAATGCGATCGCTCGCATCAATCGTGATATTTCCAGCGTCGCCTTTTCCTAAGGTGCTGCTACTGAAAAATGCTCCATTGTTCAATGATAGAGTACCCGTTGTTACCTGGATGTCTCCGGCTTTGCCCTCGCCCCCTTGTCGTACACTAGTGTTTGCACGGCTAAATATTTCCTCTCCCTTGCCGTCAAAAGAAATGCGATCGCGGGCATTAATAATAATGTTGCCCCCATTCCCTTTTCCCGAAACCGTGGTAGACAGTTCAGCTCCGTTTTGTACTGTCACGGAACCAGCGTTGATGTTGATACTACCGCCATTGCCTTCTGCCCCTGTATCTACATCGCTCTTTATGCCGCTATTGTCAAGGGAAACAGAATCAGAAGCTTGGATAAATATACTACCAGCATTCCCTTTACCTAAAGTACTGGCATTTAGTCGAGCACCATCAGTTAAAGAAAAGGTTCCTGATTTGATGTTGATACTACCGCCATTGCCCTCTGCCCCAGTTCCCACGCTGCTAAAAATGCCACTATTAACTCCGTCCTTCACCCCAGCAAGAGTTACCGCACTACGAACATCAATGTTGATATTACCTGCATTTCCACGACCTCCTGGGAGGTTATTCTGGGTATCAGCATCACGCAGTGTAGTTTGTAGTTGGGCGCCATCTTTTAACGAGAGTGAAGAGGCTGTAATGTTGATATTGCCACCATTGCCTACTCCCCCTGCTTCTACATTGCTATAAATGTAGGCAAATGAGAGCGAGACAGTGTCCCTAGCCAGTATTGAGACATTGCCAGCATCGCCCTTTCCAAAAGTACTGACATCGACATAAGCGCCATCGGCTAAGGAAACTGAGCCTGCCTGTATATTGAGACTACCTCCCTTACCTACGGCTTGCGATCGTACACTGCTTACGATGGCACTGCCGATTCCGTTTTGATCCACTCCAGCTAAAGTCAGGGCATCGCGAATATTAAGATTTATGTTGCCACCATCCCCTTGCCCCAAGTTGCTAGTATTTAGGTTACTACCATTGATAAGCCCAAGTGACCCAGTAGTGATATTGATGTTGCCACCATCCCCTTGCCCCAAGTTGCTAGTATTTAGGTTACTACCATTGATAAGCCCAAGTGACCCAGTAGTGATATTGATGTTGCCACCTTTACCTACAGACGTTGCTTGCAGAACATTGGCAATAAAGCTGCCATCAGTTAAAGTCGTTGCTCCTGTTGCATTAATATCAATATCTCCCGCCTTGCTTTGGGGCGTACCCAATCCCGTGTCTATCCCCGCCCGTAGTTTACTTTCTCCTGCCAAGCTCAAGTTTTGAGCATTGATGGCGATACTCCCGCCATCTGCACCACGGACATTGATTTCAGCCGCATTAGTCAAAGATATATCGGCGCGAGCAATTTCATTAGGAACACTGAAACTGAGAGTATTGTCCGCCACATTTAGTCCCACGACTCCCGGTGCCGCCAATCCTGCCAACTCGACACGCCCACCATAAGCCCTGAGTGCGCCACCTTCAACGTTGATGTTTCCACCCCCCAAGAGCAAACTCTTGCCCTCTGGTACTTTCAAACCCGTGACTTCAACACCTGCTGGATTCGTTCCTGCGGCTGCTTGAGAACGGTTGATGATGGCAGTCGGGAGTTGATTGAACAGCAATGCTGAAGGGTTTATTGTCAGCAATGGAGTGGGTGCATTCGGGTTATCAGCGCTGAAAAAGCCAATATTGCCAAATTGGATCGCATTTGCCGTTGTTGCCACAAATGAACCACCGACATTCAAACTGGCATTTGGACCAAAGATAATCCCATTTGGATTAAGCAGAAACACGTTAGCTGCACCCTTAGCCTGGATGAAACCATCAATGTTAGATATCGACCCACCTGTTACTCGGCTAATGATGTTTTGAATGTTAAGCGCATTATCGAAGAAAGCTCCGTTACCAGTGCGAATAGAGAATTCTTGGAAACTGTGGAAAAGGTTGTTTCCTGCTTGTGTTCCGCCAGTGATATTGATGGTGTTACCAGAGGGAGTGACAATAGAATTATTAGGTAAAGTCCCATCCGGTGTGATTTGAGCAAGAGCGCAATGTGCATTGAAAGTATTTCCAAGTGCGATCGCAATCCCTACTAAGCTGCCCCAGCAACCGATCCTAGACATTACACCCTCAGCTTTTTACAGCGTTTACATTATTACTCAGTAAACCACAAGTAGTGGTACTTGCTGTAGTTGCTCCAACAATTAGGCTTTACTTTCAGTAGCAAACAGAACTTGGTATTGTCCATACTGAGGCGATCGCGCTTTACCCCCGTCCCTTAGTGGCGATCGCCCCTTAGGGTGCTGTTTTTTGCTTAATCTCCTCCCTATCCAGCCGACAAAACCTTGACTTTTGGATAATTTTCGCGCCCATTTTTTCGTAAAACTGAATTGCTGGAGTATTATTTACTGCAACTATCCAATCGATTCTTCCACCCTCTATTTTTTGGGTAATTTGACATAAACGTTTTATCAGCGCTTCACCGATCCCAAGCCTGCGATATTCAGCTTTGATATATAAATCATCTAGCCAAATTCCTGGCTGAGCAAGAAAAGTGGAATATATCCGGTGATAAGTTGCAAATCCAATTGGATTCCCGTCAATCTCAGCTAACAAAACAAAGGCAAGTGGATTTTCACAAAATAAAGTATCTTCTAGTTTCTTCGGTGTAGCCTCTAGAAAGTCAAGACAGCCATCAAATTCAGCCTTAAGCCGAATTAGCTCCATAAAAGTAGAAATGTCGCTAGAATTGGCGTCTCGAATTAAGAACTGTTTGTGGTTCATAAGTTTTATCTTATTTAAATATCAAGAAATTTATTCAAATTCGCCTTGTGTCTTGGATTCTAAGACCTTAAATTGAACCCAATTCAACAGGGGTATTAAATATAAATAAACAGCGTAGGGAATAAATCCTGAATCAGTCATTAATATAGTTGCTGGTACTAGTCCGGCAATATTCCAAGGAATGAGAGGTGAAAGTACAACAGCTGTGTTTTCAATATCAGTTGCCAATTGATAACTATTTAGCTGTTGCTCATACTTTTCCTTTACAAGCTGGTGAGTCATGAGAATCGCAAGCGTTTGAGTGCAACCAAAAGCGGCGGATGCTAACCCAACTATAGTAGTTCCTAAAAATAAACTACTTCTGGAAGAAACTTTATTGATAATATTCTCCACAGTTGCTAATGTCTTTGTTCCAATGATTAGTCCTGATAGAGAAGTCGATAGGATGACGACTATCGAAACTTGAAGCATCGAAAAGATGCCTCCTCCTGTCAGAACTTCACTTAAGTCCATTCTTGGTTCTAAATGGAATCCAAACATAACGAAATTTATTAGTTTAACAAAAGAATAACTCTGAAAAAATATTCCTAAAACGAATCCAATCGAGATACTCACGAGTAATGTCAGTTTAACTTCTACTTTAAAAATACAAAGAGCTATCACGGCAAAGGCTGGAAGTAAAACCAGTGGGTTAATATTAAAAGAATTAGGAATTTCTGAAATAAAACGGCTATTTCTAACTTGAACTGGATTGCTGATTGAAAGGATTAAATAAATCAGGCTAGAAGCCATTAAAGGCAACCAAGCAGTTGATATCATAGCTATTATGTTTTTATGTAGCTTGGTTTTGGTAATGCTAGCAACAAGATTGGCACTAGAAGACATAGGAGAACATCTGTCTCCAAAATAAGCTCCTGCGATGATTGCTCCAGCAACTATGTGAGGATTAACATCCTCTCCTTTCACCATAATCATTAGGGCAACTCCTACAGTACTGACTGTGCCGAAGGAGGTGCCTAGTAGTACAGAAATAGAACTGGTGAGGACAAAGGCTGAAAGAATAAAATATTGAGGATTGATGAGTTGGGTTCCATAGTAAACCAAAGCAGGTATTGTTCCCGCAGCCATCCAAACCGCTGTCACTGCTGCAATTAATAATAAAATTAGGATGATTGGAAAAGCTTTTTGACTACTAGCAAAAGCCATTACAATTAAATCTCTGACTGGAAATCCTTGGAAAGCAAAAGTAATAAATAGGATGACCAGAGAAAGTAAAAGTGGATAGGCAACAAAGTATCCTTTAATAACGCTGCACAGCAAGATAATAAAGCAAAGAATTAGAGAAAATAATGAATTCATCTTTTAGTAATGAAATGCTTTATTCGCCGACATTAGACAGTGTAGCCATTACGAAATTGGAAAGCAAAGTATTCTTTAGATACCTTATATCGATAAAATCGATAGATAAAGGTCAAAGGCTTTTGCTTTTATCTAAATGTGGCTTTTCTTACCTAGATGAATGAAGTCAACGACAGTAAGTTAAAAATCTCTCAGTTACGGGCTTTCGTGGCTATTGCCAACCACGGTAACTTCAGTTCGGCTGCTCTAGAATTGGGGCTATCTCAATCAACTGTCAGTCATGCGATCGCCACACTTGAAGAAGAACTGGGAATTGTGTTGCTCTTTCGGGGTCGCTACGGTGCAATTTTGACGCCAATTGGAGAGCAGATGATTCAGGAAGCGCGTCAAGTTTTGCATTTATTAGAGGTGATTCGGGAAAAAGCCAACCAAGAGAAAGGATTACAGACGGGACAGGTTCGCGTTGCTTGTGTAAGGAGCATCGCAACTCACGTACTCCCAAAGGTCATCGCTCGTTTTCGCGAGAAATTGCCAACGATTAGCGTTGTGATGACCGAGTGCGATCGCTATGCAGAGGTAGAACAGGCACTGCGAGAAGGTCAGGCGGATGTTGGCTTCACGTTGCTGCCAAGTAGTACAGAATTTGAGACGTGGGAGCTATTTCGAGATGAATTTGTTGCGCTGCTACCGCCTGGGTCGATTGCTCCTGGTGTGTCACTCAGTTGGGAACAGTTAGCAAAGTATCCAATGATTGTGAATCTTCGTAGTCCTCAACATAACAAAACAGTCAGCGCTCATTTTTTACAATTTGGTCAAACTCTCAAGATTGACTACGAGCTGAGGGAAGATTCGACGATTCTCAGTATGGTCAAGCAAGGATTGGGGGCGACTGTGATGGCTCGACTTGCGGCTGAACCCATTTTAGAAGAGATAGAAGTGAGGAGTTTGCCAGTACCGCTAGAGCGAGTGATTGGGGTAGCGATTCTGGCAGACGCTTTATTGCCAAGAGCAGTTTTTGCTTTTCTGGACATCCTCAAAGTTGGTTAATGTATTCGCCATATTTCCGCTTCTGTTCCAAGTTTCACCTTGCTGCAGCGCGGTTGTTCTGCGTTTTGGAACCTGCTTATGTAAAATCTTAGTAATACCCTATATTCCGACCGATAAACAGGTGATTAATACCAGAAGGAATTTGGGGGGTCATGACAGTAGACCCATTTGAGAAGATTAGTGTCAAGATTTTTGTGGCGGGAGAAAAAAATGTGTAACATAAAACCCGCATCAAACCATTTGAAAGGAAAGCTATTATGGCAATTCCAAGGAAACAGGGTAAATCTACTATCGATTTTCGAGACAACCGACGCACCACAACTCGTATTACAGTTCGTATTCCCAAGGAGTGGCACGAACAACCAGTCATTTCACGGCTCATTTCCTATTGCGGCATCACAGTCGATATGGCTGCAGCCCAGCTCAATGGTCATGTGCCGCAACAAGGCTGTTTTGATTTGGAACTACGAGGAACTGTTTTCCAGATTGCCAGTGCCTTAACGTACCTGAATGAACTGAATTTAGAAATTTCGCACCGATTCATTACTGGAGAAGACGGTTGGTAAATAAGTCCTGACAAATGAGTAAGAGTGCTGAGTTAGCCAGCTACTCAGCACTCGGCAACAGCAGTCGCACCCCATTTGCACGCTTCTCGGGGGGATGCCCAAGGGCGCAGTGGCTCCTCATCTAGTAGGAACCAAAGCAGGCGAAAAGCTCGTCAGTACTCAGGAGTGTGCACTGTACTTATGCCATTTGATTTTCAATTGCCCACCGTGCTAGTTCAGTGCGATTGTGGAGATTGGTTTTGCCCAACATATTCGACACATGGCTTTCAACGGTGCGTTGGCTGACATTTAATTCTTCAGCTATTTCGCGATTAGCTAAACCCCGAGCCACAAATTGCACGACTTTGAGTTCCGTTGGGGTTAACTGCACATCGAAGGGAACTTGGATGCGGGAACCGTTTTCTCCTCCTTTTGCTTGATGTTCTTTCCAGCGAATGGTCTGCTTCAGAGAAGATTCTACTTGTGCTACCAATTCTTCTGGCTCAAAAGGCTTGACCATGTACACATCAGCACCTTTATTCAGACCTTTAACTCGGTCTGCGCTTTGTCCCTTCGCTGAAAGGAATAGAACGGGAATCCAGCTGGTGCGTTCGGTTTGCCGGACTTGTTCTACAAAAGTATACCCGTCCATTTCCGGCATCATCACATCGCAAATGATCATGTCTGGAATATCCTGCTCTAAAACTTCCAGTGCTTCTCGACCATTTTCGGCGGTGGTGACATCATAACCCCGGAATTCCAAATAATCCTTCACCAGCAAGATGAGGTTAGGGTCATCATCAATAAGTAGAAGTCGTTTGTGATCTTTCATGCTGGGTTCTTTCATAGCAGTGGCACTTATCGCGCTTGATCCATCAAGGTCTTGAATCGTCATCCTCTCTGGTGGATTAAGGAGGTGTGGTGCTTTTTCTCACTTAACTTGCCCTTGTTACATCAAGTCCCAAAAGTGGATATCACCTTCAAGAAATTCTGTACTAACGGCAAAACTCCAGTAAGGATACGTAGAGCAGTAGTATTCATAATGCGTTATTATATATCGCTTTGAAAGTTGCGGGTTAAAAAACACTGATAAAATAATAATTATTCAGGTTAACAAGTAAATGTTGGTCTCAAGATGTTCCCAAATTACAATTAACCCGCACTTTCATTTGTTTACTACTGTGCCATATCCTTGTTGGATGTTAAGCTTCTATAAGCTTTTCACGACAAACTTGGGAACTTTCTGGCAAAGGATGGGTTAAAAATGCATATTCTTCTACCACATTGTTGCCTAATAAGTGTTCTCGTATAATCCGAACAATTACTTCCGGGGTTGTTGGGCGATACCGCACAGCATCCGGGTAATCCTCTATTATCAGTCTAGAACAACAAACTTGCAAGCAGTTAGCTTTATTTCTAAAGAGGCAACTAGAATTGCTATCTTGTGGTAGGCGAAGATTGAGCTGTTTGAGGCGCTTTTTCAAGTATTTCCAAAATGGCAAACGAGTTTGTTTTGAGAAGCATTTAGAAACTGTCTGGACAGTACAGATGAAAAGGTCCGTTTGAATTTTTGACAGTCCTAAAGTTTCTAGAGAAATACTTAGGGCTTTCTTCGCTGGTCGTGTCGTGGTCTGTGGTAGCTGAAGGCAGGACTGGTTCACTGTAGTGTTACTCAATTCGCGGCTCCCTGATTACTGTTCTATATCAATATCCCAGCTTTGCAAACAAAGTTGCCCATATATCAATATTCGTCCTTTACGGAATAAAACCTGAAAGCTAGGAAAAGTTGAGTATTTATACTTAAGTAGGATAGCACGAGTAAAGTTCGGGAACCCGTACAAAAGAAAATGTTGCCATTGCACGCTAGGTTTCGCTAAATTAGCACTCAGGAGTCGAGAGTGCTAACAAGGTGAGAAATTGGTATGGCAGCTGTATCTCTAAGCGTTTCTACAGTTAAACCTCTGGGCGATCGCGTCTTCGTCAAAGTAAGCGCCGCTGAAGAAAAGACCGCAGGTGGTCTGTATTTGCCCGACAACGCAAAAGAAAAGCCCCAAGTGGGCGAGGTTGTCGCTGTGGGTGATGGCAAGTTCAAAGATGACGGTAGTCGTCAGCCACTGGATGTCAAAGTGGGAGAAAAAGTTCTCTACTCGAAGTACGCTGGTACCGACATCAAACTTGGAACCGACGAATACGTCCTGCTCTCAGAAAAAGACATTCTAGCAATCGTTTCATAGTCATGAGTCCTTTGTCATGAATTATTGGCAAAGGGCAAAGGACAACTTACAAATTCGTACTGTTCTTTTCAAAATTCTTTGACAATTATGGCAAAGCGCATTATCTACAACGAAAACGCACGTCGTGCCCTAGAGAAAGGCATGGATATTCTGGCTGAGGCTGTTGCTGTGACCCTCGGTCCCAAAGGTCGGAACGTAGTGCTAGAGAAAAAGTTTGGCGCACCACAAATCGTTAATGACGGTGTGACCATTGCTAAAGAAATTGAATTGGAAGACCACGTCGAAAACACTGGCGTTGCTCTGATCCGTCAAGCGGCTTCCAAAACCAACGATGCTGCAGGTGATGGCACCACAACTGCGACCGTTTTGGCTCATGCAATCGTAAAAGAAGGCTTGCGGAACGTTGCAGCAGGTGCGAATGCCATTTTGCTAAAGCGTGGTATTGATAAGGGTACCAACTTCTTAGTAGAAAAAATCAAAGAACACGCTCGTCCTGTAGAAGATTCCAAAGCGATCGCACAAGTTGGTTCAATCTCTGCTGGTAACGACGAAGAAGTCGGTCAGATGATTGCCGAAGCAATGGATAAGGTGGGCAAAGAAGGCGTGATTTCCTTGGAAGAAGGGAAGTCCATGACCACCGAATTGGAAATCACCGAAGGGATGCGCTTTGACAAAGGCTACATCTCTCCCTATTTTGCAACTGATCCCGAGCGGATGGAAGCAGTTTTCGATGAACCTTTCATCCTGCTGACCGATAAGAAAATCGCTCTGGTACAAGACCTCGTACCCGTCCTTGAGCAAGTTGCACGTGCTGGTCGTCCTTTGGTGATTATCGCCGAAGATATCGAGAAAGAAGCTTTGGCAACCCTGGTCGTCAACCGCCTACGCGGTGTGCTGAACGTGGCTGCTGTCAAGGCTCCTGGTTTTGGCGATCGCCGCAAAGCATTGCTGGAAGACATCGGTATCCTCACTGGTGGTCAAGTGATCACCGAAGATGCTGGTTTGAAGCTGGAAAGCACCAAGCTGGATGCGCTAGGTAAGGCTCGCCGCATCACGATCACCAAAGATAACACCACCATTGTTGCCGAAGGTAACGAAGCTGCTGTTAAGGCTCGTGTTGAGCAAATTCGTCGTCAAATCGATGAAACCGAATCTTCCTACGACAAAGAGAAGCTGCAAGAGCGTCTGGCTAAGCTAGCTGGTGGTGTGGCTGTCGTTAAGGTAGGCGCGGCGACCGAAACGGAAATGAAGGACAAGAAGCTGCGCTTGGAAGACGCCATCAACGCAACCAAGGCTGCTGTGGAAGAAGGTATCGTTCCTGGCGGTGGTACAACTCTGGCTCACCTCGCTCCTGGGCTAGAAGAGTGGGCAAATAGCAATCTCAAAGGTGAAGAGTTGACTGGTGCGTTGATTGTCTCTCGCGCCTTGGCTGCTCCTCTCAAGAGAATTGCTGAAAACGCTGGTCAGAATGGCGCTGTCATTGCTGAGCGCGTGAAGGAAAAAGAATTCAACATTGGCTACGATGCTGCCAAGAACGAGTTCGTTGATCTCTTTGAGGCTGGTATTGTTGACCCAGCTAAAGTGACACGTTCTGCTCTGCAAAACGCTGCATCTATCGCTGGTATGGTCTTGACCACCGAGTGTATCGTGGTTGACAAGCCTGAGCCAAAGGATAACGCTCCTGCTGGTGCTGGCGCTGGTATGGGCGGCGGCGACTTCGATTACTAAGATTTTTGTAGGGTGGGTTTTGCCCACCTTTGATAAAACAGCTGCTTCCTTTGTGGAGGCGGCTGTTTTTTTGTTTGAAACGAACTTTTTATAGCGGTTCTTACTTGAGTACAATACAAATTTTGTGGGGACGCATTAATCTACACAAAACGCGCAACCCGACAACAAATCGAGCGGCATTTTTCGTGAAAGCTTGACAATTTTTTCTAAGAAACCGCTCGATTTGGGGCACTTCACGAGTAATCGTGGAGCGTAGAACGAGTAACCGTAAAAGGGTTGCGCGTTTTGTGCAGGTTTTTTCCACGGGGATGATGAACGGGCGATCGCCATTCTTAAGCGTTGTCACGAAGCAATGCCAGAACACGGCAAGCTATTGATTGTAGAGCAAGTCATTCCACCCGGTAATCAGCCTTTTTTTGCCAAGTTGATTGACCTACATATGTTGGTATTATGTCCGGGTGGGTGCGAACGCACGGAACAAGAGTATCGCACCCTAATGGAAAAGGCAGGATTTCAGCTCATTAGAATTGTTCCCACTGCATCTGCTGTGAGTGTGATACAAGGTGTGCCAGTTTAAAGATTTTCGGATACAGGGAAGTGTACTGCGTTAAGTACAACTTCCCCTGCTTGTATCTTGATCTCATTTTTGAAAGCCCTTGGCTGACTGCTTTTGACTTTTCTCTTTGGGCTTAGATTTGTGAACTTCTACCACAGCTTCTTGAAATAAATTGTTTAGATGTATTGGGACGCTGGCAATTTCTGGTAATTCTGGCTCTATCGGTTTGTTGTATTCTTGTAATAGAGCATCCAAGTCAGTTTGAAGCTGAAATTCTGGACGTTGAAGAAATGTTTGCAGCACTTTTTGTAATTGTGTTGGATACTGTTGAGCTAACCGATGCCAAATGAAGGCATTAATACTTTTATCTTGTAAATAGAAACGAATGAGTTTTTCAGCACCTTCTACACTTTGCCAATCTTCTGCTTCTAAAATTGCCTTCATCTTAAAGTAGGTTGGGAGAAACATCTGTCCCCAACGCGGGTGGGATATAGCTGTCAACTGTTCTGCTTTTTTAAGTTCAGCAGGCAAATCAACTTTTGGCGTTACCATTTTGCTGGTACCGTTTTTGTTGTCAAACATTTGCGAAACGGCTTGAGAGTCGGTACCAAATTCTTCTGCAACTGCTTTGATTTCTTCTTCTCCAATACCAGCTTCTTGTGCTACTTCTTCCAGAGATTTTGAGGGATCAATGCCTGCTTCTTCCAAGCGTTTTTTCGTTAATATTTCTTGGAATTCGGCAATCTTTTTGTTTAGTTGATATCCTGGCATTGTGACTTCATCAGCGCCAAAAAAGTCTAGAAACTGCTGATGATAAACTTCTACAGACTGCCAAGCTTCCTCTAGCAACTCAGGCGCATCTCCATAAAGATGTTCTTTATAATTCTCTTTAAAATTACCAATAGCTACTGCGAGTTTTGGTTTGCCCAATTTACCCATTTGCGTGTAAGGACCAGAGAACGTCCAGTAGCTATCAGTTACAGGAGAAATGCGAGTCAGTAAAATTTCTCCCTCTTTCAGCCGAGACATTTCCTGTAGTTTTTGGGCATTGTCCGGCTTGACAGTGTAGTGTTTATCTGTTAGCCAGTTCCTAAACTCAAAGCCATCAGGTAGAATTTTTGTAATAGCAAATAAGCCAATAAAAGTGCGATGCCAACTTTTGATCAGTTTGCGATCGCTCTCCGACAACTCTTGGTGGCTTTGAATAAACAAATCCAATGGTGAGTCGTCACCGACTCGCCCTTCTGTAATAAATGAGTCAATAATCAGTTCTTGTTGAAAATTATCACCGCTTCCACGACGGGACTTCACAGCAGCATAGGTTTCCAGTGCTTGTGCGAGTTCGTCTTCAGCGTCATAGACAAAATCAGTGAGGTCTTGCTTGAGTTGGTGCGATCGCTCTAAAATTGCATCCACAAGTTAATTTCTCGGATTCGACAGTTGTAGGTTAGAGGTTTCGAGAGAATTTTGGCATCTGGCTATTGCAGGATATGTGGAGATGCTTATCCGTTATTTCCTGATGAATGTTTGGTTGACAGACAACCAGGCAGGTAGGATATAATTTGTACCCTTTTACAAGAACGCGATCGCTATGGGCATGACCCTTGTAGAAAAAATTTTGGCAAAAGCCTCCGGTCGATCAGTCGTCGAACCGGGGGAAAATATCTGGGTTAATGTTGATGTTTTAATGACACACGATGTTTGTGGACCGGGAACCATCGGCGTTTTCAAACGCGAGTTTGGTGCTGATGCCAAAGTCTGGGACTCCGAAAAAATCGTGTTAATTCCCGACCATTATATTTTCACCGCCGACGAACGAGCTAACCGCAACGTTGATATTTTACGTGATTTTGCTAAAGAACAAAGTATAAAATACTTTTACGACATTACTGACCGTGCCAACTTTAAGGCAAACCCAGACTACAAAGGCGTTTGCCATGTCGCCTTAGCCCAAGAAGGTCACACCCGCCCAGGTGAAGTCTTATTTGGTACCGACTCCCACACTTGTAACGCTGGTGCTTTTGGTCAATTTGCCACAGGTATCGGCAACACAGACGCTGGCTTCATCATGGGAACTGGCAAACTGTTAATCAAAGTTCCCGCCACCATGCGCTTTGTATTGGATGGCGAAATGCCTCCTTACTTGTTAGCGAAAGACCTGATTTTGCAAATAATCGGCGATATCAGCGTTGCTGGGGCAACCTATCGGACGATGGAATTTAGTGGCGAAGCCGTCGAACAAATGACGATGGAAGAACGGATGACCTTGTGCAACATGGTGATTGAAGCTGGCGGCAAGAATGGTACCATTGCTCCCGATGAAACCACATTTGAATATTTAAGAGGACGTACCAACAAACCTTTTGAGTCAGTATACACAGACTCTGATGCCAAATTCTACAGTCAGCATCGCTATGATGTCTCCAAACTAGAACCAGTCGTTGCCAAACCCCACTCCCCCGATAACCGCGCTTTGGCACGCGAATGCAGCGATGTCAAGATTAACCGAGTTTATATCGGTTCCTGCACGGGCGGCAAAACAGAGGACTTTTTCCATGCAGCACAAGTTCTCAAAGGTCACAAGGTGAAGGTTCCCACCTACATAGTACCCGCCACTCAAAAAGTCTACGAAGACCTGTTTACATTGAAGTACGAAGAGCAAACCCTCTCGGAAATTTTCTTAGATGCTGGTTGCATTGAACCGGCTGCGCCTTCCTGCGCCGCTTGCTTGGGTGGTCCCAAAGACACCTTTGGGCGGATGAATGAGCCAGAAATTTGCGTTTCTACCACCAACCGCAACTTCCCTGGACGTATGGGGCATAAAGAAGCTGGAGTTTATCTTGCTTCGCCCTACACCGCCGCAGCTTCTGCAGTCACTGGGTATGTGACAGATCCGCGTGAGTTTTTGAGTTAATTAGAAATGAAACCACAGATGTAGGCTTACGCCTACATCTGTGGTTAAAAATCTAAAATCTAAAATCCAAATTTGCCCAGATGATTATTCTTGTAATGGGTGTCTCTGGTTCTGGAAAGTCCACCATCGGGCAACTGTTGGCGGACTCTTTACACTGCGAGTTTGCTGATGCTGATGCTTTCCACTCGCCAGAGAATATAGAGAAGATGCGGCATGGTATCCCCCTAAATGATTTAGATAGGATGCCTTGGCTGCTTGCTTTACAACAGGCAATACAACAGTGGTTGCAAGAGAATAAAAATGTGGTGCTGGCGTGTTCTGCACTAAAAGCCAGCTATCGCGAAGTTTTGGTATTGGATGAGGAACGCGTCAAGCTGGTTTACCTTAAGGGATCATTTCAGTTAATTCAAAAGCGCCTGCATATGCGTCAGGATCACTTTATGTCCGAAGAACTCCTCAAAAGTCAGTTTAATACCCTTGAGGAGCCATCTGGTGCAATTACTGTGGATATTTCCGATCCACAAGAGGTGATTGTGCAGAAGATTAGAGTGAGTTTGGGGGTTTAGGCGAGTTGATGGGAGAAGTTTCATAACGGCTATGCTGAGATAGTGGCAAAATAGAAGATTTTTGATAATAATTGCTTAAGGCGTAACCGTTATAGTCCTCTTCTTTACCCAAAACCTGGGCTAATGCTCGCAAATTTAGCCGCTTGAGTAATTCAATAGTTATTGGTCGCTTATCACTCCAAAAAATCATTGATTCTAAAAACTCTTTGGCTGGCTGCGAATTTAGCAAAGCAGCAATAAAAGATGCCTCAGATTTAGATCCGCATGATAAAAAGTAAATTGTATCGTCAAAGACAACAGGTTGTCCGTCAATCGGATCTACTTGCACAAAGTTAAGAGTTTTGTAAAAACCTGATATAGCGACTTTCCAAGGTGCAAAAGTATATTCCCCGACGCCAAATATAGAAAATTCTGGACGATTCCGATAAATAGAACTGCTACGCTTTGACAAATACTCTCGATAATTCTGAAGATAGCCCCATATCTTGGGAGCATCAAACTTTAAGTGTGTTGTATCCTCGCCAATATACCGTTGAGTAACAAGAACATATTTTCTACAAGTAGATGTACGACTATTTCCAACATCGGAACTTTTCAAAAGTGGGTAAACCCAATCTCGTTCAAGAGAAAAAACATTACCATATCCGTTACGGAATTTATCACCTTCTTGTTCTAATTCCATAACATTGGAACAGTCATGTTTCAAGCCTGAACGCCAAATATAAACTGAGTTAGTTTCTCGTAAATGAGACCAACGCTTATAATCTATGACATTGGAAACGAGTGTATTATCTTGGTACCCAATAACGTGTGATGGCTTTTGAGCAGACAAATCCTCGAAAATCTCGCAAGTATTTGATAAACTCCCATCTCCAATCAACAAAACAAAAAAACAGGCATCTACAGATGCATTAAAGTTTTTAAGCGTATCTATTCTATAAATTTGAGCACGGATAACTTTTTGCTTATACTGCCAAACATGAGTGAGAATTTTTCTGGCAACAGAAGTCTTACATAACATTGCAATTATGCCAGTCCGTTCTTTCAGCCACTCTAAATGCTTTAGCAGCATCCATTCGGAAATATCAAAATTACTTTTGCCCGTTAACGCATCATATCCGCTTTTTCCTTGAAAATTCGATTTTTGCGGTAAGTTAGAACTTTTTAATAAGCCTAGCTCGGAACTTGTCACCCAAGGAGGATTACCAATAATTAGTAATGGTTCGGCTAAGGTGTTAATAATATGTGACCAATTGAAATTAAAAAAATCACCGTTAATAATCTCTATTTGTGCAGAATACTTTTCGGCTGTAACCCTTTCTTTGAGGTAACTTAAATGTTCTGTACTAATATCAACACCGAGAAATTTATTGACCTGTGAAAATACTTGACAAGCAGCCAATAAAAAGGCTCCACGACCACAAGTAGGCTCTAAAACAGACCTTGGTGCCACACCTAACCTATTAAGGACATTCGTCGCCTCTAAGGCTAGAGTTACTGGTGTCTGAAAATCCCCAAATTCACATAAAATCTTACTTTTGTGTCGTACCATTTCAGTTCATCGCACTCTAATAATACCGCTTACCTCGCCAGCTTGCTGTATAATACGACTATATTGAAGTCGCCATTGTAGAGCATTTGAGATTGTTAAATAACCCTGCTCACGTGGATTATTAAGTATCTCCTCAGCAATGTTATTTGCTTCAATTTCATCAACTGGTAGGTTGCGATCCATCATGAAGGCAGCAAGGTCGTAGCACGGTTAAAAAAGCCGTCCTAGAAGGACGGGGCTTCAGACCCAGTTATTCGGTGAGCTCCCGCTGCACCACTGGCATCTTGTCGAACTTGGGCAGATCCGGGTTCATGTGATCCCACGGTTGGGCACTAGCTGTGTAAAAGTCCATCGTAGGTCGAAACCAACTTGGGTCATCGAGACTCCCTGCCAAAATGCCCATAAGCTCAGGAATTGGGGGCTTGCTAAATAATCGGGAACCGCAGTTTGGGCAAAAACCTCGACCAACAATGCTTCCGCTATCACCAATCACGTCATAGTATTTCACATCTCCGGTGATGGTGACTGCACTTTGCGGCACGAGAAGCCCGGAGGCATACGCAGTTCCTGTCGCCCGTTGACAATCGCGACAGTGGCAATTTCCCATCGCAATGGGTTCGGCTGAACATTCGTAGCGGACAGATCCGCACAGGCAACCGCCAGTAAATTTTATCGTCATAAGAATGTCTCTCCTTGGAACTTCTAAGTTTTGTGACTTCTAGGACGCGGGTGCAGCCAGCATACTTTGCTCACTAAGCAATATCTGACACTTGTGGTACGTCCTGATTTCCAAAGTAGCGATCGCACTCTTATTTGGTCTTACAAGTTTTTGCTTTTTTTACACGTTTGTGCTACTTTGCTCGAACGACCTTAGGCGTGACTCCAAGCAGGCGCTTAAAATGACTGGTTAAATGTCCCTGATTGGCAAAGCCGACTTTATAAGTGATATCGGCGATTGACAAGTCACCTTTGAGCAGGAGTTCACGAGCACGCTCGACCCGGCATTTAATGACAAACTGATGGGGTGAGTATCCGGTTGATTGTTTGAATAATCGAGAGAAGTGCGACAGACTCATCTGAGCCAAGTCAGCCAATTCAGTCAAGCCAATATTACACTCAAGGTTGGCATGGATGTAATCAATGACCTGTTGTAATTTGTACTTAGGCAAGCCACTTGTTGTAATTTGCTCCTTTTGTTTGCCTTGGGCGTAATGGTGGAAAAGATGGGTGGCAAGAAACGTCGCGGCAGATTCTGCATATAAGCGGCTAGAATGCGGATTCTGTTCTAGTTCAGCTTTTAGCGCCAGCCCAATTTGATAAATGAGCGGGTCAAACGTCGGAAATTGAGGATGCAGTTCAAGACTACTTAGGTCAATCGATTCAGAGAGAGTGCGCTCAAGAAAGCCGAAATTCAAACCTAAGGTAATGCCTTTGCTTTTGTGGTTGTCTGATTGCCAATAAGCTGTGCCCCGTGGAATGATGAGACTATGACCCGTGACAAGGGAGCTTTTTTGCAAGCGTCCATTAATTCGCGCTTCAACAACGTACCCAGAGGGCATATCTGTATAAATGTCAACACCCCGACCTAAAGGTACGGGGCTTAAGCGCCTCTTCCCTTTAGGAATAGTTGACCCGACTCAGTACCTTCGCGTACTCCGTTACTGGCAAGGTTTCAGAACCTACCGTAGAATGCGCTCTGGCCAGTTCTACGCTCTAGAACTAAAAGATTAAACAGGTTTAGCGGGTTAAGCCAGTGTCTTTTAGAAGTACCGACCAGTAACTTTGTCTAGGCTCACATTACTCTCGAAAGAGAAGGCTCTACGGAGCAAAAACCGTTATGCGTACAGGGTAAAAGATATCAGTTCATAATTGCCTGAGCGAAAGTAGATTGCAAAACTACACGGTATTGAGTAGCCCCAAGGCGGTAATGGTTCACAAATATTCTAAAAGCAAAATAAAAAGCCGTCCTAGAAGGACGGGGTTTCTACCCAGGTTTTTGATGAATCGCATTCTCTGGAAAGATAATCTCCTCTGGCAATGCACTTGCGCTCCTGCTTTGAGTGAACTGGAAGCGGATGCCGTTCCAAAGCGAATCGTCGTTGGAGAGTAGAGATTGACGATTAAAGCTTTTTAAGATTGCCTTTTCTACAGCGCAGTATTGATGTTCTGTTTTTGACATGACTCTCACCTTTTTGGCTCGGCTAATGAGAACATTGGCAGACAGCAACGACAAATCCGACCAGAACCACCACACTCAATTTCCATTTTTGGGAACACTACTTAAATTTACTTAACTTGGAGCCTTAACTGAACTATATTGTTACCAGATAATTTAAGCAATTTTGCTGGGCAAAAGGTGGTGAAGGTTTTCTTCCCGCCTTCTTGTTGTACTGTCTAGTTTTACCTAAAGTTTATAACCACGGTGCCGCACCAAGCGCAAGCTCAACATGCGTTTCAACTCGTGTATTCGTTGCAGGGCCAACAGAGCCAATTTATGGTTCAGTCGATAAAACCAGCTAGCCGTCCTTATAAAGCAGAAAAAGTTTTGCGTTTGTCTAGTAAGATTAAGCTGTTTGGAATTCAGGGTAGTCCTAAATAACTTCGCATCAATCCCAGTTCCTTTTCTGAAAGCATCTATTAACTAGCCTTATACATTTAGGATGACCGATTCTAGACATCTAGGTTGGACAACACTGAGATTATTGAGTTGAGGAGATAGAAATAAAACTTATGTCACTTATCAATGGTACTGTGCTAGACGACACCCTCGTTGGGACTTCTGGTGCTGATAGTATTTTCCGCTCGAATGGCAATAACTTGCTTGATGGTCTAGGGGGTAATGTAAGTTATAAGTTTACGAAGATTGCTGACACCAGTGGTCCGTTTAAATCTTTCACGAATTATCCTAGACCTGCAATTAACAATACGGGAACAGTTGCCTTTGCTGCTGAATTAGATGCAGGAGGTAACGGTATCTTCATTGGTAACGGTAAAGCAACGACCACTATTGCTGACACCAACGGTCCTTTTTCTTTCATCTACAGCGATTTTTCCTTCAACAACCAAGGAACGGTGGCTTTTGCTGCTGATGTAGACGAGGGTGGCAGCGGCATCTTTGTTGGTAACGGTGGGGCGACTTCTACCATCGCTGACACGAGCGGCTCCTTTTCGTCTGTATTTTCTCCTTCTATCAACGATAAGGGAACGGTAGCTTTTCAGGCTCTTCTAGATACATCGGGCGAAAGCGTTTTCACTGGTAATGGTGGAGCGCTCACTCCTATTGTTGAGACCAGCGACAACTTTGTTAGGTTCTCTAGTTCTGACATTAATGCGGAAGGAACAGTACTCTATAGAACATTACAACCTTCCAAGGGTACGGACAGTATATCTATCAATAGCAACGGGGTAGTTACTACCGTTGTTGATAATAGTGGACCTTTCAGCAGTTTCGGCACTCTCTCCTTAGATAACCCTTCGCTCAACGATGCAGGAACAGTAGCCTTTGGTGGAAGCTTAGATGGAGGAGGTAGTGGCATCTTCACCAAAAACGATGGCGTGATTTCAACGATTGCTGATACCAGTGGTCCGTTTGCTCGTTTTAACTTCAATCCTTCTATTAATAATAGTGGAGATGTCGCTTTTCTCGCTTCCCTAGACGCCGATACCCGTGGTGAAGGCATCTACACTGGATCAGATCCGATAGCTGATAAGGTTATTGCCACCGGCGATTCTCTGTTTGGTTCGACGGTGACAAACCTTGAGTTTTTTGGAGAAGGACTCAATGATGTCGGTCAAATCGCTTTCTACGCTAGTTTGGCGAATGGCACTACAGGCATCTTTGTTGCTAATCAAGTCATCTGAGCTAGTGCTTCCAGGCAAAGTTAACTGACCGAAAATTCCAAAACCTCTGACTTTATTGGGTAAGGAGGCACACATCGCCGTGTCCCCCTCCCCTTACCTAACTCCGCGAGAACGCTCCCGCCATAATCTTTACCTGTACTTGCGCTACTCCCTAAACTTGATGCGAAGCCAGAAAAGCTTCCACTTCATCTGCTGTCGGTTGGGAGGCGATCGCCCCTGGTTTCATAGTCGTTAATGCCCCCGATCCACTTGCATATGTGACGATTCTTCTCACTATCTCTGGATTGTTTAAGCTGTGAATACCATGAGTGAGGATTTGGTGGATGAACCCAGCCACAAAGCTGTCCCCCGCACCTGTTGTATCAACGACGGGGATGGAAAAAGCAGGTATTTTGCCTTCGTTTTCACCCAGGCAATAGGCGCAACCGTTTTCCCCATCTGTCACCAGCACGCCTTCTACAGAATCAAGGCGGTAAGTAATTGCCCCAGGATCTGCGGTATCAAATAGCCATTCTGCTTCTTCTTTTGAAAGTTTGAGAAAATCTACTTGCTTAAATAATTCTTGAATTTTTTGGGGAGCGATGTCAGGATTTGTCCAAAATACCGGACGCCAGTTGACATCCAATAAAATTTTGATATCGTACTGTTCTGCTAACTCAAGCGCACGGTGGACTGCTTGCCCACTTTCAGGATAAGCGAGTTCCAAAGTACCCAAAACCAGAAAATCTGCTGCTTCAAATAACTTCAGAGGTAATTTATCAGCTTTGAGGCGCGTATCTGCAAATTCTGTGGTGTCATGGTCTTTAAACCCGGCAAAAGTGCGATCGCCTGAGAGCGATCGCACAACATTCACTTGCCGCGTTGGTGCTGTGGGATGGCGCTGTACTCCTGTTGTATCCACACCAACTTTTTGTAATAGCTCTACCAGTTCATTACCTGGTGCATCCTCACCCACGGCTCCGATAAATGCTGCTGGTGTCCCCAGCTTCACCAAAGCACAAGCTACGTTCGCTGGTGCTCCCCCAGGGTAGGCAGTCCATGACTCAACTTCTTCTAGCTTTCGCCCCAGTTGATCGGCTAAACGGTCAAACAAAACTTCACCCAGGCACAAAACATGGGGATTGCTCATAAAACCTCGCGGGATGTTTGGAAACTCAGAGGCTTTAGCCCTGAGAGGAAAAACGACACGAGGGACTGCGCGTCCCCGTGAAAGGGGCTAGTTTTTGATTGGATATAATCCCAAGGAACTAGCAAACCTGTTTAAGTGAGGCAAATCTGAAGACGGGTTTCCCGTCGCAGGATATTGCCGTTCACCGAAGGTGTGCCGAAGGCATACCCGAAGGGTCTCCTCGCTCAACACAACTAAGATGCTGGTCTTTAACCACGACTTAACAAGAAGTCTTACAGATAACCCAAACTGGAGAAGTATTCGGGAGTGTGTACCAAGTTATGTCTCTATGAGCTAGTCACCACTTACGTCGCCCGACTTGTTTCGGACAAGCCCAGTGGCTTGAGCCAAGGGTTGATGACTGAATTTCAGATTTTGGATTACGAATTGCCAGTATAAAATCTACAATAATTTGTGCTACTTTGTCGGCAGTCATTCATACAATTAAATAGCAATTTTTGTTTCTTAAATAAGCCGTGGATGTTGCTCCTTACTGCTCATTTGACATCAGTAATATTTTGTATTTTTTTTTAATTTTATAGTATTTATTGATACTTAAATTTTTGATTTATGTTATACCAAGCGTGAAAAATGATTGCGACAGATGGAGCGCTAAAAGCGATTACGAATAATTCTTTTGCATCCCAAATCTAAAATCTAAAATCCAAAATGGTGTTACCGCTTTGGAACGGGCATGAAGTCAAAGGGCGCTGCCTCCCCTAACTCCCTAAACTCCACTTTTCTAAAAAGAGTATTTATGCTTACATTTGAAACAACTACCCACAGAAGAATCTTCTAGAATGAGAAAGAGCGATTAAGTACATATACTAAGGAGGATAAAATAACTCATGGCTGGTGGCGAGTCTCAGACCCCCGTTAGTCTGTCAGACAGAGAACTGCAAATTATCGACTTAGTGGCCGCTGGCTTAACTAACCAAGAAATTGCAGCTAAACTGGAAATAAGCAAGCGTACAGTTGATAACCATATCAGCAATATTCTCACCAAGACCGGTACTGACAACCGAGTGGCACTAGTCCGCTGGGCTTTGCATTGGGGCAAAGTCTGCTTGAATGATGTAAATTGCTGTCCCCTGCCTCTGCCTAATCAGAACGAATAAATGAATACCTAGTATACTGCCAAGCTCATTTTGACTGGTAACTTATTGTTCTCCTCCTCACAACTTACCTATTAAGTGTAAACCTATCAAAATCAAGCACCACAGATTACTGGATTATGTCGTTCTGGATAAAGGTTGTTTTTCCTCAGATCATAAATAAAGATATTTACTGTGGAAATTGTTTCAACCCTAGGCACAAGGACACTAGCAGCGCGACAGAAAGCTGGACAGAAAGCGCTTTTTGGGTTTGCCCACAAAGCATAGAAGCCAAGGTTTCTCAGCTTTCAAGAAGGAAAAACCTCGTTGCCGCTATGTGTCCTTATTAAAATTTTGCCTTTAGTAGACTGAAATAGATCCGATAATCAACAAAATTTAGCAACCATCCACAGGCTGAAACGCTACATTTAAAAGAAATCTCTATTGCTCCATCAGCTTAGGGAGCAGTGTTGCAATGAATACTTCCGCTTTTGCTAAAGGTGGCTCGTCTCCCTTTGATTTTTTTAATTTTGATTTTACAGCACCTCAGCCCACACAAGATGCGGATTTACTGAGGCATCTATCGTTTATCCCTGGATTAAAAGAAATTTTAATGGTGCGACAGGTTCATGCGCTGGAACACGCCACAGTTTGGGTTCTGAGTGGATCAAAAAACTTCCAAGCTCGCACAAGAACCCCGACGAGCAATTTTCAAGTTGACAACGAACTCTTAGGGGGTTTGTCTACAGAGCGAGGATTCTATCTATATGGAGAAGTAAATATCAGCAATTTGCGGCGTGCGGTAACGCTTGCTCGCCATCGCCTTACTAATGGAGAATGGGACTTGGCTGTGCATCCCCGTTGTGGGACAAATGCATCAGTAGGAATGCTGCTCACAGCTGGACTAGCAGTGGGAATGCATCTGCTGCTACCGCGAGGACCGATTGAGCAATTGATAGGTTTGGGCTTGGCGGCGACAACAGCCGCTGAACTAGCTCCTGACATTGGTGCTTTGGCGCAGCGTTACCTGACAACTTCAATTCCCTTCAATTTAGAAATTGAAAATATTACACGTACACGTGACTTTTGGGGACGACAGGCGTATTTTGTCGACGTGCAGTGGCGGGAATAGGAGGATGGGGGAGCAGGGGGAGAAATCAATTCAAAATTCAAAATTCAAAATTCAAAATTCAAAATTCAAAATTCGGAGTCTCTTCCTCATCCCCCTCATCCCCACGCCAGTCGCACGCCAGTCCCCAAGGGCGGGGGGAACCCCCGCACGGGGCTGGCTCCTCAAGTCGGGAAACCCGCCCACGGTGAGACAGCGCCCTTTGGAGGGTCTCCCGACCCAGGCGACTGCTCTCCCGTTGGGCGCTGGCTCCTCATCTTCCTCATCTCCCCATTTCCCCATTTTGGGTTGTAAAATCGTGTGCTGGTGTGTTGAATACTCTGTACTATATGTCTTTAGACCCTGATTTTGCCCCTAAACTGCGTGCTTCGGCTGACCGATTGTTCTCCTTGTTAGACAAATTCACCTCTGCACGGGTGCTAGTCATCGGAGATTTGACTCTAGACGAGTTTCTTACTGGTCAGGTGGAAAGAATTTCTCGCGAAGCACCAGTGTTAATTCTCCGCCATGAAACTACCAAGCAAGTGCCAGGAGGTGGGGCGAATGCGATTTACAACTTTGCCCGATTGGGGGCAAACGTTTTAGCAGTAGGACTTTTGGGCAAAGATGAACAGGGAAGGGCGCTACGTGGTCTTTTGGAAGCTGCACAAATCAATACTGATGGTGTTTTTGTTGATCCCAATCGCCCGACAGTGACTAAAACGCGGATTTCTGGTCATTCGCGTCAATCGGTGACTCAGCAAATCGTTCGGGTAGACCGAAAATCGGACGATTTGCCAGACTTGGATTTGCAAGTGCAGTTGTCTCAATATATTAAAGAACAAATTCATTCCATAGATGCCGTGATATGTTCTGATTACGGTGATGGAACTCTGACTCAGCCTGTGATTTCGGCGGCGCTGTCTGCTTCCCGAACAATTGTGGACGCCCAAAAACATCTGGAACGGTATCAGGGGGCGACGTTATTTACGCCAAATTTGCCGGAAGCAGAACTTGCTGTAGGTTATGCAATTACTGATGAGGCAACTTTAACTCAAGCAGGACAAGACTTGCTTGCCTTGACGCAGGCGCAGCATATTTTGATTACGCGTGGCGAGCAAGGGATGAGTTTGTTTGACAGCGAGGGCGGTGAACATCACATCCCAGCTTTTAATCGGACTAAGGTGTTTGATGTGACTGGTGCTGGAGATACTGTGGTGGCGGCGTTAACTTTGGGTTTGACTGCTGGGGCGTCGGCATGGGAAGCGACTATTTTAGGTAATTTAGCGGCTAGTATTGTTGTGCGGCGGTTTGGTACGACAACGACGACACCTGAAGAAATGAGGGTGGCGTTGCAACGGTTGTTGGAGGATAGTTAATTAACCACACTAGACGCTAAGGACGCACAGGAAGAGCAACTTAACATCCGCCAATACGACCTCGATACGGAGAATCAAGATTAGGCTTGACAATGGGGTTCCATCCCTCTATCACTTTTATGTAGTAGTGATCAGTACCGTCGCGGTGAGGAATGGTCTGATTTTCTGTAGGTATGGGAGTTGTATAATCAGCATTCTCTAATGCTGGGTTGTGCTGGCGAAGAATCTGCTCAACGGAAATGTTTTTGAGAGATTCAGGGTCTACCGTGTGGAACTTTGGCTCATTCATACGAAAATTATAAATTGTGATGTGAGGTGCAATAACTAACTACAATTCTCACAACAAGATTCCCGACTTCTTAAAGAAGTCGGGAATCTGAGGAATCTGGCGTGATTTTCGCCTATGCCGCTGTTGCTAATGCTATTAATGATATGCCAATAGGAAGGGGTACTTTAGACTCAAATTCCAGTACAGATTCTAAAATTTTTGTAGTCAGTGACTGCTGTTCTAGTTCGCTAACTGGGTTAGCTTTGCGTAACCACCGACTATAAAACAAGGCAACAGGAATAAGACTTGAGCCAAAGTAACGGCATTTGTTGACATTAAAGTCAAGAGATAATTTGTTGATTAATTCTTGCTTATGATAGCGCCGATAATGACCAAGCATTTCATCGTGATAACCAAATAACCATTGTAGCGCTGGTACAGAAATACAGATTAATCCATTTGGTTTTAGTAGATACGAAAGCTTTTTTATTGCTGCTTGGTCGTCTTTGATATGTTCTAAGACATCGTTAGAAACGATAATATCGTATTTTTCGGGTGCTGTGTAGTCTTCAATAGTGGTGTGATAAAGGTTGAGATTTTTAATATTATTCTCTATTTTTAAGTTTTGTGAAAGCTTGATAGCTTCAACGTCTACATCCAAAGCATCCACTTGCCAAGTTAAATTCTGCGATAGCAAAATGTTCATTTCTCCAGAACCACATCCTGCATTTAATACACGCAGGTTCGGTGTTTTGGGTAGCCATTGCATGACAATTTTGTACTTGGTTAAAGTATAGCGATCGCTAGAACGCGCTAAATAATCAGCCAGTTTATAATTTCTATCTTCTAAAGGTTTCATCAAATTCTGAAAAGCAAATAAACTCTCCTTGACTTTTTAGCCATATTAGATATTCTTCCAAACGGTCAAGCATTTCTTTCCCAGAGTCCTTGGTAATATAATTTGGCATTCTGAAGCTGGTAATATCAGTAAATTCCCAAGGATGAAAATACAGACTCATGTAACGGTCATTTTCAAGAGTAAGGCAGCTGCGTGTCTGTAACACAACGCAAGCCTTTATGCAACTTCTTTTGGTATTTGTCACGCATTGAAATTGCATCCATCGAGTTAATAAGTGTCAAGTAACAAAAGTATAGGTGTTCCAAGGGTATGGCAACATTGAAATAAGAAGACATGCCAAGTAGCCAACCTTTATGCTCACACCTGCTGACTTTCTCAAATACGCCCAGTGGTCGGGTATTGCAACATTAGTATTTGCTGCCTTGACGGTTTTGGCTTTTATTTTGAAATGGGGCCTTCGCTTTCGGATGGTGGGTTCTACTGGCTTTATGCTAGTGCTGACGGGTGGTCTATTTGCTCTCTCGTTGACGCCCTTGTCTCGCACTGTGATTCCAGGTGCAGTAAGATACAGTCGGGTTTATGACAACGGATCAACTCAAGCGGTCATTACCATCCCACCACAAATTACCCCATCACAATTAGAAGCTACCTTACGTCAAGCTGCTAGTGATTTGTATTCCTATGGTCGCTTGGGTACACGGGCAGAAAACCAATTGACTATTCGATTGCGTACTCTTGTCCACCCGGAACCAGGAATTTCAATACCACTTTACCTAGGTCAAGTCAAGCGATCGCTCGCGTCTCGTGAAGATTCTCAAATGGCGATCGAGATTTACCAGGACAAATTCGCCCAATTGCCACAGCTGCCCACCTCACACAAAAGTTAGAGTGATGAATTACGAGTTAAGAGTTGTGCATCCATAACTCATAACTCATAATTCCTCACTTTTACTACTGGGCTATTTTACTTTACTTAAGGCGCGCCAGGTACTCTCGTCCACTACGCCTGTTATCGGCACTTCATAGCGCCGTTGGAAGCTTGTCAGAGCTGATTCTGTCATGGAGCCAAAATTACCATCAATCCATCCTATATAATCACAGGTTGATTTGAGAATGCGCTGAACCTTCTTCACCAATTCTCCGTTGCAACCTTGACTCAATTCTGGCATATCTACTGGCGCACCTGTGTAAAGGGCACGCCAAGTACGCTCTGCTACAATCCCATCTTCTTCCAAAAAGACTCGGCGCTGAAAATTTTTAACACTTTGTTCGGTTTGGTATCCAAACTCACCATCGACGGCCCCTGTATAAATACCCCAAGCAAACAAGAGGTTTTGCAGTTCCTCTACTGGTTTACCGTTGGAACCTTCCTGTAGCACTGGCTGACTTAACTGTATTTGCAACGTCTCTTGCATTGTGTCGCTGGCATCACTGGTAGATGTCATTTTTCCTCTCAGACAAATTAATGTTTCTTATTTAACAGTAGTTTTTTAACTACTGATGCCGCATCACACCTAGGGATATTATGACAGGGAAGAAAAAGATTTTCCTATTGAAAAGGTAGTATTTTTTTAGTGTTAACAAATACAATGTTTATTAATCTTTTGTTAAGATATAAATCTGACAATAACGCTCACTAGGGTAAAGAGAATAGTCAAAATTTATTGGACTGTGGACTAATTACCCGTTACCTCTTCCCTAATCGGGGAAAGTTCTCCAAAATATCTGGAAGTGCTACTGTTAATTTGTTAATTAGTTATATGCCCAATCAATCGACTGAAACTTTGTCTACTCAAACTTCTAGTCCGTTGCTGGCTCTTTCGGTAGCTCCAGCAAAGGTCATTCGTGGCTCACAAATATTAACACAGGCAACTGATGCGATCGCTCGCTTGGGAAGTCGTCCCCTGATTGTAGCAGGTGAACGTACTCTTGCTGTCACCCAGGAAAGTTTACAACCACTTCTAAAACACCAACGGTTGCATATTGCCCAAGCCTTTTATACTCCTGATTGTAGTGAAGCCAGCTTGAAAGCTTTACACAAGGCAGCGAAAGAACATAAAGCCGATGTGATTATCGGTATTGGTGGTGGTAAAGCACTGGATACGGCGAAATTAATCGCTCATCAGTTGGAGTTACCAGTCGTCACAATTCCCACCTCAGCGGCGACGTGTGCGGCTTGGACTGCCCTGTCGAATGTGTATTCTGATGAAGGGGCATTTCTCTACGATGTCGCATTGGCAAACTGTCCTGATTTATTGATACTCGATTACGACTTGATAAAAACTGCCCCGCAACGTACGCTTGTGGCAGGAATTGGGGATGCGATCGCCAAATGGTATGAAGCCTCAGTTAGCAGCGGACACTCGGAACAAACCTTAATCATTGCCGCAGTGCAACAAGCCAGAGTTTTGCGAGATATCCTCTTCCAAAAATCTGCCACTGCTGTTAAAGAACCAGGTAGCGAAGCTTGGCAACAAGTTGTGGATGCAACGGTTCTCCTTGCTGGAGTCATTGGGGGACTAGGAGGCGCACAATGCCGTACCGTAGCGGCTCATGCCGTACACAATGGTTTAACTCACATTTCTAAAAGTGGCAGCATTCATGGCGAAAAAGTCGCTTATGGGATCTTAGTGCAACTGCGTTTAGAAGAAATGGTACAGGGCAATCAACTTGCAGCAGCAGCACGGCAACAATTATTAAAGTTTTATGCAGAGATAGGATTACCCCAAAAATTGGGCGATTTAGGATTAGGGAACATCACCTTAAACGAATTGCAAAAAGCTGCTGAAATTGCTTTATCTCCTCATTCTGACATCCACCGACTCCCATTCAAAGTTGCAGTAGAACAATTGATGGCGGCGATGGTTTCCACCACTGCGCCAGTAGAAGGACGCACGAATATGGGTTTGACGTCTGTTGTGAATGAGGCTGAGTGATTGTTAAACGACAACCGACACAGAGAAACGATGAGTTGGCTGGATAATTCATAATTCTGCGTTTCTCACCTTTTATAATTCATAATTCATAATTCTTTCGATGACATTAGATTGGATTGCCCCAGCTGAACGTATACAGAAATTACCACCTTACGTATTTGCTCGTCTCGATGAACTCAAGGCGAAAGCACGAGAGCAAGGGTTGGATTTGATTGATTTGGGCATGGGAAACCCGGATGGCGCAACACCGCAACCAGTGATAGAAGCGGCGATCAAAGCTTTGCAAAATCCGGCAAATCATGGCTATCCTCCTTTTGAGGGGACAGCGAGTTTCCGCCGCGCCATCACGAACTGGTATCGTCGTCGTTACGGAGTCGATTTAGATCCAGATAGCGAAGCATTGCCCCTTCTTGGTTCTAAAGAAGGATTGGCGCATCTTGCCATAGCTTACATTAATCCTGGTGACTTAATTCTAGTCCCCTCTCCGGCATACCCTGCCCATTTTCGTGGTCCAGTGATTGCTGGGGGCAAAGTTCATAGCTTAATTCTCAAACCAGAGAATGACTGGCTTATTGATTTGGCAGCAATTCCTGATGATGTTGCCCAAAGCGCAAAGATTCTCTATTTTAATTATCCCAGTAATCCGACAGCTGCCACTGCACCCCGCGAATTTTTTGAAGAAATTGTTGCCTTTGCCCGTAAGTATGAGATTTTACTCGTGCATGACTTGTGTTATGCGGAGTTAGCTTTTGATGGCTATCAACCGACGAGTTTGTTAGAAATTCCGGGTGCGAAAGACATTGGCGTTGAGTTTCATACCCTCTCCAAAACCTATAATATGGCAGGTTGGCGCGTCGGTTTTGTGGTAGGGAATCGTCATATTATACAAGGTTTGCGGACGCTGAAAACAAACTTGGATTATGGCATTTTTGCGGCATTGCAAACGGCAGCAGAAACCGCATTGCAACTGCCGGATAATTATTTACATGAGGTACAAGAACGCTACCGTACCCGCCGCGATTTTCTGGTTGAAGGTTTATCACAGTTGGGTTGGAATTTGAGTAAAACCAAAGCGACAATGTATCTGTGGGTTCCTTGTCCGGTTGGCGTCAGTTCCACAGATTTTGCTCTTAAGGTGTTGCAGCAAACTGGTGTTGTTGTCACGCCAGGTAATGCTTTTGGCGTTGCGGGTGAAGGGTATGTGCGAATCAGCTTGATTGCGGAGTGCGATCGCCTAGGTGAAGCTTTGCACCGTTTCAAACAAGCTAATATCCGCTTTCAATAACAAATGTATACGCTCTTTGGGCGGCTTCCCGGAGAATACACAGGTAGATGTTTTTTATCTGTGTGTTTTTGTGTCCATTAGTGGTTTTATAAAAGTACAAAATGTGTACAGCTTTACTGAAACGAAAGTCTCAGAATCTTAAGTCATTCAATAGCGTAGCCCTGCAAGATGTCCTTGTTATATACAGCATTTTAGTCCAGAGTAAGATGGCAACTAGAGGTTTCTAAAGCTAAAATTACCGATTAAGCCAATTGTTTTGGAAACATCTCAGCTATTGTGATTAATCAACACTCTGATAACCTTTTCAACCCTCAATTGAAAAAAACATCACTTGAGAGTTACAAATTTGGCTGGTTTGATTGGTTTTGTCTGTGGTATCCTCCTGGTTGGCTGATTATATTCAACCGCCACTGGCAGCATTATCATCAAGATCCAGATGGTTGGAATTGGTTGGAATACGGGTTATTTTTGATTCCCGGCGGATTTTACTTAGCACTTTTCATCCGCTGGTTACGGCTTGGCTGTCGTTCACCTCGTAGTGAGGTAGGTGAATTTGACCCAAATTATCAAAAAGCCTTTCGAGATGAAGTTATTGCTCCAATTATTAAATATTATTTCCGGGGAGAGTTGCAGCAAATTGAAAATTTGCCACAAACAGGACCAATGATTGTGGCAATGAATCATGCAGGAATGTGTTTTCCCTGGGACTTTTTAACACTAGGTTATCTATTAAGTAAAACACGAGGATGGTTGGTGCAACCGTTAACTGGTGTCTCTTTGTTTGACCATCCTTGGGTCATTTGGTGGTTACCACCCGGATGGTCAAAGGTTATGGGTGGTGTGAGAGCAGAGTTAGATGATTTTGAGGCGGCGATGCAAGAGCGCAAAATTCTCTTGTATGCACCAGAAGGTTTACGCGGACCAAAGAAAGGTTGGACAAAACGCTATCAACTAGAAACTTTTAATTCGAGTTTTATTCAATTAAGCTTACGTTATCAAGTTCCTATCTTGCCTGTTATTTGCATCGGTAATGAAAATTTACATCCTTGGACATTAAATATTAGAAAGTTGCAAAGGCTATTCAATTTACCATTTTTGCCTATATCACCTTTAATACCATTATTTATTCTCTTTCCATCAATGGGAGTTTGGGCGATGAGAAGTCGCCTGCGTTACTTTGTTCAACCTTTGCATACAGCCGAGTTAAAGGAACATAAGACAGAAAGAGCAGAGACTTATAAAAAAGCACAACAATTACGAGAAAAGCTGCAATGTCAAATGAATCAGTTGTTAAGTATTAAAGTTACAAGTGAAAAGTTTTGAGTTCGTTGTAGGGATACAAAGCTTTGCTCCTGAGTGTCAAAAATCACGTTCAAGCTTTTATTCCACGTTGATTTACCCCACCCCTTACCCCTCCCCTTGCTAAGGGGAGGGGAGGTTTTGGCGCTCTTACAAACCGGGGTGGGGTAAAGCGAGAATTGTGAGCAAGTATTTATGCAGAAGTGCCAAAGCGGTATCCTTTGCCGTAGACTGTATGAATTAATTGTGTTTCACCAGCTTGTTCAATCTTGCGTCGTAGCAGCCGAATTAATGCAGCAATAACATTGCTGCTAGGTGGTTCGTCATCTTTCCACAGATATTGGAGAATCTGCGCGTGAGTGAGCAATTGTCCCGTGTTTTCCATAAAATATTGCAAAAGCTGACTTTCTTTTTCTGATAAGTCGATGATCCTGCCTTGACGATAAGCGACTTGGTTTTCGCTATCGAGTTCTAAGTCCGCTACCGTAAGCCTTTGAGTTGTTGTACCGTAGGTTGGTGAACCGGAACGACGCAATAAAGCCCGAACTCGTGCGAGTAACTCCCGCAACTCAAAAGGTTTCACCAAATAGTCGTCCGCACCTGCATCCAAACCTTGTACTCGATCATCGAGAGTATCTTTAGCGGTAAGAAACAAGACGGGTGTGGTTTTGCCTTGGCGTCGTAATTCCTGACAAATCTCCAACCCGGTTTTGCCTGGCAGCATCCAATCTAAAATCAGTAAGTCATAACTGCCGCCTTGTGCAAGTTGGCTACCACTTGTCCCATCATAAGCCGCATCAACGCTGTATCCCTCACGAGTTAACAAGCGACTCAAAGGATCTGTTAATTCAACTTCATCATCAACAAGCAAAATTTGCATGGTTAGCCATGTGTACTTAGCTATCAGATATTATTATTTTGCTGCTCGCTGACTGCTACTTATGCTAACTGTTGCATTGCCGAAAGGGGAACTTCTTAAAAATAGCATCCGCATCCTGCAAGATGTGGGATTGGATTTTAGTGCTTTTTTGGACTCAAGTAATCGCCAACTTCAGATTTCCGACTCTAGTGGCAAAGCCAAAGGGCTGCTAGTGCGAGCGCAGGATGTCCCTGTTTATGTAGAATATGGTCAGGCACAGCTAGGTATTGTCGGTTACGATGTGTTGCGGGAGAAAAAGCCGCAAGTCGCCCAATTGGTTGATTTGCAGTTTGGACATTGTCGAATGTCGGTGGCGGTAAAGCAATCAAGCCCTTACCGTTCGGCGCTAGAATTACCAGCTCATGGTCGAGTGGCTTCCAAGTATGTCAATAGTGCGCGAGAATATTTCCACAGTCTAGATTTACCTGTGGAAATTGTACCGCTGTATGGTTCTGTGGAACTAGGTCCAATTACGGGGATGTCAGAGGCGATCGTGGATTTGGTTTCCACAGGGCGAACCTTACGCGAGAATGGTTTGCTTGAGATTGAAACTTTGTTTGAAAGTACGGCAAGATTGATTGCTCATCCTTTGAGTTATCGCTTAAACACGGGCAATTTACTTGGATGCGTCGAGCAGCTGCGCTCAACAGTTCTGTCTACAGTTTAAATCTACGTAATAATTATGTCCAATTGGAATGCACAGGATGACCACAAAAATTCTTCTCTACGAACGCAAGAAAATCTGACAATCTCAGCAAAAATACTACAAATCAATGTCAGAAAAAACTATAGATTTTGACGCCAACCCGCCAGTTGGTACTAACGAGTACGACAACATGGCTCAGATGGCTTTACCAGGTTATGAGGCAATGCATACAATGGCTTTGTCTTGTTTGAAAGCGCACTTAAGCGAAACATGTAATTTGTTGATTGTGGGTGCTGGTACTGGGATGGAGTTAGTCAAGTTTGGTCAGGACAATTCCCAGTGGCAAATTTTAGGTGTAGACCCATCTGCTAATATGCTATCCATTGCCCAAGAGAAAATACAGCAGCACGGCTTAGCTGAACGAGTTAAGCTATTTCAAGGATATACGCACGATTTGCCTGTGACTCCCCTGTATCATGCAGCAACTTGCATTTTAGTTATGCATTTTCTCCCAGATGATGGCAGCAAACTGGCATTACTTGAAAGTATTGCTCAGCGTTTGAAACCATCAGCTGCTTTTATCTTGGTAGATGTGTTTGGTGAAAAAGGCACTCGTGAATTAGAGCAGATGATTTTCATTTTGAAAGTCTTTTGGGAAGAAATGGGCATGAAGCCAGAAAGGATGGCTCAATTGCTAGAAACATTCAACAAAGGTGTTTACCCCATTCCAGAGGCGAGAGAGTTAGAATTATTACAGCAAGCAGGCTTTGGAAATATCATCAGATTTTATACAGGGTTTTGGGTTGGCGGTTGGGTAGCAACTAAAAATTGAAATTGTTTTCCTGTCTAAGTTTGTATAGCTTCAGGCTTCTAGTCTGTTGGCATTTGTCGCAAAATGTACACAGAATCTTCCGCCTGCCACTCTTGCCGTGAGATGGCGTAGTAAACGACTTTTCTGTTGTAGAGGAAGGCGTTTTTTTCATATTTCATCCCCACCTTAAGCATGACTCGCACAGAAGCAAAATTTGTTGGCCCAGCTAACGCCATAATCTGCTCTGCCTTTAGTTCCTCGAAGCCATACCTTAAACTAACTTTCGCGGCTTCTGTGGCAATTCCTTTTCCCCAGTAGCCGCGAGCAAGAGCATACACTAGTTCGTATTCAAGACTTGAATCCCATCAATTCCGGTCAAAGCTTTCTAGATTTCTACTAAGCATTGTTGCAAAATTCAAACTTCTTTGGCATTGTTGTAGATGGCATCTACCAAAAGTAGTATAAAATATAAGAAGTATCAACATAGACTCATCATAAGCCACCTTTTTTACTAAGAAAAAGAGCAAAGTATTAAGTAACTTTAAAAAGCTTTAATAAATATTTATGTTAGCGCTAATGACTCATGACGAAGCGGCGAGGCTTGAAGCCCTCCGGCAGTACCGAATTCTTGATACTGAACCCGAAGAAGCATACAACAATATTGCCCAGTTAGCTGCCTACATTTGTGGTACTCCCATAGTCTTGGTCAATTTTATTGATGAAAACCGCCAGTGGTTTAAGGCAAAAATAGGTTTGGATGTTTCAGAAATGCCCCGTAGCGTCGGATTGTCTTACCTTTGTCAGGAACGACAGGATGTAGTGGTTATTTCTGATACTTGGGCTGATGAACGGTTCGCAAAGAATTCAGTAGTTGTGTCTTATCCATATGTGCGGTTTTATGCAGGTGTACCCCTCATTACCCCAAACGGAGATATGGTGGGGACTCTTTGCGCGATTGACCAAGTGCCACGCCAACTGAGCGACAAACAAGTGGAAGCGCTTGTGGCGCTAGCCCGCCAGGTGATTAGCGAACTGGAACTCAGGCGTAATTTAGCTGAGGCGTCGCGTGTTACCGAGGAACTCAAGCGTACGGAGGAAAAACTGGCGCATAGCGAAAATCTTCTCCGCACAGTCATTGAATCAGAACCAGAGTGTGTAAAATTGCTTACCAAAAACGGCACACTACTGGAGATGAACCCGGCTGGACTGGCGATGATTGAAGCTGATTCCCTCAATCAAGTGCGGGGAGAATCCCTTTATCCCATAGTCGCTCCTGAGCATCGTCAAGCTTTTAAGGCACTTACCGCAAGCGTTTTCAAGGGCGAATCAGGAATACTGGAGTTTGAAATTGTTGGACTGAGAGGCACTCGTCGCTGGTTGGAAACCCACGCCGTCCCCCTGCGTGATTCTGATAAACACATTATTGCCTTGCTAGCAGTGACGCGCGACATCACCGAACGCAGGCGAACTGAAGCATCTTTGCGCGAGAGCGAACAACGATTGAAGCTGGCATTGCACGCTGCTAAACTCGGTTCCTGGGAACTAGATTTGAAAACGGGCGAGTTATATTCCTCCAACGAGTGCAAGGCAAACTTTGGTCTACCCCCCCAAGCAGAGTTTTCCTATACTGCGCTGTATGAACACATCCATCCTGAAGACCGCGCCTACGTGCAGGAGGCTGTGAAACAAGCTTTAGAGCAACGGAAAGATTATGAAACAGAGTACCGCAATATCTGGCTCGATGGCAGCGTTCACTGGATACTAGCACGAGGTACTGGAATTTACGATGCTGATGGTAGCCCAACTCGCATGATTGGTGTCATGCTTGACATCACTGATCGTAAGCAAGCAGAAGAGGAATCAAAGCGTCAAAACAAACGTTCTCAAGTGTTTTCCGAAATCACCCTCAAAATTCGTCAATCTTTACAACTTGAGACAATTCTCCAAACCGCAGTCACCGAAGTCCAAAAACTGCTGCATGCTGACCGAGTTCTGATCTTTAGGCGCTGGGGAGATGGTTCGGGAACTGTGGTGCAAGAGGCAGTGCTGCCAGGTTTTCCTGTAGTCTTAGGAAAAAATCTTGTTGATCCTTGCTTTGAAAGAGACTATCAAGAACCTTATCGTCAGGGAAGAGTCAGTGCGATCGCCAATCTGGAAACAGCAAACATTCAACTTTGTCATAAAGAATTTCTTGCACAGTTTGGTGTAAAAGCTAACTTGGTAGTACCAATTCTGCAAAGGGACAACTTGTGGGGTTTGCTGATTGCTCATCAATGTGAACATCCCCGAAATTGGAATACTCCAGAAATTGAGTTGTTGCAACAGTTGGCAAACCAAATAGGCATCGCCTTATCGCAAGCGCAACTTTTGGAACAACAAACTCGCCAAAGTCAGGAACTGGCTCGTTCCAATGCGGAATTGGAACAATTTGCCTACGTTGCTTCTCATGACTTGCAAGAACCGTTGCGAATGGTGGGGAGTTACTTGCAGCTTTTGGAGCGACGATACAAAGACAAGCTTGATGATCGGGCGAATGAGTTTATCGACTACGCTGTAGACGGAGCACGCCGGATGCAGACACTCATCAATGACTTGTTGAGCTATTCGCGTGTCAGCACGCGTGCTCAGCCCTTTAAGCCAGTTGATTGTAATGCTGTCCTCAACAACGCTCTCGCCAATCTCAAATTTGCTATTGAAGAAAGTGGCGCAGTCGTCACCCGCGATACTTTGCCGGAAGTGATGGCGGATGCTACGCAACTGTCGCAGTTGTTTCAGAACTTGATTGCCAATGCTATCAAATTCAAGAGCGAACAACCGCCCCAAATCCATATTGGGGTTGAACGCACAGAGCAAGAATGGCGATTTGCAGTGCGCGATAATGGTATTGGCATCGAACCTCAGTATGGCGATCGCATTTTTATAATTTTTCAGCGCTTGCATACCAGAGATAAGTACCCCGGCACAGGCATCGGCTTGGCAATATGTAAGAAAATTGTGGAACGCCACGGTGGAAATATCTGGATTGAGTCGCAACCGCAACATGGTGCAACTTTCTTCTTTACAATTCCTGATCGAGCGGCAAACCAATTGTGAACTTTGAAGTGATTATGCCTATTGAGGTTTTGCTAGTAGAAGACAACCCTGGCGATGTGGAGTTAACCCGCATAGCCCTAGAAGATAGCAAAATCTCCGTGAACCTGAATGTAGCGGTTGATGGCGTAGAGGCTATGGCATTCTTGCATAAACAGGCAAATTATGCTAATATGCCTACCCCCGATATTATCCTGCTTGACTTCAATCTGCCTAGAAAAGACGGGCGAGAGGTGCTGGCAGAAATCAAAGCAGATAAAATCCTCAAGCGCATTCCTGTAGTTGTTTTAACGACATCTGGGGCTGAAGAAGATATCCTCAGAGCCTACAACCTCTGTGCCAACTGCTATATCACTAAACCTGTTGACTTCGACCAGTTTGTCAAAATTGTACATTCCATAGAAAGTTTTTGGTTCACTGTTGTCAAGCTACCACCGGAGTGATAAGGGGGATGAGGGGGATGAAGGAGCAGGGGAAGAAACTAATGACTAATGACTAATGACAAATGACTAATGACTAAAAATAATGAAAATTTTATTAGTAGAAGATAATCCGGGTGATGTTCGTCTGTTGCAGGAATTTTTATGGGATGTCACCTCTGTCAAGCTTCACCTGAAGCAGGCGCAGGAATTAGAAGAGGCGCTGCACTTTTTGGAGCAAGAAAGGTTTGATGTCATTCTGCTAGACCTTTTACTTCCGGATAGCGAGGGACTAGAAACGTTTATCAAAATCCATCATCAGGCTCCTGCTATTCCCATTATCGTGTTGACAGGTTTTGATGATGATACCTTGGCGACTAGGGCAATGCAAGAAGGCGCTCAAGATTATTTGGTCAAGGGACAGGTGAATGGTGACTTACTGGTACGCTCAATGCGTTATGCTATTGAGCGTCAGCGAACGGAGGAAGCTCTGCGACAGAGTGAGGAGCGATTTCGGGTTGCTCTCAAGAACTCTCCTATCTTTGTCTTTAATCAAGATAAGGAGTTATGCTACACCTGGGTATATAATCCAAGTTTTGGGTTGACGGCACAAGAGATATTAGGCAAGCGAGACTGCGATTTTATTTGTGCTCAAGATGCAGAGCGTCTGACAGCTATTAAACGTGGTGTACTTGCCACGGGTATAGGAACTCGAGAGGAAGTTTCTATTACAACCGATCAAGGGACGCGGTATTACGATTTAACTGTAGAGCCATTGCAGAATGAGTCGCAAGAAGTCGTAGGCATCACCTGCGCTAGCATCGATATTAGTGAGCGCAAACTTGCTGAAGAGAAAATCCGCCAACAAGCGGCTTTACTTGATGTTACTACTGATGCGATTATTGTGCGAGATTTAGAGAATCGCATCTTATTCTGGAACAAAAGTGCAGAAAATTTGTACGGTTGGCAAGCTCAAGAGGTATTTGGCAAAAATGCCAACAAGGTTTTGTACAAGGAAATACCACCAGAAGTGGAAGCAGCTCTTTCAACCGTTATCAGCAAAGGTCAGTGGCAGGGCGAAGTAACTAAAGTTACTAAACTTCGTAAGGAAATTCTGGTAGAAAGCCGTTGGACATTAGTCTGTGATGAACAAGGAAAACCGATATCTATTCTCTGCGTTGACACAGATATTACCCAGAAAAAACTCTTGGAATCGCAATTGTTCCGCGCCCAACGCTTGGAAAGTATTGGCACCTTAGCTAGTGGTATCGCCCACGACCTGAACAACATCCTGACGCCGATTTTAGCAGTGGCTCAATTGTTACCCCTGAAATTCCCTGACGTCTACGACCAAGATAAGCACCTGCTGGAAATACTAGAAAACAGCGCCAAACGTGGAGCAGACTTAGTTAAGCAGGTTTTGTCATTTGCGCGAGGCGTGGAAGGGAAGCGCATGGCTTTACAACTCAAGCACCTGATCCGCGAAGTGGTGAAGATTCTCAAAGAGACGTTTCCTAAATCCGTTGAAGTCTCTATTGACATAGTGCCAGATTTGTGGATAGTTTCTGGAGATGGTACACAACTTCATCAGGTGCTGATGAACCTTTGTGTCAACGCCCGCGATGCTATGCCCAATGGCGGGACTTTAAGTATCCGTGCCGAAAATCTGTTTATTGATGAAAACTATGCGGGGATGCACTTAGAAGCCAAAACCGGACCCTATACTGTGACGACTGTTTCGGATACTGGAGTTGGCATTCCTCGTGAAGTTTTAGACAGAATTTTCGAGCCATTTTTCACAACTAAAGAACAAGGTAAAGGTACGGGGTTAGGTCTTTCCACTGTTATTGGCATTGTCAAAAGTCACGGTGGCTTTGTGAACGTGTATAGTGAGGTGGGATCTGGCACGAGTTTTAAGATTTACTTACCAGCAGTGCAGGAAATGGAAACACAGCCAGCACAGGAAATGGAGATTCTGGCGGGACAAGGAGAATTGATTCTGGTTGTGGATGATGAACCCTCGATTCAAGAAATTACCAAAGCTTCTTTAGAAACATACAATTACAAAATTCTCACTGCTAATGATGGCATTGAGGCGATCGCCTTATACGCCCAACATAAGCACGAAATTAGTGCTGTGTTGATTGATATGATGCTACCTGCCTTAGATGGTTTAACTGCGATGCGTACTTTGCAAAAAATCAACCCACAAGTCAAAATTATTGCTTCTAGTGGGCTGATGTCTAGCACTAAGCTGGCAGCAGTGATGGACAGTGGTGTCAAAACATTTTTGTCGAAGCCTTACACGCTCAAGGAATTATTGCACACTTTACAGGTGGTTCTGAGTGAAAACTAACCTACAGCTTAGGTTTGTACAATATATGAAGTATCATCTGGTTGCCATTGGGAACGCGAAATGACGTAATACACGACATCATGACCGTAGTAGCGAGCATTCTTTTGATACTTCATTCCGACTTTTTGAATCACACGCACTCAAGCAATGTTTTGTGGTATGGCAATAGCGACAATTTTATCGAGCTTGAGTTCCAAAAACCCATACTTCAAAGTGGCACCCGATGCTTCTGTCGCAATTCCCATGTTCCAGTACGATTTGTCAAACACATAGCCAAGTTCAACCTCCGGGGTATTTTCCAAGAAACCAAGCCCGCAACGACCAATCATTTTGCCGGTGTCTTTGTGAATGACTGCCCACATTCCAAAGTTCTGTTCTTGCCACTGTTTGATATGTTTGAACAAGCTTGTTTGCGTTTGTTCTTTTGTTCTTGGCGATAGATATCTCATGACTTCTGGATCGCTGTAGAGGCGAAACAAGTCATCAAAATCGTCTTAACCGTAGCCGTGCGGTTTCAATTTCAGGCATTTTCTAAAATGTAAGGGGAATTATCGGGTTGCCAGGCTTTTCGTGCAAGGGCATAGTACACCACATTTAAGTTGTAGAAGTGGGCATCTTTTTCATACTTCAACCCTGCTTTCTCCATCACACGCCGCGAAGCCAAATGTTCTGGTGCGGTGATGGCAACAATTTTATCTAGCTTGACTTCCTCAAAACCATATCTCAGGCTTGCTTTTGTCGCTTCCGTAGCAATGCCTTGATTCCAGTAACCTTGATCCAAGCGATAGAGGACTTCAACTTCTGGGCTGCTTGGTAAAAAATTTAATCCGCAATGACCTAGTAATTTACTAGTTGGCTTGTGAACAACAGCCCAAACCCCAAAGCCATGCTGATTCCAATGTTGGATAAAAAACTCTAAAATTTCCTGAGTAGCTTGTTTTACCTTTTCTTTTGGAATTGGTCCTCTAGGTGAGTATTTCATCACTTCTGGATTACCCAAAATCACACTGAGTTCCTCCAAATCCTCTAACATATAAGGTCTCAGCTGCAGCCGTGCGGTTTCAATCTCTGGCATGGTGTCAAGGTAGGAATGGAAACACTACATTAGGGAGATGTGCTTTTTGTGTTGTAAAAATTAATATAATGCTCTTATTATGAGCACTTCCAAACCCCAAAAAAAAATTCACACAGGTTCCCGTCGGGGTGAAAATGACTGGCGGTTATTTTTGCGTCTCGTACCTTATGCCCGTCGTCATGGGCGATCGCTCTTCGTTAGCATTTTGCTGCTGGTGCCAATAGCAGTCGCTAACGCTGTGGAACCGCAGCTGATTGGACAAATTATTTCCCTGATTCGCAAAGAACCAAACACCTATGAGTTTCTCAAGAATCGCCCGTTGTTACAGGGGCTAAATATCATTGAAGGGTTGTTGCTGATCACGCTCAGTGTACGACTGCTATTTACAGGTTTTCAGGGTTATTTGGTACAAAAGCTAGGTCAGCAAATCACTGCGGAAATTCGCCAAGACTTGTTTCATCATGTCACATCTTTGGCGGTGCGCTTTTTTGACAAAACAGCCGTAGGTAAATTAATCACCAGACTCACCAGTGATGTGGAAGTCTTGGGAGATGTCTTTTCCACCGGGGCGATCGGCATTGTCTCAGATATGTTTTCCATGCTGGTGATTCTTGGTTTTATGTTTTCTATGCAGTGGCAACTTGCTTTTTTGCTACTGATAGTTTTCTTGCCAGTTGCCTGTATTATAATATACTTGCAAAAAGAATATCGCAAAGCCAATTATAAGGTCAGGGAAGAACTTTCTCTACTCAATTCTCAGCTACAAGAAAATATTATTGGCATAAATGTCGTGCAATTGTTCCGGCGGGAAAAATTCAATGCAGAGTTGTTTCGCAGGAACAATCAACGTTACGTCCACGAGGTAGATAATACTATCTTTTATGATTCAGCGGTTTCGTCAACCTTGGAATGGATTGCCTTAATTGCCGTTGCAGGTGTTTTGTGGGTGGGCGGTGATTTACTACTGGGAAAAAGCTTGACTTTTGGGATATTATCTGCATTTATATTCTATGCCCAGCGCTTATTCGACCCTTTACGGCAGTTTGCGGAAAAATTCACTGTGATTCAATCTGGTTTCACTGCTATAGAACGCGTGAGTGAAATTTTGGATGAACCGATAGAAATACGCGATCGCGCTAATCCCAGATTCTCAATTTTGGATTCTCGGTTGGGTTATATAGACGGAATAACTCATAATCCCGAACTTCCAACGGAAAATTCACAAGCTGAACTTGGAGAAATCCGCTTTGAACACGTCTGGTTTGCTTACAAAGACGATGATTATGTGATCAAGGATTTGGACTTCACCATTCATCCTGGTGAGAAAATCGCATTAGTAGGTCCTACAGGTGCAGGTAAAAGTTCCATCATCCGTCTTTTGTGTCGCCTTTACGAACCAAATCAAGGACGTATTTTGGTGGATGGGATAGATATCCGGGAAATACCCCAAGCAGAACTGCGGCGTTACATGGCTGTGATTTTGCAAGAAGGTTTTTTGTTTGCTGGTGATGTCAAAAGCAACATTACGTTAGGGGACAGCTACAGTTTTGAGGAAATCCAACAAGCAGCAGCGAAAACTAACATCACTCAGTTTATTGAACAACTGCCCCAAGGTTATGATACCCAACTCAGAGAACGGGGTACAAATCTTTCTAGCGGTCAAAAGCAACTTTTAGCATTTGCGCGTGCTGCAATTCGCAACCCAGAAATTTTGATTCTGGATGAGGCAACTGCTAGTCTGGATGTTGGGACAGAAGCTTTAATTCAGGAAGCTTTAAACAAACTTTTAGTGGGACGTACCGCCATCATTATTGCTCACCGCCTGTCTACAATTCGCAATGTGGATCGGATTTTTGTACTCAAGCGCGGAGAGTTAATAGAACAGGGAAGTCATGAAGAGTTGCTGCAAACAGGAGGAATGTACGCCACTTTGCATAATTTGCAGATGTTAGGAAGTTGAAGAATTTTGGATGTTAGATTTTAAATTTTCATTTAACTGCCCTACCTCCTGATCAGAATTGGCGATAGTCCTTCATAATACTTGTGGGGTGGGCTGTCCAGCCATTGGTGTCAACTTAAGCAATGAAAGCTCAGCATTACAGCATTTTATCTTTTTGAGGGGGTCTGGGGGAGCTATAAGACCCACACCATAATTTAATTTGGTGTGGGATACATGGACTCCTCCAGGTTAATTTTACTCCGATTCAATATCCCTAAAATTAACAAATATAACCCGAATGTTTCTTGATGATTCTTGGCAGAAATGATAGCATTCATATACCGGATAACTAACGGTTGCCTTGACTCAAACGGACACGCCTTGGTAGCGTGGCGAACAGCGCAAACGGCATAAACTAGTCTGTACCTTGACAACTGAAGTTAGGGCGTTCCAGCCAGAATTTGCTATAGGTCGTAGCTTCTGTGGCTGGGTAAAAACTTCACAGTATGTAGGTCTAAGGCTTCAAGAGCGAAAACTTGGTAGCCATGTACGCATGGGCTGTGCGGAAGGGAAACTGCCTGGGCAATCGGTCTGCCGGGGAATAAGTCATGATAGCGAAGCGAGACGTAGTCTGGCTGTTCTAGGTAAGTGGTGAAATACCTGCACGCGGAAATAACCAGGAAGGCTTAATCGCGAGATTGAGAAGCCTACACTATAATCTTTGATTTAGTGTAGGAGAGGTCACTGTTATTATGTCGCCCACAATTTTGCACAGAACCCCACCCCGGTTTTGTCTTGCGCCAAAACTTCCCCTCCCCGCTTGCGGGGAGGGGATTAAGGGGTGGGGTGAAATCAACGTGGAATCAAGGGTTGAACGTGATTGTTGACACGTATGGTATCTTACCCGCCCTTACCTCTTTTTATCTACATACTCCCACATTTACTATAAGTTGCCAGCTTATTAGAAGCAAGGCAGAAGCTATCTACAGCATACTTAGGACAGACTGATTCTTGCGTAGCATTACAAGAAGCCCGAAGTTTTACACTTTGAGTTTCGTCTTTCACCAGCTTGGCTTGATAACAGTATAGACCATCTGGTTTTTCAACATTTAACTCAGCGAGAATCATATTTTTGTCTAAGTTTTGCTGAATGATTTCGCCTGAGACTTTGTAGTTAAACCAATCCCATCCGTAGCGAAGAATGAGTTCTCTTTCTAAAACTTGAAGTGAGTTTGGCAGAATTCCCCAACCTCTATACACTTTCTTCAATAATGTGATGTCACCAGTACGAGTCAAAATCGACTGAAATGATTCTTGATCTAAAGCTCCATAATATCTTCCATCTGGGAAATCTATAGCTGTTGGAGCAAACCGATGTCCACCAAAATGGCTAGATTTCCAAATACGAACATTGTCTAATTCCAAACTAGAAACGATAGATGTAGCGTTAAAGTAAAACGGATTGCCATACCTAGCACAACACCTATCATGGCTACCGTGAGTACATATAAGAATATCTCTCGTTACACTTGTTTGAGCATCATAATCAGAAAATCCGCCCCGTAACCATTTTCTAACAACCGGTGCTACTAGCTCAATATTTGCCAACTGAAATTCTTGCTTACGATACCCATTGCTCAAACCCTCTTTTCTTTGATAAATCAACAAGGTTGTGCTATCTGCTTTATGCGATACATTGTTGGCAATCAAGAGAAACTTGATAGGCAACTTATTTCGTTTCACCTCCTTGATCAAAATCTGCAAATTTTCAGGAACCCACCTAGAGTTAAAACCTTCCGATGTCCAAGGTGGAGGACATTCCACTAATATATAAGTCTGCTCATTAGTGGCACTACCAATAATATCTTCTCCTGCTTGTCGCGAATAGTCGGAACAAAAGAAAGTATTCATCTCACTCTACTGTACTTAATTAATGTGTTTTACGAACAAAGGATATTACAAACAGAGATGGTGTTATTAGCTACCAATTTCCCGAACAACACCTTCGGCTGTCAAGCATAACAACAGATGAAAGATATTTATCTTCCAGTCAAAACAGGGTAGCCCATTGCTTACAAGGCTTTTCGTACAAACTCCTACGTTCAAAAAGCTGACAGCTCTTTTGATGAGTGCTTTCTTGTCTGCAATGATAATTTTAGATACCCAACAATAGAGTATCTTTATACTCCTCTTTTTATCCACTTCCCACTGCTGCAAGAAGTTAGTATTTGTGCTTTGATTTAGTAATTTTTCATTTAAAGCAAAGTACAAATTCAAATACTTGAGTTGATGGAAGTTTAAAGTAGATGAAATATCTTTCCCAGAAAAAGAGCTAGCAATTTTATTTTGCCCTTCACTAGATAGAAAAACTGCTTCTTGTGTACAATTTTTTTTTATAAGTTGTTGCAGTCTAAATGGTTTTCTCAAATTTATCAGTTGATACATATTGATAATTTTTCTCAATTGCAAATCAAAAAAATAAAAGGGAAACTAATTATTACGAATTTCTAGCATCAAGTGAGAGTACATAATTTAATATGTTGCACCCTTTTTTGTATACTTAATACTAAATATTAGCAACTATTTATTGCTAATATCATTTTTTTTCAACATCAATCTTCAACTTATAAGAGGTATTTTTACTTAGCGGTAACATGGCAATCTCCTCAAGAATAATATGAATATCACTGGTACGGCACTGCTTTTCGGCAGATTTTGCTCATTCCTACGATATATTCTGACTTAGACTATCTTAAGCATTTTTTCACCTTTTCTAAGCTCCTGAAAATGCTATCAGGGCTGGAGTAGGGCGTCTGCTATGACTCTAACGGAAGTCAATAACAAAAGCAAGTATTTGCCAATTTTTATAATCATCACTACCGTTCCAAACTGGGAGATGCGAGCTAATGCATTCTTTCACTCGCATCACATAGCTGACAATGCCTGCTGGAAGGAGGTTTTGCCTTCCGGATACGATAATTATTCTCGGATAGTAGAAAATTTGTGCAAATAGTTTAAGGAAGTTACCTTCTTTCATGCTTGGAGAAAAACTTAGAATTCAGAACTCACAATGTAGAATAATTCTCAGAATAAATTTGGGTAATTCACAAAAAAAAACTTGTTGTATTTATGAATAAATTCTAGGGTTGCAACCTTGCTCCACCGAATCTTGCAGATTTTATAAGCTGAATTATGAGTCGTAATTTCTTGCTTTGTCATAACTCTTATCTGACTCGATTCAAGTTAATATAGTAAATAAAATAAATCCCGCGAGTTGTTGCTATGGCTTCTGCTTGTTTCCGCTTTTATGCAGAGTTGAATGATTTCTTAGCTTCGCATAAAAAGCAGGTAAGAATAGCCCATTTTTTTACTGAAAAAGCCTCAATTAAAGACATGATTGAATCTTTTGGTGTCCCTCATCCAGAAGTTTCTTGTATTGAAGTGAACGGAAAATCTGTAGATTTTTCCTACATTGTCCAGGATGGAGATAATATCGATGTCTATCCAATTTCTGCTACAGATATAGTTACATCCACCATCTCTATTAGACCTGAACCCCTAAGTATTATCCGCTTCGTTTTAGATATTCATTTAGGCAAGCTAGCAACATCTTTACGGCTGTTAGGGTTTGATACGTTATACCGCAATGACTATGAAGATGAAGAATTAGCTCACATCTCCAGTACCCAAAACCGAATTCTGTTAACTCGCGATCGCGCTTTATTAATGCGAAGTATTGTGAGCTATGGCTACTATGTAAGAAATACTGACCCGCAGAAACAAATTGTTGAGCTCATGCAACGCTTCGACCTGTATAAATTAGTATCACCCTTTCAACGGTGTTTACGCTGCAATGGATTATTAGAACCTGTAGCAAAAGAATCAATTGTTGACCAATTGCCAGAAAGTGTCAAATTGTACAATAATGAATTTCATCGCTGTCAAAACTGCAACCAAATTTACTGGAAAGGGTCGCATTATGAAAGATTGCAACAGTTTGTTGACTTGGTAGTGGGTAATAAGTAATGGGTATTGGGTAGTGGGAAAACAACTAACCACTCATAACCAACAACTACCAATTCCCTAATCTCTATTACTCATAGACTGTGACATTGATATTAGCGCTTGATTTTGGCGGAACAAAGCTGGCAGCAGCGACGATAAATGCGGGTTCCAAGCAATGGCTGGGATACGAACGTCGCCTTTCACCTCCAAATGCAAATGCTGACACTGATTTGGAAATTATGCGTTCTGTTATCAATTCTTTACTAAAGGGAGCGAAACCAGACGCTATTGGTGTTAGCTTTGGCGGACCAGTGGACGCAACAACAGGGAAGGTCAGGCTGTCCCATCATGTCCTTGGATGGGAAAATGTTCCCCTGCGCGACTTGCTAGAGGAAGAGTTTGGCGTTCCTGCTGGTGTAGATAACGATGCTAATGTTGCTGCTTTGGGCGAACATCGCTTTGGTGCAGGTCAGGGTTACGATAGCTTGTTTTACATTACCGTTAGCACTGGCGTGGGGGGCGGTTGGATACTCAATGGTCAGCCTTGGCGAGGTAGTGAAGGGATGGCTGGCGAAATTGGACACATGGTTGTAGACCCGAATGGACCTGTGTGTTTGTGTGGAAAGCGGGGGTGTGTGGAGAGGTTGGCTTCGGGACCTTATATGGCGCAGGATGTGAGGGAGGTTTTGAGAAACGAACCGCCAAGACGCCAAGGACGCCAAGGAGGAGACATTCTCAGAGAGTTGGTGGGAGATAATTTGGAGTTGATTACGGGACAAGTGGTGAGTGAAGCTGCGGCGGGTGGGGATAATTTGGCTCAGGAAATTTTGTACAGGGCTAGTTGGGCGCTGGGTGTGGGTATTGGTAATGTGGCGAATTTAATCAACCCGCAGCGGTTTGTGTTGGGTGGTGGTGTGATGAAGGCGGGTGAGGATTTTTGGGAGGTGTTGCGAAGGGTGGCGCGGGAGACGGCGTTACCTGAGGTGAATTTTGAGATTGTTTCAGCAGCGCTGGGGGATGATGCCCCGTTGTGGGGGGCGGTAGCGTTGGCTGAGGATATTTTATGCTGAAGGTTTAGAGCCAGGATTCAATAGACCTCTTACAAAAGTATGATTAATGGATATTTAGAACCACAGATGCACACAGATGAACACAGATAAATCATCCGTGTGCATCTGGAGGACACTGCGCCCTTGGGGGTTCCCCCCGTTGAAGCAAGTGTCCGTTGTTCATCTGTGGTTTGATTTTCATTCTTCTTGACTTTTGCAAGAAGTTTAATGTAGGACTTAGGCACTGTACAAATACACAGTAATATGCATTTAAGCTCTGGGATTCGAGTGTACTGATTCGTGACAGGTTAAGAAAAATGCACTGGATTAGCCTGTAAGCGGATGCGCCGAAGTACCTCCCCAACGGTTGCAACAATCATCACTCCAGCCACAACGGTTAGTGCGCCATGTACGGTCATCTCGAAGCCACCTAATGCAACCAGTAACGTTGTTGCCGCTGCTGGGGGATGAGAGGCTTTCAGAAGTAATCCGAACAGCATATTCAATCCCACGGCTAGCACGGCAGCCCAAACGCGAATCGGCGTCAGGTGGTGGGTCGAGAGAACGGCTGGAGCCGCCTGTGCTCCTACCAGGGCAACCGATAAAAAGCCTGCTCCCAGTCCCAAGCAATGACCGATTACGGTGTTGTAGAATCTGGCTGTAGGCTGTCCTGGGGTTTCAACCTGCAAAAAGGCAGTTGGACCTAAGCTAGGAAAGAGCCAGGGTTGGTGTGCCAAAAGCCCGATGATGCCAACCATTAACATCAATCCCCCAGCGGTCAGGGGTGCCCATACGACATCAGGGAGTGCTGCAAACCACAGCCATTTTTGCCCAACGCCATTCTTGTTCTTCTGATGCTGTTGACTCATGTTGTTTAAGCGTTAGGTTGCCACAACGAGCGCCTGGGGTGCAGCTTGCTGAATGCGAGAGTGCAACCAGGCAAGCTGCCGTTTGGTCTGCGCAGTAAACCGCTGACAAAAGGCTTCTAACTCTGGGTCACGCAGAGCTTTGGCGGCTTGGTCTAGCACTCCTAAGCAAAGCTGCACCTCGCTCGCCAGCAACCACAAATCGTGGAGGTCACGCATCAGAGCAAGGCTACCGGTGCGGGGTCCGGCAAAGAGTACCTGAGTCAATCGCTCTGGTTCGTCACTTTTCTCCTCTGAGTAGCGTTCAATCAACGGTTGGAGGGACGCGATCGCCTCCTGTGACCAAGACGCTACAAGCTGGCAGGTCTGATAGATATCGGGTTCATCGCCGTGATGATCTGCCACCAACAGGAGTGCATCTACGAGCTGCTGTTCGCTGGCATCAAGTAGCCCCAGGTAGTTCCCAATATGCATTTCACACCTCCGCTTTCGTCATTACGTCCTTGCCTGAATCCATGACTGTCTCAGCCACAGGCGCGGTCTGCTTGTGCGGTTCATTGCCTTCAAGCTTACGAATATAGACAGCCGCATATTTGAAGTGGGGCTGTTTACTGATGGGGTCCCACTCTGTCAGAGTGAGTTCATTGGCGGCACGGGGGCGATCAGCTTTATCCCAGTATCCATAGTGAAAGGGAATGAAGACTAACCCCGGTTCGATATCGCCAATCCGGGCAGGTTCGACCACCCGTCCCCGTCGCGATACTACTTCCACCAAATCACCTTCCGCAATGCCGTAGTCTTGGGCATCTTCTGGGGAGATTTGCACAAATGCATCGGGGGCGGCGTCGTGAAGCGCTTTTGCCCGTGCTGTCTTGGTACGGGTGTGAAAATGATAGACGAGTCTGCCGGTGGTTAGCATCAGGGGATACTGCTCATCGGGTTGCTCGTGCGGCGGTTGGTAATCGCTGGCTCTAATCCGTGCTCGCCCTTTTGGATCGTTGGCGCGGTACTCTTCTTCGCTCGTAGAAGCCCCGGTATCAAAATCTTGCCCGAACGTTTCGCAGTAGTCGGCAGCAGTGTTGAATATCCCATCCGTATATAGGTGGTTGGTTCCTTCAGGAAATTGTTCGTTGCAGGGCCACTGAATACCAGAACCACCTGTCAGCTTGGCATAACTCATTCCGGTATAGTCGCAGGGACGACCGCGAGTGCATTCCTTCCAGGCTTCAAATGCACTTTCAGAATCGTGCCATTTGATGAGCGGTGCGCCGTCTTTGTCCCGGAAATCCATGCGGCGGGCATAATCTAAGAAGATATCCAGATCTGATCGCGCCTCACCGGGTGGAGCGATCGCCTTGTGGGAAATATGCACCGTCCGTCCGGCATTGGTATAGGTGCCTGTTTTTTCACCCCAAATTGCAGCAGGAAGCACCACATCAGCCAGTTGAGCCGTTTCGGTCATGAAGGCATCCTGGACGATTACAAACAAGTCTTCTTTTGCCAGAATCTGTCGAATCCGGTGCAGTTCGGGCATTGAAACCGCTGGGTTCGTGGCGCTAATCCAGAGCATCTTAATCGAACCTTGCTCACAGTAGCGAAAGATTTGCATCGCGTGGGTTGGTGGCGACCAGTGCGGAATGATATTGATATCTACGTTCCACAATCGCGCCAGTTCTTCGATGTGGTTGGGATTGCCCCAGTTGCGAAATCCTGGCATATCGCCATCTGCGCCGCACTCACGGGTATTTTGTGCGGTCGGCTGTCCATTCATCTGCAAAACACCACAGCCATCTTTGCCGATCAGTCCCCGAATCAGATGCAAGTTATTCACCTGACAGGCAGCGGCAGTCGCCTGCATCGATTGATACACACCTTGCAAAACGGTGGATGTCAGTGTAGATGCTGAACCAAGAATCTCAGCCGCCGCCCGTAACTGATCCGCAGGAACGCCTGCGACCTGTTCCACGCGATCAGGTGTCCACTTGCTGACGACAGCTTTTAAGTTCTCAAACCCTACCGTATGCGCGTTGATAAACTTATGATCAATTTGCTCCGCTTCAATAATCAGGTTTAATAAGCCGTTCATCACCGGGATATTGGTGCCCACGCGGGGGGATAGGTGGACATCAGCTTTGGCAGCCGTAAACGTGTTGCGCGGATCAATGACAACAATTTTTGGAGGATTGGGTCCAGCTAGGCGATCGAGAATACGCATCCACAATACGGTTTGTTGAGAAGCGATATTGTGCCCGACATGCAAAATAGCGTCAGTCGTATCCAGGTCTTTGTAAGAGCCAGTCTGACCGTCTGTTCCGAACGACTCTTTCAGGGCAGCAGCAGCAGTCGCGGTACATAAGCGGGTGTTGCCATCCATATGAGGCGTCCCTAGACCCGCCTTGCCAATGACTCCTAGCGTGTAGTATTCTTCAATGAACAACTGTCCAGTGGTATAGAAGCCAATCGCCCCACTAGTGTCCTTTACGACAATGTCTTTTGACCGCTGCACAATCAAGTCCATTGCCTCATCCCAAGTTGCCTGCTCAAACTTTCCTTGACGACGGATGAGCGGATGCGTGAGGCGGTCTGGACTGTTATTTGCCTCCCAACCGTTTAGCCCTTTGGGTCCGAGTCGCCCATGATTGGCGATGTCTACTTCACGACCCCGCACCCCGACAATGCGTCCGTCTTTGACTCCAATATCCATGCCACAACCGTTGGAGCAAAGAACGCACGCCGATTGCACCCATTGATCGGGTTCTTCGAGCGATCGCTCATCGACTCGGACAGGCCAATCACCAAAAAAGGGGGTACGCTGACCCCAAACATCCGTAATGCTATCCCGCGTTTGATGCATTCTTCCTCTTGTGAGTTTATGGTTGCTGCTTTTATCCCAGATGGAGACATCAATCTCTAAGCAATGTCAATTATTTAGTAATTTTCATAACCAAATACTTTGTTTTCGACAACACATATAATTCACTGTAAGCCTACCGAAAGCGTTGAAGTTGAGCTACTCTTCTAAGGAGGATTTTTCTGTGTTACCTTGGCTACAAATAAATGTTAAGCAGCTTGTGTTATAAAAACGTTCATTTGTGAAATTGTGTTAAATTCTTGATCATTTGACACTTTCTTGAGTCTTTCACAAGCATGCGACTATACGCGCCCATTTCTTGGCTTAGATGGGAGGAGAGTCGCCCCGCCCATGCTACCACCCTCACGGCACTAATCTGACAATATTAGCAACTTTTCTCACAGCGATCGCTTGTTTTTGAGGAATGCCAGTTTGACCTTGACTGTCAGCAGTATAATCTCTCAGGGCTGATCTAAGTTGGTCAAGTCCTGAAAAGGAAAAGCGATCGCAATTCCTAAAAAACGTAACTGATACAGAATAAACAATAATAAAAAAATATACTTGATACTTGAGTTTGCAAATTTAATAATTAAAAATTATGAAAGTAAAATCCGTTTCATTTGAAAATTATAAAGCATTTTACGAAAAGTAGACAATGCAATTAAAGCCAATTACTGTTTTGATTGGCAAAAACAGTTCAGGTAAAAGTTCTATTGCCAAACTATTTACCTTATTTGAAAACTCGCTTATGGGTAATATTGATGAACCGTTGTTATTAAAGAACAATGGTGTGGAATTGGGTGGAGAGTTTGATAATTTGTTTTTTGAGAATAACCCAGCTGGAATTCCTTTAATTTTTCAGATTGTATTTGAAAACAATGTACAAATAGAAGTTGGTTTACTAAAAAAAGTGGACGGCTATGGATTAGATGTTTTTCAATGGAAATATAAAGATAATACACAGGAATTTGAACTTGAACTTAATGATGATGGATACTTTGACGCTATTAGTAAAAAATTCTATAAATGCGAATTTAAAGGATTTATTCCTACTAAATTTACCGAAAAAAATACCATTAAAAATTTATCGATAAATTTTCAAATAGAGCAAATTGATGTTGATTATATCGGATCTTTTAGAATTTTGCCCGAAAGATATTTTTATTTGACGGGACAGACACAATTTCGAGACATCGGTGTCACAGGTGAAAATGCCTACGCGATGCTTGGAATAAGTAAATTAAAGAAAGACGATGAGTTATATAAAAATGTAGGGAAGTGGTATAGAGAACATTTTGACGGCTGGGAATTAAAGGTAGATGATAGGGATAAAAAACCTCTTATTCAAATTTTACTTTCTAAAAATGATACCGATGTAAATATTGTAGATGTTGGGCAAGGAATGAATCAAGCTTTGCCTTTGGTAGTGCGAGCTAATGTTACTGATAGACCCGATTCTATGATTGTTTTAGAACAGCCTGAACTACATTTGCATCCTGCGGCACATGGTGATTTGGCGGAGTTATTTGCAAAATCTGCGAAGGAAAATAATCAGACTTTTATCATAGAAACTCATTCTGAAAATATACTCTTACGTCTTCGTAAGCTAATTGTTGAAAATGATTTTGGTTTCACAAAGGATGATGTAGTAATTTACTGGTTAGAAGATGCTGAATTCAAAGGGCAAGAATTAATGGAAATTACAATTGATGAAGATGGGGTTCTGAGCGATTGGCGAGATGGGGTTTTTGATGAGGGCTTGAAAGAAATATTGGAAATGCAAAAGGCACTTAATAAAAAAGACGAAAAATAAATGATAATTTCTTTCAATCCCATCGTTTTTCAAAGTCAAGATGCTGAGATACAAGCTGCCTTAGCTAAAATACTTATAGCTTTGATGAATGCTAACCTTCACTTTATAGATATCAAAAGTATTGATGCGATTTTTTATAACGAAAAACGCGAATATATTTTTGATTCAAATGTAATTTCTACAACATATCTCTCACCCAATGATCGGAGAGGCTTAAAAGAGTTTTTAAATAAAAAAAGCCAAAAACCCATCACCAGTTTGCACAAACAGCACCTTAGCCATATTGTTATTGGTCTTGATAAAAATAATAAAGAAATCCACCCTAGTCATGCCTACAAAATTATTACACAACGCTCAAAAGTTATAGTAGAAAATGGAATTAATGATTGGAAATTTATTAAAGGTATTTGCCACAAATATAGCAGCGGCAAAACAAAGAGACGGTCTATTTATCAATTATTAAACCAGGCTATAAAAGATGAAATTATAGAATCTGATAATTGTGGTGGAGTTGGGGAGATAACAAAAATAGCACAACGCTGGATAGATAATGATCGTTACAAAAATATTTTTAAATATAAGTTGATGGCTATTTTTGATAGTGATAAAAAATTTCAAATGGATGTAACACCTCATAAAAATAAAATTGAATACTTCAAATCAAAAACAATTACGATTATTCAAGATATTGATTACAGACACGAACCCACTGATTTCTTGGCATGGCATATTTTATACAAAATAAAAATTGAAAATTATATACCTTTAAATATACTATTTGAGAATATTACATCAATAACTCAGGCTCAGAAAACTGATTTAGAGAGTAAAACAAATGATGATTTGGATTTTATAGAATACAACCAAAATAATATAGGAATAGGTAAATCGGAAATAAAAGATAAATTTCCTAAAATGTTTCTTGCTCCTTTTTCTTACCGTGATTTTGAACAAAGATGTGAACACCACAAAGTTTTTCTCGCAGAAGCAAACGAATCAGTTTCTGAAATCGAACAAATTTTACTTAAAATGGCGAAAATAATATGAATGATAAAATAAGTGTCAAACCCGATACTATATATCTTGAAGACTTATTGGATGACATAGCTAATGGAGAGTATATAATTCCTATATTTCAACGAGATTTTGTTTGGAAATCATCTCAAATTCTTGCCCTCTTTGATAGCATTTTAAAAGGTTATCCAATAGGTAGTTTATTGTTTTGGAAGACCAAAGGTTATAAAACTAAAGACCAAATAGGTCTTTACATGATAAAAAAAGAAGATAGTGATGATACTAAGTATGTTTTGGATGGATTTCAACGAATATCTACGTTGTTTGGAGTGTTGACTAATCCTAAAGAATACAAAGAAAAAAATAATACTGAGCTTAAGAACTTTTTAATTTATTTTGATATCAAAGAAAATAGCTTTAGCTATATAAGAAATAAAAAAGATAAAAATATCTTTTCGATTCCTCTTTATGAAATTTATGATAATCGTGAATTGTTTAATTTGCTTCGTGAATTAGATAAAGAAGACATTACAGAAATTGATAAAAATAGATACATTGATAATGCAAGAAATTTGCATAGTATTTTACATAAATATAAATTACCTTATGTGGAAATAAGGGGAGGAGATATAAGAAGTGCTGTTGAAATATTTTCAAGAATAAACTCAACAGGCACAGAAATTTCTGAAGACTATATGCTTTCAGCACTTAGGTATAATGAAGAAACAGGATTCTTGCTTAGTGAATCGATCACTGTATTCCTTAATAGCTTAAATGCTTACAATTTTGAAGACTTGAAGAGAGATACCATTGTAAATTGTATTTCTAATGCAAAGGGAAGAATTTATTTTGATGTAAAAATAGAAGATTTATCGAATCAAAAGTCAGAACCAGATTTGGAATCGTTAACCAACAATGCATATACACATATCAAAAAAGCCGTGGAGTTTTTATATAAAAAATTATTTGTAATAGATATTCGTTTATTGCCTTATCCAACTCAGTTAATTTTTATTTCCGAATATTTTAGACTAAATCCAGAACCTACACTTGAACAATGTAGAGCCTTAAAAAAATGGTTTTGGGTAACAACCTATTCCAACTATTTCACACTATATTCTTTAAGTCAACAAAGAAGTGCGTATCAAGTATTCTGTGAGTTTGCAAAAGGAGAGCATCTTGATGGAATTTATAGAGTTGATAATGATCTACCTTTTAATACAGCTAAATATCCAGATAAATTAAATTTTACAGGTGTGAGATCAAAGGCGTTGCAATTATTTTATTTAAAGTCAATAATTGAAAATAGTGAGATTCAAGACAGAGAAGGAGTAAAAGAAATTTTTATTTCCTCTTCTTCAAAAAAAGACAGAACTCCAGCTAATATTATTCTGAGATTGTCATCTGAATTTGAGGAAGATAAGGAGAAAAAACAGACCAATAATTTTATTGAAACTTCTTCCATTGAAGTTTTGAATCGGCATTTTATAACACAAGAAATGGTTATTTTATATAAACAAGATAAAGAAAGTTTTATTTCAGAAAGAGAAAAAGTTTTGAAAGAGAAAGAAAAAGAGTTTGTAGAAAAAAGGGGAATTAGATATACAAATTAAATTCCCCGAACTCTCCTTCGTTGTTCTTTGGTATATCTGGTTCATTACCATTTGCTCTGCTACATTGCTAAAGTCCTGAAATTACCTATAAATGGAAATATCGCCAATTTTTTCCCCATGCGCTTCGACAAACTTCTCCGACTGGACAAACATTCCTCCAGAACCCCAACAGGGGTCATAAATTCACCCTTTGTAGGGTTTGGGCAATGGCTAAATCTAAAGGTGCGATCGCCAAACCAGAACCTGGATCAGATAAAACTTCAACTAGCTGCTCAAAAGCCGCTTCCGGTAATCTATATTTTTCCACCAGGTAAGCAACTTCTACCACAGAAATGGAAGATACATAAATTGGATCGCCGGCAGCAGTCGCACCATCCAAAACTGCTAGTGCCGCTTCTGATAATCTGGGTAATTCCCGCAAATACCATACGATGGTATGAGTATCGGCTACAACTGCTACCATGATTAAATGTCTTCCTTAGGGAAATTTCCCCACATCTCTTTTCGGGCTTGGGCAATCTCTTCTTCTGTAATTTCAATGTCTAAGTCAGCCCACAGTCCCTTGACGCTGCGTAAGGGAGCTTTAGGAGTCACTTTTTGGTGCAGAAATTCAGCAAAATCTAATACCTCTCGCTGCTTATCTACAGGTAACTGCCGCAGTTTTTCTAAGACAGCTTGCTCCAAGTTCATATATTTTCTCCCTATTTAACTCTCCAAAATAGCTTGAATTTCTGCCATAATTGCAGCCGTCTGCCTATCCAACTCTTGAATATCTGCCACTGATTTTCTAGGTTTAAAGTAGGTTTATTGCTTCCTACGTCAACACCAAATTATCCCGATGAACCACAGTTTCCGCAGCAACATAACCTAAAATAGCGGCAATTTCACCGGAACGGCGTCCACGAATCTTTTGCAGTTCGGTGCTGCTGTAGTTCACCAATCCTCTGGCAATTTCATTCCCGTTTTTGTCGCACAATTGCACCGCATCCTGAATGTCAAATTCCCCTTGCACTGCGGTAATACCAGCAGCTAACAACGATTTGCCACCACCAGAAATTGCTAGCACTGCTCCCTCATCTAAATAGAGTTTCCCCGCAGGAACCAAGCCATAAGCTATCCACCGTTTACGGGCAGAAGTTGGCTCAGGATGCGGTTCAAAGTGAGTCCCAATGGGTTCGCCCTGTAAAATTTTTTCTATATTGTGGGGGTATCGTCCTTGGGTAATGACGGTGCGAACACCAGCAGCGATCGCAATTCTTGCTGCTGAAATTTTGGTAAACATACCACCAGTACCCCATTGGGAACCTTGCGTGCTTGTTTGTATTTGTAATTCTGCTAATTCTTTGATGTTACTTACTAAAGCAATCGGCTGGGCATCGGGTACAGAACGGGGATCGGCTGAGTAAAGCCGATCTACATCGGTGAGCAAAAATAGCCAATCTGCTTCAACTAGGCTAGCAACTAAGGCAGAAAGGGTGTCATTATCACCAAATTTCAGTTCGTCCACTGCAACTGTATCATTCTCATTCACTACCGGAATGACCCCCAGTTGCAGTAATTCCCTGAATGTGTTGTAGATGTTAAGGTAACGACTGCGCTGTACCAAATCACTGCGAGTGAGCAAAACTTGAGCAATTGGCTGTTGCAGAGTCGTAAATAAATCGTCGTATATCCGCATTAACCTGCCTTGTCCTACTGCTGCGACTGCTTGTTTCAAAGCGATCGCCTTCGGGCGTTCAGTTAAACCCAGCCGCGCACAACCTACCCCTACAGCGCCAGAAGACACCAAAATCACCCTATGATTTTGCCGTCGTAGGTGTGAAAGGGTTTCTGCTAAAGTGGCGATCGTGGAAAGTGCCAGTTGTCCGGTTTCTGGTTGAGTCAGGCTGGAAGTGCCAATTTTGACGACAATCGTTTTAGTCATTAGTCATCAGTCATTAGTCATCAGTCATTAGTCATATCATGTCCGGTTAATTAGTTGTAATTAGCACGTTGGTTGCACCCCACCCCTTAATCTCCTCCCCGCTAGCGGTGAGTCCAGCGCTGCAGGCGGGTTTCCCGCCGTAGGCGACTGGCGAACCCGGAGGGGGAGGGGACGTGAAGCGTAGCTTTACGGGGGTGGGGTTGTGTGGGAATGATAAGTATTCAACCGGACATGATGTCATTAGTGATCAGTCATTCGTTTTACGACAAAGAACTAAGGACAATTGACTAAATTGTAAAGCGCCAGCCCCTTTATGTGTTGAGATTGACGCTTTGGTTTTTTATATTGACTTGTTATCGGCTAGGGTCTTTATTTGGTTGACCCGATGTTATTTATACTTATTATGATCCCCGATTTTTGTGTCAAATAAAGATTTCTTAATTGTTTCTTTAGATTTACTTACCTGACTATTTATCAAGCTTTGTAAACTTTTTTGTTTATCGTTTTAGTCATTAGTGAGACCAGTGCTGCGGGAGGATTTCCCTCCGCAGGCATCTGGCGTAAGCGCAAAGCGCACACTACGTGAACGCCGTCAGGCGTGCCGTAGGCATACCCGAAGGGTCATTGGTCATAAGTCATTGGTTTGATGACAAAAAGCTCATCTAAAAACCTCCGGAAGCGTGGAAACCGTGTGTCTTTAGACCACGGAGGAAACGCGACACGGCGTTATTTTTAGCCGCCCCCCTAATCGGGGTGAGTAAACAGAGGTACAGTGTTTACCCTAATCCCTGTATGCCGGGAACGCAGGTGCTGCACCAGTAATCGTAGCCTCGAAAGTTCGGGTCGGTACTTTCCAAGCAGCACTGCCTTACCCCTCGTAAAGCTGGTTAACCATTTGGTTCTAGTGTCGCGGGACTGGCATCACGCATCCCGGAGTAGGAATTTTAACACTTACCGATAACGTAGTACACAAGGTACTGAGTCGGGTCAGCTAACTAAAACTTAGGGCATGAAGCCCCGTCACTTTAGTGCGGGGTGCTGACGAGAATTGACTCAATTGTAAAGCGCCAGTCCCTTTATATGTTGAGACTGACGCTTTGCTTTTTTATATTGACTTGTTATCGACTAGGGTCTTTATTTGGCTGACCCCATGTTATTTATACTTATATGATCCCCGATTTTTGTGTCAAATCAAGATTTCTTAATTGTTTCTTTAGATTTACTTTCCTGACTATTTGTCAAGCTTTGTAAACCTCTTTGTTTTAGGAGTAATCGAGACACCGAGAATTTCAGATACCCAAACTTCAAAGTTGCGTATCGGATGGGAACGCAGAGCTACATCTGGATGGATAATTGGTTCTACCAAAATAGTAAACATTCCTAAGCGATTACCTGCTATGACATCAGTAAATAAGCGATCGCCGACCATGGCGACTTGGTGTTCGGGCAAATTCATCGCTTGGAGTGCTTCCCAAATTTTACGCCGCGAGGGCTTAGCAGCACCTAAGAAGTAAGGCACGTTGAGAGAGCGAGCAATTCCACCTATGCGGGCTTCGCTAAGATTATTGCTGACCAACCACAACTTTGCATAGGGACGAATTTGTTCTACCCACTGTTGCAGTTCAGGAGAAGCTGAGGCTACTCTAATTGGTACTAATGTTTCATCTACATCCAACACCAGCCCCTTCAGCCCGTATTTTTGGATCATGTCTGGTGTGAGGTTCAACACTGAACCTTCCAATATCAAGTTAGGCTGTAAGAGATTGTTCCAGCTCATAGTCATTAGTCATTCGTCATGAGTTATTAGTTATTAGTCATTAGTCATTCGTCATGAGTTATTAGCTTTAAACAAAGGACAAAGGACTACTAACCGCTTCTTTCTTTACGGATTTTGGCAACCGCTGCTTCGTGTTCTTGTAAAGTACGACTGAACACATGAGTACCATCGTAGCGTGCCACGAAATATAAGTAATCAGTTTTTTCTGGATCAAGTGTAGCTTTTAAACTTGCTAAACCTGGGGAAGCAATAGGACTGGGTGGTAAGCCAGGATTGAGATAGGTGTTGTAGGGAGATGCAGTGCGAACTTGAGCCAAAGTCAGAGGTTGATCTGCTGTTTGACGGATGTTTAAAGCGTATTCAACTGTTGGGTCGCTTTCCAAGCGCATACCTTTTTGCAGTCTAGAAAAGAACACCCCAGCTATCAGGGGTCGCTCACTCGCTACCACTGCCTCTTTCTCCACAATACTAGCGAGAGTCACCCATTGCTTGAGGTTAAGAGAAGTCCGGTTGCGTTCTTTTTGATACAGTGGCAGGGCTACTTGCTCAAAGCGACTGAGCATTTGTTTGATAACATCTTGGGGAGTGATGCCACCACTAGCAATCTTGTATGTATCTGGGTATAAAAATCCTTCTAACGAAGGTAGATTCGCGGGAAGCCAAGGGAACTGGCTACGGTCAATTTGAGTTATCGCTGCAAGAAAATCTTTGGCGGAGAAAAATGCTCTTTCCTCAAAATAAGCTGCCATTTGCCGCAATGACCAGCCTTCGGGAATGGTGTAACTATTTTGCACCACTTCTCCCCGCCAAATTTTTTGGGCGAGATCTGGTAAAGGCTGGGTGGGGGAAAGTTGATACCTTCCTGCTTTAAAATTACCTTCAGGGTCTTTCCACCCCAGGTAACGCGCCCACAAATTCCACGCCAAGCGCGAGCGAATTAAACCAGCCTTTTCTAAATAACCACCGATTTGCTGTGATCCCGTTCCGGGAGGGATTTGAATTTGTAGCCCTTTTACCGAGTTATCTGCCGTTGCAGCAAGTTTTACTGGTTGGATTGGTGCTATTGCCCAACTCCACCACGCCCAACCTTGCCAACCACAAAATAAAACGGTCAACGGCAGCACACCCAATAGAAAAGACCGCTTCCAAATTTTTTGCAAATTACTCATCTTACATAAGATGATAATTAAAAATTCTTCATTAAAAATTAAAATTTCTGATTTTTTTAATTTTTAATTTTGAATTTTCCATCTTATTCGACTTCATTAAACAAATGTTCTTCCAACAAGGGTTGGACTTTACGGAACTCCTCTGGGGACAGTAATTCTGGTTTACCAGTTTTAGCTATGCGTGCAAAAAACAGCAGTGGATCGAGGGGAGTATAAATTGCGTACTCCTGGTCTTCGTGGTAGAAGCTCGATAGTAGCTGTAATTGCTCTGGCTCTAAATCTGTCCCTTCGTCTTCAATTTCTAGGGTAAACAGTTCTGACTCTTCCACTGGTGGTAACTCACCTTCAACAGTCAGAGCATAAGCCGTGTTTTTCAAGAGCAGATTTTGCTCAGCCAGAACAGCTTGCGCAATGCCAAAAATTTGCTCAATTGTCGCTTCATCTTCTACTAAAATGGCTTCTTCTTCGTCGCCATCACCTTGCCAAGCAAAAATTTCTATTGGTGAGTCAACAGGAAGAAGCAAAACGTACTCTTGACCATCTACTGTGAGTGAATGCTCAATGTAACATTCGAGGTTTCTCCCTTTGTCATCAGTCAAAGTGATGGAACCAGCTTGAGTTTGGTCATTTTCTTCAGGAAATTGTGAGGGTGACATAGCCGAGCTCTATAATTTATAACTACCAGCAATTTTGACAATGACGTGATTGTTTCTTGTGAAACATATTATCAATTAAATAGGAGTACAGCTGGCTAATAATTTTTAGAATATCATGTTCAAAGGTTGCATTATTAATCAGCAGAGACTAATGTGCTTTTGGAGCTAGATCGCCTTGTATCCAGCCATTGTTGTAAGATGAGAGACGCTGCTTTGCGGTCAATCAATTCTTTGTGACGAGAGGGCGATCGCTTTTCTGCTATAAGCATCTGCTCTGCCTGAAATGAAGTTAATCGCTCATCAACATATTCCACTGGCAGTTTGAGAGCCTTGGCAAGTCTTTTGGTAAATTTCTGCACTTCACGTGCCTGAAACCCTAAAGAACCATCCATAGAATAAGGTAATCCAACGACTAGCACTTGCACTTGACGCTCAGTGACGAGTTGTCGGAATTGCTCCACATCGCGCTCAAACGATGTCCGCTGTATGGTAGTGATACCAGTGGCTATCAAACCAGTGCGATCGCATCCTGCTACACCAATACGCTTGCGACCAACATCTAATCCCAAAGCGGAAATATACTCCTTTTGCACGGAGGATGCAGGCACAAGGGGTAAGGGGGACGACAAGGGGAGATGTTCGCCTGTCGCCATCTCTTTTTGTCCCTTTGTCTCCTTGTCTGCTTCTCCCTGTTCAAAAGCCACTATGAATTACTCCTGCTGTGCATCTGCTGACTCGCTTTGGCTAGATGCTTCCACGCTACAGTTGTTGTTGCACGAAAATGCAACAGTTTCTGTATTTTTAGTAGGTTGCGCTACTCTATCTGGCGACACTTGCTGTGCTTGTACCCATGACATACCACCTGGAATGGGTTTGCGTGCGGGTTGTAAACCTTGCAATACTTCGGGTAATTGAATTCCTTCTAGGGATACAAATTTTGACTCCCGCAGTTTGTGCCACACTGAGCGAGACATCATCAGGGTGTGTTCTCTGCGATTTGCGCCAATTCGCTCCAAATACTCTTCTCTTTCTGGGTGATAGTCGGCTGAGGTCAGTTGTAGAGCCTGTGGAGGAAAATCTTGTGCAACCCGTGCCAGTTGAGACAGCAACTCAGGATACAGCCAAGTGTAAGCTGGGTTAACTGTCAGTGTTCCCATATGGGGCTGTTGACCTTTGCGGTCAAGTCGTACTTGAAAATAGCCGATCGCCGCTTTGCGTTGGGGTTCAAAAACGTAACCACTCACGACTTCTGTTTTTGTCACCCACTGCTTCACTGCTTGTGTTAAAGCGCCGAACAAACTTGTTTTAAAGTCATCAGCGTTGCGGTCAAACACCTGCCGTACTAAAGGCGGCATTGATGATGTATCGAGTTGATAGAGGAGTTGAGCATCAGCATTACTTACCGGCAGTAGATTGGGCAAGTCTGGCTCTGATTGTGCCAATTCTTGAAGCAACTCTGGTTCTATCTCCCAGTATGTCATTTCTGCTAGGCGCTGAAATCCATTTTTACGGTATAGCGCCAATGCATCTTTGTCATTGACATTGACTTCTAAAATCCAAGTTCGAGCTTCCACAATCGACTCAAAGCAATAGCGCAAAAGTTGCGACCCAATACCTTGCTTATCAGTTCCACGTTCTAGCATGACGCGGTCAACACGCCAGGTGCTGTGGGTGCGATTAAACGGGGATACTTGGATCATCCCCAGAAGCATACGCCCTTGTTCTGCTACGTATGCACAAAACTTATACTGTAGCGGGTTGGGAAACCAATTCAAAAACTTCAGCAACCCATACCAGCGCCGCAGCCATTGCATCTGCCGCATTGCATCAGTGGCTCCCTGGGGGGTTTGGGCGGAGAATGACTCTTGAGTTATGCGTTCTATTCCATCCAAGTCCCGGTATTGGACTTGTCGGATCACAACGCTAAGATTTCGGGGTAGTAATGAGGCCATTTTCATTCGAGCCGCCATTGCGCCTATAGTAACTGGGTCAAAGGAACTGCTGCAATAATAATCTTAACGGCTTTGAGCTCCTTTCTATTGAGCCAAAAGGGTGATTTTCGTAAACTTTAATGCAAAGCAAGCAGATTTCGTGAGAACAGTTTTAGCGTTCTTTTCACAAAATCTGCTTTTATGTTTGTTTTACTTCGTTTTTATTTAACAATTCTATAGGCTAGATAGCTCTACGAGAAACTAGTTTTTCAAAATTGGCTTGGGTTTGATGGAGTAATTGCTCCCGGCTGTCTTCCAAAGACTGTTTCAGGGTTGGAACCAGATTGCGAGATTGCAGAGCCATGTGAAGTTGTAGATGGGCAACATATTCACTGAAATCATCATGCACTGCATTTGCGCCGATTCTGAAATTTGATTCCATTGCCACTGTGTTCTCCTTGAATCTTTCCCGATTGTTGATTTACATTACCAATACTTATCATGTTGTTTTGCCTAATCTTCTTACTTTGCAATGAAGTTTAATGTATGGCATACAGATTGTGGAGAAATGTAAACTTTGCTCAAGAGTTAAGAGGAGGACAATTGCACACGAAGGGTATGAAACTCTTCCAGCATTTGAAGCATCTACTTTGGTTAGAGATTGTTATTGGTGCGCTGCTCTGGTGACCTCTCTTCCCTACGGTAAGAATTGGTCAGAGGACGCGCACCAATTTCCCCGACATTCCTCCCACCACCAAATCAAAGATTATGGTGCGGGACTCCTGTCGGAACTAGTTGAAGTCCCTGTGGTGTACCGTAAATTCGTTTTCAAGCTACACAAGCCAATAGCTGGAATGACTCCCAAAACCACCGCTGTCAATCCTTGTTGACATAAATACACAACCTGATCCCGGTTGACTTGTGGAATAAACTCCTGCACAAGCGAAAGCAACCAAACCAAGATACTGATGAATAGAAATGAAATTGAAGGCAGAAAACTCCACCACCAAGCACGTGTGGTGTACCGTTGCAGGACTAACCATTGGAAAAACCCAAGCCAAATTCCGGAAAGGATATATGCGATAGTTGACAAAAATCCAAAGATGACCTTTTGTTCAACAGATATTTGATTTAATGATGCGATAGATGCAATATAGTTAATCCATTGTGCGGAAACGCCGTTAGCAACTAGCCAACCCAGGCTAGTGGCAAACATCCACAACCAACCGGATAGGTATCTACGTAGAACAAGCGCTTGATCTGCACCGAAAATGAGCGCAAACACACCATTGCTAAAGTATTTTGCTAAGGTATACCATATTTTTTCTTGCAAAACCGCTCTTGGCAGCATCTCTACAATAGTTTTTTCTATGGCTATACTAGCAATTCCGCCTACAACCCATCCTAAAAAGGTCATAAGCATAAATTGGATGAAGAAACTCCGGCGCTCGAATCGGGGTATTAAAAACTTTCGCGCTTTGGGTTTACCAGAAAATACTTTCTGAGAGGGTTGTTTTGAATGGGGTTGCATAAGAATTTAATATTTATTAAGTTTTGAGTCGGATATGAGTAGAAGTTTTGCAATCTGCACCCCAAACGCTCTTGCTCTTCAAAAAGGAGAATCCTGGAATGATAAGCTAAACAATGACATAAAAAAGAGTTTAGGATGAACTGTTAAATGGGTATTTCTTCCAATGAACCTTATCTCCTCAGGGCAGCTCGTGGTGAAGTGTTAGACCGTCCCCCCGTATGGATGATGCGACAAGCGGGACGATATATGAAAGCTTACCGAGATTTAAGGGAGAAGTATCCTTCTTTTCGCGATCGCTCGGAAATACCAGAAGTAGCGATTGAGGTATCCTTGCAACCCTGGAAAGCCTTCCAACCGGACGGAGTGATTTTGTTTTCTGATATTGTCACGCCGCTTCCTGGTTTAGGCATTGATATGGATATCGCTGAAGGCAAAGGACCAATCATTGACTCGCCCATTCGCACCCAGGAACAAGTCGATAACCTGCATCCGTTAGAGCCAGAGCAATCCCTGCCTTTTATTAAAACAATTCTGCAGGCATTGCGGCAAGAAGTGGGGAACCAATCAACTGTGTTGGGCTTTGTCGGTGCACCTTGGACATTAGCAGCTTATGCTGTGGAGGGAAAAGGTTCCAAAACCTATTCCATCATCAAAAACATGGCGTTCTCAAACCCGACGGTGCTGCATCAGCTGCTGGCAAAATTTGCAGATGCGATCGCCACTTATGTCCGCTACCAAATTGACTGTGGCGCTCAAGTTGTGCAAATGTTTGATTCTTGGGCGGGACAGTTGAGTCCTCAAGATTACGAAACTTTCGCACTCCCCTATCAGCAGCGAGTTTTCCAGCAAGTCAGGGAAACTCATCCTGATACACCCCTGATTCTGTTGGTGAGTGGTAGTGCAGGTTTGCTAGAGAGGATGGCATTATCGGGCGCGGATATCATCACTGTAGACTGGGCAGTGGATATGGCAGACGCACGGGAAAGATTAGGTAAGCACGTCAAAGTGCAGGGAAATCTTGATCCAGGTGTGCTGTTTGGTTCCAAAGAATTTATCCGCGATCGCATTTTCGATACTGTTCGCAAAGCAGGTAACAAGGGACACATTCTTAATCTCGGTCACGGTGTGCTTCCAGAAACTCCAGAGGAGAATGTCGCTTTCTTCTTTGAAACAGCAAAGCAACTCAGCAGTGCAGTTGTATGATAGCCGAGGTTAGGGGCGCGGCTTTGCGCCCCTGACTGTCTAATCGCTATGGCACAGTATTTCCTTTAGAGTCTATTGAGGTCAAAAGATGTCTGAAGCTACTCGAAAAGTTGTCTTTATCATCTATTTCTGTGCTATAATAGCGATTCGCGTTTACTTTTCGCGCCAAGTAAAGCAGAACAAGATTACTGACGGACGTAAAACCCAAGAAGAGAAGCTGTTCCTTTTTTTAGCATTTATAGGCATATTTATCCTGCCTCTACTTGGTGTTTTCACACCTTGGCTAGAGTTTGCTGCATACGACCTTCCTGATTGGACTGGTTGGATCGGCACAGGTGTTTTCCTCATTGCTATCTGGCTGTTTTGGCGTTCCCATGCAGACTTGGGTTTGAATTGGTCAGCCTCACTAGAAATTCGAGAGAATCACTCGCTAGTCGATACTGGAGTGTACCACTACATTCGCCACCCAATGTATGCATCCTTTTTGCTTTGGGGAATTGCCCAAGCGCTTCTCCTACATAACTGGATTTATGGACTGTTCAACATCGTATCGTTTTTACCGATGTATCTTTTGAGAGTACCTCAAGAAGAGCAGATGATGCTCGATACGTTTGGGGAACAGTATCGAGACTATATGTCTCGCACAGGGCGAGTGATTCCAAAATTTCCACATTCATCGGCGGAGTTAGGGTGACACGCTGCGGAGCAACGGCACGCAAGAGCGGCGGCTTGCTGCACGCCTATAAAATCAGACACAATAATAGCACACAATAGTGTATACAAGTTGGGTGCAATTGTACTAAGTTGGGGCAACTACGTTAAACATTTCAAGTTCCATTTTGTAATATCGGGTTGTGCGTCCTATTGGAATCATTCCTAACCTCTGGATAACACGGATTGACGCAGTATTTTCGGGCTGTACAATTGAACAAATTACGGGTAGTTTTAAGGTGTTAAATCCGTAATCTAAAATTGCTTTTGCCGCTTCCGTCGCGTATCCCTTACCCCAAGCGGATTTTTTCAAATGCCAACCAATTTCATAATCTTGTGTGAATTGTTGATCCTCATCTCGTAGTTGCATGAGGACAATAGTTCCTACAATTTCTCCAGTTTCTTTAAGAACCATTGCCCATAAACCAGTTCCATTATTGAGTTGGGCAGCTATTGTTACCCATCGTTGCAGTATATTTACTACGCTTTCAAGACTCTCTGCTTTGGTGATCAGGAAGCGGGTAACTTCAGCGTCGCTGTATATCTCAAAAGCTTGTTTTGCATCCTCTTCTGGAATCCAGGTACGGATAATTAGGCGGTCAGTTTCAGCAATGATAGTCATGTAGAATCATTTTTAATACCAGTAAGGGCTTTTGCTCATATAAAAGTTATAGATTATGAATCTTGAAACTTTTTTCTCATTCACAATTCATAATTCATAATGCCTTAATCTTATTTGAAACTCTTTATGAGCCAGAAACGGATTTTAGTAACGGGTGCAAGTGGTTGTATCGGTCACTACATAAGTGAAGCTTTAATTCAAGAAACTCAACACGAACTGTATCTGCTAGTTAGGAACCCAAAGAAACTGCAAGTAGATACTCAAGCACGTCCGGGTGTTACCGTCTTGCAGGGTGATATGCAAGAAATAGGGAAATTTGCCGACTTGCTGAAAACGATAGATGTTGCTGTGCTAACGGCAACGGCTTGGGGCGGTGAAGCAACATTTGATATTAATGTACACAAAACGCACGAGTTGCTCAACTTGCTAGATCCAAACAGATGCGAACAAGTGATTTATTTTTCCACCGCCAGCGTTTTGGATCGCAACAACCAACCCTTGAAAGAAGCAGGGGAACTGGGTACAGATTATATCCGTTCCAAGTACGATTGCTTGCAAAAGATATCGCAGTTAGCCATAGCGCCCAAAGTGACCACTGTTTTTCCGACTTTAGTGCTGGGTGGCGATCGCAATAAACCCTATTCTCACTCAACATCTGGTATTCCAGAAGTCACGAAATATATAGATTTGATTCGCTTTTTTGAGGCTGATGGCAGTTTCCACTTCATCCACGGACGAGATATTGCCACTGTCGTGCGGTATTTGATTGATAATCCTCCCAAAGAAGACGAACCGCGCTCATTTGTTTTAGGTCAAAAGCAGTTAACTGCTAATCAAGCAATTGAAGAAGTTTGCGCCTACCTTGGGAAAAAGATTTACTTTCGCATCCCTCTATCTATATCTTTAGCCAATTTAATTATCGTTTTGTTCCGCATTCAGATGGCTGCTTGGGATAGATTCTGTATGAACTATCGGCATTTTAGTTACCAAAATTTTATTAATCCCGGCAGTTTCGGTTTACCAAATTACTGTGCGACGGTGAGTGATGTTTTGAAAATCAGTGGTGTTGAGCCATTAAGCAAGTAATATCAGGTTCGTTTGATGACTTACTATTCCCCTCCTCGCTTGCGGTGAGACCAGTGCTGCAGGAGGGTTTCCCTCCGCAGGCAACTGGCGTTCGTCGAAGACGTGCCGAAGGCATACCCGAAGGGGGAGGGGTTAGGGGTGGGGTCTTCGTACTGTAGGCAATTAAAGGGTTCTCGTTCTTAACTCAAAATTGACAGACTAGTGGTTCATGTCATTAATTTTGACATGTCGTAGGGGTCAGATCCCCGACAACTTTTACGAAGTCGGGGATCTTGTAACCCATTAGAATTAATGAAACAGACCACTAGTGGTTAACCGCATTAGTTTTGATATGAACGCAGATGAGCGCCAACAGCGCTCAATGAGCCTAGGACTAAAGTCCTTCTACGAAATCATACAACCATCATAATTAATGACATAGACTACTAAGCTTTACGGAGAAGAACTTTTGTGGAAACCTTGGACTTGATAGCCTGGAGCAAGCGCCGATAGCGGAGAAAACCTTGTATTGCTTTTCGCACTGGTGGGGCACTTTGGGCTACTGATGCTTCAAACCATAAACCCTGGTTATAAGCGAATCTCGCAGTCAAAAAAGATTTAGCAACGTTTATCCAAGAGTAGGATTGGGCAAGAGAGTTAGTCTTCTCACTATGACCAGCCTCCCAGGGAAAATCACCCCAAGCCTTTGCCTCTGTCTCAGAAGGGTTCAACCAAAACGATTGAAGGACATCTGCAGAAGCTTCGCGCACATCTGCCCAAGGATTCACTAAGCAGGCATCAAGTAGCAAATTCTCTGTAAAACAGTAAACTGCCTTCCTAACAACTGGTAGTCCCCAGTCGATGATCCTTTGATTACGTTCCTCCTTAAAAACCGGTCGAACTTGTTCACCTTCCTCCATGAAGCTGAGCACGGTACCATGATCTGCACTACAAAACATTTCCAGAGGAACAATACCCAACTCAGGTAAAACGTCTTTGAAGCCAGTTTTTGTCCGCTGATCAAAGAAATAGCCTTTCTTAGAGTCAGATTGATTGCCCTGGGAGTTACTCTTGAGACCATAAAATAGACCCACATCGAGTGTGCCACCGTTGGCATTCACAAGTGCGGCTAGGGAATCATACGAGCTGCCAAACCAACCTACATCAACTAACCCCTTTGGCGTTGAGTCAAGCACTCCCTCTTGCTCCAGGTATTTCATCAGAACTTGTTGCTTCTGTTGTGCTTTCTCAAGAATGAGTTCACTGACTTCGTGCTTGTCAAGCACTGGGTGCAATCCCTGCACCTCCTGCCTACTAAGAATTCGGAACCAATCTTTTTCTTTGAATCCAATAGCAGCCAAGCTATCACGAATCTCTTCCGGAGCAATAGAAACCCGCGCCAGAAAGTCTCGAATAGAGAGGGTACTCGTGCCATCCAAAATCCAGCTTGGTCTTTTCAGCATCTCGAGTGCCTGTTGTTGATCAAGACTGACGACGGCTGGTAGATTCCACGATAGTCTGCTGCCATAGATATAACGAAGCTCGCAAGAAAAGTTGAGCTTACCGATTAATCTACGCGCTATTTCCAGCAAAATTTGACCATCTCTCGATACAAAGTAGAGCTTTTTTAAACCCATTAGCTGAGCCTGTTGGAGTACCCAGAGAACATAGCCGACTAATGTAGGAGCCACCACGCCAGCAGCGACATCACGCAAAGCCTCTTCTTTTGAGGACGACACCGGGACTTGCAAACGGACTAGCCTAGAAGCACCAGCCATAGCAGAAGATAAACCCTCTGTGGCGTAGGAATGAGACTCGAGTTTTTGTTCATATCGATTCAGGTTGCCTTCGGAAAAATGTTGAGCTTTCAACCCGACTTTTTTGGCACCCTCAACATCAACGCGTAGATCATTACCATAATGAGATACTTCGGCAGGCGAAACACCCTCACGACTGAGCAATTCTCGGAAAAGTTGACCTGTTGCCTTCGATTTTCCGTATTCATTAGATACATACAGCAGATCACCATCTACCCAAAATGAATGACGTACTAACTGCTCTTTGATGAACTCAGCAGGCAAATACATATCGGACACGAAAACTACACGCTTGCTTTTGTTACGGGCTGCCTGTATAATTTCCCTTGCAATCGGAATCGGGCGAATCAGTTGAGACTCCAAGGCACATTCTAGGTGCATGATTTTTTCGCGTTGCTCATCAGTGAGTCGCAGCGCGATCGCAAGTTCTGTGTAGATTTGGTGCAAAGAATATTTTTCACCTAGATTTGCGTAAGCCCGGAACTCGGCTGTAGTGCGAGCATGAACGAAGGCTTCAGGCGTGCAGTTAATTAGCGATTGAGCTGCAAGTTGCTTACCTAGCAGGAGAAAGAATGCTTTTGGTGTTCCGACAACTCGCGTCAGAACGGTGTCAAAGACATCAAATGAAGAGATATGCATTGTATTAATGTATTTGTTTTTAGTAAAAATTAAGCAAGCAACACCAGTTGCGACACTTACCATCCAATACGTGTCGCTTAACAGTATCCGTCACCCGCGCATGGTGCGGATACGGACACACTAACAAAGGCTGCCTTTGCAGCCTGTAGAAATTAGCCTACACAGGTAGGCTTAGTTTGTTTAGCCTGTCGGCTAATCCAAGAAATATTCACGCTACCATTAAGTGAACGCTAAATTAAACCAAAACTTGTGTCTGACATCCCTAACGTAATGTCTTAAAGCAATTTCTTTACTAGCAAATTTATCTGGATAAATGAACTGGTCTTCTACATTAAGAATATATCGTTGCGAGCACAGAGGCTTGCCCTGATTATGGTGAATTGTCAAATGCACCACTGTTTGTTCAGTAAAATATCCAGGCACTCCTTTAATATTCGCCAAGCGTTCAATAGCGAAACTCCAATCCAACTCGTGCTTGAATAAAATAAATCCAGCATTGATTGGATTTAATTTCTCGGAATCATCGTAAATGATTCTCTCATCCAGTGAATTAGAGCAATCAGGTAAATATCTAGTGTATTTATCGTCCGGAGTAGCTAACTCAACTAAGTCAATTCCACCTGGGAAAAATAAAATATCTGAATCTGTGTAGATAGTTGGACCATCTACAGGAATTGACATTAATGCCGACAACTTTCTGCCCATTGCATGCAGTTGGGCATATTCAGAAACACATTGAGGCAGATCGCTTCTAAGAAGTTCTTTTAAAGGCACCACCTCAACACAGGGATGTATGCGGCGCAGTAAACGACAACTATCGTCAGTGTAGCTACCATCAGAAATAACAGTGAATGTATCTGGAATGCCGACATGACGGATGAATGACCGAATACTTACCACTTGTTCTGGCAAATCGCGCTCACATGATAAAGAATAGACCTTTATCGGAGCTTTTCGATTTTGTTTGATAGGAAGGTTGACCAACTTAACAACTACATTTCTATAAAGAGAACGAATAAATTGCCCTTGAAATTTAGCAGTATGATAGCCGATGTTTACCATTTATTAATCCTCACACAAAACAAGAATAGTTAGGAATATACCTGCAGTCAGGCTTGGATTTGTAGATTGCTGGCTGCAATCCTACCCAGCCTGATATTATTTCAGGTCGCATGAGACTTTATACTAGATATAAGCTTAGTAGTTGCCCACAAATAACTTACCTATTTGAAAAAATGTAAGCCTTGATTGACAGGACTTTCAGCTATTAAAAAAGGTAACTTATTCGTGCCGTTTTCCTTAGAAATGAGTTCCTAATAGTTAATTTCTTCGTTCTCCCAAATTTTTCTGGTCAATGAAAAGTTTTAACTATATCTCAGTCGTCTGTATTTGGTACTTTCATGTTGAATTATGAAGTGATGAGGCTTCACAAAAAAATGAATTTGTACTTAATACTTACATATTTATATCTATGTATATGCAATTTATAAATTTGCATCTGTATATGATATTAATACCCGTGTAAATACCAGGTCAATCAAGATTTGTTTTATTTACAGATTTTTTAGATTCATAATGGAATATATGTCGGTATTCGTAATTTTAGGAGTTAGCTATTGACAAAAAAGTAATTTTAGGTTAAGTTAAAGTTTTTTAGGTAGATGCAGTTTTAAATTTTTCGTGCTAATGCAGGTGATTGGGCAAGGAACAGCGCCTCAAGAGCGATGGGCAAAGCGATCGCCTGAGGGGAAAGCGCACGCTCCGCAAACGGCGATCGCTTTGCCTGCCTTGCCTCTAGCGATAGATAATATAGTGTTATGTTGTGCCTTTCATTTGCATGACTGTGAGCAGCCAGGATGCTTGCTCGCATCAGGGCTTCTCTTTTTCCAAATTGCTTACCAGTCCTCTGTAGAGCATATCTCGGTTAGGAAGGATGCATATTATTCGTTTTTTATAATAAGAATTTACTGTTTTCTCTTCTAATTAAAAATAAATAGAACTTAGGCATGTATTATGAAGAAACGAACCGCCTAGACACCAAGTGGCGTGCTGAAGGCGAGTGGGTGTCCGTTAGGACAAGGCTAAAACACAAAGGACACTAAGAAATAAGAGTTTTAGAAAGTTCTTGCGTAAGTCCTAATAAAAATAGAAACTTTAATTAAGACAATTTCGTCAATACCTCAATAAACTTTTAATTTAGTTAAAGTGAAATAACACTTAGAGTGTGAGGTTTGACGGTTTATGCGAGTTTTATTGGTTTATCCTATTTTTCCCAAAACGTTTTGGTCTTATGAAAAAATATTGCAATTAGTTGACCGCAAGGTTTTGTTACCACCCTTGGGTTTGGTGACAGTCGCAGCAATTTTGCCTCAAGAATGGGAATTTAAGGTGGTTGATCGCAACATCCGCCCAGTGACAGAAGAAGAATGGGCTTGGGCAGATGTGGTAATTTTCTCAGCGATGATAGTTCAAAAACAAGATTTACTAGAGCAAATTCGCGAAGCAAAGCAACGTGGTAAGTTAGTTGCTGTGGGCGGTCCTTACCCCACCTCTGTACCTCACGAAGTTCAGGGAGTAGGTGCAGATTTTATGATTCTGGATGAAGGGGAAATTACCCTACCGATGTTTGTTGCAGCAATTGAACGAGGTGAAATTTCTGGGATTTTCCGGGCTACAGAAAAACCGGATGTGACAAGCACCCCAATACCCCGCTTTGATTTGCTAGACTTTGATGCTTACGACATGATGTCGATTCAGTTTTCGCGGGGTTGCCCTTTCCAGTGCGAATTTTGCGACATTATTGTTCTCTACGGACGCAAACCGCGTACCAAAACTCCGGCACAAGTGTTGGCAGAGTTAGATTACCTCTACAAGTTGGGTTGGCGGCGCGGTATTTTTATGGTGGACGACAACTTTATCGGCAACAAGCGCAATGTCAAGTTGTTGCTTAAAGAGTTAAAAGTTTGGATGGCAGAACACCAGTATCCATTCCGGTTTGACACCGAAGCTTCGATTGATCTCGCGCAAGATCCAGAATTAATGGAGTTGATGGTTGAGTGCGGTTTTGCGGCAGTGTTTTTGGGAATTGAAACACCAGATGAGGAGAGTTTGCAACTCACGAAGAAGTTTCAAAATACCCGTAGTTCGCTGACTGAGGCAGTGCAAAGCATCATCAAAGCTGGGTTGCGTCCAATGGCTGGGTTTATTATTGGTTTTGATGGCGAAAAACCAGGCGCAGGCGATCGCATTGTCCGCTTTGCAGAACTTGCAGCAATTCCCTCTACGACCTTTTCCATGTTACAAGCACTACCAAACACTGCTCTTTGGCACCGTCTCAAGAAAGAAGGACGACTGCGGGAAAACAAAGATGGAAACATCAACCAAACCACTTTGATGAACTTTATCCCCACCCGTCCCCTAGAAGACATTGCCAGAGAATATGTTGAGGCGTTTTGTACTTTATACGACCCGGTGCAGTACTTGGATCGCACCTACCGCTGTTTCCTGATGATGGGTGCGCCGAGTTGGAAAGCGCCGTCTAAAATGCCAGAGTGGATTGTTGTGAAAGCCTTACTGATTGTTATCTGGAGACAAGGGATAAAACGGGAAACTCGCTGGAAGTTCTGGCACCACTTGTTTAGCATAATCAAGCGTAATCCCAGCGTTGCAGAGCATTACCTTGCTACCTGCGCCCACAATGAGCATTTCTTAGAGTATCGCCAAATTGTACGCGAGCAAATAGAATCTCAGTTGGCTGAATATCTAGCACAAGGCGCAGAAAAACCATATGAAATGGTGAATGAGAATGAGAAAGTTAGCGCTATAGCTAGTTAGCTAGATAGTTAACTATAGATAATAGCTGATCGCTCATGGTTTCCCTAACTGTGTTGATGTTATTATGGCTCTGCTTTGAATAAACACCCTAGTTTATAGCGGTGCCATAGTGTAATATAATATCGGCTTTAAACCTCAAGCCGAAAATGCAAACGCTTGTTTTCTTCTTAGTTGCTGCTTTAGGAGAAATTTCTGGCTGCTACGCCTTTTGGGCATGGTTGAGACTAGGAAAAAGTATACTTTGGATTTTTCCAGGTATTTTAGGTTCATCATGAATGCGAAGATAGTAGCTGCACATTGAAGTGACATCCTCCCCCAAACTTTTTGAAGCGAGGAAACCCAAATCCTCTGGCTTGAAATGCATCCCAAGTATCGTGCAAGCGACGTACTGTTGTTTGCAGAACTTGAGAATAAACTTGCGAGAGTTCTGGAATCTCTTTCTTCAGTTTGGGCAAGTCATTTTGCTGACGCTGATAACTAGGAAACGGGGTATTGGCTGGAATTATATATTCCTTCACCAGCGAACACCGATAAGAGCAAACTTTTTCTAGACGCAATCCAGTCTTTCAGCTCGCGCAAGGCACGGTTGTAGACAAATCGACACGTCTCCAACCAGGACTGCATGAGTTGTTGTTGGATAGCGTCGGGGTAAATTCGATAGGTGAAGTTCATTGTCAGCATAAAAGTAATTTACCACAACACCTACCTAGCAGTAAGCTCTTATCTATTGGCAATTTCAGGGGCATCGTTCGCGTTGGCACAAGCCTCCGCAGGACTTACGCTCATGCTGAGCGCTTTGCGCTTTGCGCGTGCGCCAAGGGCGCATACCCCTAAAATTGCCTGTTCGGGGTTCCAACAACCACCACTAACCGCTTGCGCGGTATAGTGGGGGACTTATAGCCCCTCAAGCTCCCCAATTAGTTAAAGTTAAGAAAAATGAACGAACATGATTTACAAACTACAGTGACTCCACCCATCGCCGAAAAACAGCCGCAAGTATTGGAATTGCACGGAGAGCAGCGAGTTGACAACTACTTTTGGATGCGTGAGCAGAACAATCCGAAAGTTATCGCTTATCTGGAAGCTGAGAACGCTTACACCAATGCGATGATGCAGCACACTGAAGCGCTGCAAACAAAACTTTACGAGGAAATGCTTAGTCGGATTAAAGAAACCGATTTGTCAGTGCCATACCGTAAAGATGACTATTATTATTATTCCCGTACTGAAGAAGGAAAAGCTTACCCAATTTTCTGCCGTAAAAAGGGCAGTCTCGACGCTCCCGAACAAGTGCTGCTAGATCAAAATGAACTAGCAAAAGAGCATGAATTTTTGAGCTTAGGTGTATTGCAAGTTAGCCCTAATCATCAAATCTTAGCTTATTCCATTGATACCAGTGGTGCTGAGGAATACACGCTTTTCTTTCTTGACCTTAGGACATTTGAATTATACCCAGAAAGCATTTCTGAAACTAATTATTCTTTGGCTTGGGGTAATGATAATCAGACAGTATTCTACACCAAAATTGATGAGGCAAACCGTCCCTTCCAACTATTTCGGCACACTTTAGGCAATTCTGTTGATGAAGATGCTCTGATTTACCAAGAACCGGATGATGCTTACCATTTATATGTTGGGAAAACCCGGAGTCAGGCATACATTTTGATGAGTGTGGGTAGCACAATTACATCAGAAGTTTACTATTTGGATGCTAATAATCCCATCGGCTCTTTTCAATTAATCCACCCACGACATACCGGGGTGCTATACGACGTTGACCATCACAGTGATGACTTTTACATTGTTACAAATGAAGAGGCAATCAACTTTAAACTGATGAAAACCTCGGTAGCGTCCCCAGCCAAAGAGAATTGGCAGACTGTTATTCCCCATCGTGAAGATGTCTTGCTCTCAGGTGTTAGCCTGTTTGCCAATCACATGGTAATTTACGAAAGAAAGGGTGGATTGCCAATTGGGCGAGTGCAAAATTTATCGACAGGAGAGGAACATAACATTACCTTTCCAGAGCCAACCTACAATTTTTACGAAAGCAGTAACCCGGAATTTAACACGACTATTTTGCGGTTCAATTACACCTCTTTCATCACTCCGCAATCTGTGTTTGACTATGACATGGAAACAAATGAACGGGAGTTGAAAAAAGAAACGGAAGTTCTCGGTGGCTACGACAGAACTCAGTATAAGAGTGAGTGGCTGATGGCTACCGCCAAAGACGGTACGCAAATTCCCATATCCATCGTTTACAAACAGGGAATCAAAAAAGATGGTAAAAATCCTTTGTATCTTACAGGATACGGTTCTTATGGTGCATCTTACCCGGCGTCTTTTTCTTCCAATCGACTTGCGCTGCTAGATCGTGGGATAGTGTTTGCTGTTGCACATATTCGTGGCGGCGAAGAAATGGGGCGCAAGTGGTATGAAGATGGCAAGTTCTTGAAGAAAAAGAACACCTTCACCGATTTTATTGCCTGTGCAGAATATTTGATTGGCGAAAAGTGGACATCGAGCGATCGCCTTGCCATTTCCGGCGGGAGTGCAGGCGGTTTATTGATGGGAGCAGTTATGAATATGCGTCCCGACCTTTTCAAAGTCGTCGTTGCTGATGTACCCTTTGTAGACGTAGTGACGACTATACTGGATACCTCCCTACCGCTGTCAGCTATGGAATGGGAAGAATGGGGTAATCCCAACGACAAAGTTTATTACGACTACATGAAGTCCTACTCGCCGTACGATAACGTCGAGGCGAAGGATTACCCAGATACCCTGATCGTCGCTGGCTTGAATGATTCTCGCGTCAAATATTGGGAACCAGCCAAATGGACGGCAAAACTACGAGAACTGAAAACAGATAACAACATTCTCCTGCTTAAAACCAACATGGGTGCAGGACATGGCGGCGCATCTGGGCGTTATGAAAGCTTGAAAGAATTGGCTTTTGAATATGCCTTTGTTTTAGATAGGCTAGGTTTAGAATCCAGTGGAAGCTAAGTACAGTGGTTTGTAGGGACATAACAATGTTCATTGGTGTCAACTTAAGCCAAAACCCTTCTAAAATCTCGTTTCGGTGGTTTCACCTGGAAATGCGGTTGGGGCGGTTGAGCAAGTAAAGCAGGCAGAGCCAGCCAATAGTATTCCCAGTCTTTGACTGGGAACAAGCCAACAAGCTAACGTCTCAAAGGTAAAGATTAGAGCGCGGAGTGCCTTGGCGAAACTGTTGCACCATTAGAATTTTACACTGGCAGCTTAGCTTCCCAAGTTTTATTTTTAGGCGTACCAAACACTACATCGGATCACAGATGAAATCATTTCAAACTCAGATAAAAATTATTTCAATATTTTTAATTCCAAAGTATGCGATATAGTAAACATGAAAGAAATAGTCACTTTTTTATTTGGCTTAGGATTTATATTCAATGCTAGTTTATTTGTTCCACAAGCCATTAGAATTCTCAAAACTCAAAGTGCTAGAAATATTTCTTTAATAACTTTTGCTGGCTTTAATTTTATTCAATTTAACAGTATTTTCTATGGATATTACCAAAATGATTGGATTTTGATGTACGGTAATTTAATTAGTTTTATTGCTTGTGGTGCTGTAACATTATTGGCAATTTATTATAGAAATAAATAATCTATTAAGCAAGGCTAAGAGCCAACCGATTTGAGAGTTTAGAGATATTTTGTTGGCTAATGCCTAAGAGGATCTTTGAGAAGTATCAAAGTTTTTATTTGATCCCCCCAGCCCCCCTTAAAAAGGGGGGTAAAAGTCCCCCTTTTTAAGGGGGATTTAGGGGGATCATTGATAAATTTTGGTACAAAACTACACTTTCCAAACATCCTCTAATACAGTAATGCATCTATTGGATAATATCTAATATTCCCTGTTCCGCATCTAAAGTGACCTTCACACCTACTGGTAAAGCTGCATTCGGTCCATCATGACCAAAAGGCAAGTCGGAGACGACGGGAATACCCAAATCACCCAAGCGATCGCCCGTTTGCGTAATATGTCCGAAGAACTTAGTTCGGGTGAGTCAGGGGCTTCTACCCAATTTAGCTAAATAAACGAACAGGGATATACGCTTGAAAACTCTCAAAATCCTTATCTATTGTCATAATGCACCAGTCACGATTGTGGGCAACTGCACAGAGTAGAAAATCAGTGTTCGCCCCTTGGATGCCATGTGTCCGGCAAGTATTGTAAAACTCAGCAGCTAACTCGTAGTCTTCGGTTGTTAACTCTAGGTCACCAAAGGCACGAAGGTAGTTCCTCAAGCGAGTAAACTGTTCAACATGACGAATTCCTGAAAGCACCTCTTGCCGCACAGCCCCTAACAAAACGACTCGACCATCAACAATTAAATCGCGCAACTGGTTGACAACAGGCATTGCTTGTGATGGAGTATTTCGCCGTAGTGCCAATGACCATACGGACGTGTCCACAACAACTCTCATTGCAGCCTTCTCTGCTGTTTGTAGTTGTAATCTTCGTGGTAGTCTATTGTTCCAAACAAATCCAATACCTTAAGTTGCTTGCGACGTTGCACATATTCGCGCAATGCTTCTTCGACCACATCACGCTCTGTTTGTTGATTTCCAAGGGCTAGAGCTTCTTGGATTAAAGCTTCGTCTATTTCGAGATTGATGGTCATGCACTTGCTTTTGGCGAAACTGCTACACTATCAAAATTTGACTGCTCAGTCTACAGGCGTTTCAAAGGGTAAAGAGCTGTTAAAGACTTCTTAACAGCTTAGCCTCCCAAACTCAAAATACCTTGGTCTGCATCCAAAGTTGCCAATACACCAACTGGTAACGCTGCATTCGGTCCATCATGACCAAAAGGCAAGTCGGAGACAATGGGAATACCCAAATCACCCAAGCGATCGCGCAACACTTCCTCAACACTAAAGCTGGGAACGTTTGGCGGCGGTTCACAACGGCTAAAGCTACCCAATGCAATCCCACGGACTTTTGATAAAGCGCCACTCATCCGCCACTGTGTCAGCATTCGGTCGATGCGGTAGGGAGCTTCTGTCACATCCTCGAATGCCAAAATTACACCATTGATATCTGGTAGCATTGGCGTACCGAGAAGATGGGTTGCCACTGTAAGATTACCTGGTAATAGGATACCAGTTGCAACACCTCCACCCCAACCAGAACCTTCCAAGGGTGCAAGAGGGCGACCTTCTACGCAATCAAATAACCTTTCAATTGACCAATCTGGTTCTGAGGCGAGAGTTGTCAGTACGGGAGCGTGAACGCTGGAAATTCGTGCTGTGTAAAGGCTCCACAAAAGCGCAGTGATGTCAGAAAAGCCAATGAGCCATTTTGGAAGTGCTGAGTTTTCTGAATCCTGCCAAGTCCAATTTTCTAAAATGCGGGTACTGCCGAAACCGCCTCTAGCACAGAGAATACCGCGACACTCTGGTTCCTTCCATGCTGTTGCTAGGCGATCGCGACGTTGTTCGTCTTTACCTGCTAAATATCCCCATTTGTCATCTATCTCTAGTATTATTTCTACTTGATAACCACGCGATCGCCAAATTTCCACTCCTTTTTGGAAAGCCTCAAATTCTCGCAAAGCACCACTTGGCGCAATGACTTGTAGTAAGTCACCAGGTTTGAGAGGTGGTGGAACAATTTTAGATTTTAGATTTTGGATTTTGGATTGCATGAATAGACCCTTGCATATATATTATTTTGTCTGGCGCTCTAGGCTGTAGACGCAAAGAAAAAGTTCGGCAGTACAAGTTAATTGACAAGTGACTTAAGAGGCGAAAATCAAAAGTTTAAAATTTGCATGAACCATTGTTCAAAGCGATCGCCCAAAGCTTCCAGAGAAAATTCGGTTTCTGCGGATGCGCGACAGGTGTGACGGTTGATTTCATCCAAGCGGGAAACAGCATCGACTAACCCAGGAATACTATCAGGTTCTACCAAAAACCCCGTTTTGCCATCTTTAACGATTTCCGCTGGACCACCGCGACGATAGGAAATCACGGGAACTCCACAGGCTAGTGCTTCTATTGCGACATTTCCGAATGCTTCCACCCAACGGTGTGTCATCAACAACGCGCGACACTCGCGCACAACTTGCTGCATTTGGGAAGTTGATAAAAATCCTAAATACTCAAAAGATGCATTTGGGTAATTCTGGCAAATCTGCTGCCAGTATGATTCATCTTGGAGTTTACCCATAATTTTTAATGGAATGTTGGTAATTTCTGCTACAGATACCGCATCTTCCAAACCTTTCTCTGGGGAAATTCGACCTACCCAAGCTAACTGTTGTTTTGGTTGGGCGCAAAACTCATACTGCGATACATCAATTCCATTACTTAAACAAAAAAACTGCTCGTCAAGAGTGAAAGTGGCAGCTTGTGCGAGGCTATGAAAGCCAATCGTACCAGGAAACTGCTTTGCAACTTGTTTGATAATTTGGTCTAAAGCGTTACTCAGCGAACCCATGCTAATTAAGTGGGCGATGGGACGTTGAAAAAAAGGTGTTAAATACAATGGCAACCAATCATAAGCAAAGTTGACAATCAAATCGTACTCACTTTGAATTTGTCGTGCATAGTCCCACATATTCGCCAGCACGGAATTTTCTGGCATGGTTATAGGATCTGTGCGTTCCTGACTTTGGGCAATGATTTGTAAATTGCCAGGAATTTGCACAATTGGTAGAGAATCCCATGTGGAACCAGAAGGGGCAACGATTTGCAGTTGATGACCGCGCCGGATCATTTCTTGGGCGATGTTATACAAAGTCAATTCCACACCGCCACCGAGTCCAGTCCCAAGTGGTCCAACGGGCGTGGAGACAAAGAGGAGTCTAAGAGGTTTGGAAGTCATCCGCAGCAGGTAATTTTAACCACTTTATGTAACAATACGGTTCAGTGAAGGATTTTTAGTGAGATTTGGTGATGGTGTAGAGACGCGCCATGGCGAGTCTTTACATTGCTAGCTTGTAGTAAGCGCTTTAGCGCTAAAGCGCTACTACATACCTTTAACACGTAAGGTGGGCAGTGCGAACGCAAAACCCGGATGTAGTCGGCAAAATAGGGTAAGCACTGCCCACCCTACAATACTCAAACTGTCTTTCATTTTGAATTTTGAATTTTGAATTTTGAATTGTTAATGCCACCATCGTGCCACATTTGAGATCGCACAACTCACTTCTGCTATTGCTTCCTGACCTCCTAATGCAAAAATAACTGGAACTAGTGTCTTTATGTCTGTCAATAAATTCTGACGAGTACGGAGAGATAGCTCATGAAGTGTCTGCCCCCAGACTGGAAAAAATAGAGTTGTTGGTCTCTTTGACAAAGAAAGAGCTAAGGCTGCTAGTGCCCTGGCGCGATCTGACTCATTCTGAATCAGTTTTGCGGCAGCCAGTGCTTCGGGTAATACGGATGGCAGTTTGTCGGCTAAGGCTGCTAGTGCGGTGGCGCGATATCTCTCATCCTGAATCAGTTTTGCGGCAGCCAGTGCTTCGGGTAATAAATCCCTTGGCAGTTTGTCGGCTAAGGCTGCTAGTGCGGTGGCGCGATATCTCTCATCCTGAATCAGTTTTGCCGCAGCCAGTGCTTCGGGTAATAAATCCCTTGGCAGTTTGTCGGCTAAGGCAGCTAGTGCCGTGGCGCGATATCTCTCATCCTGAATCAGTTTTGCCGCAGCCAGTGCTTTTGAGAGCGCTAGTTCTTTTAGGTTTGGTGGCAAACAATTAACTAGCTCTGTCAGCTTACCCGCTTTTTGTTCTGGATTGGAGCCTTGTAAGGTATAAGCTAATGCTTGTTCAGGAGTCCATACATTTTTTTTCACCAACGCTTGCAGCAATTTTACTGGTACATTAGCAGTCAGACTATTAAGGGATGCAGTCATCAGAGCATAACGACACTGTAGTGCTATTAACTGCGAAGGTTTTTCCTTAAACATCTCTTCTGCTAATTTCCAAGCACGTGCTACATCAGTCACAAAAATGGCATTTTGCCCTAAGCGATCGCATGCCTCATACCACCCATTGCCTCCTGTCTCTGTTTCCTCTTGCAACAAGGAGTGAATTTCCTCTGTTTTACCCGCCTTTTCTAAATGCCAACTCAGGCGCTGATGTATATAACCATCATTAGGTAGGGTATGCCATAGACCATTTTCGGTTTTTTCTCGATACCGCTCCAAAAAAGTGACATGAGCATCAACCAACTTCAAACCCAATCCGGGCAAATCCCCACGACGTTTTGGTTTTTCAGGAGCAGTTAACAAATTACGTGCTAGGTCATGCAATAAATCGTGTAAACGATATGTGCGTGTTCCCTCAACCAGAGAAACACCTGGTAATAGTAACGCTTTACTTCGTAAACATTCCAATATATCAGAAGCATCGCGTTCATCATCCATATCCCAAAGTGTTACCGCCATTTTCTGAGTCATGGAAGCATCTTCAGGTAACACCCCCAGCCATATAAAATTCTCGCGTTCAAATTCTTCCAGACGCTGTATACTTAAGTTGAATGATGCAGTTAAACTGAGCTTTTTTAAAGAAGCTTCATCACTATTTCCCCCACCTCCCGGTCTGTCAAATGATTTTAACCGGGCAATTTCCCCCTGAATATCTTTTAACAGAATTGCCCAGGATTGACCGCTCATAACCTGAGCCGCAGCCAGTTCAAGCGCCAGAGGTAGATAACCAAGCGATGCAGCTAAATCTGCTGCTGGCTGACGTTCTGCATCTTGTAGGTTACGCCCTAGCTTCTTTGTCAGCAATTCCATAGCTTGTTCTGGCTTCATGACATCCAAGCTATAAGTGCTGGCTCCTAATGCATCTGCGATCATACCCTCACGAGTTGTAACCAGCACCTGACAACGAGAACCACCAACGTTAAATGCTTGTGCGTCTTTGGTATTCCAAGCATCATCTACTACCAACAAAACAGCTTTGTCATAAAGTAGAGTCCGGAGATGATTGGTAGCAGCTTCTATACTGGTTGGTTTAAACTCATAGTCACCCAAAGCCTGCACCCAACCACTGAGTAGTGGGAGGACATCCGGTTGCTGACCTAAAGTTGCCCAAAGAATGCCATCACAAAAGTGAGCTTGCACATCTTCATCATGTGCCAAAGCAGCTGCTAGAGTCGATTTACCCACAGAACCTAAGCCGTGAATAGCAGTAATTACCAAAGTGCGAGTATCTGATAATTCTGTAAGCAGACGATTTTTTAAGCCTTGGCTGTATTCTGGGCGCTCTACAAAGTAAGCTGGCAGGGGTGGTGCTTGAAAAGGAACACCTTTCGGTAAACGATTTTTATAGATTGGTTTAGACGGTTTATCTTTAGTTTTTATTTTAATAACTGGAATTTGCCCTTCAGAAAAATGTTCTAATTGAATTGCAACCTGACCTTCCTCAAAGGCTCTTTGAAATACATCCTGATTATCTGGAGTTGCGTAGCCCAATCCATCGTAAAAACCTTGAGCAAATGCGATCGCAGCCTTATCCCCAATCGGCTGATTCATCCCAATCGCATAATTAATATATTCACTGATTGCAATAGCTGGTTTGGCAGAATGACACGCATTAAGCAGTACGCATTCCACATAATCTGTGTGCAACTGAAACAGTGATGCTAGTCCGGATGCTGGGACGGGCTTGTTTTCTCCCCCGTCGTCTTCTAACAGCAAGCTGCCATCTTCCAGCCCGTGTCCGCAAAAGTGGACGATTTGCGGTTGTTCTTCTGCAATAGCGCGGCGAATATCCTGAGGGCGGACAGCAGTTCTAAGTGTAATCTTGAATAAATCCCGCTTGACAGCACGTCGGATAGCTTCTTCAATTGAGCGAATTTCCTTATCCAAGCGCAATCCGTGGGGAATTGCAGTCAGAATCAGGATTGTTTTGACACCCGTGCTGTGACTCATAAGAGCTTGGAGAAAGCGTTAGTATTTACGCGTTGATATAGCAATACGCTTGCTGATAAGACCAGAACCCTTATCAGGAAGACAATGTAGAGACGCGCCATGGCGCGTCTCTACACACATGATTTTTTACTTTTATATTTAACTTTTATATTTAATAAGTGAAACCGAGGTTAACTTATGCAGCAATAACCTGTGTTAGCTGATTTTTGCCCAAGCAGAGTATTATTTCATACATAACAGACTGACTTGAGGGCGATCGCCAATGCTTTGGCGAATTACCAGACGCTTAAAAATTCTCCTCTTCTTCCTCTTCCTCCTCGTCTGTATCCTCTTCCTCACTTGTATCACCAGGCAAAGCACGGATACGATTCATCTGTGAAAGAGCATACTTTGCTGTTGCTTGCACATCTGCATCTGGATCTTGCATAGCATGAGATAACATTTGACTCATTTGAGCCATCATGTCATATACGCGAGTCAAGTCGCGAATGGCATTTTGTCGCACTTGTGGACTTTCATCTTGGAGTGAGACTGCCAAAGCGCGGTTCATCGGTTTGAGTGCGCGGGTGCTAATTTCCGATAAGGCTGCTAAAATCAAGCTGCGTTGCTGAGAATCTGCATCCATCATCAAGTCAACCAACGGCTGAATTGCCCGCGAGTCTCCTTTTTGACCTAAATCCCAAATAGCTTTACGTCGCTGTGTTGAGTCTGGGCTGCGTAAGTCTTCAATCAATTGGTCAATAATATTGACTTTGGCAAGGCGAGAAGTTGTTTCCATAGGTAAAATTTGTGTAGAAGGTGGTACCGTTGTTTCTTGTGTATTAATGACACCAGCACCATTAGATTGCCTGTCGTTTGTAGTATCAAATTTTTGTATCGTTGGCTGAACTGGACTGGTATTCACCTGACTATAACTTTCTGGATATGTTGCAACTTTTTTACCTTGAGGAAGCCTTCTCACCACATACAGCAATGCGCCAATACTTCCCAAAACACCAATACCTACGAGTGACCACCAAACTATACCTCTATCTGCCTCTCCCTTAGGAGTGGCTTCAGCGGTAGGATTAATAGCAAGCGAAGAAGTCAGTGGTTTTGCGTTGATTGCTGTTTGAAGACTCTGCTTGGTTGCGTTACCAAAAATACCGTCTACTGTTAAACCTTTTGCTTGTTGAAATTTAGTAACGGCAACCCTTGTATCCGCGCCATACTGCCCATCTATCTGACCATTATAGTATCCTAACTTCTTAAGTAGGGTTTGTAATGACTTCACTTGTGCACCTGTGCTGCCAAGTCTAAGAAGAGACTGCGGGATAGTGTCTTCGTTCAGTGCTTGAGCAAGTTCTAAATTTCTGAAAACTGGCTCAGGTGTCAGTGTGCTTGCTTGACGTTGGTCAAATCCTAAGCAAGCAAGGCAAGTGATAAAAACAATTGAGGAATAGCGTAGCCTCATAGAGCAAGTCTCAGCCAGAACGTGCGTTGGAAGCCATTGATACCACAATAACTATAAGCTATATAAATCTTAAATGTTTTTTCTTGGCTTCAGCAAATCGAACACACCCTGACCGCTACTAAAATTCAAGCACATTACTGACCGTTGTTACCCTGAATGAGTTATTTATTTTTTAGATAGATATTTTGTTTCGCTGGTTTTTGTGATTTAAGGCAACATTTCTGGTTCAGATTCTCTCACAGGTAGGGTGACTTGGTTCATTTTCTTTGCAGATGCTTCTAAAACTTGTTGTTGCGGCGTCATGGTTTTCTCACTGGTAGCAAGCTTGTTGCTTTCCCCTGACAGCTTTTCGCGCTGGTTGATCAGATAGATACTCACTAAAGTCAGGCTGACTCCTACCCACTGTACTGGATTAAGAACTTCTTGGAGTAACAAATTGCCAAATAGCAAAGCAAATACAGGTGTAAGGAAGGTGAGGGAACTGAGACTGGTGAGATTGCCGCTAGAGGCAAAATAGAAAAACAATCCGTAGGCGATCGCACTCCCAAACACAGTAGCGTAACCCAATGCTATCCAGTCAGATGGGACAATGTTCTGCAACTGTCCAGATTCTGCAACTGACGAAATTCCCCACAATGGCAAGCCACCTATAATCATGTGCCATCCCGTAGCCATCACAGGATCAGCATGGCGGCAAACAAACCGGATCAACACTGTTCCCACTGCCATACTCAACGCCGCTAACAGCATCAACCACTCGCCGCTGTCAAACAGTTGTTGTAGTAGAGACGTTGCATCCAAAGTCTTTACAATTGTGCCTGAGTCTAGAAAATGGAGAATCCACTCGTGAGGTAAGCCAATTAAACTAATACCTGTGACTCCAAATGCTAGTCCCAGCCATCCCCAAAAACCGATGTGTTCTTGGAATAACCACAAAGACAACAATGCTACAGCCAGGGGTTGAGAGTCAATCATCACAGATCCTAAACCAGCACCTGTTCTGAGTAATCCCTCTGCCAAAAAGCCTTGAAACAGCGTTCCATCCACCAAGGCAAATAAAGCAATCCACAGCCATGCTAGCCAACCCTTGGGCTGAGGTTTACCCATCAATGCTGCTGCTATCAAAATGAGTACCCCAGCGGGTATCAAACGTACTCCCGCCATAAACAATGGTGTGGTGTGGGGTATCACTCCTTTCATCGCCACCATAGCCGTACCCCATAGGAAAAAGGGGGCTATCAAGAGTATTGTTGCCAAGGGTAGTCGAGATGCACTGAGTTTCAGTTGCATGGGATTGCTGAAGCCTTTGTTTTACAAACGCGAAAATCGCTTTAACTAATTTTACCTAATTATGTCGTTTTGTGAAGGAATGAATACTTAGTTATGAACTGCGTACACCAGCAGCTATGATAGCTGTCTTGTCCAAAGGGTGGTTGAATTGACAGGTTGGGTGGTGCTTGCCGTTGTGAGAGGGAACGGTTGCAATACGGTTCGGATAAGATCCCCCTTAGCCTAAAGCTATACAAACAAAGCCTGCGCAAGCAGGCTAAAAAACTTAAATTTCTGGAGTTTGCAGCTAAAAACTAACAATCACTTTGCCGCTATGTAGATATGATGTTTCTTTCCACCAAGCGACTCATCTTAAGGGAATTCATGCCTGAAGATTGGCAAGCAGTTCTAGCCTATCAAGCTGACAGCCGATACCTGAAATTTTCTGGATGGGAAACCCGCAGTGAAGCTGATGTGCGGGCATTTGTAGAAATGTTTTTGAAGCAGCAACAAGTGCCAGGAATAAAATTTCAGTTGGCAGTGGAATTAAAATATGAAAGAAAATTAATCGGAAATTGCGGTATCCGCAAACAAGAGCCAGAATCGCATGAAGCTTCCCTTGGTTATGAGATTGCACCAGACTACTGGGGCAAAGGATATGCAACAGAAGCAGCAGCCACTATTCTTAAATTTGGCTTTGAGGAGTTAAAGTTGCACCGTGTCTATTCTTGGTGCATTGCTGAAAACACTGGTTCGGTTAGGGTGCTGGAAAAAATTGGAATGCAGCTTGAGCAAAGATTGCCGGAGAATGAGAGGTTTAAGGGACGCTTGTGGGATACTTTGATTTTTGGGATTTCAAAGGATGAGTGGCTGAACAAAACAGAACAATAGTGGCAGGAAAATATCGCTTCTTCTCTAATACATCCTGACTCAGAAGTTTCAAAGGTGGGTTATCCTGGTTCTTGCAACCACCTCGGGTTGATGATAAATGTCCGCCTGCTACGTCTTTTGTTAGAAAAAATGGATGTGCTTTTTTCAGATTATCTCTAACAATATCATCCTTATGTGAGATTCGTACGGTAAATTGATTAGTTTACTGTATTTTAATGAATTCAAACAATTGAATACATAACAAGCTGAGCTATCAGCCGTTTTAAACTTGAGATTTTATAAATTGAGTAGAGGATTCAATGTTTCTGACTCAGCTCAAATTGCCTGCGCTTATAGCCAGATTGCAAAGTGTTTTCAGGCGAGTCAAGCAACGTTCAACCAAAACCTTTGCCTTGCTGTTTGCTCTTGGATTCAGCTTGAATTTCATACTTTCTGCTTGTGCTGGAAGTAGCTTAGCCAAATATGTGGCTGTCCCACAATTTAGCATCGGTTTAGAAAAAGAAAAAGTAGTTCGTATTGGTCATCAGAAATTCGGAGCTCTCAGCATCGTTAAAGCGCGAGGAGATTTAGAGAAACGATTGGAACCACTCGGTATTACGGTGCGGTGGAGTCAATTTCCAGCAGGACCACAACTTCTAGAAGCTTTAAATGCCGATCGCCTGGACTTTGGACATGCTGGAGAGACACCGCCTATATCTGCTCAAGCTGCTGGAGCTCCCCTACTGTACGTAGCCAGCGAACCTCCCAATCCACAAGGAGAAGCAATTTTAGTCCAAAAAGATTCTCCAATTCGCAACATAGCTGATTTAAAAGGCAAAAAAGTCGCCCTGAATAAAGGCTCGAATGTGCATTACCTGTTGGTACAGGCATTGGAAAAAGCTGGATTGAAATATACCGATATTAAACCAGTCTTTCTGCCACCTGCAGACGCCCGAGCAGCATTTGAGCAGAAAGAGGTAGACGCCTGGGCAATTTGGGACCCCTATTTTGCCGCTGCACAACAAGCCACCGGTGCTCGTATCCTCACAAATGCTCAAAATATCGTAGCCAATCGAGAGTTCTTTTTTGCTAACCAAAATTTTGCTAAAAAGTATCCTGATCGTCTTAAAGTCGTTCTAGAAAGCATCAATGAGGTAGATAAATGGGCGAAATCCAGACCTCGTGAAGTTGCCAATATCCTCTCACCTTTAATTGGTATTGAGGCTCCAATTTTAGAGGAGGTAGCAAAGAGAAAAACTTATGGCGTGCAACCCATTACCGAAGAAGTCGTAGCCTACCAACAAAAGCTTGCCGATACATTCCACGAACTAAAATTGATTCCTAAAAAAATCGATGTCAAGAAAGTAGCCAATGTGGAAGAAAGTAAGCAGTTGGCTCAAAGCCTGCAACGTTAACATCAAATAATTATTAGCTTCTAGTTCCACAGATTTTTCAACAAATAAAATGAAAAAGCAATCTTCTAAATTAGTGCTTCGGCAGCTAAGACCTTGGATTGTGCCGATTCTTCTGATTATTGTTTGGCAAGTAGCCGTAAAATTGGGCTGGCTCTCTACAAGAGTTTTGCCTGCACCATCAGATGTTTTAGTTGCAGGGATTCGTCTAGCGACTACAGGAGAACTGTCACGAAATCTTTGCATTAGCACAATACGTGCCGCGATTGGGTTCTTAATTGGGGGCAGTATTGGTTTTGTCTTAGGATTGCTGAATGGGATGTTTCCAGTAGCAGAAGAACTGTTAGACACATCGGTTCAGATGCTCCGGAATATTCCTCATTTAGCCCTAATTCCACTGGTCATTCTGTGGTTTGGTATTGGAGAGGAAGCCAAAATCTTTCTCGTCGCGTTGGGAGTGTTCTTTCCCATCTACTTAAATACCTATTACGGAGTTCGTAGTGTTGATCCAGAACTGATTGAGATGGCAAAATCCTATGGTTTGCATGGCTGGTCTTTGTTTAGGCGAGTCATTTTTAAGAGCGCACTAGGTTCAATCCTGGTTGGCGTGCGCTATGCACTGGGAATCATGTGGCTCACCCTGATTGTTGCCGAAACCATCACATTGGATTCAGGCGTTGGATATATGGCGATGAACGCTCGTGAGTTTATGCGAACTGATGTCGTTGTCTTGAGTATTTTGCTTTATGCCTTGCTGGGTAAGCTTGCAGATGTTGCCACTAAAGCGTTAGAAGCAAAATGGCTGAAGTGGAATCCCAACTACGAATCTGCCTAAAGTTTATTAATTCCCGATTGAAATTTTTCTTGCAATATTCAACGAGGTTTTCAAAATGGAATCACAATTAGGCGCAGAGGTAAAGGTGATGGGTCTGACAAAGACCTATGGTAGCAATCAGGTATTGCAGAGCCTCGATTTAGAGATTGCGCCGGGAGAGTTTGTTGTCGTTGTTGGACGCAGTGGTGGCGGTAAGAGTACACTTTTGCGGATTGTAGCCGGGTTTGAACGTCCTACTGACGGTGGAGTTTTAATGGACGGGGAACCGTTGAAAGGGCGTAACCGCTGTGCGCGAGTCATGTTCCAGAATCCCCGCCTCTTACCGTGGGAAACTGTTGTGGAGAATGTAGGATTGGGATTGAACAAGAAAGACTGGCGGCAGAAAGCCGAAAAGGCGCTGAAGCAAGTTGGTCTTGCCCAACGGGCGCTAGATTGGCCTGCTGTGCTTTCAGGAGGGCAAAAGCAGCGGGTAGCACTCGCCAGAGCTTTAGTGAGGGAGCCGCGCTTATTGATGTTGGATGAACCGCTGGGAGCCTTGGATGCCCTGACACGAATTGAGATGCAGCGACTGATTGAAACAATTTGGCAGGAAAAAAAATTTACGGCATTCCTGATTACCCATGATGTAGACGAAGCGGTGATGCTAGGCGATCGCATCTTGCTTATTGACAACGGTCAGATAACGATGGATACCCGAGTGACACTACCGCGCCCCCGCAAACGAAAAGACCAAGAGTTCGTTACTTTGGCAGAAAAAGTTTTAGAGCGTTTGATGGGTGATGAAGCGGGTCTAATTAATGGGGAAGAAAAAGCAATTAAAGAACTGGCAAACGCCTAGATACAAATTTAGGGTGTGTTACACTGCGTTAACACACCCCACTTCATCTAAGTAAGCACAGCTATAGGCTCTAAATTCGTCACTAATTTCACACCAAATTCTGCCTCAAACACTCCTTTGTTGTAATCCAAACTCCAAAGTTCTAAGGCACAGTCATCATCAGCGCGAGATGGAAAAACTTTTAAATGAAATTCCTGCTGTTCCGGCAAATATTCACATTGCACTCGTGTAATTGCTCCAATTTGCCGCCTATCCAAAGCAACCGCCAATCTTAAAATAGCACTTAAATGATTAACAATTTGTCGATGATTTTTGCTCACCAAGTTGCGATAATTCTCGTGCTTTTTCTTGGGTGGAGATTTGCGATGATAACGCGCTAAATTGGCAATAATTTCTACCTCAGTTTCGTTGTAGCCTAGTAATTCACTATTGCGAATGAGATAGTAAGAGTGTTTGTGGTGAGAAGAATGGCTGACATAATGACCACAATTGTGTAATAGCGCCGCAGCCTGAAGGATCTGCCGTTCTTCTGCTCCCCAGTTGTGGAGCGTCCCTTTTGTTTGGTCAAATAGGCTCAGGGCAAAGACTGCTATCCTATCGCTGTGTTCTAAATTGACATGGTACTTATTGGCAATTTTCAGAACACTCCGCTGACGCACGCTACCTTGATAACGCAGCCGGTCTTCAATTAAGCCGTGGGCAAGCATCCAGTCTACAATGACACCTTCCCTGAGGGAACGTTCGCACACCGTGACCGACTCAACCCCCAAAAGGTTCATTGCTTCTTGTAGAATGACTGCACCTGCAAGTATCACTTCAGACCGTTTCTCGGGCATACCGGGAATTGCAGCTCGTTCTGAGTTACTTATTTTCCGCAAGCGATTGACCCACTCCTGCAAGTCTTTTAGACTCAGTTCATAACCATTGAGTGTGGAAGGAACAGAACCCAGTTGCTCTCGTGCATGGATCATCACCAGAGTTTCAATTGTGCCGGAAGTTCCTACCAAACGGGGAAATTCCCCTGATTTGAGGTTCGCCTGCACGTCTTCCACGGAACGTTCTAACATTCCGCGTGCGTATGCTTGCAAATACTTAAACTCAGCGTTGCTGATAGGATCAGTGGTGATTAACTCGCTGGTGAGTCTAACTGCGCCAACTTTTGTACTGGTGAGAACTCGCGCTTCATGAGAGTCGCCCAAAATTATTTCTGTGGAACCGCCACCAATATCTATAATGATGTGGGGCTGGTTGTTGAGTTCCATCCCTGACAGCACACCAAGATAAATCCGCCGCGCTTCTTCTTGACCAGAAATTAGGTCAACGCTTAAACCCAACTCGTCGTCTACCCTTTGCAAAAAATCTTTGCCATTGGGGGCTTCTCGCACGGCGCTGGTTGCTACAGCAATGACTGTTTCGGCGTTGAGAGTTTTTGCGATCTCTTGGAAGCGTCCCAAGGTGGCGATCGCCCGTTCCATCACTTCTGGTTTCAAATTCCCTGTTTCAATCTCGCGATCGCCAAGTCTCACTGTTTCTTTTTCTCTGGCGATGATGCTAAAAGATGGTAGTCTAGGTTCAATTTGCACAACTACCATGTGTAGTGAATTTGTCCCTAAGTCGATAGCAGCAATAATCCGATGTTGCTCAACTGTTTGAGTTGGAAGACTCTCCCAGCTAGCTGAAACTAAATTCACCATCTATCGTTTCTCTCTGTTAAGGATGGTAAAAGCTGGCAATACAGACGGTATTGGCAAGACAATGTATTTTGGAAAACAAAATTATTCTCAAGCGGAATGTATAAGTGAACCTGACTGAGTCAGGAGATGCACCATGTTCACACAACTAAATTAACTCATTAAGTGTATCCAAAGTTGTTACTTGTGGTTTGATTTTATAAATATCAAATAAAGATATTCTATAGATGTAACTATATGTGAATAAATCTATCTCTAGTTATTGTTTTGCTGCCTATGCTAACTACAAAAGAACGCAACACTGAATCCATGTTGTTTGTCATTATCCGGCTTTTGCGGTGGCATAAACCAGAAGGACGGTTAATTTTGATGATTCCCGCTCTTTGGGCTGTGTTTTTGGCAGCTGCTGGAAAACCACCTTTACCCTTGGTTGGCGTTATCATCCTGGGTACTCTCGCCACAAGTGCCGCTGGGTGTGTTGTCAATGATTTGTGGGATAGAGATATAGATCCACAAGTAGAAAGAACTCGCGATCGCCCTATTGCTTCCCGTGCCCTTTCTATAAAAGTCGGCATCATCGTTGCCATAGTGGCAATGGGATGTGCTGCGGTTCTTGCTTTTTATCTTAACCCACTCTCATTTTGGTTGTGTGTGGCAGCCGTTCCAGTCATTTTGCTTTATCCAGGGGCAAAGCGGGTGTTTCCCATCCCGCAGTTAGTCCTTTCCATCGCTTGGGGTTTTGGCGTTTTGATTAGCTGGAGTGCGGTGACGCATAACCTTTCACTTCCCACCTGGCTACTTTGGGGTGCAACTGTACTGTGGACATTGGGATTTGATACTGTTTATGCTATGAGCGACAAGGAAGATGACCGCCGAATTGGTGTGAACTCTAGCGCCTTATTCTTTGGTGATTACGCGCCTGTTGCGATTGGGATTTTCTTTGCTGGTACTGTCTTTTTACTCGGTTGGCAAGGTGTCCTTATGCACCTGCACCCTACCTTTTGGATCAGTCTTGCTATTGCTACTATAGCCTGGGCTTGGCAGTACACACGCTTAAGACAGCCAAACCTGCCTAACTCTGCTTATGGAGAAATGTTCCGGCAAAACGTGTGGATTGGTTTTATCGTACTTGCTGGGATGATTGTTGGGAGTTTATAGTGTTTTTTAAGACTCGGTTTCTTCTAGAAACCGGGTTTATACTGAAACTTCATGAATTTTTTATAAAAACATTTAGCGCTATATCCGATGACCCTCTCAGCAAATAACTACTCATAACTCATGACTCAATTACAATGAGAAAAATCGTTATTGGAGTGATGGGACCAGGAGAAAAGGCTACCTCAATTGATGTGCAAAATGCCTATGAACTTGGGAAAGTCATTGCACAAGAAGGATGGGTTTTGCTCACTGGCGGTAGAAATGTTGGGGTAATGGAAGCCGCAAATCAGGGAGCAAAATCTGCCAATGGTTTAACTATTGGCATTCTTCCTAGTGAGGATAGCAAGGGCATTTCTGAAGCAGTTGATATTGCGATTTTCACTGACATGGGAAATGCTCGCAATAATATTAATGTCCTCTCGAGTGATGTAGTGATTGCCTGTGGGATGGGTGCTGGGACAGCTTCAGAAATTGCTTTGGCGTTGAAAGGTAATAAGAAAGTTATTTTGCTGACTGACGAGGAACAAAGCAAAGTTTTCTTCAAAAAGCTGTCCCCAGAAAACGTTTATGTTGTCAATGGGGTAGGAAAGGCGATCGCAACAACAAAGGCAATTTTAAGTCGTTAATTACGCCCCTTGACCACCAAAGGTACTCCTCCTGGAGGTGCAAATGTTATACCGCGACGTACAGGTAGCAAAGGACGCCGTTCTGCTAGTTCTAGTGAGTAATCAGATAAGACGGTTGCTAGTACCAATTTCATCTCAAACATGGCAAATGCCAAGCCAAGGCAGCGACGGTTCCCACCTCCAAAAGGTAAATATTCATAAGGATAAAATTGACGCTCAAGAAAGCGTTCAGGCTTAAATTGCTTGGGTTCTGGGTAAATATCTGGACGATGGTGAGTCAAATAGATACAAGGCGAAATTAACATCCCTTTTGGTAAATCGTAACCCATCAATTGCATAGGAGCTTGTAAAATTCGTGGTAAGGCAAAGAAAACAACAGGATAAATTCTCAAGGTTTCTGAACAAACTGCATTCAAATAGGGCAGCCGAGAAATTTCCATCGGATCTGCATTTGCGACGTTAATGGAGTTAAGTTCTTGCAAGAGTTTTTCGCGCACTTCTGGTATGTAGTGAACCCAGTACAAAGCCCAGGCTAAAGCGGTTGCTGTGGTTTCATGCCCAGCGAAAAGCATGGTCATTAATTCATCGCGTAGCTCAATATCTGTCATCGGTTGACCTGCTTCATCCCGAACTGATAGTAATAAGCTCAGAATATCTTCACCTAAAGACTCAGATTGGGCGCGACGTTCGCGAATTTCTTGGTAAAGTAATTTATCAAGTAGCTCTCTTTGCCGTACAAAATTTCCCCAAGGACTCAAAGGTCCTAAATCATGTTGCAGTGTTTTAAAAAATAGTAGAGTCGCACTTAAAGGAGACTCAAAACTATCCAACATTGCTGTTAAGGTTTTCCTGATTTGTTGGTAACGCTCTCCTTCCTTCAGCCCAAAAACAGCGCGTAAAATAACTGTCAGGCTAATCTCTTGCATACTGGAACGTGCTTTAAATACATCCCCAATCTTCCACTGGCTGATAACTTGCTTGGCAATGTCAGAAATGAGCTGACCGTAAGCCCGCATTCTCTCACCATGAAAAGGAGGCATCAACAGCTTGCGTTGTTGCATATGACGCTCACCGTCTAGCAATATTAAAGAGTTTGACCCCAACAACGGTTCTATAACCTCGCTTCCTGAACCTGATTCAAATAACTTGGAATCAGCGGTAAAAATTTCTTGAATCGCTTGGGGATTGCTGATAATCACTTGGGGACGAAAGCCAGGAATGTCAGTAGAAAAGATATCTCCATACCGTTCTTGCATTGTTTCAAGATAATCCAACGGTCGTACAATTGCCCATATCGTCTGGAGCAATCCTGGTTCGCGGGTTCTATTTGGTAATTTATTTGCAGTCTGCTGTAAAGAGTTTTCTTTGAGCGCAATCATCTGTGGTTCTCCTGCCTTTTTGTTATTAGAAAAAATCTAAAATTGGATAAATGTTAGGGAATATTGAGGGTTATGAATTTGTGGTAATCCTAATCGACTTATGATTTCGTTGATTGGTTCTTTCCAATGTTCTTCAAAGCGGTAGCCTAATAAAAATTGTGCTTTTTTTCCAAGTTCAAGTCCTTTTTCAAGATTAGCAAAAATAGCTTGACGTTGTTTAGGAGCAATGATTGGATAGAGGAATTTCGCTAACCAAAGGCTAATTTTTAGCGATTTGCTGTAATTTTGGGCAGCGGCGAAGGCAAGCACCCCAATTTCTCCGGCGTAGCTGGTATCAAAGCCAAGCAAGAGATGAAAAATATCGTGAGTGACAACGTATCGCAAGGCAAACACATTGCGTCTAGCAATGTCCTCAAGTTCGGGACTGATGTTAAATGGTTTCAGGTTATTTTCGCGCATATGTTCGGCATATTCTCGCCCAAAGGTACCTTGAGGATATTTGCTCAATTCTTCTAAATTGATGTGCGGATGATATCCGACAACGTGTTGCAGTTTCGCCTCTACTGTCGGATTAACTTTTGCTCCTAATAAATCAGATTTGAGAATGGCAAAATCGCCGTAATTTTCAGAGTTTTTATAAGCTTGAAGCGCTTTGATTTGTTTGAGTTTGTTCCACATAGACGCATCCAAAATCTGGAATTGAAAATCTAAAATTGGCTCAGGGGTGGAATGGTGTAGCGATCGCGTAATTCTTCTACTGGTACATCCACAACTTCCCAGAAGTTCCAGTTATCTGAAAGGTCTACGTTACAAGCTGCACCCCGCTGTAGGGCGTGTATGACTCGTGAGATATCAAAAAGTCCCATCGCCGTATCCGCATAAGGCGTGATGTGAAAACCCCAATGAAAATACAGAATGACGAACAGCAGAAATACAAAACCGTTTTCGCAGATAAAACCCGCCTGAAAGGCTCCCTGCTGAATTTCTCCTTGAGGGTCAGTGTCGTAACCAGATAAAATATGCGCAAAATCGTGAAACACCATGCGCTCTGGAATGCTCCCCACCTCACCAGGAAAGCTAAAACGTTTTTGGGTGTAGTATTCCCAAAAAGCGCGTCCCAAAGTTCCCTCTGGTAATAGCCCTAACTGTCGATACTTCCATGCTACATCTGGATCTTCGCCGCCGTAAAACAGTGGAGCCAGTATCTTTTTAAGACCGATAGTACCTTGTTGTGCATAGGATGCACTCATAAATATGCCCATTGACTTTCGTGTCATGTCCATCTGCGCTAGCAGCTTATGTTCTCTAGCGGCTTTGTGCAGCACTCGTAAACTTTGCTCGTTACTAGAAAGGGCTTCTGCAAGAGATTTCAGTGCTTTTTGCTGGCTAGGCGTAATCTCGTTATCTACCATCGCCATCACCATAGCCATTTGAAGCAAGCGTTTGCGGTGGTGTGGATCGGTGATGGCTTTAGCAATTTGTGTTGGCGTGATAGGAGATAAGTCATCAACTACAACTGAGGCTTGATGTAGCTGGTTCACTACCTGTAAAAACTGATGTTCAAGTGGTGTTAATGCCTCTGGTTTAGCCGCTACTGTTGTTAGAGTTTGCAACACGAACGGCAGTTCTTGAGAAGAAAAGACAGCGATATCCATCTCACATCTCCCTTCAGGGACAGGATGTCAGGAGGTACGGGCGCGGCGGCTTGCGCCCGTAATAGCAAACGCGGATTAAGAGCTACGCAAAAACCAGAATTATCTGAGAAAATGACCGTTTCAGCGATTAGTCTCTATTTTCTGCTGTTGAAGCGCCAAAGGTAAAGGCAATCCTGTTGCCTCAGCAATTTCCTTGGATGGAGTTTCCCGTGTAGGGCTTTTTAGGTATTTCCCATCATTGATGGGAGGCACAGCTTTCATCTTGTGTGTGATGCTGTAGTAGCGGTGAGATTGTTGGAGTTGCGGCAGTTCCTGAATGCTTTGATTAGCAATCTTCTTACGCAATTTAATAATCGCATCGATAACAGCTTCAGGTCGGGGAGGACATCCTGGTATGTACACATCGACTGGAATTAACTTGTCTACCCCTCGAACAGTGGTTGGAGAATCTGTACAAAACATCCCACCCGTAATTGTGCAAGCTCCCATTGCAATGACATACTTAGGTTCTGCCATTTGTTCATAAAGCCGCACCAAGTTAGGGGCGTACTTCATCGTGATTGTACCTGCGGTAATCATCAAGTCTGCTTGTCGGGGAGTCGCACGGGGAATCATCCCATATCGCTCCATGTCGAACCGAGAAGCATAGGCAGCCATAAACTCCATAAAACAGCAGGCTGTGCCAAACATCATCGGATACAAACTGGACATTTTTGCCCAGTTGTACAAGTCATCCAAAGTTGTGAGAATAATATTTTCAGACAGTTGTTGCGTTACTTCGGGACGCTCAATTGGATTAATAACATTAGTCATGGGTTGAATCTCCCATAATTATGAATATTGTTTGACAAATTGCGCTTTCTATGTATTAATTAAGCGCTTGGAAGAGCAGTTTTTGTTTTGTAGGAAGCTCTCCTGCAAGCTCTTCCACTCACAATTCACTACACCGTCGATAACTACAGTTTCTGATAACGTTTGAATCTGTACCAGTAAAGATAAAGGTCTTAAGTCGCTAACTTAAGCTCGGTGTTAAGGTTGCACTTCCAGAAGTTCAACACCCAAAAACCCGGTTTCTTAGTACATGATTCCATAAGTTCATAGCGAAAACTTGAATGAAGGCTCTGTGTACCTTTGCCTTTACCTCAGCGCTCCTCAGCGTTTAAAAACGTTACGAATTAATGAAATGCTGTACTTAGTCGCCATCATCTTATGTTTATTTTCCGGACGAAACTCTGCCTACGCAAGTAAACCCAACCGCTTACCATTATCCCGAGCCATACGGATAAGATGCTGACGGGTAGTACGCTCAATACCGAAGCGATCGCAAAAGCGAGTCATCGTCTGAATATGCAGTGCAATCAATTGACCGCGAACTTGATTGAGTTTTTTCTGACCAAAATATTTGCGAATAAGAACGATAAGTGGTGCAAACATGATAGGTGAACTCCTTTGTAGAATGTTTAGATTTATGTCTAGTTGTTAAGTTCTGACAATTTCAGTTTGTCTTTTCTGTTCTGTTTGCACCAGTAAAGATAAAGGCGTTAACCGCTAAGTTAACTTTTGTAAAGAATGAAGATCTAAGTGAGTTCTGATAAGCTTTGGAGTATTTGGCAATTGGGAAATGCTCAAGATAACGATGCTTAAGATGTATAAAACCTAAAGGATTCCAAGATATTGCTTTTAAGCCTGTAAAATTATTCTCAACTTAGCCTTAGCTTTGTCCTACTCAATGGAAAAGTACAAGCAAACACGCAGGCGCGGTGTTATTCTTAGTCTCCAAGGATTGCAGAAGCTTCAGGAGGCTAAGCATCTCTTAGAAATCCAAGAAAATGATGGAGCCAGATTTACTCTGGAAGAATTGAGTTACCGCACGCAGTTAGCCCCTTTTACGGTGTCTAAAGTGTTGGCGCGAGAAGAAGGAGTTGACAAGCAAAGCCTTGAGTATTTCTTCCGAGCTTTCGGTTTGGAGTTGGCTAAAAACGATTATTGCAAGCCAATCACTGGCGAAGTTGCCAGAATTGGAGAAAATATTGCCCCTTCCCCATCATTGCTAGAAGCAAGCCCATCATCACATAACCAAGACTGGGGTGATGCTGTTGATGTCTCCATCTTCTTCGGTCGCACAGACGAACTGAGTAAGTTAGAGTATTGGATACTCCACGACCGTTGTCGGCTGATTACTTTGCTGGGGATGGGTGGAATTGGTAAATCTTCCCTGTCAGTGAAACTGGCTACTCAAATTCAAGAGCAGTTTGAGTTTGTAGTCTGGCGAAGTCTCCGCAACAGTCCGCCTCTCAAAGACTTGCTCGCAAACTTGCTGCAATTTTTCGCTAACGGTCAACCAATAGATTTATCAGAGAACATTGGCAAGCGTATATCGCAGTTGATAGCACATTTGCGATCGCACCGCTGTTTGGTTGTGCTAGACAATGCAGAATCGATATTAGCAGAGTTAGACTCCTCTGGACACTACCAAACTGGTTATGAAGACTACGGACAACTCCTTAAGCAAATCGGAGAAACGGCTCACCAAAGCTGTGTGGTGCTTACAAGTCGGGAAAAGCCCCAGGAAATTGCAGCCCTCGAAGGTGAAACTTTACCAGTTCGGTCATTACACTTAACGGGTTTAAGTGCTAGTGCAGCGCTAGAACTGGTGCGAACCAAAAGCTTTTTCTGCGGTTCTGATGCAGATTGGCAAGACCTAATTGCACATTACGCAGGTAATCCCCTCGCTCTCAAGATTATTGCTACCACAATCCAAGAATTATTTGATGGCGATATTACAGAATTTCGCGCTCAAGGTACGACTGTTTTTGGTAGTATTTATGACTTGTTAGCACAGCAATATCACAGGATTTCACCTTTGGAAAAAGACCTAATGTGCTGGCTAGCAATCAATCGCGAACCAGTCACTCTTACAGAGTTGCGTGCTGATTTAGTCTTACCTGTTTCTTCAATGAAGCTTTTGGAAGCGTTGGAGTCGCTTAATCGGCGTAGTTTAATCGAAAAAAAATCAGTTCCACAAACCCCTGTGCAATTTACTCTCCAACCAGTGGTGATGGAATATGTCACCGATTATATTGTTCAACAGGTGTGTACCGAGATTGAACAGATGGGTAACAGGACAAGCGAAACCGCAAGTTCTCCTGATCTGTTTATCCTTTTCAACAGCCATGCGTTGATCAAAGCTACAGCTAAAGACTATATTCGGGTTGCTCAAACTAAACTTATTCTCCAGCCTGTGATTGAGCAATTACTGCTGAAGCTGCGAAGCAAAGCGGCGATCGCAACTCATTTGACTCAGATTGTACATGAATTACGCGAGCAATCTCTCAAAAGATACGCGCACCTCCCCACACTCGAATTAGAACCTGGGTATACAGTTGGCAACCTCATAAACCTGCTGTGTCAACTGCAAACTGATTTAACTGGCTACGACTTCTCTTACCTAACGATTTGGCAAGCTTATCTCCAAGACACCCCCCTTAGACAAGTAAACTTTGCCCATAGCGACTTATCTAAATCTGTATTTGCCAAAACTTTTTCAAGCCCCATGTCTGCTGTGTTCAGTCCGAATGGTAAAATTTTGGCAACAGCTCACTCTGAAGGTCAAATTTGCTTGTGGGATGTCGCCACTGGTCAACAACTCATGAGTTGTCAGGGTCATTTCGGTTCTGTTTGGTGTGTTGCCTTTAGTCCAGATGGCAGCATTCTGGCAAGTGGAGCGCAAGATGAAAAAATTAAGCTATGGGATGTCACAACGGGACAATGCTTGAAAACTCTGCAAGGTCATAAAGGGTGCGTTTTCTCCGTTATCTTTGCACTCGATGGTAAAATATTAATCAGTAGTAGTGCAGACTGTACTATCAGGGTTTGGAATGTTGACACAGGAAAATGTACCCAAGTCTTGCATGGACATAATAGTGCAATCTTCTCTCTAGCTTTGAGTCCAGATGGTTGTATCTTCGCCAGTGGCAGTGATGACAAAACTGTCAGGCTTTGGGATTTGACTACAGGTTGCTGTATCAAAACCTTGCAAGGATATAGTGATTGGATTAGGTCTGTTGCCTTCAGCGCTTCAGGAATGCTTGCTACTAGCGGTTTAGACCCCAACATTTGGCTTTGGGACATAGATGAAGGTCATTGTGTCGGAACTTTGCAGGGGCATAGTAACGGCGTGCATTCGGTGACTTTTGTGGACGACGACAATACCCTTGCTAGCAGTGGTTTAGATGGAACAGTTCGACTTTGGGATACCGCAACAAAGCAATGCATCAGAACATTCCAAGGACATACTAACGCAGTCTACGCGCTTGCCACTAACCCCCAAGGCACTCTGCTTGTCACTGGTGGTGATGACTTCACGATGAAACTATGGGATGTCGCAAGTGGAGAGTGCGTGAGAATATTCAGGGGAATGCATAACTGGGTTGCATCCGTTGCCTTTAATCCTACCCCTTTTGAAAAATCTTTCCTGATCGCCAGTGGTAGCTATGACCGAATTGTAAGACTTTGGAATTTAGACGGTGAGTGCCAAAGTTTGATTGGACACACTGATTTCATCTATTTAGTTGTTTATAGTCCTGACGGTCGCACTTTGGCAAGCACAAGTGCTGACCATTCTATCAGGTTGTGGGATGTGCTGGAAGGTAAGTGCATCAAAGTCTTGCAGGGACATACAAGTCTGGTGACAGGGGTTGCTTTCAGTCCAGATGGTTGTCTGTTGGCAAGTAGCAGCTATGACCGTACTATCAAATTCTGGGATATAGCAACAGGTGAAATTCTGCACAGTCACCCGGAACATGTCGCTATGTCTATCTCCTTCAGCCCAGATGGCAAAAAGCTGGCAGTCGGCAGTTTTGATGATGTCGCCAGAATTTGGGATTTAGAAACCTGGCAATGCTATCAAACATTCAAAGGACACTGCAGTTGGGTTTGGTGGGTTGCCTTTAGTCCTCAAGGTGATATGCTTGCGACTGGTAGTGCAGATGGCACTGTGCGGCTATGGGATGTGCAAACAGGAAAGTGTATTCATATAGTCCAAGCACATAAAAATTGGGTGTGGGCGATCGCCTTTAGTCCTCAAGGTGATATCCTTGCAAGTGGCAGCAGTGACGGCACCATCAAACTCTGGGATGTAGCCACAGCTGAGTGCATTGCTACCTTGGAAGACCATCATATTTGGGTGATGTCTATTGCCTTTAGTCCTGAAGGTCATATCTTAGTTAGTGGCGATGGCAATGGTGCTATCAAGATATGGGATATGCAGACAAAGGAGTGCATCAAGACTCTGAGAGTAGAATGCCTTTATGAGAGCATGAATATTTACGGAGTAACAGGTTTGACAGAAGCGCAGAAAGCAACCTTGTTGGCTCTTGGTGCAGTGGATGCTACTTAACATTTCTTTACAACCAAACTACAAATAAGCTTATCCCTACAGTGAACTATCTATGCACGTTTCTGAATTTTCTGAATCGCCCGTTGGGAGTAGATAACAACATCTCGATCCGGGTCATCTAGCGCTTGCTGTAAGGCATTGAGGGCATTGGGATTGCCTAAGTTGCCAAGGGCGATCGCCGCTTCTTTCCTCACATCCGAAAACTCATCTGCCAACGCTTCAATAAGTGCGGGTAAGCACTGCTCATTTGGTACTTTTTGCAACACTTGTATAGCAAATTTTCGCACCTGCCAGTGTTCATCCTTGAGCGCCGAAAGGACTGCAGGAATTGCGTCCGAGTTAGCGTGAATTGCCAGAGACTTGGCAGCATTACGACGCACTTGCCAGTCTGGATCAGAAGTCAGGGCTTGACTCAGTAACGCCACAACCCCCTCATCTGCTAAATGTCCTAGAGTGAGAGCAGCCTCACGACGCACGCCGTTATCGGGATCATTTAGAAAAAGTAGAGCAGGTGGGCATCGCTTGACTTGATTGAGATAGCGCAGAGTCGTTACAGCCGCCTCTCGCAATTGCGGATGTTCTGACTCAAAGAAACTTAACACCGCAGGCAAAGACTGGGCATCGTGAATCTTCCGTAAAAGAATCAGCACGTTGAGTTGAAGGTGAACATCCTCCTGATGTAAAGCATCGAGCAACAATAGCAAATGTTCAGAGGAGATTAACTCACCCAAAGCTGATAAAGCCTCGCTGCGAATTTCTTCCTCGGGTGAAGCGAGACATTCGAGTAAAGCAGGAACAGCGACAGGATGAGCAAGTTCCCAAAGGGCTGCTACCGCAATTTTTTGCACAGCAGTACTCTCGTCTTTTAAGGCTGCAATCAGCGCATCAATTGCCGCTTCATCGCCCAAATGTTGCAACGTTTTGACAGCAACCAGGCGATCGCTAACGTCGGGCGATCGCAACATTTCCAACCATTGATTTAACTCAGAATCTGTATCCGCAGCCATATTTCCCAATTTAAGATTTAAAATTGCAACCGCAACCTATAGCAGATACACGCAGATAGAACAAAAAATTATCTGCGTCCATCTACTTCGGCGTCCATCTGGGGTTCATACTAAGTTGCATTCATGACTTACACCTCACCCCGCCCTCACGGGCACCCCTCTCCGAACTCGCGGAGAGGGGCTGGGGGTGAGGTAATTGAGCCGCAACTTGGTATCAAAATCCAAAATTAACTCACCGCAACAAAAAAGGAATCTGGACTGTAATCGCGTTTGTAGGACATTCCTTCTGACAAGGCAGACAGAACCAACACTCGTCGTATTTCATATAAGCTTTCCCTGTTTCTGGATTCTTTGCAAGGACATCTAGAGGACAAACTTCGATGCAGGCGTTACATTTTTCCAAGCATCTAGATTCATCAACGATAACGGCTACATCTACTCTTTGGTTTGCTAAAGCCATAACGTTACTCCTTTGATTTGTGACAGGTTTAACTCTTTATGAGGTTTATCTTAAACAGCTATAGTTCCCTTCAGGAAACGATAACCTACATCTATTTCTCTGAATTTACGAATCTCTCCATACTTGGCATCCCATGCACCACTACTTAAATCTGCTGCAAGTGAATTGACTCCTTGCTGTATTAAATTGGGATCAGCTAAAGCAAAAGATGATATCCCTGCACGCACCTCTGATTGTAAATACATTTCAGGGCGTCTCCAAGCTGCGGCTGCAAACAAATCGGATAAATCATAAGGCAACATTAATGGGATAGCTTCAACACGTCTAGTGGTATTTGCCTGAATCAACTCTGTAAGTTCGTTGAGTGGTAAAAAGCGCGCTGCATCTTCCCAAAGCCAAGGAAAATAATCATACAGCCATATTTTCTCAGCCAGTCTGATATCAAAAGTCAGGACAACAATTGCCCCATCTTTGACAACTCGATGCATTTCTTGAAAGGCTTTTTTGAGGTTGGAAAAGTGATGAATAGTCAGGATACTTACGACTCCATCAACAGAATTATCTGGCAAAGGGAGAGCTTCTGCATAGCCAGTGAACCATTCAACTTGTGGATGTTCTTGTGCTTGCTTTCGCATCACTGAAGAAGGTTCTACAGCATAGACTGAAAATCCTTGGTTGGCAAGCGATCGACTGTAACCACCAGTACCAGCCCCAACATCAGCGATCGTACTACCTTTTGGCAAATTGAGCAACTCGATTAACGCATTCACAATGCGAGAATCAGGAACACGAGTTCTTGAATATTTTTGACCAATTAAATCGTAAGTAGGCATTAGCACCCAAAATGAAATTATTAATTAGGTTGAATATTTGGCATTAATATCTACATAACCTTCTGACAAATCACAACCCCATACAGTTGCCGAAGCTTCACCAATATTAAGACTGACATGAATCTTTACCTTATCTTTGGACATAATTTTCTGCAATTTCTCAAGATTGTCCTCGCTTGAACTATTAGGATAAACTTGAATCTCATCAAACCTAATCACAACATTGTCTGGATTTATCTCTCTATCATTTTCACATTTGCCTATAGCCATAGCGACTCTTCCCCAATTGGGATCTGCTCCATAGACAGCAGTTTTTACCAATGGAGAATTCACAATTGCCTTAGCAACTCGTTTAGCTTGTGCATAGTTGATTGCAGAATCTACTGTCACCTCAATCAATTTGGTAGCGCCTTCTGCATCTCGGGCAACCTTCAGCATTAACTCATGGGAAATTTCATACAATGCACGAGAAAACTCGTATTCTTCGACTTCACCAGCTAAACCATTTGCAAGAATGATAGCGGTGTCACTCGTAGAAGTATCAGTGTCTATACTTAAGCAATTAAAAGTATTATCTATCGTAGGTCGAAAAATAGAACGAAGTACATCTTTTGGAATTGCAGCGTCAGTAAAAAAGAAAGTGAGCAGCGTAGCCATATTAGGCTCAATCATGCCGACACCTTTAGCAATTCCTACCAGCTTGGCATTTCCAACTTGCCGTGTCGCCAGCTTAGATACAGTGTCGGTGGTCATGATAGCACGAGATGCTAAATGAAAATCCGCAGCAGCGAGTTTTTCTCCCATTCCTAATAAACCTGAGCGGATTTTTTCCATAGGGTAACGTCTGCCAATGACACCTGTAGAAGCTATCAAAATATCATGAGCAGGAACCCCAGTCTCGGTAGAAACAAGTTGAATAACCTCTTCTGCATCAGCTTTACCAACAGAACCATTAGCGACATTTGCATTTTTCGATATAACAATAATTCCTTGTGCTTGTGAGTCCTTTAAATTCTGACGGCTAATCGTCACACTTGGTCCTGCAAAAATACTTTGAGTGAAGACTCCATCAGCAACACTAGGAACATCCGATTTAACAAATAAGAAGTCTTCACTAGTATCTCGTATTCCCAGGTTGGCAGTAAATGTGCTAAATCCTTGAGGCATGGAAGATGCTGTTATTTGCATATTGTGGTTATTGAGAAATTACTTTCTGTTTTTAGAATACTAAAGGATACAATTTTCCTAGAACTCATAATTAATGACGAGCAAGAAGGGAGCATACCAATTTTTTCAAAACGCAAAATAAAGTAACTTTAATTCACACTTTGCGTTCCTTTGCGCCAACCTCTGCGACCCTTTGCGTTTAAAAAGAAACTCAAACATTTGGGATGCTCCCACCAAGAACTCTTAAATACTCTTGCACAGCGTTAAATAACCCCACATCCAAAGCATCTGCAATCAGAGCATGACCAATAGAAACTTCAAGTATGCCGGGAATTGAACAAAATTTTTCTAAGTTTTGCAAGTTTAAATCGTGTCCAGCATTCACTCCTAAACCAATTTCTTGAGCCTTCTGCGCTGCTTTTTGATACTGCTGAAACACTGGCTCTACATCGCCGTTACGAAAAGCTGTAGCATAAGGTTCTGTATATAACTCTATGCGATCTGCGCCAATCTCTTTGGCACGTTCAATTTGAATTAAGTCGGCGTCCATGAACAGACTCACTCGAACTCCGAGGTCTTTTAGTTCTTGGATAATTGGTCTAAGCCAAGAACCATTTGCAGCCAGATCCCATCCATGATCTGATGTAAAAGCATCAGGTGCATCGGGAACTAAGGTACATTGCGTTGGCTTGACTTCTCGTATGATCTCTAAGAATTGAGGTGATGGATTACCTTCTATATTGAACTCTACACTCAGTATTTGTGCCAGTTCATAAACATCTTCAGGCTTAATATGTCGCTGATCTGGACGTGGGTGAACTGTAATGCCCTGTGCGCCTGCTTGAATACAGGTAGAAGCCGCCTCGATAACACTCGGTATGCCAAAATTTCGAGAATTTCTAAGTAGAGCGACTTTGTTAAGGTTAACGCTAAGATTAGTCATCAGATTTCATTCTTTGTTTTTCTAAATCAATGTTTTATAAAATGTCAGCGATTGTTTTATATTGGTGTAGCCAATTTTTTCATAAAAAGAATGAGCTTCTTTACGTTTAACATTAGAACGGAAGAGAACTCCTTGACAACCAAGCAGAGAAGCCCACTGTTCAATGTGTTCCATCAAAAGACGTCCAATCCCACTGTGACGATGATCCTCGTCCACAACTAACCCAAAGAGTATCGCCTGGGTGGGCATAATTATTAGGTCACAAGTATGGGCGTGTGCCCAGCCAATAACATAATCATTTGCTAAGGTTGCGACATAGACAACGTGAGCTACATTGTGTTGAATTTGGGCGAGGCGTTGCTGTATTTGTTGTTGCGTGGCAGAATACCCGAGTTGCTCGCAAAGGATAGCAATCCGCTGTGCATCTTGGCTCTCGGCTGGTCTGATTTTAACTTGAGGATGAGTAGTCAATTCAGTAATCATGCAACTAACTCAGCTTCTAATTTAAGTTTTGATATCATTCAACTGTGACAGCATTTATTCTTAATATTCATCGTCAGGACTGTACTCTGAAACATCAGGTTGCAAGTGTGGTTGTGCTGCAATAAACGCTGGATGATTCATACATACTTCGTAAATTTTGTAAATAGTTGGATATGGCTGTAGTGGACATCCAAATCGCTCGGCATTATAAACTTGAGGGACAAGGAACAAATCTGCTATTGTTGGCTCATTACCATAACAGAAACTGCCACGAAATTTACTGTTGGTGAGAAGGTACTCTATCGCTGTTAAGCCTTCGTCTACCCAGTGGCGATACCAATCCATTTTCTCAGAGTGATTATGACCCATTGGTGAAGTCAAATACTGCCGGACTCTCTTAATATTTAAAGGATGAATATCGCATGCTACCAAAAGCGCAATTTGGCGTGAATAAGCTCTTGCAAAACTATGCTTTGGTAAGAGTGCAGGTTGAGGATAACGTTCTTCAAGATACTCGATGATAGCTAAAGACTGACTGATAACAGCTTCACCATCAATCAGGGTAGGAACCATTTTTTGAGGGTTAATTTTGTAGTATTCATCTGTGAATTGCAACTCACCTTTTCTTAAGTTGGAGACACTTTTGTAAAGGTAGGTAATTTTCTTCAACTCTAGTGCAATTCGCACTCTGTATGAAGCCGTTGAACGATAATAACTGTAAAGTTCTAACACAGATACCTTTTTTGAGGAATTGTTACAGTTGTCACAGAAGTCTAATGCCTGATACAAGAAACTTTTAGCTGGTTAAAAATGTCATAAGTACCAAAGCAATGGCATCTTAACTGAACGGAAGTTTGCTAACGCCGCCAAATTCGGGAAAAGAGCCTTCCATCAATGGCGGCAAGACCTGTGAAAATAAGTGCCATACCTGCAAAATCAGTCGAATCCAACCTTTCACCGAGGACAAATACACCGAGAAAAAGCGCACTAAGAAGAATCTTGCTGAAAAAGAAAGAAGCACCCCACAATAAAGACAGGATGAACAGCAGTATCCATTCTTTTGCTTTCATAGTTGGGTTCTTCACGGGTTGGGTGTTCACCGTAGTTATCCTAGCGAGTTAAAAGTTCACAGATGATAACGATTGACTCAATCGCTCTATGTGCGTTTCAGCAGCAAGAATATACACGCGGTACACATCTGGATTGCTCAATTGCTCCCATTCGGCATAGCCAATGCGATCGTCAAAATACTTTAAGACTAATGTCATTAAATTGCCATGGGTAACGATGACGATTGTGCTTGCTGCCTGTTGCAATACTTCACTAACCACAGCAACTCCACGCATCATTGCAGTTCGACTTGACTCACCACCTTCCAAATACAAATCCAGATCGACAAATGTCTCAGCCAATCGTTCCCGCCAATCAGCTCGTGGAGTTGAAGCCAGTACCCGTTCGGTAAGCCGTTCATCAATCTCAATGTGCAAACCCAGACGTTCTGCAAGGGGAGCGATGGATTGACAGGCTCTGACAAACGGACTAGAAATAATTCGCTCAATGTTGCGATTGTACAGCAGATCAACTAACGCGATCGCTTGCTGATGTCCTTGTGCTGTCAATGTAGCATCGGGTTCTTGCCCCATTGCTTGGCAATGTCGCACTAAATACAATGTCTTACTCATTAAGCTATCTCCAAGTGAATAATGCGTGAACGACTCAAATGAGAAATCAATCAAGCATTTTGAGAAAGCAATATGCCTTTTTGCTTATTAAATTCGAGTTGAACAAGAAACTTTTTACAAATTAACTTCACTGAACCGCCACATTATAAACTTCTTTATCTAAATCCACCTCCACAACATAAGGCTCAACGGGACGCTTAAACAGCACCATCTCCCCAGACTCATCCTTTCTCAAATTGACATGGCAAAACCATTCATCGTTGTTCTTCTCTGGAAAATCCAGACGATAGTGATAAAGACCCCAACGACTTTCGCGACGATAAAGTGATGCTTTTGCTGCCATTTCAGCGCAGTCGCGAATGAAATGCACCTCTATGCAGCGCATAAGTTCATGAGGATCACGCGCCCCCATTTGAGCCAGAGTTTCATGATAGCGAACAAAATGCCTTAACCCAATTTCCATCTTGTGACCAGATTTCGGCGGTTGCAGATAATCATTCACCAGTCGTCGCAGCTTATACTCTACTTGTGTGTGGGGAATGCCATTGGGTTGGTTCAGGGGTGCATAGATGCGAGCTTTTTCTGCTTCTAAAAACTCGGGATCGGGTTCGGTATGCTCTAAGTCTTTGATGTACTCAACAGCATGAGTTCCTGCTATCCTGCCAAACACAAATGCCCCAATCATATAATTGTGGGGAACACTTGCCATGTCTCCCGCTGCATACAGTCCCGGTACACTCGTTTCGGCTTTCTCATTCACCCAAACACCAGAAGCACTATGTCCACTGCATAACCCAATCTCTGAGATATTCATCTCAATGCCGTGGGTGCGGTAATCTTCGCCCCTACCTTCGTGAAAGCGTTCTCGGCTAGGTCGCTCGTTTGACCATAAAATCGACTCAATTTCAGAAATTGTATCTTCATCCAAATGAGTCATTTTCAGTTGAATTGGACCTCTGCCGGAATTTAATTCCTTCCACACTTCTAGCATCATTTGACCGCTCCAATAATCACAATTAATGAAGCGGTATCCTTCAGCGTTGGCGGTGTATGCGCCAAAGGGACCTGCAACGTATGCACAGGCGGGACCGTTATAGTCCTTAATCAGGGGGTTAATTTGGAAGCATTCGATGTTAGTCAGTTCTGCCCCCGCATGGTACGCCATTGAGTAACCATCCCCCGCATTGGTGGGGTTTTCGTAAGTGCCGTACAGGTAGCCGGATGCAGGAAGTCCCAACCGCCCGCAAGCCCCTGTGCAGAGGATGACTGCTTTTGCTTGGATGACAACAAAATCACCACTGCGCCCATCAAACCCAACTGCACCAATTGCTCGTCCGTCTTTTACCAAAACGCGAGTTGCCATAACGCGATTGGTCACATTGACTTTATGCCGCTTGACTTGTCGCGTGAGAATTGGTTTAAGGTCTTTACCTTCTGGCATGGGTAGCACGTACTTTCCTACCCGATGCACCTGTTTCACATCGTAGTTGCCTTGAGCGTCTTTTTGGAACTGAACGCCCCAACTTTCCAGTTCTTGAATGGTTTCGTAACCTAGCTTTGCTGTTTGATAGACGGTTTTTTGGTTGAGAATGCCATCGTTGGCAATTGTGACTTCGCGGACGTACTGTTCTGGCGTGGAATGACCGGGAATCACGGCTGTGTTGACCCCATCCATTCCCATGGCGATCGCACCACTGCGACGAATATTTGCTTTTTCCAAAATCAACACGTCTGCATCAGGATTCGCCTGTTTTGCCTTGATCCCTGCCATTGTCCCTGCTGTACCGCCCCCAATGACCAGCACATCTGTTTTGATTAACTGAGTATTTATGTTCATGTTTCTCTTCCCAAAAGCCTTACCAAACAAACGATTTCTCGCTTCCTCACTCCCTCATCTAGTTCCACTCCTTGCTTTAAGACATTGCCTTGTTCCCAGTCTCTGGCTGGGAATACCATTGGGAGGCTCTGCCTGCCTTACTTGCGGCAAAGCCGCTTGAAGGGCATTTCCAGGTGGAACCTGGAAACGAGATTAATTGCACCAAGCCAAAATTTATGTAGAGGCACAATGCCGTGCCTCTATCTGTGTTCAACTGCTTTTCCAAACAATTTCCTTGATACTGACTTGTTTCGGCACCAGTTTGATTTTGTAGAAGGTATCAGCAATCTTTTGCTGTGCAGCAATCACTTCATTAGTGATGGGAAGCACTCCATAGTCGCGTCGCTTTTCTGCAACTTCCAATGCACCAGCATCAATCTTTAACTCAGAAGAGAGAAATTTTGCCACTTCTGCAGAATTCTTCTTCGCCCAGTCGGTCGTTTTTCTGACCTGTTCTAGAAGCTTTTTCAAGGTGTCAGGATGAGCTTGCACAAAAGATTTCGCAGCAAGATAATATCCGCGATTGGGAGCCAGTCCTGTTGCATCGGTTAGGATACGTGCGCCTGTTGCTTTCTCTGCTACGGCTAAGTACGGGTCCCAAATTGCCCAAGCATCAACGTTTCCTCCCTCAAACGCGGCACGAGCATCAGCCGGTTGGAGAAATGCTGGTTTGATGTCACTATACTGTAATCCTGCCTTTTCTAATGCTTTCACCACCAGATAGTTGGTGTTTGAGCCTTTGGCAAAGGCAACTTTTTTACCTTTGAGGTCAGCGATCGTTTTGATGGGTGAATTTTTGGGAACAAGGATAGCTTCAGCTTTAGGACTCCAGGGATCGTAAGCAACATAAACTAAAGGAGTGCCTGCAGCTTGGGCAAAGATGGGCGGTGATTCTCCTGTGTAGCCAAAGTCAACGCTCCCAGAGTTTATTGCTTCTAACAAGGGGGGACCTGAGGGAAATTCATTCCACGTCACAGAAAAACCGGAACTTGCCAAAGCTTTCTCCAATTCCCCTCTATTCTTCAGCGCATTGAGGATAGTCGCTGCCTTTTGATAGCCAATGCGAACCACATTATTTGCTGCTACAGTCTGAGAAGTCTCATAAGATGTTTGTCTTGTCTGGGGTATCGGTATTGTTCCAGAATGACTGCTACTGCCGTTTGCGCTTGGAGCATAAGCAGAGATAGCTAGACTCAAGCCCAATCCCACGGCAAACAGTAGGGAAAAGGTGCGAATTCTTTGCCATCTGAAAATACCAAAAAAGTTTCTAAAAACGCTTAACACTCGGATTGGATACAACTGACACCCCACAATGTTGAACTCGTCAAAGGCGATCGCTTGTCAATCTAGGAAAATATTGCTATTGCAAGCAATTTTAATAAAATCATTCGGATTATACTACGCAATTTTTATCAAACTACCGTATATTAAAGAAAATATAAAAGTGAGGTAAGCAATAACGAGTGCAAGACTAGGAGTTACCGCCGTTATGCCAGATAAATTAAGCTCTATTCCAGATGAGTGGTTCAATCGAGACTTTGCTGAACAATGGGATAAAACAGCACTTGCAGGCAATCATACACGAGCAGAACATCTAGATATTTTATTATCTATTGTGAGCAAAGAATACCAAGCCGGAAAAACGATTCTTGACTTGGGTATTGGTTCAGGACAAATTGAAGCGACAATCTTTGCTCAAAGACCTGAAGCAGACATCGTTGGTGTTGATTATTCTCCCGCCATGCTGGAACTGGCACAGAAACGATTGGGTTCCTTTTTAGACCACTGTGTGATCATTCAACATGATTTTAGGGATTTAGAGAAGCTTTATTTGCCTCAAAGGCAGTATCAAATTGCCATAAGTGTTCAAGCTTTGCACCATATTCCACATCAGAACAAGCTGGAACTGTTCAAATATGTTTATCGCATCCTTGAAGATGATGGAATCTTCCTACTCTCAGACCGGATTGCTATAGATACAGCACACTTATCTCATCTTTACATCACTCTTTGGGAGCGTTTAGAGCAACAGGCTCAGATTAAGAGTGGATGGAGTGGGGAATATTATCTGCAGCGATTGCCACAAAAAGCAGATTATCCCGCCACCCTTGAAGAACTTCTCACTTGGTTGCGAGAGGCTGGGTTTCATGCATCCTGTTTATATTTACAGATGGATCGGACACTGATTGCAGGGATTAAGAACAAGACTTCTAGGACAACTAAATGAGGGAATACCCCATGACAAATAATATCATTCAACAACAAATTGAATATTATAGCGCCAGAGCCGAGGAATATGATGAATGGTTCTACAGAACTGGACGCTATGACCGTGGGGAGGAAATCAATCAGCGTTGGTTCAATGAAGCTGCTGTAGTCAAAAGTGAATTATACCAAATTGGTGGGGTAGAAAATATCTTAGAATTAGCGTGTGGGACAGGTATTTGGACGCAGGAACTTTTAAATATTGGCAAGAAAATTACAGCGCTTGATGCTTCGCAAGAAGTGATTGAAATTAACCGCAGAAAGTTAGGTGCTGCTAACATCGAATATCGACAAGTCGATTTATTCTCATGGGAACCGGATGCTGAATATGATTTAGTATTTTTCTCCTTTTGGTTGTCTCATGTACCACCAACATTAGTTGATTCGTTTTTAGCAAAAGTCTATAAATCGGTTCGCGTTGGTGGACAAGTTTTTATCCTTGACTCTCGCTTTGAACCAACATCAACAGCGAAGAACCATATTCTAGAAAACAACGGCGATATTTACATCACACGAAAGTTAAATAATGAGCAAGAATTTAAGATAGTTAAAATTTTTTATCAGCCGGAAGAACTGCGCGACAAGCTAACGCAAGTAGGATTTGATGCTGAGGTGAAGGTGACGGATAATTATTTTATTTATGCAAATGCGATAAAGCGATCGCCTGACTAAAAATCGGAGGGCGCAAGCCTCTAAATTCTATTTATGGGGATAAGCCCGTAGGGGATTTTTAAATCAGACTTGTGGTTATGGCAGGTTCAACCGCTTGCGGGCACCAAATCGAAACAGCTTATCTGGTAGTATCGCTTTCAGCCGAGGCAACCATTGCGCCTCATAGCCAACACGATACCGTAATCGCGGCGACTGGTTTTGTGCTACCGAGACAATCATCTGTGCAACTTTTTCAGGATTGTCACCCTGTCCAATTGCCTGACTGACTGATGAGCGAATGACATCACGTACAGTGTCGTAATCAGCATAAGTGGAGGTGGGTTGCAACATAGCGTCGTTGAAGTTGGTCTTGAAATAACCAGGCTCAATTAAAGAGACTTTGATATTGAACGGATCTAGTTCCACGCTCAGTGCTTCGCTATAACCTTCGAGTGCAAATTTACTGGCTGAGTAAAAACCTTGACCGGGTGCGCCTATCAATCCCGCTACTGAACTCATATTGATAATATGCCCACTACGTTGCTGTCTCATGATTGGCAAAACGGCATTAGTGAGACGGACAACACCCCAAAAATTTGTTTCAAAAATATCCTTGGCTTGTTCTAAAGAAGTTTCCTCAAGCATGCTGGCGTGTATTTCTCCAGCATTATTGACGAGCAAATCAATGTGGTTAGTCCGTGCGAGCAACTGTTTGATGCACGATTGCACTGAGGAGTCATATTTAACATCCAAGGTCAGCATTTCTACCCCTTCAGATGCTGAATGTTCCTTGCGACTCGTGCCGAAGACAAGATATCCCTTTTGAGCCAGTAGGTGAGCTGTTAACTCCCCAAACCCGGATGATGCTCCTGTCACTAGGGCGACCTTTTTGTTAGTCATAGACTTTCACTTTAGGGTTTTGATGCCTGATTTAATTAAAAGTAGAGCGTTACTTCCTCGATCTATCATATAAGGGCGGGAGGGTGAGAACCCCTACCTTTTAAGACTTGTCATTACCCATATCTCTTGAAAGCTTTACTAGAACTTGGTTTTACTCTGTTTAAGTCATTTATTTGAATTCTCATTAAATCAAAATTATTGAGAATGACAACGTCAGAATCAGCGGTCTAGAATCAAATTTTTGGTGCTCGCATTGTTTGAGAAAAATGTGGGTAATGACAAGCCTTTTAAGAAGGGGATGAAACCCGACACAGAGGACTTTAGTCCAAAGTGTCTCTTGCCCACTGTTCCATTAATTCACTGATACTAATATTTTTGGTTTTTGCTTTTGTTTTTAGTATGTCCCAAGCAGTTGGAGTTAATAAAACAGTGCGTTTTGTTTTGACTTCATCGTGCAAGTACGGGATATTTTTTTGTCCTTTTTGACCTTTTCTTATTGAGATATTTTAGGTGCGCAGTGTAAGCTGAGCGTATACTAACAAAGCAACACGAGGTGAGTCAACTGTACAGGACAATTCCAGTTAGAGCAAAGTTTACTGATGAGGAAAAAGCGTTCTGGGTTGACCAGTGTGAACACGCTAATAGCCTGATAAATTCAGCAATCTACCATACCCGTCAAACCCATTACAGTAAGCAGGAACAACAAGGGGAGGTATTTACGCTTTACTGGCGTGGTGATGAATTGCGCTACGGGTGGAAAACATATAAGTGCAGTACAGCCTACCCAGAATTAGACAAAGCCCTTAAAGAGAATCCGCATTACAAATCAATGGCTGCACAGTCAGCCCAGCAAACATTAAAGACTGTAGGCGAGTCGATTACTAGTTACAACCGGTTGGTCAACGCTTATTACAAAGGTGAAGTTGACAAGCCTTCGTTGCCTAAATACCGCAAAAAGGGAGGACTTGCAGCAGTAACGTTTCCACGTCAGGCGCTCAACTATAGAGATAGTTGCTTCTACCCATCAATTAGCCGCGAAACCAAGCCGCATCTGTTAATTGAAGTATGCTTGCATCTGCCTGATTTTATTGATTCGGACTGGGTCAAGGAAGTGACAGTACGTCCTTATTTGGGCGAGTTATGGATTGATTGGGTTATTGACGATGGTAAGCAATCAATTGATATTAATCCCAATCTTGACTACACCCAGGCATGGTCGTTTGATCATGGTGGAACAAACTGGCTAACAGGTGTCTCAACTCGTGGAAAAAGCTTAATTTTGGATGGGCGCAAGCTGAGGAACATGAACCAAGGGTACTGTCGCCTTGTCGCCAAGTACAAACAAGGTTTTGCAGACCTTTACTGGGATTCTAACCTTGACCGAGTGCAGCGTAAACGTAATAACCAAATGCGTGACGCGGTAAACAAAGCAGCACGGTTCATCATCAACCAGTGCTTGAATGACAGAGTCGGGAACCTTGTCATTGGTTGGAACGAAGGACAAAAAAGTGGTTCTAATATGGGCAAGCGCAACAATCAAAACTTTGTTGTCATCCCTACAGGACGGTTAATTGAGCGACTTAAACAACTCTCGAAAGAATACGGAATAGTCTTAACAGTTACGGAAGAAGCGTACACATCAAAAGCGTCATTTCTTGACGGTGATTCTTTGCCTAAATACGGTGAAAAACCCGTGGGGTGGAAACCATCGGGTGATAGGGTGAAGCGCGGGCTGTACCGCAGTCGTGATGGTCATCTCATTAATGCAGATTGCAATGGGAGCGCCAACATCATGAGAAAAATAGCCACACAGCTAGGTTTAAACCTAGTCGAGGTGGGTAGGGCATCTTTGACAGTGCCACAACGAATTGATTTGTTTACTCGATTAAATAAATCATATCGTAAACGTTGCGTAGATGGGCTAAAAGCCCTCGGAGCAACAACAGTTTAGAATCCCCAGTGTTTCCAACCGGGGGAGATGTCAATCATCTACTTTAAGGTGAGAGATTGCTTGGATGGTTGCTGCTAGCGCAGATTCCTCAGATAAGGAGATGTCAATCATCTACTTTAAGGTGAGAGATTGCAGGAAACGGCATAACAACTTTGAGGAATTCCCGCAACACTGGTATTTCTTCCTCACCTCGCCACACTACCGCAGTTTCGATTAAAGGTGTTTTTTGTGCGATCGCCTTCTCCTGACGGAGACGCTGCGCGAATGGCACTGTGCTCTGCGCGATCGCTCGGTAAACTACGCCAGTACGCTGAAGATTTTGCAAAGAGGACGGCACAATTGCAATTCCAATTCCGGCTGAAACTAGTCCAATAATTGTCTGCATCTGGATTGCTTCTTGTGCTACCTTCGGAGTGAAATTGCCTTGCTGACAAAGAGCCATAATCTTGTCATAAAGTCCGACTCCTAGATAACGAGGAAATAAAATAAACTGCTCATTCGCTAAAGATTGCACTGCGATACGCTCTTGTTGCGCTAAAGGATGAGTTTGGGCTAACGCTACAATCAGAGTTTCTTGCTGAATGCACTCCCAATTTAGGGTGTCATCTTCTAAAGGTAGATGCACAAAGCCAACATGAATGCGGCGATCGCGAAGCGCTTGCTCCTGCTCAGCCGTCGTTAACTCCTGCAACACCAATTCCACCTCTGGAAACTGTTGCCGAAATTGTTGCAGAATACCAGGCAATAAATCATAAGTGACTGGACTGATAAACCCTACCCGCAGTTGTCCGATTTCTCCTCGTCCCGTACGTTGAGTCACCTGAATTGCCACCTCCAAATGCGCCAACAGTTGATAAGCTTCTCGTAAAAACACCCGTCCAGCCTCTGTAAGCTGCACCTGTCGCTTAGTTTTGCGATGAAATAATTCGACTCCTAATTCTGCTTCCAACTGCTGAATTTGTTGACTCAAGGGTGGTTGAGCTATATGCACCCGCTCAGCAGCTCGACTGAAGTGCAGTTCTTCAGCCACAGCAATAAAGTAGCGCAGGTGTCGCAGTTCCATAATTTTGATACTTTAAAAGTTTCAAATACAAACAAATATATATTGGACATCTGAAAAGCGTCTACCTATGATGCTCATACAAGGACAATTCAGGAATCAAAACGATGCCCGAGAATTACACTCCAGGCTATTCAGCCAATGCAACTGAGTTTATGATGCATCGCACAGCACAATTTCATGGAGCGTTTTTCATGCCTTATCTGCGTCCGGGGATGAAATTGCTCGATTGCGGTTGCGGTCCTGGTACGATAACTTTGGGTTTGGCGCAAGCAATCTTTCCTGGTACAGTAACGGGAATTGATCAGGAAGCTTCTCAAATTTGCATTGCCCGCGAAAATGCTGCAAAGCAAGCGATTAATAATGTTGATTTTATCGAGGCAAGTGTTTATACCTTACCCTTCCCTGATAATTCCTTTGATGCAGTCTTTTCTCATGCTTTATTCGAGCATCTTCAACAACCTTTACAGGCGCTGCGGGAACTGTTGCGAGTTCTCAAACCTGGAGGGGAGGTGGGGATTCGCAGTCCAGATTGGGGAGGTTTTTTGATTGCGCCTTCTACGCCGGAATTGGAGCAAGCACTTTCGTATTACAAGTTTCTTCAGCAGCACAATGGCGGTAATGTCTATGTGGGAAGAGAGTTACGTGCTTTGCTACGACAAGCTGGGTTTACTCAAATCAAAGTTTCTGCTTCCTACCAGTGCTATGAGCCGTTAAGTTTGGCTACAGAATATCTGGCATTGCGAATTGAGGCTTCTCAAAAGGTTGAGCAAGCGGTGGAAAAGGGATGGGCTGATGTGCAATCAATTACGATGATGAGCAGGGCTTTGCGGGAATGGAGCCAGCACCCAGATGGATTTTTTGCCCAAAGCTGGTGTGAAGTAGTAGGTCAAAAAAGTTAGCTGCTTAATCCCCTGATTGCTTTGACGTAGGCAATATTTGGTGGTAGTTTCTTACTTAAAAGCTCCCAAGCCCTTTGACCAGAAGGAACTCTCGTAATGTTTCGCCCAATTTTTCATCTTGCGTTCCCCGTCCGAGACCTTGAAGAAGCCAAGAACTTTTATGTCACCACCTTCAATGCTAGGGTCGGTCGTGTCCGTGACAAGTGGATCGACATATTTCTCTTTGAAGGTCAGATTACTTTGCACGAACGACCCTCTGAGGTGTTACCAGCAGGACAACATGGCGTGCGTCACTTTGGCGCGGTTTTGGCGTGGCGTGATTGGGAAACTCTTGCGAATCGCCTTGATGAAATGAGCGTTCAGTTCAAGGTCAAGCCAAATGTTTCTGGCGTGGGTACTGACGCAGAGCAAGCGAAGATGCTATTAAGTGATCCGAGTGGAAATGTGATCGAAATAAAGGCATACAGAAATCCATCTGTCGCCTTGGAAATGGAAGACTTGGAAGAGTGTTCAGCAACCGCAGCTTAACCCGCCTCGTCTGCTTAGTTGCAAGCATCACCGCGATGACTGTATTAGATGTTAAGCCTTGAAAATTCTGCTTCAAGCGATTCTGTCTTAGGTTTACGCGCAAACAACTGAAATGCTTTGGCGTAGTTATTGTTCATTGTCACAGCATCAAATTCCTCAAACCTTATCTCCTCAAAGTCTGATGTGAGAGATTCAATCCAAGTCCTATCATGATGTCGCAGGATAACACCTTCCGACAGTTCAAAGACGCCATAAATCCCATACTTATCTTGGAAGTCACGATAGCGTTTAAGGTTACGCTCATCGGTCTGCAAACAAAGATCGCTGACATAAAGTAACCCTCCGCTTCTGAGGATGCGTTTTAGCTCTTGGATTAATGCAATCTGAGCCTGATTGCGAGGAATACAAGTCAAAACCGTGAATAACAGTACCGCATCAAATTCCCCATCTGCATAAGGTAGCTGCGGCGATGTGATGAATTTGAAATTGAGATTTGGATATATGCAACAAGCCTTTTCAATCATGCGCTGTGAGGAATCCACACCCTCTACACGTTGATAACCATGTTCTGTCAGAGCATGAGTGATACGACCGTAGCCGCAACCGTAATCTAGAATTTTGGCATCCTGGTCGAGAAGTTGATCCAAACACTCAAAATTAACGGAATGCTGGAAGGTTTTTGTTAGACCGACATTATCCCAATACTCTACTTGAGAGTCAATAGTGTCAAAACTCATGTGTGTCCTTTTGCCTTATCTGGCAGACAAATTAAGTTTTGTTTGGCAGAAAACTTCTTCTAAATATCTTTAGCTTATGGAATTAACTACTCCCTTCCCGCCCGAAGATTACTTAATTAAAAAACCGCACGAGGCAAGAGAGGACACAGAGGTAAGAGTTAGAGAAATTTAGGTAATTCTAGACTGGAAAGGGAGTAATTAATGAGGAATTTAGATTTTCTGAAGGTTCTGTTGGAACAGTTCCAGAACGTGTTTCCATGCATCAGCAGCCGCTTCCGGGTTGTAGCTGGCGCGGCGATCGCAGAAGAAACCGTGTTCTGCCTCATAGCGAAAGACTTGATGGGGAATCTGATGTTTTTGCAGTTCCGCTTCAACCTGCTCGGTTTGCTCGATGGGGATTCCTGTGTCTTTGGTGCCAAAGAAGGCGTAAATCGGACCCTTAATTTCTGAAGTACGAGTAATGGTAGGAGCACCACCACCCGGAGTTGAGGTTACAATCCCACCGCCGTAGAAAGAAGCTGTGGCTTTGATTTCCGGAAGTGTCGCAGCTAGGTAAACGACATGACCGCCAAAGCAGAAACCAATAGAACCAATAGCATCTGCTTTCACATATGGTAAGGTTCTCAAATAGGCGATGGTCGCTTGAATATCGCTCAACAATTCATCTGCTTTGGTCTGGTCTTTATATTTCCTACCCACCTGGACATCTTCAGGCGTGTATCCAGCCTCGAAACCAGGTGCAGTGCGTTGAAACAGAGCAGGTGCGATCGCCACATACCCTTCTTTGGCAAGTCGTTCAGTCACGTCTCGAATGTGAATGTTGACTCCAAAGATTTCCTGAATCACGATCACGGCTGGATGAGTCCCTTCATTTCCTGGTTCAGCCAAATAAGCATGAATTTGCAAATTTCCGTTAGGCACTTTAACGTTGAGGGTGCGTATTCCGGCGTTTGTCATCTTAGTAATTAGCTTGCAATTTATTGCAGAACGAAATTTTTTAAGATATCTCTCGTATAATACTACGGTAATTCTATCGATTTAAAGCAATTAAAAAATCGATGAATATTAGACTCTACCAAGAATCCGATGCCAAATCTGTCAGTTACCTTTGGAATCAGGTATTTCCTGATAACCCATCGCACAACGCCCCAAGACTGGTAATCACAAAGAAGCTCAAAGTACAGCCATTGTTTTTCGTGGCTGAGAAAGATAGTGCGATTGGGCACGAGGGCACTGCCCTTCGGGCAATCGTTGGCACGATAATGGCAGGATATGACGGACATCGCGGTTGGCTGTACACAGTTGCAGTTACTCCCCAGCATCGGCGTCAAGGTATTGGTAGCAAACTAGTGCAACACGCAGAAAGCGCACTGATAGCAATGGGATGTCCAAAAATTAATCTACAGGTTCGTGCTTCTAATGCAGAGGTAGTAGCGTTTTATAAAAAACTTGGCTATTTCACCGAAGAACGCATTACTCATGGGAAAACTTCTCAAATAGCTTGTTGGTCAGTCTTAGAATATCTACCTTTACCGTCTAAATTAACCGACGTGCCAGTATAACCCCAATTAGGAGATAAAAAAATGTGGATCGACGGAGTTAATCATATTCAAATTACATCGCCTCCTGAAAAGGAAGATGCAACAGTGTTTTTCTACAGTCAAGTTTTGGGACTAGAGGAAATTCCCAAGCCAGAACCTATCAAAGCTTTTGGAGGAGCATGGTATTCGTTAGGAGACATCCAAATTCACGTCACTGTAGAGAAAAATCCTGATAACGAAACATCTAGACGCCACATTTGTTACCAAGTCCATGACTTGAATGCTTTTGGGCAGCACATCGAAGCTCATGGTGTAGAAATCTTTCCCGATCAAAATCCCATTCCAGGATGCAAGAGGTTTTTCCTCCGTGATCCTGCTGGAAATCGTATAGAGATAGCAGAGTTTACGCAGGATTTTGTTGTCAAAGCATAGTTGATCAAAAACAATAATACAAGTGCAAACAGAACTGGTTATTTTTGATTGTGATGGAGTGTTGGTAGACAGCGAGGCATTGGGCAATCGCGTTCTTGTCGAATTTGTCGCAGAGTTCGGACTTGCACTGGAACTTGAAGAAGCCATTTTGTTATTCAAAGGTTGCAAAATGGCTGATTGTGTTGCTGTTATTGAGCAAAGGCTTGGGAAAAAGATGCCGCACGATTTTGTGACTCAGCTTCGTGCCCGCACTGCCGAAGCATTCGAGCGTGAACTACGTCCTGTGGACGGGATAGAGGCGGCTCTAGACAACATTAATTTACCTATCTGCGTTGCTTCCAGTGGTCCGGTGGAAAAAATTAAGTTAGCTCTGCGTGTCACTAACCTGTTGCCTCGATTTGAAGGACGTATCTTTAGCTCGTATGAAATTGGCAGCTGGAAGCCAGCACCCGACATATTCTTATATGCAGCTAAAAATATGGGAGTTCAAGCGACCTCTTGCACTGTTGTAGAAGATAGCGTTTTGGGTGTGCGTGCAGGTGTTGCTGGTGGTATGAGAGTTTTAGGTTACACCAAGCAGAGTGAGGCTACTCCACTTCAGGCATGTGGAGCGCGTGTCTTCCACTCCATGTACCAACTACCTTCTTTGCTGTCACACCATTAGAAAGTTTGTAGGTTGGGTTTCCTTACCTCAATCCAACCTACGACAGAGTTTTGACCTTATGCTGCCATGATTAAAAAAAATGAAATATTTATTATGGGATTTTGACAATACGCTTGGTTATCGTGAGGGAATGTGGAGTGGGACTTTACATTCAATATTAGTTTGACAACACCGCTGGTTCTATTTTAGAAGCTGTGTTGCAACAGATTAATCTTGGGGCAAGGATTGCACTGGTGGGTCTGATATCAGAGTATAACGCCGTAAATCCTGCTGCTGGTCCAAATTTAAGACCAGTGCTCATTAAGCGTGCATCAATCAAAGGTTTTCTTGTAGGGCATTACCAACATCAGCAGGAAGATTTCTTGCGTGACGTCTCCCAGTGGTTAAAAGAAGGTAAGCTCAAGTACAGAGAAGACGTGGTTGTTGGTTTGGAGAACGCCCCGCGTGCCTTTACCGATTTGCTTCGCGGTGAGAACTTTGGCAAGCTAATTGTTTACGTGAGTGATGACCCAACAGCGAAGTAGTTGTCGTAGTTGCGAACATAACAAAAATGAACAATCATAATACAGCGCCCGATCAAGAAGCATTGGTACAAGAGAGCCAAGAGATTTGGAATCAGCTTGGGGGTTGGTGGGATGACCAAGTGGGGGAAGATGGTAATGACTTTCACCGGATTCTAATTGCTCCAGCGACAGAGCGCTTACTAGGTCTAAAACCTGGTGACAAAGTATTGGACGTGGCTTGCGGTAACGGTCAATTTTCCCGACATTTAGCGGCGATGGGAGCTGAGGTGGTGGCGTTCGATTTCTCACAAAGTTTTTTAGAACGCGCCCGTAAACGCACACCGATGCAGATGAATATTGTCTATCAGCATATCGACGCGACTAATGAAGCGCAACTGCTCTCATTAGGTCACAGACAGTTTGATGCGGCTGTTGCAAACATGGCGCTGATGGACATACCAACTATTAAACCTTTGCTCAACGCCCTTTCGCAATTATTAAAAACAGGTGGACGTTTTGTCTTCTCAGTTCTCCATCCTTGTTTCAATTCCAATGGTAGCCACATGATGGCAGAGCAAGTCATCAAAAAGGAAGCGCTGACGACTGTGTACTCAGTGAAAGTAACTGAGTATTTGACTCCAAGTACAGAAAAAGGAATTGGAATACCAGGACAGCCTACTACCCATTACTACTTTCATCGGTCTGTCAGTCATCTTCTCAACACTTGCTTTGCAGCAGGTTTTGTCCTAGATGGAATTGAAGAACCAGCTTTTGCCGCAGAAGTGCCACCAGACGGACGTCTCTCTTGGAAGTATATTACAGAAATTCCCCCAGCTTTGGTCGTGCGGCTACGGCTGCTGTAGGGAGACGAAAATATTAGCCCTTACTACATTTAGGGCGTTTATTTCTGCCCATCTACTTATAATGCTGGGACAATATCTAAAGTATTTCATTTATTTACCCCAAGCCCTCTACAACAATCATGGAAAAATTCAGACAGGTTGCCATTGTGGGAGGAACCCACGGAAATGAATTTACAGGTGCATATCTCATCAAAAAATTTGAGACATTTCGACAACTTGTTAAAAGACCTAGCTTTGAAACACTGGTAATGCTTGCTAATCCGCAGGCTTTTCAAGCGAACAGGAGATATCTTGACAAAGACTTAAACCGCTGCTTTTCTATAGAAGACTTGAATAATTCTCTCGGGTCTACCTATGAAGAAAATAGAGCAAAATTTATCAATAAATTTTTAGGACCAAAAGGTAATCCTCAAGTTGATTTTATCATGGATTTACATAGTTCTACAGCTAACATGGGACTAAGTATCGTCCTTTTGGATGACAACCCATTTAACAGAAAATTGGCAACTTATTTGAATTCAATCGAACCTACAGTGAAAATATATAGTTGGATTGAACCAGATAAAGAATCATCTTTTTTAAATTCTATATGTGACAAAGGTTTTGGTATTGAAGTTGGTCCCATCCCACAGGGAACTCTCCAAGCAAGTCTGTTTCAAAAAACTGAAGAGCTTATTCATGCCATTCTGGATTATTTGGAAAAATATAATCAAGGCGAAATTCCACAAGTCAGTCATAGTGTAACTATTTATCAGCACTTAAAAGTCGTGGATTATCCCAAAAATGAAAATGGGGAAATTCAAGGTATGATTCATCCTCAGCTTCAAGGTAGAGATTATGAAGAATTGAAACCAGGAGACCCTCTGTTTCTCACTTTTGATGGCAAAACTATTTACTATGAAGAAGAATCATCGGTTTATCCCGTGTTTATTAATGAAGCTGCTTATTATGAAAAAGGCATAGCAATGTGTTTTACAAGGAAAGAGCAAGTCTCAGGGTAAAAATTGTTAGTCAGTGCTGATGACGAAACGCAATTGCATTGAGATGGAAATCGTTACGAACTTGTGCAATCTTGTACTTAGTGATGTGCGATAAGACTTCAAGCCTTCATATTCAGAGGGAGATAACCTAATGCTGTGCGTGGATGATTTGCTGACACTGGATGCCTTTCGGCAGCTTCCGCAAGCGCAACTGGAATGGGTGTGCGATCGCGTTAAACCTATCCATTTGCTCCAAGGAGAAATACTGTTTCCAGAAGGTGACAAGAGAAGTACAAGAGGCGTGTTTATTTTGGCTAAAGGACGAATGAGCATGACTCGTTTGCAGGATGGAGTCGAAATGCCCATTGGACAGCAGGATGCTCCTAATTATTTTGGGGAAGTTCCGGTGTTGACCGAAGAACCAGTGCTGGTGACCATGCGAGCCGTAACCGACTGTCAGCTTCACGAAGTTTCTGCTGTTGACTTCCTAACGCTGCTGCACGAGTGTCGCGATTTCGAGCGAGCTGTCTTTCGCACCTTTCAACGACGGTTGCGGGGTCTGGAGTCCTTTATTCGCGTTCGCGAGAAGATGGCTGCACTGGGAACTCTAGCTGCGGGATTAGCGCATGAACTCAACAATCCAGCAGCAGCCCTGGTGCGATCGCTCAATGGGATCATTCCAGCTATACGGGAACTCGAGCGGATGAACCTGATCTATGGGCAACGCCAAGTAGCGCCTGAAGATAGCCAGCGATGGCTAGCAGTGCGAGACGCTGGGTTTGATGCTATTGCCAATAATCGTGTTGACCTGATTAGTTTAAGCGATCGCGAAGAGGAACTGTTGGAATGGCTAGAAAACTACGGAGTTAACCAAGCGTGGAAACTAGCAGCACCTTTAGCAGCCGCAGGGATCGAAATTCAGAGCCTTGAGGAACTAACTCAGCCCTGGAAAAATGACCCCACAGAACTGCGTGATCAAGGACTTCGCTGGCTGGCATTATCCTTTGAGGTCTTGTCTATGATTCGTGGCGGACTACGTGGAGCTGAACGGATTGCTACGCTTGTCAGTGCCATGAAATCCTATACCTATCTAGATCAAGGCGCACAACAAATTGTCAACATTCATGAAGGACTAGAAGACACCTTGCAGTTATTCTGCCATAAGCTGAAATACGGCATTACGGTCTATCGCTCCTACGATCCTTCGCTTCCCAAAATTTTAGCCTACGGCAGCGAACTCAACCAAGTCTGGACCAATCTCATTGACAACGCCATTGACGCAATGAACGGTCAAGGCACCTTGGAAATTACCACATTCTCTAAAAAAAATCATGTCCGGGTTGAAATTATCGATTCAGGTTCAGGCATCCCAGCAGATATCCAATCCCGCATCTTTGAACCATTCTTTACGACCAAACCCGTAGGTAAGGGATCGGGTCTTGGCTTAGAAACTGTCCGGCGAATTGTAGAAAATCGTCATCGCGGCAGCATTTTAGTTGAGTCTGTCCCCGGAAGAACTTGCTTTACCGTCTGGTTGCCCACCCAATAACAATTCAAAATTCGCTCATTCAAAATTCAAAATTAAAGACAGTTTCAGTCGGGGTTGAAATCCCCGTTTGAGACTGAGATTACCTATAGACAAAGGGGTCTTAAACCCCCTAATTTACGATAACGTTATGAATTTATGAAAAGTTGTACTTAGGGCAGAAGTCCTGAAAGAGTTTTTGCTAATACCAATTCTCCGTAAACTTGCACTTAATAATTATTCCTTCTTCCTTCGTGTTCTTTGCGTCTTTGTGGTTCGTTTAAAAATATTAAGTGCATCTTCATACCGAATTGGTATAAGATAATTTACATTAGTTTATATTCTGTTTCATATTGTTTCAGAATGTGCGTATCTTAGTAAAACCCATATGAAGGCTGTTGTGAAGTCGGATACCCCACAAGTCACTCGGTTATTTTCTAACCTTGAACTCTATGGCAGTAAACTCAGTCATCAACCGGGTAGTATTTTAGGAAGTACTGCACTTATTGCTGGAACGACCGTTGGTGCTGGTATCCTCGCATTACCTGCGGTGACTCTGCCATCTGGCGTTGTGCCATCGACAGTTCTACTTATTGCTGTTTGGCTTTATGCTTTAGTCTCTGGTCTTTTGATTGCAGAAGTGACTTTGAACACGATGCGTCTTGTGGGGCGTCCGAGTCTAGGTTTGTTGGCGATGATTGAGAGGACGCTTGGGAAGCTAGGTGCGCGCTTTGCTGGTGGCGCGTATCTGTTCTTGCACTACGCCTTGCTTGTAGCGTATGTTGCCCAAGGTGGAGAGATTTTAGTATCTGCGGTTGAAAAAGTGTTAGGTGTGCAGAATGTTCTGCCTGCTTGGGTAGGGACAACCGCCTTCACTCTCTTATTTGGCGGCATTATGTACCTTGGGCGAGAAAGGTTTGTGGAAAAATTAAACAGCGCGTTTGTGGCAATTGTCCTTGCTTCATTTCTTGGACTGTTGTTGCTGGGAACAACGCAGCTTAAGACTTCCTCTTTCTCATTTCAGAATTGGAGTGCGCTTCCTGGAGCCGTTTCGGTGATGTTTGTGGCACTGTTTTATCATAATGTAGTGCCAACGGTTGTGACTCAGCTGGAAGGAGATGCCCATAAGATACGTCAATCCATCTTTATTGGTTCTGCGATTCCCTTGGTCATGTTCTTGGCTTGGAATGCCGTGATTTTGGGAAGCGTCAGTCCCGATATGGTACACGGTACCTCTGGTGGCACAACTGTTTTTGACCCACTGCAAATTTTACGTAGTGGTGGCGCGGGAGAATGGTTGGGGGTGTTAGTGTCCGTTTTCTCTGAGTTTGCGATCGTCACATCATTTATTGGGTTTGTGTATGGTTTGCTGGATTTCTTCAAAGATATTTCACTTGTTGCACAGGGTGAACCGTCTAAGCGCCTACCGCTTTATTCACTGATTCTTTTTCCGCCTATGAGTCTTGGGGCGCTCAATCCCAACATTTTCGTGGCTGCTTTAGACTATGCTGGAACATTCAGTGTTTCAGTTTTAGGTGGGATTATTCCTGCCTTGATGATTTGGAAGCAACGTAAAGAGCAGGAAGAATCGAATAGCTTGAGTCAACCGCTTGTTCCTGGTGGTCAGGTGACGCTGATTGTGATAATTAGTGTTGCGTTGGTTTTGATCGGGAAACAAGTTGTGTCAATGTGGGGTTTATTTGAACACTGATTATTTGGAGTAACGTACCTGTTAGAGCGTCGAGCAAGAAAGAAATGTTGACAAAAAAAGATAGTAATAGTATCGGTGGTAGTGAAAACAAGGAATTAGAGGAAGCGATCGCTAACCTACCTGAGTTCTCTGGCGTGGGTTAAACGACAACCGTCCCAAAAACCTCATCAGGTCAAAAATTTACCTTTGTAATGCAGTTGAATCTTCTATTCTTATCTTTAAAGATGCACTCTTATTTTGTGAAAGGAAAATATTGGCTTTTTCTTTATGACTTTTGCTAACAAAAAAGAAACTTTGCCTCCCGGTAGTTTTGGTTTCCCTCTTCTTGGAGAAACACTTAGTCTGATAAACGATTCAAAGTTTCTCGAGAAAAGGCAAAAACTCTATGGTCCAATTTTTAAAACTAAAATATTTGATCGTCCAACAGCTGTCATGGTTGGTTATGAAGCCAATCAATTCATTTTTTCCAGTCATGCAGATCATTTTTCCACTGAAGGCTGGCCAGATAACTTCAAAGCTTTGTTTGGCAAGCAGGCTCTTATATTTCAAGAAGGGGAAGAACACCGACGCAGTCGCAAGCTGCTGATGCCGACCTTGCATGGTTCAGCGCTTGCCAATTATCTCGCTACTATTGAAGAGATTTCTCTCACCTATCTACGAGCCTGGGAACAAATGGAAAGCGTGACTTGGTTTCCAGAGCTAAGGAAGATGACGATTGAGATTGCTTGCCAACTATTGCTTGGAAGTAAATCTCGAGAGGATAATGAGCGATTATGTCAGTGGTTTCTAGAAATTACTAAAGGACTATTATCGTTACCAACTCCTTGGTCTTGGACTCCCTTTGGTAGAGCTCTCCAAGCCCGTAAGCAAACTCTAGCTTATATCGAACAAGCTATGGATTTACGGAGAAAATCGCCTACCAAAGATGTATTGGGAATGTTGATGGAAACAAAAGATGAAAACGGTAAAGGTTTGAGTGACGATGAAATAAAATCTCAAGCTTTTTCTCTTTTTATTGGAACAATTGCTAATACGGCATCAATGTTGACCAGCTTATGCATGGTACTCGCTCAGCACCCAGATATTTTGGCGAAAGTTAAAGATGAGCAACAACAAATAGTTAACGAATCTCCTTTAACTCTTGAAAACCTGAAACAGATGGTCTACCTTGATCGGGTTTTAAAAGAAATTGAGCGCTGTTACCCGCCAATCCCCTCAGGTTACCGGAGAGTACTCAAACCTTTCGTATTTAAAGACTATTACATACCGCAAGGCTGGAATGTAATGTATTCTATGATCGGTACTCACAAAGACAGCCGAATTTACTCCGAACCAGAGCGCTTTGACCCAGATCGTTTTGCTCCAGAACAAATAAGTAATAAAACTGTAGACTATAGTTTAGTTGGATTTGGAGGAGGAACACATAGCTGTATAGGAATAGCTTTCGCCAAAACACTTATTAAAGTGTTTGCTTCGCATCTATTAAGAAAATATAATTGGGAATTGCTACCAAACCAAAACTTAACTTTCGAAGTTATCCCAATTTTGCATCCTCACTCTGGTCTAAAAGTTAAAATCTACAAAGTATGATTCTGTTTAGCTTTTTAAAGCCCAAAGATGACTTATGCCGATTTTTTTGACTTTTGCAAGAAGTCTAATGTTGTCGATAGCTAGGCATATTCGTCTGTATTGAAGTCAGCAAAAGCCTCCTCACGAGTTGCGCGTCAATTAAGGTACTCCACAGCGGACTCAAAAGCGATTTACGATGTTATTAGAATGATGTGATGAAAGACATGACATTTTAAGGGTAGTCTCTACTTGCTAGGCGGTGGTAATACAATTGGTGGATAAAATGGTAAATAACAAAGGATTAATTTTTAAGCTGCTTTTGATTACGAAATTGCAGGGGTGTCAGCCCCTTCGGGGAAGTCAAAAGTCAAAAGTCAAAAGTCAAAAGTCAAGCCAGCATATTTTTTGAAGAACTTGCTAAAGTTGGTGGGTTCGTCAAATTGTAAATTATGGGAAATCTCAGCAATATCTAATTCCGTATGAGTTAAAAGGCTCTTAGCCTCCAACAGAATACGCTCAACTATAAAGCTACGGGCTGTCTTACCTGTGCCTTGCTTTATGACATCGTTTAAGTGATTAGAGGTAATGGACTTGGCAAATGTTCCTCTGCCTTATAACGCCCCTTCGCCGAATAATTATCTACACAAGTAATACCACTAGTTAATTCTTTAATCCCTTTACGAATAGTATTTATATCCCACCCCAACTCTTTTTGAGCTAGTAATTGTCGCAGTACCTAACTCTGCTACAACTTGTGCTTGAAAACGCCGCCTTTGAGTTGGCTTGCTGTTTCCTTGAACAATTTTTTGACTGAATCAGTTAATTCTATCGACACTCCGAATACCCAAAAATTTCCCTCATAATTGAATTTACTACGAAAATGGGGAAGGAGAAGCAGCCGTACTCAATACGAAGCTTAAAACCCTTGTTTTACCGATAAAAGCTAAGAAAAGCGATGTAACTTTATTGCGCTGCTTTTGACTAAGCTCTGGGTTCTACGGAGAGGTGCAAGATCTGAGTCAAGCAGATTTTTCTGCCAAAATCTCTATATTTTATAAATAAAGTTAATGCATATATTAAATTAATATTTTTTTTATAATAGGTCTTAACTGTCCTTGCATTTTTATTATTAGTCTGAGAAATTAACAAATATGGAATGTAATGTTACACACTTCAAGCGATTTAGAGTAAAAAATAACAAAATTAAGGAGTTTTCATGGTTTCTGAATTGCAAAAGCGAAAATGGACAACTCTTTTTGCTGTCTTCGATGCAAACAATAATGGGGTGCTAGACCAAAAAGATTTTGAGCAATTTGTTCAGCGGCTGGCACAAGTTCGTGGTTGGCAACCGGGCTCATTAGAATATAGCAACATTCATGATAAGCAATTACTCTACTGGAAGCGCGTACAAGAGGCGGCTGACAAAAACGGTGACGAAAAAGTGACTTTAGAGGAGTGGTTAGAATATCACGAGCAGCTACTGAGTGCAGCGAACAAATACAATGAAATCGAGTCGTTGGGTTCTGCGGTTTTTGACCTATTTAATCCTGATGGCAAAGAGAAGATGACTGCTGAAAAATGGGAAGAGCTTTTCGTAACGTGCAATATTCCTCGCGTCTATGTGAAATATACTTTTCCACAACTGGATCTCAATGGTGACGGCATCCTCTCCAAAGACGAGGTATTGCAGTTGATTAGTGAATTTTATCTCAGTGATGATCCGAACGCTCCTGGAAACTTACTTTTTGGTCCGCATATATAGGTCTTACGTCCACCACCTGTTGCAGTAGACATCTCCGAAAATAGGCAATACTAATCTGTCACTGGCTTTGCGGAGTGCGATTGCGATTCGGGGCTTTCATTAAAAGTATGTAAAACTGGGCAAAGAAAGGCATGCATAGGCGGGTTAACTCATCAATAAGTTTAGTAATTGAGAATAACCCTGAATATTAGACTGTACCAAGAATCGGACGCCAAATCTGTCAGTAACCTTTGGAATAAGGTATTTCCTGATAACCAATCGCACAACGCCCCAACGCTGGTAATCACAAAGAAGCTCAAAGTACAGCCATTGTTTTTCGTGGCTGAGAAAGATTGTGCGATTGGGCACGAGGGCACTGCCCTTCGGGCAATCGTTGGCACCATCATGGCAGGCTATGACGGACATCGCGGTTGGCTGTACACAGCTGCAGTGAGTCCCCAGCATCGGCGTCAAGGTATTGGTAGCAAACTAGTGCAACACGCAGAAAGTGTACTGATAGCAATGGAATGTCCAAAAATTAATCTACAGGTTCGTGCTTCTAATGCAGAGGTAGTAGCGTTTTATAAAAAACTTGGCTATTTCACCGAAGAACGCATTACTCATGGGAAAGCTTCTCAAATAGCTTGTTGGTCAATCTTAGAATATCTATCTTTACCGCCTAAATTAACCGACGTGCCAGTATAACCCCAACTAGGAGATAAAAAATGTGGATCGACGGAGTTAATCATATTCAAATTACATCGCCTCCCGAAAAGGAAGATGCAACAGTGTTTTTCTACAGTAAAGTTTTGGGACTAGAGGAAATTCCCAAACCAGAACCTATCAAAGCTTTTGGAGGAGCATGGTATTCGTTAGGAGACATCCAAATTCACGTCACTGTAGAGAAAAATCCTGACAATGAAACATCTAGACGCCACATTTGTTACCAAGTCCATGACTTGAATGCTTTTGGGCAGCACATCGAAGCTCATGGTGTAGAAATCTTTCCCGATCAAAATCCCATTCCAGGATGCAAAAGGTTTTTCCTCCGTGATCCTGCTGGAAATCGTATAGAGATAGCAGAGTTTACGCAGGATTTTGTTGTCAAAGCATAGTTGATCAAGAACAATAATACAAGTGCAAACAGAACTGGTTATTTTTGATTGTGATGGAGTGTTGGTAGACAGCGAGGCATTGGGCAATCGGGTTCTTGTCGAATTTGTTGCAGAGTTCGGACTTGCACTGGAACTAGAAGAAGCCATTTTGTTATTTAAGGGTTGCAAAATGGCTGATTGTGTTGCTGTCATTGAGCAAAGGCTGTTGTGAAGTCGGATACCCCACAAGTCACTCGGTTATTTTCTAACCTTGAACTCTATGGCAGTAAACTCAGTCATCAACCGGGTAGTATTTTAGGAAGTACTGCACTTATTGCTGGAACGACCGTTGGTGCTGGTATCCTCGCATTACCTGCGGTGACTCTGCCATCTGGCGTTGTGCCATCGACAGTTCTACTGATTGCTGTTTGGCTTTATGCTTTAGTCTCTGGTCTTTTGATTGCAGAAGTGACTTTGAACACGATGCGTCTTGTGGGGCGTCCGAGTCTAGGTTTGTTGGCGATGATTGAGAGGACGCTTGGGAAGCTAGGTGCGCGCTTTGCTGGTGGCGCGTATCTGTTCTTGCACTACGCCTTGGTTGTAGCGTATGTTGCCCAAGGTGGAGAGATTTTAGTATCTGCGGTTGAAAAAGTGTTAGGTATGCAGAATGTTCTGCCTGCTTGGGTAGGGACAACCGCCTTCACTCTCTTATTTGGCGGCATTATGTACCTTGGGCGAGAAAGGTTTGTGGAAAAATTAAACAGCGCGTTTGTGGCAATTGTCCTTGCTTCATTTCTCGGACTGTTGTTGCTGGGAACAACGCAGCTTAAGACTTCCTCTTTCTCATTTCAGAATTGGAGTGCGCTTCCTGGAGCCGTTTCGGTGATGTTTGTGGCGCTATTTTACCATAATGTAGTGCCAACGGTTGTGACTCAGCTGGAAGGAGATGCCCGCAAGATACGTCAATCCATCTTCATTGGTTCTGCGATTCCCTTGGTCATGTTCTTGGCTTGGAATGCCGTGATTTTGGGAAGCGTCAGTCCCGATATGGTACACGGTACCTCTGGTAGCACAACTGTTTTTGATCCACTGCAAATGTTACGTAGTGGTGGCGCGGGAGAATGGTTGGGGGTGTTAGTGTCCGTTTTCTCTGAGTTTGCGATCGTCACATCATTTATTGGGTTTGTGTATGGTTTGCTGGATTTCTTCAAAGATATTTCACTTGTTGCACAGGGTGAACCGTCTAAGCGCCTACCGCTTTATTCACTGATTCTTTTTCCGCCTATGAGTCTTGGGGCGCTCAATCCCAACATTTTCGTGGCTGCTTTAGACTATGCTGGAACATTCAGTGTTTCAGTTTTAGGTGGGATTATTCCTGCCTTGATGATTTGGAAGCAACGTAAAGAGCAGGAAGAATCGAATAGCTTGAGTCAACCGCTTGTTCCTGGTGGTCAGGTGACGCTGATTGTGATCATTGGTGTTGCGTTGGTTTTGATCGGGAAACAAGTGGTGTCAATGCGGGGTTAACGGAAGCAAGTTGCAATAACTTGAGCTTTACGTAGTTCCATAACAAGACGTTGAGCTTGATGTTTATAGAGTGGTGAATGCAATGTTGCTGGTAAATTTTTCATCAAGTTTCTAGCTGTGTTGAGACTGCATCCTGCAATTCGGGCAAGAACATTAGCCCCCTCAAACTTTGCCTCCTCTGTCAAGGCTCTTGCAACCTGTACCTGCCAGCTTTTAGGTGTGATGCTACTTCCTCCTTGCTCAATGCGCTGTAGACCATCACTTGTTGCCAACACTACCATGCGATCGCCCACAGTTAAACGGGTATCTTCAGAGGGCATGAGCTTAGGCATTTCTGTTTCTTTTTGGTAGAGAATTGGAATAACTCCGTAGCCATAGGCAACTTCCGATAACAGTAATCCATTAAGCGTATCACCAGCTTCAATTTGGTATTCTGTTACCAAAATAGTTTTGTGATAGATGCGGAACAGGTTAATAATATTTTCCCCAAATGCTGCTCCGGCAAAGGCTTCAGCAGCTACGGCATAGACACACACTACTTGAGCATTCGGTAAGAGTTCAGCCAAACTATCGCTTAAGGCTTGCCGTATGGTGCGGATAACCAAATTGCTTTTTGGATTGGCATCATCAGCCATCAGGCTAATTTCCAAATTCAGCATTTCATCATCACTCACTACAACAACGCTTTTTGCTGTCTTAAGATTTGCCTTGGAAAGACACCCTTTTGGGGAACCAGTAATAAGTGGCATCTCCGGCAAAATCGCCATGTCAAAATCTGTATTTAAGTTGATGCCAACAAACGGCTGCTTGAATTGTTGTAAAATCTCTGCAATTCCTTGACCAATCTCACCAAGCCCTACCAAGACTACATGGTCTTTTTGAGGAATGGGTGGACGCCGCTTACTTAACTGAAATTTAGCAGCTAAGAGTCTTTCTGTCAGGAAACTATAGAGTATTCCTACTAAAATTGTACCGACAATTGTCATTCCCAAGCTAATAAACCGCAACCAAAGAGGAACAGGAACTGTAAGATTAAAACCACCAAACAAATCACCAAATCCCCCCAAAAGCAGCATCGCTGAGGTCAAAAAAGCATCTATTAAGCTAATTTTGGGATAGTTCAGCTGATACAAAACTGTTCCCAATGGCAATAAAAACCCTACAATAATTCCACAGATAATTCCCACTCGCTTGAACTGATTATCATCAGATTTCCGCCAATATTCAGTAACTTGCTGGTTAATAGTTACCCAATTGAGGCGTTTAAGGCTTGTTAATAAGCGCCAAGGGTTATACCTGGTGTTTCTTATCAATTTATTAGAATCAGCGGTAGTTGGTTTTGTTACCTCAATATAAACAATCGTGTCTCCTGGCATAAGGCGTGCATCTGGTTCCCATTCATAGAAGGATTGGAATGTACCAGCAGCGCCAGATGTGTGATAGAGAATCCGACGGTTGTGAGTATTGAATTCGTATAACAAACGGTTGTTGCACCAATGGTCAGTTGCTGATAAAGTGCGTTTTACAACTTGCAGCCACTGTTTTTCTAAGTTAAACAATCCTATTGTCTCTGTACCAAGAGCAGCAAGAGCAAAAGCTGGATCAGCCAGATGAGTGGGTTCAAAGGCAACAAAATTCCCTAAATGTTCATTCAATAATTCATTGAGATTTTTTTTGGATGAACGGATAACCAAGCGAGTTTTAGGATTAAGTTTCCGCACTGCTAAAGCTGTTTCTGCATTGACTTGCTCATTACTAGTGACTATAATGGCTGCTCGGCACTGCTGGATTTTAGCTTGCTCTAGAACATTAAGCTGACGACAGTCACCAATGAGTAAGTTATCCAATAAATCTGGAATGTGACCACTTTCCCAGTCTTCAGGCAGCTTTTTGTCAATAGCAATTACGCTGACCTCAAATTCCTTGAGGGCGACAACACAATGTTGACCTAAACTACCCAGCCCACAAACTAAAAACTGATCTAAAAGCACCTCGGGCTTTGCCACTTGATGCATCTCTACCACTAGTTGTCAGTACATCTTTGAATTTATTGTAATTGTAAAGATTGTGATCGCAGAAAGGTAATTGAGGCATTTAGTTGCATTCATCTGAGATAATTTCAGATACTCAACCTAGTTTGGTTTGCTTTCTTACGCTTGATTGGGTTCATCCAAACTTCCAGAAAAGAGAAAAATTGAGATGCAGCCAAGGTGAGAACTAGGTAAACCAAGGCAACTGCGGTGTAAATCTCGAAAGCACGATAAGTATTAGCGACAATTAATTGACCGCGTCGGAATAATTCCTCAAAGCCGATGACTGCTACGAGGCTGGTGTCTTTGAGCAGGGAAATAAATTCATTTCCTAGTGGTGGAATCATGCGACGCAACGCTTGGGGAAAGATGATGTAGCGCATGATCTGGACTCCACTCATACCCAAAGAGTTTGCTGCTTCTGCTTGTCCTGGTTCAATCGATTGAATTCCAGCGCGAACAATTTCGCCTATGTATGCAGCACAGTTGAGGCTCAAAGCAACAACCGCAGCAACTAAACGGTCGAAGCGCAGGGGTATGCCTAAGCTTTGCGCCAATGCTGGTAAGCCGAAGTAAATCATAAAAATCTGCACAAGCAGAGGTGTACCGCGAAAGAAATCGATATAAGCGCGAGTTGCCCATCCCAGAGGCACAATTGGCGAAAGTCGGGCAATTCCTATCAAGGAGCCGCCAATCATTCCAAAAATCACGGACAGTGCAGTAATCTCAAGTGTGACTACAGCGCCAAGAAGTAAATCTGGCAGGGCGTTGAGAATGATAGTTAGACTTTGAATCATTATGGAGTGGTGGGGAGGTGGGGTGATGAGGAAGAGACTTCTAATGCGTGAATGCGGCGGCGTGAATTGATTATCCCCAGTCCTCATGAGGAACCTGGCACACTTTCTGGCAGTTTTAGAGGTTCTGCACCAAACCACTTTTTGTAAATTTGAGCGTAGGTACCATCTGAAATTATCTTTGTCAAAGCTGTGTTGATGGCGTTGAGGTTGGGAGAGTTTTTCGGCAGGGCAAAGCCATAATATTCTTCGGTAACTAGTTCGCCAACTACCTTTATACCTTTGATGTTACCAGTCTTGATAGCTTCTTGAATCGCGGGAGCATCATGAATGGCTGCATCCACATTGCCATTTGCTAGTTCTTGGAAAGTTAAAGGGGCTGAGTCGAATTCCCGCACTTCGGCACCTGAAATGCTTCTGGCTTTTTTAGCTCCGGTTGTACCAATTTGGGCGGCAATTTTTTTGCCTTTTAAACTATCTAAGTTGGTAATAGTTGCGTTGTCTTGGCGGACTGCGATCGCCAACCCTGCTTTAAAATAAGGTCGGGAAAAGGATACTGTCTGGGCGCGTTCCGGTGTTATCGTCATAGCAGCGACGGCTGCATCTACAGTATTTGCCTGTAGTGCAGGAATCATGCCATCAAAAGGCATAGTCTGGAATTCAATTGTCATTCCAGCTACTTTTGCGACTGCTTTGATCACGTCAATGTCAAAACCCACAATTTCATTTCCCGTTCCTTTAAATACAAAGGGCGGAAAGGTTCCGTCTGTGGCAACCTTGATGGTTTTACCTGCTGTAGCTGTTTGTTGAGAATTTCCGTTCTTAGAGGAACTGCTAGTATTGCTGGTTGAGTCACAAGCTGACAAAATGATAGCTGCACCAAAACCTGCTAAAAAATGTTTAATGAAATGCGATCGCCTAATTTTTTGCTCGAACATTGTTTTTTTCCGGATAAATAATTGCTAACACAGATGAGATTTTCAAAGAATCATCTTTTCAGGTACTACAGAAGCGAGTAATAAGTTTCTATCAACTGTAGAAAAAATTATTTCTTGTATTTTATGCTATCGATGACATGAAAAACTAAATCTATTAAATACGTACTAGCTTAACTTTTGTTTTTTCTCATTCCCGGCTGTTCAGCTATAATTAACTATAGTGTAATAAACATGGGAAATGGACAATTCCACCCCTGCGATTCTCTTTGAAAACATTGAAAAGAGCTATGGTTCCCTAAAAGTGCTTAAGGGAATCACGGGCGAAATCAAACGAGGAGAAGTCGTAGCAGTCATTGGTGCCTCTGGTTGTGGCAAAAGTACTCTGCTGCGCTGCTTCAACCGCTTGGAAAATATAGATTGTGGGCGTTTAGTAGTCAACGGTATTGACCTATCGCAACCTAGTTTCACCAACAGGCAACTGCGAGAACTACGAACACAAGTAGGCATGGTTTTCCAACAGTTTAACCTGTTTCCTCATTTGAGCGTACTAGAAAACCTCACACTTGCTCCGCGTAAAGTGCTGGGGAAATCCGCGAAAGAAAGTACACAACTGGCGGGATTTTATCTCGAAAAAGTTGGACTTTTTGACAAAGCATCTGCCTATCCAGAACAACTCTCGGGTGGACAAAAGCAACGGGCAGCTATTGCCCGCAGTTTGTGTATGAACCCCCAAGTCATGCTTTTTGATGAACCAACCAGCGCCCTAGATCCGGAACTTGTTGGTGAAGTGTTACAAGTCATGCAGCAACTAGCAGCAGAAGGTATGACAATGGTAGTTGTGACTCATGAAATGCAATTTGCCCGTGAAGTGGCACATCGAGTGATATTTTTGGACCAAGGTGTTGTGGTAGAACAAGGTCCTGCTGCCAAAGTTATCTCTAATCCAGAGAGCGATCGCCTACGTACTTTTCTCAGTCGTCTCAATGGTAGAGAGTTGGGAATTAAAGGTTAAGAGGTCATTTATAAAGTAAATATTAAGTAGGATGTGTTACGGCTATGTAAACATTTGGAAGTTTGAGAGAGTGAGAGCTTGCCGTAACGCATCGTATTTGGTGGTTCGTTAAAGCAACGCGTAACTCACTCTAACATTTAAGGTTTACTTTATAAATCGGTTCTAAGAAGAAAGAATTATGAACTGTGAATGTTAAAACAATTCTAATTATTAATTTATTTTTGTATTAACCTAATCGTCATTTCACTTACATATCTGAATTTGATAAACCTCTTGTGGAATGGGTTAGACAACCCGTCGACTTAGTGCAAATTAAATGCACATTAGCTTAATACAAATGTATGGAATGTAGGAAAAGTGTAATTCGTAATTGGTGATTGAGTTGGTAATCACCAATTTACGAATTAGGAATTGTCTTAGGTGCGGCTCCCAGTTCCGCATCTGTAATGGTCAATTACCGCTACTACGGTTGCAAGAAATTCGGAGTTCCATTGTCACCGTTACGACCAACAGCAGGAATTTCCAGCAGTTCATCTGTAGCTTGTCCTTTGCCGTCGTTGGTAACCGATATAGTGTTACCTGGATGTCCATTGGTGACGAATAGTTGTGGGTGGTCAAAGGGGGCTTTGTCCAAGCGGACTCGCTCATCGGTGAGTGCTGTTAGGAAAGCTGCTAAGTCATCTCTTTGAGCGTCGGTTAACCCAAGCGGGACAAGAGCACCGCCAGGGAAGTCTCCGCCACGATTGTAGAATTCTACCACTTGCTTTAGAGTTAACTGTCCACCATTGTGGAAATAGGGAGCGGTGAGTTCTACATTGCGGAGTCCGGGTGCCTTAAAGCCTCCATCCGCAACTACGGTTGAGCCAGTTGGAACACTTAAGGTTTCGCCAAGCAGGGCTAGGGATTTACCTTGCTGAGTCACTCGCGTCTCAGAAAGCGGGTTACCAGATGGGTCGTTCCCACCAACACCAGGATCTTCTGAAACTGGTCTGACGCCAACATTGAAGAAGCCATTGTCAAAGGCGAATGTTGCAACGTTCGGTATGGTAATGGACCCGATTCGTTGTTTACTTACGTTGCTAACCGAAGCACTGGTAAATTCTGCTCCATTATGGCATCCAATGCACCCAGCTTTACCATTGAATAAATCTTTACCCCGCTGTTGCTGCTCAGTTAAGACATTACGGTCAAACGGTGTATCGTCGGATATGAGTGTGGACTCGTACGTTTGAACCGCCAGCCCAAAGAACAGTGGGAAGTTGTACTCCATCAACGTGTACTCGTTGGTAGCCAAAGATTTATCTGGCTTTTTGACAATATTCCGTTGACCCTTGTCATCAATTTGGATCATGCGGTTAGACTTCCACCACTCTGGCTTGAAGGCATCCTCAATCAACTTCTCGTAGGTCGCTGTCTTCAGACCGGGTTGAGGCGATCTACTCTCAGCAGCTAAAACGCTGTCTTCCGGATGCACAACTTGCTTGCCTAACGGACGAAGAGGAAGTAACTTCTTACCTAGTTTTCTTGGAAGCTTTTTGCCTTTGGCTGCGCTGTTAGATTTTTTGTCAACGTCTCCGAACTTATCGCCAATTTCCTCAAAGGTGCGACCATCAGCGGACATCTCAAAAGAACTGAGCGGTGGACCTACCGCTTGCGAAGCTAAAGACGAATTTTTGAGGCTGACTTTAACTAATTCTAGCTTACTTGGATTGTCTGCCTTCCCAACAAAGGCATTGGGGTCTCTCAAGCCGAAGGGAGTCTGACCGTTGAAGATGTTCTGCGCCCTTCCATCCCAAAAGTTGCGGAAGTTGAACACTGCATTAATGACCGTTGGCGTGTTGCGCGGCTCGACTCGGCGCACATTTGTGTCTGCCACGCGAAAGCCGTCTTGATCGGGCTTGGTTTCTACTTTGTCCTCCGCCTGACCAGGAACGACATCCTTGAACTGAACATTGAAAATTCCTTGGGAGGAGGTGACATCGTTACTATCAGATAGAACTTGGCTATCCTGCTTTGTTGGATCTGAGAGTTTGTGGAATGGATAATCTTCTTTGCTAAGTTGGTAGTTTGGTGCCAACCCTACTTGGAAAGTTGTATCCTTTGGATTAGCCAAAAGACCAGGGCTTATTTGATTTTTGGATCTGTTATCAGCTCCAGCATGGAAGTGACAGCTGGCACAGGATAGCAAGCCGTCGCTGCCGACTTGCATATCCCAGAAAAAAGCCTTTCCTAACTTAATTGCGGCTGTTTTATCCTTAATGAAGTCTGTGAGGTTATCAGGTTCTGGAACCTTTACACCCTTAAGTGAAGCTAAAGGCGGCGGTCCCGTCTGGGCTGATACAGTATGCCCACCGAGAATTGCTATAGAAATTGCTACAGCAATTGCTATCCCCTTTGAGTTTCTTGATACCAGTCGCCTAAGGCTTAAAGAGTTATTTTTTTTACCTAAAAAGCTAAGTAGTAGGTAAATTAATGTGGGTACTAGAATTAGACCCAGTAATGTGATCATAAGCACAATGTTGATTCTGCTTTTGTAAAGCTATCACTCTTAAAACTTTTAGCTGTTAAAAAGGTGTGAAGTCTAAATATTTTTTGGACAAAGCCTATAACATTTGTTAGATAAAATTTATACTTCTTAGTAAAGAACACGAAACAACAGAAACTGAAACAAAATTGACTTAATTCTCGCCTCACTCTTATCTCTACTAATGTGTCAATTTTCATTTCAGGGATCATAAAATTCTCCGCGTCCCTGTGTCTCTGTGTCTGGGCGTCAGTCTAAACCCATCAACTCTAGATTGACAGACTACTACATCCCCCATTGGGGTGAATGTATTGGGTGAGGCGATGCTCGCATCAGGCAAGACTCAATAATGGACTTTTAGACCGACACCAAGGTCTTTGGCAGCGCATATCTAGACCAGATGAGAATGAAGCAGTCTACGCCTATCTTATCGGTTATGCAGACCAACCCCAAGGCTACATCATCTTCAGCCAGCATCAAAACCAAGATGGCTCTTCTATACGGCTGAGGGATTGGACAGTTCTCACAACCGCTGCTGCACAAACTTTGTGGAGCTTTCTTGCCAATCATCGCTCCCAAATCAAATATGTGCGATGGAGAGGATCTGCTAACGACTCCCTAACTTTACTCCTGCCAGAACAAACTGCCAAGCAAAAATCTGCCAAGCGTTGGATGCTACGCGTGATTAATGTGAGTACAGCTTTGGAAAAGCGTGGTTATTCACCAGGAATTCAAGCCGAACTGCACTTGGAAATTCAAGATGATCTGCTTGCTGAAAACAATGGGAGATTCATTCTGTCTGTTGCCAATGGACGTGGTGAAGTCACAAGCGGCGGAAAGGGCGAGATGAAGCTAGACATTAAAGGATTGGCACCTCTGTACACGGGCTTATTTACCCCACAGCAGTTGCAGCTTGCAGGACAACTGGATGCTACAGAAACAGCCATGTCAGCCGCAACTCAAATATTTGCTGGCGCATCTCCTTGGATGGCTGATTTCTTTTAACAGTTATCAGTTATCAGTTATCAGTTTTTTGGTCACTGGTCACTGTTCACTGTTCACTGATTTAAGGTTGTGTTCTTTTTAAGGTCATCCGTTAACCTAAGCATGGGACTCACCCCCAACCTTAGGTTAACGGAGTGTCAATAATAACCGCAGAACATCTCGAAAAATCAACGCTGGTGGTGAGCGTGGTGTGAGATCATAGAGACAGTCAACGACAGTCAACGAAGTCTGAACAGAATGGAACAACATCCGAACTCAACGGTCGTGATCACGGGCGCATCCTCAGGGGTCGGTTTGTACGCCGCGAAAGCACTTTCCCAAAGGGGATGGCATGTGGTGATGGCTTGTCGGGATTTAGCGAAGGCTGAAAAAGCTGCCCAAACGGTGGGAATGTCCCAGGACAGCTACACGCTCATGCATATCGACTTAGCTTCTTTAGAAAGTGTTCGACAGTTTGTCAAGGACTTCAGATCAAGCGGAAAGTCCCTAGACGCTTTGGTGTGCAACGCCGCAATTTATATGCCTTTACTAAAAGAGCCGTTGCGATCGCCTGAAGGATATGAGTTGAGCGTTGCCACAAATCACCTCGGTCATTTCCTTTTGTGTAACCTTATGCTTGAAGACCTGAAGCACTCATCCTCTTCCGATCCGAGGCTGGTGATTTTGGGAACCGTGACGCACAATCCAGACGAGCTTGGCGGCAAGATTCCGCCGCGTCCGGACTTAGGAAATCTGGATGGCTTTGCAGCAGGATTTAAAGAGCCAATCTCGATGATTGATGGCAAGAAGTTTGAACCAGTTAAGGCTTACAAGGACAGCAAAGTCTGCAATGTGCTGACCATGCGAGAGCTGCATCGACGCTATCACGAATCCACCGGGATTACCTTCACCTCTCTCTATCCGGGGTGTGTTGCAGAAACGCCACTATTCCGCAACCATTATCCCCTGTTTCAGAAACTCTTCCCAAAATTCCAAAAGTACATCACCGGGGGGTACGTGTCTCAGGAGTTGGCTGGCGAGCGAGTCGCAGTGGTGGTAGCCGATCCCGAGTACAAACAATCTGGTGCTTATTGGAGCTGGGGGAATCGACAGAAGAAAAATGGTAAGTCCTTTGTTCAAAAGGTCTCTCCTCAAGCCCGCGATGATGAAAAAGGCGATCGCATGTGGGAACTAAGCGCCAAGCTGGTTGGACTTGCGTAACGAGCTACGACTGGGCGTTACCAATCGGTGGAGCGATCGCTTTATCGATCAATCCATCGATTGCTGATATGAGCTTATGACAAACTGTGCGATCGCATCCGCAACAACGACCGCCAACGCAATTTAATCTTGTATCGCCAAATTTTGAGCATGGCTAGGCGACTGTAAAGGCAAGTCGGAGTTTGACCGGAGTCCGTACGGTGCATTTTTCGAGTTTTTCGAGGTAAGTTTTTTAACAAACTTGTAACAGGTTTATATAGCGATCGCACTTCATGTGGATTGTAGCTTCACTGCATTGAGTTTTGCTTATAGTATAGCCGTGGTCAAACAGCTTAGGACATTGGCAAATTTAACAGAGCGGCTGGTTACAGCTATCCGTAGCGGTCTTTGTCCTAACCAACATGGCAGCCGCTATATTTTGGTTAAAATAGTCAATAAAGTCAATAAAAATGATTAAGCCTAAAAAAATGTATCGCGGACACGCAATAGAAAAAGTTGGTCACGGTAAAAGGGCGGTATTTCAAACAACTATTAACGAAAAAGAATGGTCTAGCGTGACTGAATTAGAGGTAAAAACAGCAATTGATGTTTGGATTGATGAAGGAATAGAGCCGTAGTTATCGTGCAGATATCGAAAAGCAGCGCTGGCGAAGATATGAGTTGTGGGGTTGGGTAAAAACGAGCGAAAAATCTGCACTCCGACGTAAGATGCCCTATGAAAGATTGCGATTTTTGTATACCAGTACTTTCGGGGCGATTTTTCCGTCAACGTCGTGGACTTCTTACCAGTTAACTGGTAATGAGGCACCGCAGTTTTTCAGTACGCGCGATGAAACGGGTAGTTGAGGGCAGTGTGGGAGCGTACTTGCGACTTGTCAACTATGGTTCTGTTGCAAAGTGGGCAATCGCTCGTACTATTAGTTTATAGAGTCACCTTGTTACTAAAACTTTAGTTCGATATTAAGGAATTAAGAAATGTCTAGTGAAACTGAGATAGTTGCTTACATTCAAGAAAGCGAATTTGATGCTCTTTTAAGTGAACAAAAAGTTGTTATTGTTGACTTTACTGCTACTTGGTGTGGTCCTTGTCGCCTGATTAGTCCATTAATGGATAAGCTCGCCCAGGAATACAAAGGTCGCGCCAAGGTTGTTAAAGTAGACGTGGATAACAACAAGCCGATGTTCAAAAAATTCGGGCTTCGCAGCATTCCAGCGGTTTTAATTTTCTTTGATGGTTCCTTAGCAGAAACAATTGTAGGAGTTTCTTCTTACGAGCAGTTTAGCAGCGCTGTTGATAAACATATGAAGCTTGTTAAAGAGTAGTGGTAAGTAACCAAACAAAATTTCAAAGGTGAAAGCAGGAGGTTGACATACGAGTGAGTTAATGGTCACTAACCCCAGCTATCGCGGCGTGGGGCTTGAAAGCGGAAGATTCACCACCTTCTTAATTCAGGTTAAACCAGTGTCTAGCCAATTGCTGAGCCATCTGGGAGTGGTATCCCACAAGACCTTAAGAATGCCTCCCTAGTTTTTAACCACTCTGATGTGCCAGCGGCGAAGGGAAAGACATACCTAGCAATAGGACTTATCGTAAATGTTTGTTCCAGTTGTAAGCAGTGAAAACAGACCGTTAATGCCGACTACGCCAAGCCGCGCAAAGCGTTGGATTAAATTAGGCAAAGCCACACCATTTTGGAAGAAAGGAGTATTCTGTGTTCGACTTAACGTAGAACCTTCTAATACCGACCGTCAGCCAATAGTAGCAGGAATCGACCCAGGTTCAAAGCGAGAAGCATTTACCGTCAAGTCTCAAGCACATACTTATCTCAACATCCAAACTCATGCCGTTGACTGGGTGAAAGACCATGTTGAGGTCAGGCGGAATATGCGACGGGCAAGGCGCTTTCGCAATACACCCTGTCGTCAAAATCGAGCTAACAGGTTGGTTAACAAAAACCGTATTCCTCCATCTACTAAAGCGCGGTGGCAGTGGAAGTTAAGGATAGCCAATTGGTTAACCAAGATGTTCCCCATATCGGCTTTTATCGTAGAGGACATCAAGGCACGTACTTGGAAAAACGGACGCAAGTGGAATGCTTCGTTTAGCCCCCTAGAGGTGGGGAAACAATGGTTCTACTCTGAACTTAAGAAAATTGCCCACCTGGAAACTAGATCGGGCAATGATACTTACGAACTGCGGCAGAGTTTGGGACTCAAAAAGTCTAAACAAAAACTCTCTAATAAGTTTGAAGCTCATTGCGTTGACTCATGGGCGTTAGCTAACTGGTATGTCGAAGGGCATTCCCAGCCAGATAACACGCAATTGATTGAGGTTATTCCACTTGAGTTTCACCGTAGACAGTTACATCGGTTACAACACGCACCCCAGAACGTTCGTCCTCGGTACGGTGGAACATTAAGCGCGGGTTTTAAGCGAGGCTCAATCGTTAAACATCCGAAATATGGATTCTGTTTTGTTGGCGGATGGGCATTGTCACCAACAAAGAAAGACCCACAAAGAAAAACAATTAGCTTGCACAGTTTGAATACTGGCAAGCGGTTGTGTCAAAACGCTGTGCCTTGTGATTGTAAGTTCTTGTCTTACAACTCGTGGCGCATTGCAAATTAACCTGTAAAGCCGTCAAACGAAGGACGGGGTTTCTAACCCATTTTTCTGATAACAAAGGACACATGAAAGCATCTCGTATTGTTGAGACAGGGGAAGAAATTCCAGCGTAGCACCTCTTAAGTGCCTCACTGCTACCACCCCGCAGTCACCGCGTGGGGTGGTTTTGCTTTAAGTGCTCAAGTTGTTTCTTCACTTCAGACATCTGATCATCAGAGATTCGGTAAAGGTAAAAAGTCAGTTCCTTAAGTACTTCAAGTACATTACTTTCTACCAGATATTTGAGATGTCTGTTGATGGTGCCTTTTCGCAGATTTGTGTTTTCTGCAATTTCTTGTGTGCTTATCCACCCATTAGCATCCTTTTAATTCTACCTAGCAACGCTCGAAAAAGTTGCTGGAACACCTACGTTATGCAATCACACTCTAAATTAACTTAGGTTTTACAGTAATAATAAGTGTTCAACCAGATTTGATATCACACACGTCGCAAAAATCTTTCGAACTTAAAGTAGAATCACCCCAAATCCTTTTGTTACTCTAATTCTAGACGATGAGGAAACAAAGCAATGTTGAAAGTTTTTGCTGACCGAGGTGGTACATTTACCGATTTGGTTGCGGTGACTGACGATCGCGCAATTATAGATGGACTCTCAAGACATTCTGTAGGAGAAAGTCCGTTACGTTTTTTAATTGTTCCCCTACCTAAGGGGCAATGGATTATAGTCTATAAATTACTTTCAGAAAATCCCGAACAATATCAAGATGCAGTTATTCAAGGTATTCGGGATATCATCGGTGTTTCAGGCAACGAACCCATTCCAACTGAAGCAATAGAAGTGGTCAAAATGGGGACAACAGTAGCAACAAATGCACTGTTAGAAAGGAAAGGGGATAGAGTCGCACTTGTGATTACCAAAGGGTTTAAAGATGCACTCTTGATTGGCTATCAAAACCGTCCTAACATCTTTGCCCGTCATATCATTTTACCAACCATGCTTTACGAGCAGGTGATTGAGGTTTCAGAACGCTATGATGCTAACGGTCAAGAATTAATCGCCGTAAATATTGAACAAGTCAAAAATGACTTACAAGCAGTTTACAACACAGGTATTCGCTCTTGTGCGATTGTTTTTATGCACAGCGATCGCTATCCTCAACATGAACAACAAGTCGCCAAACTTGCCCAAGAAATAGGATTTACGCAAATCTCCGTATCGCATCAAGTGAGTCCTTTAATGAAATTGGTCAGCCGAGGGGATACAACAGTCGTCGATGCTTATTTAACTCCTATTCTGCGTCGCTATGTCAACCAAGTAGCCAGTCAGTTACCCGGAGTCAGATTAATGTTCATGAAATCTGACGGGGGTTTAGTCGCAGCCGAACAATTTCAAGGAAAAGATAGTATTTTGAGTGGTCCTGCAGGGGGAATTGTCGGCGCAGTACAAACTAGCAAAAGGGCGGGTTTTGAGTTAGTCATTACTTTTGATATGGGAGGGACAAGTACAGATGTTGCCCATTTTAAAGGAGAGTATGAACGGCAACTAGATTCGGAGATTGCAGGGGCGCGGATGCGAGTCCCCGTATTAGCTATTAATACAATTGCTGCTGGAGGCGGTTCAATTCTATTTTTTGATGGTTCTCGTTATCGTGTCGGACCGGAATCTGCTGGATCAAATCCTGGTCCTGCTTGTTACCGACGTGGCGGACCATTAACAGTTACTGATGCCAATGTTATGTTAGGCAAAATTCATCCTCAATATTTTCCTTCTGTCTTTGGATTAGATGGCAATTTGCCTTTAGATAAAGATATTGTCATTCAGAAATTTACACAATTAGCTCAAGAGATTGAAGCTGTCACAGGAAATAGCCGTACGAACGTACAAGTCGCAGCTGGATTTATTGCGATCGCTGTGGAAAATATGGCAAACGCAATCAAAAAAATCAGCCTACAACGAGGTTATGATGTCACCCAATATGTGCTTTGTTGTTTTGGAGGCGCAGGAGGGCAAGTTGCTTGTTTAATTGCCGATACTTTGGGGATGAAAAAGATATTTCTTCACCCTTATGCTGGAGTTCTTTCTGCTTATGGAATGGGATTAGCTGATGTCCGGGCAATTAGAGAAGGAGGAGTAGAAAAGCCTCTCATCCAAGGATTAATTCCTCAACTAGTGCAGTTAATGGAGTTATTAGAAACCCAAGCGAGAAGTGAATTACCCCTCCCCAACCCTCCCACCCCCCTTTCATCCCCCCTTGGTAAGGGGGGACAGAGGGGGGTGCCCGATAGGGCGGGTGGGGTTGAAGCAAGTAGTGAAGAGGAAGTCGTCCGAAAAGTGAATTTAAAATATGAAGCTACAAACTCTAGCTTGACAGTTGATTTTGCCTCGGATGTGGCAGTGATGCAACAAGAATTTGAGGTTGAACACAAATCTCGTTATGGTTTCATTCAATTAGAGAAAAGCTTAATTGTTGAATCAGCCTCGGTGGAAGTTATTCAGAAGATGGATACTCCTGAAGAACCCTTAATAACTCGTACTCGTTCCATAGATGAAGTTCCCACGCCTGTTGAAACAGTACAGATGTTTACTGCTGAACAGTGGCATGATACTCCCGTTTATGAACGGGAAAATTTACAACCGGAAGATAGGATTAGTGGACCTGCAATTATCGTAGAAAAAATTAGCACGATTGTGGTTGAACCTGACTGGGAAGCAAGATTAACTGAACGTAATCATTTAATATTACAACGTCTCTAAATTGGCTATTAAGGTCTAATGTTTGCAATCCACTACAATCTTAGTGAAAAAAGAAGCATCTAATCAATGTCAAGCCAGCAAAGTCAAGCGATCGTTCTCCAGTTTTACAAAGCTTTCGATAATCGGAATATTGACCAAGCATTAGCACTTCTCGCCTCCAATTTTGTTGCTCACATGGCTGGTGTCCCTGAACCCCTCGACGGCGAAGGTTTTAAACAGTTCGGTATGGCGTTCTACTTAGCCTTTCTCAATGGTCAACACACATTTGATGAAGTGATTGTTGAAGGCGATAAAGTTGTCACTTGTGGGACGTTCACAGCTACACATTTGGGTGACTTTCAAGGTATTCCCCCAACTCTTAAGCAAATAAAATTATCAATTATGCACCTTGATCGCGTTGAGAACGGCAAAATCGTGGAGCATTGGGGACAAGGTGACGCGCTGGGATTAATGCAACAGTTGGGTATTGTTTTTCTACCAGGTCCCACACTTGTCCGGCATATCATTAAAAAGCTTTTAGCCAAGCCGTTTAAAAAGCGCTAGAGAGAGAAAAAGTAACATAAATTGCGGTAGTTATTGCGGCATAACATATTCATGAATTCATCAAATATCAACAAATAGGATTCCAAAATGTACACAACATCTCAACCCGATCCCGTCCGCTTAGAAATCTTCAAAAACCTCTATCAATTTATTGCCGAACAAATGGGGATTGTTCTCCAAAATACGGCAGCATCTGTGAATATTAAAGAAAGGCTAGATTTCTCCTGTGCTATTTTTGACGCTTCTGGATTATTAGTTGCTAATGCCCCCCACATTCCTGTACATTTAGGCTCAATGAGTGAAAGTGTCCGCAGTTTAATTAATGATAAAAGCGACACTATAAAACCAGGAAATGTGTATTTATCTAACAATCCCTATAATGGGGGAACGCATCTTCCTGATGTGACTGCGATTACTCCTGTTTTTGACGAAGACGGAAAACAAATTATTTTCTATGTAGCTTCTCGTGGACACCAAGCTGATATCGGTGGAATTACTCCGGGTTCAATGCCTCCCCACAGTACCACAATAGAAGAGGAAGGAATTCTCTTTGATAATTTTCTCTTAGTTGAGGAGGGAAATTTTCAGGAAACCGTAGTACGAGAGTTACTCTTAAATCATCCTTATCCTGCTCGTAACCCTGACCAAAATCTAGCTGATTTTAAAGCACAAATTGCCGCCAATGAAAGAGGAGTTCAAGAACTCGGTAAAATGGTTAAGCAATACGGACTTGAGACTGTCCAAGCTTATATGAAATTTGTGCAGGATAATGCTGAGGAGTCAGTCAGAAAGGCAATTGATGTTCTCAGTGATGGCTCATTTATTTATGAAATGGATAATAAGGCGCAAATTCAAGTTAAAGTGAATATAGACCGAAAAAATCGCAGCGCTACCATTGATTTTACTGGGACTTCTAAACAACTCAATAGTAACTTCAATGCTCCCAAAGCCGTCACTCAAGCTGCAGTTTTGTATGTTTTCCGGACTCTGGTTGATGATAATATTCCCCTGAATGCCGGGTGTCTGAAGCCTCTAGAAATTATTATTCCTGAAGGTTGTATGCTTAACCCAACCTATCCGGCAGCAGTTGTAGCAGGTAATGTAGAGACTTCTCAAATCATTGTCGATGCTTTGTATGGTGCTTTGGGTGTGATGGCTGCTTCTCAAGGAACAATGAATAATTTTACCTTTGGTAATGAGCGGTATCAATACTATGAAACCATCTGCGGTGGTTCCGGGGCGGGGGCTAATTTTGATGGTACCGATGCAGTACAAACCCACATGACGAACTCCCGCTTGACCGACCCAGAAGTTTTAGAAACCCGTTATCCTGTACAAGTAGAAAGCTTTTGTCTTCGTCCGGATAGCGGGGGTAAAGGAAAACATTGCGGTGGTAATGGGGTTATCCGTCGCATCCGGTTTTTAGAACCCATGACAGCTAATATTCTCTCTAATCATCGGTTTGTTCCTCCCTTTGGATTAAATGGTGGAGAAGCCGGACTTGTAGGACGCAACTCGATAGAACGTCAGGATGGAACCCAAGAGATTTTAGAGTTTCCAGCAACAGTAGAGATGAAGCCTGGGGATGTTTTTGTGATAGAAACCCCTGGAGGAGGAGGATTTGGTAAAGTCTCCTGAGTTTTGAATCAACAAATGTGATAGTAGCTTTTCTTCTTCTGGGCTTGTTAGTAATCTTGCCTCGAATTGCTGCAAATAAAACTACTCCCCCAGAAGTAAGATAATTTTTAGCACAGTGCAGCTATTTGATATATTGAAAGTGGGTATTCCACCTACTTGATGTACTCTTTGAAGTTTTGTATTTGAATTTCAAAAGAAAAAAAACATCAAAAATATCTCTATATTGAGAGGCGAAGATATCAATTAATTCTGGAGTGCCCGCACAACGACTACAGATCACGCCTCGTTAAATAAAATCTCCTTGCACAGTTAAACAATGAACAACTTATTTGGTCATTGGATCAGCGCCTTCAGAAAGAATTCGCTGTGGCTGGTTCTCTCTATGTTGCTGCCAACACTTGGGTTTGGTAAATCTGCCATAGCCGCAGAGCGAATTTATGCATCATATTCAGCCTTTGAGCGTTCGATATCTGTCACTGCTTTGGAAAACTACGCCAGAAACGGTGTCCTTGACGACGACTTGGTAGTTTATAGGCAATATCTGAAAAAAGAACAGCTTCAGCAGTTGCGGCATGCGTTGCTGACTCCGATTAAGGTAAATCCCGTCGCGGTGTCGCAATTTCTTTATACACCACAAGGAGAATTTCTGCTGCAACGGTTGGGAGAAGTGATTAAAACCGAATCTCGTCAACCAAAACCAGGATTTCACGCCTTACGAGGGGCGCTTATTTTAGCTTCCACTGAACCAGGAGGCTTAACGTTATTGAATTTGTTGCGTAAGTATCCGAGCCCCAATATTTATATAGATTTGTCAAGAACTTTGGGAATGGCTGCGGAACTAGAAAAACTGGTTAATGAAACAAATCGAGCTGTTACAGCAGTTTCTCAAAAGTCAAATGTCGAAGCTGCCACAATTAGACTACCGCTAGACTCCCAATTGCCAGATTTACGGCGTAAAGGACGGTTCATATCGCAAAAACAGACGCTGAAGTTTTTCGATTCACTACGCAAACGGTTTTTGTTGACTGATGTTTACCTTCCTAACGTTCAAAGTCGCGTCCCTGTAATCATCATTTCTCACGGTTTGGGTTCAGACAGCAGTAACTTTGAATATCTAGCCACTCATTTAGCTTCTCACGGGTTTGCTGTTGTTGTTCCCAATCATCCTGGGAGTGACACCAAACAATTGCGATCGCTCTTCAATGGAAGTACAAGTGAAGTAGCACAAGCCGATGAATTTAAGAACCGACCTCTCGATGTAAAATATATTCTTGATCAGCTCCAAGAACTTAGCAGAACGGATGCACGTTTTAAAGGTCGGCTCAACCTGCAAAGAGTCGGAGTGTTTGGTCAATCCTTCGGTGGGTACACAGCTTTAGCCTTGGCGGGTGCAAAGATTAACTTTGGACAACTCCAAAAAGACTGTCAACCAAAAGCACTCAAAAATACTTGGAATCTCTCTTTACTGCTTCAATGTCATGCACTCGAATTGCGTAGCAACAACCCTAAGGAATATCACTTTCGAGATGAGAGAATCAAAGCGATCATTGCGGTGAACCCAATGACCAGCAGTATCTTTGGAGAAGCTGGTTTAAGCCAAATTCAAACTCCAGTCATGATTGTCGCCAGCAGCGATGATACTATCGCGCCAGCTTTATACGAACAACTTTTGCCTTTCTCTTGGATAAAGAATTCACAAAAGTATCTAGCAGTACTTCGGCGTGCAACCCACTTTTCCATTATTGGTAATGGTAAGGGTAGCGCCGAACAAGTATCTTTACCTTCGGAGGTGGTTGGGTATAATCCAAGTGTTGCACAACGTTACATGAATGTTTTGAGCGTGCCTTTCTTTGAAACTTACGTTACACGAACGCCAGGATACGCTACCTACCTCAACGCCGCCTACGCTAAAGTTATTTCTGGTCGCTCAGGTGGTTTGAGTTTCATTCAGTCCTTGACGCGCACCGAGTTAGCACAAGCGAAGAGATGATGAGTAATGCTCTTGCAAAAGTCAATTACTATGAAAATTAAACCACAGATGGACACAGATGGACACAGATGAATTATCTGCGTGCAATGCTTTGTGCATCTGCGGTTATAATTTATAACTTATATGCAAGGATATGCAAGGTTTCCTCAATCTCAATAAACCATTTGACTGGACTTCCCACGACTGTGTGGCGAAGACACGTAAACTTTTGCGCCTCAAGCGCGTGGGACACGCTGGAACTTTAGATCCAGCAGCCACAGGAGTGTTACCCATCGCCGTTGGTAAAGCAACTCGCTTGTTGCAGTATCTTCCCGGAGAAAAAGCTTACAAAGCGACAATTCGCTTGGGTGTGCGTACCACAACCGATGATTTGGAAGGCGAAATCATCGCCTCGCAACCTTGCACTAAGTTGAGTTTAGACGCGGTGAAATCAGCACTGGAAAAATTTGTTGGCAAAATCGAGCAAATTCCACCGATTTACAGCGCCATTCAAGTCCAAGGCAAACGCCTGTACGAGTTAGCACGTAAAGGGGAAGATGTAGAAGTGCCAGCACGGATAGTGGAAGTTTTCCAAATTGAAATTTTGGACTGGCGAGAAAAGGAGTTTCCGGAAGTGGATGTGGCGATCGCCTGTGGTGCGGGGACATATATTCGGGCGATCGCCCGTGATTTAGGGACAGTCTTACAAACTGGTGGAACTCTCGCTGCTTTAACACGAACACAAAGCAGTGGGTTTGACTTAACAGATAGCATCACCTTGACCGACTTGGAAGCGAAGGTGCAAGCTGGGACATTTCAACCCACTCCCCCCGATGCAGCCTTACAGCATCTTCCTTTTATTACCTTAAGCGCAACTCAAGCACAGAAATGGTGTCAAGGTCAGCGCATTTGTGTTACTCTCAATGTTGTAGAAATCTTACGAGTTTACGATGAAGATGGGCGCTTTTTGGGAATCGCTAAACTGGTAAATTCAGATACAAACCAGCTACTAATTCCTGAAATGGTGTTCGAGCCTATCTAAATTATCTATGCTTATGACAAGATTCCGCTACCAAAAGCCATTTCAGGACTAATTGCTTATACATTGCGACTGTTTTTATGTATGCATTTGTGGCATCTATATGTGCCTGTACAGCTTCTTGATATAATAAACTGGCTTGAGGATTTTGCTGTTGTAAAGTTTTCATTGCTGTAATAAGTTCTGAAGAGCGTGCGTAGTCCTGTAGGAATTTATTGTACTCTTCAATGAACTGCTCGTATTCTTCAAAGCTTTTATGCATAACTCTCCAGTAGATTAATTTCTTTGCAAGGGGGCAAAACTAGCGTAGCTAGTTTTGCCCGCCAATATATCTATTTTTGGAATTAATTTAATATTAAATGTGCCTGTAAACGCTGCTACATTCTCTTCTCAGGCGCACGCTGGAAATAAATTTTCTGAGGCTCCGCCTCCAGTTCTATTCTATTGCCAAGTCTAAACATCTCGCAGCTATCCATAACTCTCCAATAGATTAATTTCTTTGCAAGGGGGCAAAACTAGCGTAGCTAGTTTTGCCCGCCAATATATCTATTTTTGGAATTAATTTAATATTAAATTTGTCTGTAAATGCTGCTACATTCTCTTCTCAGATGCAGCCTGGAAATGAATTTTCTGAGGCTCCGCCTCCAGTTTTATTCTATTGCCAAGTAGAAACATCTCACAGCTATCCATAACTCTCCAATAGATTAATTTCTTTGCAGCCGGGCAAAACTAGCTACGCTAGTTTTGCCCGCCAATATATCTATTTTTGGAATTAATTTAATATTAAATTTGTCTGTAAATGCTGCTACATTCTCCTCGTTCCCAGGCTACAGCCTGGAAATGAATTTTCTGAGGCTCCGCCTCCAGTTCTATTCTATTGCCAAGTAGAAACATCTCACAGCTATCCATAACTCTCCAATAGATTAATTTCTTTGCAGCCGGGCAAAACTAGCGTAGCTAGTTTTGCCCACCAATATATCTATTTTTGGAATTAATTTAATATTAAGCTTGTCTGTAAACGTTGCTACATTCTTCTCGTTCCCAAGCGCAGCCTGAAAATGAATTTTCTCAAGCTTACTCCCATCAGGAGTGTAAGAGGATGTCTGAGAAGTCAAAAATGTCATGCTGTTAGCGTAGCTCCTCGCTCTGCGAGGCACGGAGCGCCAGCGCAGTGAAGCATCTCAAAAATTAACGAGAAACAGGGATTCTTCGCTCCACTTCGTTACGCTCAGAATGACAAAATATACCGTCCACAAACTTTTCAGACATCCTCTAAGATTACCGATGTAGTTTCTTCTCCCCTGCTCAAGAGCTCCCCTGCTCCCCTGCTTCTCTGCTCGCCTGCACACCTTACGGTAATCTTCGGGCAGCAAAGGAGTAGCCTCCAGTGCTATCCTATTCCCAAGTGGAAACATCTCGCAGCACATCAGGAATTTCCCCTTGAGATAGAGGAAACTCCAACACAGTTTCTCTAAGCCCCAAATACCTAGACTCGGCGAAGGATAACAGCATCCGCGCCAACGCTAACCAAACCTCAGGCTCGTACTCCCAATCACCATAACGCGAAGCCCTACCCGCAATTGAACGCAGCGCCCAGAAATAACTGTTCCTCACCACGGAACCGCCTTTTTTGTACTCTGGCACATCTTCTTGATGGAGAAAAAGCACGCTGTTTTCAATTCTTGCTCTCATAACAGCCATTCTAACGCGAACAGATGTAGAGACGAGCCATAGCGCGTCTCTGGCACGTCTCTTAAATATTAGCCGTTAAACCCAAGCGGAACGTAAACCCAGGGCTATAGATACGGTTGACTCGCTCGTATTGTTCATCTAGTAAATTTTCTAAGTAAACCGTCAACCCCAAATTTCTTGTAACAGGAACACGAGCGCTAAAATCCAAATTAAAGAAAGATGGCGAGAACTCTGTAATTGACTCTCCGGTTCTTGTATATATAGCTCGACGAGCGCCACCATAATAAGTCGCATACAAATTAGCCTGCCAGCCTCTGTTTTCATAACCAACACCAGCAGAAGCGACAGAGTAGGGAATTAAGCCCAATTGTAACCCTTTTTCTGGTCCTGTTTGTATTTTGGCATCTGTGTATGTGTAGTTGACAAAAGTTGACCACCCAGAACCAATTGTCCACCGCAGCGCCGCCTCTAAACCATTGGTATCAACTAACCCAATATTTGCCCATTTTCCTTGTACGACTCCCAAGCGATTATCTAAACTACTGCCGAAGTAAGTGAACTGTCCTACTAAATTCTCCAAAAACTTAACATCAACTCCCGCAGTCCAAGATGAGCCAGTTTCTGGTTCTAAATCAGGATTAGGTAGCCATCCATGTACCGTATCATAAACATACAACTGATCCAAACCAGGATTGCGCTGTCCTCCCGCCCAACTTCCCCGCACAGCTAAAGCAGGAACAATATCATATTTAAATCCCACACTAGGATTGAGATAATTCCCAAATTTGCTATCAAAGCTTTGTCTCAAACCCAAATCTACCTGAAAATTATCGCTGATATTCAAAGTATTAACTGCAAATAATGCGGTATTCAATAAACTCTCGCTTTCATTTTCATTCGAGGTAATTCGATCAGGAACTGTACTGAATACATCTCCATTTAAATCTGTGTTTTGCAAATCTAATCCCCAACGCAATTTATAATTTGGGGTCAGTTGCCATGTATGGTCTACCCTAGCTGTATATAATTGTGTATCTAAACTCCCTGTACGGTAAAATTGGCTGCTGGGACCGTAAGTGTTAAAGTAATCTTGGTTATAACCGAATGTGGTTGTAAGAACAGAAGTGTTCCCATTACCAAGGCGAGTTTTCCAAGAAAAGCCAATATTTAAATTATCGTGGTCTAGTCGGTCTCTTTGTAAAGGAAAGCCAAAATAAATTAATCCCCGACGACTGCTAAGTGTAGTTACATCTAAACTTAAGGTATTCCTAGGATCTACATCAAAGGCAAAACTGCCAAAGTATGTGCTTCTTGCTGTATCTGCATTAAATAAATATCCTCGCTCATCACGATTTGCTGCACCAAGAGGAACGCGGTAACGGTTATCTATAAAACTCCTTTCAAAGCTCAGGTTATATCTTAAAGAGCCAGTTGCACCGCCATAGCTTAATTGTTGATTATTAAAATTTAAAGAACCAAATTCTGCAGCCGCATTGAAGCGAGGAACACGGCTACCTTCTTTAGTGATGATATTAACAACTCCTCCAAAAGCTGAGGAACCATAAAGAGTAGAAGCTGCACCACTATACAACTCCACTCGTTCAATAGCTTCTACAGGAATACTATTTAAATCCGTTGCACCATGATAGGTGTTGACATTGGTGTTAATAGATCTGCCATTAATAAGAAATACAGACTGGTTAATCGAGGCTCCGCGATAGTATGTACCTGTGTGAATATCTGCACCATGACCTGTATCATTGATAGCAAATCCAGGCAATTTTTTCAAAACATCAGATACACTTGTCGCACCCTGTTTTTCAATTTCCTCTTTTTCAATAACATATGTCGGAGTAGATTGAGGAAGGTCATCTTTTTCCCCTGTCACATCTATAATAATGGCATCATCTTGAACCGTGGGTTCTGACTCGTTTGGTGTGGAATTTGGTTCTGGGTTATCAGTTGTTTGTGGCTTTTTAGATGGGGCTGGCGTTTGAGTCAGTAATTCTGCACTGGTGTATGGTTGCTTTATCTCATTTAAAGATGGAATTTCTGATGTCTTCTTTATAGAAGTCTTTTTAGGAACTAAATTATTTTCTTTTGCAAAGGTAACGGAAGCGAAAGCAAAGTTAATTAATAAAATTTGAAAAATGAGGAAACTAAATTTCATTTTCTCTGTCACCACACAAAATTCTCATGACACACCACTCTAAGCTGTTCCACATAAAAATTGCACCTGATTTTTTGTGATGAGCATCATAAGTACCCGTGTTTTTACAAACGACTGATGACAAAAGACAACCCTCACTCTAAAACTAGGCAATCAATAGGTGTTTTAGCTTAGTAAGAAACTTCGTCACTTTACGGGTGATCAGAATAATTGTCAAAAGACAAGGTGTAAAACTTCTTCAAAAGAAAAATATGTAGTATTCTGGTACAGGAAGCGAATTCATAAATTTATCTCACGCAAATACACAAAGATACTAAAAAGGTTCTCTTTGCAACGCCAGTCGCCTGCGGAGGGAAACCCTCCTGCAGCGCTGGCTTGTCTTTGCGTGAGCTACTTCTAGCATTTGTCGGTTTGTTCCAGCACGTATGCTGCTATATTTTCAAGTAGCATTCCATCGATGAGCCAACGTTAGTGTTTGCCTAGCGTCTGTGTTAGGAAAAGCCTAGGTTCTTTAAAATACTTTTACGCGCTGAAGTCAGGAATCTGCTTTAGGTTAATGTAAAAACTTAAATTAAACTACATAAAAATACATATTTTATGAATTTTGTCAATGTATTTCTATCCCTGACAACCTAATTTGATCAGCGTCTCATCAGTAACGCGACAAATTCGCCAATCATCTAAAATAGTGGCTCCCATACGGCGATAGAATGCGATCGCTGGTTCGTTCCAATCCAAAACACTCCACTCTAACCTTCCACAATCTCGTTCTACAGCTATCTGCGCTACTTTGGTGATGAGTTCTCTGCCAATACCTTGTTGCCGATATTCTGGTAAAACAAACAAATCTTCTAAGTAAATTCCTGGTTTTGTCAAAAATGTTGAATAATTATGAAAAAATAGGGCAAACCCCACAGCTTGCCCTGTATATTCTGCTAATATTGCTTCTACGTATTTAGGGGAGCCAAATAGATGCTCCTTTAGTGCCACAGCATCACCAGTGACGGCATGAGATAATTTTTCGTACTCTGCCAGCGCTTTTATTAGTTTAAACAATATATCGCAATCGGCTGGTTCAGCAAAACGCAAAATTAAATCGCTAGGCGAAGTCATTTGTTATGAGTCATGAGTTGTTAGTCATAAGTCATTAGTCCATATTTTATAGTCGATAGTCAATAGTCATAAGTTTTTTGACTCTAGAACACCAGTTGTCTACAGACGCAAACTCTCCTGTAGCGCTGGTTGCTCTTGAGTATTGACTGTTAACTGTTGACTGCTAACTGTTGACTGCTGACTATACTAGCCACCCCTTTAAGCGTTTGGCGATGTGAGGACGCCGCAACTTCCGCATAGCTTTGCTTTGAATTTGGCGAACTCGCTCGCGGGAAAGATTGAACATAGTGCCAACTTCTTCCAAGGTACAGGGTTCGCTGGTAATTAAACCGTACCGCAGAGAGATGACGTCTTTTTCCCGTGGAGTGAGTACGTCACCTAAGACTTCCCAAATCTCCTGGCGCATCATGCTTTCGTTCATTTTCGCCTCTGGAGAGAGGTTATCTTCATCTTCTAGCAAATCCATTAATTCCGTGTCTTCTTCTTTACCAACACGGTGGTTGAGGGAAAGTGCTTGTCGTCGTAGTTGTTGCAACTGGCGTAGTTGTGGCGCGGGAACATCCAAAGCTTCCGCCATTTCTTCTTCGGTAGGATTGCGCCCTAGTCTCTGTTTGAGTTCGCGTTGCGCTTTTTTAAGCTTGTTAAGTTTTTCAACAATATGAATGGGCAAGCGAATTGTCCGCGCATCGTTGGCTATAGCCCGTGTAATTGCTTGTCTAATCCACCAATAGGCATAGGTAGAAAATTTATATCCTTTATCTGGGTCAAATTTTTCCGTAGCACGATTTAACCCCATCGCTCCTTCTTGAATTAAATCTAGAAAAGGAACTCCGCGATTTAAATATCGTTTAGCAATAGATACTACCAACCGTAGGTTAGAGCGAATCATTTTACGTTTTGCGACTCGCCCTTGATACAAGCGATGTTCTAGTTGTTTTTCTGTCATCCCCAAATGGGAAGCGACAGTTGCCTTATTCGCTTGATCTCCTAATTGTTCAGACAAGGAAGCTTGTAATTCTCTAATTTCCTCTAAAAACCGGACTCTGCGCGCTAATTCCACCTCTTCATCTGGCTTTAGCAACGGGTATCGAGCCATTTCTTTAAAAAAAGCGCCGACGGCATCATCATACTCGGTTTTGTTATATCCCGAGGGACGAGCCGCCGCCATTTGATCTCCTGCGCGATCTTCGGCTTCCAAATTTTCTACAACAATTGGGGCTTCTTCATCTGCCACTGCATCTAACGTGATAAATAATTCTTCATTATCAGCAGCACTTCCCATTGTTTCCATTGTTCCCAAGTCAGCAATATTCATAGTTTCCTTCAGGGATTGTTGCTCTGTTTGGTACATAATTAGTGACAGCTGCTCTGCAAAAATGCTTGGTGGTTTTTCTGAGGGACAAATACACCCGTTGAATCATAGAATCCGAGCCTTTGTCCATAATTTCTGTGAGTTTGATCAACGTTATCTATACTGTTATTACAGGAATTTCCCGCTTTGGCAAAAGTGTCTTAGGCTCAGGACTGGAAAGATGTTTGGAAGGTGACTTACCATTTGCTGGGATCAAGGCATAAGAATGAAAAAATAGGGAACACTGGCAGACAATCCCCCCTGAATTTATTCTTGGGGTTTATTCATACTTCATCCTTAACACTTAAACCTCAGTTGATTTCATCTGTCGGTTCCAGATAGATACTGTTCTTAACTAATCCTGGTAGTTGCACCTGATAAACATTTTCTCAGACTGCCAACACATATTTTCCTCTTTTTTTCTTAATTAAAAAATATTTCACACCCTCCTCAATCAAAATTGCCCTATTTTAACAAATATAAAAACTCCATTTGCCTCACTCCAAAATCTTAAATATTCATGTAATTTTCTAAATATTTGAGTTTTTATGCCTTGGTAGTCGCTTAATGTATTTGAGTTTTGATAGTGGGGTTATGCATCGCTCTTGAGCTTTCCCCAGTACAAGGAATTTGGCAAGTAAAAAGTTTAGCAATCTATTCTCCTGATAAAGGATCTCACATACTTACAGCATAGAATATCTATCAATAGGCGGAAAAGCCTTATCCCCTATTTAGTAATCAGAGAAAATCTTCTGAAAAAAGCGGCTATTGTCGTTCTTTCGTTGAGTAGACATTCAATCAAAATTGCCTTCTACAGTTAGGAGTAATTTTCTGCCGAATTACCTAAGACGAAACTTATCAAGTATTATGTCTAATGACAGTATTGCCAATTACATTTTTGGTTAACGAATGCATACAGTAAGAGCTGAGGAAACTTGGTTAAGATAGACAAACTGGTTTATCAGTGCTGAGTCCTAAGTCCTGAGTTATGAGCCAATCCCTATGGATGAATCCAGGGGATAGAACAAGGAAAAAATTTTCTTTTTCTCCAAGAATCAATTCACGGGCTTATCGCTATTTTCTTAAGGGCTTGAGTACTCTGGAGGATGGAAAACAAAAAGGGGATATCTAAGCACTCGGCACTTGTCACTTAGGACTGTTTTGGTAAGAGAAATATCTGTTCTATTAATTTAGAAACTATGTACATGAATGGCGTTAGTTTGCCTCCTTTGGTAGTTGCCCAAGCTGGAGAATCGTACCAGTCAGGAAGAACTGAGAATCGTTGGATTGAAGTGCTAGTAGACTGTCCGGGAAGTTCAGGACTGTACACCTATCGACTGAGCGATCAGTTGGAAGTAAAACCAGGGGATATTTTAAGTGTGCCATTTGGTACGCAACAGTTAGGAGGAATCGCCATTCGTTTTCTAACACAACCTCCAGCCGATCTACCACTAGAAAAAGTTCGGAATGTAGAAGATGTCGTTAGTGTAGGCTTTTTTCCCTCGACTTATTGGGAACTTTTGAATCGAGTTGCAGCATACTACTACACACCCCTGATTCAAGTTATACGTGTCGCTTTACCACCCGGTTTGTTAGGGCGATCGCAGCGTCGGATCCGCCTTGTTAGAAACGACAAGCCGACACTCTCCCTATCCTCCTCATCTCCCTCATCCCCCTCATCTCCCCTACCCTTCCTCTCAAGCGCAGCACAGCAAATTCTGGAACTTTTACAAGCACAAGCAGATGGAGATTACAGCTTCGCCTACCTGCAACGCCAAGTAAAAGCAGCTTACCGGGGTGTCCGGGAGTTGCAGCGACGGGGTTTAGTGGAAAGTTATTTAGAACCCCCACGACCAACTCGACCAAAACAGCAAAAAGCAGTCACACTTATAGGCAGTACATCTGACAGTGACTTAACCACTCGCCAGCGAGAAGTTTTGGAAGTGCTGCGGAGGCGCGGCGGCGAGTTGTGGCAAACTGAACTGTTACAAGTTTGTAACACAAGTACATCCATTCTTAAGACGTTAGAACAAAAGGGGTACATCGTCATCCAAGACCGAGAAGTCTTACGAACTCCTCCTGTGTTCCCCCCACTTACAGATGGGACGCAAGGGGGTTTGCTAGCAGTGGAACAGACAAAAATACTAACACCAGCTCAATCGCAAGCGTTAGGGGTCATTACCCATCTAGATGGATGTGCTACAGTGCTGTTGCATGGTATCACAGGTTCTGGAAAAACAGAGGTATATTTGCAAGCAATAGCCCCTCTACTAGCGAAAGGCAAGTCTGCTCTCGTCTTAGTGCCAGAAATTGGACTCACACCCCAGCTAACCGACCGTTTCAGCGCTCGTTTTGGGAACAAAGTCAGCGTTTACCACAGCGCCCTCTCAGACGGTGAACGTTACGATACCTGGCGACAAATGTTGACAGGAGAACCCCAAGTTGTTATAGGGACGCGAAGTGCAGTTTTCGCCCCTCTACCAAACTTAGGCTTAATCATATTGGATGAAGAACACGACAGCAGCTTTAAGCAAGATTCTCCCATCCCCACCTACCACGCCCGCACCGTCGCCCAATGGCGAGCCGAATTAGAAAACTGTCCTTTGGTGCTAGGTTCGGCAACCCCTTCACTAGAGACGTGGGTGAGTGTAGGGGAAGCGGTGAAACAGGGGAGCAGGGGAGCAGGGGGAGCAGGGGAAGACAAAGAAGACAAGGGAGAAAATACCTCCTTGTCCCCCTCATCTCCCTTATCTGCCCACCACTACCTCTCCCTCCCCGATCGCATCTACTCCCGTCCTCTACCTCCTGTAGAAGTTGTGGATATGCGGCAAGAATTGCAGCAGGGAAATCGTTCTATCTTTAGTCGTTCCCTGCAACAAGCTTTGCAGCAGCTGCAAGAACGCCGTCAGCAAGGAATTTTATTTATCCATCGTCGGGGGCATAGCACATTTGTCTCTTGTCGCAGTTGTGGATATGTGCTGGATTGTCCAAACTGTGATGTGTCGCTGGCTTATCACCACACAGAGGAGAATGCACCACAAATACTACGGTGTCATTACTGTAACTTTGTGCGATCGCATCCCCAAAACTGCCCTGAATGCAGTTCTCCATACCTGAAATTTTTCGGCAGTGGTACCCAACGAGTCACGCAGGAGTTAGCAAAACAGTTTCCCGAATTGCGCTGCATCCGCTTTGATAGCGATACCACCCGTACAAAGGGAGCGCACCGTATTCTTCTGACTCAGTTTGCGAACGGTGAAGCAGATTTGTTAGTCGGTACGCAAATGCTCACCAAGGGATTGGATCTGCCTCAAGTCACACTTGTGGGTGTTGTGGCTGCTGACGGGTTGCTGCATTTATCAGACTATCGCGCCAGCGAACGGGCATTTCAAACCCTAACACAAGTTGCTGGACGTGCTGGTAGAGGAGAAGAGCCAGGAAGAGTGATTATCCAAACATACACCCCAGAACATTCTGTGATTGAAGCAGTACAAAATCACAATTATCAGTCTTTCATAGATGTCGAATTGGAACAAAGGCAAGCACTCAATTATCCTCCCTACGGACGATTGATTTTATTGCGCTTAAGCAGTCCCGAGGCAATCCAAGTGGAGAATACGGCACAGATTATAGCAGCTAGTTTGCCTCAACATGAGGGGTTAGACATTTTGGGACCAGCACCAGCTAGTGTTTTACGGGTAGCGAATCGTTACCGCTGGCAGATATTGCTAAAATTTGCGCCCGATGCCTTGCCACAGTTGCCAGATTGGGAGGAAGTGCGTAAACTTTGTCCTCAGTCTGTCAGTTTAACAATTGATATTGATCCATTAAATATGATGTAACGCATTCCCCACGCATAGAATGCGGGGGCTTTTAGCAGCCCTGCGAGCGTAGCGGAGTGGTTCCTGTTCAGGTTCCGCCTCACTACCTCACGTTCGCGCAGCGTGCGCTTTGCGCTTACCTCCAGGCGCGAGTACTGTACGAGAGGATGTACTCACCCCCACGCCCCTGAAACACATTAGTTTGCCCTTGGGCAAGTAATATGTTTCTACCCCTAGCCGAGACAACTCGCCGTCTCTTGCCTACGGTCGGGCCGTTCCTGTCGGGTCAACAGTGCGTTTCCTATTTCGGCATAAGTGTATTGTCGCAGATTTTTCGTATTGTGTTCACTGTCCTTGAGGACGGCAATTAAAATTGCCTACGGGCTTCCGGACCATGCCTAAAGTGGCGTAGCGCCCTTTGATTCTCGGTGATGTTGAGGGGGCTAAGAACAGGTGTAGAAAAATTCACGTATTCCAAAAAATATGCACGCTTAGACCTCTTGCAAAAATCAGGCTAATGAATTTTGGAACCACTCTTGCACACGAGATTTACACTAGTTATTCATCTGTGTCCATCTGTGTCCATCTGTGGTTTAATTTTCATCTAATTGACTTTTGCCCCCTTGTTTATTAAATGTGTTTTAACTTATAATACCAATTCCCCATGAAGATGCACTTAATATTAGAAAACGAACCGCCAAGAAGAGCCAGCGCTGCAGGAGGGTTTCCCGACAGCAGGCGACTGGCGTCGCCAAGAACGCCAAGGAACAGAGGAATATTTATTAAGTGCTTTTTTTATAGAGAATTGGTATAAGCTACAAACAGTTAACAAGCCCAAGACGTAAGACTTCTCGCGTGAAGTCACATGAGTATCCAATAGAGGCATCCGCAAGAAATTTACCTGCTTGGGACTCCTTGGTTACTCCATAGCCACCCAAAATTTCCATTGCTGTTTGCGCGTTTTTGATTGCCACATCCACAGCAAAAGTTTTAGCTGCTGGTGCCTTAACCATCGCTGCGAGTTGGGGATTAGTGTCTGCGGTATAAGCTGCGTCCCATACCGTTAATCGCGCAGCTTGAGTGTTTATCATCATATCAGCCAGCTTCAAAGCTACTGCCTGATGCTGAATAATTGGACGCCCCCAACTGACGCGCTTTTTAGCATAATCTAGGGCATACTCATAAGCAGCCCGAGCTAAACCCACATAAGAAGCTGCAAGTCCAATAGCCACTTCAGGAAGCAACATCAGGAGTTTTGCCGCTTCGCCCTCTTGCCCAAGCAGATTCTCTGCGGGTACTCTGACGTTATCAAGATGAATGGACGCATGATGCGAGGGTTTCCAGCCAATCATCTCGGTTCGCTTACCAAATTTAAGACCTGGAGTATTTGCTGGCACGTAGAATATGGACATACTCTCGCCCAATGGCTTATCGAGAGCTGTGCGTGCAATGATAAAATATGCATCGGCAATACCAGCATTTGTCACCAACGATGACTTTTGACCGTTCAGGATGTATGCATCACCATCGCGTTGTGCAAAGGTCTTAATTCCGATGTTGGCATCTGGTAGGGGACAGAACAAATCTGAGGTTGCGACGTTTGGCTCACTCTCTGCAGCGCTATACAAGTGAGGTTCTCCAGAAAGGACGTGCGATAATATCCGCTTTTGCTGTTCGCTTGTTCCAGCCCTAGTTACAAAAAGCGACATCGCCGCCGTCAAATTGAAGTAGCTAGACGCAATGCTGGAATCAGCAGCACCCAGTTCTTCCAGAACCAAAACAAGATCTACACATTTTCCTCCTAAACCACCGTACTCTTTTGGAAGCAACAATGACGTGAATCCTAGTTCGGTTCCTTTGCGGAATATACTTTGACAGAAATCCCAAGGTTCAAGTTCTGGATTATTAGATTCCTCAATGATTTGAACAATAGGCTTAATCTCTCTTTCGGCAAAGTCACGCGCTTTTGACTGCAACATCCGCTGTTCGGGAGTGAGGCTGAAGTCAATCATGATTTGTTCTTCCTTCGTCGTTGGATGTTCACCGACGCCATAACTAGGAGCAGTTTGAAATTTGCATTTCCAGCAACATGATCACTGCAGCCACATGAAAATATGGCATCTAGTTAACTATCCTATAGCTCCTGAAGTGGTATAAAAATGTTGTCTACAACTCTATAATCTCAGTTTGAGGAGTTTATTAGCAATACGAAAGCTCTTGCCATACAACGATTTCAGGCTTTGTAAGAGTCATTGACTCAATGATAATAAGATAAAAAGATATCAAAATTACAGATAAAAAAATCAACAGTGTTAACCCCCCAATAGGGGATTAACACAAAAGATTTGGTTCTAATACCCAGAATGAGCGGCGCTGGGTTACAGGCGATCGCGTTCCAAATCATAAATGACTTTCTCTACATACCGAACACTCAAGTCATCCGCCACTCTAAAGAATTCATACGCATAAACTTTTCTGCTCGATGTCCTCTGATTTAAGTATTATTACTCAGCAACTATTAAGCAGATAAGTATTTCCTGTAAAACCAAGACTGAATCGAGCGATAATAGTATACAGAGAGCAAAATATTATAATATGTCGTTAACCACTTCTGCTTGTTGTGCTGTCACCCTTAATCAACAACAAGAGCAAAATATTGAATACCATAAAACGCAGTGTACTGAGAAAACGCCATGTGCTCATGACCCAGGGAATCATGGCAAAAGCACATCTAAAAACTGCACTGTTGTGGAAAATGGTCGTGTCGTTGTTAAACCAGCACAAACACAACCTCAACAGGATTCTTGATTCAATATCCACAATCGACTTAGGTTGGCCCACACTCTTGAGAAAACCCAGACATCATAGCTTGCACTTGCGCTAATATTAAAAATTTTCATGAGCAACGAACAACTCAGCCTCTTTGAGGAGTCAAATTTTGACTCAAATGACCAAAAAGAGCTAATTCCCACAAATGCTAAAATTCCCATTCCTCCTGGAACCTATGCCAGTATGACTGAAGTTGCACAGCATTGCAACCAGTGTCATCGTTGTGGATTGGGAGACACACGGACTCATGCCGTGGTTGGACGTGGCAATCTTAAAGCGCCAATCATGGTTGTGGGCGAAGCACCAGGTCAAAATGAAGACGAAACTGGGTTGCCATTTGTGGGAAAGGCAGGACAGTTGCTGGAGAAAATTTTGGCATCTGTTAAGTTAGATACTGATAAAGATATATTTATCAGTAATATCAACAAGTGCAGACCTCCAGCTAATCGAGTTCCCACCACTGAAGAAATGGAGGCTTGCAAACCTTACCTGTTGGAACAAATTCGCTTAGTTGATCCAAAAATCATTCTTTTGGCAGGTGCAACGGCTGTAAAAGGATTAACTGGTGATAAGCGCGCAATTAGCAAAATTCGCGGACAGTGGCTCGAGTGGGACGGGCGGTTGTGTATGCCAGTTTTTCACCCGTCTTATTTGCTACGTAACCAATCCCGTGAAGTCGGCAGCCCGAAATGGTTGATGTGGCAAGATGTACAAGCTGTACGTGCCAAGTTTGATGAAATCCAGAATAACCACTAGCTGGCAAGCATCAGGTATTTTACCAAAAGACTGGTAGAAAATCCGGTCGGGCGATCGCTTCACTTGGTAGCTAACTTTATAGTTGTGCTAGTGGTGCTAATTCTTAAAGTTCCACGCAGTTCATTTAGAGGTGGTAAACGCAAATCTCGTACACATTTTAGTGGCAGCAGCGGCAGCGGTTGGTACGGTGGTGATGCTGGGGGATCTGACAGTGGTAGCAGCTATGACTCTGGCGGCGGTTGCGACAGTGGAGGCTTTGATGGCGGTGGCGGCGGTTGTGATGGTGGCGGCGGGGGAGATTAGCTTCCCAAATTCCCAGAACGCATACGTACGCTTCCCGCTTGGCAATCTCGTAACCAGGCATTAACCGCTTGAGCAATGTCACCATTACTACTATCGCGTGGTGGTGTAGGCGGCTCGTTTTTAGGATGCAAACCAGTTTGGGAAAACATCATTACAAAACGCCAATCACTCTTTGTTTTTGTTAAAAACAACCAGTGGAATTGCTGCAATTGAACTGCTTTGCCAGCGGTATACTGTCGCTCTAAAGTTGTAAAAAAGACTTGTTCTACTCCAACTGACGCGGTTTTCAGTGAATCTGTCGTGTATTCACTAGGGTTAAGAGGCAGGGGTGTAAACTCAGGTCTTCCCGCGACTACCATATAACTGTAAACGTCAGTTGCTCTGCTTAAACGACGGGCGCGTTGACTGGCGCGATTGGCATAACTCGGTAAATCTCGCAACAGCCCAGTTGTTAAAGCTTCTAAATTTTGGTTGGCGCAAAAAGACCCCTTGTTGCTTTCTCCCCTCTCCGCAAGCGGAGAGGGGTTGGGGGTGAGGTTCTTCGCTTTTGCTGGGGTATCCAAGGCATTTGATATTAATAGCCAGAAGCCACAACCAAGAAGCCACAAGCTTTTATTTTTCTTTTTGATGACTCCTGACTTCATGTCACTAATTCTTCAATAATCCTCTTCCAAGCTAACTCTGGATTGGGATCTGCGGTGATGGGACGCCCAATAACGAGGTAATTTGCTCCTGCTTTGAAGGCTTGTGCAGGAGTGAGCGATCGCGCTTGATCTCCTTTGTCTGCCCAAGTTGGGCGTACTCCCGGACAAACCAGCAAAAAATCATCTCCACTGGTTTGTCGCAATTGTGACACTTCTTGGGGTGAGCAAACCGCCCCATCAAAGCCCATTTCTTGAGCCATCAAAGCCATGTGTTGAGCATATTCTGGTAATTCTAAGGGAATTTTCAAATCAAACGCTAGCTGCCTGGAAGAAATACTTGTCAACAAGGTAATAGCAATTAACTTCGGTGGTTTCACACCTGCATCTGTTGCTCCTACATATGCCGCCTCAGTTGCTGCTTTCAAGGCATCTTTACCAGATGAAGCATGAATTGTCAACAAATCAACACCGTAACGAGCAGCCGCACGGGTAGCACCAGCAACGGTGTTGGGTATGTCATGAAACTTCAAATCCAGGAAAATACGTTTTTGCCGAGATTTTAGCACCTCCAGAATTTTTGGTCCAGTGCTTGTAAATAACTCCAAGCCAACTTTCCAGAAAGTGACACACTCAAGCCGTTCGATGAGGGCGATCGCCGCCTGCTCATCTGGTACATCTAGAGGTACGATAATTCGCTCTTTTATATTCATTAAGCCTCTGGCAAAAGTCAAGAGTAAGAAAAATCAAACCACAGATTAACACTCATGGAACACTAGTTAATTATCTGTGTCCATCTGTGTCCATCTGTGGTTCTAAATCTCTTTTTATGATTTTTTAACACAAGGGGCGCAGTGCCTAGCACCCCCATTTCATTAAGGTATCAGTCGGACAAACTTATTTTTCCCCAGTTGCAAAACTCGTCCGTGCAATTCACTCTTGTCAGCGAAAGTGGTGTCAACATCGGTGATGCGATCGCCATCGAGGCGCACTCCACCTTCTTGGATTTTCCGCCTGCCTTCCCCACTACTTTTGCACAAACCACTCACATTTAGGATGTAAGCTAGCTTAGCGGGAAACTGGACGACCGCTAGGGAAAATTCTGGAACGTCACCTGCCTCAATGTCCTTAACAGCTTGTTCCCCATGATACTGCTTAACAATTTCCTGTGCCAAGAGTTTTTGGCGATCGCGTGGATTTTCTGGCAGTTTCTCTAATGGAAAATCCGTAAGCAGTGTAAAATATTCTTTCAGCAGATGGTCGGGAACTTGCTGCAGCTTTTGATATTTTTCGGTTGGATGTTCAGATAAACCCACATAATTACTTAGAGATTTGGACATTTTTTGTACACCATCCAAGCCAATCAAAATTGGCAGCAGCAGTCCATACTGCGGTTTTTGCCCAAAATGGCGCTGTAAATCACGCCCCACGGCAATGTTAAACTTTTGGTCAGTCCCTCCTAATTCCACATCTGCTTCAACGGCGACAGAATCATAACCTTGCATCAAGGGGTACAGGAACTCATGAAGGAAAATAGGATTCTCTTTTTTATAGCGTTCCGCGAAGCCCTCTTTAGCCAGCATCTGCCCCACTGTCATTGTAGAGAGTAACTCTAAAATTTTGCCCAAGTCCAGCTTAGACAGCCATTCGGAGTTGTAACGCACCTCCAACCTACCTGGTGTATCAAAATCCAAAATAGATCGCATTTGGTCAAGATAAGTCTGAGCGTTTTTCGCCACCTCTTGTTCTGAAAGTTGGCGACGTACCTCAGATTTGCCTGTCGGATCGCCAATGCGAGCGGTAAAATCACCAATAATGAGTACTGCTGTATGACCAGCATCTTGAAACGCTCGCAGTTTTCGCACTGGTATGGTATGACCGAGATGAATATCCGCACCTGTCGGATCAATTCCCAATTTAACCCTTAAAGGTCGGTCAGTTATTGTCAAACGCTTTTCTAGACTTTCAATGTCACTTTCAGAATCAGTAGGTTGTGGGAAAATTTCAACAACACCACGACGCAACCAAGAAAAATCTTGGGTGATACTACTAGGAGATTGACTGTTTACGCTTTGCACTATCAAAGTAGGATTGGTTATGGTCACTGACAATTTGTATTACTTTCATCTGCCAACCTAATATAATTGCAAAAAATTAGCCGCCTTGCTTACCAAGACATTACACTTATATTTACAAGTGAGGAAGTGAAATCGCCGTGTCGTCCAGGACTTTTGAAAATAAGCAGCCCCAACAAGAGCCAGCTGCGTCGGGTTTTGAGTTTTTCAAAGGAGTAGGTCAGGTAACTGGCGGTACTCTACTATCCGTCACTATGCTGGCAAGTTCTATTGTAGCGGGAGGACTGGTTGGCTTAGCCGTTAGTTTCCGCAATTTGCCAGATGTTAGACAACTACGCACCTTCTTGCCATCAGAAACGACTTATATCTATGACCTCAAAGGCAAACTGTTGACAAGTATTCACGGAGAAGCCAACCGTGAAGTCGTATCATTAGATAGAATTTCCCCAGAACTGAAGCGGGCAGTACTGGCGAGTGAAGACAGTGACTTTTATTATCACCACGGCATCAATCCCAAAGGCGTTGGACGTGCAGTAGTCACCAACTGGGCAGCAGGTGGCGTACGGGAAGGTGGTTCAACCATCACCATGCAGTTGGTGAAAAACCTGTTTTTGTCTCAAAAGCGTGCCGTTACCCGTAAGATAGCAGAGGCAGTACTGGCAATTCGCTTGGAGCAAATTCTCAGCAAAGACCAAATTTTGGAAATGTACCTCAACCAAGTTTATTGGGGTCATAACAATTATGGCGTACAAACAGCAGCACGCAGTTACTTCAATAAGTCTGCCGAAAATTTAAACTTGGCTGAGTCGGCAATGATGGCTGCTTTAATCCAAGCGCCAGAAGAATATAGCCCGTTTGTCAATATGAAGAAGGCAAAAGAGCAGCAGAAAATAGTTTTGGGGCGGATGAAGGAATTGGGCTGGATTACCCAAGAAGAGTACGACAACGCCCTCAAACAACCAATCAAACTCGGTAAGATTAGGTCGTTCCAAGGAAGCGCCTTACCTTATGTGACAAACGCCGTAGCCCAAGAGATAGCGAAAAAATTTGGTCGTGAAGCGCTGCTTAAGGGTGGAATGCGAGTGCAAACCACGGTTGATGCCAAATTCCAACGAATGGCGGAGGAAACTGTTAGTAAGTGGCATGAAAGACTTCTTGGTGAAGGGTTATATAAAAATCAAATTGCCCTGGTGGCAATTGATCCGCGCACTCATTTTGTGAAAGCATTGGTAGGCGGCGTAGACCCCAAAACGAGCGAGTTTAACCGGGCAACCCAAGCTTTGCGCCAGCCAGGTTCTTCTTTTAAACCGTTTGTTTACTACACTGCGTTTGCCAGTGGTAAGTATACTCCAGACTCAACGATATACGATACCCCAGTCAGCTATCGAGATGGTAACGGTTGGTACTATCCGAAAAACTACGATAGTAGTTTCGGTGGGGCAATGTCGATACGATATGCGATCGCCCAGTCTCGCAATATTCCCGTTATCAAAGTTGGCAAGGCTGTGGGGATGAATAAAGTTGTCGAGACTTGCCGCACCTTAGGAATTATGAGTCCGATGGAACCCGTGACTTCTCTGCCTTTAGGTGCGATCGGTGTCACGCCGTTGGAAATGGCAGGTGCTTATGCTACCTTTGCCAATTATGGCTGGCAGTCGCCAACGACGATTATTGCTCGTGTGACTGATAGTAGTGGCAATGTCTTACTCGACAACACACCGAAACCCCAGCAAGTTCTCGACCCTTGGGCTTCGGCAGCCATTATTGACGCGATGCGATCAGTCATTTCTGAGGGGACTGGTAAACACGCTGCTATTGATCGCCCAGCAGCAGGTAAGACAGGAACAACTTCCTCAGAAAAGGATATTTGGTTTGTCGGTACTGTACCCCAGTTAACGACTGCTATTTGGGTAGGTAGGGACGACAACAGAACCTTGGGTCACGGTGCAACTGGAGGTGTTATGGTTGCTCCTGTGTGGCGCGATTTTATGATGAGGGCGCTTAAGGGTGTACCAGTGGAAAAGTTTAAGTCACCTTATCAGTTTCATCGACCAAAATCAAATTAGAATTATAAATTAGGAGTTCTGAATAAACTCAGAACTCCTAACTCAAAACTCTTATGTTATGATTGTTTTTCCAGTTCAGCTTTCATCCGCTGTAGGGTGAGGTGCATTTGGTCAAACATTTGTTGGGGAGTCACACCAAACTGATTCAACTGAGTCTTCAGCTGCTGTATGGTCATTTGCGCCATGAAATCTTCTGATAGCTCAAAGCGCTTCATAAAGATACGATACCGCTCCATCATGGCTTCCATTTGCTCAATAAACAGCTTTTTGCCTTCGCGGTCAAATTTGCCGTAGTTGCCGCCAAGTGTTATGAGTGCTTGATAGTCATCAAACAACTGCTTGGCTTCTTGCTGAACTATGTCAGAATCAAAGAATCCCATTTTGCCTACACTCCACTGAGCGCCAATACTCAGTAGCTCTCATACTAGATGCCTCTTACTTTATTCTAGTTTAGAGAGATAATCTAGAAAACTAGCTTCGGTTTAAGTACGGTTTTTTACCGCAATTTCAACACTTGACCGTTGCAGGGCTCAAATTCACGCAGCTGCGGTACGCCAAGGGCTAACGTGCCCGTAAGACATACAAGATTCAAAAAAGAAAGAAATAATGAACCACAGATGCACACAGATGGACACAGATAAATAATTACTTCATATTTATTTATAATGCCGATGCAGTGGCTGATCAACTGGCTAATCGCTCACAGCTTAGGAATAGAATAGATTCAGATATTGGGTTTCGGCTAGGATATCAGCAATGCTGAATTTATTATGGTGCTTTAATTATGTTTAATCAGCGAAAAAGCCGAAGCGTTGCCGCGATTTTAGCTTTTTCCGGTACGCTGACAATTTCCGGATTACATAAATTTTATCTAGGACAGCCGCTGTGGGGTCTTTTATATGTGTTGCTTTCCTGGACACCCATTCCTAAGGTAGCAAGCGCGATTGAAGGAGTTTGGTTTTTAGCTCAAGACGAAGAAGCTTTTGACCGTAATTTTAATTTAGGTTTTGCAGCTATCAAAAAGTCACACTCGGCTAGCAATCAAGTAGCAGCAATTGCTCAAGCCTTGCGGGAGTTAGAAAGTTTGCGCCAGGATGGACTCCTAAGCGAGTATGAATTTGAGCAAAAGCGCCGCCAGTTGCTAGAGTGAATTTCTTAAAATAAGCAACATTATGAAAAATTGGCTACCTTTAAACCCTAAGTTGCAAAAACTACGCTCCAAGCTGCTTAACGACCCCTACTACCGACTACAATCAGGGGAAGAAATTGCGATCGCCGCACAACTGGGTATCCGCATTGATGCCAATCAAGCCACTGTTGATGATTGGTTGCGTCTACCGGGGTTATCAATTCATCAAGCGCGATCGCTTGTGGAACTTTCTCGTGCTGGTGTTAAATTTTACTGCATTGAAGATATTGCCGCAGCTTTAAGTCTGCCAGTACATAGGCTAGAGCCACTCCAGCCTATTGTGAATTTTAGTTATTACGACTCGGAATCTCTAGTTCTTCCCAGCAATATAGTAAACCCTAACACGGCAACAGTTGAGGCTCTAGCAAAAGTGCCATTGATTGATTTGTCCCTAGCGCAAGCAGTGGTGGATAACCGCAGTGAAGCTGGATTGTACCGGAATTTAGCTGATTTTCAGCAAAGGTTAAACTTACCTGGTGATGCGATCGCTCAGCTTATGTACTATCTCCGGTTTTAATCGACAGACGTAGCATGTGAGTCCAGCGCCCTTAGGAGGGTTTCCCGACAGCAGGCGACTGGCGTAAGCGCAAAGCGCAGGCTCCGCCAACGCGTAGCGTGTCCGTGCCTCCTCCGGAGGAGCTTGCGCTAACGGCGCAGCCGTGCCGCACCGCGAGGGACATACCCGAAGGGCTACGTCTCTACAATTAAATGACCCCAATTCTATTAAAAGGCCAAAAGCGAAACACTGCCCGACCAATAATATTTTCTTTGGGTAAAAACCCCCAGTAGCGGGAGTCGTTACTATCGTTGCGGTTATCTCCCATAACAAAGAATTGGTTAGCTGGAACTTGCCGCCCTTCCATTGGTAAAATTGGTGGTTCAGCTATATAGTCTTCTTGTATTGGTTGCCCATCAATGTAAACTTTGCCACCAGCAACGCTAACTGTCTTGCCAGGGGTGCCAATGATGCGTTTAATGAAAGCTTGGTCTTTGGGATATCCCCGATGTTGCAGTTCCTCTGGTGGCTGAAAAACGACGATATCGCCTAAGTGTGGGGAACCAGAAAGATAGGAAATTTTTTCTACTACCAGGCGATCGCCTTTATGCAAGGTTGGCAACATTGAATCTGAAGGGATGTAGCGGGGTTCAGCAACAAAAGTCCTAATCAACAGTGCCAAACATAAGGCGATCGCAATCAGAATGAGATTTTCCTGTAAACTTCGCCATCCTCGCGACGACACAGAAGATTCTTTAGCATTACTTTCTTGATGAGTCATAGAAACGAAAAGTCCGATTAATAAATTAGACGAATCCTTGATTATTTTGACGCTAAAAGGACCTTTACAAGCAAAAGAGCTTTTGCTTGTCGCGATTCTTACACTGAAATTACTTAGGCTGTTACTAATAATAGCCTCTACAAAAAAACCTCTTAATATTTTTTGAGAAACTCCAGGATTTGTTTCCCTTTAAAATCTTTAGCAAGTTGGCGCAAATGAGCGGCAAACGGTATCCATCGTTGATCCAACTCCTCTAAGAATGCCACTCGTTGTGTAATCCCTCTTAAATCCCCCCTCATCGCCAAATCGATCAAAATCGCAAGTTCTTCTGCTGGTGGAGCCACAAGTAAGTCCTGAGTCCGTAAGGAAAGACCTTGCGCCTCTACTTGTTGTCTGCTTTCCTGCTGCTCATAAACCCATTCCAACCCCAAGTAAACCCGTAATGTTTCTAAAAGCTCCGCTTTTTGGATTGGTTTTGGGAGAAAATCATCGCAACCGACTTCTTGACTTTGCTTGCGATCTAAGTCAAAAACGCTAGCTGAGACAGCAATCACGACCACGTCCTTAAAGTCTGGTAACATCCTCAGGCGACGGGTGGCTTCAAAGCCGTCCATCACGCTCATGACTAAGTCCATCAAAATCACATCTGGTTTAAATTCACGCGCTTTGTCAAGAGCGTCTAAACCATTTGTTGCTTCTGTGACTTCAAACCCCAAAGGTTCTAGTAGATTCATTAAAACAGAGCGATTTACCCATTTATCATCTACTACCAAAACTTTCCGCCGAGGTTCTATAAAACCAATGATATTGCCTTCATCGATTCTCTTAACGTCACTTTTTTGGAAAATCTCTGCCAAATCCAAATCGAACCAAAAAACGCTGCCTTTACCTAAAGTACTTTTCACCTTTAGTTCACCGCCCATCATTTGAACTAATTGACGGCTAATTGCCAATCCCAATCCTGTTCCTTCAGTCTTACGACTCTGCTCACCAACTTGCTGGAATGGCAAAAATATTTCTTCTAATTGCTCCTGTGCAATGCCAATCCCTGTATCTTCTACTTGAAACCGAAGTTTTTCCTGTTGATAGCCTATTTGGAAAGTTATACTACCTTTTTCTGTAAATTTGACCGCATTGCTAAGTAAATTAATCAAGACTTGACGCAACCGTTTTTCATCTGCTTGGATGAGTTTTGGTAGGGGAGAAAGGGTTTGATAAATTAACGGAATTCCCTTTTGTTGGGCACGGATACGGCAAATCTCAGCAATACCCTCAAGAAAGACCGAAAGATGAAATTCTGTTGGATAAAGTTCCATTTTCCGTGCTTCAATTTTGGAGAGGTCTAAAATATCATTTATCAGTGTCAGTAGGTGTTCGCCACACTGATGAATGATGTTTATACCATTCTTTTGCTGAACGGTTAAAGTTTTATCTTTCTGAAAAATTTGAGTATAACCCAAAATACCATTGAGCGGTGTACGGAGTTCATGACTCATGTTTGCCAGGAATTCACTTTTGGCACGGTTAGCTGTTTTGGCTACTTCTTCTGCTCGTTGGCGTTCTTTGATTTCCTGTTGAAGTTGCAAATTTTTATCTTGTAACTCCAGCGTGCGCTCTTCGACTTTAACTGCCAATGTCCGATTATATTCTTCTAAATCATTGTAAAGACGTGCATTCTCAATCGAAATTGCTGCTTGAGAAGATAAAAGTTGTAAAACTTCCAATCGCTCTGGTGTAAATGCTCCAATTGTCAAGTTATTTTCTAAATAAAGAATACCAATTAGTTTCCCTTGATTCACAATTGGCGCACATAAAATAGATTTTGGTTTGTGGTTGATTATATAGGTATCTGTTGCAAAGACTGACTCAGATCTAGCATCGTACAGTACAATATGCCCTTGAGTACGACGCACATAATTAATAACAGATATGGGTAGCTGCTGACTTAATTCTACAGGTGTCGAAGGTTGCACGGTTATCTCATCTTGCCCGACACTTCCTGAAGCTTCTATGAGTAACTGTCCTGCTTTTTCTAAAATGAAAAATCCTGTTTCTGCACCAGCATTTTCAATAACAATTCGCATCAATTTAGCCAGCAACTTCTCCAAAACAATTTCACTAGAAAGAGCAAGAGATGCTTTCATAACTGCGGCTAAATCCAGAACTCCGGGAGTACCTGTAGTCGTAGAGCTCATTGTCCGATTCATCTCTAGACTTCTGGTTTGTCGGTTCAGCGTCTGGGAGAAAATATGAGGATATCTTGCTGCTAAATTTCTAACTTTTGCAGTTGCTCCCCAGCGAATATATCCATAGTAAGCATCAGTTAGATAAGTCTGAGCTACCTTTTCTCTGCCACACTCAAAATAAAACTTTGCTGCCAGTTCATTTGCTAGCGCTTCTTCCTGGATATATCCTTGCTCTTTAGCTCCAGCAATGGCTCGGTCATAATATTCCATTGCTTGCCAATATTGCCCCAATACCCGCGCTTTCTCGGCCTCCACAAGCTCATACTTATGCAAAAAATTCATTGGGGCATGGTCTGCCCATTTTCGCATCTTTTCCTGGTTCTTCGTCACCTTGCTCAAGAGGTGTTCTTGTTGTGAGTGTGGTACTGATGGATAAATCGCTAGTTGTGCTAAAGAATCATAAAAATGAAACACTGGCACAATCAAGAATCCTTTTACCCCATCTAAATACTGTTCGGCTTGAACTGCATTTTCCAATGCTTGATGGTGTTCTTCAAATAAATAACAGAGTATTAGTTTGTTTGAATAGAAGTAGTGAAGCCCGGTTCTGTCATTGGCTTTCTTTAGTAGCGGTAAAGATTTCTCCTCGTTGTATGCTTCACCCAATAAACAGCACGGTTTTTCAAAAGGTTTTAGTAAATTAAGAATTGACTGCTGAAATATTTGATTCCAACTCAAGGCGTTCTCTTGCTTGAGTTGAGCAAGGACATTACTGGTTGCTGCCATTTCTCGTTCAACTTTTGCCAGTTCTTGACCTATGAGATATGAATAGTAGCATTTTTGCATGGCGGCATAGCCACCATATTCAAAATGTCCGTTTTCCAATCCACTAGAGTATGAATCCTGCAAAAGTGGCAATGTTTCCTGAGCATGAACTTTTCCATGAAACGCAGATGAACCTGCCACGAAAAAGACACTTGTCTTGAGTTCTACAGCGTTGAATCGTTCTACAAGACTTAAAGCCAACTTGCCAAATTGATAAGCCGCCTCAATGTCCTGAAACAACCCGTTTATCATGATGCTGTAAAGAACATAACTATAAGCTGAGAAGGGTGAATTTCCATGTTTGATTGACAAATTCAGCTGTTCGCACGCAATTAACGGCAATAAGGCAGGTCCAGCTTGATAAGTCGGAGAACCTAGGCATGCTAACATCCGTACAGCTGCTAGCTTATCGACCTCCGTCATTAATGGTAGGTTAATCAGGTCTTCGATATTTCTGCCGCTCAAATTTCTTGCTGTTTGAGTCAGTGTTTGCTCGATATCCAAGGCGCTAGGCGACTCTGGGAAGCTAATCCCCAGTAGTTCTAGTGCTTGTAACCCAATCTTGATCGCTTCGAGCTGTTTCACTTGCGCCATGCAAGCCTGGATTTTGACCTCATAGACTTTCATTTTGTCAATAGGGGTTTTTGCCTGCTGCAAGACAACCGTTGCCCATTTCTCCATCTGCTCAAAATCGCCGTTCAAGTACGCTGTTTCTACCCCTGACTCATAAAGTGCCAGTGTTAGCTCGTACTGATTCTGCCAGCTATTTACTGCTAATAATTCCAAACCCACCTTTAGATAGCGCATAGCAGACTCATACGCCGCCGCTGCTTTCGCTTTCTGACCTGCTATAAGATTAAGTTCAGCCAGTTCATATTTTTCCGACTCTAAGGTGAGTAAGTCGGTACCATAATTTAGTTGGTTGACCAAAGCAAAGATATTTTCTTTTCGTTCTTCCGGCGTAATATTTTGTAGTAACAATTGACCAATTTTGAGATGAGTTTCTTTTTTTTGCGAATCTGGAATGAGAGCATAAGCTGCTTGCTGTACTCGGTCATGTAGAAACTTGTAGGCAATTGTCAGTTGTTCTACCTTGCGGGAAGCTGCTTGCGTATCTAGGTCTTTTGTTAGTTGTTCATTTTGCTCAGTACTAATAACTAAAGGAATTTTGTAAGATTGGTCTAAGGGTAAAACTAGACCTGTCTGCAAAGATTCCCACAAATCTGCTGCTGTTTCAGACAAAGATTTTTGATTAACAATACCCAGAACATCTAAGGTAAATTTATCTCCAATACAGGCAGCCAATTTTAAAATATTTTGTGTTTTTACTGATAATTTATGAATCTGATTAATCATCAATTCAACGACATTATCAGTGATATCAATGTCTTTCAGTAGCTGAATATCCCACTGCCAACCCCCCTCTGTTCCACGCCAGTCGCCACAACGGGAGCCAGCCGCGTGGGCGGGTTTCCCGACTTGAGCGGACTGGCGTGGGGAACCCCCGCAAGGCGCTGGCTCCCCTTGGTAAGGGGAGCCACTGCGTTGGGGAGCCAGTACTGCAGGAGGGTCTCCCTCAGTAGGTATCTGGCGTCCGGGTTCCCCGACTTGAAGCATGTGGCGTGGGATTAGGGGGGTGAAATTAAAGGACAATAGGTTTTCGTTATATAGGGATTTGAGTAACTGAGTTAAGAAGAAAGGGTTTCCCTGAGTTTTGTTAAACACTAACTCAGCCAGCGATATTGTCTTTAACGTGTCACTGCGGAAGGTATCACTGATTAATTGATTGACATGAGTGATATGCAAAGGCTGGAGCACAATATTGTTCACAACTGCACCCTTTTGTTGAATTTCTTCTAAAGTCAACATCAATGGATGAGTTGCACTGACTTCGTTATCCCGATACGCTCCAATCAGTAGCAAATATTGACTATTTGGCTCACAGGCAAGCAACTGAATCAACTTCAAGGAAGCTAAATCTGCCCATTGTAAGTCATCCAAGAAGAGAACCAATGGGTGTTCGGGTTTGGTAAATACATGAATGAATTGTTGAAACAACCGATTAAATCGGTTTTGGGATTCAGTTGGTCCCAATTGAGGAACATCTGGCTGAACACCAACAATCCTTTCAACTTCAGGAATAACATCAATAATTACTTGACCGTTAGAACCCAATGCTTCTAAAAATTTTGCTTTCCAATCGGCTATCTTGTCAGCATTTTCTGTTAGTAACTGCCTGATTAATTCCTGAAACGCTTGAATCAAGGAAGCATAAGGAATATTCCGCTTAAATTGGTCAAACTTACCAGAAATAAAGTAACCACGCTGGCGAACAATGGGTTTATGAACTTCATTCACTAAGGAAGATTTGCCAATACCTGAGTAACCACTTACTAACATTATCTCTACCCCCCTATGTCCCACGCCAGTCGCCACAACGGGGGGGACCCCCGCAAGGCGCTGGCTCCCCTTAGCAAGGGGGGATATAGGGGGGTTTGCCACTCGCTCAAAGGCATCCATTAGCGAGGCAACTTCTTTTTCCCGACCATAAAGTTTTTGCGGAATAATAAATTGGCTGTATAAATCAAGTTGACCGACAATAAAATCTTCAATTTTTCCTGTTGCTTGTAGTCTTATTAGGCACTCCTCTAAGTCCGCTTTTAGTCCCAAAGCATTTTGATATCGTTCTTCAGCAGTCTTTGCTAATAATTTCATCACAATATCAGAAACCGCTTGAGGAATCTCTGGGTTGATTTCTTTAGGCGATGCTGGTGTTTTAGCAATATGGCAGTGAACTAATTCCAATGGATCAGTTGCTTGAAAGGGCAACTGTCCTGTGAGCGTTTCATAGAAGGTGATACCTAAGGAGTAGAAATCAGTTCGGTAGTCAATTGAGCGGTTCATCCTCCCTGTTTGCTCCGGTGACATATAGGCTAGAGTGCCTTCAAGCAAATTGGGATTATTGGCTGTCTGATTTTCACTCGATAGACGCGATGAAATACTAAAGTCTATAATTTCAACGTTACCTGTTTTCGCATTAAAAAGAATATTGTGTGGTTTAATATCTTTATGAAGAATATTATTTTGATGTAGCTGAGCAAGCGTTGAAGATAATTGAATAGCAATTTGCAAAAACTGACTGAACTCAAATTTTTGAGCATTGATAAAATTTTTCAGAGGTTCTCCCCCAAAATCTGACAAGATTAATGCCAGACCATTTTGATAGCTTTCCAAGGCTAAGGGTTTAATAATTCCTTTTATCTCTAAAGATTGGAGTATTTTATATTCATGTCTTAATCGAGAGATCTGTTCTATAGTGGGATACTCAGCTTTAAGGGTTTTAATAATCACCGAAATTTGCTCTGACTCCCTCACAGCACGATAAACACAGGTCGTGGTACCGTCATAAATGACCTTGATGAGGTTGTAACCGCCAATGGTGATACTCATTGTTGTCTTTTCGCAGGTGTACTTAGTTCACGAATTTTGGAGGGGCAAGCTAACGACAAAAGTTGTACCCCGACAGACCTCACTTTCAAAACTGATCGTGCCTCCATGCATCTCGACGCATTGCTTAACAATTGCCAGCCCCAATCCTGTACCTGGAATATTGCCAACGTTATCTGCGCGTTGGAAAGGTTCAAAAAGCTTTGCCTGAGATTCTTTTGGAATTCCAATTCCTTGGTCTTGTACCTGGAAACAAATGTTTTTTTCCTCCCAAGACAGGGTTAAGGATATTATGCCACCTTCTGGCGAGTACTTAATGGCATTAGAAAGCAGATTATTCAGCAAATGCCAAAGGAGTTTTTCATCGAGGCAGGCTATACGTTGGTTGCCAATAACTGAAAATTGCATCTCATGTTTCTCTCCTACTGCCAACTGTAAAGTTTCAATTTGTTCTTGACAAAATGTAACAACATCCATGGGTGCAGGATTGCATTCAATTGCGCCGGATTCAGCTTGCCCTAGTGTTAGTATGTCATTCAATAGATTAATTAAACTATCTGTGGCATATTGAATGCGAGCGATGTGCTTTTGTATTTTCTCTTTTGGCAGTTGGTTGCTGTAGTGTTTGAGTATTTCAGAACCCAACCTAATTGTGGTTAAAGGATTGCGAAATTCATGAGCCGCCATATAGAGATATTGAGATTTTAGCTGAGATTGGAACTGGGCAATTTGCTTATCTGCTTGAGCTATAGACAACGCCTTTTGTACCTCAAACTCTGCCTGATAGCGTCCAAGAGCAATTTCAATTGTGGTAGAAAGTATCCTTTCATCAAAGGGCTTTAAAATATAGCCAAAAGGCTGCGTGGCTTTGACTCGTTCTAGAGTTGCTCGATCTGCATTGGCAGTTAGGTAGACGACAGGTACATGGAAACGAGATTGAATCTTAAATGAAGCTTCGACTCCGTCCATCTCCCCGCCAAGCCTGATATCCATTAATACTAAATCAGGTTGGAGTGCTTCCACCATAACAATAGCGTCTTCTCCCGTTGCGACGAGAGCAGGAACAACATATCCTAGATATTCCAGTGTTTCCCTGAGGTCATCAGCAACGAGCTGCTCGTCTTCAACAACCAAGATTTTTATCGGAACCATAATTCATTTTCTGGTGCAAGGGGTGTTAAGCTTTTAAAGCCCTGGGAAAGGTGATATGGAACGTGGTACCGCTTGAGCGCTCAAGGAGTATGTTAGCTTTAAGTTGTTTTGTTAAATTATGTACTATTCTTAAACCCAAAGAGTTGGTATTTTGCCAATCTAGGGTTTCTGGAATGCCAATACCACTATCGCCTACTGTTAGCGTAATGGTATCATTTGTACCTAACACAAGACGAATGATGATTTCGCCGCCTCTGTCTTCAGGAAACGCGTACTTGAGAGAGTTGGAAACCAGTTCGTTGATAAGCAGCCCGCAAGGAATTGCAGTATCAAGAGTCAGCTTAATGCCATGAGTTTCAATCTTCAGGGCGATCGTCTTTTGGCTCATCCCATAGCAGCGGAAAAGGTTGTTCGTCAGACTGTGAATGTATTCACCAAAGTCTATTTGGGAGAGTTCTGGCGACTGGTACAAATGTTCATGAATCAGTGCCATAGATTGCACCCGATTTTGAGACTCTTGAAATAAAATCATAGTACCTTGCTCTTGGGCACGTCGGGACTGCATTCGCAGTAGACTGGAGATGATTTGCAGGTTGTTTTTGACGCGATGGTGAATTTCCTTCAGCAGAGTCTCTTTTTCCTCTAATGAATGCTGAAGTTGTTCGACTGTCTGCTTACGTTCGCTAATATCGCTTATCCGTACCAGCCTATGAACTTTACCAGCAACACTGATTTGTTTGGAAGCTAAATGACCCCAAAATAAATTGCCTTTGCGGGTAACGTATTCAATTTCTTGACTCCAAAAGCCTTTGATTTTAATTTCTTCTAGGATTTTCTCTATCTCTTGGGGAGTGAACTGATATCTTTGTAATGTGCTGCCGCGAATATCAATCAGTTCCTCTTTGCTAGATGCTTCAAACAACTCAACAGCACGGCGATTACAATCAATTATCAAAAGAGTGTCAGCATCTACCAGGAAAATGGCATCCGCCGATTCATTAAAAATAGCTTCTCGCAAATCCCGATTTTGAATCATCTCTAACTCAGCCTGTTTGCGAGCGCTAATATCTTGAGAAATTCCAATACCACCAATGATTTTTCCTTGGGTATCCCGTACCAAATCTGTTGAAAGACTAATGTCAACTATCGAACCATCTTTCCTGAAGCGACGAGTTTCTACTTGGGTGAATCCCTCACCAGCAAGCGTCTGGTGCATAAATTCGAGAAACTTTCCGTATTCTTCTGGGGGAATGATTGGTAAAGGCTTACCAAGGATTTCTTGAGCATCCCAGCCAAAGATACGCTCGCACATCGGGTTCCACAGGACAATATTGCCTTCAGGATCAATTAAATCAATCGCTACTGGCGCAGATTGAATAATTGCTTGGAGTAAGGCGTTAGTTTCTCGAAGTTCAGCTTCTCTAATTTTGCGTTCGGTAATATCTTCAGCCAAACCGACGACACGTTGAACTTTATAAGCGTCATCTCGAACATAAAAACTTCTGGTACAAATCCAACGAATCTCTCCATCACGTCGGATGATTCGATATTCGTGTTTGAAACCTTCAATGTTGAAACTTCTGTTGACATCCTGCAAAACAGTGTCTTTGTCATCAGGATGGACAAGCTCAAACCAAGATGCAGGGTTTTGATATAGGCTCGAGCAGGATCTGCCCCAAATTTCTTCGTAAGCTGGACTGATATAAATCAGTTCGCTCAAGTCATGGTTATAGACAAAGAAAACTTCGCGGATATTTTCTGCTAGTTGACGAAACTTCTGTTCACTTTGACGCAGCTCATCTTCTATTTGTTGACGTTGAGCAATTTCGCTGCGTAAGTTAGCATTTGCCTGCTCTAAATCACTGGTACGCTGTATGACTCTTGCTTCCAACTCTTGATTGAGTTGACACAAATCTTCTTCTGCTTGCTTGCGTTCTGTAATATCTCGTCCTTCTAAAAGCAGCCAGACAACTTGCCCTGTGTTATCAACAATAGGCTTGAAGGAAAAATCAACAGTTCTCAAAACACATTGTCCGTTAGGTACTTTCACCTCACAGTAAGTACAATAACCAAGAGCTGCTTGGGCGATCGCTTTTCGTAATCCTCTGTGCGCTTCTGGGACAATCTGACAACAGAACAACTCCCAGAAGAATTTGCCAATCGCAGCATCGTGTTTCTTGCTAAAAAACTCTAAACATGCCTGGTTGAGTTCTAAAACTTTGCCATCTGGAGCTAATAACCCAATAAATTGAAAAGTCTGTTCAAAAATGGCACGGTATTTGCGTTCGCTTTGCTGTAATTGAACTGTGCGCTCTTGCACTTTAACTTCTAGCTGTGTATTGAGGTTTTGCAAGTTTTGGTAAAGTTCTGCCTGTTGAATTGCAATCCCCAGTTGCACAGAAAGTTGCTCTAGCAAATCTATTTCCCATGACTGCCATTGACGCGCAGCAGAACACTGGTGAGCCACCAGTAAACCCCAAACAGATTGCTCAGCTTCTTGGGGTTGAGTACTCGAAAAAATCGGGACAAACAAAATTGCCTTGACTTGAAACTGTTCTAGCATTTGAACATAGCAGTCAGACAATTTAGCTGCATATATATCATTAACCGCACCTGAGCGACGGTGATGATCGCTTGCTCTCATATTTTGAAAGCAGGTATCCTCAAATCTGGTATTGAGGCACGAGTTCCACCCAAGCAAAACAGATTCTGCAACAATTGTGCCGCTCATATCTGGAGGACACTGGTAGACAAGCACCCGATCCGCCTTGAGAAAGTTACGAATTTCATCGACTGCTGTATTGAGAACAATTTCTAAGCTCAAGGATTGACGAATCCGCAGAGCAATTGTCGCAATCAAACGTTGCTGCTCTTGCTGTTGTTCTAGCTGCTGCATGAGGCGCACCCGTTCCATAACCGTAGAACAGGAACGATTGAGAGCTTGACTTGTCAGCTTTCCCTTGACTAGATAATCCTGCGCGCCGCTTTTCATCGCCTGCACAGCAACGCTCTCATTTCCATATCCCGTCAGCATGACTATTGGCAACAAGTTTTTACCAGTAGAAAGCTTTAATTCTTCAATAAATTCTAGCCCTGTTGCATCTGGTAGCATGAAATCGAGCAGGATGAGATCTGGCATCGAATGCTGGCAACGCTCAATCGCTTCTGCTGCGGATTCAAATTCTACAATCTGACAACTGTATTGGCGATGATCTATGGTGCTGCGCTCTAAGTAGCGACGATATGCCGTGCGGTCTTCTACACAATCATCGATAATAAAAATTGTGCGTTGGCTCTCCTTCATTACTGTGTAGAATTGGGAAGAATAGCTGTTTTAAACCAGTAATCTAAAAAAATTCGGACGGTTTTTCTTAAGGCTTCCACACCAATCGGTTTAAGCATATAGCAATTCACACCATATTGGTAACAACTTTTAATATCTTTTGGGCTAGAGGAAGTGGTAAATACTACAATAGGAATACTTTTGAGTGCCTCATCCTGCTTGACCTGTTCAATCACCTCTCGTCCATCAGTTCCAGGCAGATTTAGGTCTATCAAAATGATGGCTGGACGAGGAGACGTGGCTGGATCGGCGTACTCCCCTTGGTGGTAGAGATAGTCTAAGGCATCATCGCCATCGCAGGTACGGTACACTGGGTTGAAAAAAGCAGCTTCCCCCAGCATCCGGCTAAATGCTGCAAAATCCTCGTCGCTGTCTTCCACTAATAAGATGGCTTTGTTGATATTTTGGGTATTGAGAACTGACTGAAGTAATGAGTCTTGCATATCTGTTTAACGTGGTAAGGTGAAATAGAAAGTACTGCCCTGACCGTAAGTAGACTCGACCCAGATTTTACCATCGTGTCGTTCGATGATTTTCTTCACAATGGTCAAACCCGCACCCGTACCACCGCCGTACTTGCCAGGAGCATGCAGTCGCTTAAAAATCCGAAAGATGGTTTCCAAATGTTTTTTACGAATGCCAATACCATTATCCCGGACGGAAAATGTCCAAAAAGGACTCGGAACCTCGGGTTGGTTTTGGGATTCTAAACATTCTACTTCTACCCATTTTTCATGGCTGTCATTATATTTGAAGCCATTGCCAATTAAATTTGTTAAGACTTCCTCAAGTAAAACGCGATCGCCCCGAATTGTTGGCAAAGGTTTGGGAATCCTGATATTAATATTGGCATCTCCTAAACTCATACGAAAGACTTCAGCAACATTCTTCACCAACTCGTTAAAGTCTATCACCTGCATATTTAATTCCTGTCGTCCCAATCGGGAAAAATGCAGCAAGGAATTAATGATATCCTCCATGCGCTTTGTCAAGCGCACTAAAGTTTCTAACTTCGAGATTCCTTCTCCATCCAGAACATTGGCATAGTCTTCTAGCAAAAATGTTGAGTAGTTGTGAATGCCCCGTAATGGCTCTTTCAAATCATGAGAAGCAATGTAAGAAAAAGCATCTAATTCGTTATTGCTGCGTTGTAACTCCAAATTGATAGCAGCCAGTTCATCAGCTTTGCGAAGAACAATCCCGACAATCGCACTTCTCAGTTCCATTGCTCCATCTATTTCGTACTGCTCCCAAGGTGAGGATGTACCGGATACAGTTTCTTTCCACAACTTAAACGATTGACGCGGGAAGATCGTTAAACTACCATCGGGTTCTATTTTTGTGGGCTTTTGAGGATTTCCTGCCCAACTCACCTGTTGCAATCTTTCTGGACGGAACCACAATACATAATTGTTGCTAATTCTGGTGATTGAAAGAGCTAACAAACCACTTGCGACTTCTTTAAACTCCATCGCTGGAGGGTATTGCTGAGGTAAAGAATCGGTGACAAAAAGGTAGTTGTGAAATTTGTCCTTTAACCAGGCAATTAAGTCATGAATCTCTGATTCTTTCGGTGTTTTACCAATCAGCATCAAATGACCATCAAGGCATACTGCCACACCTTCAGCGTTGACTAGTTTGAGCAAAGTTGCTCTGTCTTGCACTAAAGCATCAGTTAAATCTTGCGCTCGGGCTACTGTATCTATAAATTTTGTTTGAATCGACTTTAACTGCAATTTGGAATCTAAATTTTCATTTTCTTCCTTAGAAACGAGTTCTAAAGACATCACCTTTCCTAAAAACTCACAAATTGTTCTGATTTCATAAGGAACAAATCGAGGAGTGTGATGATGGCAAGCAATTAAGCCCCATAGTTTATTGTTCTTTATAAGTGAAATTGACATCGAAGCTTGAGCTCCCATGTTTTTCAGATATTCAATGTGAATCGGAGAAACGCTCCTCAACACACTGAAAGTTAAATCGAGGGGAGGTAGGGGAGATGAGGGGGATGAGGAGGATGAGGAGGATGAGGGAGGTGGAAGGGAGATAATTGCTACAGGTTGATAGTTGACATCGGGAATCAAGCGCAGTGGATTGACAATATACAGATGTCTTGCTTGTTTGGGAATGTCAGTATCTGGGTAGTGTAAACCTAGGTAAGGCTCTAATTCCTCTAATTTATCTTCGGCAATCACCTCACCTGAACCAGTAGTATCGAACCGGTAAACCATGACTCGGTCGAACCCTGTGATTTTTCTTACTTCTGTCACAATAATCGCACTTAATTCACTCAAGTTTGAAACTTGTTGGAGTTTAGTAAGTGTGCCGCGTGTCAGAGTGTAAAAGTTGACAAAACTGCTGACTGTTTCAAGATTACAGGGTTCTAGTTCTAGTATGAGATAGTTCTGCGGCGAACGGTGAATAACGCCATTAAATTCAGTCGATTTCCCTTGAGCGCGAACCAAAAGTTTCAGGGGATTGAGATGTTCAAAATCTCCCTGAAGACAGCCAGCAATAGCAGTGAGATGATCTGGTTCAAGGAGAATAGATAAGTGCTGTCCTAATAAGTTTTCAGGTGGAATACCCAGTAAAGCTCGTGTATTATTGCTGATTTGAAGTATTGCCAAATCAGGTTCCGATAAAACCAAGAGAATACCGTGAGGTTGGATAGAGCCAGGAATGTGAATCGGCTCGCGATCGCAATTTGTCAAATTAACATTATCAGCAGTTATCACATCTTGTAAATTCATGGATACGCTTTGTGTAGAGAGCATGGGTATTTGGTTAAATGCACCTATAGCAATCCTATCGGATTTTTTTTAAAGGCTTTGATTGAATTAACCAATCCAAACCCCGAGGGTCCACAGTTGGATAAAAGAGAGTTTTACGAATGATTTAGGACTGTTATAATAACAATTATTTTTAAATATATTAAATAGAAAATTTTTACGTACTTTAAACTTTTTTTATAGCTAAATTCTCAAAAAATTATCACTCTTAAGTTATAAATACTCCATTTTTTTGATTAATAATGAAGAAATTTTTCTTCATTATCATATTAAAATTGTTATTTTTTACACCATGTAAACCTTAGATATACCTGCGTTGCCAACACTTGTTACTCATAAGTGTTGTAGTGATATTTTTAACGACTAGCAAATACATGTAGCGGTTCTCATCCGCATGAAGTACAGGTTTATCTGCCTGCAATGCTTTGTGCGTCTGCGGTTCCTTAATTCTTTAATGTATTGCACCCAATTTAAAACCGCTATAATATAACTTAAAAAAGTTGTAGCTATTTGTCAATAGTTAGTAGACTAAGTTTATTTGTTATTAAAGACAACTAAGAAATTCACAATTAAAAATTCAAAATCTTCTTTTTCCACCAAAAATGCGGCAAGGGTGCCCACACCGTCCCTAACGGGCGGTGTGGGGGGAATTGCCGCCAACTATAAAACCGCGAAGCCATCGGCTTTATGAATGACTTGCAAATATTTAGGATGAACGTCAAAACTCTTGCCTCCTGTTGTTAACTTGAAACTTGGTTTGAATCTAATCGCAACCCGTCCAATATAAATTCCAGCATATTTACCAGCTGGGATATTAGCTTTCAGGATGTCACCAGTTCCAAAGCCCATGAAAAATTTAGCTCGTTGTGCATGACGAATCGGAAAGCCATAACGGTCAGTACCACAACGCTGTCTTCTGCCGTGTCCAATGGAGACGACCAAAAGTGGTTTAATGGGTTTGATTAATAATTGTTGAGGTGTGCTAGTACCAACACAAGCAGCGTCAGCCCAATGAGATTTTTCGATCCCTTTCGTCTTGCGGTTGAACTTAGTTAAACCGCCGCTACCTGTCTCTATTGGTAGCCCGGTTTGCTGCAACCTCCGAAACAATTCCCATCGAGTAGCATTAACCGCTGCTGCGTGTTTTAGCGGTGTTTTGGCTTGGGCTAAAATGCGTTTAAGCAAGTCAGGCTTACCTGTTATAAATTGCTCAATTAGTTGATTCCCTTTACCTTGATTGCAAGGGCGGCAAGCTAATGTTAAATTGCTAACACGATTTGTACCACCGCGACTTTTGGCAACAATATGCTCGACTTCTAGTGGCAGGTTGAGAGCATCGCAATAAACGCATTTTCTTCCCCATTTAGCAAGCAAATATTCCTTGACTTCAAAACCAAATAGCTCACCTCGCTGATAATCAATCCCAGAAATCTCTGGGTTGACTAACGCGCTTGTATCAAACCGAACTAACTCTTGTGAAATGGCGATAACTGGGCAGAACTTTCTAATTCGTTGCACCCAAGTCATAATATTAGCAATTCGACTTTCAAGACTTGGTGGCAGCCATCCCTTTTTACGAGTGCGGTTGAGAAATCGTGGTTGACGGTAACGGGTTTTTCGGTTACGTCTACCTCTTCTTAATACCCGACGAGACAACAGTGCGTCTCGGATTACTTGCCCTCTATGAGTGACTTCAATTGCTGTAGTAACGCGACCTATTGGTTCTTGTACAACAGCAATCCCTGTGGTCTTGCTTCCAGGGTCAATCTTGATTCGATGCGGATGAACTACAGAATTTTCAATCGTTCTATCCTTCAACACAATCGTAAAAGGATAGCGTCGAAATACTGCCGCTCTATCTGCCTTGAGTAGTTCTCTTGCCCTTGCTGGATGGCAAGGGTCAAGCGGCTTCAAATTTTGGTCTAATACGAAAACGTACATTACTGTTGCCTCTTCCCCGAAGGGAGTAAAGTTTGCCTCGACAATGTATAGCGGTCGGTGAGGCAGCGCGCAGAACGGGGGTTCCCCCCAGGAGCGACTGCCGAACCCCGAAGGGGTACTATTCAAGCACCACTGGTTTAACCCTTTAAACCTGTTTAACTGCTTGATTCTAGAGCTTGAGGCTGGCACGCACCTCAAAGTAGGTCTTTAACTCTTGCCGCTAACGTAGCCTTTAAAGGCTGAGTCTGGTCAACTAGGACTCTTTCAAGCCCACGCCATACCCGGAACGGGTTGGCGCTGGGTTGTTGACAGCGATACAGTTGATAGGGAACACCAACGCGGTAGTGCTGCAAGGAATCTATGGTGCAAGTCATTTGCTGCGAAAGTGTGATCTGCTGTGGATAGTCTTTGCGTTTTCTACCTGGACCAATAAGCCATAAATTAAGCTTACTTGCAGCTGGTGTAGGAAGTTCGGAAAGTTTTTGCAAGACAGGAGCAAAGTCTGGTGCTTGCTTGAAGAAAGCAATGTCAGATGAGGGAGATGAGGGAAATGAGGGGGATGAGGGGGATGAGGGGGATGAGAGAGATGAGGGGGATGAGGGGGATGAGGGAGATAAGGGGGATGAGGGAGATGAGGGGAATGAGGGAGATGAAGAGATTAATTTGTCTTTCCCTACTTCCCGAAGTGGTTCCAGTGCTAAAGCGAAACTTAACCCTAACGCCACATCTTGGTAATCTCTGTATCCCACCACCATCATAAGGGGGAGTGAGGGATTTTGATTCATATTTTGCGCGACTTTCTCAGGTTGAAAGGGTTTTTGGAACACTAAGTTGGAAACAACGAAAACACAACTGAGAATGCCGACAAGGAAAAGAATGAAGAATGAGGATTGAAGATTGAAGATGGAATTTTTTATTCTTTTTTCTTTCTTGTTTATTTGAGCAAAACTCGCAGCAAGGAGGGCACAAAAGCTGGGATAATAAACAAAGTGATAACGGGGAATAGGAGTAATATCTTTGCCTAAGAAATAGGCAATGGCAAAAAATTCTAACAATACCCAAATCGAGAAACTTAAGAGAGTAAGTGTCGCTAAATGCGTTGATTGTGCATACCATAGCTGTCTTAACCCTTTGAAAGCTTGCCAACCCACCCATACACCAAACAAAAGCATTAATAACCCAGATATGACTGCAATTGCCAAAGGCTGATTTTCTACAGGAAGAGAAATCAGCATCAGCAGCCAACTAATGAGAGTTTGATAGAGTGGAGAAATGTTTTGCGGAGGGTCCAGCCAAGCGGTTTCAGAACGGTTATAGTTATTAAAGACAACTGGTAGCCAAGGCAAAAAGCTAATTGCAACAACACTTACACATAGAATCAGTGCTAGCCAAATTTGGCGTTTGTTAATGATATTTGCCCTGCGCCAACAGATCAGCACCAGTAGCGTAGCAATTTGGGCAATCAAGGCAAGAATACAAAAGTAATGGACATAAAGACTGATACTATTAATGATTGCCCATCCCAGCAAAACCCAAAGTCTAACTTTCTGGCGCTTTTCGATATCCTTGACAACTTGCACCAGCCCCAGTAAAGATAAAGCGATCAGGAGCATGGGTAATGTGTAGTGTCGTGCTTCTTGGGAAAGGTAAACAGCTAGGGGAGAAACAGCCATAAAAGCTGCTGCAATTATCCCCGCAGAGCGAGAGAAGGCAATACGATTAACATAGTAAATTGCTACAATTGCCGCAATACCAAAAAACACTGCTGGCGATCGCAATTTTGCAATCCACTCACTTCCCAAAGGACTCAACCAGTTCAACCAACTGTACATCCCGCAAAAAAACAGCGGCGGATGAGTAGACTGGGTTGCAAGGTTTTTGGCAATTTGAGAACAACTCACTCCTGGTTGGATAGTAAAAATCTCTGGTACACGTTCCAGGGGTAGTACGACATCCAAAGGCAAATCGTTGTAGCTTTTGCCCAAGCTGAAAATGGCAGTAATCACCTCATCCATCCACAGAGGTTTGAGATCCAAATTCCAAAAACGCAAGATTGCACCCAGGGCGATCGCCCCAGCTAAAGCGAGATAATGTAGATACAGTTTGCGATTTGCCATTCCTTTCAATGGTTAGTCGTTAGTGGTTAGTAGAACAACTAACAATTCCTAGTCCAAAATTGCAACGGCAGATGAAGGCAGATAAATATCTGAACATTATCCACGTACATCCTTTGTCCATCTGCCGTTCAAAATTTAAAATCTTATTAAATAAGACGCTAATTTGATAAATCAGTGCCTCAAGAATCTCAATCGATAGAAGTATCTTCATTGTCTGTGTCTTCACTGCGAGAGACAGGCATAGCAAGTATCCGTGATAGCCTGCGTCTCGGACAGCAGCATATGGCTAACTGGGACTGTGGATCACTGGCTGTTTCAGCGGTTCCCGGTGCTGGCAAATCTACAGGAATGGCAGCAGCAGCGGCAATTGCGATCGCCCGTCAGTATGATCAATCTTCTGCATTACGTCGCAATAGCCGTCGTCAACTGATTGTTGTTACCTTTACTCGCTCAGCTGTTGCCAATATTAAAGTTAAAATCCGCGAATACTTAAAAAAATTATCTTTACCTCAGACTGGCTTTACTGTACACACGCTACATGGTCTTGCCTTAAATATAGCCAACCGCTATCCGGATTTATCAGGTTTACAGTTAGAAAATGTTACATTAATTACCCCCAACCAAAGTCACCGATTCATCCGGACTGCTGTAGAACAATGGATTAACACCCATCCAGGGCGTTATTCTCGGTTATTAGAAGGTATTCAATTTGACGGAGAAGAAACAGAAAGACTGCGGCGTCAGTCGGTGTTACGTACAGAAGTCTTGCCAGAACTGGCGACTACAGTCATTCATGAGGCAAAAAGTTCTGGTCTATTCCCCCAAGATTTGCGTGAATTCAGCAAGCAAATCACAGACGAATATGAAATTTTAAGCATCGCGGCTGGGTTGTACGAGCAATATCAAAGTTTAATGCGATCGCGTGACTTTATCGACTACGATGACATGATTTTAGCCGCCCTGCGCGTTTTGGAGAACGAAAACGCCCGGAGAATCGAGCAAAATCAAGTTTTCGCCGTCTTTGAAGACGAAGCACAAGATTCTAGCCCACTGCAAACGCGACTCTTAACAATTCTCGCCACTGACGCCCACAACCCCAACCAACCGCCAAATATGATTCGCGTTGGTGATCCCAACCAAGCGATTAACTCCACCTTCACCCCAGCCGATCCAATTTATTTTCGGCAATTCTGCAAAGAGTGTGACGCCCAAGGGCGACTGGTGACAATGGATCAAGCTGGTCGCAGTACCAAAATTATTATCGACGCCGCCAACTTTGCCTTGGAATGGGTGAATAGCCTTTATGTGAAAACAGGACAACAAGGACAAGCAGGACAAGGGAGAATTTCTACCTCATCTCCCTCATCCCCCTCATCTTCCTCATCTTCCTCATCCCCCCCATCTCCTCACCTCCCCATCTCCCCATCACCATTTCGTTTTCAAAGAATTCGCCCTGTTGAATTCAATCACCGTCAAAATGATGTCAATCCGCAAGCTGTGGGACGGGGACTGGAACTGTACACGCCTCGTGATATTCATCACACAGTCGAGTTATTGTCCGAGAGGGTTGTAGAGTTATTTTCTCAGGACGCGGACAAAATTAGTGCAGCTATTTTGGTGCGGGAGAACCGTCAAGGACGGTGGTTAGCAGAGGCGTTGACCTCAGTGTGTAAAAAGCATGAAATTCCAATTTATGATGTTGGGGAACGCGATCGCCATTCTCATGTCCCGGAAGAGATTTTGGCAGTTTTGCAATTTTGCGATCGCCCTCATTCTCCCGACTACCTCAAAGGGACATTACAAGTCCTTGTACATCGGCGATTGATTGAAACGCAAGACCTCAACGCCCTTGCAACTTTGCCCGAAGAATTTTTGTATCCAGGTCCTTTGGCTGCACCTCAGCCACAGCCCGTGCAAAAAGCTGCTCGCCTGTGTCGGAGTTTACTTCGCGCTCGTTTAGAACTGCCCCTGTACCAGTTAATTTCATTCATCGCCCTAACACTTAATTACGAGCAAGCAGAACTAGCAACAGCCGACAAATTAGCAGAACGGGTGAATCAGCAAATAGCTGGCAATACTTCGATGGGGGCGATGCTGAATGTATTAAGTGAAATCGTCAGTTCCGAACGGTTTGAACCTGTGGAAACAGAAGACTTAGAAGCACGATACACCCGTTCCGGTCAACTCACAATTATCACCATGCATAAAGCAAAAGGGCTGGATTGGGACTACGTTTTCATACCCTTTCTGCATGAAAACTTAATTCCTGGCAGATTTTGGGTTCCTCCCCAAAGCCAGTTTTTAGGTGACTTTACTTTATCAGAAGTTGCCCGCGCCCAAATTCGTGCTGCTCTCCACGCGAAATCTACCTTACCTAGTGTCACCGCAGCTTGGGAACAGGCAAAACACCTAAAAACAGCAGAAGAGTATCGCTTACTCTACGTTGCCATGACAAGGGCAAAGCGCCTGTTATGGATGTCTGCGGCTTCTAAAGCTCCATTTACCTGGAGTAAACCAGAGAATTTACAAGAGCAAACCCCTTGTCCGGTATTTCCTGCACTCAAACGCCAGTTTCCCCAATGCATAGTCACAATGGCAACAAATCTCGGAGGAGACACAAAGAAAAGCGGCACATAATCCGAAACTTTGGGACTTGAGTTTGAAGTCTCTAGTTGTATAGAAAAATCAAAACTTGCGCTAAGGGCATAGCTCCTAGCGGCAATTTAACTTATTTAATCTTAAGGGTGTTCTATGAAAGACATAAACAAACTATATCCTGCACTTAACCAAACACTCAAGTCCTCTAAGGATGTTTTGTTAACCCTAGCCTTAACGAGCCTGCTATACAATGGACTCGGACTTGGTGCCAACAATTCTACTGCTGCTTTTGCTAGCGATGAACAGATACAGAGCAGCTACAGTAGCGTTGAAATATCCCAAAACACAGACCAGTTTTCCAGCTACAGCCGCATTCAAATATCTCAAAACACAAACCAGATCTCAAACGAACTGCCAAAACGGATAGCAAATGCTATTTTACGTGATGCTTCCAAACGTTCCGGCGTAGCAATCCGTGAGTTGGAAATTGCTCAAGCCACTCCAAAAACCTTTGGAAATCCTTGCGAATTCAAATTTGGAGAAGTTTGCACCAGGGAATACAAGCCGATTAAAGGTTGGGAAGTCGTTGTTGGGGTGCGAGACGATTCTTGGACTTACCACGTCAACAAATCCGGCTCACAAATCGTTGTAGATCCCAAAATCAGCAGCACGAAAGGTTAACCTTTACTCAGGTTTATTTTCCCCAGATTGATCATGTCTTGCCTTTTCCATAACCGTTTGGATATACTCTGCCTTGCCATCAGTATAAGCCTCCCGGTCTATGCGAAAACGCGCCGCCAAATCCCGTTTTAAAGCTTGATAACGTTGCGCCTCCTCAGGATGCGTTCTTAAGTAGTCGCGGAATAACTTTCGCTGCCAAAATTCCCCGTACACCTCAACCACATGGACGTGATGAGTACGCTGTTTCCCGTATGGCGGCATTCCTTTGACAAAAAACATCCGTCCAGGACGAGGGTTTTCACGCCAATACACGTACCCTAACGCCTCTAACACAGGAATAGCGCGTTTACCCTCCTCCAAAGACCGCACTCCCACCATAATATCAATTACTGGTTTTGCCGCCAGTCCTGGCACTGCTGTACTACCGATATGCTCAATAGCAACAATGAAATCACCTATCGCCTGACGAATACGTTCTGCCTCCTGGGCGAACAAACTAGCCCAACGCGGGTCATAATTAACAATCTCTACCTCATCCATACATAAAGTTCCTGTTTATCAAAACTCATCTCTTGTTCTTTATCTTTCTTCGCGCTCTTTGCGTCTTGGCGGTTCGTTTCCAAATTCTTAGTTTATAATTATAGATTGTGTCGAATTAAAGCCAGCACATGCCTAAACTCAAAACCCGTAAAGCAGCGGCAAAGAGATTCCGTGCCACAGGTACCGGCAAAATCGTACGTCGCAAAGCTTTTAAAAACCACCTGCTACAGCACAAATCTTCCAATAAGAAACGTAACCTGTCGAAAATGGCAGTTGTCAACGAGCGCGATGAAGAAAACGTGCGCCTCATGCTCCCCTATTTGTAATTTGTTAAGGAACTAAGACGATATGACACGGGTAAAACGCGGTAATGTTGCTCGCAAACGCCGCAAAAAAATTCTCAAAATAGCGAAAGGTTTTCGCGGTTCCCACTCAACTCTGTTTAGAACCGCCAATCAAAGAGTGATGAAGGCGCTGCGGAACGCCTATCGCGATCGCAAAAAACGCAAACGCGATTTCCGCCGCCTGTGGATCACCCGCATTAACGCTGCTGCACGCCTACATGGCTTGAGTTACAGCCAGTTGATTGGGAATCTCAAAAAAGCCGACATCCAACTCAACCGCAAAATGTTGGCTCAATTGGCAGTTCTCGATCCAGCAAGCTTCAGCAAAGTCGCTGAATTAGCAAGCCAAGCCAAAGGATAAAGGTGGCAACGGATGGATAACGGATGTAACAGATGGAAAGCAGCTTGTCGGTTACATCTGCTGATATCCGCTGCCATTTTTTTCCTTTTGATTTCCTATGTGATAGCAGATACACAATTATCAGCATCTGCCGCAGAAATGCCCGAAATTCAGCGGCGGGGCTATTTAAATGTTGCCGTCAAAGATAACTTGCGTCCACTAGGATTTAGAGATGCAAGCGGCAATTTGCAAGGCTTGGAAATCGACTTAGCAAAGGCATTGGCAGCTGATTTAGTAGGTAAAGCAGATGCTGTGAAATTGCAACCGGTGGCAAATCGCGATCGCCTATCCGTAGTCTTAGATAATAAAGTGGATATGGCGATCGCCAGAGTCACAGCAACCTCCTCACGCTCTCGCTTGGTAAGTTTCAGTGTTCCTTACTACTTTGATGGCGCTGTTTTAGTCACAAAAGATACTTCTTTGCAACGGCTGAGCGATTTGGCAAAACGGAAAATTGCCGTCCTCAAAAATTCCAGCACCATTGCCAACGTGCGTTATTATTTACCAAATGCCGAGTTAGTGGGAGTAGATTCTTATCAAGAAGCCTTTGCGCTCTTAGAAAACAATGCTGCAAATGCTTTTGCCGCAGATACTAGCGTTCTTAGCGGTTGGGTGCAACAATATCCCCAGTATCGTCTACTGCCAACCAAGCTATCAACAGAACCATTATCTGTGGTAATGCCCAAGGGATTACAGTACGATGAATTACGAAGGCGGGTAAACGAAGCCATTGCCCGTTATATTAATTCTGGTTGGCTCCAGCAACGCGCTACATATTGGGGATTACCCTGAATTAGGGAAGTATAAATTATGCATGAAAAATTATCAATCAAAATATAAATTAAAATTTTTATCAGCCATAATTTTCACTGTTCCCTGTAAGTTGATAATAGAAAAAGAAGAAACTTTAAATAAAGACAATGGATAACAATCTAGCGATTATTTATCTGTCAATTTTTGTGGGTCTGCTCTTAATTGCGAGTGTCAGCGTTTTTCGCCAGGTGTTCAAAAGTCGTAAGCTGGAAAGCACCATGTCACGCTTACGAAACAAGCTGACTAAAGAAAAAGGGACATCTCAAGAATATTACGAGTTAGCCAGTATTTATTCTGAGAAAAAACTATTTTCCCAGGCAATAACCTTCTTTCAAAAAGCAATCAAAGCCGCCGAAGAAGAAGGAGAAGAAAATGTAGCATATATATATAATGGGCTGGGCTACGCCTACTTCGCACAAGAACAGTATGACTTAGCGATTCGTCATTATAAAGAAGCCGTCAAATCTAAACCCGACTATGTGACAGGGCTGAACAATCTCGGTCATGCATACGAGCGGAAAAAATTAACTGCTCAAGCTCTGCAAGCTTATGAAGAAGCACTGAAACTTCAGCCAGATAATACCACGGCAAAACGCCGTTCTGAATCTTTGCGTCGCTTAGTATCTGCATGATTTACGAGTATTTCTCGTTCCTGCGCTTTGCCTAAGAATACCTTGGGGAGGTTTTACCTCTCCAATTTTTATAATGGTCAGACAAATTACTTGTGAAGTCGCAGCTTTTTTTCAGGTTGACATATGTCAGAATCCTTCTCAAAAGATACCCCTGATTTGCTCTCTGTGGCTCAGACAGCCAAGTTACTCGGTGTTACCCGTCAACGAGTGCATGACTTGATTAAGAATAAACAGATTGTAGCTTGTAAACTTGGACGTTACTACTACGTAGAAGCTTCAGAAATCAAGAGATACAAGAATCAACCAACCGGGAAACCTTATCAACCCCGTACTACAGGTTCTCAGAAAAACTCTATTGACATATGTCAATAGAGTTTATAGAATTACACTATAAAAAATGTGCTAAAAATAACATCAATGCTACCCTTTCAACTTATTTCGCCCTCGATTGCTAATCAGCAGAGGTTGCGGCAGATTTATATCAGCAACTATGGCATTCTTTATCAAGGTGACTGCCTAAAGCTTTTATCGGTCTTGCCTGATGCGTCTGTAGATCTTGTATTTGCTGATCCACCCTTCAACATTGGTAAGCAATATGGTGAAGGCGTAAGTGATCGGATGGAAGCAGAGAAATACCTTATCTGGTCTCAGGAATGGCTTAGTGAGAGTATTCGGGTACTTAAGTCGGGTGGAAGTTTATTTGTCTTCAACCTACCAAAGTGGTGTATAGAGTATGGTGCTTATTTAAACCGACAGGGGATGCTGTTTCGTCACTGGATAGCTTGCAGAATGCCTAAAGCTTTTCCAAGAGGTCGAAAAATGTCACCTGCACACTATGGATTGCTTTACTACACGAAAGGAGAACCAACGGTTTTCAACAAGATTTATACACCTATTCAAGTTTGTCGGCATTGCGGTGGCGAAATTCGTGATTATGGTGGACATCGCAAAAAATTGAATGAAAAAGGAATTAACTTAATGGATGTTTGGGATGGTCCAGAAGACGTTTGGGAAGATGCTTCAGCCGCAGATAGCGATGAGGTGTTATGGACATTAGCTGAGGAAATGTGGACTGATATTCCACCAGTTCGACATCGTTGCCACAAGAAACGAATTCCTAATGAGCTTGCTCCCATTATGCTAGAGCGCATTATTGCGATGGCATCTAATCCAGGACACCTTGTGGTTGATCCATTCGGGGGAGCTGGAACTACGTTTTATGCGGCAGAAAAACTACAGCGTTACTGGATTGGTTCAGAGATTGGTGATACTGAGCCAGCACTGGAACGGCTTACCAACCTAGCTAATGGACATATGGAACACTGGGAATCAGCCAGAGGAAAGAAGAAATCAAAGCCTCAGCCTAACAAATTGGATGCTTCTCAACTCTCCCTTCCCTTCTCAACTCAGTAGTCACTTTGAGACTAACTAATCCTAGACCAGGGCGCGACCATCTGTTCCTTTTGTGATTCTCGGCACGCTAGTATCTACCTGATCGTGTTCAATTACAAATATTGCAAGGAAACCCTCTTGTATTCTGACTGCCCGCCAAACATCAAAATATGGCTCTAGCTCTTCGTAGTTTCCAATACGATCAGTTAGGTAAGGATACAGCTTTCTGCTAGGAAGCACTAAAGCAGCACCGAGAAAGACACCACGTAATAATCCGAGAACTAACTTATTAACTGCTCGGTGGCTTGAAGAGATGTTGCCAGTCTCCCACTCAAGTGCAAAGAGATAGTCATCTATCACTTTTGTTGCATCTACTTTTCCTGGTGACTTGGTGGCATACCTTATTGGAGTTTCTAACCTCCACCCAAATTGGTCTCTTAGAGTAGTCATGCAAGCTTCTTTGATCGGCTTGACACCGTTTCCATGTTTTGTTGGGTTAATTGTGAAGCTTGATGTTCCGGGAGGATACACAATTAAAGAAATTGCACTGCGAATTTCTGACCGAATTATAGACCAATCGCTAGACTCCTCAAAACTTCCAATACTAATCAAGGAAACTTCTTGAACAATCTTCATAAATTTGATTACTCCTCATCATAAGTAATTGTTGATTGAGATTCTTACTACTCAATGCCCTTTCAATTCAACAGGAGTGGCAGCGACAGACGTCATGGATGAAGCGAGCGCACAAAGCGCATTAAAGGTAATCACGCTCTTAAACTGACCACTCGCTTCTTGTGGCTAGCAAAGTGTTAGTTGGTGCGTTTGGTTTGCTAAAATGACGCACAAAGACTTGATGGTAGAGCAAGCAAGTCTTTGGCGATTGTTGGTTGAAAGAATTTTCAAGATGGCATCGCAAAAATCATAACTGATTTGCCAAAACATTAAGATTCGTATCACTTAGACAACACAGATGTTGTTTCAGTCAAAAGCTCAATTCCAAACCCTAAGCAGGTTTCAGCCATAGCACCTCTATTTGAACTTTCTTAACCCTCGCTTCTTCCAAGCTGCAAGTTCTGAGAAAATCAGAAACGATTTAAAAAACAAGCACTCATTAATCCACCTCTCATCGGACACATTTTGTTTCACAAAAAGGGAGAACACAAACATGAAATTGGCTTACTGGATGTATGCAGGTCCCGCCCATATTGGCACTTTGCGGGTTGCTAGTTCCTTTAAAAATGTTCATGCTATTATGCACGCGCCCTTGGGTGATGACTACTTCAACGTCATGCGTTCCATGCTAGAACGCGAGAGGAACTTCACCCCGGTGACAACCAGTGTCGTTGACCGCAACGTTTTAGCACGTGGCTCCCAAGAGAAGGTGGTCGACAACATCACCCGCAAAGACGCCGAGGAACGCCCAGACTTGATTGTGTTAACTCCCACCTGCACCTCGAGCATTCTCCAAGAAGACCTGCACAACTTTGTGGAGCGGGCGCAGCTGGAAGCGAAAGGAGACGTAATGCTAGCGGACGTGAACCACTACCGTTTCAACGAACTGCAAGCCGCCGATCGCACTCTGCAACAAATCGTCCAATACTACATCGAGAAAGCCCGCAAGAAGGGCGAACTGCCCGAAGGTAAAACCGAAAAGCCCTCCGTTAACATCATCGGTAGTTCCACCCTTGGTTTCCACAACCAGCACGACTGCACGGAACTGAAGCGGCTGATGGCTGATTTGGGAATTGAGGTGAATACCGTAATTCCCGAAGGTGCTTCGGTTCACCAGTTGAAGAACATGCCCAGAGCCTGGTTTAACTTGGTGCCTTACCGTGAACTCGGCTTAATGGCAGCTCGTTACCTGGAAGAACAATTTGGAACGCCCTACGTAGATATTACGCCGATGGGTGTTGTGGAAACTGCCCGCTGCATCCGTAAAATTCAGCAGGTGATTAACGGTCAAGGTGCGGATGCTGATTACGAAGAATACATCAACGAGCAAACCCTGTATGTCTCTCAGGCTGCTTGGTTCTCCCGTTCCATTGACTGTCAAAACTTGACCGGCAAAAAAGCTGTGGTGTTTGGTGACAACACTCATGCTGCTGCTATGACCAAGATTCTGGCACGGGAAATGGGGATTCACGTTGTTTGGGCTGGAACCTACTGTAAGTATGATGCAGACTGGTTCCGCGAACAGGTCAGCGAGTACTGCGATGAAGTGCTAATCACCGAAGATCATGGTGCAATTGGGGATGCGATCGCCCGCGTTGAACCTTCTGCTATCTTCGGTACCCAAATGGAACGCCACGTTGGTAAGCGCCTGGATATCCCCTGCGGTGTGATTGCTGCACCAATTCACATCCAGAACTTCCCCATTGGTTACAAGCCATTCATGGGTTACGAAGGGACAAATCAAATTGCGGATTTGGTTTACAATTCCTTCACCCTAGGAATGGAAGACCACCTCTTGGAAATCTTCGGCGGACACGACACCAAGGAAGTGATTACCAAGGGCATTTCTGCTGATTCTGATTTGGCGTGGGCGAAGGATGCTCAAGCAGAATTGAACAAGATTCCTGGCTTTGTGCGCGGTAAAGTCAAGCGCAACACCGAGAAATTTGCTCGCGAGCGGAATGTGAGTATCATCACAGTCGAAGTGATGTACGCTGCTAAGGAATCTGTGGGCGCGTAGTTTGTAGGCACGATTGTTTGTGTACAGGGAGTTGTCCTCACAAATTTCTCCCAGCACAAGCAAGAACCGTTTGAGTGTTAAAGATGAAATCTCTTGTAAAAGTCAAAATTGGAGAAAATTAAACCACAGATGGACACTAGTTAATTATCTGTGTCCATCTGTGTCCATCTGTGGTTCTAAATATCCTTAAATCATAACTTTTGCGAGAAGTCTATTGGAAAGGAACACTTCCGGGGTAGAAGGACGATGAACTCACAGGAACGTCACTCGAAGGTACAGGCACAGGAGCATCCGAGAGATTGGTCATGGCCGTTTTGGCCTGCTGTACCACTCTACCCCTACAACAAGCGGCGGACACTTCGCAGGGAAATAGTTCAGGATACTATCTGGACATTTGACCAGCTTCAAGGCATCCTCTACACCGTCGTGCCAATTCGTATGACCGTCGTCAAGCTCGCTGCGGGTGGTCTCCTGGTCTATGCACCCGTTGCTCCGACGACCGAGTGTATCCGCTTAGTGAACGAATTGGTGGCTGTTCACGGTGATGTTAAGTACATCATCCTGCCAACCAGTTCTGGTTTGGAGCATAAGGTCTTCGTTGGTCCTTTCGCCAGACGCTTTCCAAGCGCACAGGTTTTCGTCGCACCGCACCAGTGGAGTTTTCCATTCAACCTACCACTGAGTTGGCTTGGCTTTCCCCAAAAACGGACTCAGGTGTTACCAGAGGATAGCAAACAAGCTCCCTTTGCTGACGAGTTTGACTATGCAGTGCTGGACATCAACCTGGGACGGGGTTCTTTTGCAGAAGTTGCAATGTTTCACAAGCGATCGCGCACTTTACTTGTGACAGATTCTGTCCTATCCGTGCCAGAAGAACCACCGGCGATCGTCCAATTAGATCCATACCCCTTGCTGTTTCATGCCAGGGAGAATGCCGTGGAAGTCATCGAAGACAATGAAGCAAACCGTCGCAAGGGATGGCAACGCATCTCATTATTTGCAATTTACTTGCGTCCAAGTGTGTTGGAGACAGCTGGAGTAGGGCAGACGTTACGGGATGCTCTCAAAGCACCGAATAGGTCCCCAAAAGCATACTTTGGCTTATTTCCGTTTCGATGGAAAGAAAATTGGCACCAGTCATTTGATGCCCTACGAGGAAATGGGCGTCCATTTGTGGCACCGATTCTGCAAACCCTTATTCTTCCCCAGGCACCAACACAAGTGCTTAACTGGGCTGATAAGGTTGCAACTTGGGATTTTGGGCGGATTATTTCCTGTCATTTTGACTCACCAATTCAGACTAGTCCACATGAATTCCGGCAAGCATTTGCTTTCCTTGAGAAGAACTCGGGAACTGAGAATCTATCTAGAAGCTTAAACCAGCCCCTGCTTGAGGAAGATTTAAGATTCATCAGGGAACTTGAGGCAAATCTGATCCAGCGGGGTATCGCGACACCACCTAGAGAGAAGGTTTGAGGTGTCCGGGCGAAAATTGGTTCTTCAAGGGCAGATACCATCACATTATTTCAATATCTATCTAAAGATATATTTTTCTTATTTTTATCTGATGAGATTATAATCTCAAGTTTGCTATATTTCGTCAGTTTTCAGTTAACCTAATAGTACCGATTGAAAAGTGACTCACTATAAAATTTTCAACCATGACATCATGGTCTGCACCCATGAGTCTGTGATAGGTAATCATCTTTATTCTGGTAGGGTGCTAGGTTTGACTGAACCAGAGGATATTATTCAGCTGCACCCAGATTTAAAATCGCAATGGAATATTATTACCGAACATTATGGACGGATAGGTTTAAGCCATAGCAAAAATGTCATCTGGGACGTTTCGCTAAAAGTCTTGGAAGACTATCCTAACCATAACGTTTCCCTTTTTTTCTTCGGCAATACTACAAGCAAAGCCGATTGTGATGAAGATTGGTTTCGCCAGCTAGATTCCGACTGGTTGAACGCGGTTAAGTTTATGAACTGCAAGAACAACTTTATAAAGCTTGCACAAGAGATGGGAGTTAGCGTTCCTCTAACGTTTTGTTTTCAAAACAAGGCTGCTATCAAAGATTTATCTGAGTTTCCCTATCCGTGTTATTTCAAGCCTACCATTTCTGTTGATGGTGCCGGGATTAGCCGATGTGAAAACCAACAACAGCTTTCCAAAATTCTGAAAACGTTTCCCGATGAAATACCTTTGCAAATCCAGGAGGAAGTCACAGCTTCCTCCTTTTTAAATTTGCAATACTGTGTTGAAGCTTCAAAGCTTCAACGTCTCGCCGTAACTTCTCAAATACTTGATGGCTACGCCCATATAGGCAATCGCTATCCCAGTACGCATCAACCTTGGGAAACTGTTGAACCAATAGCCGAATGGATGGCGCAACGTGGAATGAAAGAGGTCTTTGCTTTTGATGTTGCTGTCGTGGAAGATGCAACACAAACGCGTTATCTGGCGATCGAGTGCAATCCACGCTTTAATGGCGCATCATATCCCACAGGTATTGCTAAGAAGCTCAATATGCTCAGCTGGAGCTGCGAAACCTTCAAGACGCAATATTCCTCACTCGAAAACCTTGATTTAAGTGAAATTGAGTTTAATCCTGAAAGCAATACGGGTGTTGTGCTGGTCAACTGGGGCACTATTCTGGTTGGAAAAATTAGTATCTTGCTTGCTGGAACTGTTCAAAAGCAGAATGAACTAAGAGCCTATTTGAAACAGCGATTTTGAGCGGGTGACATACTCCCTGTACTCTTTATGGGATAGGGCAGTGCGCTCCGCGCAATCGCTACTGGTATTTATCAGGACTTGATATTAGATGTTGCTTCGATTGGAAAACAATACGAGTCTCTTGCTGTGCCGATTTTAATAAAAATTTAAGCTCTTCTGGAGCACAAGCAATTATTGTCTTTATTGACTGTAATCACATCAAACACAGGGGCAGTGATGATAACTCGTAAAACTTTCACCGTGTTGACAATTTGTGCTTTGTCAGCGCTCACCATTCCGGATGCCCTTTTCCCACGTTTCGCAGAGGCTCAACTTGTGACGGATGCAAGTCATAACCAAACGGATTGTCGTAAATCAATCGTCGGTACATACTCCGTGAGAACGTTTCTTAATGGCGACTTTGTAGGACGTAGAGTGATAACGCTGACTGAAGACGGCAACTTTTTTGCCATTGACTCGAACCAAGGGGGGAATCAGGGCGTCCCCAGCGCCGCTCAGTCCTTCCCCAACAATCGTTTCACCAGTGGACAAGGCGTTTGGAAGTGTACTGAAAAGGGAGAAATTACCGCCACGGCACTCAACTTCAATTTTCCTTCTCCGGAAAGCGCACAGCCCGTCACGACTGGTCGAGCCGATTATCGTGCGACGTTTAATCCAAAGACTCACACAGTGCAAGGGACATTTGAAATTCGTACCTTCGACCTAAGCCAAAATCCCCTAGACGATAATGTTCCGGTGGGCGAGGGTGAACCGTTCAGGTTTACCTTCACTGGGGAACGCGTCACTATCCGGAACTAGCAACTAGCAGCACCCCATCAACTACATCAGTTTCTGCTGGCAAGTAGTGAAATTCCTTATCTGAGATCATGTGACATCCTCCCGACGCTGACCTTACGGTACAGCGCGGGCTTCCCAATCTTACGGTTGGGCATTCCTGGTTCTTCTGCCTCCCTTACGAGAGTCAGATTTCGCCTCTGACCTAGATGAAGTTTCCTCCACCCCCGGCAGACCGACTGCACAGGCAGTTTCCATTCCGCAGAGTCCCTGCGTACTAATAAGCTCAAGACCACGTTGTCGCACTACTTCAGCAGCAGCGTGATCTCTGTCTGTTTTATAGCCACAAAAGTAACATTCGTGTATTCGTTGCGATAAGTCTTTTTTTCCAGTTTCCTCCAAACACATTGGACAAGTCTGAGACGTGCCATTCGGATTAACCTTCGCAAAGAATACACCCTTTTTCCAGCACACAAATTCAAGGATATTCAAGAACTGTCCAAAAGCAGCGTCGAGAGTATGTTTACACAACATTCCTCGACTCATTGCTTTCAAATTCAAATCTTCAGCAAATATCATCCCTACTTGCTTGTCGGAACACAGATGGTGTGCCGTCTTGTAGTGGTAGTTTTTGCGTGAGAAGGCTATATTGTTGTGATGCTTGGCAACCTTAGAGCGAGCTTTCTCGTAATTTGCAGACCGTTTCGTCTTTCTAGATAATCGGCGTTGGAGCAATTTCAGCTTCCTTTGCTTGTCTACAAAGAACCTGGGTCTACCGATGAATTCTCGCTCAGACGTTGTCAAGAATTTATTAAGCCCTAGATCAATCCCCACCGCTCGACCATGTGGTTGAACAGTAGGGATTTTTACATCGGATTCAATTGTGATCACAGCTTCCCATCGTACTGCTTTACGGATGATTCTTAGCTGTTTAACAACAAATCCTTCTGGGATTGGTCGATGTAAGTTAATCCGTACCAATCCTAATTTAGGAATCTTAACCTGCCACCCAGTAATAGCATCGGGAGCTATCTGAGGAAACAAGATTGATTTGAGTTGCCCGTACTTTTTGAATCTTGGAAGGCCAAATCCTCGTTTTTGAAAGAATTCCCAAGCATCGTGAAGTCGCCTGATGTTGGTTTGCAATACTTGTGATGGAACTTCACCAAGCCTTGGATATTCTTTCTTTGCCTGAGGCAGGGCATTTTGTTGCCGATAGTATCCAGGAAATGGAGCATCGGCGGCAATGATATATTCTGACGACACAGAACAACGATCTACTGCACACTTGCGTGAATTAGACCAATCTTTGATTTCTCCCAGAGCATAGTTGTAACTACCACGACATATCTCTAGCCAGTCAAGAAGCTTAGCTTCTTGCTCAGCATCTGGATATAGTCGGTAGGTGTAGTTTAGAACTAGGCTCATGAATCAGGTTTTTATCAACGAAAACCATATTAACACGAAAACTCCAGATTCTAAATACCAATATTGGGGACATCGAGTCCCCAATATTGGCATGAGGGGTCCGTGTATCCCGACGCTGACCTTGCATGTACAGCGCGGGACTTACCGCCCCTCAAACTCCCCGTAAGTTAAACCTGTTGGCATAAGCTGAGGTGCAACTCTTGCCTTATGCCAAACTGCCTGGATCTCAAACTTTAAAAAACCATTGTCGCTGATACATTCCATAAGCAACTGCTACCAACACTAATACAGTGACAATCGCGAACAAAAAAGAACCATTCGCTGCCCCAGCCCAAGAGGCAAACAAATTTTGGTAAATCCAATTATAAGTGCTGGGAGCATTCTCCCCAGACCCAACTTTGGTTCTTACCAAGATTTTAATCAGCAGTACAGAAGCAACGAAAAGGGAGATGGCATTTAATCCCATCACTTCAAAGGGTTTACTCCAGCGCCGCACCCGTCGTACTTCAATCAGTTCATAACAAGCTGCAAGTAACAATAATGCCCAACCACTAACGAAAACTACATAAGAACTCGTCCACAGCTTTTTATTAATTGGGAACGTCCAGCCCCATGCCCAACCGATAATTAAGCAACCTATACCAAATAATACTAAACCTATGCTTGTACGAGATTTGACTGGCTGAGTGCGTATCCATTGTCCGGCAAAATAACCAGCCAGCACACTAACAACAGCGGGAATCGTGCTAAAAAGTCCCTCTGGATCTCCTAGATTATTAAAACCATCGCCTTTATAAAGATGTGCTTGAGGAATGATCAAGCGGTCTATGTAAGCACCTAAATTTCCCTCCCGCGTCAGCACTCCAACACCATAACCGGGAACTGGCACATACATCATTGCTAACCAGTAACCGATGAGTAATACCCCTGCTAGTATCCATTGTCCTTTACGAGGGAGGTTGAGAACTGCAACGGAAGCAAGTAGGTATGTCAGGCTGATGCGTTGCAACACTCCCATAAAACGGATAGTACTCAAATCAAAAGTCCAAGGACCTTTATTCCAAAAGCCATTGAGTAATAACCCCAAAGCAAATAAAATCGCGGCGCGGCGCAAGATACGCCAGTAAACAGGTGCTGTAGGTTTGTTGTTGTCGGTGTACTTTGACAATGAGAAAGTCATCGCCACACCGATAATAAATAAAAAGAAAGGAAAGACTAAATCAGTTGGTGTGCAGCCATGCCATTCTGCATGGAGTAGTGGAGGGTAAACATTAGGTTCAGCAATACTCGCCATGTTGACAAGAATCATGGCAGCAATAGTCATGCCGCGAAAAACATCAAGTGAAGTCAGACGACCCATAAATGGAATTTTGGAGCAAATACTCTAAAATGTAGAACTTAGATTTCTGGTTATAACAGCCACAAGTCCAAAATACAATAAAATCCCCTGCTAGCCATTGTGGTAGGGAGAATAATGATTAAAGAAATCGTTGCTTTTTACTCTATCATTGACATTGACGACATTCTAAAAGCTATGGAGTACAAAGCTCTCAAATCCGACCGACAAAGAAGGCTACACACCCTACTACTCGTACAGAATAATCGTGGAAGTTTTCTTTCAGGACGCTCTCTAAATCTGTGAGATTATCGTCAGTATTGCTAAAAATTCCTTTTGAATTGTAAGTTTTCATCAAAGTCTTTGCAAGAAGATTTTGTCTGACATCTTGACCCAAAATTGTTGTTCCAAAAATCACCCCGCGATGATTATTGACCAGGGGTTTCAAATTCCTAAAAACAACACTTTTGCTTAAGAGATTGCCAGGAAGACAATGGAGCAAGTAATTGAGAGCGATCGAGTCAAAACTTGCCGATTCAATCTGAATCGGTTCTAGTATATTAGCAATGTAAGTTTTAGGGCTGTAATGGCGCAGGCGTTTCGCTGTGGTCTGTATGCTGTTTGGGTTTAAATCCACAAGCGTAATAGACGGATTGTTGGTTGGAAATCTGCACTTATCCAAAAAATATCCTGTCCCTACACCTACATCCAAATGCTTTGCTGAAATATGCTCGTTATAGAAATCAAGTATCAGTCGCGAAGGACATTGCCAGATGAACGTATTCGAGAAACCTAACACATACAGGTCATAGATTGACAAAATTTGCTTGCTATAGATGGCAGCGCCTGCGGCTACTGCATTGTCATATGCTGTCTGTGGCTGGTCATAATCAGGTTTCATGTGCATACAGGCAATTAAGATAAATTTGTGAAGCAACACACAAGTTAAAATTTTCTTAACACAAATTGTGCATCAAGTACCCCACTCACCTGTAATTTTTTTCTTTTAAATCTATGCCAGTCAAAGTAGGAGACACAGCTCCCGATTTCACATTACCATCCCAGAATGGTACACCAGTAAGCCTCAATAATTTTCGTGGCAAACCAGTCATCCTGTATTTTTACCCCAAAGATGACACACCAGGGTGTACGGCTCAATCGTGTGCCTTTCGCGACCAATATGAGGTATTCAAAACAGCTGGTGCAGAAGTCATCGGTGTGAGTGGCGACTCACCCGAATCTCACCAAAAGTTTGCTGCCAAGTACCAGTTGCCTTTTACCCTTTTAAGCGATAAAGGCGACCAAGTGCGGAAGCAATACGGTGCAACCGCAGCTTTTGGTTTAATCCCTGGTCGTGTGACTTATGTCATTGACCCACAAGGGACTGTGCGATATGTCTTCGACTCAATGTTTAACTTTAAAGGTCACGTTGAGGAAGCACTCAAAACGTTGCAACAACTGCAAACAGCCTAAGTACAGCTAGTCAGAAATTCGTAGCGTTTTAGTTTGTAGTAAGCGCTTTAGCGCTTACTACGAACTTTTCGTTCTCAAAATTGATAGACTACTACATCCTATTCTGGAAAGACTTCTCCGGCATAGGAACATAACCATTAGCTGTCTTCCCGTTCTTGCCGTTCTTGCCGTTGGTATGAATATTACGGGGTTGAATCACACCATAACCGCCGTGATTACGTTCGTAAATGACATTGATTTCGCCAGTTTCAGCATTAAGGAACATATAAAAGTCGTGTCCCACCAATTGCAAATGTTCTAAAGCTTCTGCCATAGTCATCGGTGGCATGGCAAAATATTTGCAGCGGACAACTTCTTCAGGCAGTTCCGGAGTGCGATCGCCAATTAAATCTGTCACGACTGTCGGTTGGACAGTTCCTTCGATTGTCTCTTGGGCGTGTGTTTTCTTCTCTTGACGCCGTTCTTTGTATTTACGCAGCCGACGGGCTATTTTATCTGCCACCAAGTCTATGCTGGCGTATAGGTTCTCGCTACTCTCTTCCGCACGGATGACACTGCCATTGGCATAAATAGTGACTTCAGCCGCCTGCCTGGGATTAATTCGGGGATTACGCGCTACGCTTAGATGCACATCCACTTCATTTGTGATGTTTTGATAATGATTTACTGCTTTTTCAATCTTTTGATGCACGTAATCCCTAATTGCCTCGGTGATTTCAATATTTTTGCCGTGGATGACAAGCTTCATGTAAACTCTCCCGCTCAATGTATGTAAATTTGGTTTGGGATAAAAAGGAATTGCGGTAAGGTGTATCACTGCCGCCAGAACCAATCTTGAACAGATTTAGACTTACTGCCGGTACGACGCCTACCCTAAGCCCACCAAAACCGAGTTTTTGTGCGTTTACCCTGTATTTACCTACGACGAATCTCTGCTGTGATTCCAATTGGTTGAAAAGCAACTGGATGTCCACGCAGACATCGTAAGTTATCTCCTTGGTGGAGGCTTAATTGTTTTTCCTAAAAAACACAAGTCTTTTTGCACTTCTTAATCTTGTATTTTATGTCAACCATCGTTTAGGCGTCATCAGCCAGTACATCCGTTATTATTTTCTTGGCGTGACGGTTATTGCAGAGAATTCCTCCCAACACCATTGAGGTTATATATATTCAAAACTAGCACCTTGTATTTTGCAAAACCAATTCCCTTGACTTTCCTTTAAAATCCTTTGCATAGCTTGACATTCTTTGACTCCTATTAGTCATATGAGATACATTTTGCTCTCTATTCTGATTCAGTTTTTCCTTAATTCGTAATATGTCTTTGCACAAACGCCGATGTTTCTTATATAACCAAGCAGTGATACCATACTCAGATGCACTCTTGTGGCAGCGCACTCTCCTAGCTGAGCGCATTAAAAACCCCAGCTTAGATGACGTGCTAATATTGCTAGAACATCCGCCCGTCTACACTTTGGGGCAAGGAGCCAGTTCAGAATTTCTCAAATTTGACTCCACTCAAACGATGTATGAAGTCCATCGAGTTGAACGAGGCGGCGAAGTCACATACCACTGTCCCGGTCAACTGGTAGGATATCCAATTTTAAATTTGCAACATTACCGTAAAGACCTCCACTGGTACTTGCGCCAACTAGAAGAAGTACTAATTCGTACGCTCAAAATTTACGGATTACAAGGAGAACGCAATCCTGGTTTCACTGGTGTTTGGTTAGAAGGGCGTAAAGTCGCTGCTATCGGTATTAAAGTTAGCCGTTGGATTACGATGCATGGCTTTGCATTAAATGTCTGTCCTGACATGACAGGATTTGAGCATATTGTACCCTGCGGTATTACTGATAAGCCTGTAGGTAGTTTAGCTCAATGGATTCCTGACATTTCCTTGTTAGAGGTACGCTCTCACGTAGCGCAGTGCTTCGCAGAAGTTTTTGATGTGGAACTGGTCACAGGCTAAAATCAGAGAGTAAACGCTACGTGTCATCCTACTGGAGAGGGAGTTTATTTGGGGAATAAGAAAGATATCCAGCAGGTAGAAGCTGTTGCCAAAGAATTCCGTATGACAGAAGAAGAGAGAAGAGAATTTGGCGATTTTTTAGAAGAAGAAAAAGCCATTGGTAATATCATGTCCGAATGAACACTTATAAAAAACGAACAACCTCACCCGCCTTCGGCACCCTCTCCTTATTAAGGAGAGGGTTATGGATATAAATTAATATTGCTCCCAAATAGTGAAGACAATGTTGACTTACTTTACTGGGAAATGTTCACTCCTTATCAGATGGTTCTCAAGGTTGGTCCTGGTGCAAGATGGTCTTATATTAGTTCCAACAGTAGAGCGAATGTTTACTCGTAGGTTGGGTGGCACTTTTCTAGAAAAGCTTAATAGCGGTTCTCAGTTTTTTATAGCAGGAGAAAAGTAGACTTTCAAGACAAGTCTTTTCCTCTCCTCCTCTGCGTCCTTGGCGTCTTGGCGGTTCGTTAGTTAATCCTGCAACAACTCCAACAATTGCCCTTCACTCAACTGCGCAATACCCAACTCTTGCGCCTTTACCAACTTAGAACCAGCATCTTCGCCTGTAACCAGATAATCTGTTTTCTTACTCACAGAATCCGTCACCTTACCACCAGCTTTTTGAATCAACGCCTTTGCTTCATCCCGCTTCAGCGTAGGAAGCGTACCAGTAATCACAAAAGTTTTACCAGCCAACTTTTGCTGACTCTGACTCACCGCTGTTTCTTCCACTGCACTCGCAAATTGCAACCCAGCATCTTGCAAGCGAGAAATCAAAGTTTGATTCGCACCGATGCGGAACCACTGGTGTACAGATTGGGCAATTTCCTCACCGATACCGTGAACAGTTTCAATATCAGCTTGCGAAGCTTGCGCCAACTGTTCCACCGTGGGAAACTTCTGTGTCAACAATTGAGCATTCACGCTGCCAACGTGACGAATACCCAAACCATACAACACCCGCGACCAAGGTTGGTTTTTCGATTGAGCGATCGCCTCCACCAACTTCTGTGCCGACTTTTTCCCCATTCGTTCTAATGCATACAAACTATCTTCTGTCAAGTTGTATAAATCGGCAACAGAATGCACCACTCCTCTATCCACGAGTTGATGCACCAGTTTTTCGCCCATACCTCGAATATCCAAAGCATCGCGACTCACCCAATGTTCAATCGCCCCCTTAAGAATAGCTGGACACGAAGCATTGACGCAGCGAGTCACCGCCTCTCCCGTTTCCCTGACCACAGGTTGACCGCAAACCGGACACTGGGAGGGCATGACAAAGGGGTTGGTATGATCAGGACGGAGTTCTTTGAGAACCTGCACCACTTCCGGAATAATTTCTCCAGCTTTGCGAACAATAACTGTATCGCCAATGCGGATATCTAATTGAGCAACGCGGTCAGCATTATGTAGGGTAGCACGGGAAACCGTTGTTCCCGCCAGTTGCACCGGACGCATTTCTGCAAGTGGAGTCAGCGCCCCCGTTCTTCCGACGTTCACAGCAATATTTTCCACGCGCGTGGGTGCTTCTTCTGCTGCATACTTCAGCGCCACTGCCCAACGGGGGAACTTTTGTGTAAACCCAAGTTGTTCCTGAAGCTTAAAAGAATTCAGCTTCACCACCACCCCATCTGTCATGTAGGGCAAATTCAATCTTTCCGTGTCCCAGTATTCGTAATACTGGGCAACATCTTGTAGAGAAGGACACAGTTTGTGGTTAGGGTTGACGCGAAATCCCATCTTTTGTAACAGTTCCAGCGCTTCCCACTGAGTATTAGCAATACTGGCATCATCCAACCCTGGAATGTGCAGCGTGTAGGCAAAGAAATCTAACCGCCGTCGGGCGACAATTTTGGAGTCCAGTTGCCTGAGGGTTCCCGCTGCAGCGTTTCGAGGATTTGCAAAGACTGTTTCACCGGCTTTTTGCCTTTCCTCATTAATTTGTTTAAACACTTCTAAGGGCAAAAACGCCTCACCCCGCACTTCCACCCTCTCTGGTAGAGAGTTTGCATCCAACGTTTCTACATTTAACCGTAAGGGAATTGAGCGAATTGTCCGTGCATTTTGGGTAATGTCTTCACCCGTAACCCCATCACCCCTTGTTGCACCTCTGGTAAGAACACCGTTTTCATATGTCAATGCTAAGGCAGAACCGTCAATTTTCAGCTCGCACACATATTCCACCTCACCTACGTTGGGTGCTTGTCGCCGCCAACGTTGCTCCCATGCCTTTAATTCTTCAATGTTAAACGCATTTTCTAAACTATATAGTGGAATATTATGGCGTACCGAGATAAATTGGGTTGCTGGTCTTTCTCCCACCCGTTGAGTCGGGCTATCAGGTGTCAGCAATTCTGGATGCTGATTTTCCAGCTGTTGCAATTCTCGATAGAGGCGGTCATAAACTGCGTCCTCCATGATGGGTGAATCGAGGGCATAGTAGGCGTAACTAGCCTTTTGTAGTAGTTGTCTCAGTTCTTGAACACGCTGTTTGGCTTCTGTGTTTGTCGCTTGCACCAAATTTATCTCCCTTAATCAATAGCGACTAGATATCAGCCGTCTGCCTTTTTAGGGATTGATATCATGTTCGCTTAATTGCCCATAATAAAACTTCTTTGTAGTAACGACTTCAGTCCTTGCTTTGTCGGTAAAGAGGACTAAAGTCCCTACTACGAATTTCCGCAGGGTTATATAACCGGACATGATATGAGTTAGTTGGCAAGTCACCCCAACACCCAAAAAGCTGACAGCTGGTAGCTAGTAGCTAATAGCTTAATCAAATTTAACAAGCATCGTCCTCTACTTCCTAGTAGAAGCACGTTCTACCTTTGAGAATTCTTGTGGGGTGGACAGTCCGCGCATCAACAGTTATCAGTCAACAGTCAACAGTCAACAGTAAACAGTGAACATTTAATAACTGATAACTGCTTGAAAAGCGCTAGAAATGTGCTGAATAAGTCTGTCTCAGTACCTGTTCTATCACACCTACCCTCTGGAAAACCTCAATCAGTTTATGCGCCGGAGTTCTTCGCTTTTGGAGAAGAATTTTAAGCGGCGCTAACAAATGAACATCTGGATCGTCTGCAAGCGCAACTTCAGCTGCTTGCAAAACTTGGGTGGCGATCGCAAAAATATCTTCGTTGTCAAATCCTTCTTGCGCCGAGAGTTGGTGCAAGGCTGTATGGGGTGTCGTTGCTCTACCCATCAGCGATTCGTCTAAAATAAGACCTTTCAACAATGTTAACAAACTAGCATAAATAGAAAAATCAGCACAACTATCAAACGCCTTAAATTCGATACGACCTACTTCTGCTGGGATACGTGCTATTTTCGTCAATGAAGGGACACTCTTAATCAGTTGTTCCTGTTTCTCTACAAAAACCAGCGTTGCTGGTCTTTTTCCTGTCCTAATAAACGTTCGTACTGACAGTCCTTGCCACAACTCACCTTTATAAAAAGGAGAACTATAACTAAAAGGAACGATGTAGGGACTGTAATAAGTCAGCTTTCTGCCAATATCAATTAGATGTTCAACAGGCAAATCAGCTACTGAAATATTTAAATCTGGTCCATATGTCACCATGTGAATGTTGGCAGTTTGCTCTTCCGGATCACCCTGTAATTGTCTTATTTCATAATCATTTAATGGTGGATCAGGCTGATAAACAGTACGGTACGGATTAAAACTGACTAAAATCGGCGAAAAACCAAATTGTGCAGCAACCTCACACAGCAGATGAAAACTTTCTGATAATTCAGCAATAGTGCTTTGAATGTTAGAGTGTATAGTTGTTCTAATTTCGATGCCTTTAGGAACACAATCAATAACTTGTTCGGAATCTGCAAAACGTTCAAATCCCTCAATATACCATCTTTTTTTCCTAATCCCCGCATCTCCAAGACGCAATTGAAGATAGTCATTGGGATATATGGGAAGTTGTTTAACAATTTGATGGAAATCATCAAATTTTGTACAGGAAAAATCAGCAAATTTCCCTTCTTGATTTAGGAAAGCCACTTCATGCTCGATACCGAAATAGAACATTATGATGTATGCCCCTGTGTAAACTTTAAATGACTTGAATTCAACCTAATTTCACTAAAGCCAAGCGATAGGAATTCCGTAGGGGAGGAATATAGGAAAATAGCAAGCGATATATCAGAGGAAAACGTTGCAGATATTTAGCTGGTAAGTCTGCAAAAGTACAGGCTTCCATCACTTGATATCGAGAGTCCCAGTTTTTAATCTGGTGAATATCTGAGATATTCCAAACCAACTTTGCTGAGGTGTGTTTTAGTGTTCCATGTCTTTTTTGATTCTTTACAAATAATCGAGATACAGAATCAAAGGCAAACCAAGAACCTGGAAAATGCTCTAAAAGATTGGCGAACAACTGCTTGACCTGCTGTTCGTTAAAATACATCAACACCCCTTCTGCGACAAACAGACAAAGTTCTGCACTCACCGCTTTGACACTCGCTATCCAGTCTGTTTCTAAAGCAGAAGCGGTAATAAACTTACGGCGTTCTGTTTCCTCAAAAAACTGCTTTCTCAGTCTCATTGAATCTGGCAAGTCTAAATCAAACCAGCGGACTTCGCCGTTATCCACTCGTTCAAAGCGCGTGTTCAGTCCTGCACCAATCTCGACAACTGAACCTTGGGGATGCTGTTTAAGGTAAGTGCGTACCCAGTTGTCAAGTATCAGCCCTCGCAAACAGCAGCCTACTTGAGACATTTTTGCAGTAGCCAATTTATCAAAATCGTAATCAATTGCCTCAAGTATCTCAGCTGATTTGGAGTCGCAGATAATGGGGTCAGGTTGCTGTAGTTCAGCAGCTCTTGCCCAAAGGGTAAGGAGTAGTGTTTCTTGTACGATGCCTAAGTCAACTTTGGTTTTAGTCATCAACACCTCGACTGGATTGCTTGATTTGCTGTTTGTTGTTTTAAGTAGAAAAAATTTTCAATACTTCCTTCAGACGGATTGTACCGCAAGATAGTGCTAAATGCTGAGTATCAAGTGCTAAGTAGAGTACGCAAGACCGTGCTGAATGCTGAGTAGGGTACAAGAAATTATCGAAAAAATAACTCAAAACTTATTGCTCAGTACTTAGGAATCTTAAAGGCTTTGGCAATAAGCACCACAGTTTGTCATTTAACCACAGGTTAATATAGACGTGAGAGTTGCTTGAGGCGTGAGTTTGTCAACGACCCACAACTAGTAGTCGTGGGCTTAGCGCCCATCTTCTAGTTTGCAGTTGACCCAGCTCACGTACTTCGTGTACTACGGTCTTCAGCAAGTGTTCAAGTCCTACCTTGAGCGGAGAGTGCCAGTCCCAAGCTCTAGAAGTCAAGGATTAAACAGGTCTATGGGGTTAAGCCAGTGTCCTTGACATAGTACCGACTGCTAACTTTGCCGTTCGCGAAGCGGAACCTTTTAGGTTCGGCTAACTTTACCCTTCGGGTTCAACAGTTCCCTACGGCGGGAAACCCGCCTGCAGGACTGTTTCACTGGAGTAGCACCTGCGTTCCCGGCATACAGGGAAGGGATAGATACTACTCCTCTGTCTATCCTCCCCGATTAGGGGACGGCAGCTTAATTCTGCCTTTGTTGTGTTTCCTCCCATCCCGCGTATGTGATGGGTTTCCACACTTACCGTGAGGTTTTATGACAAGTGCTGTGAAATCTCCTTATACCAGCGAACAAATTGCCGCTTGGCTACGTGGACTACTCACCATTGCTTGGGCTGATGGTGACTTCGATGCCCAAGAACAGGAATTAATTGCCACCATCACCGAAGATGACCTGGCTCCTGGCATCAAAATAGAGTCATTAGACCCAATAGAACCAGAGGAATTAGCCGCTGTTTTGGGGAAAGGTACAAAAACAGCAGAAAATTTCTTACGCACAGCAGTTATGGTGGCGATCGCAGACGGTACATATTCTTCTAGCGAGGACTATCTGCTGCACCAGTTGTGCCAAGCCCTAGAACAGCCAGAGGATCTCTTAGAAGCCCTCCGTCACACCGTCGAACACCCACAGCCGCAGGTTTCCGGAACGACGACTCCAATTCCCTTACAACCTGCACCAACAAAGCGTCAAATTGATGCACTGCGCCCTATGCGCGACTGGCTTGACAAGCTAGACATCCAAGACCCCAGAGTTGCTCGTTTTTTATGTAAAATGATACCTAACCAGTGTCCCTTCGAGCGTGATGTCACGCTGTTCAAACGCAAAATTGTTCACATCCCCCCGTTGTGCAAACTCAACCCACTCTATGAACAACTTGTGGGCTTACGTTTCCGCGCTCTATCCTATCTTGCGGATGACTGCGGTGAGGATGTTTCGCCATATATCTAAGTGCTGAGTCCTGAGTGCTGAGTCCTGAGTTACAAGTAAAGAATCAGGTGAGCCTTTGGTTTTAACCAAAGACAAAGTGAGGAGTTCGTGAAAAACTTATAATTTATAACTCATGACTATAACTCATGACTCATAACTCAGGACTCTATTATGCAATTCATCGACCAAGCAAAAATTGAAGTTGAAGCAGGAAAGGGAGGCGATGGAATTGTCGCCTTTCGGAGAGAAAAGTACGTGCCAGCTGGTGGTCCGGCTGGGGGGAATGGGGGAAAAGGCGGTTCAGTATTGTTAGTTGCTGCACAAAACCTGCAAACATTGCTTGACTTTAGATATAACCACCGCTTTCAGGCAGAAAACGGTTCTCGTGGGGGACCAAATAATTGCACAGGGGCAAATGGCAAGGATTTGATCATCGAGGTTCCCTGCGGTACCGTTGTTTATAATGCGGAAACTGATGAGATACTGGGGGATTTGGTCGAACCTGGGCAAACTTTAGTGGTTGCTCTTGGCGGTAAAGGTGGACTGGGAAACAAGTATTTCTTAAGTAACCGCAACCGCGCCCCTGAGTACGCCCTCCCAGGACTACCTGGGGAAATCAAGTCACTCCGTTTGGAATTGAAACTCTTAGCGGAGGTAGGGATTATTGGGTTGCCAAATGCCGGAAAATCAACTTTGATTTCAGCTTTATCCGCCGCACGTCCCAAAATTGCTGACTACCCCTTTACCACCCTCATTCCAAATTTGGGTGTCGTGCGCAAGCCCAGCGGAGATGGTACGGTTTTTGCTGATATTCCTGGACTCATTGAGGGTGCTTCCCAAGGAGCAGGGCTGGGACACGATTTTTTGCGTCACATTGAGCGCACACGGGTACTGCTACATCTGATTGATGCAACTAGCGATGATGTGGTTGCAGATTATAACACAATTCAAGAAGAATTGCAAGCATACGGACGGGGTTTAGTAGAGCGTCCCCAACTTTTGGCACTGAGTAAAATTGATGCTGTTGATAGGGAAACAAAGGATTTGGAAGCGCTAGCGACACAGCTCAATCACCTCTCCTACTCCCCTGTTTTCCTAATCTCGGCAGTTACGGGTGCTGGTCTGGAACCAATGTTACAGCACGTTTGGTCAATTCTTGACCAACTTAATGCTCCTGAAGTTAGCGAAAGGATGTTGTAAAGATTCTCTTTTAGTAGAAACACTCTTGACAATACATTTGAGAGAATTACATAACTACTATTACTAATTCTCCATGACTAGGACCTTTATCCGACCCTTCTGTAGTTTCCCCTTACCAAGGCAAGGGGGAACGCCGAAACCGAGGTAATTATTAAGCTCATCGTTACAAAGAATTGGTATAGCTGTGATGGGAAATCACAAAATTAACTTTCTACGTGAAATTACGTATTTATTCCCGAAGTAAAATAGATTTCCTCATCGTTTTCTTACTTAAAGCTCATTGATAAATATAGAGTTTTTACATAATGCAGATGATGTGGAGGATAGGATTTATCTGAGATTGCAGCTGGAAACAAGCATAAATTGAGAAAATAATGTTATTAAGTGCTTCTATAAATTAAAAATGCCCAGTAGGGTATATTCCTGCATCCCTAAAAAATATAAGTATGACACTTCCTGAAAATAGCCAGATCAAACTTCAGTCATCGGTTAGGTGCATAAAAAAATATGTATAGCGAACTGACAGGGACGTATAAATTAGAACTAGTAATACTTTCCTTGGCGATCGCAGTTATTTCCTCGTATACAGCCTTAGACTTATCACGACGAGTGCTGGTTTCTAGCAAATGGAGGCGTTTGCTGTGGCTATTGGGGGGATCTGTAGCTATGGGAACAGGCATTTGGTCAATGCACTTTGTTGCCATGCTCGCTTTTGAATTGCCTCAGCCTGTAAGTTACGATGTATCGATCACTGTGGTTTCTCTGTTATGTGCAGTCCTAGCTTCTGGCATCGGTTTATTCTTACTCTCGCATTTTATTTCAACACCGCTTGTCATTGGTGGTGGCGTTTGTATGGGAGTTGCCATTGCTGGTATGCACTACACAGGCATGGCAGCTATGCGACTTCAGGCGAAGATTGAGTATGACTTAATTTTAGTCAGTTTGTCAGTTGCCATTGCAATTATTGCCTCTTTTGCAGCTCTTTGGCTGGCATTTAGGCTGCAAAAAAATCCAGACTTGAAAGGGGTAATATGGCAGAAAGTTGGCAGCGCTTTTTTAATGGGAATTGCCATCACTGGGATGCACTACACTGGAATGTGGGCAACTCACTTTATCGCCTACAAAAATTTATCAAAAGTGGAATCTCCTGTCATAAGTCAGCCCTGGTTGGCTATTGCCATTAGCATTTCGACATTATTCGTCTTAACTTTAGCTTTATTAACTTCTCTATTCGACCAGCATTTAACAGCTCAGTTATTACAACAAAAAGCTTTAGAGGAAAGTGAAAAACGCTTTCGGACGCTGATTCGAGAGATGCAAGTGGGAGTCTTGTTGCTTAATTGCAATGGCAAAATTCTGATCAGCAATCAAGCAGCAGAAAATCTCCTCAATCTCGATCCTAAGAATAAACAGCCCCAGGTCTTTGGTGCAGGTTGGTTGTTGTTGCGTGAAGATGGTACGCCTCTGCCAGAAAAAGAACGACCCGTGTACAAAGCAATAACCCTACAAAAACCGATTCACAATATAGTCATGGGGATTGAAGATCCCAAAAGCCAACAGCAACGCTGGTTGTTAGTGAATGCAGATCCTCAGATGGCAAATGATGGTAGCGTAGACAGAGTCGTCTGCACTTTTAGCGATATCACTCAAAGAAAGCAAGTTGAAGCGACACTGCAATTGATTGTTGAGGGAACAGCTTATACAACTGGTAATGAGTTTTTTCGCTCGTGCGTACGCTATATTGCCCAAGTTTTACAAGTTCGTTACGCTTTTGTCAGTGAGTTTACTAATGAGGCGAAAGCTCAACTTCGTACTCTGGCATTTTGGAATGGTGTTGACTTAGGTGAAAACTTCGAGTACAATATAGCCGCTATTACCGATGAACACTGTAAACCAGTCTTTGGCGGAGTTGACGACAACGTTTCAGTGGTTATACGTAGAGAGCAAGATGTCGGCAAGTCGAATCTTTACAGTTATTTGCTGCCCCTAGTTGACTCGAACGGGGAGGTTATCGGTTACTTGGTGGTGATGGATGTCAAACCATTAGAGATTGATTTGGGCAAAGAGTCAATTTTACAAATTTTTGCGGCTCGTGCAGGAGCTGAACTAGAACGGAAACTTGCAGAAGAATTGCTTGCTCAAAGTGCAGAACGAGAAAGGGCAATTGCCTTTGTGATTCAACGGATGCGTCAAACTCTGGAAATTGATCAAATTTTCAGTGCGACAACGCAAGAGTTGCGACAAGCTTTAAAGTGCGATCGCGTCCTTGTTTATCGCTTTCATCCTGATTGGAGTGGAGAATTTGTCTCCGAGTCAGTAGCAGAAGGTTGGAAAGCACTGATAGGGGAACAAAAAAATCAACCCGAATTGACAGAGGTTGCTGTCAACCAAGACAATTGCGCTATTAAAGGTTTTGGGGATGTAGATAAGATCATACAAGACACCTATCTGTACAACACCCAAGGCGGTATTTACCGTTCTGGCATAAACTATCGCTGCGTTTCGGATATTTACGAGGCTGGTTTTGACTCTTGTTACCTTGAATTATTAGAACAATTTCAAGCAAGGGCTTATCTCACAGTTCCTATCTTTTGCAGCAATCAACTGTGGGGTTTGCTAGGAGTGTATCAAAATTTTGCTCCTCGTTATTGGAAAGAAGCAGAAATAAAAATGGTGGTTCAGATTGGGGCACAGTTGGGAGTGGCAATCCAACAGGCAGAATTGTTAGCACAAACGCAGCAGCAGTCAACCGAACTCAAACAAGCTAAGGAAATCGCTGATAAAGCTAACCGTGCTAAAAGCGAATTTTTAGCAAATATGAGCCACGAACTGAGAACGCCACTCAATGCAATCCTTGGCTTTAGCCAACTGATGAACCGCGACTCCTCCATAAAAGCAGAGCATCAGCAATTCCTGAAAATCATTAATCGTAGTGGCGAACATCTGTTGGAGTTAATTAACGACATTTTACAGATGTCTAAAATCGAAGCAGGACGCATCACATATAATGAGAATAATTTTGATTTACATCGGTTGCTCGATAGTTTAGAGGGCATGCTCAAACTCAAGGCTCAATCCAAGAGTTTAAACCTAGTCTTTGAGCGTACCCCCGAAGTGCCGCAATATATCACAACTGATGAAAGTAAACTGCGTCAGGTATTGATTAACTTACTGGACAATGCCATCAAATTTACAGAAATTGGGAGTGTAATTTTGCGGGTGTCGCTCACAGATGCGGCAACTGGGGATATAGACGAAGATACGGAAGAGGGAGGAGTTTTTTCTCCCCCTTACACCTTACAGTTCGAGGTAACAGACACTGGTCCTGGTATTGATCCTGATGAGTTCAATAAATTATTTCAAGCCTTTGGACAAACCACAACTGGGTTAAAATCTGGTCAAGGTACTGGGTTGGGTTTATCCATCACTCAAAAGTTCGTGGAAATCATGGGTGGGCAAATCCAGGTTAGCAGTACCTTGGGGGTTGGAACTCAGTTTACCTTTTTTATTCCAGCGCGTCAGGCAACAGAAGCGAAAACACAAACTCTTGAGTTCACGAGTGACAAAGTCATAGGTTTAGCTCCCCAGCAACCAAGTTATCGGATTTTAGTTGTCGAGGATAAGCAAACCAACCGTATGCTATTAGTCAAGCTGCTGAACAGCTTAGGCTTTCAAGTACAGGAAGCCACCAACGGTCAAGATGCTCTCACTGTTTGGGAAATATGGCAACCTCACTTGATTTTTATGGATATGCGGATGCCAGTGATGGATGGCTATGAGGCAACTAGATTGATTAAGGCAAGGGAGAAGCAGATGAAACAGATGCTTCCTCATCCTCACCAAACCATCATCATCGCCCTCACGGCAAGCGCCTTTGAAGAAGAAAAACACAAAATATTGACCGCTGGTTGTGACAATATCTTGAGTAAACCGTTTCAAGAACAAGATTTACTCACAGAAATAAGCAAATACTTGGGTGTGCGATATCTTTACCAAGAACACACTCCAAATGCAGATATCACTTCACCGATTCATGAGGTTGTTCGCAATTCTGCTAACTTGGCTGCTGAGATAGCAAGTATGCCTGCTGAGTGGATACAACAGCTTGACAATGCTGCTAGCCAAGGCAATGATTTGCTGATTGTTCAACTTATGGAACAAATTCCAGCAGACAAAGTAGATTTGATCGAGGCTTTGAAAGTTTTGGTTGAAAATTTCGACTTTGAGCAAGTCATAGCACTGACTCAATCAAAAAAATGATCAGCATTTTTGAATCGGCTGAGAACCGATTCAGGGCGGGCAGGACAGCATTGGTGTCAACTTATATCAGGTTCGGTTGATTACTTATCATTCCTGAAGAACCCCCTCCCCCTATCCCCAGAGGGGGCCCCGAGTCCCCCGTAAAGCTACGCTTCACGTCCCCGGACCGCGAGCGGTGAGTCCAGCGCTGCAGGCGGGTTTCCCGCCGTAGGCGACTGGCGAACCCGAAGGGGGAGGGGATAAAGGGGAGCCAGCGCCCTTTGGAGGGTTTCCCGACCTAGGCGACTGGCGTGTGGGGTGCAGTCAACGTGGCAATCATAACTAATTAACCGGACATGATATGAAGCCAAAAGTTATTATTGACAAGCATTTAAGCATTTTTCGATGTATCATCTAGATTTTCGATCCCCCCTTAATCCCCCCTTAAAAAGGGGGGAAATTAAATCTTATATCATGTTCGGTTAAAGACTTATAGCGGTAAGAACCCGGAGTAAGGTACACAAAGAAATAATGAACCACAGATGGACACAGATGGACACAGATAAATAATTACTTCATTCAATATTAGCCCCCTTTTTAAGGGGGTTGGGGGATCTAAACGACGGTGGATTGGGTATTTGAGCGTGAAGTTGACATCTATGGCAGGGCAGGACAGCCTACAAAAACTGTATTCAAGGCAAATGAGAACCGCTACAAGTACAGTTGCCTTGATTTTCAAAATCTGTCTAAATGTCTTTGGTATAAATTACACCTTTTTGCTAAAATGCGTCATGTTAACTTTTTTGTCCTTAGAAAAACCAATTAAAAATTAGATAAAATGCCGAAACGGCGTAAATCTCAAATTTTCTTTCACCAATTCTCAAAGCTCAGCTTGGCTACCAAAGTCAATCATCTGACACTTAAATTCACAATTCTAAGTGTATTGATAGCCATTTTGATAACTAAATATATGGCAGAACAGTTTGTAAAATCATCTGCCCAATATTCATTGAATCTACCGACATCGGCTTCACCTGCTAGTGTCCAAGTTGCTGCCAAATCATCCACCCAACAAAATTCCAAATCACTAACTGCACCTTTGCCAACTCCTGCTGTCGAGGTTGCTGCCAAATCACCCGCCCGACAAAAGTTCAAATCACTGACTCCACCTCCACCAGTTCCTGACTGGGCTGTTGCCAAATCACTGCCTATTCCGTCTCGTCAACCAGAAAAACAAGATTTAGAAGTCGTCTACAATCTCAAAAAGCCTCCAAATTTTAAACACTCTCAAGAGTTGCAAGCCATTGTTAACGATGTTGTAGAGCTTGCTACTGATCAAAGTCTGCCTACAAAGCCTTTATCGATTACCTTAATAGATGCAAAAACTAGCGAAACAGCCGGATATCAAGAAAATACACCAAGATATCCCGCTAGTGTCATTAAAATGTTTTGGATGGTCGTTTTGTATGCCCAAATAGAGAATGGTATTTGGAAAAATGAAAAGGATTTTGCTCCTTATCTGGCAAAAATGATAAAGGAGTCTGATAATGAGGCTGCTAGCTTTATTCTTGACGAAGTCACAGGTACGCGTTCTGAACCAGAACTAAAGAGTGAAAAGTTTAAAGTTTGGAAAAACAAACGCCAACAAGTTAACCGGTTTTTCCGACAAGCAGGTTACAAAAATATTAGTGTTATTCAAAAAACATTTCCCATTGACTACATTAATCTTCCAGAACCTGAGGGGAGTGAATCACAGCTGCTAAGTAACCCAGGGGACTGGAATAGGATAACAACTCAACACGCAGCCAGACTATTGTACGAAATTTGTTACGCCGGGCAGGCTGTTTCTGTGCAAGCTAGCAAAAAAATGTGTGGATGGCTAAAAAGAGATTTAAATCCCAAAGTTTGGCGATCGCCAGACTCTTATGATTTCAACCCTGTACGCACCTTTTTTGGTGAGTCTTTACCCCATACTCGTGTTCGTTTACATTCTAAAGCTGGCTGGACTTCTATTTCTCGCGCAGAAGCGGCAATGGTTGTCACAGAGAATAGTAAAGCTACTTATATTTTGGCGATTTTCGCTCCAGACTCGGCATACGCTGATGAGGTAGATATTTTTCCCAAGATGTCTCGTCTTGTCTATAACCGCATGACTTCTCGCAGTTCCAAATAATGGGTATTTTTTTATACCTATAATGAGTCTCACAAAACTTTCACCATCGCTGATCTCAAAACCAGCAAATGCATGATAAGGTGTTAAGTCCCTTGTCATCCTTTGCCACCTAAACCAATGCATTCGTACTATCTAAACCCCCAACACCTTGAGGAATTAGTCAAAGGTAGCGGTATAGATTTAGACCTTGCTAGACTCAATTTTATGTCTCTACAAGGCAGAACAACTTATGACTACTTATTGATTTCTGAACATCTACCCCGTACAAATACTGGAATGGTAAGAAGTGGGTGGTTGCAGCGTTACGCCCATATTGCTGAAGGTGGTTGGTGGTGTTCTGGACTTGATCCCCTCAATCATTGGCAAGCAATGGAGTGGGGGTGCTTTAAGCCCAACCAACCTCGATTAAATGAAAATAACAAGTTGATTAAGTACGAACATCCCCCCAGCACACCAACACGCGTATTTTGTCTGCGGGTATCACTACGTATTTGGCAGCAAGTCGCCCAACGTTACAATGTCGCCATACCTGACAATATCAACATTGCCTGTAATGGTGAAGCCGAAGGCTTTTGGCAATGGGTTATGGAACAGAACATCCCCGTCATAATTTGCGAGGGTGTTAAAAAAGCAGCAGCACTGTTGACACAAGGATACGCAGCTTTAGCCATCCCTGGAATTACCAGTGGTTACCGCGTCATCAAAGATAACTTTGGCAAAGTGATTACTCGCCAGCTTATCCCCGACTTGGCGGTGTTTACCAATACTCGGCGCATCTTTTACATTTGCTTTGATTTTGAAACTCAACCTAAGACAATCGCAGCGGTAAATAATGCCATCTCCCAGCTAGGATTTCTCTTCCAAGAAACAAATTGCCTTGTTCAAGTCATTCAACTTCCAGGAATAGAAAAAGGGGTTGATGATTTTATTGTCGCCAAAGGTGCAAGTGCTTTCGAGGCGATGTATCGGCAAAGCATTGATTTAGAAGTTTACCTTGCCCAAATCAAACCCCACAGCGAGTTAACCATTCCTGCTGCACTCACCCTGAACCGCCGCTATTTAGGAGAAATACCGTTCCCCACGTCTGGATTAGTGGGAGTCAAGTCTGCAAAAGGAACAGGGAAAACCACAACAGTGCAAGCTGTTGTGAATCAAGCCAAAAGCAGAAACCAACCCGTTTTATTAATGACTCACAGAATCCAATTGGGACGCTTTTTATGCGACAAAATCGGCATTCAATGGGGAATGGGTAAAGAGGAATGGTTTCGTAATCAGCGCTTAAGCGCTTACTACAAGCCTAATTCTCTCGGATTGTGCATTGATTCCCTTTGGAAGCTGAATCCTGAAGATTGGCGAGGGGCGATAATAATTTTGGATGAAGTCGAACAATCTTTATGGCATCTACTTAACAGCAATACTTGTAAAGATAAGCGCGTCAAAATTCTAAAAGTATTCCAGCAGATTATTTCCACAGTTTTGATAACTGGAGGGTTAGTTATTGCCCAAGATGCTGATTTATCAGATGTTTCCTTAGAATATTTGCAGGGATTGGCAGGAATTAAAATAACACCTTGGGTGGTTGTGAATCAGTGGAAACCACAGCAAGGTTGGGATGTGACTTTCTATGATTCTCCAAACCCAACTCCCTTAATTCATCAACTGGAACTCGATTTAATTACAGGACAAAAATGTTATGTCACAACCGATAGTCGCACTGGACGTTACAGTTGTGAAACAATCGAACGTTACCTCAAAGAGCGTTTAGAAAGATTGAAACAGCAATTTCCAAAAACTCTGGTTATCAGCAGTCACACGACAAACACACCAGGACATGAAGCCGTTGATTTTGTAGCAAATCTCAATCAAAAAGTGACTGAATACAACACTGTTTTTGTCACTCCTAGCCTTGGTACGGGAATTAGCATTGATGTCCAACATTTTGACAGAGTTTATGGTATTTTTCAAGGAGTCATCCCTGATACGGAAGCACGACAAGCATTAGCAAGAGTACGCGATGATGTACCGCGCATCGTCTGGTGTGCTAAGCGAGGAATTGGCTTCATTGGCAGTGGAAGCACAAATTATCGTTCATTGTCTTATTGGTATCAGGAAAATCAAAAAGAAAACTTAGCTTTACTTAGTCCGCTGCATAAAGTTGATGTAGATTTGCCGTTAGTGTATGATCCAATGCATTTGCGGACTTGGGCAAAATTATCTGCAAGGGTGAATGCTTCTATTACCCTCTACCGTCAATCTATGAAAGATGGGTTGATTGCTGATGGGCATCAAATTCATGTACGAAGTAATGATGTACAAAAAAATATTGTCCGAGATTTACGCCTTGCCTTATTAGCAACTGACCCCAATGATTTTGCAAACCGTAAAAGGTTGATTTTAGAAATATTCCAAGTCCAGAAAGATTGGTCTCATAGCCGCAAAAAATCAAAAGAAATTGATATTAAAATCAGAGAAATCAAGCGGCGAAATCAATTAGCGGCTGCAACGGCTGTAGCTAATGCTCAGGATATTGATTACGTGGAATATGAACAGCTTTTAGTGAAACACTCGCTCACAGATGAGGAACGCAACCAAATTAATAAATATACTCTTAGACAGAAATATGGTATTGAAGTCACTCCTCTGCTAAAATTATGGGATGACAAAGGGTATTATAGCCAATTATTAACACATTATTATCTAACTCATGAAAGCGAGTTTCTTCGCCTGAGAGATAAACAAGAATGGCATCAGCAATTGTCTTGGGGTGAAGGTAAAGTTTTTCTGCCAGATTTAAAGACTAATACCCTTAAAGTTGAGGCGTTCAGGGCGTTAGGAGTGCTACAGTTCCTCGAACCAGAACGAGAATTTACCGAAAATGATGCAGATTTGTTGTTACTGAAAAATATTACTTATCAGTGTAGTAAACATATCAAAAGGGCGCTTGGTATTAATTTATTGCAGGAAAAAAAGTATATTTCAGCGATAAAAATACTCAATAGACTGTTGAATTTGTTGGGTTTGAAGTTGAAGCGGGTAAGTAATGGAGTCTATCAAATAGACACTGAGACGCTTTATGATGGCAGAGAAGAAATATTTGCTGTCTGGCAACAACGTGATGAGTTGATGTTGGCAAATGTCAAGGGTATGCTTGATGATTCTTCACCCTGGAAGGGTGAGGCTACACAAACAAAGCCTGCCTACGCAGGCTATTTATAATGCAATACGGTTCAGTTAAGGATTTTAGTGGCATTCGCGTTCTCTGTAGAGACGCGCCATGGCGCGTCTCTACAATGTGGTTCTACTAAGGGTTTTCGTCTTATCGGAACCGTATTGATTTATAATGAACGACATATGCGGTGAATTGCCCATAATCAGAGAACCCCACCCCAGCTTTGGCTTACGCCAAAACCGCCCCTCCCCGCTTGCGGGGAGGGGTTAGGGGTGGGGTTCTACTCGCTGTACTCTGCTTCTAGAAAGCCTTTAATTGTCTCAACCGAAATGCTGACAAGAGGATTTTTGTAAATCGCATCCAGCGCTTGTTTCAACGCCTCAGTACTACCTGCTGTGAAGGCACTCCACAGCCTCTGTCTCAGAGTGGGGTTGCGCTTGATTTGCTGCTGAACTGTTTGAATTATAGCCGTTTGTTTCTGGGTTTCTGTTGTAGCGGGGTAATTTTGATTGAGTTGATTGCATAATTCTTGAATTTCTTTCCTTGCTTGTGCAAGATTTTGTTTCTGTTCTGAAACACTCTTACCTATCACAGTACCATCATTTTTCTCAATAATCTGCACGACTTCCGAATTAGTGAAACTATATTTGGAACCTGGAGATTGTTCTGGCATTGTTTTTATTCCTTAAATGAAAGCTTTTCATCTCATATCTTCTTAGCTATAACAGTGCCATCATTTTTCTCAATAATCTGCACGATCTCGGAGTTGATGACTGCTGAACCTGGAAGTGTTTTACCCTCCACGACGGGAGGAGAGTTAAAAATTTCGTGGTTATAAAACTTGCAACCTTCTTGAATTTTTAAAATAGTATTTCTTGTCTCTTCTATCCCATTCAATCGTAACTCCCATAGACGGGACAGGATTTCAGAGTCAGCAATATTTCCTAATGCAGAAGCAGCACTCAAACGAACAGATAAGTATTCATCCTGTAAACGCAGAATTAGGGCATCTACATTGCCGATTTGTGCAAATAGATCAGTGAGACTCAAACGAATAGATGAGACTTGATTCTGTAAAGCCAGAAATAAGGCATTTTCTGCCTGCTGATTGCCAATTTTTCCTAATGCAATAGCGGTACTCAAACGAACAGATGATTGATGCTGTGAAACCAGAATTAGGGCATTTTCCATATGCTGAGTGGAGATTTTTACTAATGCAATAGCGGCACTACTACGGACATCTGAGTATTCATTTTGTAAAGCCAGAATCAGGGCATCTACTGCCTGACGATTGCCGATTTTTGCTAATGCATCAATGGCACTACTACGGACATCTGAGTATTCATTTTGTAAAGCCAGAATCAGGGCATCTACTGCCTGACGATTGCCGATTTTTGCTAATGCATCAATGGCACTACTACGAACAGATAAATTTTTATCCTGTAAAGCCAGAATCAGGGCATCTACCGCCTGCTGATTGCCAATTTTTTCTAATGCATAATCGGCACTCCCACGGGCATCTGAGTATTCATAGTGTAATATATTACTTGAAAATGCATTAGCATATTCAGAACGTGTAATACCTAAAAGCTCAATCTTAAGTGTTTGAGGAACATTCAACCCCAAAATCAATCCAACCGTCTTCTCCTGAAACTCTGGCTTCACCTCCCCCGCCAACCTCGCCGCCAACATCAAATCCACATCCAACGCCAACTTCACCACTCGCATTGCCTGCGCCTCTTTTTCTTCCAACGCCAACATCAGCGCTAGCGGTTCTGTCCACTTCAGGTAATTGAGGTAATCACGTTTCAACTTGGCATCACTCAGGCAATGTAGCTGTTTTAGCAAGTATTCCGCCGCATAGTATTCTTGCAAGAGCTGGTGGCGAAACTCAATTTGGTTGTTGCTTTGCACCTGAATGAGGTGATGCTCTAGCAAATCCTCTAACCAGCGTTTAGCATAGTCGCGGGGCTTATCAAACTTCTCCCGTTCTAGATACTGGGTGAGGATGTCTTCTGCTTCTCCTTTGGAAATATTCAAGCGAAGTTCTGCTGGCGCTGCACCCTGCATCATGTTGAACGCTAACTGTTGCAACAATTCAGAACACCAGTGGCGATAGTTCTCAAAGGCTGGGACACCTCTTTTGAGTTGATTGTCATAGAGACTGGCAAAGTCCTGAAATGCCGCCCCCAAATTGGTGGGTATTTTACCTCCCTCTTGGGCATAGACGCGACACAGCATCCATAGCAGCAGGGGTGTTTCAGCAAATTTCCGCTGGCGGTCATTCAACTGCGGTAGCATTTGCTCTCCCTGCTGTCCAAGGTACGCCCGGACAAACGCTTGCATCTGAGTTTCTGTCAGGGGTTGCATTTCCAGTTGCTTGGTAAAATGGAAGTCTCGCCCTAGACTCAAATCTCGCGTGGTAAATATCATGGGAGTGCATCGCTTGTATTTTTGCCGAAATTTCTTTAACTCCTCTCTGGCTTGTTCGTCGGGCAATTCGTTCAACCCATCAACTAACAACAAAAACTGACCCTTTAACAGCAACCTTTTAATATCAGTTTCTTCGAGTTCTTCAAGCGATGGATCATGTGTAGCCAAAAAATCCCGAATGATATCCAATACAGAAGTTTTGTATTCTCTAAGTCTCACTAGCACGGGGATCTGACCTAACCCCCCAGCCCCCTTCCCTACGAGGGAAGGGGGAGAATCTTCTTCCCCCCTCTCCGCTTCGGAGAGGGGGGTAGGGGGGAGAGGTTTTGTAGCTTCTTCCCACAACAGCCGCTCTAATGCTGTTGATTTTCCTGAGCCGGGTTTTCCTACCAGCAATACATGCTTTACCGCATATTTACGGATAGCCTCCAGCACGTTAAGCCGTTCAATTTCCTCTTTTTCCTCAGATGACATTCCTTGCTGCTGTTTGAGCGGTACTGTTTGCACCATTAACCCAATATCATTCAGCGGCTGCTTACCTACTGTATCTGTGGATGTGTAATTATTCGACCAGTACTGATACTTCGGTTCAGTGGCGATCGCTTCGAGATATGCCTGAAACTCAGGATTGGGAGTAGCAGCCATGCAAAGAGAGTGCGTATATTTATATATAACTAAACATACAAAGCTAAATCAAAAGAATCCAGATTTCTTTGCCAAATGTATTGCTATCACTGAGATGCGCCCTACAGAGCTTTGGCAGGGCAATGTTTCTTATTTTACAAATTCTCATCAACTAAAAAGTTCAAAAATTAAGCTCCTAGTGGCACAACATCTGTTTGTTTTACCAACTCGGCTGCGTATGCTAAAGCTGCTTCTACCTGCTCTTTGCTGAGTCCGTATTCTTACATGACTTCTTGCTTATCCATACCGCCTGCTAACGAACCAATCACAATAGAGACAGGAATTCGGGTTCCGGTGATCACGGGTGTACCGTGATGAATCTGAGGATCGACGTAGATATGAGGAGCTATTTCCATTTAATCAATGCCCTGTATTAGCTGTATAACAAAAACTACATATGATCAAGGAAAAAAGGTGCGTTGCTCACCTCGAACGATAGGCAAGGCGGAGGCTTTGTACTAAAATCACCAGAGATGCAACTGCCATCAATCCACCCCAAAACCAATAAGGTAACAACAACCGCTGCTGTATTTGCGCTGTATCCGAAAGTCCCAAGGGACCAGCACTATAGCTAAACAAATAGTCCAGCTGATGATACGTACTCACACAAGCTTGCACGCCGAGAAATTGAACAGTAAACCCCTGCACCCAACGCGGCGCTTTCAAGGCAATACCTAGGATAATTAAACCTAGTAGAGGAATCGCCACAATTCCAAAGAGCGATCGCACCCAAATTATCGTCGAAACTAGTAAGAAAACACCTAAAATTTTTAAACTGAGCGTTGCCAGCTTAAAACTGCGGGAAGCCAAAATCAAAGCTGCACCAGCAATCGGTGGTCCCATTGGTCCTGCCGCTGCAACTAAAGCTGGACCAATTGGTGCCAAAGACAAGGACATGGCATAACTTGCTACACCGGAACCGTTACCAAAAATTTCCAATTTCCGAAACTGTCCGCCCAATAGCAGTGCCATCAAGCCGTGACCCATTTCGTGAAACCAAGTTGCCAGGATGGTAAATGGGTATAAAATATAATTACCTGCTGGTACTTGCCACAGTAAAATCGTGGCGATCGCTGCGGCAATAAGCCACGTAAGCCCCATGCGGTCAACTGCTGGCGGCGCTTCTTTTGTTAGCAAGGGTTCAAAATCTTTGCCAAGGCTGCTCATGGGTCACTTTCCTAAACGTATTCACCCGACTGCTTTTGTTGCAGTTTTATCCATGCTAACTACAGTTTGTGTCTGGCGGCGACTATCAACCACCAGACACAAATCATTTTTGAATTTATACTAGTACACAGGGCGCGGAAATAAACCGACCATCTGTAACAGGTCAAAAGCTAGGAAAAAAGGACTTTTGACTTTTGACCGCAACGCTATCGCTCAAGGGCATGCTTTTGACTTACAAAGGTAGCGGTACTAGAGCCTTCGTTATACAAGTTGAAACAGGAATGTTACCATATCTCCCTTACCCAAACTTATGCGATCGCCTGGGCGTAGGCGGTGCCGATTTCCTGGTAATAGGGGCAAGTTATTGATGTAGGTGCCATTGGAACTTCCGACATCTTCGATGTAGTGGGCGTCTCCCTCTACCCGAATATCGGCATGAATCCGCGAAACAATTTCCGAATTCGGAAATCCTGAAACATCTACATCTGGGGGGATGCGATCATTAGGCTTGCCCATATGAATAACAGAGAGGTTTTGCGGCAATTCAATTTCCCTGTCTGTTTGGATGTGAAGCAGCCGTGCCGTCACCTGCTGCAACTGAGTTCTAGAAGCAGATGGTACGACTGTGGGCGGTGGAGTTTGGGCTGGGGGTGGTGCGGGTGGTGCGGATAGTTCCGGTGCCGGGGGTGGAGTGGGTGGTGCGGATAGATCCGGTGCTGGGG